>NZ_JAGGPF010000014.1 GCF_018613935.1 Agromyces sp. ISL-38 | reverse complement strand
ACCGAACCATCAGCAGACCCCTGTATACGGTTCCGGCTTCGTCGGTCAATACGACCTGACCGGCCTCGTCCAAGCTCGCAGTACCGGACTCCCCGGCGGGCGGGGTGTAGCCGCCGTCGGATTCCTTCATGTAGGTGTGCGGGTTCCCGGACCAGTCCAGGAACGCGAGCGACGTCTCCGAGACCCGCACCGACTGGTACACGTTCGAGCCAGCGATCGGGGTCGACGCGGTCCAGCCGGGCGGGAGGATCGGTCGGGTCCTCGTGAACCAGTCAGCTGGGACTATGTGCTCCTTCTGCACCCCGTTCAGGGTGTACTTGACCCACAGCTCCGTGTACGCGAGACCTCCGGTGTGGAAGTAGTCCATCACGAACTCGGTGGAGTTGGTGTCGTTGAATTGCCGACTGTCGCCCCATTCGATCTCCCCGCCCGTGTCGGTGAGGAAGTACTTGTCGACCACGGTCTGCCCGCCGATGGTGACTTTCGTGCCGTCGTCGCGCATCACCCCGAACTGGTACGAGCCGGCGGCCGGGACCCGGACGAAACCGTTCCAGTGGGCGATGAAGTCATCCTCGGGCACCGCGGGACCCGGCGAGCCGTACGCCCACTGGAACGACACCTGGGGGTCGGTGCGGATCAGGACAGGCTTCCGGGTCCCGATCTCATAGTCCGCTTCCTCGCCGTCCTCCGGGGTCGCGTCATAGTACGACCCGGTCAGGCCCAGGTTCGAGGGCTGCTGCGAGTTGTACCGGAACGTGAGGCCCATCGGGCCGCCCACAGTTGTGACCGTGGGTGAGGAGAACGAAAGGCTCGCGTTCCCGTTCGCCAAGTTCACGGACACTGGGCCGGCGGAATCCATAGGTGATGGGCCGGACGCACCGATTCGGAGGTTAATCGTCAACCGGTTCACCCACTGCGGGCCGGACTCACCGTAACTATCCTTGGTCTGCACCGCCCAGGCGTACGCACCACCGTCCTGGAGGACACCCGCGGGGACCTGCCAGGTCGTTGCCGCCTGCCAGCCCGAACGCGCCACCGCGCCGGTCGTCCCGTCCAGTCCGGTCGCGACCGTGAACCGATACTCCGGGGCCTGCCCGAACTGGTTCGTCGCCGGCGGCACCGATAGCGTCGGCACCAGATCCGCGAGGACCGTCCCGTCTACGGGCAGGCTCGACCCTTGCGCCGGCATCGCCGGGGTGCGCACCGTGAACGAATACGTTGCGGTGCCACGAACGGTGGACGTCCCGAATTGGTCGTCATCCCAACCATCCTTGACGTACCCCTTCCAGTAGTACGTCGTCCCCGGCTGCAGCTTCGTCACCGGAACCGTCACCTGGTCGCTCAGTGCCCAGTCGGATTCCCACACATCGCCAGAGTCCACCGCCGCCGCCGAAGTGCCAATCCGGAACTGATAGGCCAAGCCGCCGCCGCCCGGGTCGGTGTACCCGCCGATCTTCAACACCGGAGTCTCATTCGAATACGCACCATTCGCCGGCGCTGGCGCCGCCCTCGTGCCCGCGGTCGGGAAGTCCTTCCACCCAACGATCATGGCTGCGCCGCTGAACCGCTTGTAGGAATAGGGAACGGACTAGTCACCACGGTGCATCAGGTACCCGTTGGGCCCGCTCGTGTTGACCCAGTCCACGATCTGCTGGGTCAGCCGGTCATCATTGACGTAGCCGCTCGAGCTGTCGGCGTACAGTCCGCCCAGCGGATGCCCGACCCCGTTGTAGGAGAACCCGCTGGCCCAGTCCAGCTCACCCCACCGAACGGTAGGCGTAGAGTCGGCGCTGATGCCCTCGAAGGCGAGGTTCGCGTCCAGGATCTGCTTGCCGAAGAACTGCTCATAGTTATAGTGCGCGACGGTGCGCCAGAGGTAGCCGTTGCCCGTGTTCCCGATCTGGATGCTCTGGTTGAAGTAGGCCGGCGTTACGTTCGACCTGTAGTTGTACGTAGGGTCCACATAGACCACCGCGGCGGCCGGGTCGATCCAGACCGGATACGTGCGGGACTTCGCGTTCAGCCATGACCGGTCCGCGAGGACCGTGATCGTCCAGTCCGACCCCTTCCCGGAGAGCTTCGTGTCCAACCCGACGGAGACGTTCGCCTCCGTACCTGACTGCCCAGCCGAGTCCCACGCCTGCAATGGCGGCACCATGAGCACGACTTTGTCGTTCTGGTCGCGGAACTCGATGACCCCATCCTCGGTCTTCGACAACTCCAGTTCGTCGGAGTCCACCTGCCACGTCCACGACGTGCGGCCTTCCGCGCCGGGTGCCTCATCCAGCCGGAACAGCTGCTCCACCCCGGCGTTCTGCACCTGGTAGATCAGGTCTGTCGCCGGGAACACGTCGCCGTATGAGACCTCGTCCCTCTCCCCCAAGCCCAGGTTCCGCTGCAGCTTTGAGCCGCCCGCGCCTTCCAGCGTGTAGGCCACCTTGTGGCCCTGATGCGTTACGCGGAGCACGCCGTCGTCGGATGCGGTTTCAGCGAACTGCGGCGCCAGCGGGTGCACCGGAACCTCGCCGCCGCCGATCCCCAGGAACGACCAGAACCCGACACCTTGGACGTCGGTCTGGATTTCCTTCCACTCCCCGTCCTGCCGGACGTTGATCTGCTCCGGGCTCGTCCGGGTGATATGCATCCCGTCGCCGAGGTCGTACGTGTCCGAGAACGCGTCCCCGCTTGGAGATCAACGAGTCCGACGGCAGATCCGACTCGCGGATCGGCGCCTCAGCCTCCTCCGACTCGTCCGGGGCGAGCGCGGCGAGCACCTCCTCCTCGGTCAGCGTCTCCTGCCCAGCCAGCTCCGGATTCTCCGGCTGCATCGAATCGGGCGTCGACGGCACCGGCAACACCTCGGCCGGGGACTCATCGGATTCCAGCGGAAGCTGCAGGAGCTCGGCCTCACCAGGCGAACCCACCTCAGGCTCCTCCGCAGCGGCAGGGAAGCCCGGCTCCACGAACAGTCCACCAACCAACGCCATCGCAGCAACAACACCGACGAGGGATGAGACCGATCTGCGCACAAGACCTCCGAAAACTGGGGACTTGAGAAGTACCAGCCAATCAACTCCCCGGTCAACGAAACGGAGATACTCTCCGATGCCCCAGAAAGGGGCGTTGACGGTGAGAAAACAGACCGGCTACGTTATTTGGCCTTCGGCCGGCTCAGCGGCGAGTGCGGCGATGATCTTTGCCGATGGTCGCCTGCTCCGGGAATCCGCAAGATCTCGGCCACTCGCCGAAGCATCGGCCGGAGCGCAACCCCGTCGACCTCGACGGGTGAGCCGCCTACGCTGGCGTCGTGGCCTTCACGAGCCTCAGAGTCGCCGTACGACGCACGCGCATCCTGCCGCATTGGCTTCGCCGGGCGGATGCCGCGGTCGGGCGTGCGGTCAACGGCCGGCACGCGCACCCCGCGGTCGATCGGTTCTGGGGCCGCCTCTCGGGATTCGCCGACAAGGGCGTGCTGTGGTGGACGCTCGCCGGGGTGCTCGCCGTGACGAGGCGCCGACGCACCGCGGCCCGCGGCCTGCTCTCGCTGCTCGTCGCGAGCGCGCTCACGAACGTCATCGCCAAGAAGGTGTTCGGCGGCGACCGGCCGCTCCTCGCCGACGTGCCGATCGGGCGGCACCTGCCGAAGCCGCCCATCACGCCGTCGTTCCCGTCGGGGCACTCGGCGAGCGGGGCCGCCTTCGCAACCGGCGTCGCCCTCGAGAGCCCCCGGCTCGGTGCAGCCATCGTGCCCGTCGCGCTCGGCGTGGGCTACTCGCGGCTGCACACGGGCGCGCACTGGATATCCGACGTCGTCGGCGGCCTCGCCCTCGGGGCGACCGTCGCGGCCGCCGGCGCACTCCTCGTGAGGCCACAGCCCGGCGTTGCTCCCGGCCCGCCGCCGACCGGAGAGGACCGGCCGTTGCCGGCCGCGCCCGACGGCGAGGGCGTGTTCGTCGTCGTCAACCGCTCGTCGGGCACGAGCGTCATGCGCTTCGACCCCACCGCGGTGATCGCCGAACGACTCCCGCGCGCCGAACTTCACGAGTTGCACGATGAGACCGCCGCCGAGGCCGTGCACCGAGCCCTCGCACGCTCCGATCCCCCGCGCATCCTGGGGGTGTGCGGCGGCGACGGGTCGGTCGCGGCCGTCGCCCACGAGGCGCGCGCGGCCGGGCTGCCACTGTTCGTCGTGCCCGGCGGCACGTTCAACCACTTCGCACGCACGGCGGGCGCGGCATCCGTCGACCTCGCCGTCGACGCCCTACAGCGCGGCGAGGGCGTGCGAGCGGATGTCGCCGAGCTCGCCTTCGGCGACGAACCTCCGATCACGGTGCTGAACACCGCTTCGGTCGGCGTCTACCCCGACTTCGTCGCCGAGCGCGAACGCCTCGAGGAACGCTACGGAAAGTGGCCGGCAGCGCTCATCTCCGCCGTGCGCGTGCTGATGGGATCGGAGCCCGTGACGATCGTGATGAACGGCCGCCGTGCGCGCGTGTGGACGCTCTTCGTCGGCGTGGGCGCCAACGACCCCGGCACTCCGGCCCCGCTGCAGCGGCGGCGGCTCGACGGCGGCGTGCTCGACGTGCGCATGCTGCACGCCGGTTCACGCGCCCGGGCCGCCGCCTCGCTCGCCTTCGGCCGGCGCACGAGCGCGATGCTGCGGCGGCTGAGACTCCTGCCCGAGCGCATCGAGTCGTTCCGGACGGAGTCGCTCGAGGTCATCGTGCGCCCCCGTCACGGGCAGCCGCCCGGATTCGCGCACGACGGCGAGGTCTCGCTCGAGGCGGCCGAGGAGGCATCCGCCGAGCTCGCCGTGCCGGGCTACCGAACGACGCTGCAGATCGTGCCCGCGGCGCTCGACGTCTACCGGCCGGCGACCGGATCGCGCGACGGCGCAGCACGAAACTTCACTCAGGGCGCAGCAACTCGCCGACCGGCACGGGCAGCACCGCGCTCGACCCGCGCTCCTCACTGGTCGGGTACTGCGGCCGGATGACGCATCGCTCGTCATCGGCCTCGACGATCACGACCAGGCGCCACTCCCAGCCGGCCACCGGATTGGAGGCATCGAGCACACCCGGAAGCAGCGGCGCCGGAAGCTCCGCCCACCACCGCCCATGGAGTTCTTCGAGCCCTCGAGCCTCGACGAGCGCCCTCGCCTCCGCCTCCGGAAGCGGCCCCGTCTCGGGCTCGATGATGGTGCCGATGATCGTCACGGGCGCGAATCGCCCCAGCGCGCCCGCCGCGGGCACGAGGTAGCCGGCGAGCTCGCCGTCGATGGCACGTCGGTGCGGAAGCCAATCCTCACTGATCACGTATTCCACACTATCGACCGGCTTCGCGCGCGAAAGGGTCGGGTTCGCGCGAATCCCGCTAGAGCTCGATGCCGACGAGCACCGGCTCGGGGTGCAGCACGATGCCGAACTCGGCTTGCACTCGGTGCTGCACGAAGCGGGCGAGCTGCACGATCTCGTCGGCACTCGCGCCGCCGCGATTGGTGAGTGCGAGCGTGTGCTTCGACGAGATCGCCGCGCGCGAGCCGGGCAGCGTGAAGCCTCGGTGGATGCCCGACTGTTCGATGAGCCACGCGGCCGAGAGCTTCACGAGCGGCTCGCCGGCCCCGGCATCCGTCACCGTGTCGGATGCCTCGAACGATGCCTCGAGCGCGAGGAACTCGTCGAGCGGCGACTGCGCGAGGCCGCCGGCGAGCGGGAGCACCGCGTCGGGCTCGTCGGGCGCGAGGTACCAGCGCGGAGCCGCGCCTGGCAGCGTGCGGGAGACACGTTCGCTGACGATCGGGTTCGTGAAGAACGATCCGGCGCTCACCGAGTCGAGGTCGGTGTCGTCGAGCACCATGCCCTTCGCCGCGCGCAGCGCGAGCACGCTCTGGCGCACGCTGGCGATCGGAACGCGGTCGCCGAGCTGCACATGCAGCGCGTCGGCGAGTTGGCCGTAGGCGATGGGCTGGCCGAGTGCCTCGCCGAGCACCGCCCGCTCGGCCGACGTGTCGTGCAGGCGCAGCTCGATCGAGATGACGATGCCGGGCAGCCCGCGCTTCAGCACCGACGTGCGGTAGCCGAGTTCGAGTTCGGCGGCGGTCATGCGGCGTGGCTCGTCGGCGAACTCGTCGAGGAACTCGATCGCGACGAGCGTCGACTCGAGCTCCTGGCCGTAGGCGCCGATGTTCTGCACCGGCGCCGCACCGACCGAGCCCGGAATCCCCGAGAGCGCCTCGATGCCCGAGTACCCGCGATCGACCGTGAAGGCCACGAGCTCGTCCCACGACTCCCCCGCTTGCACCCGCAGGAGAACGGATGCTCCGTCGTCGCCGCCGGGCAGCACCTCGATGCCGCGAGTGGCCACGCGCACCACGGTGCCGGCGAAGCCGTCGTCGCCGACGAGCAGGTTGGAGCCGCCGCCGAGCACGAGCCATGGCGCGCCCGACGACCAGGCCTCGCGGGCGAGGTCGACCAGGTCACGCTGGGTGGTGCCCGTGACGAGGCGCTCGATCGGCCCGCCGACATGCAAGGTCGTGAGTTCGGCGAATCGGACGTCGCTCACCATGTCAGCCGAGGATGACGCGCACTTGCGCCTTGCCGAGCACCGTCTCGTCGCCGACCTTCACCGTGAGGTCGATGCGGGCGGCTCGAGCCTCTTCGTCGAGCTGGCCCACCTTGGCGATGACCGTCACGATGGCGCCGAGCTCGGGGTCGACCACGACCGGGCGAGTGAACCGCACCTGGTAGTCGACGATGCGGCCGGGATCGCCAGCCCAGTCGACGACCGCCTGGACCGCGAGGCCCATCGTGAGCATGCCGTGGGCGAGCACGCCCGGCAGGCCGACGGCGTGGGCGATGTCGTCGCGGTAGTGGATGGGATTGAAGTCGCCTGAGGCGCCCGCGTATCGCACGAGGGAGTCGCGGGTGAGCGGGAAGGAGCGCTCCGCGACGATGTCACCAACGGTGAGGGAGGGAAGGTCGGGGGTCGTGGTGATGGTCATCAGTCGTCTCCTCGCACGACGAGGGTGGAGATGCTCGTGACGACGTGCTCGCCCGCGGCATCCGTGATCTCGGACTGGGCGGTGACCATCGAGTGCGGCCCGAGCGACTTCACGCTCGCGACCGTGAGGGTCGCGGTGAGCTCGTCGCCCGCGACGATGGGCCGCGTCGAGGTGAAGCGCTGGTCGCCGTGCACGACTCGGGAGAAGTCGATGCCCGCCTCGGGGTCGGCGAGCAGTTGGGCGAGCGAGAGCTCCTGCACGACGACGGCGAACGTGGGCGGCGCGACGATGTCGTCGTATCCGGCGGCGCGCGCCGCCTCGACGTCGAGGTTGACCGGGTTCGTCGCGAAGACGGCGCGCGAGAACTCACGCACCTTCTCGCGGCCGACGAGGTAGGGCTCGGTGGGCGGGAAGACCCGCCCCTGCAACTCGGGGTTCAGTGGCACCCGGACAGTCTATTGGGGCGGGTCCGGCAACGCTTCCGGTGGTCGAGTAGGACCGAAGGACCGTATCGAGGCCACCCATCGGGGCCGAGGGTGGTCTCGATACGCGTCCGGCTTCGCCGGGCGCTACTCGACCAGCGGCTGCTGCCCGCTTCGCCGGGGGCCCACTCGACCACTGGCTGCCGGCTTCGCCGCGGGCGGGGCGCTCCCCCTGAACGGCGCGGTCGACGTCAGCGCTTGCCGCCGCCGAGGAGCCCGCCGAGGAGGTCGCCGAGGCCCCCGCCGGAGCCTCCCGAACCCGATGAGCTGCCGCCGAGCAGGCCGCCGAGCAGGTCGCCGAGGCCGCCGCCCGAGCCGGATTCGGCCGGAGCAGCCCCCGCACCCTCCTGCTTCTTCGTGATTTTCTTCGCGAGCCAAGCCATGACGATCGGCGCGAGGATCGGCAGGAGCTGCTGGATGATCGGGCCGAGCCCCCCGCCCTCCTTGCTGTCGAGCGCCTTCACGACCTGGTCGGTATTGCCGCCGAAGACGTTCCGCACGATCTTCCTGCCGTCCTCCTCGTCGACATCGGCGAGGTTCACTCCGCCCTCGACGAGCTTGGGGTCGTGCTTCGTGACCGCCTTCTCGAGCGACGCCGCGCCAGCCGGGTCGGTGGCGTTCGCGCCCATGCCGGCGAGCAGCGTCGGCAGCGCGTCGTCGACGGCCTTCCGGGCGGTCGCTTCGTCGACGCCGAGTCGCCGGGCGATGTCGCCCATCGGCAGGTCGGCCTTGATGTCGTCGAGTGCAGCCATGCTGATCCCCACTTCCCGCGCCCGCCGTCGGACGCCCCCACGGTTCACGGTAGCCGGGCGGATGCCGCACGCGGAAGGGGCATCCGTCACCGGTACCGCGCGCCGGCGCTCGTCAGAACCGTTCTGTTGAACGCGGTCCGCGCGACGAGGTCATCTGAGTCTCCTCATGTGAGTCTCGCCTCGCGTCACGCAGGACTCATATGAGGAGGGCGGAAGCAGCGGCGGGCAACCCCTGAAGCCGGTCAGCTTGCCAGAATCTCGTCGGCGACGTCGCGGCCGACGCGGATTGCGCCGTCGACGTGCTGGTACCCCTTGCCCGCCATGTCGCTGCACGAGAAGTGCACGGGGCCGACCGGGGTGCGCAGGTCGGCGCCGTAGCGCGCGAGGCCGCCCATGTCGAAGCTCGCCGCATACGCGCCGCGGGTCCACTCCTCCGATCCCCAGTCGCTCTCGTAGTAGACCACCGGATGCTTCGCCTGCTCGCCGTAGTAGTGCGAGAGCGACTCGAGGATCCGGGCCTTCCGCTCCTCGGGCGTCAGCGAGAAGACGCCGTCGGCGGCCTCGTCGGCGACGAATCCGACGAGCGTGCCACGCGGGTCGTCGTGATTCGTGTTGTCGTACGCCTCGTGCACGAGCTCGTACGGGCTGAACGCCGTGCCCGAGAGGCCTGCGTCACGCCAGAACGGCGTCTCGTAGACGGCGTGCACCTTGATCACGAGGCCCATCGAGAGGTGCTGGTGCAACTGCTGCTGGCGGCGCGGCAACGGCGGTTCGTACGAGATGCGGCTGATGAGGACGGGTGGGACCGCCAGCACGACGTGCTTCGCGTGCACCTCGAGATCGTCGGTCACCGCGACGACGCCGGCGTCAGGGGCATCCCCCTTGCCCTCGGAAGGCAGAGCCCACTGAACCGTGCGCACGGGCTGACCGAGGCGGACTGCGCTGCCGAGCCGCTCGGCGAGGAGCAGCGGCACCTGCTGGAGACCGCCGACGACACGGCGGTCGAGGATGAAGTCGGCGTCGACGAGGTTCGAGAACGAGCCGGCGGAGGCCGCCATGAGCAGCGCCTGCAGGGCCGAGAACGCATGGGCAGGCTTGGTGAGCATGGCTCCAGCGATGAACATGCCGATGTTCTCGCGCGCCTCCTCGTCGTCGGTCTGCGTCTCGAGCCAGTGTGCGAACGAGATCTCGTCGAGGTCCTTCGCCTGCGGGTGATGCCACGGGCGGTCGGGGTCGATCTCGGCGACGAGTGCGTCGAGCTTGTCGATGAGGGTGACGATCTCCTGCTCGGTCGCCGGCGGCACCGGGAAGATCTCACCCTCGAACCGCTTGAGCGCGCCGTCGGGCCCGATGTAGATGTTCACGCCCTCGCGATAGCGCGGGTAGGTCTCGAGGCCGAGCTCGTCGAGCGTCTCGATGAGCGCGTCTTGATCGGGCGAGACCCACTGGCCGCCGATCTCGAGCATCGCGCCGTCGATATCGTCGGTCCAGAGTCGCCCGCCGACGCGGTCGCGCGCTTCGAGCACGACGACCGAGCGGCCGGCGGCCTTCAGGCGGGTGGCAGCGGTGAGGCCGGATGCCCCGGCCCCCACGATGACGACGTCGCAGTCGATGCGTTCCATGTTGTGTTCCGTTTCGTTCGTCCGTGCAGAATTCAGGAGCCCTGTGACGGTGCTCCGTTCAGAATTCAGGAGTTGTTGCGCACTGCCGCTCGGTCAGAGCGGAGAAGGCGCGTCATCCGGCTCCGGCCTCCGGGGCGGGTCCTGAATTCTGAGCCCTCAGCGGCCGGCGCAGCAGCGGACTCTCCTGAATTGTGGACATGAGGGGGCGGATGCCGCGAGGCGAGCGGCTGCGGCATCCGCTCGACCGTCAGCTCACCGGGATGAGCGTGTACTTCGTGTCGAGGTACTCGTGGATGCCCTCGAAGCCGCCCTCGCGGCCGATGCCCGATTGCTTGACGCCGCCGAAGGGCGCGGCCGCGTTCGAGACGAGGCCGGTGTTCAGGCCCATCATGCCGGTGGCGAGGCGTTCGATCATGCGGTGTCCGCGGGCGAGGTCTTGCGTGAACACGTAGGAGACCAGGCCGTACTCGGTGGCGTTGGCGAGTCTCACCGCTTCGTCTTCGTCGGCGAAGGTCGAGATGCCGAGAACGGGGCCGAAGATCTCCTCCTTCAGCATGCGGCTGCCGGCTGCGACTCCCGCGAGCACGGTGGGCGCGTAGAACGTGCCGTCGCCGTCGATGCGGTTTCCGCCCGTGAGCACCGTGGCGCCGCGGTCGACGGCGTCATGGACGAGCGCGTCGGTGGAGGCGACCGCCTTGGCGTCGATGAGCGGACCGATGTTCACGCCCTCGTCGGTGCCGCGGCCGACCTTCATCGCCTTCACTCGCTCGGCGACCCGGGTCGCGAACGCCTCGGCAATCGACTCATGCACGATGAAGCGATTCGCGGCGGTGCACGCCTGCCCGATGTTGCGGAACTTCGCGATCATCGCGCCGTCGACGGCCTTGTCGAGATCGGCGTCTTCGAAGACGACGAACGGGGCGTTGCCGCCGAGCTCCATCGAGGTGCGCAGGATGCCCTGCGCTGCCTGCTGGAGGAGACTGCGGCCGACCTCGGTGGAGCCGGTGAACGAGAGCTTGCGCAGGCGCGGGTCGGCGATGATCGGGCCCGACACCTTCGACGACGTGCTCGTCGCGATGACGTTCACGACACCGGCCGGGAGGCCCACCTCCTCGAGCAGCTGCACGAACGCGATCGTCGTGAGCGGGGTGAGTGCCGGTGGCTTGATGACGACCGTGCAGCCGGCGGCGAGCGCGGGGGCGATCTTGCGGGTCGCCATCGCGAGCGGGAAGTTCCAGGGCGTGATCATGAACGACGGGCCGACGGGGCGCTGCGAGACGATCATGCGCCCGGTGCCCTCGGGGTTCAGTCCGTAGCGGCCGGTGATGCGCACGGCCTCTTCGCTGAACCAGCGGAGGAACTCGCCGCCGTAGACGACCTCGCCGCGCGCCTCGGCGAGCGGCTTGCCCATCTCGAGGGTCATGAGGAGCGCGAAGTCCTCCTTGCGCTCCTGGAGCAGATCGAACGCACGGCGGAGCAGCTCGCCGCGTTCGCGCGGTGCCGTCGCGGCCCACACGTCTTGGGCGGCCACGGCGGCGTCGAGGGCGCGGATGCCGTCGGCGACGGAGGCATCCGCGATCTCCTTGATGGTCTGGCCGGTCGACGGGTCGGTGACCGCGAGGGTCTTGCCGCCCTCGGCGGCGACCCATTCGCCGCCGATGAAGAGCCCGTCGGCGACGCGGTCGAGGACGGTGGTTTCCTGCATGGTGTCGGTCATCAGTGCGTTCCGTTCCGTGTGAAGCGAGCCGTTCGGGTGGAGGGTGTGGCGTCGGGCTCGGCATCCGCCCTTCCAGTCTGGACTCCGCCTCGTCGGTGCGCCAGCGGGAGGCACGCGGCGAGCCGGGATGGCGTCGCACCGAGATCGGTCATTCGAGCTTCAGCCCCTCTGCCACGACGCCGAGGCCGTCGATGAGCAGTTCGTCTGAGATCGTGAGCGGCGGGAGGAAGCGGATCACGTTACCGTAGGTGCCGCACGTGAGCAGCACGACTCCATTGGCGTGCGCGTGCGCGACGACCTTCTCCGTGAGCGCCGCATCGGGTGCGCCGGTCGCCGGGTCGACGAGCTCGATCGCGACCATCGCACCGCGGCCGCGCACGTCGCCGATGCGGGCGTCGGCCGTGCGCAGGGCGTTCAGGCGTCCGAGCAGCACCGCCCCGATCTCACGGGCGCGCTCGATGAAGCCGTCCTCCTCGTAGGCGGCGATCGAGGCGAGCGCGGCGGCGCACGCGAGCGGGTTGCCGCCGTAGGTGCCGCCGAGGCCGCCCGCCATCGCGGAGTCCATGATCTCGGCGCGCCCGGTGACCGCCGAGAGCGGCAGGCCGCCCGCGATGCCCTTCGCCGTGACGACGAGGTCGGGCACGATCCCCTCGTGCTCGCTCGCGAACCACGCGCCGGTGCGGCCGAAGCCGGTCTGCACCTCGTCGGCGATGAACACGACGTCGTGCTGCTTCGCCCAGTCGGTGAGCGCCGGGAGGAAGCCGGCGGCTGGCACGATGAAGCCGCCCTCGCCCTGGATGGGCTCGATGATGAGGGCCGCGAGGTTCTCGGAGCCGACCTGCTTCTCGATCTGGGTGATGGCGCGGGCGGCCGCCTCTGCGCCCGAGAGTCCGCCGTCGCGGAACGGGTAGGACAGCGGCGCGCGGTACACCTCGGGCGCGAACGGGCCGAAGCCACTCTTGTACGGGATGTTCTTCGCCGTGAGGCCCATGGTGAGGTTCGTGCGGCCGTGATACGCGTGATCGAAGGCGACCACGGCCTGCCGCTTCGTGGAGTGACGGGCGATCTTCACGGCGTTCTCGACCGCCTCGGCGCCCGAGTTGAAGAGCGCCGAGCGCTTGGCGTGGTCGCCGGGAGTCAGCCGGTTGAGCGCCTCGGCGACGTCGACGTATGCGTCATACGGCGCCACCGTGAAGCACGTGTGCGTGAAGGCGTTCAGCTGGGCGGTGACCGCCTCGACGACGCGCCGGTTGGAGTTGCCGACGCCCGTGACGGCGATGCCCGAACCGAGGTCGATGAGCGAGTTGCCGTCGGCGTCGACGATGACGCCGCCACCCGCGGCGACCACCGAGACGGGGATCGTCGTGCCCACACCCGACGCGACGGCGGCCGCCTTCCGCGCCATGAGCTCTTGCGAGCGCGGGCCGGGAATCGCCGTGACGAGACGGCGCTCCTGCGCGAGGGCCGGGCCACCGATGACGGCGGGTGCCGTGGCAGCGGTGCCGGTCGTGGTCGAGGTGCCGGTCGTGGCAGGGGTGTCGACGAGAGTCATGGCTGCTCCGATGCGAGGTGACGGCGGTCTCTGGGTGCGGCAATGCTATGCGGCGGCGAACGGATGGCCCCAGCGCCCGTGTGTACACTCAGGTGCAGGTTGTTGGACACCGCGTACAAGGGTGTGACCGGAAGGAGCGTCCGATGCAGCCGACCGTGCAGACCCTGCTCGACCGCCCCGAGCTCGCCCTCACACTGCTCACGCCCGCCGACCGGCTGGGGGCCGGGGCGCTTGCCGCTCCCGTGACGTGGGCGCACAGCTCCGACCTCCCCGATCCGACGCCCTTCCTCGATGCCGGACACGTGCTCCTCACGACCGGCACCCAGTTCGAGGCCGATGCCGGTGCCGGTGCCGAGTTCGCCGATGCGTACGTCGGCCGGCTGCGCGCGACGGGCATCGCCGCCCTCGGCTTCGGCACCGAGGTGATCCGCGCCGGCACGCCCGAGGCACTCGTCGCGGCCTGCGATGCGCAAGGGTTGCCGCTTTTCGAGGTTCCGTATCCCACCCCATTCATCGCCATCGTGCGCACCGTCGCCGACCTGCTCGCCGAAGACGCCTACGCACGGCACACCTGGGCCCTCGCAGCGCAGCGCGCGATCTCACTCGCGGCGCTCCGGCCCGACGGTCTCTCGGCGACGCTCGCGGAGCTCTCGAACCGCATCGGCGCGTGGGTCGGTCTCATCGACGCGACCGGCTCGCTCGATCGCGAGGCGCCCGCGGGCGAACTCGGCCAGCCGGCGCTCGGCGAGGTCGTCGGCGAGGCCCGGTCGATGCTGCGCCGCGGGCAGCGCGCGAGCCGCACCCTCGTCGCCGGCGAGTCAACGGACCACCCGCAGCGGATGACGCTGCAGACCCTCGGCGGCGGCGGGGCGCTTCGCGGCGTGCTCGCCATCGGCGACTCCGCTGAGCTCGACCAGGCCGGGCGTGAGGTCGTCACGTCGGTCATCGCGCTCGCGGGGCTCGCGCTCGAGCAGAACCGCGACCTCGACCGCGCACGCGGACACCTGCGTTCGGGGCTCCTGCGCGGCATCCTCGCCGGTGACATGTCGCTGGCGGAGCGCGTCTCCGCCGAGATGTGGGGGCCGCTGCCCGCTGCTCCGGTGCGCATCGCGGTGACGGATGCCCCCGCCGAACATGTCGATCGCCTCACCGAGCTGCTCGAACTGCGTGTCGACGAGCGCGGCGGGCGGCTCTTCTTCGGACGCGACGAGGAACGGGTCGTGCTCGTGCTCGAGGAGGGCGACGCCGCGATCGCCGACGAGCTCGCCGCCGAGTTCGAGCTGCCCGTCGGAGTGTCCGACCCGGTCGCGGCCGACGGCATCGCGCGAGCGCACGAGCAGGCGATGCGCGCGCTCGAGCGCGCCCGGGAGTCGGGAGCCGGGGTGGTCGCGTTCGAGGAGATCAGTCGGCAGGGGGTGCTCGCGTTCCTCGCCCGCACCGACGCACGGGCCGTCGCGCTCGCGACGCTCGCTCCCCTCGCCGAGCACGACGCCGCGAACGGCACCGACCTCGTCGCGACGACCCGGGCATGGCTCGAGCACGGCGGCCAGTTCGACGCCACCGCACGGCAGCTCGGCGTGCACCGCCACACCCTGCGCAGCCGGATCGCGCTCGCCGAACGGCTCCTCGGCCGCGACCTCTCGGGATTCCACGCGCGCGCCGACCTGTGGGCGGCGCTCCTCGCCGTCGGCTGACGCCCGCGGCATCCGCTCGCCCCGCGGCATCCGCTCGCCCGCCTGTTCGACCCTTTCGCGCCGTGAGGCCCAGGCGTACGCTGGAATGAGCGGGAGGGGAATGCGATGCAAGCTGTCGTCGGCGAACGCCTCGTCATCCATGGCAAGCAAGTCGGGCAGGCCGACCGCCACGGCGAGATCCTCGAAGTGCGCGGCGAAGATGGCGGGCCGCCCTATTTCGTGCGCTTCGACGACGGCCACGAGACGCTCCTCTACCCCGGGGCCGACTGCGAGCTCGAGCACCAGCAGACGTCGCGCTGAGCCAGCCGCACCGTCACGGCGCCCAAGCGGACGCAGGAGGATCGGAAGACGCACGGATGCCGCGGCATCCGTCACGCTAGCGTTGACGCATGTTCCACTCCTACGTCGCGATCGGCGACAGCTTCACCGAGGGTGTCGGCGACGAGCTGCCCGACGGCGGTGTGCGCGGGTGGGCCGACTTCGTCGCACTGGGGCTGGCCGCCGCGGCACGCGAGCCGATCGGCTACGCGAACCTCGCGATCCGCGGCCGCAAGCTCGGCCCGATCATCGAAGAGCAGCTCGAGGCGGCGATCGGGCTGCGCCCCGAGGTGATCAGCTTCAACGGCGGCGGCAACGACATGCTCCGCCCGCGGATGCCCGAGGTGGCCGTGGCCGACCGCTTCCGGCAGGCGGTGCATCGCATCCGGGGTGAGGGCATCCACGTGCTCATGCTGAGCGGGGCGAATCCCACCGAGCACCTGCCGCTCGGCCGCGTCTTCGACGCCCGCGGCGCGCGCCTCACTGCGGCGCTCCACGATCTCGCCGAGCTCGACGGCGTCACGTTCGTCGACAACTTCTCCGACCGGGGCCTTCGCGACATCCGGTACTGGTCGGCCGACAAGCTGCACCTCAATTCGCTCGGTCACGCGCGGGTCGCGAGCAATGTGCTCACCGCGCTCGACGTTCCGGTGCCGCCCGAGTGGGGTGTCGCCGAAGTCGCCGCCGCGCCGCCGGGGCCTCGGAGCCGCAACACCGCGGCCTACTATCGCGAGTTCGTGCTGCCGTGGATCGGGCGCCGCCTCACGGGCCGCTCATCGGGCGACGGGCGCACCGCCAAGCGGCCGACGCTCGAGCCGTTGGCTTCGGATGCCTCGCGCTGACGCCTGAGCGCCGAACGTTCGGCGCTCGGCGCTGAGCGCTCAGCGCGCCGCGAGCACGTCGGCGACGAACGCTCGCGTGCGTCTTGCGAGGCCCTCGATGCGTTCGAGCTCGATCGCGGTCGGCTGCACCTCGGACGGGGCAGCTGGACGGCCGAGGCGCACCGTCTCCTGGCAGGCCAGGTCGCTGCAGATGTACGTGCCGACGCTATCGCCCCGCACGCCGGCGGCACCCGCACGCCGCGCCGAGAAGAGCACCACCTGGTCACCCGGCTGTTGCGTGTGGCAGAGGTTGCAGATGGCGGCACGATGATGCGAGCCGCTCCGCTCGGCCGCACGCAGCACGACGCCGGCCGGCGCACCGTCGAGCTCCGTCACGAGGTAGCCGCGGGGCGCGATCCTCGGGTCGCGCCAGCCGAACGCGTCGAGGTGCGCCCACTCGGCGACGAAGAAGTGCACGGGCAGCGACAACTGGGCGAGCTCGGCTTCGTTCGCGTTCCCGAGTGCGGAGCGGATGTCGCTCTCAACCAGCGGCTGCATGCATCTCCCCTCGTGCGCTGCTCCCAGTCTACGAACCGGGCGCGACGCGCCATTCGACCTCCGACGATCGCGGTCCCCAGCTCACGACGACGATGTCGTCGGGCTGCGCCCGGAACGGCCTCGCCGCGAAACCGATGTCGTCGACCGAGATCCACCTCGTGAGCCCGTACGTGGCGAACCGCTCGAGCGAGGTGCACGTCGCGAGCCAGTCGAAGAAGAACTCACGCCGCGAGAGCAGGCACACCTGGTCGTCGTCGAGCATCGCCCAGAACTCGTAGCCGACGACGTGGCCGAGTGAGCGGAGCACCACGTCGCCCCTCGCCCCCAGGTGAGCCCTGGCCACCACATCGCGAGCCTGGTCCTGTTCCTCAGCGGTCGGCGGCCGGTCGAACACCTCGAGGCCGCGCGGCGGCGAGAGCGACTCCCGCACGGGGGCGAGCACCGCCAGGCCGACGATGACGAGCAGGAGGACCCCGGCCGCGACGAGCAGCGCCCAGCCCCGCGACAGCCGACGGGCGCCCTCCACGTCCTTGGCCGCGTCGACCGCCGAGCCGCCGCGCGCGGCGAGCTGCCGCTCGACGGCGGCGAGCTCCCGCTCCACGGCGGCGAGCTCGGCCGCGACCTCGGCGGGCGGCTCACCGGAGTCGCCGAAGACGATCCGCCGCAACTCGTCTCGGCGACGTTCCAGATCGTCTTCGGTTGCCATCTCCTGCCCTGGTTGCCGGCGGCGGGATGTCCGCTGCCGCGTGCTTCAGCTCCCCGGTGGTTGCGCGGCCCCGGGCGCCGCGGGCACTGCGGTGGCCGCGGCATCCGTTTCGGCACTCTCCCTGCCGCGGATGAGGAACCCGAAGGCGAGCGCGATGAAGAACATGAGCACGCCGTAGACCGCCGCGGGCAGGCTCATCTCGACGCTCCCGATCACCGTCTGGGCGATCACGATCGCGAGTGTCGCGTTGTGGATGCCGATCTCGAACGAGCTCGCGATCGCTTGCGTGCGGTTGACGCGCAGCAGCCGCGGCACGAGGTAGCCGACCGTGAGGCTCAACAGGCAGAAAGCGATCGTGATGCCGGCGAGGCGGCCTGCGTTCTCCATGAGCAGCTCGAGGTTCGCGACGATCGCCCCGGCGATGACGATCACGAGGATGACGACGGAGGCGATGCGCACAGGCCGGTCCATGCGGTCGGCGAAGGCCGGCCGCCACCATCGCACGAGCATGCCGAGCACCACGGGGATGAGCACGATCGCGAATACCTCCACGGCCTTCGCGAATTGCAGGCCGAGCTCGTCGTTCCCGGGGAGGAAATACCCGATCGCGAGGTTCGTGATGAACGGCACCGTGACGACGGCGAGCACCGAGTTGATCGCGGTGAGTGAGATGTTCAGGGCGACGTCACCGCGGAACAGGTGACTGTACAGGTTCGCGGTGGTGCCGCCGGGCGATGCGGCGAGCAGCATCATGCCCACCGCGAGCATGGGCGGCAGCCGGAAGAGCAGCACGAGCGCGAGACAGAGCGCGGGCAGCACGACGATCTGGCAGAGAAGGGCGACGACCACGGCCTTCGGGTGCTTCGCGACGCGCGAGAAGTCGACCGGAGTGAGTGAGAGGCCCAGGCCGAACATGATGATGCCGAGGGCGACGGGCAATCCGATGGTGGTCAGCGCTGATCCCATGCGCTCAGTGTGGCGCACGGATGACGCGGTGGGAATGCCCCAGAACGCGCGGCGATCTCAGCGAGACGGGCGAGATCGGCGGTGCGGGCGGGGCCGCCGAGCGTCGTTGCGAGACGCAGGCAGCCGCAGGGAGCGGCCCGGGCTCAGTCGAACGCCGGCCGGGGTCGATCGTCGTCGACGGGGCACCAGCCGGCCGCCGATCGCTCGTACTCGTGGGCCGGGCCGTCGGCGATGAGCACGGCGAGCGCCGCGAGGAACCGGTCGACGTCGTCGGCGGAGGTGCCCGCGCCGAGGCTCGCGCGCAGCCCGTTCCCCCTCGTCGCCACTCGATCGAAGAAGGGGTGGGCGCAGAACCGGCCCGCGCGCACCGAGATTCCGTGCTCGGCGGCGAGCGCCGCGGCGAGCCGCCCCACCGAGCCGCGCTCGAGCTCGATGGTCGCGATGCCGAGCCGGTCGTCGGCGTCGTCGAAGCCGCGGATGACCCGGATGCCGCGTTGCGCGGCGAGCCCAGCGTGCAGGCGCTCGGTGAGGGCCCGCTCGTGACTCGCTCGCGCCGTCTCGCCGATCCGCTCGAGCTCGGTGAGCGCGCGGGCGAGCGCCGCGATGCCGATCACGTTCGGCGTGCCCGCCTCGTGGCGTTCGGCGCCCCGCTTCCAGTCGACGCCGTCTAAGCGCACGGCGGCGACCGCTCCCCCGCCGGCGAGGTGTGCCGGTGCCGCGTCGAGCCAGTCCGCGCGCCCGACGAGCGCACCGGCGCCGAACGGCGCGTACGCCTTGTGGCCCGAGAAGGCGAGGTAGTCGATGCCGGATGCCGCGATGTCGACCCTGCGGTGCGGCAGCAGTTGCGCGGCGTCGATCGCGACTCGCGCGCCTCGCGCGTGGGCGAGCTCGGCGAGCCTCGCGATGGGCAGCACCTCGCCCGTGACGTTCGACGCGCCCGTCACCGTGAGCAGCGCGGCCGGACATCGGGCGAGCTCTGCGTCGAGCGCATCGAGTGTCTCGGCGATCGTGCGGCGGGCCACGACCACGCGCCGCGCGTCGGCACGCCACGGCAGCAGGTTCGCGTGGTGCTCGAGATCGAGCACCACGGTGTCGCCCGGCACTGCGCTCGCGAGCAGGTTGAGCGCGTCGGTCGTGTTGCGCGTGAAGACGACGAGGTCGTCGTCGCGGGCGCCGACATGGCGGGCGACCGTGCCGCGCGCCTCCTCGACGAGCGTCGTCGAGAGCTGCGACGGGTAGCCCGAGCCGCGGTGCACGCTCGAGTAGTAGGGCAACACGCGCGCGACGTGCGCGGTCACGGCCTCGAGTGCCGGCGCGGAGGCGGCGACGTCGAGGTTGACGTGGCGCACGAATGCGCCGCCGAGCACCGGCACCTCGAGGCCCGCGTCGGCGAGCACGGCGAGGGGCCCGAGTGCCGCGGGCGCCGTGGTCGCCGACGTGGCCGCGGCATCCGACACCGCTCGTCGAGGCGCCGACAGCGTCGCCGTCGTTGGCTCCTCGATGCCGATCATGGTGCGCACTCCTCGCAACTCGTGTGGCACGAGGCTACGGATGCCGCGGCAACCCCTCAACCGCGAGACGCCGCACGGTGTCATGCCGCGAAACATTCGGTCATGGAAGCGGGGGCGCTGCCTCCGGTTCGCCGAGCACGGTGGTCTTCGACGGCGAGTGCAGGCTGCCTGAGACGGCGACGAGTGAGACGACGGGCGACCTGCTCCGACGCGAGGCACGGCGAGCGGATGCCGCGAGGCGGGCCGTCACACGGTGGAACGGCACGTCACTCGCCGTCATGCACTCAGATGCTCGAGCGTTGCGCCAGGAGCGGGCACTCGAACGGATCCCGCTCGCCGAGGCCGACCCGGTTGATGTAGCGGAACACGATGGCATACGACTCCACGAGCGTGGTCTGCGTGTACGGCACGTCGTGGTCGCGGCAGTACTCTTGGATGATCGGAGCGGCGCGCCGGAGGTGGGGGCGCGGCATCGAGGGGAACAGGTGGTGCTCGACCTGGTAGTTGAGTCCGCCCATGGCGACATCGAGCACCCGGTTCCCACGGATGTTCCGGCTCATGAGCACCTGCCGCCGAAGGAAGTCGAGCTTCATCCCCTTCGGAACGAGCGGCATGCCCTTGTGGTTCGGGGCGAACGACATGCCCATGTAGAAGCCGAAGAGGCCGAGCTGGATCGCGAGGAAGACGGACGCCTTGTCGGGCGAGAGCACGAGGAACACGATCGTGAGGTAGCCGACGATCCGGAACGCGAGCAACGCGATCTCGACCGGGCGCCGGTCGACGCGCTCCCGAGCGAAGACGCGGTGCACGCTCGAGGCGTGCAGGGAGAGGCCCTCGAGGAGCAGGATCGGGAAGAAGAAGGCGCCCTGGTGCGCGATGAGCCAGCGCAGGAGCGCGGGTCGTGGCCGCGCCGCCTGATCGGGCGTGAACGCGACGACGGGCAGGTCGATGTCGGGGTCCGTGTCGATCTCGTTGGGGTTCGCATGGTGTCGCGTGTGCTTGTTCTGCCACCAGCCGTAGCTCATGCCGATGAAGAGGTCGCCGATGATCAGGCTCGTCCAGTCGTTCCATCGCCCCGAGCGGAAGATCTGGCGGTGCGCGGCATCGTGCCCGAGGAATGCGATCTGGGTGAACAGCACGGCGAATCCCACAGCGGTGAGCATCTGCCACCAGCTGTCGCCGATCCAGACGAACAGCGCCAGGGCGCCGGTCACCGCGAGGGGAACGCCGATGAGCTTGGTCCAGTAGTAGCCGTAGCGTCGGCGCATGAGCCCGGCATCCCTGATTCGGCGGGCCAGCTCCGTGAAGTCGCCCGCCGGCGGCGCGCTGGATCCTGCTGCCGCGGTCCGGGTGTGACGAACGTCGGCGATGTCGGGGGTCATGATGACCTCTCTCTTCGTCGCCGCACGCGGGGTCTGGGCACGCGGACTCAGGGCTGGCTAGACGGTGGGACTCCGACCGCGATGGCGGATGATGCCGATGATCAGCGTGCCGACAAACAGCACGGCGCCGACCAGTGCGAGCCAGAACAGGCCCTCGAAGACGAACCCGACGATCGACAGGATCGCCCAGAGGACGAGCAGTATGACGATCACGGTCCACCACATGCTTCAAGGCTACGCCGGTGATATTCGGCGGCGAATAGCCCTTGGCTGACTCACAGCGGCGTTGTAAACTCCGCCACCGACGCCGATCGTCGCGTGTCGGCCCAGTGCGCCCGTCGAGCGCAATCAGGTCGGCGTTCCGGCTCCGGATCGGATACCCTGTCGATCCGCGTGAACTGACCGCCTCGCGCCGTACAATCAGAGCACTGCGCATCTCGCGCCGCATACCACCACCCCTGGAGGCAACCGCTCCGTGACGAGACCCGACCGCGATCGAACACCTGACCGACAGCCGCACAATGGGCATGCGTTCGCGAAGCGGGAGCCCTCCCCCGCTCCGCCGATGCGGCTGAGCGATGCGTCGGAACTCGTGCTCGTGGCATCCGCCCCGCGCCTGTCGCGATTCGATCGCGATGACCTCGTCATCCGCAAAGGCCAGTACGCGCTGCGCAACGGCCACATGACGCCGCATGAGTCGATGGTCGAAGACCTGCGTGCCGTGGGCGACGCCCTCGACGCGGCCGGCATCCCGTTCCTCCTCGTGCGCGGCAACGACGATCGCGTCGTGATCGCCGTCGATCGCGCCGAGCGCAAGGCCGTGGCCCGCGCATTCGCCGAGGCGTTCGCGAACGAGCCGTTCTACGCGGCGACCATCGAGCCCGAACGAGCGGCAGACTCCCACCCCGTGCTGCTCGCCGACGGACGCCTCTCGTCGCATCGCAAGCCCACCGTGCTGCGCGTGCACCGGCCCCGCGTCGAACCAGCCGGGCGCTTGCGCTACGGCAAGGAGACCGCGGTGCAGCTCGAGTTCTGGCGCTTCGGCGACGAGACCATCGAGGCGCCCGTCGAGAACGCGCTCATGCGCCGAACGCTGCCCCGGTCCGAGGCCACCGACGACGTCGTGCAGTTGCACGGGCGCGAGTGGCCGACCATCGAGCACATGTTCGCGCCGCTCGCGAGCGACGTCGACTTCGAGATCGACATGGTGTTCTCGTGGGTCGACGGCTCGAGCGACGAGTTCGTGCGAGAACGCGCGAAGCGCATGCAGAGCTACGTCGTGGGCGAGGGCGACGACTCCGAGGCGCGCTACCGCCAGATCGACGAGCTGAAGTACGCGCTCCGCTCGGTGCATCTCTTCGCACCCTGGGTGCGCCGCATCTTCATCGCGACCGACTCGCCCGCACCGAGCTGGCTCGCGAAGCATCCGAAGGTCACGATCGTTCGCAGCGAAGAGATGTTCGCCGACACCTCCGTGCTGCCGACGCACAACTCGCACGCCGTCGAGAGCCAGCTGCACCACATCGAGGGCCTCGCCGAGCACTTCCTCTACTCGAACGACGACATGTTCTTCGGCCGGCCCGTGAGCCCGTCGCTGTTCTTCTCGCCGGGCGGCATCACGAAGTTCGTCGAGGCCTCGACCCGCATCGGCCTCGGCGGCACGCACCCAGGCCGCAGCGGCTTCGAGAACGCCGCACGCGTGAACCGGGCCCTCTTGCGCGATCGATTCGGCAAGGTCACCACCCGGCACCTCGAGCACTGCGCGGCTCCGCTCCGCAAGAGCGTCATGGCCGAGCTCGAGCAGGCGTTCCCCGAGGAGTTCCGGCGCACGGCGGCGAGCCGCTTCCGCTCGGCCACCGACATCTCGGTGACGAACTCGCTCTACCACTACTACGCGCTGCTCGCCGGGCATGCCGTCGTGCAGACCGACGCGCGCGTGAAGTACGTCGAGACGACACTGCGCAAGGCGCTGCCCGCGATGAGGCAGCTGCTGAAGCGCCGCAACCAGGACATGTTCTGCCTGAACGACGGGAGCTTCCCCGAGATCGACGTCGAGGAGCGCACGAGTGCTGTCATCGACTTCCTCGAGGGGTACTTCCCGTTCGCGGCGCCGTGGGAGAAGCAGGCGACGGATGCCTCGCCACGCACGCACGCCGACATCCAACCAGCCGTACCCGACCTCACCGCCTGAGCAACTGCACTGCCCGCTGCGCTAGAGGTCACGCCGGCAAAGACCTCGTTCGAGCGCCCGGCGCGGATCAGGATGCCGCCGGTGCGATGTTCTGGTTGACATGGAAGAGGTTTCCCGGGTCGTACGTCGCCTTCACGTCTGCCAGGCGCGCGTAGTTCGTGCGGTAGTTGTCGGCGATGCGCGACTGATCGTCGGCATCCATGAAGTTGATGTATCCGCCGGCCTCCGCGTACGGATGCAGAGCCTCCCAGTAGTCACGCACCCACCGGGTGTTGTCCGCATTGTCGGCTGGATCGTGCCACTGGCCGGCGATGGCGGGCGCGAAGCCGACATTCCGGTAGGAGAACGCGGTCGCGTCAGGCGCCACCCGCTGGACGGCGCCGTCGATCGGGTAGAAGTGATTCGCGCTCTCCACGCTCGGAATCCGGCTGCCGAAGTCGGCGGCGACGCGGAGTGCGTCGTCGCTCAGCGTGCGGAGGAAGTCCGCCTTCCAGTACGCCTGCATCCCCTTCGGCTGGAGCGGATCGAAGAGCGTGTTGAGTGCCGGATACGGCAGTGGCCCGAGGAACGAGCCGAGCACGGGTGCGGCATCGAGGAGCGGCTGCCACGCCTTCTCGCCCTCGTCGAGGGGTCCCGTCCAGGCCCCCACGATCACGCATACGGGCGTCCCGTGCCACTGTTCCGGCAGGAAGGGCACGGGCGGGCCCTGGTGGAAGCCATAGAAGGCGCCGAACTCCTCCGGCGCTGCCGCGATGAAGTCCCGGTAGAACTTTCCGACCGTCTCGCCGTGTTCTGCGGAGTAGATGATCACCCCGCCATAGATGATGTCGACGGGATGAAGTCGGTAGCGGAACGATGTCACGACCCCGAAGTTCCCGCCGCCACCGCGCAGCGCCCAGAACAGGTCCGCATTCTGGTTCTCGTCGGCTGTGAGGAACCCACCGTCGGCGGTCACGACATCCGCCGAGATGAGGTTGTCGCAGGACAGGCCGTACTTCCGGGCCAGATATCCGATTCCGCCGCCGAGGGTGAGCCCCGCGATGCCCGTCGAGCCGATGATTCCTCCAGTCGTCGCGAGGCCGAAGGCATGCGTGGCATGGTTGAAGTCGGCCCACGTCGCCCCCGGCTCGGCACGAGCCGTTCGGGCCTCAGGGTCGACATGCACGCCGATCCGATCGGCGAAGTCGATGACGATCCCGTCATCGACGGTGCCGAAACCGGGCGCGCTGTGCCCGCCGCCGCGGATGGCGAGGTCGAGGCCGTTGTCCCTTGCAAAGCCGACGGTGGCGATGACATCGGCCACCTGGGACACCCTTACGACGGCGAGAGGTCGCCGGTCGATCATCCCGTTGAAGACCGATCGGGCATCATCGTAGTCGGGGTCGTCGCGGTCGATGACGCGTCCCCGCACATTCTCGCGAAGCCCTCCGAGTTCGATATTGGACATGGTGTACTCCTTCGGGATTGCCGACCCGACACACTGCTCGTCAGCACCTGTCACACGTCCTGCGGTCCGACTCTCAGGCGTCGTACGAAATCCGGTCTACGCCCCCGGAATGCACCCCGTCAAGCCAGAGTCGCAGCGACCGCCACCCGACCTGCGTTGAAGGCTTCGCGCAGGTCAGCCGGCGAGCACCGGGATCGGCATGGTGAACGGCGGCTCGGCCGTGTGCGCCGGCGTCGTGGCATCCGCGATCCTGACGCCCGACGCGTCGATGCGGCGCCAGCTCTCGTCAGCGTCGACCCAGTCGAGCGTCGGGAACGAGCCGAGCGGCACGACCGAGTGCAGCACCGTCGTCGGGTAGACGTGCACGAGATTGAACGCCCGGGCGCCGTCGCGGCCGCGCGTGCCGCCGGCCGGCACGTTGAGGTCTTGCGTGTAGCAGCTCGCCGAGGCGACCGACACCGGCACGCCCGCGAACGTCGCCGTCGAGGAGTAGTGCAGGTGGCCGGCGATGATCGAGCGGATGTCGCTGCCCTCGACGACCTCGGCGAGCCCCGCCTGATCGCGCAGCTCCACGCTCGCCGCGAGGTCGAGGACGCTCGGCACCGGCGGGTGGTGCATCGCGAGGATCGTGCCGTGCGGCGCCGGCATGCTGAGCTCCTCGGCGAGCCAGTCGAGCTGCGACGGCGTGACCTCGCCGTGGTGATGGCCCGGCACGGTGGAGTCGAGGGTGATGACCCGCAAGCCGTTCACTTCGTCGACGCGGTCGACGGGGCGTGAGCCGCCGCGTTCGCCCAGCAGGCCCCGGCGGAACGCGCTGCGCTCGTCGTGGTTGCCCATCACCCAGATGACCTGCGCGCCGAGCCGATCGGCGACGGGATCGACGATGCGGCGGATGCTGTCGTAGGCGTCGGGCTCGCCGCGGTCGGCGAGATCGCCCGTGAAGACGATCGCTTCGGGTCGGCCCCCGGATGCCTCGAACTCGTCGAAGAGCGATTGCAGGTGCTGCTCGCTTGCGACGCGGTCGTAGAGGAGACCACCTCCGGCGAGCAGGTGGGTGTCGCTGATGTGGAGGAGGAAGTGGTCCGGCCGGGGGTACTCGGCCGTACGGGTGGTCACGATTCGTCCCATCGATTCGGTTGTCGATGCGCAGCACTGGGCATCTGGCTTGCACACTAGCCGAACATCTCGACCTGAACGTGACGTGAACGCGGGGTGTGACGAAGTCGAATGCCTGTGTCGGCATTCGATGGCGCGCGGAACTCCGCGGGCATGCAGCGCGGCGAACTCACGGGTGTGTCTCGCCGCGCCCGGTGCGTCACGCGGCTTGGGCGACCGGTTCTCGGACAGGATGTCGTTGCGGAACGACGTGGAGGAACGTCGTTGCGGTACAACGTCGAGGGGAGACGCTGTTGTCGTCACGGAAGCGACCGACCAGGCTGCCCTCGTGGTGGGGAAACGAGATCTGGCTCAAGCGGGGTCAACGCCGCTTCGTCGGCACGATCGCGAGCATCGCCGTCATCAGCTTCATCGTCACGTGGATCCTCACGCTGACTGCTTGGCCGTCGGCGCTCCTGATCCGCACCGTCTTCGAGCAGGGCGGACGGGCCACCGCCGCCGAGATGCAGAAGCACGTGCCCGACACGGCCCTCACCGAGCAGCTCGCCGTGCCGTTCGGAGACGATGCCGACGACACGGGCATCACCTTCGACGTGTACTCCCCCGCCGGCGGCGACGACCCCTTGCCTACCGTCATCTGGATCCACGGCGGTGCATGGATCTCGGGAAGCTCGACCGACGTCGACCCCTACCTGCGCATCCTCGCGGCCGAGGGCTACACGACCGTCGGTCTCAACTACACGGTCGGGCCCGAAGCGACCTACCCCACAGCCATGCACGAACTGAACGACGCCCTCGCCTTCCTCGACGCGAACGCTGCGGACTATCGCATCGACGCCGACCGCATCGTGATCGCCGGCGATTCCGCCGGCTCCCAGCTCGCAAGCCAGGTCGCCGCGATGTCGACGAACCCCGACTACGCGGACCTCGTGGGCATCGACCCGGCGCTCGACGCCGACCAGCTCGTGGGCACCATCCTGAATTGCGGCGTATACGACCTCGACGCGATGTCGGAGCTCACCGGCATCGGCGCGTGGGGGTTCAAGATCGCGCTCTGGGGCTACACAGGCACGCAGGACTGGTCGCAGAGCTCGTCAGGCGCGCTGATGTCGACGATCGACTTCGTGAGCGAGGACTTCCCGGCGACGTTCATCTCGGGCGGCAACGGCGACGCGCTCACCTGGATCCAGTCGGTGCCGATGCGCAGCGCCCTCGAGGCGCAGGGCGTGGACGTCACGGCGCTGTTCTGGCCGGCGAACCACGAGCCCGCGCTGCCGCACGAGTACCAGTTCCACCTCGACTCCGAGGAGGCACAGGAGGCGCTCACCGAGACGATCGACTTCCTGGGCCGGGTCACGGGCTGACGCGGCGGGTCGCCCGCTGCGGCCCTAGTGCCGCGGCTTCCGGTAGGACTTCTCGTCGTCTGAACGCCTGGCGGGGCCGCCGCGGTCGGGACGCAGCTCGATGAGCCTGCCCGAGATGCGGGTGCTCTCGAGCTTCTCGAAGACCTCGGGGCCGAGATCGGCGGGCAGCTCGACGAGCGAGAAGTCGGGCCGGATCTGGATCGCGCCGAAGTCGCCGCGGCTGAGTCCGCCCTCGTTCGCGAGCGCACCCACGATCTGGCGGGGTTCGACCTTGTGGCGCTTGCCGACCGCGATGCGGTAGGTGGACATCGGCGTGTCGCCCGGGCGCGCGCGTCGCTCGGGTCGCTCGGGCCGGTCACTCGCTCCCCGCCGGTCGCCGCGGTCGCCTCGCTCGGGGCGCTCGCCCCGTGCCGGGCGGTCGGCACGCTCGCCGCGGTCGCGCTCCTGGCGCGCCAGGCGGTCGGCCTCAGGTGAGAGCAACAGGGGCGTCTCGCCCTGGGAGACGACCGCGAGCGCCGCGGCGACGTCGACCTCGGGCACGTCGTGCTCCTTGACGTAGTGCCCGATGATGTCGCGGAACCGCTCGATGCGCTCGCTCTGGCCGAGGGCCTCGGTGATCTGGTCGTCGAAGCGAGCCAGGCGCGTGACGTTGACATCGTCGACGCTCGGGAGCTGCATCTGGGTGAGCGGCTGGCGGGTGGCGCGCTCGATGGCCGACACGAGGTTGCGCTCGCGAGGGGTCACGAAGCTGATCGCGTCGCCGCTGCGGCCCGCGCGGCCCGTGCGTCCGATGCGGTGCACGTACGACTCCGTGTCGGTGGGGATGTCGAAGTTCACGACATGGCTGATGCGCTCGACGTCGAGACCGCGCGCCGCGACATCCGTGGCCACCAGGATGTCGAGCTTGCCCGCCTTCAACTGGTTGACCGTGCGCTCGCGTTGCACCTGTGCGACGTCGCCGTTGATCGCCGCCGCGGAGTATCCGCGGGCGCGGAGCTTCTCGGCGAGCTCCTCGGTGACGTTCTTCGTGCGCACGAAGATGATCATGCCCTCGAAGTTCTCGACCTCGAGGATGCGGGTGAGGGCGTCGACCTTCTGCTGGAACGACACGATCAGGTAGCGCTGCGTCGTGTTCACCGACGTCGTCGTCTTGTTCTTGACCGTGATCTCTTCGGGGTCGTGCAAGTACTGCTTCGAGATGCGGCGGATCGGCGCGGGCATGGTCGCGGAGAAGAGCGCGACCTGCTTGTCGTCGGGGGTGTCGGCCAGGATCGTCTCGACGTCTTCGGCGAAGCCCATCTTGAGCATCTCGTCGGCCTCGTCGAGCACGAGGTACTTCAGCTCGGTGAGGTCGAGCGTGCCCTTGTCGAGGTGGTCCATGATGCGGCCCGGCGTGCCGACGATGACGTGCACGCCGCGGCGGAGCGCCGAGAGCTGCACCCCGTAGCCCTGCCCGCCATAGACGGGCAGCACGTGCACGCCGCGCACGTGAGCGGCGTACTTCTCGAACGCCTCGCAGACCTGGAGCGCCAGCTCACGCGTGGGGGCGAGCACGAGCGCCTGCGGGGTCTTCTGCGAGACGTCGAGGCGAGAGAGGATGGGCAGCGCGAACGCCGCGGTCTTGCCGGTGCCGGTCTGGGCGAGCCCGACGACATCGCGGCCCGCGAGCAACGCGGGGATGGTTGCGGCCTGAATTGCCGAGGGCGTCTCGTATCCGATGTCCCTGAGGGCCTTCAGCACCGGTTCCGAGAGACCGAGGTCTGAGAATGTCGGCGTGACGGGGGCCTCGTCGGCCGCCTCGGTCTGCGCCGTGGAATCGAGGGATGACATCCTCCCACGGTAGTCCGTCGCGCGGCCGACTCCCACGGGTGGGTTCGCTCAGCCCTTTCCCTTGTCGGGTCGATTGCTCGCGCCGGGCGCGTTGTCGGACGGATGCCCCGCCTCGGTGGGCGACGGCGTCGGCTCCGCGACGGTGCCGTCGCCGACCGCCGGAACCTCGTCGCCGGGTTCGGGAGCGGGGGTCGTCGGAGGCGGCGACGACGACGGCGGCTTCGGCGTGGGGAGGATCGGCCCGAAGGGGGCCGGAGTGGGAGCCTGGGTCGACGTCGGCCGCGGCTGGTCGACGATCGAGGAGGCGCTGCCTTCGGGGGGCACGGGATTCGTCGACTGGAGCAGGGCCAGCGTGCCGCCGAGTGCCGCCACCACGGTGACGCCGACGACTCCGGCGAAGACGCTCCGAGGATGCCGCATGACCCACGCGGCGATCGCGGAGACGCGCGGGGAACCCCACTCGATCACGGCGCCGACCAGTGCGACGGCGCGCGCGCTGAGCGGGTGCGCGGTGGTCATCGGGCTCACGGATGGCGCGGCATGGCGGCCTCGCGGGCGCATGGATCCGGGGCTCGAATTCTCGTCGGTCTCCGGCATGCTCACCTCTCCTCAGCTCGAATCCGTCGTACCACCCCCGGTTCGAGGATAGGCGGAGGGGTCCGCGAGCGCCATTCAGGCCCCTCGGAAGACGGCGTCGACGTAGTCGAAGTCGGCGAACCAGCCCTGTCGGTCGAGGTCCTCAGCGCGCACGCCGGCGAACATCCCGGTGAAGCGCAGGCCGCCACCGTGGTCGTCGGAGAGCGCGTGAGCCGGATACACCCCGGGAAGATCACGCCACGCTCCATCGGCCCCGGTCGCCGAGCAGTGGAGGTCGCCGCCGACGATCGACATCCGCAGGCCGACGGGACCGGGGCCGACGGCGTAGGGCTCGGATCTCGTCGTCGTGCGATCGCGGGTGACGACCCGAAGGTGTCGCCCGTTCTCGGCATCCCACGTGAGCTGGAGCCAGATCCACGCCGATCGGTCGTACCACGCGACAAGGCCGGCCGCCTGGCGCACTGACGTCGGCTCCGAATCGACGAAGGTCTCGACGGTGGCGTCGAGCTCCTCGACGCGCTGCGCGATCATCGACTGTTCGAAGACGCTCGCCGTCGAGTGCCCGCCGCGAAGCCGCAACCATCCGGGCCTGGCGGCGAGATCGAAGACGGCCGGATCAGCACCGGCACGCAGGGTCGACCACCGGCGATGGTCGAGGCTGCCGCCCTCGAAGTCGTCGCGCGCCGGCGGCATCGCCACGGGCGCCGCCTCGAGTTCGGGGAACGGGACCTCGACGCGGCCGTGGTGCCCGCCGCCCTCGAGCCGGAGCCACCCCTCCTCGTCGAAGACGACGCGCTGGATGCAGGTCTCCCGTCCGAGCGTCGAGTAGCGCTCGCCGAGCCGGAGCGCGGGGCGGCTCGCGAGGTGGACCAGCGCCCATCCGCCGCCGGGAAGGGCGACGAGCTCACCATGGCCGGCCTTCTGCAGCGGCGTGCCCGGGTCGTCGCGGCTGGTCAGTACGGCGGGCGCCTCGTCGCGCACGAACGGCCCCTTCAGGGAGTGCGACCGCGCCATCGTGATGCCGTGGTTCCAGCCCGTGCCGCCCTCGGCGAGCAACAGGTGGTAGCCGTCGTCGACGTGGTAGAGGTTCGGCCCCTCGACGAGCGACGGCTGGCTGTAGATCTGCACGGGCTCGCCCGACACGCGCTGCCGGTCGTGGAAGTACTGCTCGAGCACGATCCCGCTGAAGCTCGGGTGCTCGGGGCGCTGGTCCCACTGCACCCCGACGATCCAGTGCGTGCCGTCGGTGTCGTGGAAGAACGAGAAATCGAAGCCCCGGGAGCCGAGATGGATCGGGTGGCTCCACGGCCCCGAGACATCCGGAGCCGTCACGAGGTAGTTGTCGAGATCCTTGTTGTCGCCGTCCATCGTGCGGATGACGGAGTACGCGAGCCAGAACTCGCCATCGACACAGGTGAGGCTCGGTGCCCACACCCCGCCCGAGTCGGGGATGCCGCGGAGATCGAAGCCGTTCGACTCGTCGAGCGCGTGCCCGGCGACCTCCCAGTTCGCGAGGTCGCGAGACCGGTGGAGGCGCACCCCGGGGAACCACTCGAACGTGCTCGTGGCGATGAGGTACTCGTCGCCGACCCGCACGATCGAGGGGTCGGGGTTGAACCCCCGGAGGATCGGATTCTTGGCGATGACCGGCACGTTGGACATCATGCTCCTCAACCGAGCTCGAACACGCGAGCGGTCAGTCCGGGCACCGTCTCGAAGCGGATGCCGTCTCCCTCAGGGGTGGTGCGCCACTCGGCAAGGCTCCGCGGGAAGACCTCGCGAACCGTGCCCGCGACACCGGGCACGGTGATCGAGGCGGCGACGTCGCTGCGGTCCCAGACGATGAGGTAGCTCGCATCGGGGCCGCGAAGGCCGAGGCAGATCGCGGAGTCGTCCCACCCGGGAAGACCCATCGGCCAGAACGGCTCGAGCCCGCCGAGCCCGCCGAGCAACTCCTTGTGCATGCGAACCGCCTCGCGCACGAGGCTGAACTGCGAGCCGCGCAGCGTGTCGAGGAATCCCGACAGGTAGAGCCGGCCGGCAAGGCCCGTCACGAGCGTGAACGCCGTCTCCTCGTCGGTCATCTCGAGGTGCGGGTAGGCCCAGTTGCCGCACTGCTCCGGAAGGATCGTCGCGGGTGCGGATGCCGCGATCGGCGGGTAGAGCCGGAAGTCCTGCTGGTCGCTTGTCGACTGCAGGTGCGTGACCGAGAGCAGCGAGTAGTCGGCGCGCATGGCTCCCGAACTGCAGTTCTCGATCAGGAGGTACGGATGCCGCTCCTGCACGTCGACGAGCCAGGTGCGGAATGCGCGGGTGTGCCCGAGCAGCCCGTCGCCCGCCGCGGTCGCGCGCCAGTCGGTGCCGACGCCCGGGTTGATGTTGTAGTCGAGCTTGAGGTAGGAGACGCCGAACGCCGATACGAGGTGGTCGACGGTCTCGTCGAGATGAGCACGAGCTGCAGGATGACGCAGATCGAGGTGGTAGCGGTCGTGCTCTCGTACCCGGCGCCCGAGGCGGGTGAAGAACGCGTCGTCGGGCAGGACCGCGGCAGCCGGGCTGTCGACGCCGACGACCTCGGGCTCGAGCCACAGCCCGCTCTTCATGCCACGGCGGTGGATGTGGTCGATGACCTTGGCCAGTCCGCCGGTGAAGCGACCAGGTGCTTCGCGCCATTCGCCGACGGTCGACCACCAGTCGCCGATCGCGGGGTCGGCGAACCAGCCGGCGTCGATGCAGAAGTACTCCGCGCCCGCCTCCGCCGCCGCGTCGATGAGCGGCAACAGGGCCTCGGTCGTGGGCTGGCCCATGAGGGTGTTCATGAAGTCGTTGTAGATCACGGGCAGCTGCTCGCGATCCGGCGCGTCGGCACGCAGCCAGCGACGGTACCGCGTGAACTCGGCGACGACGCCGTCGCGCCCATGATCGGAGGTCGCCACGGCGACCGGGACGGTTTCGAAGGTCTCCCCCGGCTGCAGTTCGTGGGCGAACTGGTGGTGGAGGTCGGTCGGCCCGAGGAGGCTGATCGTGCCACCGTCTCGCGCCTGGGAGAGGTCGCAGTGCCACGCCCCGCTCGTCTCGAACTGCCAGCCGAGCGCTTCGCCCGTCATGACATTCGTCGCGATTCCGGCACCCAGGTGCTCGCCCGTCGACCATGCCCCGTGACTGGTCATGCCATGGTGACCGCGACCATCCTGCCCGTGCAGGCCGAGGTTCAGTCGAGGCAGCCACGACCTCAGGGAGTGCTCCTGCCAGCGATTCTCGGCGAGCCATTCGCTGTCGGCGACCGCGAGCAGCACGTCGTCGAGGTCGTCGTCCGTCGCGCCGAAGCCGAAGGTCGCGGTCGAGGCGGCGGTGAGCACGATCGTCGTGCTCGACGTGTTCTCGATCGTCGTGCGCACCCTGATCACGCGGGCCGTTCGGGGGCGCGTGATCCAGGAACGCACGACCAGCCCGGTCTCGGGGTCGCGTTGCGTGACGCAGACGGATGTCTCGGAGTCGGTCGCCTGCTCAGAATGCTCGACGTAGCGAAGACGCGCCCCGATCGCGGAGCGCACGTAGGCCTGGCTCGTACGCGAGCGCTGCTCGTCGGCGGTGAAGATCTCCACGAGCGGCACGCCGCGGCGGCCGAGGAAGGTGGAGTCGTCGATTCCGATGAGCGAAACGGCGTGGTCATCGTCCCAACCCATTCGCGCGACGGAGGACAGCGACGCCGCCGTCTGGGTGGCGTCGATGAGTTCGTTCGTGATGGCTGACTCCTTCGTCCCGAGATCGTCACGTCGGTGACGCAACTGTGCGGATATCGTTATCCCACCTTACATCGAGACACGAGCATCGCACGTCGCGGGTGCGTCAGCCGGAGTAGACGGAGCCGTTGACGATCGTCTCGGCCGAGAGGCTGATGCGGGACGGCCGTTCATCGCCCTCGTCCTCGTCCTCGTCCTCGTCCTCGTCCTCGTCGAGAGCAAGGGAGAGCGCAGCCTCGCCGAAGGCCTCGAGCGGAATCTCGACCGTGCTGAACCCCGGCATCACGTCGCCCAGCATCGGCACGTGGTCGAAGCCGGTCACCTCGACGCCGTTCGGCACCTCGATGCCGCGGTCGCGCAGCGATGCGATCGCGCCCACCGCCATCGCATCGCTCATGGCGGCGATCACGTCGAACTCAGCCACGCGATCGCCGAGTCGCTCCACCGCATGGTATCCGCCATCACGGGCGAACGGCTCGTGGATGACGTCGTCGTCGGGCACTGCGATGCCCCGCTGCGCGAGCCCCTCGAGGAAGCCCTCCACGCGGTCGCGCGAGGTCACCTGGTCGGTCGGACCCGAGATCACCGCGAACGACCGGTGTCCGGCATCGACGAGCCCCATCGCGAGTCGCGCCGCCGCCCCGCGGTTGTCGACGGTCACGGCGGGATAGGGCAGGTCGCTGTCGCCGATGAGCACCACGCTCGCACCCTGGGCCTGAAGGAGACGCAAGTGCTCGTCGAGCACGGCCTCCCGCTCGGCGTCGGTGGTGCGGCTCGTGGCGAGCACGATCGCGCGGTGGCGTTCACCGCGCAACTGAGTGAGGAGATCGAGTTCGCGGCGAGCGTCGTCGCGGGTGGTGCGCACCGCCACGGAGAGCCCGCGCTCCTCGGCCGCGTGCATGACGCCCGCGATCACCGTGGCCGAGCCGAAGTCGTCGATGTCGCTCACGATGAGGGCGATGGTTCTCGCGCGCCCGTCCTTGATCGCCTGGGCCGCGGTGCTCACCGAGTACCCCAGTGCGCTGGCGGCGTCCTCGACGCGCCGGCGCAGCTCGGGAGTGCCGCTCGCCTTCCCACGCACGCCGCCGTTCAGCACGCGTGACGCCGTCGGAACGGACACGCGAGCGAGGCGCGCCACATCGGTCAGCGTCACCGGCTTCGAACGTGATGCGTCGCCCACGATCCATCCTCCCCTTCGGGGCCGTCCACTCGTCCACGACAAGCGTGACGGACACCGATATCCACTGTATGACCATAGTCAGCGATATCGCCGGACGCGGTTCGTGAAACATTGCGCAGCACGGTGTTGGCAAACGTTCTCCAGTCACGTAGAGTGTCCCGCGACCCGAGTGGGCGACGTGATCTCAAAGGAGAAGACATGACATACGCAATGGCGCGACCCTCGTCGCGAGGCGTCGGGGCGGCGAAGCCCACCGGGCGTGGTGCGAGGAGGAAAGCCGGCATCGCGCTCGCGATGACGGCGGTCGCGGCGCTGGCGCTCACCGGCTGCAGCACGACAGCCGGAGCCGACACCGGACCTGCCGACAAGACGACCATCCGGTTCACGTACGCGACCGGCGACGAGACCTGGAACTCCGTCGTCGAGGGCGTCGTCGACGCCTTCAACGAGCAGAGCGACACGGCGACCGTGCAGCTCGACCCCCTGCCCGCGGGCAGCGACTATGCCACCGCAGTGAAGACGATGGATGCGACGGGCAACTGGCCGGCCCTCATCGACATGCGCGACACCCTGACCTACATCAACGCGGGCAAGCTCGCCCCGATCCCCGAGTCGGTCACCTCGCTCCTCGACAAGAACGTCTACGGCGAGAGCAGCGACGGGAACGTTTACGTCGTGCCGACGACCGCGCTGAACGGCGAGATCGGCATCAACATCGTCTACGACAAGGCGTACTTCACGAAGCACAAGCTCGAGGTGCCCGAGACGTACGACGACTTCATCGACCTCATGGACGAGATCAAGAGCAACGGCGACGTGCCATTGGCGACAGCCGCAGGCGAGGTCTGGCCGAGCGACCAGCTCTGGAAGCCGCTCGCAGCGCCCGTGTTCGCCGAGTGGGGCGATGAGGGCGGCTTCTGGAATGCAGTGCAGGCCGGTGAGGCATCCATCGATGACCTCAGGAAGCCGCTCGAGGAGCTCAAGCGCATCACCGACACCTACGTGCTCGACGGATGGCAGTCCACGGCCGACGCACAGACCACCACCCTCCTGGTGAACGGCCAGGCCGTGATGGCGACGTCGTCGGCAGGTCTCGGGCGACTGCTCGACATCAACAAGGTCGATCCCGACTTCGAGGCGGGGCTGTTCATCATCCCCGACGAGGACGGGAACATCGACGTGCTCAAGAACGCGGTGAACGGCGACACGGCGACCGGCATCGCCATCTCCTCGCAGGCCGCCGAGGACAAGAAGGAGTACCAGGCAGCCGTCGACTTCCTGGAGTTCTACTTCTCTGTCGACACGGCGAACCTCATCGAGAAGCTGGGCATGATCGCCCCGAACATCGCAGACTCCGACAAGGTCAAGCGCAACACCTCCATCCCCGGCGCCGACGACTTCTTCGGACTGCTGGAGAACCCGAACCTCAACTGGTACTCGAACGAGCCGAAGCTGGCCACCTTCAGCAGCTTCAACACGTTCTTCCGCCAGACCCGGATCGAGATGCAGGACGGCCAGACGACCATCGACCAGGCCATCGAGAAGGCGCAGGCCGAGTTCGAGAAGATCGCGGCCGCCGGCTGATCGGAGCACCCGGTGATCCGCCGACCTGCCCGGTCGAACGCGGATCACCGGGTCATCCGCCCACCATACGCTCGGGCGCGACACGCCCACCCGACCGGGAGCGAAGAGACACATCATGAGTGATCAAGAGGGACAGACCGCGGCTGTCGCCACGGCCGTGCGCCTGGCGGGCGACGGACCGCTGAAACCGCTGGAGGAACCGCGAGGCACCGGGGGCGACCGACCCGACGCCGACATCGCGCCGGTCCGCGTCGTCTCGCGCCGATTCCGCAGGCAGCGCTGGGGCATGTTCATGTTCATCCTGCCGGCGCTCGTGGTCTACCTCGTGATGGTCGTCCTCCCCTCGCTGCAATCGCTGCAGCTCAGCCTGACCGACTGGGACGGCGTCAACAGCTCCTACGACTACATCGGGCTGCGCAACTACGAGGAGATCCTCGGCAGCGGCCGATTCTGGAACGCCGTCAGGAACACCCTCCTCCTCGGCCTCGGTTCGGCCGTCATCATCAACGTCATCTCCCTCGTGGTCGCGCTGCTGCTCGACAAGCTCAATCGAGGGCAGGGGTTCTTCCGCACGGTGGTCTACCTGCCGGCGCTCGTCAGCGGATTCATCGCGGCAACGATCTGGAAGTACATGCTGAACTTCAACTTCGGTTCCGTGAACACGCTGCTCCGCGACCTGGGCCTCGGCGACGTCGCCCAGGACTGGCTGGGCGACAGCGATCTCGTCGTCGGTGTGCTCCTCTTCATCGTCTGCTTCACGCTCGGCGGCAACACGACCCTGATCTACCTCGCGAACCTGCAATCCGTTCCGCAAGAGCTCGTGGAGGCGGCCAGGATCGACGGCGCAAGCAACGCGAAGGTCTTCCGCTACGTCACCTGGCCGATGCTGGCCGGCGCCGTCACCGTCAACATGACCCTCGCGGTGATCGCCGGCTGGACGATCTTCGACCAGGTCATGGTGCTGACCAGCGGTGGCCCAGGATTCGTGAGCGAGACGATGGCCTTCTTCATCTACAAGGTCGGATTCGGCGAGTACCGCGCAGGCTATGGCAGCGCCGCGGCCATCGTGCTCTTCATCGTCGTCATCGTCAGCACGGTCCTGGCCAATCGGTACATGCGCAAACGGGAGATCCAGGCATGAGCACGCACTCCACGAAAGCACAGCGCCCGGCTTCGCGCAGCAGCATCAGGAAGGCCGAGCGGATGCGGCTGGGCCGCGGCGAGATCGTCTCGATGGTCGTGCTCGCGGTGCTCGTCATCGTGGTCTCGTTCCCCGTCGTCTACGCGCTGCTCAACTCCTTCCGCAACTATGCGGAGATCACGCGTGATCCGATGGGATTGCCCACGTCGTTCGGGTTCGACAACTATGTTCGGCTGTTCCAGGACACGCAATACGGCGAGGCGCTCTGGAACACCCTCGTCATCACCGTCGGCACGATCGTGCTGCTGATCGCGCTGGTGCCGATGGCGGCCTACGGCATCGAGCGCATCGGCGGACGCGCGTCGCGATTCATCTACATCTTGTTCATCGCGGGGCTCATGATCCCCTTCCAGGTGCGAATGATCCCCCTCGTGTCGGCAATGGACGACGTGGGCCTCTACAGCACCCTGGCGAGCGTCATCCTCGTGCACCTCGGCGGTGCGGCATCCTTCGGCGTGCTCCTCTACTGCAGCTTCATCAAGGGCGTTCCCACTGAGGTCGAAGAAGCCGCCCACATGGACGGCGCCGGCCGGTTCCGCACGTTCTGGTCGATCGTCTTCCCCATGCTGATGCCCGTGACCTCGGCGTTCATCATCATCCAGGCGCTCGGTCTCTGGAACGACTTCTTCATCCCGCTCGTGTTCCTCGACTCCTCGTCGGCGGGCACGATCAACGTCGCCCTCAGCCGCATGATGGGCCTGCTGACGTCGCAGTGGGAACTCATCTACACCGGCGCGATCCTCGCCATCATCCCCTCGGTGATCATCTTCGCGGCGTTTCAGCGATACTTCATCAAGGGGATGTCGATCGGAGCGGTCAAGGGATGATGAAGGGCTTCGCGCACGACGGGCCCCTTGCGCGGGCGCTGCTGAACGTCGCGTGTCTCTTCGCGGTCTCCGTGAGCGTCGTCGTGTGCGCGATTCCCTACGCGCTGTTCGAGCAATTGGTGGGATGGCAGCCCACCCACCTGGCCGTCGTCTTCGGCGTCGTCTCGATGCTGCCCCTGGGCCCGGCGCTCTTCGCTGCACTCTCCACGGCGCGGGCCTTCCTCCTCGAGCGCGGCGGCTCCCCCGGCGCCGCATTCCACCGGTTCTGGCGTGCCTTCGCGTCGGGAACGACCTCGCTGGGTTGGTACTGGGGGCTCGTCGCGCTGCTCGCGGTCCTGATGGCCTACAACGTCATCCTGACCGGTGACACGGCGATGGTCCTCGTCGGCGCGATCCTCCTCGCGGTCATCGCGATCGTGTTCGCCGTGGCGCTCTCGTGTGCCGTCGCGTCGGGCGCCTCGGGTCGCCCGTCGGCGCTCCTCGTCGTGGCCGCCCGGTCGGTGGCGTCCCGCCCGCACGTCGGGCTCGCGTGGCTCCTGCTCGTCGTGATCGCGTACGCGGCGACCCTCATCCCCCTCATCGGGCCGAGCCTGGCGTTCTTCACGCCCGCGGTCGCGGCATCCGGGATCCTGATCGTCAACGCGACCTTCGGATTCGACGAGCTCGTCAGCCGCTATGCAGCCACGCTGTCGCCGGATTCGTTCCCGGTGGTTGAGTAGCGCCCGGCGCAGCCGGCCACGTATCGAACTGTATGCAGGGAAGCCGACGAGGCCCCCAGGGGCGCCCAGTCTGGGGCATCCGCGGCTCGATCTCAAGGGGTTGTCGAGTCGGCCGCGATGCTGAAGGGTGGACACTTCGTGATCGAGGAGGAGAATCGCATGCTCACACTGACCGACACGGCCACCATGGTCGTCAAGGAGATCGTCGACCGCAGCGGTGGCCCCGATGGCACCGGGCTCCGCATCAACGCGGAGGATCCGGCCGGCACGGAGTTCGCCGTCGAGATCGTCCCCATCCCCGAGGAGAGCGACGCCATCGTCGAACAGGCCGGCGCCCGCGTCTATCTCGGCGAGAACGCGGTCATCGCGCTCGCCGACAAGACGCTCGACGCGAGCGTCTCCCCCGACGGCAGCGTCGCATTCGACGTCGTGCCGCAGCAGGCCTGAGCTATCTGGTGGTCGGGGTGCCCTCGGACTCACGCGTGAGCGACGCGTAGCCGGCCGCGGAATTGCTCCAGAGCAGGTAGAGCGCGAAGCCGCCGAGCCCGAGCACTCCGACCACCGGCTGGGCCAGGATGATCGCAACCCATGCCACGAGAATGGCGAGGGTCACGAGCGAGACCGGCCAGCGCCTGACGGCGAGGAAGAGCGCGGCCTTCAGGATGTCGCGCACCCGCGACTCGGGATGCCGCGCGATGCCGGTGAACGAGCCGAGCGCCGTGACGACGAGGAGCGCCCCGACCACCGCGAGGAGCGGACCGACGATCGCGGCGAACTCCGTGCCCCACAGGAACACGACGTCGAGCACGAGGATCGCCCCCAGCACGAGCGTCGCGACCCAGACGGCGAGCGAACGCCTGGCAGTGCCGGCGTAGGCGATCCAGAAGTCGTGCATCGGTCGAAGTTCGCCCGTGTGCCGGGCGCGTTCGAAGCAACTGAATGCCGCGGTGATCGCCGGGCCGAGCGGCACGGCGCACAGCAGCAGGAACGGCCATGCCGCGAACGGTTGTGCGACGACGGTGAGCGCCGCGACGAGCGGCACGCCCGCCAGGGCCACCGAGAACGCGATTGCGAGCGCCTGGTAGGCGGTGTCGAACACGTTCTCGAACGTCTCGCGGCTCGGCGACAGCAGACGGGCGATGCCCGACTTCGGCCGCCGGTCGATGCTCACACGCTGGTCGGTGCCCACAGTCAGCCCTTCATGCCGCTCGTCGCGATGCCCTGGATGAAGAACCGCTGGCCGAGCAGGAACACGATCACGATCGGGATGACCGAGATCACCGACCCGGTCATGATCATGGCGTACTCCGCATCGAACTGGCCGACGAACGACCGCAGCCCGAGCTGCACGGTCCACAGGTCATTGCTCGTGAAGTAGATGAACGGACCCATGTAGTCGTTCCAGGTGCCCACGAAGGTCAGCAGGGCGAGGCTCGCGAGCGCCGGCTTCGTGAGCGGGAGGATGATCCGCCACCAGATCCGGTACTCGTTGAGGCCGTCGATGCGGGCAGCCTCGCTCAGCTCGTCGGGGATCGTCATGTAGTACTGCCGCATGAGGAACACGCCGAAGGCGCCGAACGCCTGCAGCAGGATGATCGAGAGGTGCGTGTTCACGAGGCCGGCGTTCTGCATCATGATGTACTGCGGAATCATGTAGGCCTGCCACGGCACCGCGATCGTCGCGATGTAGATGACGAACAGCACGTCGCGGCCCTTGAAGCGCATCTTCGAGAAGCCGTAGGCGGCGAAGCTGCCGGTCAGCACCTGCAGGAACGTGATGGTGACCGAGAGGAACAGCGAGTTCTTCAGGTACGTCAGCAGCGGGATGCGGGTCCAGATGTCGACGTAGTTCGACCAGACGAACTCGGTCGGGATCCACTGGACCGGAATCGAGAAGACCTGGTTGTCGTGCTTGAGCGACGACGAGACCATCCAGAAGAACGGCACGAAGATCAGCAGCGTCAGTGCCGCGAGCAGCACGTACAGGATGACGCGCTTCGCCGGATCGAGCCTCGGCCCGCGGCGCTTCGCGGTCACCGGGCGGCCGGCGGCCGGAGGTGTCAGCTCGTCGGCCAGCCGGTCGACCTCGGGGAGCGTACTGGTGACGGACATCAGTCCTCCTTCCTCTTCTGGATGCGGAACTGCACGACGGTGAAGACGAGCACGATGAGGAAGAGCACGAGCGAGATCGCCGACGAGTAGCCGAAGCGGTTCTCCTTGATGCCCTCCCGATAGATGAGTTGCGAGAGCACGAGCGTCGATCGGCCGGGGCCGCCGTCGGTCATCACGACGATCAGGTCGAACACCTTGAAGCTCGCGATGGTGACCATGATGAGCACGAAGAACGTCGTCGGCCGCAGCGACGGGATCGTGATGTTCCAGAATCGCTGCCACGCATTCGCACCATCGACGTGGGCGGCCTCGTAGTACTCCTGCGGAATCGCCTGGAGGCCCGCGAGGTAGAGCACCATGTAGTAGCCCATGTCGCGCCAGACGCTCGTGATGATGACGGCGGGCATCGACCACGCCGAGGTGGTCGTCCAGCCCGGCGGGTCCTGCACGCCGATCCACTCGAGGAACTGGTTGATCGGGCCCATGGTCGGGTTGAACAGCATGTTCCAGACGACCGCGACGGCCACGAGCGACGTGATGTACGGGAAGAACATGGTCGTGCGGAAGAAGCCGAGGCCGCGGATCCGCTTGTTCAGCAGGAGCGCGAGGCCGAGGGCGGCGAGCATCGTGAGGGGGATGTGGCCGGCGGCGTAGTACGCCGTGTTGCCGAGCGCGATCCAGAAGGACTGGTCGCGCAGCATCCGCTCGAAGTTGTCGAAGCCGACCCACTCGGGCGGCGAGTACGAGTCCCACTCCATGAAGGCGACGACGAAGGCGGCGCCCATCGGCACGAGGGTCAGTACAGCGAACCCGATGAAGTTGGGCAGGATGAAGCTCCAGCCCACGAGTGCGTTGCGTCGCGCTCGGGCTCTGGACTCCTGGCGCATCGGTGCGCGCGTTGCGGCGATCGCCATGGCGGTTCCTCCGGGGTGTGGTTCGGGTGCGAGCGGATGCGGGGACCCCGCCGTGGGTGGCGGGGTCCCCACTGGATCACTCGAGGACGTCGCGCGTGACGCGCTCGTCCATCGTGGCGATGCCGCTGGCGATGTCCGAGTCGCCGACCATGATGAGCTCGTGTTCCTCATCCAGGATGGTGCTGATGTCCGAGGAGTTCTCGCTCACCGGCATCTCGAGCACAACGTCCTTCGGCTCGTTGAACGTGGTCACCGACAGGTCGTCGGTGGGCAGGGCCGTGAAGGCCGCGGTCACGTCGTCGGACGAGAAGGCCGGCACGACGCCGATCGCGGCGATCGCCTTGGCACCCTCTTCGCCCGCGGCGAACTCGAGGAACTTCTTGGCCGCCGCCTCGTGCTCCGAGTTCTTGTTCACGGCGAAGGCGGTCGGCGAGCCGAAGGTCACGGTGTCGTCACCGGAATCGATCTGCGGCATCGGCGCGACGCCCCAGTCGACGGTCGACTTGCCATCTGCGATCGCTGCGGCGATCCCCGAGATGTACCAGGTGCCCATCGGCATCATCGCGGCCTGGCCGGTCTCGAACATCGTGCGGTAGCTGATCTGCTGCGTCTTCGCGGTTCCGAAGTCGAGCGCGTACCCGCCGTTCTGCAGCTCGAGCGCGAGCTTGTACTGGTCTTCCATGAAGTCGTAGTCGCCGCTCAGCAGGTCGCCGCCGGTCTGTGCCGCCGCGATCGCCTGCACGACCGACCGCCAGTAGTGCTGGTAGGTGCCGTAGACCTTCTGGCCACCGGTCTCGCCCGTGAGCTTTTCGGCGAGACTCCGGTACTCGTCCCACGTGATGTGGTCGGGGTAGTCGACGCCCGCCGCGTCGAAGAGGCCCTTGTTGTAGTACAGCAGCCAGAAGTCCTGGCGGTAGGGCACCGAGAAGTACTTGCCGTCGAGGTCGAACGGCTCGATGCCGGCCAGGTTGTCGGCGCCGAGCGACTCGACGACATCGCTCACGTCGAGGAGCTGCCCGCGGTTCGCGTAGCGCGCGTAGTCGGTGACGTTCTTCATGGTGAGCACGTCGGTCTTGTCACCACCGGCGAGCATCGTGGTGACCTTCTCCGAGTAGTCGTCGGCGAGGATGTCGACGGGCTCGATGGTGATGTCGGGGTTCGCCTTCTCGAAGGCGTCGAAGAGCGCCTGGAACTCGGGCGTCTGCTCCATGTTCCAGACCGAGACGCTCAAGGTGACCGGACCTTCGTCCTCCTGCTGGGCGGGGGCGCCCGAGCAGCCGGTGAGTGCGAGTCCGATGGCCGCGGTGATCGCGGCCGCTGAGACCGATGTTCGCTTCATTGCGTTGTACTCCTCATTCGGGGGCATGCTAGTTCGCGACCGGGCGGCCGCGAAATTCAGGGTTGGTGGGGCTCTCGGGCTCGGTTCACCTCCGGCAGGTCGATCGAGATCACGGCTCCGTCGGGCCACTCCACGCGGAACCGGTCGGCGCCGAGGAGATCGACCTGGGGAGCCGGCGACGGCGGGTTGGCGTCGCCCGAGAGCAGGACTGCGACGATGCGCCACACGTCATCCGTCACCGGATCGGCCGTGCTGCACCACGGCGTCGCCGAGTGGGCGCCGAGCGGCGTCGCGTCGAGGTCGTCGCGCACCCCTGACTCCTCGAATCCGGCGAGCGGAACGAGGGCGCTCGTGAGGCCGTTGCAGCTCGCGACGGCTCCCTCGACAAGCGGCCGGGCGTCGCCCGACAGCGTCCACCCTCCGACGCGGATGGGGACGGCGGCCACGTCCTCGTCGCCCGTCGTCGAGACGCGCACGAACCGCACCTCCCACGCGCCGCGCACGAGCGAACACGTCTCGATGGGCTGGCCGCGGGTCACCGCGCTCGCGGCCCTCCCGTCGCCGTGATCGGGACCGGTCGGCGCGTCGTCGATCCAGTGGGCACGGGCCACGGATGCCCCGAAGCCGAACTCCGCCCCCTCGTCGCCGAGCAGCGACTCGAGCGGCCCGCGGGTGAAACCGGATCGATGGCTCGGAACGCCGTCGCGCAGGGCTGCGACCGAACCGTCGAGCGGATGCTCCGCTCCCATGCCGCGCAGCAGGGGTGATGTCGCGGTCGAGTAGCCGAATCGCGCGTAGAGGGGCGGGTCGATCTGGGCCTCACCCTCGTGGCCGTGGTCGGTGCCGTGGTTGACGACCCGCACGAGGCCGTCGGCACGCGTGCCGCTGACGAGCCAGCCGGGTGCCGCGATCACTCGCTGCACGTCGCCGAGCTCGACGGGAAGCGGCTCCTCGACCGCGGTCCAGACGGGATGGTCGGCGGGCAGTGCGAGGCCGAGCATGCCCTTCGACGCCCAGTACGGCGACCCGGGCCCCGAGTAGGACTGCGCCATGGCACGCCATTCGCCGTGCCAGCCGAGGGTGAGGATGCCGCGGGCGTCGGGCGCCCCGCGGTCGGCGAAGTGCGAGACGATGCCGCTCGCCGCACGGCGCACGAGTCCGGGCGCGAGCGTCTCGGACCCGGCGAGCGCGCCCGCCCAGAACGGGGCAGCGGCGGCGAACCGGTAGACGAGGCTGCGGCCCTGGATGAGGGGTGAGCCGTCGGCCCCGACGAGGGTGATTGCGTCGTCGAGGTAGCGGTCGAGGTGCGCGCGATACCGGGCGATGCGTTCCTCATGCTGAGGGTCGCCGCCGACCATGCCGGCCCACAGCACCGGGTAGAGGTGGAGCGCCCAGCCCGTGTAGTGGTCGAACGCACGAGAGGAGCCGTCGGAGAACCATCCGTCGGCCCGGAAGAACCCATCGGCGATGGCGAGGTCCTCTTCGATGTCGTCGCGGCGGTAGGGCCCGCCGACGCTCGCGAGGAACTGCTCGACGACGATACGGAACCACACCCAGTTGATCGGCGGGTACGACTGGCCGATGACCGTGGAGAGGTAGCCGACGATGTTGCCCTGCACGCGTGCGTCGAGCCGATTCCAGATGACGCCGCGGGTGAGGTGCAGGCCGATCGCGAGCGCCGCGGCCTCGACCTTCGCCTGGTCGACCTCGTCGGGGCGCAGCCAGCGCTCGGGCGACGTGGGATCGGTGCCCGCGTCGAGTCCCTCGCTGAACCACTCGGCGAGCGAGCCGGTGTCGCCGGGCGAGCCGGCGATGCGGAAGGCGGCGAGCATGAACGTGCGAGCGAAGCCCTCGAGGCCGTCGACCGCGCTGCCGTAGCCGCCCGGAGCGCCCGGGAAGGAGATGAGGGCGTGCCTCGGCGAGGCGAACGGGCGTGCCGACGAGAGGATGCGGTCGGCGAGCGCGGTCCAGTGCTCGCGGGTCCAGCCGGTGTGCGGCGAGAGTTCTCGATCGAGGGCGGGCAACTGCAGGGTCGTGGCGCTCATGCGCTGACTCCGAGGTCGTCGAACGTGACGGCGGAGAGCGGCGAACGGCCGTCGAGGAAGCGCTCGAGCTCGTCGAGGGCGGCGTCGGCGAGCCGGAACGTCTCGGTGCCGAGGGAGCCCGCGATGTGGGGCGTGATCGAGACGTTCGGCAGGTCGAAGAGCGGCGAGTCGAGCGGAAGGGGTTCTGGATCGGTGACGTCGAGGATGGCGTCGAGCCGGCCGCTCGAGCACTCGACCGCGAGGGCGTCGGTGTCGAGGAGGGTGCCGCGAGCCGTGTTGATCACCGTGGCACCGTCACGCAGCATCCCGAGCTCACGCTCGCCGATCATGTTGATCGTCTCGGGCAGGGCGGGTGCGTGGAGGGAGAGCACGTCGACCGAGGGGAGCAGCTCGTCGAGCGAGACGAGACGGGCGCCGGCAGCGGCGACGGCCGCGGCATCCGCATAGGGATCGGCGACGAGCACGTCGGCTCCGTCGAGCTGCTGCAGGAGCGCGACCACTCGGCGCCCGATGCGCGAGAAGCCGACGACGCCCACGCTGCGCTGGAAGTTCGACATGCGCGGCGAGTCGAGCAGCGAACGCCACTCGCGACGGTGCGCGCGGGGGTCGCGGGCGAAGTACTGTGCGCGCTTCCCGGCGAGCACGATCGACGCGAAGGTGAATTCCGCGACGGGGATCGCGTTCGCCTCAGCGGCCGACGTGACGAGGATGCCGCGATCCCAGAACGCCTCGCTCACCATGGGCCGCACGGTGCCGGCGCAATGGAACACAGCCTTCAGGTTCGGCATTCGGTCGAGCCGTTCCGCCGTGAGCGTGGGCGTGCCCCACGAGGTGATGAGCACCTCGACCGAGGCGAGTCGATCGGCGAGGGCCGGGTCGTCGAGGTCGCCGGAGGTCACGGGGTCGGCCACGCGGCATAGCGTGCGCAGGCGGGCGAGCCGGCTCTCGTCGAAGAGGGCGGAGAACGAGTCGGGCCACATCGCGACGAACGCGGAAGGTCGCGATCCGTGAGTCATCCGGTGGTCTCCTCTTCGAGTGGTGCGCCCGGTGTTGCGGCGGGCTGAGAGATAGTGAATACTCCCCTTCGATCCCAGTCAAAGCAAACGAACCGATTCGAACACGCTTGATCGCAGATGATCACGGAGGCGGCAGTGACAGTCCGAGACGAGACGGTGCCCACGGTCGCCGAGCCCGGAGCCCTCGTTCGAGCATGGGCGGCTCTCGACGTGGATCGGCTCCGCTCACCGCTGGCATCCGACCGGTCGACGTGGGCATCCGCAGACCCGGCCCTCATCGACGCCCTCACCAGCGCCGCCCTCGCTGAGCTCGGCACCCCGTGGCCGCAGCCGCTGTTCTCCCAGTACGCGGCATACCCGCTCCGCGGCGACCGCGTCACGTACGAGACACCGGTCTTCGCACACAGCGACCGCCTCACCCGTGCCGTCGCCCTCGCCGCCGCGACGGGCGAGGAGCGCTGGCTGTCAGAGGCGGCCGACGGGCTCTGGCTCCTCTGCGAGCAGTCGACGTGGTGCTGGCCGGCCCACGACGACGCCTTCACCCGGTTCGGCACCGTCACCCCGTCGCGGTCGTCGCCGTACCTCGATCTCGGCGCGGGCGAATCGGTCGCCACGATCGGCTGGGCGGTCGCCGCTATCGGCGTCGAGCTCGACGAGCGGTTCCCCGGCTTGACCGATCGGATCCGCGACGAGGCGGAGATCCGGGTGTTCCGGCCGTTCCTCGATCGCGACGACTGGCACTGGCTGGGACTCGACGGCCGCCTGCACAACTGGAACCCGTGGATCCTCGGCAACGTCATCGTCGCGGCCGCGACGCTCGCCGAGCCCGACGAAGCTCGTCGCGTGGTCGACCGGGCCGTCGCGGGGATCGATCGCTACCTCGCCGCGATGCCGGCCGACGGGGCCATCGACGAGGGCTACGAGTACTGGTGGAACGGCGCAGCACGGGTCCTCGAGGCGCTCGACGTGCTCGACCGCATCGGCGGCGCGCCCCTCGACCTCGGCAGCATGCCCGGCCTCGCCGCCCTGCTGCGCTTCCCCCAGCGGATGCAGCTGTCCGCCGAGTGGTACGTGAACGTCGCCGATGCCCAGGCTCGCGCCGACGACGAACGCCCCTGGCACGTGCTGCACCGCTGGGCGCGCCGATTGGGTCTGACGGATGTCGCCTCCTACGCCGCCGCTCACCGACGGCCGGGAACGACCGTCGTCTCCACGGGCATGGGCACGGGCAGGATCCTGACCGCGCTGCTCGACGAGGACTGGCGCGCCGCGACTCCGGCGGAGCCGCCGTTGCCGGCCAGCGTCGAGCTCCCGTCGGTGCAGCTCGCGCTCGCTCGCGAGACGTCCGGCTCCGACCGCGGCCTCGCCGTCACGCTGAAGGGCGGACACAACGGGGAGAACCACAATCACAACGACGTCGGCAGCGTGATCGTCGCACTCGACGGCGTGCCGGCCGTGATCGATGTCGGACGGCCCACCTACGACGCCCGAACCTTCGGTCCCGACCGCTACGACATCTGGTCGATGCGCAGCGAGTGGCACAGCACGGCCTCGCCCGGTGGTCGCATGCAGGGGGTCGGCGCCGAGTTCGCAGCGCGTGCATTCAGGGGCGGCGACGACGGCGACGTCGCCGCCTGGCAGGTCGAGATCGGCGGGGCGTACGGGCTCGACGCCGACGAGACGTGGCAGCGAGGCGTGAGCCTCGACCGGAGTGCTCGCCGCGTGACGGTCGACGACTCCTGGGCGCTCGACGACCCTGCCGGCACGACCGTCACGTACCTCGTGTGGGGCGAGCTCTCCGACGATGGCGACGGTCGCCTCGTGCTGCGCCGGCCCGTCGAGGGCGTGCGCGACCTCGTGCTGCACCACGACGCAGCGCGTCACACGATCGAGGTGCGGCGGCTCGACGATCCGGTCATGATGCGCTCCTGGGGCTCGGAGGTCGCGCGGCTCGTGCTGCGTCCGGCACCGGATGCCTCCGGCATCCGTCTCACCGCCGAGGCTGCGCGATGAGCCGCGACGGCAGGGCGGCCCCGGCGTTCGGGATCGAGCGCCGCGAGCGGATCATGGACGAGATCCGTCGCGCGGGAAAGGTGGTCGTGCGCGACCTCGCCGTGCTGCTGGGCGTCACCGAGCTCACCATCCGGCGTGACATCGCCGAGCTCGCCGACCGCGGGCTCGTGACCCGGGTGCACGGCGGCGCCACCCTGCGCAGTTCGCTCGACACGAGCGTCGCGCGCGCGGCCGACGCATCCGGTCCGTCCCGATTCCGGCTCGGCATGGTCGTGCCCTCGCTCAGCTACTACTGGCCGCAGATCGTCAACGGTGCGCGGGCGACCGCAGCACTCAGTCGCTCGCAGCTTGTGCTGCGCGGCTCCACCTACGACCCGGCCGACCAGCGCCGGCAGATCGCGGCGCTCGTGGAGGCCGGCGGCATCCACGGACTCATCGCCGCGCCAGAGACGAGCGGCCAGGACGGCTACTCCCTGCTCGCCTGGCTCGACTCGCTGCCGATCCCCGTGGTGCTCGCCGAGCGGCGCGCCCCGACGGCGCTCGCGCTGCGGAAGCTCGAGTGGGTGACCACCGACCACGAGTTCGGCGCGATCCTCGCCGTGCACCACCTTTACCAGCAGGGTCACCGCCGCATCGGCATCGCCATCGCGCGGCACTCCCCCACCTCAGGACACTTGCGCCGGGGGTGGGCTCGTGCGCACTCCGAACTCGGGCTGGATTCCTCGCTCACGGTCGACACCGTACTCGACGACATCGAGAACGGGCACCGCGACGCCCGCCTCGACGAGGTGCTCGACCGGTGCCTCGCCACCGGCACGACGGCGATCATGATCCACTCCGACCCGCAGGCGATCCTCCTCGAGCACCGCTGCTTCGATCGCGGCATCCGGATTCCCGAAGACCTCGCGATCGTCGCCTACGACGACGAGATCGCCGAGAACGGCGAACCGCCCATCACCGCGCTGCGGCCCCCGAAGCAGCACATCGGGCGGCTCGCGGTCGAGACCCTGCTCGCGCGCCTTTCCGAGGGACCGAAGCGCCCGATGCAGCGGGTGCAGGTGCTGCCCGAGCTGCACGTCAGGGCGTCGTCGACTTCGGCGGAGGTCACGGGCGGCTGAGCCGCCGCGTCGATGCACGATCGGATCCGAATCGTGCGGGTCATGCGATGAGCCGCCCGTCGACCCGGCGAGGCAGCGGATGCCGCGGCGCGTCACGCAGCTCGTCGGGAAGCAACTCCTGCGGTGCGTCCTGCCAGGTCACCGGCCGAAGCCAGCGCCCGATCGCCGCCGCGCCGACTGAGGTCGAAGACGGTGCGGTGGTCGCCGGGTAGGGGCCGCCATGGGTCATCGCCCACCCGACGCGCACGCCGGTCGGCACTCCGCCGACGAGGACGCGTCCGCTCATCACCTCGGCCACCGCCAGGAGCGGCCGGACTTCCTCGATCTCCTCGCGGTCGAGGTGGAACGTGGTCGTGAGCTGTCCGCCCATGCGCTCGAGCACGGGCGGCACCGATTTCAGGTCGGCATAGCGGGCGATCACAGCAGCCGGGCCGAAGGCTTCTTCGAGCACCGGACCGTCGAGGTCGCTCAAGGTCGTCTCGGCGAGGGTCGCGGTCGCAGCCCAGTTGCTGTCGACCATCCCCGATGTCAGCGGCCGAACACGCTCCGACTGCCACGAGGCGAGCCGGTCGGCGAATCGACTGGCGATGCCCGGCGAGAGCATCGGTTGCGCATCGGCGATCTCGAGGCGCCGTCTCATGACGTCAACGAGCTCGTGAGCGTCTTCAGGCACGAGCAGCACGCCCGGCTTCGTGCACAGCTGGCCGGCGCTCCCGAGAATCGCATCGGCGAGCAATCCGCCGATCCCCTCGGGGTCGTTCCTCGCCGCCTTGGGTGCGACGATGACCGGGTTGATGCTGCTCATCTCGGCGAAGAACGGAATCGGATGCCGCCGGCGCGCCGCGATGTCGAAGAGCGAACGCCCACCGGCGAGCGAACCGGTGAATCCGCCGGCCGCAATGCGCGGATCTGCCACGAGTGCCGCCCCGGCCGACGGGTCGGACACCGCCGCGACAACCGAGGACGGGATTCCCGTACTTCGGAGGGCTCGATGCACACTCGCGAGTACCGCGCGGCTCGTCCGCGGGTGGTCGGGGTGCGTCTTGATCACCACGCTGCAACCGGCCGCCAACGCGGAGGCGGTATCGCCGCCCATGACGCTGAACGCCAGGGGAAAGTTGCCGGCGGCGAACACCGCGACCGGGCCCAGGGGAACCTGCATCCGCCGCAGTTCGGGCAGACCGTCTCTGCGGTGATCGATCGCAGCTTCGAGGTAGGAGCCCTCGGACACCACTGCCGCGAACAACTCCGCCTGCGCTGCAGTGCGCTCGAGTTCGGCCGAGAGCCGGCGCAGCGGGAGCCGAGTCTCCTCCGCGGCGAGAGGAAGGATCGTGTCGCCGTCCTCGCGGATGGCGGCCGCTATCGCACGTAGCAGCTCAGCGCGGCGCAGTCGTGGGAGCGAGCGGAGGGTCGCCCAGCTCACCGCCGACGCTGCGCAGGCGCGCTCGACCTCCACGAGTGCCGCGGTGGAAGGGGCGAACGCATCGTGAGTCTCGATCACCCCTTCACCGCACCGGCGCTCAGACCCTGGACCAGGAATCGCTGGACGTAGGCGAAGATCACGACCACCGGGACGATGGCGATGACGCCTCCAGCAGCGAGCGCACCGAAGTCGGTTCCGAACTCGCCGAGCAGGTAGCTGAGGCCGACCGGGATGGTGAATTGGTCCTGGCTGCTCAGGAACATGATGGCGAACAGGAAGTTGTTCCAGGCGCTGATGAAGGCGAACGAGCCGACCGCGACGATTCCAGGCCTCAGCAGGGGGAGGATGACCAGCCGGAACGCGTCGACGCGGCTGCATCCGTCGACCCATGCCGCCTCTTCCAACTCCATGGGCACGTTCCGGATGAAGCCGGCCATGAGGACGAGCGACAACGGCAGGTGGAACACCGTGTCGGAGATGATGAGGCTCCAGAGGTTGTCCGTGAGGCCGAGTCCGTTGAAGATCTGGAACAGCGGGATGAGCATCATCGCGCCCGGAATGAACTGGGTGCACAGCATCGCCAGCACGAACAGCGCCTTCCCACGGAACGGGAATCGAGCGAGTGCATAGCCGCCGAGCAAGGCGATGACGGTCGAGACGACGAGGCTCGCGACTGCGACGATGATGCTGTTCTGGAAGTAGATGCCGAACCCCGAACCGTTCCACACCGTGGCGAAGTTGTCGAAGGTGATCGGCCATGGCACCAGGGCTGTGGAGCCCGCGGGGCGGAAGGCGAACAGCAGCATCCAGTAGAACGGCACCAGCGTGAAGGCAAGATAGAGCACCAGGGGCACGACGAGCAGTGCGCGATCTGTCGCCGATGTCCTGCTGCGGCGTTTCTGAAGCGTGGTCGTTGCAGACGCGACGCCGGAACGCGCCGTCGTGGCAGATACGAGGCCGGTCATGCGTCGTCCCTCCCGAAGCGGTTGACCCGCAGATAGACGACCGAGAACACGGTCAGGATGATGAAGGCGACCACGGTCAGGGCCGAGCCATAGCCGAAGTCCCGGTCGTGGATGGCAGTCTGCGCGACGTAGAGCGGCAGGGTGGTCGTCGAGCCTGCCGGTCCACCGCCCGTCAGCGTGTAGAGCAGATCGACGTTGTTGAACTCCCACACAGCACGCAGCAGGGTCGCGATGACGACAGCCGAGCGGATGTGCGGCCACGTGATCGAAGCGAACTTGCGTATCCGTCCGGCACCATCGACCTCCGCCGCCTCATAGAGCTCGGTGCGCACCGATTGGAGGTCGGCGAGGATGAGGATCGCGAAGAACGGTGCGCCTTTCCAGAGTTCGGCGAGGATGACGGCCCAGAATGTCGTTCCGGCGCCGGAGAGCAGCGAAGTGCCGAACGGCACGAGGCCGACCTCGGCGAGGTAGCGCCCCACTCCGGTGGACGGGTTGTAGATCAGGATCCAGATCGTGGTCGTGAGGATGCCGGACACCGCCCACGGCGAGAAGACGAGCGACCGCACCACGGCACGCCCGACGAACGTCTGGTTGATGAGCAGGGCGAGCCCCAACCCGAGGACGAACTGCAGGGCGACCTCGACGAGCACCCACTGTCCGGTGAAGACGAGGCTGCGCCAGAAGAGCGGGTCCTGGCCCATCGCGATGAAGTTGTCGAGTCCCGCGAAGCCGTCGGCCCACGGCTGCGTGATGTTGTAGTGCTGGAGGCTGTAGTAGAAGACGCTGCCGACCGGGTACACCAGGAACACGAGCACGAGTAGCGCGGCCGGCGCGATGAGCAGGTAGGGGTACCAGCGGGTCGCCGGCGCTCGCCTGCGCGTGGGCGCTTCGGAGAGGGGGGACCTCGTAAGTATGGAACTTGTCATGACGACTTTCGGATCGGGCAGCGGGGCGGCGTGTGGTCGCCGCCCCGCTGGGGCCGGCTACTGGGAGGCAAGGTAGCGCTGCTGGGCATCGGTGAGCGCTTCTGCCGCGTCGCCGAGGAAGTCCTCGACCGAGAGGTCGCCCTGCAGCACGGCCTGCCACTGGGGCAGCATGTCGGTGGAGGTGATCGAGTTGAACTCGGGCAGATGGAACGGCTGCTGCAGAACCGTCGCGTCGGGACTCGATCCGGCCTCGGCCGCGACTGCGATGGCCGGGTTCTCGGCCACCCACGGCTCGGATTGCACTGCCAGGTTGCCCGGAATGTATCCCGAGGCCTCGGCCCAGAAGCTGTTGCCCTCTTCGCTCATCGTGAACTCGAGGAACTTCCACGCGGCATCCTGATGCTCGCTGGCCTCGAACATGGCGAAGCCTGTGGTCATACGCCCGGTGAGCACGTACTCGCCGTCCTCCGACGGGAAGGGTACGACTGCGGCGACGGCGTCGGCGCCCAGCGCCTTGACGTGGTCGGGGTAGGAACCGACACTGTGGCTCAGCATCCCTGTGCTGCCGGAGCCGAACTGGGCGACCATGACCTTGAAGTCCGCGGTGAGGTCGCTCTCGGCCGTCGCCTTCCGGTACAGATCGACGTACCGCTGCGTGGCCTCGACGACCGCAGGGTCGTCGAGGGTCGACGTGCCGTCTTCCAGGAAGAAGGTGTCGATGCCGGCCTGCGGATACACCATCTGCACGAACTGCGAGAAGAATCCCGCACCGCCGCGAATGGTGTAGCCGAACTGCCCGGTCGCCGGATCGGTCAACTCGACCGCGTCGGCGAAGAAGTCATCCCAGCTCTCAGGGGCATCCAAGCCGGCAGCCTCGAACAGATCGGGGCGGTAGTAGATCACGTCGGCAAGACTCGTGGCGGGGGTCAGGTAGAGGGAGCCGTCTGGCGAGGCCGCCTTGGAGGACTCGACCATCGAGGGGTCGATCTCGTCCCCCCAGCCGCCCTCCTCGAAGCGCTCGTCGAGCGACGCGAGGGCCTCCTGCGCCACGAGCGCGGCAATGTCCGACGCCTTCGGGGTCAGCAGGTCGGGCGTGGAGTTGGTCGCAATCGCCGTGCTGATCTTCTGCATGTATGAGTCGGTCGGCAGGCCGAGGTACTCGATGGTGATGTTCGGGTTCTCCGCCTCGAACATGTCGATGAGCTTCTCGAGGTTCTCGGCGCGGGCGGGGCGCGTGTCGGTGTCCCAGAGTTCCAAGACGATGTTCTCGTCGTCCGCGGGTGACGGAGCCGCGCACCCCGCGGCGCCAAGGGTGACGGCGCCGAGGGCGAACGCGGCGATGGCCGATCGGGCACGGCGGCCCGCCATCCGGGACCGAGGCTCCGGGAGGTTGCTGCGACGCTTCATTGCGTTTCCTTTCGGTCGGCTTCCGGCTGTCGTAGCCGCAAGGCAGCCCCAACTTGGCTGAGGCACGGGTCGATCATATATGAGATATGAAGTAAGATGGTAACGTCTACTCGAGGAAAGGCAGCACATGAGCTCTGACGGCGCAGTCGGGACCATCACACCAATCTCACGCACGGGAATGGTGGTCGACGCCCTACGGCGGGCGATCCTCTCCGGCGAGCTTCCTGCCGGTCGACAACTCATCGAGGCCGACCTCGCCGGCTCGTTCGGCTTGTCGAAGACCCCCGTTCGCGAGGCCCTCAAGATCCTCGCCGGCGCAGGGCTCGTGACCATGAGCGACTACCGAGGAGCCGTGGTGCGCGTGGTCGACGAGGCCACCGCCCACAGTGTCTTCGACGTGCGCGCACTGCTCGAGCCAGTGGCAGTGAAACGCACGGTTGCAAACGGCTTCGACGTCGCCGCCGCGGAGCAGAGCTTGGCAGTCGCCGACGGCGCCGTCGACGGCACGGATCGCAGCATCGCGAATCGCGACTTCCACCAGCTCCTGTACTCCAACAGCGGCAATCCGCTCCTCACCAGCATGCTCGACGGGCTGCGTGATCAGGTCACCCTGATCACGATCACCGCGTGGACGATTCGGCCGACCTGGGAGCCCGAGGCGGCCGAGCATGCCGCGATCCTGTCGGCCGCGAAAGCCGGCGACGGGCCCGCCGCCGCCGCCCTCGTGCTGCAGCACATCCGCTCCTTCGAAGAGCGGGCGCTCGCCGAACTGGCGAGGAAGCGATGACCGACAGTACGTCGGTGCTCGCCGACGTCGTCGCGATACCGGTCACTCCCTTCCACCGAGGCGACGTCGACCTCGATCGATACGGGGTGCTGCTGCGCAGGATCGTCGACGCCGGCGTTCGTGTGGTCACGCCCAACGGCAACACGAGCGAGTTCTACGCGCTGACCCCCGAAGAGCGGCGCGACCTCCTTCGCGTGACCGCCGAGGTGCTCGGCGCGACGACCGCGATCGTCGCCGGCATCGGCCACGACATCCCGACCGCAATCGCGGAGGGCACCCTCGCAGCCGAGCACGGGGCCGCGTTCGCCATGATCCACCAGCCGGTGCATCCGTATGTCTCGAGGGCGGGTTGGGTCGACTATCACGCGACCATCGCCGCGGCACTCCGCCCGATGGGTATCGTCCTATACGTCCGCAATCCGTGGGTCACAGCCGACATGTTGCGCGAACTGCTCGACCGGGTACCCAATCTTGTCGGCATCAAGTACGCCGTGCCCGATGCCGTCGCCTTCGCCCGCATTCGCCAGGCCACCGGCGCCGACGAGCTCACATGGATCGCTGGCCTCGCTGAGCCATACGCGCTCTCGTACACCGTGCACGGTGCGGTCGGCTTCACCTCCGGACTCGTGAACGTGAATCCCGGCCTGTCGCTCGAGCTGCTCGCCAGCCTGAAACGTGGTGACCTCGTTCGCGCAGCGCAGTTGAGCAGGCGAATCGATCGATTCGAGCAGCTTCGCGCTGAGCACACTTCGGCCAACAATGTCAGCGTCATCAAAGAAGCGCTGTACCAGCTCGGGCTCTGCTCCAGAGAGGTGAGGGCGCCCAGCAGCGAACTGGATGCCGACGGCCGAACCGAGGTTGCGGGCATCCTCGTCGATTGGGGCAGCGAGTTCGATCTCGACTGCGGTACCCCGAGACTGACGGAGCCGATGCCGGCATGAGGATCGTCGGGCTCTCCACCTACATGCAGCGCGTCGGCGACCGGCCGCGTCTCCTCGTGCGCGTTCGCACCGATGAGGGGATCGACGGATGGGGCGAGGCGTACAATCACGGCCCCGACCACGCCCTGGTCCCCTACCTCGACTACCTCTTCGACTTCCTCGTGGGCAAGGATCCGACGCGCGTCGAGTACCTGAACCAGCTGCTTCTGCGAACGATGCGCTTCCCTCAGGGCGCGATCGGTCTGGCGGCGATCGCCGCCGTCGACCACGCCCTCTGGGATATCGCCGCCAAGGCGCTCGGCGTTCCCGTCTACGCGTTGCTCGGCGGTGCCGTACGTGACCGCGTCCCTCTCTACTGCGGACTGTACGCCGCGCCCGATCCCCTGGAGTGTCGCGACCTCACCGACGAACTCCACGAGTCGAACGGTTTCACGACGTTCAAGCTGCACCCGTATCGCGGCGACCTCCACACGCGGCGCTGGGGTGACGTGGTGCGGGAGTCGGCCGACTACTTCCGCGCCGTCCGCGAGACCTGCAACAACGCGTGGGACTTCGCCTTCGACGCGCACGCGAAGATCTTCGAGCCGATCAAGGCGATTCAGCTCGGAAACGCCCTCGCTCCGTGGGATCCGCTGTTCATCGAGGAGCCGATCCGCCCTGAGCACGTTCCCGCGTGGTCGCGCTTGCGATCCCAGTTGACGGTGCCGCTCGCCACTGGAGAGAGCCTGTACTCGCCGAACGAGTTTCTGGCGCTCCTTGCCGCCGGCGGAGCCGACATCGTGCAACCCGACATCTGCGTGGTCGGAGGCCTCTCCCAGATGCGCAGGATCGCGACGATCGCCGAGGCCCACTTCGTCACGGTCTCGCCGCACAACCCCATGGGCCCTTTGGCGACCGCGCACAACGTGCATTTCGCAGCGGCGTGCAGCAACTTCGCCCTGCTCGAGTACAAGCCCGACCCGACCAGGTGGTGCCCCGACCCGTACGTGCCCGTCGACGGTCACCTGGACCTGCGACCCGATCGCCCCGGTTGGGGTGTCGAAATCGATGAGGAAGCACTGGCCACCGACGACTACGTCCGCTGGGATCGACGCGTACCGCTCCGCCCTGACGGCTCCCTCGCATTCGTCTGAGTGCGCGTGCATCAAACCCGGGGATTCGCGGTAACCTGCCGGTTTCCCGGCCGATCCGCGGAGTAACGTCTTCCGTATGGACGATCGCGACGTGACCATGTCCTCGCGCATCACTGAGATCAGGATCGGTGGCGCTCATGGCTGATCGCTTCGCCGCCGCGGCAGACGCCCTGTCACAGATGGACGGCGACAGCTCGTCGCTGACTACGCCGATCCTCGACATCATCCCCGTCACGGGCGCGGCCGTCTCCACCCTCGGCGATTTCCTCGGGTCGGAGACGATCACCGCGAGTGACGCCGTTGCCGCCCGAATCGACGAGATGCAGTTCGATCTCGGCGAGGGCCCCTGCTGGGACGCACTCGCCGGCGGGGTGCCGATGCTCGAGCCCGACCTCCGGTCAACGATGGCTCGCTGGCCGGCGTTCTCCGATGCCGTGTCTGCGCAGCCAGTCGGCTCGCTGTTCGCATTCCCCCTCATCATCGGCCCCCTGCGCATCGGCGCGCTCGACCTGTACGCCGTGCAACCCATGGAACTCGGATCGCGGGATGCGAAGCGCACCGAGGTGTTCGCCTCGATCGTGAGCCGGCACGTGCTGCGACGCGCTCTGCGCGAGTCGGGCGCGACCGATTCAGAGGACAGCGGCCCCAACTCGCGCCGGATCATCCATCAGGCCACAGGGTTCGTCATCGCCCAATTGGGGATCTCCGCCGAAGACGCGCAACTCCTGATCCAGGGCCGGGCGTTCTCCCACGGCCGTTCGATGCGCGAGATCGCCGAAGACCTGATCGAGCGCCGTCTCACCTTCGAACTCAACGACAACTCGATCGAGGTGGAACGATGAGCGAGCTCACGCGCGAGGAACGACTCGTCGACGTGTTCGCGACCCTCGCCGACACGCTCATCGACGACTACGACGTCGTCGACCTGCTCCAGACGCTCGTGGACACGTGCGTATCGACATTCGACGTCGCAGCGGCCGGGTTGCTCCTCTCCGACGGCGGTGGCGACCTCGAGGTGCTCGTGTCGACGAGCGAAGAGAGCCGGCTCGTCGAGACGATGCAATTGAGCGCAGAGGCCGGGCCGTGCATCGAGAGTTTCCGCACCGGCACGGTGATCTCCGTCACCGACCTCGAGCAGGGTCCCCCGGATTGGGAGCCGTTCCGCACGGCGGCCCGCGAACACGGATACACCGCGGTGCACGCGATTCCCCTGCGGCTGCGCGAGACGACGATCGGCGCGCTCAATCTCTTCCAGCAGGATGGTGACACCCTGGGCGACCGCGACCTGCGGGCTGCGAGGGCGCTCGCGGATGTCGCGACCATCGGCATCCTTCACGAGCGCACGCTCAGGGCGAGCGACGAGGCTCGTGGGCAGCTGCAGAACGCACTGAACTCGAGGGTCGCGATCGAGCAGGCGAAGGGCATCCTCGCGTACACGCACGGAGTGTCGATGGAAGCTGCGTTCACGATGCTGCGCAACCATGCCCGGTCGAACCAGCTGCCACTCGCCGTGGTGGCGCGGCAGCTCGTCGACCGCATCCTCATCATCTGAGCGGCGCCGCCCAGTACGCGTCGGCGGGCCGCTCAGTACGAGTCGAGCTCGAGCCAATCGTCGATCATCGACGTCTTCCGAGGATCCATCCCCGCGGGGGCCGCCGTCCGCATCCTCGGAGCGGCCAGCTGCCGGGCGGCGCCGCGGAGGGTCTCCAAAGCGCCCTCGTCGCGGAACTCCGCACCGTCGTCGGGCATCGACTCGCTCGCAATGGGCATCGACGGGCCGAGGAGCAGCCGGGCCTTCGCCGGCCCGCCATCGGCATCGACGATCGGCATGTCGATGGTCGCGAACCTGCCGGAGGCGGCAAGCAATCCCGCATAGTCGAGCACGGCGCCGGCGATCTCGGTTCCGGTGTAGAAGACGTGGCTTCCGTAGTGGATTCGTTCCATGATTTTCCCTGCGATCGAACGTGTTCGGGCTCGCGGGTTCCCAGGGTCCAGGGGAGCCGATGCAGGCGCAGAATAGCATCCCGTCTCGACAGCCCCTAGGGCCTTGACAGCTCCTGCGATGAGAACCGGCGGCGTCGCTCACCTCTACTCGTCGGGGTGCGCGGGCCCGCAACGAGCGCGGTACCTGCCCCGGCGCCGTCAGTGTGAAGCATCCTCACCTCCACCTACTGGCCATGCAGTACCAGCGCCATTACCGCGGATGCAGGGATGATGGATGCACCTGCAGACGAAGGCGGACACGATGTCGGCAACGAGCGAACCGAGCGACCTCTCCAGTGAGGACGAGGCGTTGATCGAGGCCGCGAAGCTCGCGATCGCCTCACGATTCGTTCCCGATTGGCACGAGGTGGGCGCAGCCTTGCGGCTCCGCGATGGAACGGTCGTCTCAGGAGTGCACCTCGAGGCGTACGTCGGCCGGATCGCGGTCTGCGCAGAAGCCGTGGCGCTCGGTCGCGCGGTGACCGAGCATGGCAGCGCCGACATCGACACGATCGTCGCCGTCTTCCATCACACCGACGGGCGGATCACCGTGCTGCCTCCGTGCGGAATGTGCCGCGAGCTCATCTCCGATTACGCACCCCACGCCAGCGTGCTGATGCACGACGACGATGGGCGGCGAACGAAGCGCCCGATCAGTGAGCTCCTCCCGGGCAAGTATGGGCGGGGTTAGCTCAGTAAGCCGCACCGGCGTCAGAAACCAAGGTCTGGGACCCCGCTGGCGTCGGGCGTTCGGTCATGCGAGTTCCTTGTCGTGTGCGAGTCGCGATCGTAGCCCGGAGTGGATCGAGACGTAGGTGGGGATGGTGCTGCCGGTCAGGGTCGCGAGGTTCCTGAGGAGCTTGTCGACGTCGTGGGCGACATCCAGCGGTGAGGTGTTCTGTCGGGGAGTCACGCTGACTTCCATGACCGCCGTCTTGCGAATCCGATGTGCCGTCACGCTCGAGAACAGCACATCTGGGCGCCGGTCGAGTGCGGTGCGAAGGGCATCGGAGGCGAAGGCCGAGTCCACGATGATGTATCCGGCTTCGCCGGTACCCGCCTGCGACGACGTTCGGAGCACCGTCGAGGTGCGCCCGCCACCGAGCCCCGTCAGCGCAACGACGAGGAGGAGTATGACGATGATGACGATGACGGCCAGTGCGGCGATCGCGACCCAGCTCAGGGTCGAATCGCCGATCAAGGTCGCGCCGACAGCTTGGTCCGTCCACGCTCGTGCCGCCCCGGCGACGTCTGCCCAGGCTCGGCCGAGATCAGGTACCAGAACGACTGCGGCGACCGATGCGCCAAGTGCGATGAGCAGGACGCCGACGAGAAAGAGGCAGATCCGGTTGAGGAAGCGGTTGGTGCTGTTCATGGCTGCCCCTCTCCGATAGCTTGGCGGGTCGGCCGGATGGGATCCATCATGGTGCGACGATCTGGCGACGATCGATGTGAACCTTCTTGGTCACGCGCGGCGCGAGTTCATACGCGTCGATCTCGGCCTCGATGATTCCGCGAACGGGGCCCTCGTCGACGGGGAGTCCAGCACCGGGTGCGATGTCGACCCGGACGGTCCGGTGGGAGACGCCCACAGTGACTTGCTCGCGAGCGAGGCCGGTCTCGTCGCAGATCCGGCTGGCGAGGGCGGCGGCGATGACGTCGTTGTCGACGACGATGGCGCGGTCCTCCCAGCGCATCTCGTGTTTCGCCAACCGGCCCGGGGCGAGGCTCAAGATCACCAGGACGAGCCCGATGATCGCGATGGCGACGCCGCCCGCGATGATTGCCGCTGCCGGCTGAAGCTGCGGAAGCTCGGCGATCCAGTCACCTACGTCGGCCGGCGCCACGAGCAGCGCCGGTTGCCCCAAGAGGTCGAGCACAATCTCAGTGCCAGCGTAGAGCAGCCCCAGAATGAGGATCGTGACGACAACGAGAACCGCCGCGGTGCGTGGCGAATGAGTTTCACGACGCACGATGCGCCGGTAGGGAGGGGAACTCACCGGACACGCCTCCGTTCGTTGACTTGCGCGCCAGAAATGCGAATGTTCACCCGAACCACGTCGCGCCCCAGGACCTCTGCCGCGCGGTCGCGGATCGTGGCCTGCGCCGAAGCGAGACGATCGAGAATCGAGCCGGCCGCGTCCACGGCGGCGTCATCGTCCAGATCGGGAACACTGAGCAGTGTCTCCACCTGCAGGGCGAGCCCGCCGCGCGCCCCGGCGAGCGACACGCTCAGGTCTTTCCGACCCACGCCGAGTGTGTCGGCAGCGATCGCTTCGGCAGCCCGGGTCAACGCGCGCTCCGTCACCGTGATGCGGCCAGGGTGTACAGGGGCGGAGGTGGTGGCCGCATGTGTGCCGCCACCACGTGAGCCTTCTACCGCCCCATGCATTTACGAGGTTCGCTTTCCGCTGAACGCATTCGCGAGTCCACGTAGGTCGAGCTTGCCGTCGGCAATACGGCCCACGAGGGCCCCGATGGCCATGAACAGCGCCACAAGCAGGAACCCCCAGAACCCGAACAGGATGATGCTCACGGCCAAGACGGTACCGATGAGGATGCCAGCGAGGGTGTTGCTCATGACACGCGCGATTCTTCGTCCACGTCGGCGCCGGGAACGTGGACGTCATTGACATCCACATTGACCTCGACGACTTCGAGGCCGACGAGCAAGGTGATCGCACCGGTAACGGCAGCGCGGACCCCGCCGGCGACATCCTGGATCGGCATCGGGTACTCGACGACGATGGTGATGTCCGCCGCGGCCTGGGTCTCGCCGACCTCGACCTTCACGCCCTGCGAGAGGTCGCCGACGTTCATGGCATCGCGGAGGGCGCCGAGGGCGCGCGCCCCTCCACCGCCCAGTGCGTACACACCCGGCACATCACGGGCGGCGATGCCGGCGATCTTCGCTACGACGCTGTCTGCGATGGTGGTCTTGCCAGCGCTGGGAACCGAGGCCGACGCAGGCATCTTCGTGCTGCGGTCGACGCGCGGTGCACCGAGGGGGGATGTCGCCGCAGCCGGGCCGGCGGGGGTGGTGGGTGTGGTGGAGAATTCTTCGCTGGCCATGAGGTGACTCCTCGCGCGTTCGATCGTGAGATGAGGTCGAACCGGTATCGGCGACCACATCGGAGCGGTTGTGTCGCTCTAGACTTAAGACGCATTCGAAGTCGAGTTCGTCACAAACTATCTTCAAGATGATCGTTGCCATGCGAGCACGAACCGGGAAGACCTCGCCGCAGTCGCTCACGGCGGCCGGAGACGTGATCTTGGTCGCGCGCGCGATCGATGGGGACAGCCTCGCGTTCGAAACCCTGATCCGCCGTTACGCCCCGATCATGCGCGCGTACGCCGCCCGCATCGTCGGATCACCCGCGGAGGCTGACGATGTCGTCCAAGACTCGTTCTTCCTGGCATGGCAGCGGCTGCCTGACATCCGCGACGGTGCGGCGGTACGTGCTTGGCTGATGCGGATCGTGAGCCGGCAGGCATTCACCCACCTCCGCCGACGGCGGGCCGACGTACCACTGCCGCTTGCGACACTATCCTCCACGGATAGTCGGCAACCCGAGCAGGTCGCTGTGCGGAATGCTCAGTTCAGCGCATTGTCAGCGGCTCTTGACAGACTCCCAGACGATCAACGTCAATGCTGGCTCCTCCGCGAAGTGGCCGAGCTCAGCTACCGCGAGATCGCCGAAGAGCTGGCCATCAGCCCCGCGAGTGTGCGGGGAAAGCTCGCCCGGGCCCGCGCCAGCGTCGGGGCCGATATGGAGGCATGGCGGTGAACGACCTGACCAGGACGCAGCTGGACTGCGAGAAGAGCCTCGATGAGTTGAGCGACTACCTCTCTCGTGACCGCACACCATACGACGAGAGCATCGAGACGTGCCCTGAATGCCTCAACGCGCTCGAAGCGCTCGAACGACTCGGGCCGCTCTCACGTGACCTGCTCGCCGAGGACGCCGCAGCGCTCCCGCCCCTCTCCGACTCTTGGATCGGAAGAATCATGACCAATATCCACCGGGAGATGCGCTCCGGTCGATCCGTGCCGATCAGTCACAGCGACCCTCACGTCACCGTCACCGTCACTGAGGGGGCGATACGTGCTCTGATCCGAGCCGCGGGCGACGCGGTCACCGGAATCTTGGTGGGCCGGTGCGAACTCCTCGGTGACCTCGACACCGTTGACGCGCCGATCACCGTTCGTGTCACCGCGAGCATCGCGTGGGGCGAGTCCGTTCCGGGCCTTGCCGATGAGGTTCGAGTCCAGGTCTACAGAGCCCTGGCTCAGCACACCCAGATCCGGGTGGTCTCCGTCGACGTTGCCATCGAGGACGTCCATATCGCGGAACGCGGCGACGCGCCGAGCAGTGAAGGGGAACGACCATGACTGGGATGGCGGATTCGGTAGGGACGCTGGCCTCCGTCGATGCAGATGAGCTGACGCGGCGGGTTCTTCGCGTGCCCGGAGTACGAGACGTCTATCGTCCCGTGACGAGCCTCACAGGCACCCCAGCAACGCTGGCTCGCTGGATCAAGAGCACTCCAGCCAAACCATCAGGCGCTGTCGAGCTGAACACGAAAGACGGGCATGTCTCCATAGAGACCTCAATTGCCACCGACCGGGACGCGCGATCCGTGATCGTCGCGCGTGAGGTCGCCGACGTGTTGCGTGGTGCTGCCGAAGAGGCCGGACATACTGACGCGACGGTGCGTGTGCAGATCTCGCGTATCGCGTGACGCACGCGGGATCGCACCGAGGTGGTCCTCGCTGAGATTTGCGATCGGGAGGCTCCGGCTCAATACCCCATAGTGGCGAGCTCGCGACGCCCGCCTTCAGCCGATTCTCGCTCGGCCGGTCCGAAGAAAGGCCGTCGCCTCAGTGCGACTCGCGGCTGACCTTCGATCCGGTCGACCCGACGAGGAAGTCGAGGTCGACGCCCGTGTCGGCCTGCATGACGTGGTCGACGTAGAGTCGCTCCCAGCCGCGGCGGGGCTTCGCGAACCCGTCGAGCGTCGCCTGGTTGGGCACGCGGGCGGCGAGTTCCTCGGCCGGGACGTCGAGGTCGAGGCGGCGGCCGCGAACGTCGAGGGAGATCCAGTCGCCGGTCTGCACGAGCGCGAGCGGTCCGCCGGAAGCAGCCTCGGGAGTGACGTGAAGCACGACGGTGCCGTAGGCGGTGCCGCTCATCCGACCGTCGCAAACGCGGACCATGTCGCGCACGCCCTGTTCGAGCAGCTTCTTCGGCAGCGGCATGTTCGCGACCTCGGGCATGCCCGGGTAGCCCTTGGGGCCGCAACCGCGCAGCACGAGCACGGAGTCGGCGTCGACCTCGAGCTCGGGGTCGTCGATGCGCGCGTGGAAGTCCTCGATGCTGTCGAACACCACGGCTCGGCCGCGGTGCTTCAGCAGGTGCGGTGATGCAGCTGCGGGCTTGATGAGGGCGCCGCCGGGCGCGAGGCTCCCCCGTAGCACACTGATTCCTGCGGCTGGCAGCAGCGGGGTGTCACGGGGGGTGATGACGTCGGGGTCCCAGATCCTCGCGCCGTCGAGGTAGTCGACGAGCGGCCGCCCGGTGATTGTGAGGGCGTCGGCGTCGAGCAGGTCGCGCACCTCGCGCAGCACGGCGAGGAAGCCGCCGGCGCGCTGGAGGTCGTCCATGAGGTATCGACCGGCCGGCTGCAGGTTGACGAGGAGCGGCACGTCCGCGCCGATGCGGTCGAAGTCGTCGAGGGTGAGGTCGATGCCGAGGCGCCCGGCGATGGCGAGCAGGTGCACCACCGCGTTGGTCGAGCCGCCGATCGCGGCGAGCGCGACGATCGCGTTGTGGAAGCTCGCCTTGGTGAGGAACGTCGACGGTCGCCGCTCGGCCTCGACGAGCGCAACCGCGAGCCGCCCGGTCTCGTGCGACGCCTCGAGCAGGCGACTGTCGACGGCGGGCGTTCCGGCGAGGCCGGGAATGACGGTGCCGAGCGCCTCGGCCACGAGCGCCATCGTCGACGCCGTGCCCATGGTGTTGCAGTGTCCGCGGCTCCGGATCATCGATGACTCGGATCTCAGGAAGTCGCGCTCGCTGAGGGTCTCAGCGCGCACCTCCTCACTCAGCCGCCAGACGTCGGTGCCGCAGCCGAGCGCCTCGCCACGGAAGGTGCCGGTGCTCATCGGCCCGCCGGGCACGACCACGGCGGGCAGGTCGACGGATGCCGCGGCCATGAGCAGCGCCGGAATCGTCTTGTCGCATCCGCCGAGCAGCACCACCCCGTCGATCGGGTTCGCGCGAAGCATCTCCTCGGTGGCCATCGCCGCCATGTTGCGCCACAGCATCGCCGTCGGGCGCACTTGCGTCTCGCCGAGCGACACGACCGGCAGGTTCAGCGGGATGCCGCCCGCCTCGTAGATCCCGTTCTTGACCGACTGCGCGACCTCGTCGAGGTGCGCATTGCACGGCGTCAGGTCGGACGCGGTGTTGGCGATCGCGATATGCGGCCGCGCCCCTGCGAACGCACTGTCGGGCAGGCCCCTGCGCATCCACGCGCGGTGAATGTAGGCGTTGCGGTCATCACCCGAATACCACTCGGAACTGCGAAGCTGGGACGACATCGGCTTTCCAACTTTCAGAATTTCAGTTGAACTGGTGAATCGTTGTAAGCACAGCGTATGAGGTGGCCACCGGGCGGCGGCCACCCCTCATCCGCAACCCAAGCGAGTCGGCAAGCGAGGAGCAAGCCACATGAAGGCCTTCGTCATCTCCGGTCCGCGGAAGGCGGGCGTCGTAGACGTCGACCCGCCCATTGCCGGCCCGGGCGAGGTCGTCATCGACGTCGCGCGCGCCGGGGTCTGCGGCACCGACGTGGAGTTCTACACCGGCGAGATGCAGTACCTGCATGACGGGAACGCGTCGTACCCGATCCGCATCGGCCACGAGTGGATGGGCGCCGTCTCCGCCGTCGGCGAGGGCGTCGACACGACCTGGCTGGGCCGCCGCGTGACCGGCGACACGATGCTCGGTTGCGGTGAATGCCATCGTTGCCGCACCGGCTACCACCAGGTGTGCGAGTTCCGCACGGAAGTCGGCATCCGCGGCGGACGCCCGGGCGCGCTGGCCGAACAGCTCGCGTTCCCGGCCCGCTATCTGCACGCCCTTCCCGATTCGGTGACGGATGCCGCAGGCGCGCTCGTCGAACCCGGCGGCAATGCGTGGCGCAGCGTCGAGGCGGCAGGGCTCAGAGAGGGTGACCGGGTCCTGATCCTCGGCCCCGGCACCATCGGGCTGCTCTGCGCGATGTTCGCCCACGCGGCCGGCGCCGAGGTGCACCTCATGGGTCGTGCCGGTCGGTCCCTCGAGTTCGCCCGCACGTTCGGGTTCGACGGCGTCTGGACGGAGCATGATCTTCCGGCGCTGCGATGGGACGCCGTCATCGACTCGTCGAACGCACCGCACCTGCCCGCGAAGGCGCTGGAGCTCGTGGAGCCGGGCAAGCGCATCGTGCACGTGGGGCTCGCGGGCAGCCCGAGCCTCATCGACACGCGCATGCTCGTGCTCGGCGACCTCACTGCCGTCGGCATCCTCGGCGCGTCCGCTGGCCTCGCCCCGACCATCCGCTCGTACGCGAGCGGCAGGGTCGACCCGACCCCGCTCATCGCGGCGACCGTCGCCCTCGACGAGCTGGCCGGCGTGCTCGCCGGCGAACGGCCCTCGGACGCCGCATCCGGGCCCAAGATCCACGTCGAGATCTCCCGCCCGTCGCGCGTCGAACAGTAGCTGCCCGCACGTTCGGGCTGTTGCCATACAGACTCCGGGCCTCCAGCATTGAGTGCATGGGCAACGATCCGGAGGCAGTGGCGCAGCGGTGGGTCAGGGCCCTGTCGTTACATGACCTGGAAGCAGCGGTGGATTGCTTCGACAAGGCCTACACCGACGAAGCTCCGGCACGCCGCGGGGAATCCGTCCAAGGGCAAGACGCTGTCCGGCAGAATTTCGAGACACTGCTCAGCGACCTGCCTGACCTCACGGCGAAGATTTCCCGGACGGTATCAGACGGCGACGAGGTGTGGATGGAGTGGGGCATGCGCGGAACCCGCCGGGATGGTGCGGTCATGGAGTTCGTGGGGGTCAACATCTTTCACGTCCAGGACGGCAGGTTCCGCTCGGGCCGGATCTATACGGAAATTGTGCGCGATGCCGGCGGTATCGAGGCGCAGATCGACCGGATGACCAAGGGGACTCCGGGGTGATCATGGCGACCGTGAACCGTCGAGGCAGTCTCTGCGTGCGCTGGGGGAAATTCCTTCGATCATCGGTGATCGCGTCGCGCGTCTGGCTCGGCAGGTAGAGCATGCATGGTGGATGTCGTTATCCAAGGGCGTATCAGTCTCGCCAACTACGATGGTCACATGAATGGCGTTCTCTCGTCCTCGTCGCCGCGTTCGGCGGGCCACGTTCCGCGGGCGCAGACCGATGTGGTCGTCGATGAGATCAAACGAATGATCGTCGAGGGGGCATGGGCCCCGGGTGCCAGATTGCCGATCGAAAAGGAGCTTGCGCTCCAGTTCGGGGTGTCCCGCGGGCCTCTGCGAGAAGGTGTCCGTGCATTGTGCATGATGGGCGTGCTGGAAACGCGGCAGGGTGACGGTACGTATGTGACATCGCTCGAGGCGAGCCTGTTGTTGTCGCCGGTGAGTTTCATGGTCGATCTGCAAGCCGCTCACAGCAGTGTTCATCTGCAGGCTGTTCGTCGAGTGTTGGAGATGGAAGCGGCGGGGTTGGCTGCATGTGTCATCGACGAGAAGGCTCTTCTCGAGGCCGACGAGACACTCGACCACTTCGAGTCCCTTCTCAGCGCCGCGGAGATCGACCACGATGCGGTCATGGAGGCCGACATCCGATTCCATCGGATCGTCGCTCACGCCTCCGGCAATCCGGCTCTCGAGGCCCTCATCGAGGCACTGGCGAGCAAGACCGTTCGCACGCGGATGTGGCGAGCCATTACCGAAGACGGTGCAACGCGCGCCACTCATGCGGAGCACCGCGCGGTTCTTCGTGCCCTCGCAGCACATGATCCGGAAGCCGCGCGCTTGTGGATGGGTGCTCATCTGCTGGCTGTGGAAGAGTTCATCCACGAGCGTGAGGGTCAGGGCCTTCCCGAGGAAGATGCCGCCGTGCCGTCCTAGCGTGGCCATCTTGCGGCTGGAGCGACACATCAGAGATCCTCGGCATCTGACTACGTCTCGGGAATCGTGCTGCCGGTCGACGGCGATGGCTCGGCCGATGACGCTCATCGACAGCCACGTGCACGTCTGGGATCCGCGACGACTCCCGTACCCGTGGCTCGCGGGGACCGAGCTCGACCGCCCGGTGCTGCCCCAAGAGGTCGACCGCGCCGGTGGAACGACGACCGGCATGATCTTCGTGGAGGCCGGCGGCTCCGACCCGCTCGACGAGGCGCGATGGGTCGACGAGAGCGAGTGGCCCGAGCTCATCGCGATCGTCGCCGGCGCAGACCTGACGCTCGAGGCATCCGCAGTCACCGACCACTTGAACGCACTTGCGGCATTCCCGCGCGTGGTCGGCGTACGGCATCTGCTGCAGGACGCTCCAGTCGACGACTTCCCTTCGGTCGCCGAAGGACTGCGCGTGCTCGAGGCTCACGGCGGGCGTTTCGACGCGTGCATCCGGCACGCGCAGTTGCCCGCGCTGATCGATCTGCTGGCCGTCGCCCCGAGCCTCACCGTGATCCTCGACCACTTGGGCAAGCCGCCCGTCGACGAAGGAATCGGCAGCACGGCCGGGCGTGCCTGGGCGCGCAGCATCCAATCGCTCGCCGAGCGCCCCAACACGTTCGTCAAGCTCTCCGGAATGACGGCCGAGTCCACCGACCCGGCCGCCTTCGCGCGCCACGCCGACGGCTGGATCGAGCACGCGCTCGCCGTCTTCGGACCCGAGCGTGCCATGATCGGCAGCGACTGGCCCGTCAGCGCCACCTTCGGCATCGGGGGAGCCTTCGAAGACTGGGTCGACCGTGTTCGGCGCGTCGTGGGCGACACCGACTGGCCCACGGTCTCAGCGGAGACGGCTCGGCGCGCCTACCTTCCCGGCGGCGGCTCGGCCCTGCGTCGAGTGCCGTCCGTGGGCGGCGCATGAGCGCGGCGGAGAACACGCCGGCCGCGCCGCACACCCAGGCCCTGCCCGTCTTCGAGACCCGCACCGACGAGGCCCCCGGCTGGGAGCACGGTCTCATCACCGGCAGCGGGCGCGTCGGCACCATGGTCTTCGGGCCCGCCGACCGCCAGACGCTGTGCTTCTCGCACGAGCGCTTCGCGGCGGCTCCCGACTGCACGATCGAGGTCGGTGAGCGTCCGACGACGGTCCGGCTCGAGCGCATGTCGCCCCTGTCGGCGGGCTAGCCGACCGGGTGTCGCGCCACGGCTACGCCCGGCATGCCGTCGACGACCGCAGAGATGCGCTGGGCGACCACGCCGGATGTCCCTGTGGTTCACCGCTCAGGGACGGTGAAGTTCAATGGTAGCGAGGGCGGGACTCGAACCCGCGACACCACGATTATGAGCCGTGTGCTCTAACCACCTGAGCTACCCCGCCGGGCAGGTTTCACGGCGCGAGCCGAGAGAACCAGAGCCCCGAGTCAGGATTGAACTGACGACCCCTTCCTTACCATGGAAGTGCTCTACCACTGAGCTATCGGGGCGCGCTGCCGCAACCGGCAACCGTACGAGGATATCACTTCGCGGGTGCTCCTCCGAACCGGTGTCACCACATGTAGGGGTTGCTCGCGGCGGCGGCGATGCCGATGATGAAGACGACGAAGGCGACCACTCCCAGCACGCTCAGCGCGCTGAACACATAGCCCAACACGAGGCCCGTGAGGGCCGCGGCGTCGCCGAGTTCACCCTTCGCCCGGATCTGGCTCCGCGCGAGGTGACCGGTGATGATCGCGGGTATCGACGTGAGCGGGCCGAAGAACACGAACCCCACCGCAAGGCCGAGACTCACCCACGCGAGCACGTTGTGGGGCGGTTCGGCCGGCACTGCCGCCGGCACGACGTAGGTGGCGGTCGGCGTCGTCGTGGTGGCATCCATGCGCTGGTTCTCCTGATGGTCGTCGAGGGCGGCGAGCGCCATGCTATCGGTGCAGAGCGACGAAGCGTTATACGTGTTCCCCAGGCGCGTCCGTCACCAGTCGGGAGCGGTGACGCCGTCGAGCTGCCAGACCGCGAACGTCGGCCCGGCGGCCGAGAGCGCCAGGAGACCAGCGGATGCCTCGAGCCGGGCGTCACCGAACAGCGGCGTCGCGGCATCCGTCGCCCAGACCGACTCGGGCGCGAGCGCGAGCGTCGCAGCGCCCCGCGCGGCGAAGACCAGCAGCCGCTCGTCAGCCGACTCTCGCACGAACGCCACTGCGTCGTCGCCGACCGCGAGCCAGCGGATGCCGCCCGTCGCGAGCACCGGGTGGTCGCGGCGCAAGCGCAGCAGCGACCGGTACGTCTCGAGCACCGGCGCGACCTCGGGCGACGCCTCGCTCCCCCATGGGATCGGCGTACGGGATTCCTCGCCGTCGACACCGGTGAGTCCGAATTCGTCGCCGGCCCACACGACCGGGATGCCGGGCAGCGTCACCGCGAGCCCGAGTGCGACGGGTACGGTTCCGGGGCGCGCCGACGTGCGGAAGCGCGGCGTGTCGTGGGTGTCGAGCGCGTTCATCGTCGCGGTCCGGGTGCGCCACGGGAACCCCGCGCTGAAACGCAGGTGCGCCTCGATGAAGTCGTGCCCTGTGTACGAGGGCACCGCGGCGTTGGCGAATCCGATGCCGCCGCCGCCCGCGCTGCCGGGCTCGAGCAGCCAGCTCCAGAGCGGCCGCGTGAACGGCGTGTACGTCATCGCGCCGTGCCACGCGTCGCCCTGGAAGTCGCTCGCCGCGTCGTTCGTCGACTCGCCGAGCAGGATCGTGTCGGGGTTCACCTCGAGCATCGTGCGTCGGATCGTCTGGCGCACGTCGGCGTTCAGGTCTTCGGCGCCGAGCCTGCCCGTCATGTTCGCGACGTCGATGCGCCAGCCGTCGAGGCTGAACGGCGGGGCGAGGTAGCGCGCGACGACCGAGTCGGGCCCCTCGATGAACCGGCGCCGCAGTTCGCTCGAGCTCCAGTCGAACTTCGGCAGGCTCGGCACGCCGAGCCACGACTCGTAGCCGCCGCCGTGCGCCTCGTCGCGGAAGTAGTAGAACGAGCGCTCGGGCGCAGCAAGATCGGCCTGCGCCGCCGTGAACCACTCGTGCGCGTCACCCGAGTGGTTCGACGTGAGGTCGCCGATGACGCGGATGCCGCGACGGTGCGCCTCCTCGACGAGCCGCACGAGCGCGTCATCGCCGCCGAGCAGCTCGTCGACCTCGTCGAACGTCGACGCGTCGTAGCGATGGTTCGAACGCGCCGGGAACACGGGCGTGAGGTAGAGCAGGTTCACGCCGAGCTGCTCGAGGTGGTCGAGGTGCTCGCGCACTCCGTCGAGGTCGCCGCCGTAGAACTGCTGCGAGCGGCCGGGCGGGTCGGCGTCGACGGGGTCGCTCCACGCCGCCGGGATCGCCCACGACGGCAGCTCGCGCCCGTCTGCGCCATCCGACCTCGCGAACCGGTCGGGGAACACCTGGTAGAGCACGCTCGACGCCGCCCACTCGGGCGGCGGTGCGTGCGCGACGAGGCGGAAGTCGTCGTGGTCGCGCGTCTCGGTCGTGAAGAGGCCAATCTGATTGAGCCAGTGCTGCCGGCCGTCGGCGCCGACAAGCAGCCACCGGTAGCCGTGCACGGGGTTCTCGACCTCGATGGGCGCCTCCCACCACTGCCAGCCGTCGGCGGTCGCGACGACGGATGCCTCGGAGAACCGCGGCTCGCGGTTCGGGTTCGATCGCGTGCCCACCCACGTGAGCGGCGCGAACGACTCCGGCACGCGCAGCCGCACGCGAACGACCTCGCCGAGCGCCGGGGTATGCGTCGAGACGTGCAGTGGGGATCCGTCGTGGTGCGGCGTCAGCATCCCCTCATTCTCCGGTCTCCAGTTCTCAATTCAGGACCACCCATTTCACAATTCAGGAACGTCTATTTCACAATTCAGGAACGTCTTGCGATTTGCGCTCGGGATGTCATCCGATCTGGCGCTTCACCTGCGACCTCGCGGCATCCGCTCCTGAATTGTGCAACTGCTCGCGGCATCCGCTCCTGAATTGTGCAGCACCCCGCAGCATCCGCTCCTGAATTGTGCAGCACCCCGCGGCATCCGCTCCTGAATTGTGAAAACGCCACCGGTCACTTGACGGCGCCGGCGGTCAGGCCGCCGACGATGTACTTCTGCAGGAAGAGGAACAGCGCGACGACCGGCAGCGCGGCGATGACCGCGCCCGCCGAGAAGGCGCTCCAGTCGGCATAGCGCGGGTTCGACACGAGTTTCGTGAGGCCGACGGCGAGCGTCTGCTGCTCGGTGTCGATGAGCAGCACGGATGCCACGAGGAATTCGTTCACCGAGGCGATGAACGACAGCAGGGCGACGACCGCGAGGATCGGGGCGACGAGCCGCAGGATGATCGTGAAGAAGATGCGCGCATGACCGGCGCCGTCGATCTTGGCCGCCTCGTCGATCGACGCGGGCACGGTGTTGAAGAAGCCGTACATCAGGTAGGTGTTCACGCCGAGCGCGCCGCCGAGGTAGACCATGATCAGGCCGACGTGCGTGTTGAGGCCGATCGCCGGGAACCAGTCGCCGATCCCGCTCATGAGCAGGAAGATCGCCACCACGGCGAGCATCTGCGGGAACATCTGCACGACGACGATCGAGATGAGGCCGAAGCGCCGCCCTGTGAAGCGCATGCGCGAGAAGGAATACGCCGCGAGCGCTCCGAGGAACACCGTGGCAACCGCCGTGATGCCCGAGATGAGGAGGGTGTTGCCGAACCACGTCGTGAACGGCACCTGCGGGTCGGTGAGGATCCGCACATAGCTGTCGAGGCCGATCTTCGCGAACAGCGCGTTCGATCCGGTGAGCGTGCCGCGCGGATTGAGCGACGACGAGATCACGAAGATGATCGGGAACAGCGAGAAGGCCACCATCACCACGCCCACGACGTGGCGCCAGCCGGTCGCCGCGAACCAGCGGCCGAAGTTGAACGGACGCTTCGGCAGCGGCCCCGGCGGGCGCGACTTCCGCGCTGCTTCAGCGTCGAGCCCCGCGGCGAGTATCTCGGCCTCGACGACAGGGGCCTCGACCCACGAGCGGTGCTCCTTGGTGGCCATCAGTTCAGCTCCTCGAGCGACTTGGTGCGACGGAAGGCGATGACCGAGATCACCGCGACGACGATGAAGATGATGATCGAGTACGCGCTCGCGAGACCGTAGTCACGCGACTGGCCGGTGAAGGCCACCTTGTAGACCATCGAGATCAGGATGTCGGTGAAGCCCACGGGTATGGGTGCGTTCGAGTCTCTTGGCCCGCCGTCGGTCAACATGTAGATCACGTTGAAGTTGTTGAAGTTGAAGGCGAACGACGCGATGAGCAGCGGTGCGACGCTCACGAGCAGGAGCGGCAGCTTGATGAGCCGGAACACCGCCCACGGCCGCGCGCCGTCGACGGTCGCGGCCTCCTGCAGCTCTTCGGGAATCGACTGCAGCGCTCCCGTGCACACGAGGAACATGTACGGGAAGCCCAGCCAGAGGTTGACGACGAGCACCGAGATCTTCGCGACGACCGGATCGGTGAGCCAGGGAACGGATGCCCCGCCGAGCAGCACCTGGTTGATGAATCCGAAGCTCTCATTCATCATGCCCGCCCACACGAGCGCCGACAGGAACGACGGCACCGCATACGGGAGGATCATCAGCACGCGATAGTACTTGCGGCCTCGCATGCGCAGGTCGTTGAAGACGATCGCGAGGAAGAGGCCGAGGAAGAACGTCGACGCGACCGAGATGAGTGCGAAGGCGAAGGTCCAGAGCGTGACGTAGAGGAGCGGGCCCGCCAGTCGCTCGTCGGTGACCGCGCGCACGAAGTTGTCGAAGCCGACCACGATCTGCCAGCCGGGCAACAACTGCTCGCCGTCGTCGGAGGTGAAGGCGCCGGTGCCGAGGTCGGAGTAGACGGTGCCCGTGCTGAGGTCGGTCATCGTTCCGGCGGCGGCGTCGTACTCGAGGTTCGAGAGGTAGAGGTATCCGCTCGACCCATCGGGCGTGCGGATGGCGCCCTCGTTCGGGTCGTCGGAGAACGGCACCGCGAGCTCGGTGATCTCGTCGGTGCGGGCGATGACGTCGGCGAAGCTCAGGGTCGTCCAGCCGTCGACGGCGACGGCCTTGCCGCCCTCCATCTCGGCGTCGACCTCGGTGAGCGGCGAGTCGGTCGTGCCGACGCTCGCCTCGCCGTCGGGATCGGTGACGAGCAGGCCGAGCTCGCCGAACTGGTCGACGACGGTGACCTCGTAGGTCGGCGAGTCGGGCACGCGTTCGAGCGCCGAGCTCATGAGCGACGAGACCGCTTGCTCCTTCGAGCCGTTGTGCCCCGTGCCGTAGTTGGTGAAGGCGATGTAGCCCGTGTAGACGAGCACGAACACCTGGAAGATCACGAGGAAGATGACGCCCGGGGTGAGGTACTTCGCGGGGAGCTTCGTGCGCGAGAAGTAGATCCAGTTCACGATCGCCGTGACGACGCCGACGATGCCGGCCACGAGCCACTGGTCGCTCGTGATGAGGATGAAGATCGCGTAGACGGCGATCGCATCGACGATGCCGAGCATCAGCACCTTGACGAGGAGCATCTTCACCCCGCCGGATGCCGCTTCGGCGATGCCTGCCGCTTGGCGCTGCCGCTTCGTCGGCTTCTTCGGAGTCCCCGAGGTGACCTCGTCGTCGATCGTGGTGCTCATCCTGCTCGCTCTTCCTGTCGAACGTGACTGCTCCGGGCCGGACGCCGTGGTGCGGCATCCGGCCCGGAATGACTCGTCGTTGTTAGCCGATCGCGGCCTGCACGTCGGCCGTCAGCTTCTGCCACGTCGCGACGGGGTCGGCACCGTTGATGATGTCGGCCTCGGCGATGCCCCAGTACTGCCAGACCGAACCCATGGCCGGGATGGCCGGCATCGGAACGGCCTCGGCGCCGACGGCGGCGAAGCCCTCGATGATCGGGTCGCTCGACGCGGTCTCAGCGGCGGCCGAGAGTGCCGGAAGCACATTGCCCGCCTTGAAGAGCTCGAGCTGCACCTCTTCGGTGCCGAGGAAGTTGACGAGGAAGTCGTTCGCGGCGACCTTGTTCTTCGACTCGGAGGAGACGAAGAAGCCCTTCACGCCGGCGAACGGCGAGGCGACCTCGGCGGTCGGGCTCGGCACGCTGTCGATCGCGACGTTGAGGCCGGCGTCGACGGCCGAGCCCACGTTCCACGGGCCCGTGAGCCAGAAGGCGGCGGTGCCGTCGAGGAAGGCCTGCTTCGCGATGTCACCGTCGACGTCGGTGTTGAAGACGCCCGTGCCGTTCTTGCCCTGGCTGGCGAGCCACGTGGCGAACTGCTCGCCGCCCGCGCTGCCGAGCTGCAGGTCGGTGGCGTCGTAGCCCTCGTCGTTCGTGCCGAAGACGGGAGCGCCGAACGCGGTCTGGAACGGGTAGAGGTGGTAGGGGTTGCCCTCTGCACCCTGCTCGACGACGAACGGCTGGGTGAGGCCGGCGGCCTGGCCCTTCGCGATCATGTCGTCGTAACTCGTGGCGGCCTCGGGAACGAGGTCGGTGTTGCGGATCACCGCGATGTTCTCGACCGCGTACGGAAGCATGTAGACGGTGCCCTCGTAGGTGGAGGCATCGATCGCGACCGGCAGGTAATCGCCCGCCGAGTCGCCGAGCTCGATCGGAGCGACGACACCGTTCGTCGAGAGCTCGCCGAGCCAGTCGTGGGCGCCCATCGTGATGTCGGGGCCCTTGCCGGTCGGAACCTGCTGGATGAAGTCGTCCTTGATGTCGGCGTTGTCCTTGCCGACGAGCTCGACCTTGACGCCGTTCTTCTCGGAGTATGCGTCGGCTGCACCCTGCAGCGCGTCGACGCGCTCGGCGTCGACCCAGACCGTGAGCGTGCTGCTTGCGGCATCGCCGCCGTCGCCGCTGTCGCCGGCGGCGCAGCTCGCGAGACCGAGCGTCGCGACAACCGCGACGGCCCCGGCAGCGAGGAGGCTCTTCGTGTTCACCCTCATTGGTGTGCCCTTCTCAGTGTGCTTGAGTCCGGCGCCTTCGCCTGGTGAGGGAGCTGTGTTCCCCGTTCCGGTTCCCGTGGAACCGCGCACCGTGCCCGAAAGGCCGTTCTTCCGTGTGGAGTGCTCGCGATATGCAAGCGATTACAGGTATACCTTGCGGCGCCGCCATCCCCAAACCAAGAGGGCAGTATCGATACAGGTTCGTGACCATCAGGTTACGCCACGATACTGCAAGCGTTTCCATGCGGTGTCCAGATGACGTACAGTTTCCAGATGACTTCCGATTGGTGGCGCACCGCCGCGATCTACCAGATCTACCCCCGGTCGTTCGCCGATGCGAACGGTGATGGCATGGGCGACCTCGCCGGCATCACCTCGCGCCTCGACGACCTGCACGAACTCGGCATCGACGCCATCTGGCTCTCGCCGTTCTTCACGTCCCCCCAGCGCGACGCCGGCTACGACGTCGCCGACTATTGCGACGTCGACCCTCGCTTCGGCACGCTCGCCGACTTCGACGCGATGCTCGCCGAGGCGCACGCCCGCGGCATCCGCGTGATCATCGACCTCGTGCCGAACCACTCGTCCGACGAGCACGAGTGGTTCCAGGCGGCGCTCGCCGCCGGGCCCGGCAGCGCCGAAAGGGCGCGCTACCTCTTCCGCGACGGGCGCGGCCCCGCCGGCGACGAGCCGCCGAACAACTGGGACTCGGTCTTCGGCGGACCCGCATGGACCCGCGTCGTCGAGGCCGACGGCACTCCGGGCCAGTGGTATCTGCACCTCTTCGATAGCTCGCAGCCCGACTTCGACTGGACGAACGACGAGGTTCGCGAGGAGTTCCGGGGCATCCTGCGCTTCTGGCTCGACCGCGGCGTCGACGGCTTCCGCGTCGACGTGGCGCACGGCATGATCAAGGCCGACGGCCTGCCCGACTACACGCCGCCCGCCGACGGCGGCAGCATGGGCGGCGCGGCGGTGACCGCCGGCGTCCCCCTAGAGCCCGAGATCAGCTCCGAGCCCGGCGACCTCGCACCGTACTGGGGCCAAGACGGCGTACACGAGATCTACCGCGACTGGCGTGCGCTCCTCGACACGTATCCGGGCGAGCGCATCCTCGCTGCCGAGGCGTGGGTCGACCCGCTCCCCCGCGTGGCCAATTGGGTGCGCCCCGACGAGATGCACCAGGCGTTCAACTTCGCCTACCTCGAGACGCCATGGGATGCCGCGGCCCTCCGTGGCGTGATCGACGCCTCGCTCGACGCCTTCGGCTCAGTCGGCGCGCCGAGCACGTGGGTGCTCTCGAACCACGACGTCGTGCGCCACGCGACGCGCCTCTCGGTCACCGAGGCGAACCCACAGGGCCACGGGCTCGGCCCCCGATCGAATGGCCTGCCCTCGTACGAGCCTGGGCTGCGCCGCGCACGTGCCGCCACCACCCTCATGCTCGCGCTCCCAGGCTCGGCCTACCTCTACCAGGGCGAGGAGCTCGGCCTGCCCGAGGTCATCGACCTCCCCGACGAGGCACGCGAAGACCCCACGTGGTTCCGCACGAACGGCGAGCGCTACGGACGAGACGGATGCCGCGTGCCGATCCCCTGGGAGGCCGACTCGCCGTCCTACGGCTTCGGGCCCAGCGAGGCATCCTGGCTCCCGCAGCCCGCGCAGTGGCGCGAACTCGCCCGCGACCGCCAGCGCGGCGTCGACGGCTCGACGCTCGAGCTCTACCGGTCGCTGCTCCGCCGGCGGCGTGAGCACGACCTCGGTTCGGGCGCAGTCGAATGGCTGCCCGGATTCCGCGACGACGTGCTCGCCCTCCGCAACGGCGACGTCATCGCCGTGGCGAACACGGGCACCGAACCCGTGGAGCTGCCCGCCGGCGACGTGCTGGTCGCGAGCGAGGCGCTCACCGGCCGCAGCCTGCCGGGCGACGCCACGGCCTGGCTCCGCGCGTAGCCGCGGCCGGCACGTTGCCCGCTCGCGCGTCGTCGCGGGCGGCGCGGCCGCCTGCTCCGCTCGTCGTCGCAGGGCGGAACGGCCGCCTGGTCAACGCGTATCGCAGGGCGTTACGTCTGCCTTCTGAACGGGCCTCGAAACGCAGGAGATCCTCCACCATAGGTCGGCTAGCGCGCCTCTGAAGCGATATCTCCTGCGCTTTCCAACCAGCTCGTCAGCTCCACGTTACGAGCGGTCCCGGGGCGGTCACTTCGCTCGCGCGGTGTCCCCAGCGATGCTCGCCACGGGCGAGGAGGGTGAGGATCCCGGCCTCCACTTGCTCCCAGTCGTCGATGATCATGCGGTACGAGATCCGAACGACGACGTACCCGCGCAGGGCGAGCTCGAAGTCGCGCCGGTGGTCGGTCTCGAAGTCCTCGCCCTCGTGGAAGCTCCTGCCGTCGAGCTCCACAACAAGCCGATCACCGATCAGGAGATCGACGTAGCCGACGCCCGGAATCCACACTTGGGTTCGGTGCGCCACCCGGCGACGGTAAAGCAGCAATCGAGCGATCGTCTCAAGACCCGACTGGCACCCAGGGTCCGCGCGATCTACAAGGCGACTGTGCGCTGCCGAGACGAGCCCACGAAGTTGCGCCAGCCCCGCCGACGTGAGTTCACCGCTGTTCAGGGCGGAGTCGAGTGCGATCATGGCACCGACCGGTCCGCTGCACGGGAACATCTCGGCAAGCGCGACAGGCAGAGGGTCGCGTGCACAACTCTCACCGTCCGGCCGGTAGTGCACGCAGACGCCGTGCTCGCCGCGGTCGAGCGAGATCCGACGGTCGTCGGGGGCGCGCAGCCGGGCACTCGACGACGGAACGCGGACGTGCAGCAAAGGATCGTCGAGCAGCCAGAGCCCGTGCAGTCGAGCAACGGATGCCCCGGTGAGCGCGCCGCCGACGCGTGCCGCTCGCACCACGTCGAGAGGAGCCCCAGGGTACGCGAACCATCCGTTCCGCACCCGCACGATCGCGCCGGCACGGAGCGCCGCCGCGACGTCATGACGGGAGACGCCTGCTGCATCGAGCGACGCGTAGGAGAGCGCACCGCCGTTCTCCCGGATACGGCGCGCCACCGCGCCGACTTCGGGTCGAGCTGCGCGTGCCGACCGCCGAGAGGGTTGAGTGACCCGGTCCCGTTTCGTCGGAGAGACGCCGGTGGGCGGTCGCGGAGGGCCGACGCGATCGTCGCGCTCTGGTGAAGAGGTCGGGTTCATGCGGCGAGTCTCGCGCACAGAGGCATCCGTAGCTCTCGGATTCACCTTGACTGTGGAAGGACCTCGCCAGCGCTGTGGAGAGCTGCTGCACCTCGTCGGGCACACCAGCGTGGAGAGAACTGCACCTCGTCCGAGCGTCACGACTCTCGAAATGCAGGAGATTCCGGATCATGCACCCAGATGCGTGCCTGTGACGCGAGATCTCCTGCAGATTCCGGTGGCGGCGACAGGCCTGGTGGCGCGGCCCCGAGGAGAGCAAGCGCGCCCGCCAGAGCGCGAGCCCCGTGGGCCGGCGCGGGGGCGAGTGCGGTCGGTGCGGCGGCCAGCGCCCGCG
>NZ_JAGGPF010000013.1 GCF_018613935.1 Agromyces sp. ISL-38 | reverse complement strand
CCGGCGCACGTCCCGGCGGTGCCGGTGGCGGCTTCCAGCGCCCCGGCGGCGGCACCGGCTTCGGTCCTCCGCGTCCCGCGGGCGGCGGCGGTCGTGGTCGCGGCCCAGGCGGCGGCACGGCCGGTGCATTCGGTCGTGGCGGCGGCAAGAGCAAGGCTCGCAAGTCGAAGCGTACGAAGCGGCAAGAGTTCGAGATGCGCGAGGCTCCGTCGCTCGGCGGCGTGAGTGTTCCCCGCGGCGACGGCAACACCGTCATCCGACTCCGTCGTGGCGCCTCGATCTCCGACTTCGCCGACAAGATCGACGCGAACCCCGGTTCGCTCGTGACGGTGCTGTTCCACCTCGGTGAGATGGCGACGGCGACCGAATCGCTCGACGAGGCCACCTTCCAGGTGCTCGGTGAAGAGCTCGGCTACATGATCCAGGTCGTCTCGCCCGAAGACGAGGACCGCGAACTCCTCGAGGGCTTCGACATCGACCTCGACCAGGAGCTCGAAGACGAGACCGACGAGGAGCTCCAGCAGCGTCCTCCGGTGGTCACTGTCATGGGTCACGTCGATCACGGTAAGACCCGACTCCTCGACGCGATTCGCAACGCGAACGTCGTCGCGGGCGAGGCCGGCGGCATCACCCAGCACATCGGTGCGTACCAGGTGCACACCGAGCACGAGAACCTCGAGCGCGCGATCACCTTCATCGACACTCCGGGCCACGAGGCGTTCACCGCCATGCGTGCCCGTGGTGCGCAGGTGACCGACATCGCGATCCTCGTGGTCGCGGCCGACGACGGCATCATGCCGCAGACGGTCGAGGCGCTGAACCACGCACAGTCGGCCAACGTGCCGATCGTCGTCGCGGTGAACAAGATCGACAAGCCCGACGCCAACCCCGCCAAGGTGCGCCAGCAGCTCACCGAGTTCGGCCTCGTGGCCGAGGAGTACGGTGGCGACGTCATGTTCGTCGACGTGTCGGCTCGCGAGAACATCGGCATCCAAGACCTGCTCGACGCGGTGCTCCTCACCGCCGACGCCGGTCTCGACCTGCGCGCGAACCCGAATAAAGATGCCCGAGGCGTCGCCATCGAGGCGAAGCTCGACAAGGGCCGCGGTGCGGTTGCGACCGTGCTCATCCAGTCGGGAACGCTGCGGGTCGGCGACGCGATCGTCGCGGGCACGGCCTATGGCCGAGTGCGTGCGATGGCCGACGAGAACGGCGACGCCGTGCTCGAGGCCACGCCGGCGCGTCCCGTGCAGGTGCAGGGTCTGTCGAGCGTGCCGCGCGCCGGTGACACCTTCCTCGTGACGGAAGACGACCGCACCGCACGCCAGATCGCTGAGAAGCGTGAAGCCGCGCAGCGCAATGCCCAGCTCGCCAAGGCCCGCAAGCGCATCTCGCTCGAGGACTTCACCCGTGCGCTCGAAGAGGGCAAGGTCGAGGCGCTCAACCTCATCATCAAGGGCGACGTGTCGGGTGCCGTCGAGGCGCTCGAGGAGTCCTTGATGAAGATCGAGGTCGACGACAGCGTGCAGCTGCGCATCCTCCACCGCGGTGTGGGTGCAGTCACCGAGAGCGACATCGACCTGGCGACGATCGACAACGCGATCGTCATCGGGTTCAACGTCCGCCCCGACGTGAAGGCGCGCGAGCGCGCCGCCCGCGAGGGTGTCGACGTGCGCTTCTACTCGGTGATCTACAACGCCATCGACGACATCGAGAATTCGCTGAAGGGCATGCTGAAGCCCGAGTACGAAGAGGTCCAGTCGGGCGTCGCCGAGATCCGCGAGGTGTTCCGCTCCTCGAAGTTCGGCAACATCGCGGGTGTCATCGTGCGGTCGGGAACGATCACGCGCAACGCGAAGGCGCGGGTCATCCGCGACGGCGTCGTGGTCGGCGACAGCCTCGCGATCGAGTCGCTGCGTCGCTTCAAAGACGACGTCACCGAGGTGCGCACTGACTTCGAAGCCGGTATCGGCCTCGGCAAGTTCAACGACATCCAGGTCGGCGACGAGATCGAGACGATCGAGATGCGGGAGAAGCCCCGGGTGTAACTCGTGGATGGGGTCCCTGGTTCTTCACTCCGGTGAAGAGTGGGGGCCCCTACCTCGATTCACCGCACTGAAGAATCAGGGACCCCGAGGGTGCGACATCCCCGGGGCGAGGAAGGGCGAGGAAGATGGCGGATCCGGCACGGGCCAGGAAAATGGCCGATCGCATCAAGGAGATCGTCGCGAAGCGACTCGACAAGGGCCTGCGCGACCCCCGCCTCGGGTTCGTGACCATCACCGACGTGCGCGTCACGGGCGACCTGCAGCACGCGAGCATCTTTTACACCGTCTACGGTTCGGAAGCCGAGCGGAAGGACTCAGCGCGCGCGTTGACGGCCGCGACCGGCATGCTGCGCAGCGAGGTCGGGCGCAACATCACCGCGCGACTCACCCCGTCGCTCGAGTTCATCCCCGACGCGATCCCCGAGAACGCCGAGCACATCGAGTCGTTGCTCCGCGAGGCGCGCACGCGCGACGCCGAGGTCACGGTGCTCGCGAGCAGCGCGGAGTACGCGGGCGAGCCCGACCCCTACGTCAAGCCGCGCGATCTCGACGATGACGACGACTTCGACGACGAGGCGCTCGACGACCTCGAGGGCTCCGAAGACGACGACGAGGACCTCGGCGAACAGGCCGAGCTCGGCGGGCCCCGCTGACCCCGTTCAGCGACGACGGCCGTTGCCGAGGAGTTCTTCGGCGACGGCGGCGATTCGCGCGTGGAGGGCTTCGATGAACGCCAGCACCGTCGGCTGGCGAAGCGCCTCGGGCCGGCAGACGAGCCAATAGGGCAGTCGCTCGTCGATCTCGTCGGGGAACAGCCGCACGAGATCCTCATGCTGATCGGCGAGGAACGCGGGGAGCAGTCCGAATCCCGCGCCCGCGCGAGTCGCGTCGACGTGCACGTACACGTTCGTGCTCGACACCGCATCGAGCATGCCGAGGGTTGAACGCCGAGCCTCGTCGAGGGCGTCGACCTGCAGCATGGACTCGATGAAGTACACGAGCGGGGCGCCGTTCAGCTCGTCGAGCGACCGGGGGATGCCGCGGCGCTCGAGGAACGCGCGGCTCGCGTAGAGCCCGAGCGCGTAGTCGGCGAGATGGATCGCCTCGGCGCGGTGCACGTGCGGGCGGCCCACGACGACCTCGAGATCGACCCCGACACGCTGCTGGGCGGCTCTCCGCGTTGCGGCGACGATCTCGAGCGAGACACCCGGGTGAGCGCGGCGCACCTCGACGATCGCCGGCGAGGCGATGAAGCCGCTGAACCCGTCGGTGGCCGAGAGCCGCACGACACCCGAGAGGCTCGGCACGTCGGGAGAGAGCGAGCCGAGCGCGAGCTCGACGCCCTCGGCCGCGGTGATCGCGTGCTCGCCGAGCGGCGTGAGCACCCAGCCCGCCACGCCCCGTGCGAGCACGCGGCCGCCGAGTGCGGCCTCGAGGGCGCCGATGCGGCGTGCGATGGTCGTGTGATTGAGGCCGAGCTCGGCCCCGGCCGTGGTGAAGCGGCCGGCGCGGGCGACGGCGAGCAGCACGAGCAGGTCGTCGGGACTCGGCGGGGGACGGTGAGGGGTGAGCGCTGGCACTTCTGCATACTTGCACATTCCACGTGCGACTTTTGTCATTGGATGTGCGGATCGATGCAGTCATACTCAGGCGATGACGCGAATGCGTCGATCTATGCAAAGGAGCATCGGATGACCCAGACCCGTGTCGGCGAGGCGCAGACGCCCGCCGCGCCGCCCTCAGGACTCAGGCGAGTCGTGACCGCATCGATGGCGGGCACCGTCGTCGAGTGGTACGAGTTCTTCCTCTACGCCTCGGCGGCCACGCTCGTCTTCGGCACCGCGTTCTTCCCGCCGTCCGACGATCCGCTGAGCGGGATCATCGCCGCCTTCCTCACGTACGCCGTGGGCTTCATCGCCCGCCCGCTCGGTGGCATCGTCTTCGGCCACTTCGGCGACAAGTACGGTCGCAAGCGGCTGCTGCAGTTCAGCATCATCCTCGTGGGCGTCGCCACGTTCCTCATGGGATGCCTGCCGACCTTCGCGCAGATCGGCCTCGCTGCGCCGGTGCTCCTCGTGTTCCTGCGGTTCCTGCAGGGCTTCGCGATCGGCGGCGAGTGGGGCGGCGCGGTGCTGCTCGTCGCGGAGCACAGCCCAGCGCGCTCGCGCGGATTCTGGGCGAGCTGGCCGCAAGCCGCAGTGCCGGTCGGCAACCTGCTCGCGACGCTCGTGCTCTTCGTGCTCTCGGCGTCGCTCACCCAGGAGGCCTTCCTCGGCTGGGGCTGGCGCGTCGCGTTCTGGCTCTCGGCCGTCATCGTGCTCATCGGCTGGTACATCCGCACGAAGATCACGGATGCACCGATCTTCCTCGAGATGCAGGCCGAACGTGAGGCCGCCAAGGCCGTGTCGTACGGCGTCTTCGAGGTGCTTCGCCGCTACCCGCGGGGGGTCATCACGGCGATGGGCCTGCGAGTGGGGGAGAACATCCTCTACTACGTCGTCGTGACGTTCTCGATCGTCTACCTCACGCAGGTGGTGAAGGAGGGGACGACGAACACGCTGCTGCTGCTCGTCGGCGCCCATTTCGTGCACTTCCTCGTGATCCCGCTCTTCGGCCGGCTCGCCGACCGCATCGGCAGACGGCCGGTCTACGCCGCGGGTGCGGCCCTCGGCGCGACCTGGGCGTTCTTCGCCTTCCCGCTCATGAGCACGGCGCAGCCCGTGCTCATCTGGGCGGCGATCGCGATCGGCCTCGTCTTCCACGCGGCGATGTACGCAGGCCAGCCGGCGATCATGGCTGAGATGTTCCCGACCAGGATGCGCTACTCGGGCGTCTCCCTCGGCTACCAGGTCACCTCGATCTTCGCCGGCTCGCTCGCGCCGATCATCGCGACGAGCCTGTTGTCGCAGTTCGGTTCGAGCGTGCCGGTCGCCGTCTACGTGCTCGTCGCGTGCATCATCACCCTCATCGCGGTGGCCGCGGCCCGGGAGACACGCGGCTTCGACCTGCGCGATGTCGACGCATCCGACCGCGAACTCATGGCGGTGCGCGAGTCGAACGCCTCCTGAGCCCAGCGGATGCCCCGGCCACGCGGTCGGGGCATCCGCGCGCCCCTGCGAGAGGTCACGCGTGGGGCAGGCCGTACCCGCCATGGCCGTCGGGCACGGCGAGCCCGTCGGCGACGAGGCCGGCGACGGCACGATCGAGCTGGGCGGCATCCGGCCAGGTTCGCTCGAGCTCGGCACGCGAGACCGGCCGATGCGCGGCACGGAGCTCCCGCATCACGATGCCGCGCACCTGTCGGTCGGAGCCTTCGAAGCGCGCCTGCACGGCCTTGCGGGTGCCCGTGTATGCGGGGTAGCCGGCGGCACGCCAGGCGCACTGCGAACTGATGGGGCACTCGTCGCACCGTGGCGTTCGCGCCGTGCACACGGTGGCGCCGAGCTCCATGGCCGCCGCGTTGAACACGCGGGCCTCACGTGCATCCGCCGGCAGGAGTGCCCCCATCGCCGCGAGGTCGCGCGCGATCGACGGGGGAGCGGCCTCTGCGTGCCCGGCGACGGCGCGCGCGATCATCCGCCGGGTGTTCGTGTCGACGACCGGATGTCGCACGCCGAAGGCGAACGCGGCGACGGCGCGAGCTGTATAGGGGCCGACGCCCTGCAATGCGAGCAGTGCGTCGAGGTCGTGCGGAACCTCGCCGCCGTGCCGTTCGACGATCTCGGCGGCCGCGCGGTGCAGCCACAGTGCCCGCCGCGGGTAGCCGAGCCGGTCCCATGCGCGCACCGCCTCGGCGGGCGGCTCGGCGGCGAGGCTCGCCGGCGTGGGCCAGCGCGCCATCCACGCCTCCCACCGGGGGAGCACCCGGGCGACCTGGGTCTGCTGCAGCATGAACTCGCTCACGAGCACCGCCCACGGCGACACGTCGGCCGCACGCCACGGCAGCGGCCGCGCGGCATCCGCGAACCACTCGTCGAGGGCCCCGGCGATCGAGGTGGCGGTCTCGCTCGGCATGCCCTCCAGCCTATGTCGGCGCGCAGACCGCGAGGATAGGCTCGGCTCATGCGCCTCGTCACCACGCCTCGCGTCACGTTCCTCCGTGCCCTGGCCGACGAGATCCTCCAGCATCACGGGCGTGGTCGCATGATCGTGGCGATCGACGGCCCGCTGCAGAGCGGCAAGACCGCGTTCGGCGACGATCTCGCGGCCGTGTTCGGGGAACGCGACCACGCGGTGTTCCGCGCGAGCATGGAGGGCTTCCACCGTTCGCGGGCCGCCCAGGCGGCGTTCGGCGCCGATACCCCCGCCAGGTACTACGCCCACGGCTTCGACGAGTCGGCACTACGCCGGGTGCTCGTCGAGCCGTTCCGCCTCGGCGGCTCGACGGCGTTCGTGACGCGAGTGTTCGACCCCGCTCGCGACGCATGGGTGGAGCCGAAGTGGCTCACCGGGCCCCACGACGCCATCCTCGTGCTCGACGGGAGGTTCGTCTTGCGCGACCGGTTGGCCGGGCTCTGGGACTACCGCATCGCGCTCGACGGCGACCCTGTGGATCCCGCCGACAGGCTCGCCTATGCCGAGGGCGACCCGCGCATCGCGGCGTCCGCTGTCGTCGACAATCGCGACCCGGAGCACCCGCGACGCAGGTTTCTCGACAGTTGCTGACGGGCAATGCCCATTTCGGTGGGCCGCGGCTGCCCTGAGTGTGGGAAATCGGCTGCGAAGCCCGCTGCGATCGGGCATACTTGTGCCACTGCCCGCCCCCAAGCACGGCATGGCCCATCCCGAAACGCGGCACCCCACCGCATGGCCGGTATCCGCGCGCCCCAACCGCGCCACCCGACCCCGCTGTTTCGACTGATGTGCCGTGCCATCCGCCCGACCCATCAGGAGAACCCATGAGGATCCCTCGCGCCATTTTCGCCGCGGCCGCAACCGCCGGCGTCCTCGCCGTATCCCTTGCCGGAGGAGCGCTCCCGGCGAACGCCGTGCTCGTCGACGACCCGAGCGGGTCCGTCCAGTCGAGCTCCAGCACCGACAACTGCGCCGGTCTCGATTCCGGCAAGATCGACACCAAGGGCGACCCGGTCACCGTCACCGCCACGGCCCCCGAGGGCCAGCTCATCGACGGCTACTGCGTGAAGGCCGGCACCGTCGCGTACTACTACGACGTCGTCCCGCCCCAGGCGGAGATCGAGTTCAAGCATCCCGACAAGGACTCGGTGAGCCACTGGTCGGTGAGCTACGTCGACGGGTCCTTCACCGAGCCGACGCTCACGGGCTCGCTCGCCGGTGAGTGCGTCGCGAATGCGCCGTGGATCGTCTACGACGTCGTCTTGAACGACCCCGACGGAGTCGTGGCGACCGACGTCGTCTCGCTCGTCTTCACCGACGGCACGAGCACCGAGACGATCGAACTCGGCACCCTCGTCGATGGCAAGTTGTCGGGCAAGGCACTGTGGCCGGGCGCCACGGTCGCCGAAGACGGCGTGACCCCCACGGGATGGCCCGGCTGGGCGTTCGTCGGCGGCAAGTGGGTCGTCACCGACGACAACTTCGGCTGGACCCGCGACGTCACCGAGGTCAAGCTCGTCGTGAATCCTGAGCTCACCGTCGCCCTCGACTACCCGGCCGCGACCGCCGACTGCGCGCCGCCCGCGCCGGGCGGCGGAACCGGCGGTGCGACCACCACCACCACCACGACCACGACCACGACCAGCCTTGCCTCCACCGGCTTCAACGGTGGACTGATCGGCATCGTCGCTGGGGTGCTCGCCGTTGCAGGCCTCGCCCTGCTCGTCGTGACGTGGGTGCGGCGCCGGCGCGCGTAGGCTCCGAACGACTCGAGGGGGCCCGGTTCGCCGGGCCCCCTCGCTCGTGCTCGGGAATCGATGATTCCTGCAGGCCACTCAGCGCAGGGCGAGCTCGAGCACCCGCTCGACGGGGAGCACCCCGTGCTGCTCGACCTCGTGCACGAGCGCGGTGAGCGCACGGTTCACCGGAGCGTCCATACCGGCGACGGATGCCTCGCGCACGACGGCCCCGTTCAGGAAGTCGATCTCCGTGGGCTGTCCGCGCCGAATGCTCTGCTGCGTCGAGCCGAGGTTCGGCACGTCGCCCATCCGCACGCGCATGAGCCAGGGCAGCACCTGCCCGACGGCGAGCGGGAGGAGGGCGAAGAGGCGCAGGCGCCGGTCGCCGAGTCCCTGCACGGCCCCGAATCGCACCCCGCGCGCGATCCCGACCCGCACGGTCTCGCGCATCGACGCGGTCACCACGCGGCGGAGCCGGCGATCGTCGACGACCTCCTGCACGCTCCGACCGACGATCGTGGGCACCGCGTTCAACATGTTGACGACGAGCTTCGACCATTGGGCTCCGCGGAAGCCGCCGATCGCGACGACCGGCACGGCGTCGGAGAGGATCGCGGCGATGCGAGTGCACTCGGCATCGGCCGGACCGTCGCCGCGGCCGAGGTAGCTCGTCGCCCGGGTCGTCACCCGCACGACCCCGGGCTCCGTGTAGTTCGCGGCGATGATCGAGAGCACCCCCATGCACGACGAACGGGGAAGCAGCCGTTCGGCGATGGCGACGCCGTCGAGCCCGTTCTGCACGACGACGACGGGGACGCCGTCGATGACGGCCGCGTTCGCCGAGATGGCGGCCTCGGCATCCTGCGCCTTCGTGCACACGAGCACGAGATCGGGGCGCGCGCGGAGCACCTCACCGACGTCGACCCTCGCGTGCGCGGCTCCGAAGCCGCCACTCAGCCGGATCCCCTCGGCCCGGATCGCGGCGAGGCTTGAGCCTCGAGCCGTCACCTCGACTTCGTGCCCGGCGCGGGCGAGCAGTGCCGCGAACGTTCCGCCGAGCGCACCTGCGCCGATGATGCCGATCCTCACAGGCCCAGCGTAGGCCGCGCCGCGCGGCTGACTGTTAGCCTGTACCGCGTGAACAGCGGCATCCTCCTCGTCGACAAGCCGCAGGGAATCACGAGCCACGACGTCGTCTCGCGCATGCGCCGCCTCGCCGGCACGCGCAAGATCGGTCACGCGGGCACACTCGATCCGATGGCCACGGGCCTGCTCGTGCTCGGGGTGAACAACGCGACGCGCCTCCTGCACTACCTCGTGGGGCTCGACAAGGAATACCTCGCGACGATCCGGCTCGGGTGGAACACCACGACCGACGACGCCGAGGGCGAGCCGCTCGTCGCGGCATCCGCCGATGGGCTCGCCGCCGCCACCGATGCGGCCATCGGCAACGGTATCGAGGCGCTCACGGGCGTGATCGACCAGGTGCCGAGCGCCGTGAGCGCGATCAAGGTCGCCGGAAAGCGCGCCTACCAGCGGGTGCGCGACGGCGAGGTCGTCGAGTTGTCGTCACGACGAGTGACGGTCTCGGCGTTCGAGTCGATCGGGCGACGCGACGGTGACGGCTTCATCGATCTCGACGTGCGGGTGGAGTGCTCATCGGGCACCTACGTGCGCGCGCTGGCTCGCGATCTCGGTGCCGCACTCGGCACGGGCGGCCATCTCACGGCGCTCCGCCGAACGCGCATCGGCCGGTTCGGCGTCGACGAGGCCGGCGCGCTCGAGGGCTTCGAGGTCGCCCGGCACCTCATGAGCCCGGCGGATGCCGCACGGCGCGCGCTGCCCGTCACCGAGGTCACCGAGGCGCAGGCCGTCGACCTCAGGCACGGCAAGCGCATCGAGGCGCCGCCCATCGCCTCCTCGGGTGCGGACGCCGCCGATTCCGCGCCATCCGCCGGAGATGATCCTGACCCTGCAATCGCCGCCATCGCGCCCGGCGATCGGCTCATCGCGATCGTCGAGCGCCGCGGCACCCAGCTCAGGGTCGTCACGGGATTCCCGCCCGAGGAGGTCGAGGAGTGATCGAATGGTTCACCTGGGTTCAGGTCGCCGTGGCGGTCGCTGCCGGCCTGCTCTGCCTCGGGCTCGGCCTCGCGGGGCGGGTGCCGAACGACCTCGCCCTCGGCGCACTCGCGCTCGTGGAGCTGTTGCTCCTCGCGCAGCTGGTCGTGGCGATCGCGGCGCCGGCCTTCGGCAACCACGCGAGCGGCAGTGTCCTCGAGTTCTACACCTACGTCGTCGGTGCCCTGCTGTTGCCGCCTGCGGCCGCCTTCTGGGCGCTCCTCGAGCGCAACCGCTGGAGCACGGTGGTGCTCGGCGTCGCTGCGCTCGCCGTCGCCGTGATGGTGTACCGCATGCTGCAGATCTGGACCGTGCAGCAGGCGTGAGCACGTCTGAGAGAATCGAAACGACATGACTGATGTGCAGGGCGCCCGGCCCCAGACCGATCGCGGGCGGGGGCGGAGGATGAGCGGCATCGGGCGCGTGCTCGTGGCCGTCTACGGTGTGCTCGCGCTCGCGGCGGTCGGCCGCTCGTTCGTGCAGATCGTCTCGAAGTTCGACCAGGCGCCCCTCGCCTATTCGCTCTCCGCGCTCGCCGCGGTGGTCTATGTGCTGGCGACGATCGCGCTCGTGCGCGCGGGCCGCGGCTGGTACCGGGCGGCGTGGGCCACGATCGGCTTCGAGTTCACCGGCGTGGTGGTCGTAGGCACCCTGAGCGTGGTCTTCCCCGAGCTCTTCCCGCACGACACGGTCTGGTCGTGGTTCGGGCGAGGGTACCTGTTCATCCCGCTCGTGCTCCCGCTCCTCGGCATGTGGTGGCTCGCGGTGCATCGCCCTGCTCGACACGAGACGGATGCCGCGTGAAGACGTTCAAGGGCGTCGACGGGGTCCCCGCCGGCTTCGGCCCCTCCGCGGTCACGATCGGCAAGTTCGACGGTGTGCATCAGGGCCACCGTGCGGTCATCGGCAGGCTCCGCGCCATCGCCGACGCCGACGAGGTGAAGGCGGTCGTCGTCACGTTCGATCGCAACCCGCTCGCGCTCCTGGCACCTGAGAAGTGCCCCGAGGCGCTCGTCAGTGTTCGGCAGAAGCTCGAGCTCCTCGCGACCACCGGAGTCGACGCGACCGTGCTGCTCGCGTTCGACCGCGCGCTCGCCTCCGTGCCCGCCGAGGAGTTCGTCGAGCGCGTGCTCGTCGACGCGCTGCACGCGACGTCGGTGCTCGTCGGCAGCGACTTCCGCTACGGCGCGCGGGGCGCCGGTGACGTGCGCCTGCTCGCCGAGCTCGGTGAGCGGTTCGGGTTCACCGTCGAGGTCGTCGACGACGTGCGGCCCGAGGGGGAGCGGCGCGTGTCGTCCACCTGGATCCGCGAGCTCCTCGCCGAAGGCGACGTTCGGCATGCCGCCGAGCTCCTGGGTCACACGCCCACCGTCTCTGGAATCGTCGTGCACGGCGCGGCGCGCGGCCGCGAACTCGGATTTCCAACGGCCAACCTCACGCCCGAGTCCGAGGGGCTCATCCCCGCCGACGGCGTCTACGCCGGCTGGCTCACCGACGCCGGCACCCGGTATCCCGCGGCGATCTCGGTGGGCAACAACCCCACGTTCGAGGGCGTCCCGAAGAAGCAGGTCGAGGCGTACGTGCTCGACCGCGAACTCGACCTCTACGACCACGTCGTCGACGTGGAGTTCGTCGACCGCATCCGAGGCATGGTCGCATTCACCAACATCGACGACCTCATCGACCGCATCCGTGACGACGTCGAACGCGTGCGCGTCATCCTCGACCCTTGACTCCTCGACCGACTCGACCACCGAGCCGTCGCCGCTGACGACGAGTCGTCGCCTTCAGAGAGAAGGAGGGGTACGTTCGCCGTCAGCGGATGCCGGGAAGTCGCCGTCGTGGGGCGGGCGAGGTGCCGTGAGGCCGATGCCGGCCAGGAACCGCAGGAGCTCTTCGGCGGTGCCCACGAGCGGCGCTCCGTGGCCGATGCTCCACGCGGCATCCGTCGCGTGGAGGCTGTGACCTGAGATGACGGCGCGGATCGCGGTGGGCGCCGCGGCGGCGCGACGGAGGGCGACGGCGCCCGACGCGAGCGGTGGGATCGGCACGGTCACGCCGAGCGCCCGGCCGATGAGAAGCGCCGCGACCACGGCGTCATCGAGCTCGACGATGCGGGTCGGCTGCGGTCGAGCCGTGATGACGGCGGCGCGCGCCTCGAGGGCCACCGCGGCATCCGCGCACCCATTGGGACCGTCGTCGGCGATCACGGCCGCACCGTTGTCGAGGGCGAGCGTGCGACGTGCCGTGGCGAGCGCGCGGCGCGCAGGGGATCGATCGAACCCCGCGACCAGCTCGGCGACGACGTGTGCGACCGTGTGACCCTCGCGCTCGGTGGGCCGGTTCCATGCGGCGTCGTCGGCGGCGCGGAGTGCGGTCGCGAGCCCGCGGAGGACGACGGCGGTGGGCGCGCGTCGGTCACTCGTGACGCCGCGCTCGTCAGCCCTCGAGTGCTGGCTGAGCGGCAGGTACCTGGCGAAGTCGGCCACGCTTCCAGCCTAGACTCGACGTGATGGAAGCGACCCCGCCCCGAGCAGTATGGGCCGGTCGAACCCTCGCGCTCCTCGGGATCGTGCTCGTCGCGTTCAACCTGCGCACCGCAGTCGCATCGCTCTCGCCGATCCTCGTCCAGATCGAGGCGGAGATCCCGTTGAACCCGGCGATCGTCGGCTTCCTCGGCATGCTGCCCCCCATCTGCTACGCCGTGTTCGGCATCATCACGCCGATGGTCGCGAAGCGATTCGGGCTCGAGATCAGCCTCGTCGGGTCGCTCATCGCGCTCTCGGCGGGCCTCCTCGGCCGGGGGTTCGCCGGCTCGGCGCTCTCACTCGTCGCGATGAGCACGCTGACCTTCGCGGCGATGGGCGTCGCCAACGTGCTGCTGCCGCCGCTCGTGAAGCGGTACTTCCCCGATCGCATCGGCCTGCTGACGACCGTCTATGTCACCGCGATGTCGGTGAGCGCCTTCATCCCGCCGCTCATCGCCGTGCCGATCGCCGAGGCCGCGGGGTGGCGGGTCTCCCTCGGTGAGTGGGGCCTGATCGCGGCGATCTCGCTCGTGCCGTGGCTCGCGTTGCTCGTGCATCCGCGGCGCCAGGCGCCGGCGGCGCTGCTCGAGGAGGCCGATCCCGGCATGCTCCGGCATGCGCTCCGATCGCCGCTCGCATGGTCGCTCGCCGCCGTATTCGCGGCCGCGGGCTTCAACGCCTACGCGGCATTCGCGTGGTTGCCCTCGATGCTGCACGACATCGCCGGCGTGGCACCCGCCGAGGCCGGGGCGTTGCTCTCGCTCTACGCGGCCATGGGCCTGCCCGCCGGGCTCATCGTGCCCGTGCTCGCCGCGCGATACGGCAAGGTGCGACTGCTCATCGTGATCGCCGTGGTCGCGTTCGTGGCCGGCTACCTCGGCCTCCTGCTCGCGCCCGGTTGGGCGACCTGGTTGTGGGTCGCCCTCATCGGGGCGGGCCCGCTCCTCTTCCCGCTCGCGCTCGTGCTCATCAACCTGCGGACGCGCACCCATTCGGGATCCGTCGCCCTCTCGGGGTTCGTGCAATCGGTGGGCTACCTCATCGTCGCGGCCGGTCCGCTCGCGGTCGGCTTGCTGCACGATGCCACGGGCGGGTGGTTCTGGCCGCTCGTGCTGCTCCTCGGTTCGGCGATACCGGCGGCGATCGCGGGCGCCGTGGTGGTGCGGCCTCGCTTCTTCGAGGACGAACGCGCACGCTGAGGCGAGCGGGCCGTGCGCTCGCGACGAACGAGGGGCGGGCCTCAGGCGAGCAGCTCGGGGCGGTGCACGAGGGCGGCGGCGCCGATCAGGGGCCCCTCATCTGAGAGCCCCGACGGCACGACGGCGACGCGCCCGACGAACGGGAACGCCGTGCGTTCAGTGATCGCTTCACGAGCGTGCTCGAAGAGCGCGGGGGAGACCCGCGAGAACCCGCCGCCGATCGCGACGACGTCGAGGTCGAGCAGGTTGGTCGCCGAGGCGATCGCATGCCCGATGGCGCCTCCCGCGCGTGCCACGGCGGCGATCGCGATGGGATCACCCGCGGCGTGCGCGAGGGCGAGGGCTTCGCCCGTCTCACCGGTGAATCCCTGCGTCCTGGCCCACGCGACCGTGCGGGGGCCCGACGCGACCGCTTCGAGGCATCCGCGTCCGCCGCACGCGCAGACGTCGTCGAACCCGCCGACCTCGACGTGGCCGATGTGCCCGCCGTTGCCCGTGGGGTTCGGCGCCGCCCGCCCGCCGAGCACGAGGCCGCCGCCGACCCCGGTGGAGACGATCATGCCGAGCAGGTTCGTCGCGCCGCGACCTGCGCCGACCCAGTGCTCGGCGAGCGCGATGCACAGCCCGTCGATGCGAAGGGTGATCGGGACGTCGGGCACGAACCCGGCGACGGATGCCGCGAGCGGGTGATCGCGCCAGGCGGGCACGTTGAGCGGCGAGACCGAACCAGTGGTCACGTCGATGGGTCCGGCGGCGCCGATGCCCACGCCCAGGAGCGGGGCGCCCGCGGGCAGCTCCGCGCGCGCCGCGAGCACGACCTCGCGCACCGCGGCGTCGAGCTCGTCGCTCGAGGCGGCGTTGCCGGTGGCTCGCCGATGCCGGGATCCGGGCAGCAGGACGCCGCGATCATCGACGAGCGCGGCCTCGACCTTGGTGCCGCCGAAGTCGACGGCGAGCGCGAGGGGGCGTGGCATGGCACCAGCTTAGGCGCGCGACATCCGCCGCCCCGATGCTCATATGAGCAGGATCGCCAGCGAGTGTTGCCGATGCGCACCGCCCTGCTTAGGCTGGAGAGGATGCGGAAGGAGGCCTGATGGACGAGATCGACGAGTTGCTCTCGATCCGCGCGGCCGAGCTCTACTACGAGGAGAACAAGACTCAAGACGAGATCGGGCAGGCCCTGCGCCTCACCCGGTGGAAGGTCGGTCGTCTCCTCGCGCAAGCGAAGCAGCGGGGGTTCATCCGCATCGAGATCCTGCACCCGCGCGCACGCCGGTTGCCCATCGAGCGCCGGCTTCGCGAAGAGCGCGGTCTGATCGACGCGATCGTCGTCTCCTCTGCGGGCGTCGGCTCGTCCGAAGAACTGCAGGCTCGCACCGCGCAAGCGGCAGCCGACTACCTCACGGCCCTGCGGCCGGTGCCACGCACTCTCGGCGTGAGCTGGGGCCGCACCCTCTTCGAGATCTCGCAGCAGTTGCGCAACGGCTGGGCCGTCGGCGTGAACGTCGTGCAGATCAACGGAGGGGTGAGCCTCAATCGCCGGCCCGGCACCGCGGCGGCAACCGCCGTGGGCATCGCCCAGAAGGGCGGCGGCAGCGCCACGCTGCTGCCGAGCCCCGCCATCCTCGAGCGGCTCGCCACGAAAGAGGCCATCGAGGCCGATCGTGTCGTCGCCGGGGTCATCGAGCTCGCTCGCTCCGCCGACGTCTTCCTCTTCAGCGCCGGCGCCGCCGACCGCACCTCCGTGCACGTCGAGAGCGGCTACCTCTCCGAGGCCGACGTCGACGAACTCGTGCGCAAGGGCGCAGTCGGCGACGTCGTCGGCCGATACATCGACTCCGACGGCAACATCGTCGATCCGGCACTCGACGCGCGCACGGTCGGGCTCACGCTCGACGAATTGCGGCGCGCACCGATCGGCATCGCCGTCGTCTCGGGTCCCGCCAAGCACGCCGTGGCCGACGCCGTCGTGCGCAGCCGGCTCTGCTCGGTGCTCGTCACCGACGAGTCCACCGCCCTCCACCTCCTCGACGGCTGATTCCGCGGCACTCCGCGCCCCAGCACTCACTGAACGGCAGGTCATCACCATGTCAGGCACTTCCCTCGTCGCCGCCCGCGAGCGCGCGCTCGCCGTGCTCGGCGGCGAACCCGACGACGCCACGCTCCGCCGCTACCTCCACGGCATTCCCGGCATCGACGCCGTCGGACTCGAACAGCGCGCAGCCGGCCTCGGCACGCGCTCGATCAAGACGACCTCCAAGCGCTGGGCGCTCGACCGCACCATCTCGCTCATCGACCTCACGACCCTCGAAGGCGCAGACACGCCCGGCAAGGTGCGATCGCTCGTCGCGAAGGCGATGACCCCCGACCCCGCCGACCCCACGGCGCCGCGCGTCGCGGCGGTCTGCGTCTACGGCGACATGGTGCCGTTCGCCGTCGACGCGCTCGGCGCGGCGCACGGCGACCCCGACGACGGCCTCGTCTCAGTCGCCGCCGTCGCCACGGCGTTCCCGAGCGGCCGCGCGTCGCTCGCGATCAAGCTGCAGGACACGGCCGATGCGGTCGCCGCCGGTGCCGACGAGATCGACATGGTGATCGATCGCGGCGCCTTCCTCGCCGGCAGGTACGGCGAGGTGTTCGACCAGATCGTGCAGGTGAAGGAGGCGTGCCGCAAGCCCGACGGCAGTGCAGCGAGCCTCAAGGTCATCCTCGAGACCGGGGAGCTGAACACCTACGACAACGTGCGGCGCGCCTCGTGGCTCGCGATCCTCGCGGGCGGCGACTTCATCAAGACGTCGACAGGCAAGGTGCAGCCCGCCGCGACCCTCCCGGTCACGCTCCTCATGCTCGAGGTCGTGCGCGACTGGCACCTGGCCACCGGCCAACGCATCGGCGTGAAGCCCGCGGGCGGCATCCGCTCGTCGAAAGACGCGATCAAGTACCTCGTCACCGTGGCCGAGACCGCCGGAGAGGAGTGGCTCCGGCCGCACCTGTTCCGCTTCGGCGCTTCGAGCCTCCTGAACGACGTGCTGCTGCAGCGGCAGAAGCTCGCGACCGGCCACTACTCCGGCGCCGACTACGTGACGATCGACTGAGTTGGAGCACGACATGAGTTTCCTCGAGTACGCACCCGCCCCCGAGTCGCGGGCGATCCTCTCGCTCCGCGACAGCTATGGCCTCTTCATCGACGGCGAGTTCGTCGACGGTCGCGGCACTCCGTTCCAGACGATCTCGCCCGCGAGTGAAGAGCGCATCGCGACCATCTCGAACGCGAACGAAGCGGATGTCGCCGACGCCGTCGCCGCCGCCCGCCGCGCCTACGACCGCGTCTGGTCGCGCATGAGCGGCCGTGACCGCGGCAAGTACCTCTTCCGCATCGCCCGGCTCGTGCAGGAGCGGGCTCGCGAGCTCGCGGTGGCCGAGTCGCTCGACAACGGCAAGCCCATCAAGGAGTCGCGCGACGTCGACGTGCCGCTCGTCGCGGCCTGGTTCTTCTACTACGCGGGCTGGGCTGACAAGCTCGACCATGCCGGTCTCGGGGCGAACCCCCGTTCACTCGGCGTCGCCGCCCAGGTCATCCCGTGGAACTTCCCGCTGCTCATGCTCGCGTGGAAGATCGCTCCGGCGCTCGCCGCCGGCAACACGGTCGTGCTGAAGCCCGCCGAGACCACGCCGCTCACGGCGCTCATCTTCGCCGAGATCCTCCAGCAGGCCGAACTCCCCGCCGGAGTCGTGAACATCATCACGGGCGCGGGCGACACCGGAGCCACGCTCGTCGCCCACGAAGGCGTCGACAAGGTGGCCTTCACCGGCTCCACCGCCGTGGGGCGGGCGATCGCGAAGCAGATCGCCGGCACCGACAAGAAGGCGACGCTCGAGCTCGGCGGCAAGGCAGCGAACATCGTGTTCGACGACGCACCGATCGACCAGGCGATCGAGGGCATCGTCAACGGCATCTTCTTCAACCAGGGCCACGTCTGCTGCGCCGGAAGCCGACTGCTCGTTCAGGAGAACATCCACGACGAGGTCGTCGAGCGGCTGAAGCTGCGGCTCTCGACGTTGCGGCTCGGCGACCCGCTCGACAAGAACACCGACGTCGGCGCGATCAACTCGAAGGAGCAGCTCGAGCGCATCCGCGAGCTCTCGGACGTCGGCGTCGCCGAGGGTGCCGACCGCTGGAGTGCGCCGTGCGTGATCCCCGAGAACGGCTTCTGGTACGCGCCCACGATCTTCACGAACGTGCAGACGTCGAGCCGCATCGCCCGCGAGGAGATCTTCGGGCCGGTGCTCTCGGTGCTCACCTTCCGCACGCCCGCCGAGGCGATCGCGAAGGCGAACAACACGCCCTACGGCCTCTCCGCCGGCATCTGGACCGACAAGGGCAGCCGCATCCTCGCCGTCGCCGACCAGCTCCGCGCGGGCGTCATCTGGGCGAACACGTTCAACCGCTTCGATCCCGCCTCGCCGTTCGGCGGCTACAAGGAGTCGGGCTACGGCCGCGAGGGCGGCCGCCACGGCCTCGGCGCCTACCTCTCGCCGGCCCGTGTGGGTCGAGGAGTTGCGCAGCCGCGTCTCGAGACCGGCGGAGCAGCATCCGCGGATCTCGAGACGACCAGAAGGCGGTCTCCTCGATCACCGAAGTCCGCGACGAAGGGATCGAAGCGATGACCCGCCTCGCCGTGCCGAAGACCTACAAGCTCTACATCGGTGGCGCGTTCCCGCGCAGCGAGTCGGGCCGCACCTACGAGGTCGTCGCCGCAGACGGTGCGTTCCTCGCGAATGCGGCGAAGGCCTCGCGCAAAGACGCCCGCGATGCCATCGTCGCCGCTCGTGCGGCCGTCGCCGGCTGGTCGGGTGCCACGGCCTACAATCGCGGCCAGGTGCTCTACCGCATCGCCGAGCTGCTCGAGGGCCGCAGGGCCCAGTTCGTCGCCGAGATCGAGGAAGTCGAGAGCGTGTCGCGCGCCGTGGCATCCGCCCAGGTCGACGAGTCCATCGACCGCTGGGTCTGGTACGCGGGCTGGGCCGACAAGTTCGCGCAGGTCGCCGGCAATGCCAACCCGGTGGCAGGTCCCTACTTCAACATCTCGGTGCCCGAGCCCACCGGAGTCGTCGCGATCATCGCCCCTCAAGACTCGTCGCTCCTCGGCCTGGTCTCGGCCATCGCCCCGGCACTCGTCGCCGGCAACTCCGTCGTCGTCGTGGCGAGCGAGCGATTCCCACTCTCGGCGATCAGCCTCGCCGAGGTGCTCGCCACGAGCGACGTGCCGAAGGGGGTCGTCAACGTGCTCACGGGCTCGCCGGCCGAGATCGCCCCGTGGCTCGCGAGCCACTCCGACGTCAACGCGATCGACCTCGTGGGTGCCGGTGCGCTCGACTGGATCTCGCTCGAGGTCGACGCCGCCGACACGCTCAAGCGAGTGCTCCGGCCCGAGTCGGGCCCCGATGCCGCGGCACCCGCCCTCGGCCGCATCACGGCGTTCACCGAGACCAAGACGGTGTGGCACACGAAGAGCCTGCTCTAGCCGCGACCCGACCGGGCGCGGGGCATCCGACGAGCGGGTCCCGCGTCGGCCGCGGCATGGCGTAGCCTCACGCTATGGCCACCACCACCCCTCACCTCTTGCGTCTCGGGGTATTGGCGCACTCGAGCAAGCCCGACGAGAAGCGGCTGCCGTTGCATCCGTCGCACCTCGAACGGATCGATCCCGACCTTCGCGCGAACATGATCCTCGAGCGGGGATACGGAGAGCGCTTCGGCATCGCAGATGCGCAGCTCGAGCCGCTCGTCGCCGGACTCGGCTCCCGCGAGGAGATCATCGCCCAGAGCGACGTCGTCCTGCTGCCGAAACCGCAGGCATCCGACCTGGAAAGCCTGCACGACGGGCAGGTGCTCTGGGGCTGGCCGCATTGCGTACAGGACCGGGCGATGACCCAGCTCGCGATCGACAAGGGGCTCACCCTCATCGCGTGGGAGGCCATGAACCACTGGACGGCGAGCGGCAGCTTCGGACTGCACGTGTTCCACAAGAACAACGAGCTCGCCGGCTACTGTTCCGTGCTGCACGCCCTGCAGCTGTGCGGATCCACGGGAGACTACGGCCGGCGCCTGAGCGCGGTCGTCATCGGGTTCGGGGCCACCGCCCGAGGTGCCGTCACGGCGCTGAACGCCCACGGCATCCACGACGTGCGCGTGCTCACGAACCGCGACACCGCTGCGGTCGGCTCGCCGATCCCCTCCGTCGACATCATCCAGTTCGAGCACAACCCCGAAGCGCCCTTCCTGAGCACGGTGAACACGGAGGACGGGCCCGTGCCGCTCGCCCCGTTCCTGGCTGAACGGGACATCGTGGTGAACTGCACGCTCCAGGATCCCAACGCGCCCCTCACCTACCTGCGCACGGAGGATCTCGGTGCCTTCCGTCCGGGCAGCCTCATCGTCGACGTGTCCGTCGACACCGGAATGGGATTCAGCTGGGCCCGCCCCACCTCCTTCGCCGAGCCGATGTTCACGGTGGGGGAGTCGACGAACTACTACGCCGTCGATCACAGCCCGTCCTACCTCTGGAACTCGGCCACCTGGGAGATCAGCGAAGCGCTCATGCCGTTCCTGCGCACCGTGATGGAGGGTCCCGATGCGTGGGCCGAATCCGACACCATCGATCGCGCCACCGAGATCTCCGGCGGCCGCATCCGGAACCCCGCGATCCTCGAGTTCCAGCGCCGATCGGCTGAGTACCCCTACCTCGCACTGGCGTAAGCGCCGCTGGGCGGCGGCGTCCCGCGAACGGGGGAGGTAACGAAACGGTAACGAAGTTGCTAGGGTGAGTGCACCGTCGCGCAATGGCGCGCGAGCGGTGGAAAGGCCCTACACGTGACCCGCACCCTTCATGCGATCGACCCGACGATCGCAGCCCAGGATCGTTCCGCGCACACGCCGGCCCATCGCCTGCTCGACCGTCTCGCACATCCTCCGCGCCGCGCCGTGCGCGTCCTGCTCGCGTCGGTCGCGGTGACCGCGACCGCGGCCGCGCTCCTCCTCGCAGCCACGCCGCCCACCGCATCGGCGGTCGACGTGTTCGGCGCACTCCGGGTGCCCGGTGCTGCCGCGTTCATCGTCGGGCATCGGGGCGATCGAGCCGAGGCGCCCGAGAACACGATGGCCTCGCTCGAGCGCGCGATGGAGGCCCTCGACTTCGTCGAGACCGACGTGCGGTTGAGCCGCGACGGCGTGCCCGTGCTCTTCCACGACACGAGCCTCGAGCGCGTCACCGGCTCGCGCCACGGTGTCAGCGACCTCGACCTCGACGAGCTCCGCCGCCTCGACGTGGGCGCGTGGTACGGCGCCGAATACGCAGGGGAGCGCATCCCGACGCTCGACGAGTTCCTCGAAGCGCTGGCCGGCCGCGAGACCGCGCGTGCCCTCGTCGAGTTGAAGGCCGACTGGACCCCTGAGGAGGTGCGCACGGTGATCGACCTCATCGAGCGGCACGGACTTCGAGGCCGCATCGTGTTGCAGAGCTTCAGTCTCGAGACCCTCTTCTCGGTGCAGCAGGTGTCGCCCACGACCCCTCGCATCATGCTCATCCGCGAGCTGCCTGCCGAGCCCGTGGCGCTCGCCGAGCGGCTCGGGGTGATCGCCTTCGGCACGACCGCCGCATCGGTCACCGCGGTGCCGGGTGCGCTCGAGGCGCTGCACGAGGCGGAGATCGCGGTGCTCTGCTACACCCTGAACACCCACGAGAGCTGGCAGGAGGTGAGCGAGCTCGGCGTCGACGGCATCATCACCGACCAGCCGAGCGAGCTCGACCAGTGGCTGGCCACCACGGCGCCCGGCACATGAGGCGGCTCGTCAGCCGACGCTGAGCCCCAACCGGTCGGCAGCCGCGCGGAACTCGTCGTACAGGCGCTCGGAGAACAGCACGAAGCGCACGAGCGGAGGCGCATCGGCAGCCTCGGCGGTGGTGCCGAGGGCGACGAGCGCGGCGTCATCGGCGGGCCATCCGTAGACCCCTGCGGAGATCGCCGGGAAGGCGACGGATGCCGCCCCCAGGCCGGTCGCGACCGTGAGCGAGTTGCGGTACGCCGCAGCGAGCAGCTCCCGTCGTGCGTCGGCCTCGGGACCCGGCCCCGGCCAGACAGGACCGACGGTGTGGATCACCCAGCGCGCTGGCAGGTTGCCGGCGGTCGTGGCGACGGCCTCGCCGGTCGGCAGGCCCGACCTCAGCGTGGTCGCGCGCAAGACGCGGCACTCCTCGAGGATCGACGGTCCGCCCGCGCGATGGATCGCGCCGTCGACGCCGCCACCGCCCATGAGGCTCGAATTCGCGGCGTTCACGATGGCGTCGACGCGCTCGGCGGTGAGGTCGCCGGTGATGAGCTCGATTCGGGGCATTCGCGTCGCTCCTTCGTCAGGCGAGAGCCCGGCTGATGGCCGTGGTATGGCCTGGGCCGGTGCGGCAGCAGCCTCCGATGAGTCCGGCGCCGGCGGCCCGCCACGACCGCACGGCCTCGGTCGGGAACGCCGGGCTTCCGCGCCATCGTCGCGCTGCGGCATCCCACGTCTCGCCGCTGTTGGGGTAGACGACGACCGGCTTCATCGTGACCTCGCGTGCCGCCTCGATGGCGCCGAGCACCTCACCGGGTGCGCAGCAGTTCACGCCCACCGCGACGACCTCGTCGACGGCGGCAGCGAGCGCGAAGGCCTCGGCGAGCGGCTCGCCGCTCCGAAGTCGCGTGTCGAGGGGAGTCACCGAGATCCACGCGGGAGTGCCGGTGCCGGCGAGTTCGGCGAGGATCGCCTCGACCTCGACGAGCGAGGGCATCGTCTCGAACGCGATGAGGTCGGCTCCGGCGTCGGCGAGCACCCGGATCCGTTCCCGATGCCAATCGCGCAGCTCCTCGAGACCCAGCCCCAGGTCGCCTCGATATTCCGACCCGTCGGCGAGCATGGCCCCGTAGGGTCCGACGGATGCCGCGACCCAGCCGTGCCCGGCCTGGTCGCGCGCGCGGCGGGCAAGCTCCACGCTCCGCCGGAGGAGCCCGGTCGTCTGGTCGGCGTCGAATCCGGCGCGAGCGCATCCCTCGTACGTCACCTGGTACGAGGCGGTGATCGCCACGTCGGCCCCGGCGGCGAAGTAGTCGCGGTGCACGTCGAGCACCTCGTCGGGCGAGTCGGCGAGCACTCGCGCGCTCCACAGCTCGGAGGAGACATCCGCTCCGCGCTCCTCGAGTCGCGTGCCGAGGCCGCCGTCGACGACGAGCGCGCGTTCGGCGAGGGCTTCGAGCAGGCCAGGACCCGACACGGTCAGCCGCGGTTGTTGGAGAGCTCGAAGATGCGCACGAGCTCGGTGACTGCCGCTTCGCGCTGGTCGCCGCCCGCCTCGTACATGTCGGTGACGTGCGTGCGGAGGTGGTTCTCGACGTGCAGGGCGCGCTTCTTGATGTCGTCGATCACCGTCACATCCTATCGTCCGGAGGGGATATACCCCGTGGGGTACATTCAGGCCGATTGGCACTAGCGTTGGGGCATGACGCGCCTTCGCTTCGTCCGCACGCTCGCAGCGTCGCTCCTCGCGCTCGGCCTCGTGGCGTCGCCGGCGGCCGTCGCGCTCGCTGCGGAGCGGGCGGCGGAGGCCCCAGCTGTCGTCGCGGCCGCCCGGGCCGGTGTCGACGACTTCACGTTCGCGTCGTTCGACGCGGTCTACGAGCTCTCGCGCGATGCCGACGGCCGTTCGGTGCTCGACACGACCGAGACGCTCGTCGCGGTGTTCCCCGAGTTCGACCAGAACCGCGGCATCCGCCGGGCCATTCCGCTGCACTACGACGGCCATCCGACCGACATCGAGGTCGAGTCGGTGACGGATGCCGCCGGCAGCCCTCGCGCGTTCGAGGTCGAGCGCGACGAAGACGGGGTGTTCCTCCTCGTCACGATCCGTGCCGACGACTTCGTGCACGGCGAGCAGACCTACGTGATCAGCTACCGGCAGCACAACGTGACGTTCACGCCCGACGACGCCGCGATCGACGAGTTCTACTGGGACGTGAACGGCACCGGCTGGGCACAGCCCTTCGGGCGAGTGCGGGCGGAGCTGCGCATGAGCGCCGACGTCGCCGAGGCCTTCACGGGAGACGTCGCGTGCTATCGCGGCTGGACGGGTTCCGGCACACCGTGCGAGACGCTCTCCGTCGGTGAAGCGGCTCCGCCGGTCGTCGTCGCCGAGGCGTCGGGGCTTGGCCCGTATGAGAACCTCACGATCGCCGTCGGCTTCGCGCAGGGCACGTTCGAGCCGCGCGACGAGGCGTTCATGTCCTCGCCTGCGGCGATCGCCGGCGCGGTCGCCGCCGTGGTGGCGCTCCTCGCGATGCTCGCCGCGATCGTCACCCGCATCGTGCGCTGGCGCGACCATCCGGGGCGCGGCACCGTCATCGCCGAGTACCAGCCGCCCGCCGGGGTGAGCGCCATGGTCGCCGCCGACCTCGTGGGCCGATCCGGCAAGGGGATCACGGCCACGATCCTCGAGCGCGCAGTGGCGGGCGAGCTGCGCATCGTCGAGACGGGCCGCAAGCGCTACGCGGTCGAGTACGTCGGCGGTGAGGCGGGCGACGCCGATGCCCGCTCCGTGGTGTCCGCGCTCTACGGCGTTCCGACTCCAGGCGAGCGGCGCGAGCTGAAGTCGCGCGACACGGCGCTCGGAAAGCGGCTCCTCGCGCTGCGCCAAGCCGTCACGAAGCGCGTCGCGAAGACGGGCCTGCGGCGCAGGCCCGATCTCGGCCGCCGAACGCTGTTCGCCGTCGTGGGCATGATCGGCGCCGTGCTCAGCGTGGTGCTCGGCATCGTGGCGCTCGACTCGCAGATGGGCGGTGCCTGGCCGGCGATCTGGTTCGCCGCGGCGATCCTCGCCGAGCTCGTGACGTTCGTCGTGGTCGTGGACGTGCGCCCGCTCACCGAACAGGGCCGAGCAGCACGCGACCACCTCGAGGGGCTGAGCCTCTACATCCGCCTCGCCGAGGCCGATCGGCTCCGCGTGCTGCAGAGCCCATACGGGGCCATGCGGGTCGAGCGCCCGGCCGCGGCGGCCGTGCCGGTCTCGACGGATGGCGCGGCGGCTGCGCCTGCCTTGGCCGCCCCGCTCGACCCGGTGGTCGTGCTGAAGCTCAACGAACGCCTGCTGCCCTACGCGGTGCTGTTCGGCCTCGAGCGCGAGTGGAGCCGGGAACTCGCGTCGCTCTACGAGCAGACCGGCACGTCGCCCGAGTGGTACGCCGGCCGCAGCGGCTTCAACGTCGGGGTGTTCAGCTCGGCGGTGCACTCGTTCTCGTCGGCGTCGAGTGCCTCATGGTCGGGCTCGAGCTCGAGCTCGTCGAGCAGCGGATCGAGCGGCGGCGGCTCGTCGGGTGGCGGTGGCGGCGGCGGCGGAGGCGGCGGGGTCTGATTCACGACCGCGCGGGCGGGCGTCCGTCATGGGCGATGCGCCGCGGCGCTTCGCCGTGCGCTCAGTCGGCGACGGTCTCGTCACTCAGGTCGACGCGTCGTTCGGAGTCGAGGCCTGGCACCTCGTCGTCGAGACTGTCGTCGATCGTGCGCTCATCGCCGTCGGCGGGCTCGGCGGCCGTGTCGGGCTCGTCGAACTCCGTGTCTTGCGCCACCGTGAATTCATCGTCATCGGGCGAGACGCCTGCGCCCGCCCTCGCGAGATCGTCCATGGTCCAAGAGTAGGCCGCCGACGAGGTTCCCGCACGGGCTTGCGGATGCTTCTCGCGACGCGCGGGCCGGCCGCGTGGCATCCGGTGCCGGAATCCGGGTAGAATAACGCTGCGCCCGACGAATCCGTTCTTCGGCCGACCGCGTGAGCCCAGCTCGCGTGCTGCTCGGTTCGGGATTCGGCGTACCGCGATCGGCGACATCTGGTGATGTGCCGAACCGGCCTCGACCATCACGACCGATGTCGAGGGGGGCATGCCGGATGCGGCCCAGAAACTGGAGGACCATTGGCCCAGACGAGGCAGCGACAGCGTACGCGCTCGCGCGACGATGACGCACCCATCATCCCGATCCTCGCGCGCAAGGTGCGCGAGGTCGAGACGAAGGCGCAGAAGGGCAAGCTCGGCCCCACGAACCGCACGAAGTACCAGGTCATCGCGTTGCTCATGCGCGAAGAGCGTGCCCGCGTGAAGGCAGACACCGAGGTGACCGATTCCGCTCGTGCCGAGCTGCTCAAGCGACTCGACGGCATCGCACAGATCCTGGCCAAGACCGCCGCGCGCGACACGAGCCTCATCGCGCTGCTCGAGCCCGACGCCTCGATCTCCACGGTCGCGCAGCGGTTCCGTCGCGACTGGCTGCTCGAGTCCGGCGCCGAGCTCTCGCCCGACGAGCTCATCATCACGCGCGAGCCCGAGCAGAAGCCCATGCTCGCCGAGAACCAGGTGATCCCGGCATCCGTGCGCTCGAGGCAGCTCGCCAACCCGTTCCTGGCCCCCGACTTCTCGAAGGCCGCGCCGCCGCCCGTGCCGGTGCGTCGCCTTGCCAACTGGGAGCTCCTCGGCCCGCTGTTCAAGTCGTTCGAGATCGGCTCGGGCGGGCAGGCCGCGTCGATGGAGCTGCCCGAAGCGCCCAAGGTCGACCGCCTCTCGCCGCGCGGTCTCGAGCTCATGATGCACCAGATCCGATTCATCGAGAGCGTGCGCGAAGGACACCGCACCTTCCTGCTCGCCGACGAGCCGGGCCTCGGAAAGACGGCGCAGTCGGTCATCGCGGCATCCGTCGCCGACGCCTACCCGCTGCTTGCCGTCGTGCCGAACGTCGTGAAGATGAACTGGGCCCGCGAGGTCGAGCGCTGGACCCCGCATCGCCGCGCGACCGTCATCCACGGCGACGGCGAGACCCTCGACGCGTTCGCCGACGTCGTCATCGTGAACTACGACGTGCTCGACCGGCACATGGCGTGGCTGTCGACCCTCGGCTTCAAGGGCATGGTCGTCGACGAGGCGCACTTCATCAAGAACCTGCAGTCGCAGCGTTCGCGCAACGTGCTCACGCTCGCCGAGCAGATCCGACGCAGCGCACCCGGCGGAGACCCGCTGCTGCTCGCCCTCACGGGCACCCCGCTCATCAACGACGTCGACGACTTCCGTGCCATCTGGAAGTTCCTCGGCTGGATCGAGGGCGACCGGCCGTCGCCCGAGTTGCTCGGCAAGCTCGAGGAGACGGGGCTCACCCCGGCCGAGCACGGCTTCTACCCCGAGGCCCGCCGCGCCGTCATCGATCTCGGCATCGTGCGCCGCCGCAAGGTCGACGTCGCCGCCGACCTGCCCGCGAAGCGCATCGCCGACCTGCCCGTCGAACTCGACGACGAGCTCGGCCGATCGGTGCGCGCCGCCGAACGCGAGCTCGGGAACCGCCTCACGGGTCGTTTCCGTGCGCTCGTCGAGGCGCGCAACCTGCGCATCGGCGATCTCGACGACGACCAGCGCGAGCAATTCATCCGCGCGGTGGCGCATGCCGAGCTCGAGGAGTCCAAGGCGTCGAAGTCGGGCGAGAACGTCTTCACGATGGTGCGCCGCATCGGCCAGGCCAAGGCAGGCCTCGCCGCCGACTACGCCGCCCAGCTGGCCCGATCGGTCGGCAAGGTCGTGTTCTTCGCGAAGCACATCGACGTCATGGACCAGGCCGAAGCGGCGTTCGCGGCCCGCGAGCTCCGCACCGTGTCGCTGCGCGGCGACCAGACCGCCTTCCAGCGGCAAGCGGCGATCGACGCGTTCAACAACGACCCCGAGGTCGCCGTCGCAGTGTGCTCGCTCACAGCGGCAGGCGTCGGCGTGAACCTCCAGGCGGCCTCGAACGTCGTGCTCGCCGAGCTCAGCTGGACCGCCGCCGAGCAGACGCAGGCGATCGACCGCGTGCACCGCATCGGCCAAGACGAGCCCGTCACGGCCTGGCGCATCATCGCCGCGGGCACGATCGACGCGCGCATCGCGGAGCTCATCGACTCGAAGCAGGGCCTCGCGGCCCGCGCGCTCGACGGCAGCGATGTCGAGCCCGGTTCGGCCGACTCCGTGCAGCTCGATGCGCTCGTGCACCTGCTGCGACAGGCGCTCGACGGTGCGCTCTGACGCTCGCCCAGCGGGGCGCGCCCGATCGCGCTTCGTGGGAAGGCTATAGACTGCGGCAGTCGAAACGCCCCGACGTCGTGGCCTCCGGCACCATCACAGGTTCCCTTGAGATCGCGACAGGTCTCTTCACGCAACTGGAGTCACACGAGGCATGAAGATCGGTATCCTCACGAGCGGCGGAGACTGCCCCGGGCTGAACGCCGTGATCCGCGGCGCGGTGCTGAAGGGCGTCATCTCGCATGATGCCGAGTTCGTCGGCTTCCGCTGGGGCTGGAAGGGCGTCGTCGAGGGCGACTTCATGCCGATCGAGCGCCACGACGTGCGCGGTCTCTCGAAGCAGGGTGGCACGATCCTCGGCTCGAGCCGCACGAACCCCTTCGAGGGCGAGGGCGGCGGGCCCGAGAACATCCAGCGCATGCTCGACGAGAACGGCATCGACGCGATCATCGCGATCGGCGGCGAGGGCACGCTCACCGCGGCGAGGCGACTCACCGACGCCGGACTGAAGATCGTCGGGGTTCCGAAGACGATCGACAACGACCTCGCAGCGACCGACTACTCCTTCGGCTTCGACACCGCCGTCGAGATCGCCACCGAGGCGATCGACCGGCTCCGCACGACCGCCGAGTCGCACGGGCGCTGCCTCGTCGTCGAGGTCATGGGGCGGCACGTCGGCTGGATCGCCCTGCACTCCGGCATGGCCGGCGGTGCGCACGCCATCCTGATCCCCGAGCAGCCCAAGACCATCGACCAGATCTGCGAATGGGTCGAGTCGGTGCGCGACCGCGGCCGGGCTCCGCTCGTCGTCGTCGCCGAGGGCTTCCACCTCGAAGACATGGAGGGCGCGCACTCGCACAAGGGCCTCGACGCGTTCAACCGCCCGCGGCTCGGCGGCATCGCCGAGCGGCTCGCGCCCATGATCGAGGAGCGCACCGGCATCGAATCGCGCGATACCGTGCTGGGCCACATCCAGCGCGGCGGCGCGCCGAGCGCATACGACCGGGTGCTCGCGACGCGACTCGGCATGCATGCGGTCGACGCGGTCTACGAGAACGCTTGGGGTTCGATGGTGACGCTACGCGGCACCGACATCAAGACCGTCTCGATCGCCGAGGCGGTCGGCAGCCTCAATCGCGTGCCGCAGGCTCGCTACGACGAGGCGAAGATCCTCTTCGGCTGACGGATGCCGCTGCCTCAGGTCTGCGTCTGCTACCTCCTGCGCGAGCGGGAGGGCATCACCGAGGTGCTCCTCGGCCGGAAGAAGCACGGCCTCGGCGAGGGCTACTACGTCGGACTCGGCGGCAAGCTCGAGCCCGGTGAGTCCGCGGTCGAGGCTGCGGTGCGCGAGGTGGCGGAGGAGTCCGGCGTCATCGTCGTTGCCGCGGATCTCGAGCCGAGGGGCCTGCTCAGCTATCGGTTCCCGCATCGCGAGGCGTGGAGCCAGGAGTCGAACGTGTTCGTGTGCCGACGCTGGATCGGCGAGCCGGCGCCATCCGACGAGCTCGATCCCGAGTGGTTCGAGATCGCGGCGATCCCGCTCCACGAGATGTGGGACGACGCACGGTTCTGGCTGCCCGACGTGCTCGCGGGCGGCGCGGTGCGACGATCCTTCACGTTCGGTGCTGATCTCGCCTCCGTCGTCGATCCGATGGTTTGATTTCACAGGCGCAGGGTGCGAGTATCGAGTCGTCGCACGGCTCTCGCCGGTTCTGCAACTCACGCCCCCAGAACATCTGGTGAACTACTCACCGAATCCAGAGAAAGTCGCCGGTGGATCTCACCCTCATCGTCGTGCTGGTCATCGCGCTGGCACTCTTCTTCGACTTCACGAACGGCTTCCACGACACGGCGAACGCGATGGCCACGCCCATCGCGACGGGGGCGCTGCGTCCGAAGGTGGCGGTCGGGCTCGCCGCGATCCTCAACCTCGTCGGTGCGTTCCTCTCGACCGAGGTGGCGAAGACCGTCTCGGGCGGCATCATCCGCGAGGGCGACGGGGGAGTGCTCATCACTCCCGAGCTCATCTTCGCAGGGCTCATCGGCGCGATCGTGTGGAACATGGTCACGTGGCTCCTCGGCCTGCCGTCGTCATCGAGCCATGCCCTCTTCGGCGGGCTCATCGGCGCCGCCCTCGTGGGAGCGGGCATCGGAGCGATCGACTTCGGCGTCGTGCTCTCGAAGATCATCCTCCCCGCGGTGCTCGCCCCGCTCACGGCCGGCCTCATCGCCTTCGCCGCGACGAAGCTGGCATACGCGATCACGCGGCGCTACGACGGCAAGCCCGACGGTCGCGACGGCTTCCGCTACGCGCAGATCTTCTCGAGCTCCCTCGTGGCACTCGCCCACGGCACGAACGACGCGCAGAAGACGATGGGCGTGATCACGCTCACCCTCATCGCCGTGGGCATGCAAGAGGTGGGCACGGGCCCCGAGGGCTGGGTCGTCGTGACGTGCGCCGTCGCGATCGCGCTCGGAACGTACATGGGCGGATGGCGCATCATCAAGACCCTCGGCACGGGGCTCACCGACGTGAAGCCCGCCCAGGGATTCGCGGCCGAAACGTCGACGGCCGCGACGATCCTCGCCTCGAGCCACCTGGGCTTCGCGCTCTCGACGACGCAAGTCGCGTCGGGCTCGGTCATCGGCTCCGGTCTCGGCCGGCGTGGCTCGAAGGTGCGCTGGCGCACCGCCGGGCGCATCGGCATCGGGTGGCTCATGACATTGCCGGCGGCCGGCGGCGTCGGGGCGCTCGCGGCCCTCATCGCCCAGCTCGGCATGGTCGGCATCCTCATCGATGCCGTCATCGGCGTCGCGGTCATCGCGGCCATCTTCCTCTGGTCGCGCCGCAATGAGATCTCGCACCGCAACGTGGTCAGCGAGGTCGCCGACTCGGGTCGCGCCGTGAAGATCAAGCGCAATCCCAAGCCGAAGAAGAAGGTGTCCACGTGATCGACTGGCTCGCGTTCCTCATCGTGCTCTTCTCGGCGCTCCTCGGCGCCGGCATCGTCGTGAGCACCTTCTCGTTCGGCATCCGCCTGCTCACCGTCTCGGGTCGCACGCCCATCGTGACTCCTGCGGAGTTCACCGATGCCATCTCGGTCATCACGCCGGCCGAGGCCCGCGCGGCCGAGAAGCGGGCAGCGAAGGCTGCGAGGAAGAGCCCGCTCACCGAGTCCCAGAAGCGTGCTGCCCTCGTCGGCGCGTGGGCCTGCTTCGGGGTGAGCGGCATCGCCGTGCTCGTGGGCATCTACCTCATCGTGCCCGCGCTCCACGGCCTCGCATGAGCGATCCGCAGGTCGGGCTGCGGGCGCGCGCTGGCTTCCTGAGCGGCTTCTTCCAGGCGCTGCTCACGGTATGAGACGGCGCGCTCGCCTCGGCGGGCGCGCACACGACGGCGGATGTCGCGGGTGGGGGCCCGCGGCATCCGCCATCCACAACCGGAGCGGGCGCGCCGCCCCCGCGATCGGGGGGATAGCCCCATGTCGACCCGCTCGCGGCATCCGTAGCGTGGAATCACACCCCACGAACAGGAGAGATCGACATGACCACCGTCACCCCCACCGACCAGCAGGCGCCGTTCGCCGAGCAGAACCCCTATGCCGCCCCTGCGGCGGAGACGCGTGGGTTCAGCATCTCGAGCCTCGTGCTCGGCCTCGTCTCGATCGTCGCGAGCTATACCTTCGTCGTGCCCGCCATCGGTCTCGTGCTCGGCATCCTGGCGCTGAAGCGTGAGCCCGCGTCGCGCACCATGGCCATCTGGGGCATCGTGCTGAACGCCGTCATGCTCGGCGGCGCCGTGCTCGTGAGCCTTGGCGCACTCGTCTTCGGCCTCGCGATGCTGCCGTTCGCCTTCATCGGCTGATCGGCACCGCCCGAACGGGCCGCGCTCCCGGCTTGGGGGCGCGGCCCGTTCTCGTGCCCGGCCGCGTGCGCGGCATCCGCTCACGCGAAGAAGCCGCGGAGCAACGCCTCGGTGCCCTCGAGGTGCTCGGCCATCGCGCTCGCCGCCTCGTCGGGACTGCCCCGGAGGATCGCGCCGACGATCGCGCGGTGCTGCTCGTCGGAGTGCACGATGTTCGGCGTGAGGAGCGGAATACCGTCGAGCAGTTCGTTGATCCGCATGCGCACGTCGGCGACGAGCGGGATGACGCTCGGCGCGCCGAGCACCTCGGCGATGAGCAGGTGCAGTCGCGAGTCGGCCATGCGGTACTGGGCGGATGTCGCGACCCGGCACTCCTCGTAGGCCTGCCAGAGCCGCTCGCGGTCGATGGCCGCCAACTCGCTCTCGGCCGCGCGACGAGCGGCGCCGACCTCGATCACGGCGCGCAGCGCGAGGGTGTCCTCGAGCCGGATCGCGCGGGTCGCTGCATCTGCGCCGTCACCCGGTGCTGCCGGCGACGTGGCGGGGAGCTCGTCGGAGACGAAGGTGCCGCCGTAGCGACCGCGACGGGACACGATCCAGCCCGCTTCGCCGAGCGAGCCGATCGCCTCGCGAAGCGTGTCGCGGCTCACCTCGAGCATTCCCGCGAGCTCGCGTTCGGGTGGCAGCTGCTCGCCCGGGCCGATGAGTCCGAGCCGGATCGACTGGAGCAGTCGCTGCACGGTCTCTTCGAAGGCGTTCGCGGGGCGGGCCGGGGTGAGCAGGAGCCCGGGCCGCAGCACGTCGCCGGCGACTTCGGGCGGCGCCGTCGGCTTCGTGGGCTCAGGTGCGCTCGGGGCCGGACCGCCGCCCGCGTCGTCGCCCCGCTCCCGATTCGCCATGACTCGAGCCTAGAGCGGAGTGACGTAGGCCGAGCTGATGCCGCCGTCGACGAGGAAGGTGGAGCCGGTGATGAACGAGGCGTCGTCGCTCGCGAGGAACGCGACCGCCGCCGCGAGCTCCTCGGGCTCGGCGAAGCGGCCGACGGGCACGTGCACGAGCCGTCGCTGGGCGCGTTCGGGATCGCTTGCGAAGAGCTCCTGCAGCAGCGGCGTGTTCACGGGGCCGGGGCACAGCGCGTTCACGCGAATGCCCTGCCGCGCGAACTGCACGCCGAGCTCGCGGCTCATCGCGAGCACGCCGCCCTTCGACGCCGTGTACGAGATCTGCGAGGTCGCGGAGCCGAGCACCGCCACGAACGATGCCGTGTTGATGATCGATCCGCGGCCCTGCGCGACCATGTGCCGCAGGGCGGCGCGCGAGCAGAGGTAGACCGACTTCAGGTTCACGTCCTGCACCTTCTGCCAGGCCGGCAGCTCGGTCGTCTCGATCGAGTCGTCGTCCGGCGGCGAGATTCCGGCATTGTTGAACGCGATGTCGACCGAGCCGTACGTCTCGGCGGCGCGGTCGAAGAGCGTGTTCACCTGCGCTTCATCGGTCACGTCGACCTGCACGAAGAGTCCGCCCACGAACTCGGCCGCGGCGGAGCCTGCCGTGGCATCCATGTCGCCGATGACGACCTTGGCGCCCTCGGCGGCGAGCCGCTTCGCGGTCGCGAGGCCGATGCCCGACGCGCCGCCGGTGATGACGGCGACGCGGCCGGCGAGCCGCTGGGTGAGGTCGATGCGGGGGATGGCGGTCATGGTGCTCCTAGCGGGTCGACGGCGATGAAGACGTTCTTGGTCTCGGTGAAGGCGAGCGGGGCGTCGGGGCCGAGCTCACGGCCGAGTCCGGATTGCTTGAAGCCGCCGAACGGCGTCGAGTAGCGCACCGACGAGTGCGAGTTCACCGAGAGGTTCCCCGACTCCACGCCTCGGGCCACGCGGATGCCGCGGCTGAGGTCCCGCGTCCAGATCGAGCCCGAGAGGCCGTAGTCGCCCGCGTTCGCGAAGCGCACGGCGTCGGCCTCGTCGTCGAACGGGAACACCGAGACGACCGGTCCGAAGATCTCCTCGCGAGCCGCGCGCGAGTCGCGAGCGGGGGTGAGCACCGTCGGCGGGAACCAGTAGCCGGGCCCCGAGGGCGCGCTGCCGCGGAATGCGACGTCGGCGTCGTCGGGCACGAACGAGCGCACCTTGTCGAGATGCGCGCCGGCGACAAGGGGCCCCATCTCGGTGCGCTCGTCGGCGGGATCGCCGACGGCGACGCCCGCGACGGCGGGTTCGAGGAGCTCCATGAAGTGCTCGTAGACGCTGCGCTCGACGAGGATGCGACTGCGGGCGCAGCAGTCCTGCCCGGCGTTCTCGAAGACGCCGTAGGGCGCCGTGGCCGCCGCGCGTTCGAGGTCGGCGTCGGCGAAGACGATGTTCGCGCTCTTGCCGCCGAGCTCGAGGGTGACGCGCTTCACCTGGGCGGCGCAACCGGCCATGATGTGCTTGCCGACCTCGGTCGAGCCGGTGAACACGATCTTGCGCACCGTCTCGTTCGTGACGAGGCGCTCGCCGACCACCGATCCCTTGCCCGCGACGACCTGGAAGAGGCCGTCGGGCAGGCCCGCCTCGAGCCCGAGCTCGGCGAGCCGCAGGCTCGAGAGCGGGGTCCACTCCGCGGGCTTCAGCACGACGGCGTTGCCCGCCGCGAGCGCGGGAGCGAAGCCCCACGCGGCGATCGTCATCGGGAAGTTCCATGGCGTGATCACGCCCACGACGCCGAGCGGCTCCTGGAACGTGACGTCGAGGCCGCCCGCGACGGGGATCTGCCGGCCGAAGAGGCGTTCGGGCGCGGCCGAGTAGTACTCGAGCACGTCGCGCACGTGCCCGGCCTCCCACCGGGCCTGGCCGATGGGATGGCCGGAGTTGCGCACCTCGATGCGCGCGAGCTCCTCGACGGCGCCATCGACCGCGTCGGCGAAGCGGCGGAGCAGTCGCGCACGATCGGCCGGGGCGACGAGCGCCCAGTCGCGCTGTGCCCGCGCGGCGCGGGCGATCGCGGCATCCGTCTCGTCGATCGTCGCGGAGGCGACCGTGGTGACGACGGTCTCGTCGGCTGGGTTCACGATCGTGTGGCTCACGACTGGCTCCTCGGGTGTGTTCGGGTCTCTCGGTGGATGCGCGCGGCGTCGACGAGGCCCGCGAAGAGCCGTCGGTCGGCGGCGTTCTCCTCGGGATGCCACTGCACGCCCACTCCGAACGGCACCGAGTCGAGCTCGACGGCCTCGACGACGCCGTCGGCGGTTCGCCCGGTGACGGTGAGGCCCGGCGCGACCTCGTCGAGGGCCTGGTGGTGGTAGACGTGCACGGGCAGCGGCGCGTCGCCCTGGCCGAGCAGTGCGCCGAGCCGGGAACCCGGCTCGATCGAGACCTGCTGCTCGCCGAACACCGCTGGCGCGGGCTGGTACGCCTCGGTGCCGATGACATCGGGCAGGTGCTGCACGAGCGTGCCGCCGAGTGCGACGTTCAGCAACTGCACGCCACGGCAGATGCCGAGGAACGGCAGTTCGAGCTCGACGGCGGCGGTGATCAGCGCGTCCTCCCAGTCGTCGCGATCGGTGCGCGGGGCACCGGTCCGCTCGTGCGGCGACTGCCCGTAGCGCGCCGGGTCGACGTCGGCGCCGCCCGAGACGATGAGGCCGTCGAGTGCGCCGAGCACGCCGCGCGCGATGTCGGGGGAGACCGGCTGGGGCGGCAGCAGCACGGCGACGCCGCCGGCATCGGTGACGGCGTCGATGTAGACCTTCGGCAGGAACGAGGCGCGCACGTCCCAGACGCCCGTCTGCGATTGCTCGAGGTAGGTGGTCACGCCGATGAGCGGCGCGGCGGGCTCAGAGCCGTTCGAAGCCACGCACCCGCTCCCAGTCCGTGACGGCCGCGTCGTAGGCGGCGAGCTCGATGCGCGCGTTGTTGAGGTAGTGCTCGACGACCTCGTCGCCGAAGGCCTCCTTCGCGATCGCGGAGCCGGCGAACAGCTCCGCCGACTCCCGGAGGGTGGCCGGAACACGTGCGATGTCGCTCTCGTAGGCGTTGCCCGCGAAGAGCTCGCCGAGCTCGAGCTCCTCGTCGATGCCGTGCAGGCCCGCGGCGATGAGTGCCGCAACTGCAAGGTACTGGTTGACGTCGCCGCCGGGAACCCGGTTCTCGACGCGCATGCCGAGGCCGTGCCCCACGACGCGGAGCGCGCACGTGCGGTTGTCGAGCCCCCAGGCGATCGCGGTCGGCGCGAAGCTGCCCGCGACGAAGCGCTTGTAGGAGTTGATGTTCGGCGCCGAGAAGAGCGTGAGTTCGCGCATCGCCGCGAGCTGGCCGGCGAGGAAGTGGGTGAAGAGCTTCGACATGCCGTGCGGGGCATCCGGGTCGCTGAAGACCGCCTCGCCGTTCTCGCCGCGCAGGGAGATGTGGATGTGGCAGCTGTTGCCCTCCCGCTCGTTGAACTTCGCCATGAAGGTCAGCGACTTGCCGTGCTTGTCGGCGATCTCCTTCGCGCCGTTCTTGTAGATCGAGTGGTTGTCGCACGTGCCGAGCGCGTCGGTGTAGCGGAAGGCGATCTCCTGCTGGCCGAAGTTGCACTCGCCCTTCACGCCCTCGCAGTACATGCCGGCGCCGTCCATGGAGTTGCGGATGTCGCGCAGCAGCGGCTCCATGCGCGTTGAGGCGAGCAGCGCGTAGTCGATGTTGTAGTCGCTCGCCGGCGTGAGGCCCTGGTAGCCCTTGCGCCACGCGTCGCGGAACGAGTCGTCGAAGACGATGAACTCGAGCTCGGTGCCGACGAAGGCGGTGAGCCCTCGTTCGGCGAGCCGCTCGAGCTGGCGCTGCAGGATGCGCCGCGGTGAGGGTTCGACCGGCGTGCCGTCGAGCCATTGCAGGTCGGCCGTGACGAGGGCCGTCGCCTCGAGCCACGGTGCCGCGCGGAGCGTCGTGAAGTCGGGGATGAGCGCCATGTCGCCGTACCCGCGCTCCCAGCTCGACATCGCGTAGCCGTCGACGGTGTTCATCTCGACGTCGACGGCGAGGAGGTAGTTGCAGGCCTCTACGCCGTGCGCCGCCGCGTCCTCGAGGAAGAGCCGGGCCGACACTCGCTTGCCGATGAGGCGGCCCTGCATGTCGGTGAAGGCCACGATGACGGTGTCGACCTCGCCTTCGGCGATGGCGCTGCGCAATTGGTCGAGCGAGAGGTACCCGGTCGGTGCCGTCATCCGCAACTCCTCAGAACGTGGTCGAAAGGTCGGTAACGCCGACCATTACATCACAGCGCGCCCGGGCTGGATAGACGCACGCTCGCGCACCTCACGCGCGCATCGGGGGACACGACGCGAAAAAGGTCTGTACGAGCGACCATTGCGCGCCCTATAGTCGGGCCCAACGCATCGCACCCGCGCCGCCCCCACGGCTGCGCGATGAGCACGAGGGAGCTGTCATGGCCAAGGACACCTTGAACGTCTCTGGAGTGAAGTACACGACCGCCGAGGCCGGATACTTCGACAAACGCAGGCTCACCCGCAGTGCCGGAGTTTGGGGCCTCTGGGGCCTCGCCGTCGCCGCGGTCATCTCGGGCGACTTCTCCGGCTGGAACTTCGGCATCGACTTCGCGGGCTTCGGCGGCATGCTGATCGCCTTCGCGATCCTCGTCGTCATGTATTACGGGCTCATCTTCTCGATCGGGGAGATGGCGTCGGCGATGCCGCACACCGGGGGTGCCTACTCCTTCTCGCGTGCCGCGTTGGGGCCATGGGGCGGATTCGTGACGGGTCTCGCCGAGACGATCGAGTACGTGGCCACGACGGCCGTCATCGTCTACTTCTCCGCGGCCTACGCCGACAGCATCACCTCCGAGCTGCTCGGGTTCTCGATGCCCGCGTGGGTGTGGTGGGTCATTCTCTACCTGCTCTTCATCGGGCTCAACACCGCGGGCGCGAACATCTCGTTCAAGTTCGCGATCGTCGTGTCGATCATCTCGATCGGGATCCTCCTCGTGTTCTCGGTCATGGCGGCCACGTCAGGCCTGTTCTCGTGGGACAAGCTCTTCGACATCGCCCCCGACGCGGGCCAGACGGCCTTCCTGCCGCACGGCGTGTTCCCGATCCTCTTCGCCCTGCCGTTCGCGATGTGGTTCTTCCTCGGCATCGAGGAACTGCCGCTCGCCGCCGAGGAGTCGCACGACCCGGTCCGCGACATCCCGCGCGCCGGACTGTGGGCCCGCGGCACGCTCATCGTGACGGGACTGCTCGTGCTGTTCCTCAACACGGGCGTCGTCGGCGCCGAGGTGACCGGCGTCGCCGGGGAGCCGCTGCTCGACGGGTTCCGTGCGATCGTCGGCGACGGCGCGGCGGCCGTCTTGGCGCTCTTCGCCCTCATCGGGCTGCTCGCGTCGCTGCAGGGCATCATGTTCGCCTACGGACGGAACATGTACTCGCTCTCGCGTGCCGGCTACTACCCGAAATTCCTCTCGCTCACCGGCACGCGGCAGACGCCGTGGGTCGCACTCGTCGCGGGCGGCATCATCGGCTTCGTGGCACTCGTCGTCGTCGACGCCGCCGGCGGGTCGACGGGAGTTGCCGGCGCGATCGTGCTGAATATCGCGGTATGGGGTGCGGTGCTCGCGTACCTCATGCAGATGATCGCCTTCGTCATCCTGCGGCGAAAGTTCCCGAACGCGAAGCGCCCGTTCCTCAGTCCGTGGGGCGTGCCGGGTGCCGTGGTCGCGGGAGTGATCGCCGCGCTCATCTTCGTGGGCACCCTCATCAATCCGGCCTTCCTCCCCGCCATCATCGCGATCCTCGTCGTGTACGTCGTGATGCTTGCGATCTTCGCGGTCTGGGGACGGCATCGCCTCATCCTCTCGCCCGAGGAGGAGTACGCGGTGTCGGGCGGCCTCCACGGCGATCCCCAGGCCGAGGGCTACGGCGGGGCCGTCGAGAGCGAGATCCTCGCGTCCGACGGCGTCGACGAGCCCGACGTGGTCGACGAGCCCGACCGGGTCTGAGCCGACTCGGCTGAGCCGACTCGGCTGAGCCGACTCGAGCGGGCGGCGGGGCGTGGGGGCGCCCCGCCGTCTGTCGTGCGTCAGATCGCGACGTCGCCGCAGAGGTGCACCTCAAGCCCGAGCTCGGCGAAGAGCGCGGCCTTCGCGAGCAACGCGCGATCGGCGGCCGCGGCATCCGGCGCATACGCAACTTGCACGTGATTCGCCTTGTGCCTGGCCATCAGCTGGTCGCGGCTCACGCCGTGAAGCACCGCGTGCATGATCGGCCACTGCGGGTCGGTGGCGTCGAGGCGGCGCTGCGTCTCGGCCTCGGGCAGCTCCCGCACCGAGCCGCGGCCGAGGTCGACGTGCAGGCGGCCGTCCATCACGAAGACGCGCGACCATACGATCTCGCCCGGCTTCGAGACGCCCGAGAGGGTGCCGCCGCCGAGCGGGAAGAACATCGGCGGCTGGCGCATGCTGTACGACTTGTCGTAGCCGCCGTTGTGGCTCGCGGGAACCGAGCCCGAGATCTCGAACACCCACACGAACTCGCCGTTGTACTCCTCACCCCACCGCACGTCGTGCAGGGTCGTGGCGGGGTCGAAGCCCATGGCGTTCCAGATGCGGTTCGTGACGAGCGCGTCGACCGCGACACCCTCGTCGACCTCGTTGAAGTGGGGGAGGGCGACGCCGGGGTACAGCTCCCGCTCGCCGCCGCGCGAGCGCACGGGCGGCCGCTCGACGTTGTTGAGCAGGCCCTCGGCGAGGTCGGATGCCGGCACCATGTCCTTCAGTCCCTGCTGGTACTGGATTCCGACGGCGTCGAGGCCGAAGTCGTCGGAGATGCGCACGGCGGCGATGTACATCTTCAGCTGGCTCCGCACCTGGGCGCGAGTGAGCTCGGTCGCGTCATCCGTTCCGAAATGGAACGTGAGGCCCGCGTTCTCGAGCCAGGCCAGCGCCTCGTCGGCCTCGGCGTCGCTCACGCGCGCCATCTCGGCGAGGAGCGCGCTCTGCGAGAGGCGCTCCTTGTAGATGCCGAGCGGATTCAGCAGCTCGTCGTCGATGATCGCGTTGTACATGCCCATGCAGCCCTCGTCGAAGACGCCGATGATGGCCTTCTCGACGCGGAGCTCGTCGGCGAGCGCACGGCCGAGCGCGACCTCGGGTGCGGTGTCATCGAGCGCGGGCAGATCGCGCACGTGGCTCACGTCATGCTCGATGCGCCCGGTCTCGAGCCATTCGCCGAGCTTGGCGACCGCCCAGTCGTCGGTGAAGTCCGCGCTCCAGAGTGCGGAGTGCTCGACTCCTGCCTTGGTGAGGCTCGCGGTGAGGTTCAAGAGCCCAACGAGGCCGGGGAAGTCGCCCGCCCAGTTCGCGACGACGAGGATCGGGCCGCGGTGCGTGCGAAGGCCCGCGAGCACGTGGTGGCTGTACTGCCAGACCGCTTCGACGACGACGAGCGGCGCATCGGGCGGAAGCGTCTTGAAGACCTCGATGCCGGCACGCTGGCTGTCGATGAAGCCGTGGCCGGTGACCTCGTCGACGCCGTGACCACGCTCGACCGACCAGCCGAGTCGTTCGACCGCCGCGGCGAAGTCGGCTTCGAGGTGCTCCTGCGTCGGCCAGCACTTCGTGTTCGCACTCAGCCGGAGGTCGCCGGATGCCACGGTGTAGACGGTGCCCGGCGCCGCGGTGCGCGGCTGGCGCCTGGCCGGAAGGGTGTACTGCATCATGGTTCTCTCTCTCCTCGTTCTCGGTCGTGGTCATCGGTGCTCGTCATGGAGCCCGCGGGATCGCCCCGAGCCGATGGACGGTCGATCGAGTGCTCCCTGACCGCGCTGCGCACGACGGCGCCGTCGAAGTCGACGAGCACGCCCTTGCTGCTCGACGTGCCGATGTCGACTCCCAGCACTGCCCGTACGGCCATTCGCGATCCTCCTCGATCCGGATAGAGGCCAGCGTTGCAGAAATCGATTTCACGCGCAAGCGGGTTGCCTGATCGCGTTTCACGTGCGCGGCGTCACCGCACGTGCGCGAGGGCGTTCTCGGGGTTGGTCGACACCTCGTTGCGCAGCACGACCGTGCGCGGCGGCCGGTCGTCGCCGTTGATGCGGTCGAGCAGCATCGTCGCCGCGGTCCTGCCCATGGCGCGCGCGGGCACGTGCACCACGGTCATGCCCGCGGGGGCGAGGGCGGCGAACGGAAGGTCGCCGAACGCGGCGAAGCCGAACGTCTCGGGCGAGCTCCCGGCGTCGTACAACACTTGGAGGGCGCCCACGCTCATGAGGTTGTTCGCAACGAAGACGGCGTCGGGCGGTTCGGGCAGCGCCAGGAGCCGCTGCATCGCCGCGCGCCCGCCGTCGACGCGGTAGTTCGCGTGCTCGAGGAGTGCTTCGTCTGGTGTCAGGCCGGCCGAGCGCAGGGCGTCGCGCCATCCGTCGGCCCGGTGCTGCGCCGTCTCGACGTCGCTCGGGCCGGTGATGCAGCCGATCCTCTTGAAGCCGTGGGTGACGAGGGCGCTCGTGGCAGCCATACCGCCGGCACGGTTGTCGACCATGACCGCATCGATGTCGAGTCCGTGCGGGCCGCGGTCGACGGCGACGACGGGTCGGGACCGGGAGAGCAACGGATGCAGGTCGCTGTCGTCGCTCGCCGCCGCGATGATGATGCCGGCCATGTTCTCGAGCACGGCGATGTCGATGTACTGCGCTTCCTTCGCGACGTCCTCGTCGGAGTTGCAGAGCACGACGGAGAACCCGGCTGAGCGGGCGGCATCCTCGACGCCCCGGGCGAGCGAGGTGAAGAACGGGTTCTCGATGTCGGGGATGATGAGCGCGATGATCTCGCTGTGCCGGCGCCGGAGGGTGCGCGCCGTGCGGTTCGGCGTGTAGGCGAGCTGGGCCGCGGCAGCGCGCACGAGGCCGGCCTTCTCCTCCGACACGTTGTTGCTGTTGAAGACGCGCGAGACTGTCGCGGGCGATACCCCGGCGAGCTTCGCGACCTCGTAGATGGTGGCCACAACCCCTCCAATCGGACGGGACGCCGGTCTGTTGACAGCCTCGGACGTGATCCCTGTAGTGAACACTACTTGCCTGAAATCGATTCCAACAGTGCAGCAGGACGAGTCGGGGCCGGTGAGCTGGCTGATCCGCTCGACGCCGACGAGAGCACGAAACCGATTGCGCGTTCCCAGCGCCCGCGTCATCCGTGGCACGAATCGTGCGCCGAGCGAGAGCGCAGCGCAGGAAGGCTGCGGTCGGAGATCGAAAGCCGCGCACCCACGGGCGATAGGCTCGATAGCAGAAGTGACCGAGCGCAATGAAGCGCACGAGAGGCAATGGAGCCCTGTGTCGACACCGACCCCACACCCGTCCACCCCGGAGAACCTCGAGGCGAGCATGCACGTTCCCGATCCGGCCGTGCCGACCCGAACCGAGACCGATTCGCTCGGCACCGTCGAGGTGCCGGCCGACGCGTACTGGGGCGTGCACACGATGCGCGCGCTCGAGAACTTCCCGATCACGAAGCGGCCGATCTCCGTCTATCCCGAGCTCGTCGTCGCGCTCGCGTCGGTGAAGCAGGCCGCCGCCCGCGCGAACCGTGAGGTCGGTGTGCTCACCGCGCAGAAGGCCGCCTGGATCGACGAGGCGTGCCAGCGGATCATCGACGGCGAGCACCACGACCAGTTCGTGGTCGGGGTGATCCAAGGCGGCGCCGGCACGTCGACCAACATGAACGCGAACGAGGTCATCGTGAACCTCGCCCTCGAGATCGCGGGATACCCGAAGGGGCGCTACGACATCCTGCACCCCATCGACGACGTCAATCGCAGCCAGTCCACGAACGACACGTACCCCACGGCGGTCAAGCTGGCCATGACCTTCTCGCTCACGACGATGCTCACCCAACTCGACCAGCTGCGGATCGCATTCGGGCGCAAGGGCCGCGAGTTCCACGAGATCTTGAAGGTCGGCCGCACGCAGCTGCAGGATGCGGTGCCGATGACGCTCGGCCAGGAATTCCATGGGTTCGCGACGACGCTCGGCGAGGACATCGAGCGTCTCCGCGAGACGATCAAACTGCTGCTGGAGGTGAACCTCGGCGCGACCGCCATCGGCACCGGCATCACCGCCGACCCAGGGTACGCCGAAGCGGTCGTCCGCCACCTCCGCGCGATCACCGGGCTCCATCTCGAGCCCGCGCCCGATCTCATCGAGGCGACCAGTGACACGGGCGTGTTCATGACGTTCTCGAGCGCGCTGAAGCGCAGCGCCATCAAGCTCTCGAAGATCTGCAACGACCTGCGATTGCTCTCGTCGGGCCCGCAGGCGGGCTTCGGCGAGATCAACCTTCCTCCGAGGCAGGCGGGGTCGAGCATCATGCCCGGAAAGGTGAACCCGGTCATCCCCGAGGCGGTCAGTCAGGTCGCCTACGCCGTGGCGGGGGCGGATGTCACGGTCACCATGGCGGCCGAGAGCGGCCAGCTGCAGCTCAACGCGTTCGAGCCCGTCATCGCGCACTCCCTGCTGCAGTCGATCACCTGGATGCGCCAGGCCTGCTGGACGCTTCGCGTCAACTGCGTCGACGGCATCACGGCGAATGTCGAGCGCCTCGACGCGATGGTGGCCTCGAGCGTGGGGGTCATCACCGCACTCATCCCGTTCATCGGCTACTCGGCGGCGTCGTCGATCGCCAAGGAGGCGCTGCGATCGAGCCGGCCGGTCGCCGATCTCGTCGTCGAATCAGGGCTGATGACCCGCCTCGACGTCGAACGGCAGCTCGCGCCGTCGCGGCTCGCGGGCATGCATACGATCACGCAGGCGATCCCCGTGGTGGACGTGCAGGGCGAGCCGTCGGAGTAGCCGGCCAGCGGGTGCCTGCACCACCTGGCCACCCGCCCGCTTACACCACGCGGCAGTGGGTGGTCAGCGAGCCGATGCCGCCGATGGAGACGGTGACCGTCGCGCCGTCGTGCAGGAAGACCTGCGGGTTGCGCGAATAGCCGGCGCCGCCGGGGCTGCCCGTGGAGATCAGCGTGCCGGGGGGAATCGTCGCCGAGCGCGAGAGGTTCGCGATGATGTCGGCGACGCTGCGCACCATCTCGCTCGTCGAGGCGTCTTGCAGGATCCGGCCGTCGACGTTCGTCGTGAGCCAGAGGTCTTGCGGGTCGGCGATCTCGTCGGCGGTCACGACGACGGGACCCGTCGGCGTGAACCCGTCGAAGGACTTGCACCGCGACCACTGCGCCTCGCTGAACTGCAGGTCACGAGCCGTGATGTCGTTCACGACCGTGTAGCCCCACACGTAGTCGAGGGCCTCCCGCACGTGGACGTTGCGGGCCGGCCTGCCCATGATGACGCCGAGCTCCGCCTCGTAGTCGACCTGCGTCGTGAGGTCTTCGGGCCAGGAGGTGGTGGCGCCGTGGCCGCTGAGCGAGTTCGGCCAGAGCGAGAAGATCGTCATGGCGGTTTCGGACCGGAGCTTCAACTCTGAGGCATGCGCGGCGTAGTTCGCTCCGATCGCGATGACCTGCGCGGGCCGGAGCACGGCGGACGAGTGACGCAGATCGGCGACCAGCGGGAGGTCGGCGTCGATGGCGAGGGCGGTGTCGACGACCTCCTGCACCTCCGCAAGACCCTCTTGGCCGCGTTCGATGAGGTCTTGGAGGTCGCGCGGCGGCGTGCTCATGACCTCATCGAGGAAGAGTGCTTCGTCGTTCACCACCACCGCGAGCCGAGGGGTCGTCTGGCCTTCGACTCTGAGGTGCGCGAATCTCACTCGTCTAGGCTATCGGCCGCCCTCGGCGCTCGGTTGTGCGAGACGCACAACGAACGGGCCCCGATGCGCCGTGACGTCGACAATCGCGGGCGTTCCGCGCCGGTTCAGCGCGCCGCGGGCCGGAGCCGCAGCTCCTGCATGCCGCCGTCGACGGCGAGCGCGATGCCGGTCGTCGAGCCCGCGCCCGGCCCGGCGAGGTACGCGACCGCGTCGGCGACCTCGTCGGCGGAGACGAGCCGGCCGTGCGGCTGTCGCGCCTCGAGCGCCGCCCGCTCGGCGGCCGGATCGTCGGCCGAGGCCAGCAGTCGCCCGACCCACGGAGTGTCGGCGGTGCCCGGGTTCACGGCGTTCACCCGGATTCCCTCCCGCAAGTGGTCGGCGGCCATGGCACGGGTGAGCGCCGCCACGGCGCCCTTGCTCGCGCTGTAGAGCGCGCGTTCGGGCAGGCCCGCCGTTGCCGCGATCGACGAGGTGTTCACGATCGCCGCAGCGGGTGAACGGCGCAGGTGTGGCAACGCGGCGCGTGCGACGCGCACCATGCCGAGCACGTTGATGTCGAGCACCCGATGCCACTCGTCGTCGGCGTTCGCCTCGATGGTGCCCTGTGCGCCGATGCCCGCGTTGTTCACGACGATGTCGATGCGGCCGAGCGAGGCAGCGACCTGCTCGATGCCCGCGCGAACGCTCGCGTCGTCGGCGACGTCGACCGCGACGGCGAGGTCGGCGTGCTCGGCGTCGCCGGGGCGCAGGTCGAAGACGGCGACGCGAGCGCCGCCGTCGCGCAGGCGCCGCGCGATCGCCGCGCCGATGCCCGACGCCCCGCCGGTGACGACGGCGACGAGGCCGTTGAATTCCGTTCCCATGCTGGGTCCCTTCAGATGGATGAGGATGCCGGCCGGCTCAGGCTGCGACGTAGCGCTGGCGCTGACGGCCGAGACCCTCGATCTCGATCTCGACGACGTCGTCGACGGCGAGATAGGGGAATCGCCCCGAGAGCGCGACGCCCTCGGGCGTTCCGGTGAGCACGAGGTCGCCGGCTTCGAGTGCCAGGAACTGGCTGAGCTGCCAGACGATCGTGTCGATGTCGAAGATGAGGTCGCTCGCGCGCGAGTCCTGGCGCGGCTCGCCATTGACGAAGCTCTGGAGGCGCACGTCGGACGCATCGACCTCATCGCCCGTGACGAGCCAGGGCCCCGTGGGGCAGAATCCGGGGGCGCTCTTCCCCTTGCTCCATTGCCCGCCCGACTGGGTGAGCTGCCAGTCGCGCTCGGAGAGATCGTTCGCGGCGACGTACCCGGCGATGTGCGCTGCAGCCTCGGCGGGGGAGGCGAGGTAGCTCGCCCGCCGGCCGATGACGACGCCGAGCTCGACCTCCCAGTCGGTCTTCTCGCTTCCGCGGGGGATCGGCACGTCGTCGAACGGACCGACGACGGTGTTCGGCGACTTCATGAACATCACGAGCTGCTCGGGCGGGGCCGACCCCGACTCCGCGGCATGCGCCGCGTAGTTCATGCCGATGCAGTACACGGCCGAGGGACGCGAGATCGGGGCGCCGATGCGCAGGGAGGCGGCATCCGCGAGTTCGGAGAGCGAGCCCGCGGAGAGTGCCGAGCGCGTGCGCTCGATACCGCCGCCGGAGAAGAAGGCGCCGTCGAGGTCGAGCGTGATCGGGCGCAGGTCGAGCGCGCGATCACCATCGAACACGATGGGGATCTCGGTGCCGACAGGTCCGAGCCGGGCGAATCTCATACTGGTCCTCTCCATTGGGGCTGCCGCCACGAACATCGGAAGTCTCGACGCGCAGCGGGGTCATTGTCAGTATATTCTGCCACATTCCCGGCCAGTTGACATTTAGACATCGGATGTTTATGCTCGGGTTCGCCACGAAAGGACGCCATGAGCACAATCGTCAGCGTTGACACCCGAGACATCCGCTTCCCGACCTCCCTCGAGCTCGACGGCTCCGACGCGATGAACCCCGACCCCGACTACTCGGCTGCGTATGTCACGATTCGCACGGATGCCGCAGACGGCCACTCCGGTCACGCATTCGTGTTCACGATCGGCCGCGGCAACGACGTGCAGGTCGCCGCCATCGAAGCGTTGCGCGAGCACGTGCGCGGACTCGACGTCGAAGCCGCCCTCGCCGACATGGGTGAGACCTGGCGCCTGCTCACCCACGACTCGCAGTTGCGCTGGCTCGGCCCCGAGAAGGGCGTCATGCACATGGCGATCGGCGCGGTCATCAACGCCCTCTGGGACCTGAAGGCGAAGCGCGCCGGGCTGCCGCTCTGGCAGTTGCTCGCGAGCCTCACGCCCGAAGAGCTCGTGAGCCTCGTCGACTTCCGCTACCTCAGCGACGCGATCACGCCCGACGAAGCACTCGAGCTGTTCCGCGCCGCAGAGCCCGGCCGCGCCGAGCGCACCGCCGAACTCCTCGAGACGGGGTATCCGGCGTACACCACCACGCCCGGCTGGCTCGGGTACTCCGACGAGAAGCTCGATCGGCTCTGCCGCGAGGCCGTCGCCGACGGATTCCCGCAGATCAAGCTCAAGGTCGGCGCTGACCTCGCCGACGACGTGCGCCGGCTCGGCATCGCCCGCGCCGCGGTCGGCCCGAACTTCCCGATCGCGATCGACGCCAACCAGCGCTGGGACGTGGCGCCCGCGATCGAGTGGATCAACGCCCTCGCCGAGTTCGACCTCGCCTGGGTCGAGGAGCCGACGAGCCCCGACGACGTGCTCGGGCACGCCGCGATCGCCCGTGGCATCGCCCCGATCCGGGTCGCGACCGGTGAGCACGTGCAGAACCGCATCGTCTTCAAGCAGCTGCTGCAAGCGGGCGGCATGGACGTCATGCAGATCGACGCCACCCGTGTCGGCGGCGTCAACGAGAACATCGCCAACCTGCTGCTCGCCGCGAAGTTCGGCGTGCCGGTGTGCCCGCACGCGGGCGGCGTCGGCCTCTGCGAAGCCGTGCAGCACCTGTCGATGTTCGACTACGTCGCGCTCTCGGGCACGATGGAGGGCCGCATGATCGAGTTCGTCGACCACCTCCACGAGCACTTCGTCACGCCCGTCGTGATCGAGCGAGGCCGTTACCTCACGCCCACCGCGCCGGGTGCCGGCACCGAGATGCTCGCGGCATCCGTCGACGACTACACCTGGCGCGGCCACCACCCCCGGGTGCCCGTATGAACGCCGGCGTCACGACCGCTGAGCGCCTCGGCCCGCTCGGCTACGGTGCCGCGTCGATCGGCAACCTCTACCGCGAGGTGAGCGACGAGCAGTCGGATGCCGCGCTCGACGCGGCGTGGCATGGCGGCATCCGGTACTTCGACACCGCGCCCCATTACGGCCTCGGCCTCTCCGAGCGCCGCCTCGGCGCCTTCCTCCGGTCGCGCCCGCGTGAGGAGTACGTGATCTCCACGAAGGTCGGCCGCGTGCTCGACCCGAATCCCGACTTCACGGGCGGCGACGACCTCGCGTTCGACTTCGCCGTGCCGAACACGACGGTGCGCCGCTTCGACCCGAGCGAATCGGGCATTCGCCGCAGCATCGAGGAGTCGCTCGAACGACTCGGCCTCGACCGCATCGACATCGCCTACCTCCACGACCCCGACGTCTACGACCTCGATCGCGGCGTCGCCGAGGGGCTGCCGGCTCTCGCGAAGCTCCGCGACGAGGGCGTCGTCGGCGCCATCGGCATCGGCACCAACGACGCGGAGGCCGCGGCGCGGGCCGTGCGCGAGGGCGACCTCGACCTCGTGATGATCGCCGGCCGCTACACGCTCCTCGAGCAGCCTGCGCTCGATGAGCTCCTCCCGCTCTGCGAGCAGCGCGATGTCGGCGTGGTCGTCGCCGCGGTGTTCAACTCGGGGCTCCTCGCCACCGACGCCCCCGACGAGCGTGCTCGCTACAACTACGGCCCCGTTCCCGACGAGGTGCTGGGCCATGCCCGCCGCCTCGCCGAGGCGTGTCGCGCGGCCGGCGTCTCGCTGCCCGAGGCCGCGATGCAGTATCCGTTGCAGCACCCCGCGGTGCGTTCGGTCGTCGCCGGTTCGTCGCGAGCTGCCGACATCCGCGAGAACATCGCACGAGTGCACGCGCCGCTCCCGGCCGGCTTCTGGGATGGCTTGAGGTCTGCGGGGCTGATCCCGTGAGCGGGGCGTCGCGCACGATCGACGCGCACGTGCACCTCTGGGAGCGTGCCGTCGGCCGCTACGAGTGGATTCCCCGCGGCGGCCCGCTCGATCGTGACTTCAGCGCCGGTGAGGCGCGCCTCGAGCTCGACGCCGCCGGCATCGACGCGGCCATCCTCGTGCAAGCCGAGGACTCCCTCGCCGACACGTGGTTCCTGCTCGGGATGGCTCACGAGCACGACTGGGTCGCGGGAGTCGTCGGATGGATTCCGCTCGACCACCCCCAGGCGGCGCGCGCGGCGCTCGACGCTCTCATGGGGGAGACGGCCCTCCGCGGCATCCGTCACCTCGTGCACGATGACCCCCGGGACGACTTCCTCGACCTTCCCGAGGTTCGGGCATCGCTGCGCGAGGTGGCGTCGAGAGGGCTCGCGTTCGACGTTCCCGACGCGTGGCCGCGGCATCTCGGCGCCGCGGCGGGAGTCGCCCGTGCCGTCCCCGAGCTGACCGTCGTGATCGACCATCTCGCCAAGCCGCCGGTGGGCAGGCCCGACTTCGACGCGTGGCGACGGGCATTGGAGCAGGCCGCCGCCGTTCCCAACACGATCGCGAAGTTCTCGGGATTGCACCTTCCCGGTGCGCCCTTCGGCCGCGAGACCGTGCGCCCGCTGTGGGAGATCGCGCTCGACGTCTTCGGCCCCGACCGTCTGATGTACGGCGGTGACTGGCCGATGTCCGTGCCCGACGGCGGGTACCAGGCGACGTGGGACGTGATGAGCGAATGCATTTCCGAACTGGGCGAATTGGAGCGCGCCGCCGTGCTCGGCGGCACGGCGGAGTGGGTGTATCGCTCGCCAATAGTCCGACCTCTGTGGGCGCAATCTCACGAATCAGACTCAATCGCCACTGACTATCCCCGAAACATCCGATGAGTAGTACACTCGCAATTGATTGCTCGACCGCTTGACGAAATCGATTTCATGCTTTTGACTGGTCGCTATCCGAATCTCGATGAAGAGAGGCACACACGTGTTGAGTGGAATCCATCCGATCCTCCACGGTGACTTGCTCGCCGCGCTCGATCGGCTCGGCCACGGCGATGAACTCGTCGTCGCCGACGCGAACTTCCCGGCGCACCGTGTCGGCGAGGTCGTCGTCGAAGCGCCGGCACTTGCGGCCGCCGATGTCGTCGCGGCCATCCGCACGGTCGTGCCGCTCGACGGGTACGAGGGTGCGTCGGTGCTGCTGATGCAGGCCGAGGGCGGCGAGGTGCTGCCGGTGCAGCACGAGCTCGTGACCGCTGCGGAGGCCGCGCCCGACCGCGTCGACGAGCTCGATCGCTTCGCGTTCTACGACCGGGCCATCGGCGCACAGCTGGTCGTGCGCACGGGTGAGTTGCGGCCATACGGCAATCTCATCCTCCGCAAGGGCGTCGTGAACGCCTACGAATCTCGAGGAGCCGCGCGATGACCCCTGCAACCACGACGAAGACCGCGCTCCTCCACCTCTCGGGCGTCAGCAAGGGCTTCCCCGGAGTGCAGGCACTCGACGACGTGCGACTCGAGCTGCGTCACGGCGAGGTGCTCGCGGTCGTCGGTGAGAACGGCGCGGGCAAGTCGACCCTCATGAAGCTGCTCGCGGGCATCTACACGCCGGACGCCGGCACGTTCCGCCTGAACGGCGAGGAGTTCTCGATCGAAGGGCCCCGCCATGCGCAGGAGCTCGGCATCGCGATCATCCACCAGGAGTTCAACCTCATGCCCGACCTCACGGTCGCGCAGAACATCTTCATCGGGCGCGAGCCCCGCTCGGGCGGCGTCTTCCTCGACGACCGGGCACTCAACCGCAGCGCGCAGGAGCTGTTCGACCGGCTCGGGCTCACGATCGATCCGGCCGAGCGCGTCGAGCACCTCACCGTGGCACGCCAGCAGATGGTCGAGATCGCCAAGGCCCTCTCGTTCAACGCGAAGGTGCTCATCATGGATGAGCCGACGGCGGCCCTGAACGACGCCGAGGTCGAGGTGCTCTTCGAGCTCATCCAGCGGTTCCGCACTCCCGATACGGGCGTGATCTACATCTCGCACCGCATGGACGAGCTCGCCCGCATCTCCGATCGCATCACCGTGCTCCGCGACGGCCGCTACATCGACACCCTCGAGACGGCGACGTCGACCGTCGGCGAGGTCATCTCCCTCATGGTCGGCCGCACGATCACGGGCGAGCAGCGCCCGGGGCAGGTGCAGCGGTCGCCCGACGTCGTGCTGAGCGTCGCGGGGCTCTCGACGAAGAAGCTGCTGAAGAACGTCGGATTCGAGCTCCACCGCGGTGAGATCCTCGGATTCGCGGGGCTCATGGGCGCGGGCCGCACCGAACTCGCACGCGCGATCGTTGGGGCAGACCCGATCGAGTCCGGACGCATCACGGTCGACGGTCGCGAGGTGCAGATCGGCAATCCGGCCGAAGCGGCCCGGCTCGGCATCGGCTACCTCTCGGAGGACCGCAAGCGACTTGGCGTCGTGCTCGAACAGGATGTCGCCACGAACATCGTGCTGAGCACCCTTCCGGCATTCACCTCGAAGGTCGGGTTCATGCGAGACGGCGCGATCATCCGCACCGCACGCGACTTCATCGGCCGGCTCCGCATCAAGACGCCCTCGGCGAACCAGCTCGTGAAGAACCTCTCGGGCGGCAACCAGCAGAAGGTCGTCATCGCCAAATGGCTCGCAAAGGATTGCGACATCCTCATCTTCGATGAGCCCACTCGCGGCATCGACGTGGGCGCGAAAGATGAGATCTACGCGCTCCTCGAGGAGCTCGCGAGGCAGGGCAAATCCATCATCATGATCTCCTCCGAGCTGCCGGAAGTGCTGCGCATGAGCCACCGCATCGCCGTCATGTGCGAGGGGCGGCTCAACGCGGTGCTCGACAACGCCGAGGCGACCCAGGAGATCGTCATGGACTACGCAACGCGCTTCAGCGCTGAAGGAACGGTGAGTTGAATTGACCACGACTGCCCCACAACAACCAGCAACCAAGGCTGCTGCGACGAGCGCCGTGCGCTCACGGCTCCGCGGCCAGATCCAGCAGCTCCTCGCCTTCGCGAGCCTCATCGCGATCGTCGTGTTCTTCTCGGTCGCCAACGACAGGTTCCTCACGTGGGCGAACGTGACGGGCATCCTGCTCGCCGCGACCGTGACCGGCCTGCTGGCCCTCGGTACGACGTTCGTCATCATCACCGGCGGCATCGACCTGTCGATCGGCACGGGTATGACGCTCTCCGCGGTGATGACGGGCGTGTTCCTCACCTACCTGGGCCTGCCGCTGTGGCTCGGCGTCATCCTCGCGATCCTGTTCGGCGGCCTGCTCGGTTTGATCAACGGCGTCAACGTCGCGGTGCTGAAGATCCCGCCGTTCATCGCGACGCTCGCGATGATGCTCGTCGCCGCAGGGCTCTCGCTCGTGATCTCGGGCACGGCGCCGATCTACTTCAAGGAGACGCCCGACTTCGTGCGGCTCGCGACGGGCTCGCTCATCCCCGGCATCCGGTTCCCGAACGGCGTGCTCATCTTCATCATCGTCGCGATCATCGCCGGCGTCGTGCTGAAGAAGACGCTCCTCGGCCGCTACACGTTCTCGATCGGATCGAACGAGGAGGCCACCGAGCTCTCGGGTGTGAACGTGACGAAGTGGAAGATCGCGATCTATACCTTCGCGGGCCTGTTCACCGGCCTCGCGGGCGTGCTGCTCGCCTCCCGACTCTCATCGGCCCAGCCCGCGCTCGGCATGGGCTACGAGCTCGAGGCGATCGCCGCGGTCGTCATCGGCGGCACGTCCCTGCAGGGCGGCAAGGGCTCGATCGTGGGCACGGTCATCGGCGCGCTCATCATGGCGGTGCTCACGAACGGCCTGCGCATCATGTCGATCCCGCAGGAATGGCAGTCGGTCGCGGTCGGCGCCGTCATCCTCATCGCCGTGTACCTCGACATCCTCCGGCGGAAGAACGCCTAGACTTCCGGCCTTCGCGGGCCGGAACCCTTGCACCAACACACAACAAAGGAGTTCGATCATGCGAAAGCGTTCATTCGGCGTCGCGGCGGGGCTCGTCACCGCTGCGCTCGTTCTCAGCGGCTGCGCCGGTGGCGGCGGCGACGGTGCCGGCGGCGGCGACGGCGGCGGCGACAAGCCCTACATCGCCCTCGTCTCGAAGGGCTTCCAGCACCAGTTCTGGCAGGCCGTGAAGCAAGGCGCCGAGCAGGCTGCCGAGGAATTCGACGTCGAGATCACGTTCGAGGGCCCCGACACCGAGGCCGACGTCGACCAGCAGCTGCAGCAGCTGCAGACGGCGCTCGACAAGGGTCCCGACGCGATCGGCTTCGCCGCACTCGACAGCCAGGCGGCCGGCCCCTACCTGCAGCAGGCACAAGATGCCGGCATTCCCGTCATCGCGTTCGACTCGGGTGTGGACAGCGACATCCCCGTGACGACCGCCGCGACCGACAACAAGGCTGCCGCAGCCGAGGCCGCCAAGCACATGGTGGAGCTCGTCGGTGACACGGGCAAGATCGCGCTCGTCGTGCACGACCAGACCTCGGTGACCGGTATCGACCGTCGCGACGGTTTCGTCGAGTACATCGAGGAGAACGCACCCGGCATCGAGATCGTCGACATCCAGTACGGTGGCGGCGACCAGCTGAAGTCCACCGACCTCGCGAAGGCGATCCTCCAGGCGAACCCCGACCTCAAGGGCATCTACGGCTCCAACGAGGGATCGGCGATCGGCGTCGTGAACGCCGTCACCGAGCTCGGCCTCGAGGGCAAGCTCACGGTCATCGGGTTCGACTCGGGCCAGGCGCAGATCGATGCGATCACCGACGGCCTGATGGCCGGCGCGATCACGCAGAACCCGGTCGGCATCGGCTACGAGACCGTGAAGGCGGCCGTTGAGGCGCTCGACGGCAAGGAATTGCCGAAGACCATCGACACGGGCTTCTTCTGGTACGACGCGACCAACATCGACGACCCCGAGATCCAGGCTGTGCTCTACAAGTAGGAATCGGATGTCGCGGAGGGGGGTGACGGCTGCGGCCGGCACCCCCCTGTCACGCGCAGGCCGCGGGTGCTCAGTGCGCGGGTGCTCAGTGCGCGTGCGCTCCGTACGCGGGCGCGCGCCGCAGGACGCTCAGAGCGCCGACCGGAGCCACTGCTCCACGCCGCTGACGTGGGCGACCGTGAGCGCCGAGGCGAGTTCGCCGTCGCCCGCTTCGATCGCCTCGAGGATCGCGTGGTGCTCCTGGAGGGTGCGGCCGACTGCGTCTTCCTGCGTGATGCCGCGCCAGATGCGCGCTCGCACGGTGTGGCTCGACAGCGAGTCGATGAGGCCCGCGAGGTAACTGTTGCCGGTGGCGTCCGCGATCCCGCGGTGGAACTCGAGGTCGTGGGCGACGAGACCTTCGACGTCGGTCGCGTGGTCGACACCGTCGATCACCTCGCGAAGCCGGGCGAGGTCGTCGGCGTCGGCGTTGCGAGCCGCCAGGGCGGACGCCGCGGGCTCGAGGATGCGACGCACGGCGAAGATCTCGAGCACCGATTGGTCGTCGTGCAGGTCGACGACGAATGACATGGCCTCGAGCAGGAGTCGCGGCTCGAGGCTCGTGACATAGGTGCCGTCGCCGCGCCGCACGTCGAGCACCCGGATGACCTCGAGCGCCTTGACGGCTTCGCGGAGCGACGAGCGGGACAGGCCGAGGCGCTCGCTCAGCTCCTTCTCGGGAGGGAGCCGGTCGCCGGGCGAGAGCTCTCCGGCGAGGATCATCTCTTTGATGCGCAGGATCGCTTCGTCGGTGACCGCCATGCGGGCATCGTACCTCGCATCGGCCCAGACATCAGATCTCTGCGCCGGCGGCGCGCCAGAGATGCATGCTTGCGTAGCTGCGCCACGGCGCCCAGCGAGTGCCGATCGCATCGAGAGCGGAGGGTGTCGATGCGAGCCCGAGCCTGGCGGCGCCGTTGCGCAGCGCGAGGTCGCCGGTGAGCAGCACGTCTGGCGCGCGAGTCACCCGCATTGCGAGGTAACCGGCCGTCCATGGGCCGATGCCCGGCACCGCCAGCAGGTCGGCCTGCAACTCGTCGCGCTCACGCTCGGGCGCCACGACGAGCTCGCCCGAATCGAGCCGGCGGGCGACGTCGAGAATCGTGCGCACGCGCGCGGCCGGCCCGCGGAGCACCTCCCCGCCGCCCTCGGCGATCGCCGCCGCCGTCGGGAAGAGCACGCCTGCCCCGGTCGAGGCGACGCGTTCGCCGAGCTCGGCGGCCACCCGCGAGAGGGTGGTGCGGGCGGACTTCACCGACACCTGCTGCCCGATGAGAGCGCGGAAGACCAGCTCGTGCGGGTCGAGGCATCCGGGCACTCGCATGCCGGGAGTCGCGGCGACCGACGCGGCGAACGCCGGATCGGCCGCGAGCGCGGCGTCGATCGCGACTGCATCGGCATCGAGGTCGAACAAGCGGCGCACCCGCGCGACGAGCGGCGGCAGGTCGGCCAGGCTCGAGAGCTTGGCCTCGACGTCGATCGCGGGGGAGCCGTCGCCCCCGGTCGCGGCGAAGCGCACGAGCGCCGGCCCGCCGGGCAGGCGCAGCGTGCGCTCGAACCGATCGGAGCCCGCCACCTCGACGCCGTCGACGGCGCGAGCGGCGAGCCACTCGAAGACGCCCTCGGCATCGAACGGCGGCCGGGCCGGCAGGCGCAGGTGCACGACACCTGCCTCGGTGTCGAGCTGCCGCCGCTCGGGGGGCCGTTCACGCTGGCGCACCCGCGCCGCGAGTCGCAGCTCGAGCGGGCTGCGCTCATAGACGGCCCTGATCGTGTCGTTGAACTGGCGGATGCTGCCGAACCCCGAGGCGAACGCGACATCCGCCGCGGGGAGGGTCGTGGAGGTGAGCAGGGCGCGCGCGGTCTGTGCGCGGTGAGCGCGGGCGAGGGCCAGCGGGCCGGCGCCGAGTTCTGCCGTGAGCACCCGCGTGAGGTGCCGACTCGTGTAGCCGAGCCTGGCGGCCAGGCCCGGCACGCCCTCGCGCTCGACGACGCCGTCGGCGATGAGGCGCATCGCGCGGGCGGCGAGGTCGTCGCGCAGGTCCCACTGGGGGGAGCCGGGGACCGCGTCGGGCAGGCAGCGCTTGCAGGCCCGCAGGCCCGCCTCGTGGGCGGCGGCCGCCGTGAGGTAGAAGCTGACGTTCGTGGCCTTCGGCAGAACTGCGGGGCAGCTCGGCCGGCAGTAGATGCCGGTCGAGTGCACGCCCGTGATGAATTGCCCGTCGAAGCGCGCGTCACGCGCCTGCATCGCTCGATAGCGCTCGGCGAACACGGGGTCGGCGAGCGGGTCGACGCGCCTGCGGCCGGGTCGTGCGGCACCCGGCGCCGCTTCAGGAGAGGGCCGCTCCGGTGCGCTGATCGTCGTGGTCATGACCCTAGCCTCGCACGTCCCGACGACATCGACCGGCGGAAATCGGACATCGGCGCCGCGGCTAGGGTGGAGGGATGCCGCATGCCGTCATCTCCCTGCTGCGCGACGCCCTCGGGGCATCCGTCTCCACCGACCCTGCAGCGCTCGAGGCGACGCGCGAGGATCGCTCGGGTTGGCGCAGCGCCACGCCGCCGATCGCCGTCGTGCACGCGGCATCCGTTTCCGAGGTGCAGGCCGTGATGCGCATCGCGCACTCGACCGGAACGCCCGTCGTACCGCGGGGAGCCGGCACGGGGCTCGCCGGCGGCGCGATCGCGAGCCAGGGTGCGATCGTGCTCGACCTGACGCGCATGAACCGCATCCTCGAGGTCTCCCAGGCCGACGAGCTCGCGGTCGTCGAGCCGGGTGTGCTCAACGGCGACCTCAACGACTCGCTCGCCCCGCTCGGCCTCTGGTTCGCGCCGGACCCTGCGAGCCGCGCGATCTCCTCGATCGGCGGCAACATCGCCACGAACGCCGGCGGGCTGCTCTGCGCGAAGTACGGCGTCACCCGTGAGGCAGTGCTCGGCCTCGCCGTGGTGCTCGCCGACGGGCGATTGCTCCGCACGGGCCACCGCACCGTCAAGGGCGTCACCGGCTACGATCTCACCGCCCTGTTCACGGGCTCCGAAGGCACGCTCGGCGTCATCGTCGAGGCCACCCTGCGGCTTCGACCGCTCATCGCCGGCGCCGTCGTCACGGTCGCCGCGGCGTTCCCCGATGTCGGGGCCGCAGCGCGCGCCTCGGCCGGCGTCACGGCCGCTCGCATCCGCCCGGCCGTGCTCGAGCTCATCGACGCGGCGGGCCTCGCCCGTGTCGCGACGTTCCTCGGCCCGGCGGCGCTCGCCGGCACGCCCCTCGAGTCGATCACGCCCGGCGAGACGTTCCTGCTCGCCCAGAGCGACAGCGCGGCGGCGGCGATCGAGGCGGCGGCCATCGCCGCGATCTTCGCCGAGGCGGGCGGCCGCGTCGCGGTGTCGACGGATGCCGCAACCGGCGAGCGGCTCCTCGACATCCGCAGGGCGGTGCATCCGGCCTTCGCGGCGACCGGGCAGGTGCTCATCGAAGACGTCGCGGTGCCGCGCTCCCGCCTGCCCGAGATGTTCCGTGCGATCGAGGAGATCGGCGCGCGCCACGGCCTCGAGATCCCCACGATCGCGCACGCGGGCGACGGCAACCTCCACCCGAACTTCGTGTTCACGGGAGACGAGGTGCCCGAGCACGTGTGGGCCGCGGCCGACGAGCTGTTCCGAGCCGCTGTGGCCCTCGGCGGCACGCTCACGGGCGAGCACGGCGTCGGCATCCTCAAGCGACGCTGGCTCGCCGACGAGCTCGGCGGCGACTCGTTCGAACTGCAGCGGGGCATCAAGGCGTTGTTCGACCCGAGCGGCATCCTGAACCCGGGCGTGATGTTCGAGGCATCCGCGCCGCCCGCTCGATAGGCTGCCCGGGTGAGCCACGCACCCGTGCCAGCGCAGAATCCGACCCCGTCGCCGTCGCTGTGGGCTGCGCCGCCGCCGCCGCAGCGGGCCCGCAGCGGCGGTGCCGCGTTCGCGATCGTCGGCATCCTGCTCGGCGTCGTCGTCGGCCTGCTCGTGCTCGCCTACCTCGCGGTCGCCCTCGGCGTGTCGGCCCTCGCCATCGGGTCACTCCTCGCTGTCGTCCCCCTCGCGATCGTGCTGCTCGCGGTGCGATGGGTCGACCGCTGGGAGCCCGAGCCGCGGTGGGCGCTCTGGTTCGCGTTCCTCTGGGGTGCTGCGGTATCGGTCGCCGCCGCGCTCATCATCGATCTCGGCCTGCAGCTCCTCCTCGCGTTCGCCGAGCCCGGCGGCAGCCCGAACGAGGCGATGGCGGCGGTGGTGCAGGCGCCGATCGTCGAGGAGACCGCGAAGGGCATCGGCGTGCTGCTCCTCTACGCGTTCTCGCGCTCGCACTTCGACGGACCGGTCGACGGCCTCGTGTACGCGGCCACCGTCGCGGCGGGCTTCGCCTTCACCGAGAACATCCTCTACTTCGGTGCCGCGCTCGCCGAGGGCGGCGCGGGCGAGCTCGGCGCGGTGTTCGTGGTGCGCGGACTCTTCTCCCCGTTCGCGCACGTGCTGTTCACGGCCTGCACGGGGCTCGTCATCGGCATCGGCGCCCGGCGTGGCGGTGGAGCGGGCGTCGTGGGCTGGTTCCTGCTCGGCCTCGCCGCCGCCGTGCTGTTGCACGCCCTCTGGAACGGGTCGCTCGCGTTCGCCGACGACGCGGTCGGGCTCTACTTCACCGTGCAGGTGCCGATCTTCGTCGGCGCGGTGCTCCTCACGTTCTTCCTCCGCCGCCAGGAGGTGCGCGTGACGCGCGCTCGTCTCGGCGAGTACGCCGCCGTCGGGTGGTTCAGCGCCGCCGAGGTCGAGATGCTCGCGACTCCGGCCGGTCGCCGGCGGGCGCGGGCGTGGGCGCGGTCGCAGACGCCGCCGCGAACCGCGCTCATGCGGCGGCTCATCGCCGATGCCACGCATCTCGCGTTCAACCGGCATGTGCTCGTCTCCGGCCGCGGCGACGTGCGGCACGTCACCGACGAGCGACTGCTGCTCGATGCCGTCGCAATCGATCGGGCGGCGCTGCAGCGCTGAGTCGCGATGGTGCGGATCACCCCCGTTTCCGGGGCATCCAGGCGCCGTGGCGCGACCCTATGATGTGCGCAGAGGCCGCGCCCGGCGGCGCGGAAGGACCTGATGCAGCTCTATTTCGACGACCCCGAGTTCGACCGGCAGTTGCAGCGCACTGCCGCGAAGGCGTCGTACGGATGCTGCGACCTGGGCGAGATCTTCGCGGTCGCCGCGCGCATCGTTCCGCGCGACTACGACAGCTGGTACGGCGAGTGGTTCGCGGCGGGGGAGTCGGCGCGGCTGCTCGGTGAAGCGGAGGCCGCGGCGGGACACGACGTGAACGCGGTATCCGCCCACCTCCGCGCGAGCGAGTACTACCGTTCGGCATATTTCTTCACGCGGCGGGAGCCGCACGGGGTGGCCCTGCTCGAGGCCTTCCACCACAGCCAGGCGGCGTTCCGGGCGGCGGCTCCGCACCTGCCCTTCCCGACGGAGCGCGTCTCGATCCCGTACGAAGACGTCGAGCTCGAGGGATACCTCGTCCGCCCGCGCGACGCGGCGCCGGGCCCGACGCTGCTCCTTCCGTGCGGCTACGACTCGCCGGTCGAGGAGCTGTACTCGCTCGGCGCGGCCGAGGCGGCGGCCCGCGGCTTCTCCGTGATCATGTTCTCGGGCCCGGGCCAGGCGGAGATGCTCTTCGATCGCGGCATCCCGTTCCGTCCCGATTTCGAGGCTGTCGCGGGCGCCGTGATCGATTTCGTGCGCACTCGGGCCGACCTCGACGGCGAACGCATCGGCATCGTCGGGCGCAGCTTCGGCGGCTACCTCGCGCCGCGGGCGGCCTCGATGGAACCACGGATCACCGCGATGTCGGCAGATCCCGCGCAATACGACATGGGCGCCGTCTTCCGGTCGCGGATGCCCGCCGACCTCCTCGCGCTCCTCGACGCAGGCGATCCGGCCTTCGACGACGCCATCTGGGAGGCCTACCCTGGCGTGCACGGACAGGAGTTCTGGCTGTCTCGCGCACGGGCCCACGGCGTCGACTCGCCCCTCGCGTACGCGCAGCTGATGCGGGAGTGGACGGTCGACGTCGAGGCGCTCGAGTGCCCGACGTTCGTCTCCTACGGCGAGGGCGACCCCGCGCAAGCCGGAACCGAGGAGTTCTTCGACCGGCTCACAGTCGACGAGAAGCAGTTCACGGTGTACCGCGAGGCCGACGGCAGCGGCGGACATTGCGAGGGGATGGGACCATCGCGCTACTTCAGCGACGTCTTCGGCTGGTTCGCCGACCGCTTGCGCTAGCCCCTCCGAACACGAAGAAACTCGCCGCCCTGTGGTGTGGCACTGCCGACAGCGCTACAGGACGACGAGTTCTCGAATACCAGCGTGCAACGTGTTCGCGGTGAGCGCAAGAGGGGGGTGGACGGTCGTCCGCGTTTGCCCCGCACCCCTTGATCTGTTTGGCTGGACGCATGACCGATACGAACAGCAAGCCCGAAATCGACTTCCCCGAGGGCCCCGCTCCCACTGAACTCGTGGTCGAGGACATCGTGGTGGGCGATGGCGCCGAGGCGACACCCGGCTCGACCGTCGACGTGCACTACCTCGGCGTCGAGTACGAGTCGGGCGATGAGTTCGACTCGTCGTGGAGCCGCGGGCAGTCCATCAACTTCCCTCTTCAGGCGCTCATCGCCGGTTGGCAGGAGGGAATCCCCGGCATGAAGGTCGGCGGTCGACGCAAGCTCACGGTGCCCCCGCACCAGGCCTACGGCCCGGTCGGCGGCGGCCACCAGCTCTCTGGAAAGACCCTGATCTTCGTGATCGACCTGCTCGGCGTCAGCTGAGCACGATCGCCTGATCTCGAAGGCCGGTGGGCATGCAGCCTGCCGGCCTTCGTCATGCCCGGCCGGTCATGGCGCCGCCGCCGCGACCGTGAGGCGGCTCAGTGCGCGGTACGCCGCGGCCGGGTTTTGTGCGGACTCCGCTCGGGTTCTGTTCGCTCCTGCACTCGTTCGACCAGCGCACGCCAGGGCCCGGTGAGCTGACGCTCGGCGAGCGTCGCCTCATGCGGCTCGCAGCGGATGCGATAGATGAAGCGGTCGGGTTCGGGCGGAACCGGCGGCGGCGTGCTCCACGGGATCTCGCGGATCAGGACGTACCAGTCGTCGGGGTCGGGCTGCTCCTCGACGTGGACTTCCCACGTCAGTCGAAGCCCGGCGATGCCTCCGCTCCGCGAGACGATGACGTCCATGTCGGCATCGTACTCCCGGGGCCGCTCGCGGCACCCTCTTGGGCCGGATCCGGCGACGCGAGCACGTCGATGCCGACCCCGCTCCAGCCGCTGGTCACGGCTCGCGACTCGGGGGAATCGGCGCCGAAGCGCTCATTCGCCGCGCGCACCGTCTCGGCGGCGAACGTGTGGAATCCGTCGTCGGGGCGGAGGATGCCCGACGTGAGCACGTCGTACCAGACGCGCCCGACATGCTCCCAGGCGAACCCGCCAAGTTCGATCGCCGCGAGGGCGAACGCGCGATTGGGAATGCCGGAGTTCAGGTGCACGCCGCCGTTGTCGTCGTCGGTCTCGATGTACCGGTCGAAATGGTCGGGCTGCGGGTCGCGACCGAGCACGTCGTCGTCGTACGCCGTTCCGGGCTCATTCATCGAACGGATGGCGCGCCCCTCGACGAGATCGGTGAACACGCCCTCTCCGATGAGCCACGTCGCCGACGCGGCATCTTGACCCATGGCGTACTGCTCGACGAGTGCGCCGAACACGTCGGAGATGTGTTCGTTGAGTGCTCCGGACTGACCCTCGTAGCGCAGCTTCGCCGTGCGCTCGGTGACGCCGTGCGCGAGTTCGTGACCGATGACGCTGAGCGAGCTGGTGAATCCCCGGAAGACCTCGCCGTCGCCATCGCCGAAGACCATGCGCTCGCCGTCCCAGAAGGCGTTGTCGTAGCGGTCGCCGTAGTGCACGGTGGCCTCGAGTGGAATGCCCGCGCCGTCGATGGAGTCGCGGGCGAAGACGCGTGCGAAGAGCTCGAAGGTGTCGCCGAGGCCGTCGTACGCCGCGTCGGCGGCCGTATCGCCCGTGGCCGGCTGGCTCTCGCGGCGTACGAGGCGCCCCGGCAGCCGCTCGGCGTTCTCCGCGTCGGAGATGCGGCGATCGGGAGCGGGTGCCGTGCCCGGCCGGGCAGCGGGACGCTCGTCGCGCGGGGGATGCTCGTGAGGGATGAACGATGGGGGTTCGCCCTCGCGCCGCCACTCGCGCATGGGTGCGTCTCGCAGCAGCGACCGGCGCGCGGCGTCGGCTGCGACGTCGAAGCGGGGATCGGCGATCGCCGCGATGCGCGCGAGCAGATAGGGCGGCACGATCGCGTGGAGCGGTGTCGAGTAGGGGTAGGGCCGGGGCATCCGCGTCATGATTCGATGGTGGCATGCGCCGCTGACAGGCGGGGTGTGAGTTCGCCCGGCGCGCCGACATCCGCCCGGCGCCCTGCGTCGACTTGCCGCGCGGCATCCCGGTTGCGAAGCTGGGCTCGTGCAAGTTGCCACTGTCGCCGCCCCGCCCGACGTGCGCACCCATCCGATCGGCCTCGTGCCGGCCGCGATCGTGTGCGCTGCCGCCGTGTTCCTCTTCGGCGTCGAGGTGCCGCTCGTGGGGTATGCGATGCTCGCGGTCGGCCTCGCCGGCGCGTGGCTCGCCGACCGCTCTGGGCGCACGAGCCGGCTCCTGCCCGACCTCGCACTCGTGGCACTGGGCGAGACGATCGTCTCGACGATCTCGGTCGCGGCCGACATCAGCTACGGCAACATGCTCCTGATGGGCGTGGTGCTCTCCCTCGCAGTCGCCGTGCCCTTCGTGATCTCGCGATTCGTGTTCGGCGACCGCGTCATCCGATTCCCCTGGCGTACCGGCCACCGGTGGTCGCCGGTGCAATGGGCATACCTGGTGTTGATCGCCGCACTCGGGTGGCTGATCCTGCCGTTCTACTTCATCACCTCGGGCGTCTACACCAACTGGCCGACGGTGACGCTGCCCGATGAGATCGCGCGGCTGTTCGTGGGCGTGAACGCCGTGGGCATCTGGGACGAGCTGTTCTTCGTCTGCACGGTGTTCGCCCTGCTGCGCCGGCACTTCCCGGTGTGGCAGGCGAACCTGCTGCAGTCGATCGTGTTCGTGTCATTTCTCTGGGAGCTCGGCTACCAGAGCTGGGGACCGCTCCTGACGATCCCGTTCGCGCTCCTGCAGGGCTACACGTTCATGCTCACGAAGTCGCTCGCGTTCGTGATCACGGTGCACCTGTTGTTCGATCTCGTGGTCTTCCTCGTGATCGTGTACGCGCATACCGGAGTGCCGCCGATCTTCCTGCTCGCGCCGTGAGGGCTTGGCGGGTCATCCGCGTCAAGGGTCGTGCCGCCTCACGACGAACGTTCCGTCCGGTCGCCACTCCACGGTGAGTACATCGGTCTCCGATGCTCTCCCCATGACGCCGTCGCCATCTTGATCGGTGTGCGTTCCGACATCTCTGGGAATGGCTGCGTTCATCGTCATGCCCCGCTCGAGCACGCGTTCCAAGGAGGTGCAGTTCCATACCATGCCGTTCGCCTCCAGTTTGACGATGAGGCACGAGATGCCGCTTCTCGGGACCGCTGGATTGTTCGAGACCGTTGAACTGACCAGAACCGCTGCGTAGACCGTCACACCTGCTGCCGGCCCGTCGGGACCGACGATACGCGCGACACTCGACATATCGAAGGTCGTGTTCAGCCAGCCAGGGAACATCCCTTCCCCGGGGAGTACGCCGTTGCCCCGTCGCGGGTCGCGGAAGAAGTCGAGCGCTGCGCCGGCAGGCAGTGACGAGTCGGGGTCGGCCGTCGGCGACGGGACGATGGTGATATCGAACCGCGGTGGTGTATTCACCGCCTCGCCGAGCCCGAGCCAGGCGGCGAACAGCGCGGCGCCGACGACGATTCCGATCGCTCCGGCCGCCAGCGGCGTCAGCCTCCGCCGCCGCGAAGACGACGCATTCTCTGCGGGCAGCACGGATGGCTCGACGTCAGGCTTGCCGTCGAGCGCGGTCGGGAGCGACCCTGTCGTGTCGACCCGCTTGTCGCCGCGTTCGCGTTCGATCTCGAGCAACTGCCATTCGCTCTCGGTGAGCTCGAGCACTCGTCCTGAGGCGTGGTCGTAGCGGGCGACGCGCGGCTCAACAGAGCCGGAACGCGAGTACACCCGCGATTCGAGCTCTGAACGCGCATCGACCTCGTCGTCGTTTCCTGCCATGGTCCGCCGATCCGATTGGAGCATATGCCCGACGGGAGCGGCAGCAGAAGCCCGATAACGGGGGGCGTGGTGTGCGGTGCTACTTCAGCTGCCCGCGCACTTCACCGCCTGGGAACGTCGACGTGTGCACATTGACGTAGTAGTTGCGCGGGTTCTCGGTGATCTCGGCGAGCAGTGTCTCGCCTGCCGTGGTGCAGGCATCCACCTCGAAGGTCGTGCCACTCGGCACCGCAAGCGGTATGACGACGTCGCCCGCCACGTTGCGGGGCGCGAAATGGATGTGTGCCGCAGTCGCCGGCGCAGTGAGTCCGTCGACCTCGAGCGTGTAGCAGAACTGGTCGCCATCGATCTCGTAGGAGAAGAATCCACTCGCGCCACCGGTGGCGCCGGTGGTCTCCTGCTCGTTGTTCAGCGGGATCGCCGGCATGGAGGGCGGCTCGGCCTGTGCGGCTCCGGCGCCGGCGAACGTGAGTGCAACGACGGCTGCGAGGGTGAGCGCGGCGGTGCGCGCCCGCGTGGTCGTGATCATGATCGAACCTCACTTCCTCTGGTCACAGCGCACGCTACGCCGCGCGCGATCGAGTCACAATGGCTCGACGGATGCCCCATGCGCTGCAAGCCACGCGAGCAGCACGGCCGCGTGGTTGACCTGCTCGTCGCGGGCGCCGAACAGCAGGGTCACGCGTGGCTGCTCGCGGCCCGTGGCGAGCAGCGCGTCGGCGGCGGGGTTGGCGTCGAGCTCGTCGCGATACCGCTCGGCGAACTCGTCGAAGCGTTCACGGTTGTGGTGCCACTCCGTGCGGAGCGCTGGGGAGGGGGCGACATCCTTGGCCCACTCATCGAGTTCGGCGCGCTCCTTGCGCACACCGCGCGGCCACAGCCGATCGACGAGCACCCGGTAGCCATCGGATGGGTCGGCCGGCTCGTACACGCGCTTCATCGTGAAGCCCATGGTGGCCAGTCTGCCCCGGTGCGCGAGCGTTGTCACCCGGCGAGCTGTCGCTCGGGCCGGGTCGGGCCCGGCTGGCCGGGCGTCCCCGAGAAGGCGTCGGCCCCCAGGCATCCGCTCTGGTAGACTCTTCAGGTTGCCGTCAGAACGGCCGCGCACAAAGAGAGCCCAGGCATCAGGCCACGGGCAGCGCGCAACGAGAGAAAGGGGATCCCATCTATGGCACTTGAAGCTGATGTCAAGAAGGCGATCATCGAAGAGTACGCGACGCACCCCGGTGACACTGGATCCCCCGAGGTTCAGATCGCGCTCCTCACGAAGCGAATCAAAGACCTCACCGAGCACCTGAAGGAGCACAAGCACGACCACCACTCGCGTCGTGGCCTGCTCCTCCTCGTCGGTCAGCGTCGTCGTCTGCTCGGCTACCTCGCCGATGTGGACATCAACCGCTACCGCAAGCTCATCGAGCGTCTCGGTCTGCGCCGCTAAGCGCATTCTGCGCGGCTTTCGCTGATACCGCGAACTTCTTCGGAACGGGTCGTCGCCTTCGGGCGGCGGCCCGTTTTCGTTCTTCGGCGCGCGGTCGAAGCGCGGCAGGGCGCGGTCGAAACGCGGAGGCGCGCCGCCGAAGCGCCACGTATCCGCCCCAGTCAGCTCGCCCGCGCCCGGTACGCGCGAACGGCCATCCGATTGCCGCATCGCGTGCTGCAGAACCGGCGCGAGGTGTTCTTCGAGAGGTCCACGTACAGGCCCTCGCAGTCATCCGCGTCGCACACGCGAAGCCGCTCCATCTGGTCGGCACGGATGGCGTCGACGAGCGCCATGGCCGCCTCGACGAGGATTCTCCGGGCGAGTGGGGCTTCGGCCTCGGTCGCATGGATGTGCCAGTCCGCACCGTCATGACGAACGAGGCGGGGGAGGGCGCGCGCCTCGGCGAGCAGTTCGTTGACGGAGACGGCCGCATCGTCGCGGTCCTGCAGCCAGATCGCCCGAAGTCGGGCGCGGGCGTCGCGCACCTCGGCGAGCTCGCGCTCGTCGCCGTCACGGCGGCCGGAGTAGTCCCACGCGTCGAGCAGGGCGACGAGTTGCCCCGGGGTCGACAGCTCGTCATCGCCCGAATCGGATGCCTCGGGCGAGGTCTCGGTGAGGGCGGCGACGAAGCCGAGGGCCACTTCGGTGTCATGGGTGAAAATCATTTGACTCCTGACGCACGGTTCCACTACTGTCATGAGCATAACCGGTTTCGGGCATGACAGGGGAGCTCGGCCCGGCTCGGCGGAATGGACGGATGGGCAGCGTATGCACGGGTCACGCGGGATCGGAATCCTCCTCGGGCTCGCGTCCGGCCTCGCCTTCGGTGCGGGCGGCGCGATCGTCAAGCCCCTGCTCGAATCGGGATGGTCGCCGGGCGCGGCCGTGTTCTTCCGCATCACCGTCGCGGCCGTGCTGCTCGCCGTGCCGGGCCTCTTCGCCCTGAGATTCGACCTGCGGCCGCTCTGGCGCGCGAAGTGGACGGTGCTCGTCTACTCCGTGATCGCCGTCGCCGGCGTGCAACTCGCCTTCTACACCGCGATCGCACGCATTCCCGTGAGCACCGCACTGCTCGTCGAGTACCTCGCCCCGGTCGCGCTCGTGGCCTTCGCCTGGGTCACCAGTCGTCGTGCACCACAGTTCGTCGTGCTCGCCGGGTCGGTCGTGGCGATCGCGGGTCTCGTGCTCGTGATCGGTCCGGCAGGCGGCACCCTCGATCCCTTCGGGGTCGTGATCGCCGGCATCGCGATGATCGGCGTCGCCGTCTACTACCTGCTCGGCGAGCGGAGCGACACCGGCGTGCCGCCCATCGCCCTCGCCGCTGCCGGATGCGTGATCGGATGCCTCGTGCTCGGCTCCGCCGCGCTCACCGGACTCGTACCGTTCGAGGCCGAGTTCACGGACATCGAGTTCTTCGGCGGTGTCGCCCCGTGGTGGGTGCCGGTGCTCATGGTCGGCGCGATCTCGACGGCATTCGCCTACGCCGCGGGGATCCAGGCCATCCGCATGCTCGGTACCAGGCTCTCGTCGTTCCTCGGACTCTCGGAGGTCGTCTTCGCCGCGATCGTCTCCTGGGTGCTCATCGGCGAGGCGATCGGGCCGGTGCAAGCCATCGGCGGGCTGCTCATCCTCGCGGGCATCGTGCTCGTGCGTCTCGAGCGCCGCACGCCCGATCAGCCTGCGGCCGCCCCTGAACTCGACCTCGTGCGGGTTCCGGGCACCGTTGGTGCCGGCAGCGCCGCCGGCCCTCGGCAGGGCGACGTTTCGTAACCTCCCGGCACTCGTGTCAACCCTCTGTCGGCCCGATCGCCCGATTCGTAGCGTGGAACGTCCACTCAGAACGTCCACACCCACGAGACGAAGGAGATACCATGGCCGCGCAACTCGCAGGCAAGAAGGTCGCATTCCTCATGACCGACGGCGTGGAGCAGGTCGAGTTCACCGAGCCCTGGAACGCACTGCGCGCCGCGGGCGCCCTGGTGAGCCTCGTCTCGCCGACTGCGGGCACGGTGCTCGGGTTCGACCACCGCGAGAAGGGCGACACCTTCGACGTCGACCTCCCGGTCGCCGACGCCGACGCGGGAACGTTCGACGCGCTCGTGCTCCCCGGCGGAGTCGTGAACGCCGACCACCTGCGCATGGACGAGGCATCCGTCGCCTTCGTCCGTTCCTTCTTCGAGCAGCACAAACCCGTCGCCGCGATCTGCCACGCGCCGTGGCTCCTCGCCGAGGCGGGCGTCGTGCGCGGCCGCAGCGTGACGTCCTACCCGAGTCTGAAGACCGACCTCGTGAACGCCGGCGCCCACTGGAGCGACGAGGAGGTGGTCGTCGACCAGGGCCTCGTGACGAGCCGCAGACCCAAGGACCTGCCGGCGTTCATCGCGAAGACGATCGAGGAGATCGGCGAGGGAGAGCACGCCGGGCAGACCGTGTGACCTGCGCCGTCGCCCGGCGTCGTCACAGCCGCACGGCCTGCCATAGCGTTGAGGGATGACGACAGCGCAGGGCAGCACGACCGCGACGCACGGCGAGGACTGGAGCGGATACGGCTTCCACACCCAGGCGGTGCACGCCGGCAACGACATCGACGGGGGCAGCGGCGCCATCCGCACGCCGATCGTGATGGCGAACTCCTATGCGCTGCCCGACGACCCGTCGACCATGAGCTGGTCGGGAACCGAGTCGCCGCTCTACACGCGCAACTCGGGCACGAACCAGCTCGCGCTGCAGGAGAAGCTCGCCACGCTCGAGCACGGTGAAGCGGCGGTGGCGCTCGCGAGCGGCGTCGCGGCCCTGCACGCCGTGTTCTTCACCCACTTGAAGTCGGGCGATCACGTCGTCGTGAGCGATGTCTCGTACGAGGCGATCCACCGCCTGTTCGCCGAACTGCTGCCCACGAAGTACGGCATCCAGGCCGACTTCGTCGACACGAGCGACCTTGCGGCCGTCGAGGCCGCGATCCAGCCGAACACCCGCCTCGTGCACATCGAGGCGGTGGCCAACCCGACCACGAAGGTGACGGATGTCGCGGCGGTCGCCGAGCTCGCCCACCGCGCCGGTGCGCTGCTCACCGTCGACTCGACGTTCACGCCGCCGCCGTCGTTCCGTCCGCTCGACCACGGCGCCGACCTCGTCGTGCACTCGCTGACGAAGTACATCAACGGGCACGGCGACGCGATGGGCGGCGCGGTCATCGGCCGACGCGAGCTCATCGACCCGATCAAGCACGACGCGATGGTCGACGTCGGCGGCGTGATCAGCCCGTTCAACGCGTGGCTCATCGCGCGCGGCTCGGTGACGCTGCCCCTGCGACTCCGGCAGTCGTTCGCCTCCGCGGAGCGCGTCGCGGCGTTCCTCGACGACGACCCGCGGGTGGCGTTCGTCGCCTACCCGGGGCTTGCGTCGCATCCGCAGCACGAGCTCGCCGCCCGCCAGTTCGACGGCGGCTTCGGCGGCATGATGGCGTTCGCGCTCGACGGCGACCCGGCGATGCAGAACCGGTTCGTGGCGAGGCTCAGGGTGATCACCTCGGCCGTCTCGCTCGGTCACGACGAGTCGCTCATCGTGCACGTCGGCACGAGCGGCCCGCGAGTGGCGTTCTACCCGCCCGAGTTCCAGCGCTACGGCCACTTGCGGTTCTCGATCGGGCTGGAAGACGCCGATGACCTCATCGCCGACCTCGCCCGCGCCCTCGACAAGGCGGTCGGTCCGCGCTGATGGGAAAGTCGATGCCTGCTCCGCGTTCGAAGCCGTTGCTCGCGTGGGAGCCGTTCCCGTTCCTCGTGCTCTTCGTGCTGCTCCTCGCGACGACGGTGGTTCGGCCGGATGCCGCGCCGTGGGCCTTCTGGCTCCTCGTCGCGCTGACGGCAGCCGCGGCGGTCGTGCTCGTCGTGTCACTCGTGCGCAGCAGTCGCCCGGCGAACCCCGACCAGTGGGGCGACCTCGCGAGCCTTGACGGGCTCACGCTCATCGATGCGCCGCACGTCGACCGCAAGGTGCGCACCGTCGTGCCGGTCGCCGACGTCGGGCGGCACCAGCCGTCGATCGAGCTCGCTCGCCTCCACGGTGGTGCCGAGCAGCAGGCCGTGCTCGTGCCGCGCGCGAGTCGCTGGCTCTCCCGCCGATATCGCGTCGGCGTGCAGCTCGTGGGCGGAAACCGCCCGCGCCACGCGGGGTTCCTCGGCAGCGGCGCCGAGGAGCGCTGGGTCGAGCTGCTCGACGGGTACCGCGATCGGGGCGAGTACGTGCGCGTGCCGGCGCTCGTGACGGGGGCGTCGCGCCCCTTCGGCGTCGAGCTCGACCTCAGTGGGCTGCCGTATCTCGAGAGCGGTACGGCGACGGCCTGACGGATGCCGCGAGTCGGCGGCATCCGATCGCCGTCAGTGCTCGGGCGACACCGGCTTCGCCGCGCTCACGCTCGTGGCGAGCCGGGGCCTCGGGCGCTCAGGCCTCCGCGCGCTCGGCGCCGGCACCTTCAGCCTCTTGACGTGCGAGGTCGGCGCGCACCTCGTCCATGTCGAGCGCGCGCACTTGCGAGACGAGCTCGTCGAGCATCGGCCGGGGGAGTGCGCCGGCCTGGGCGAACACGCCGATGCCGTCTTTGAAGGCCATGATCGTGGGAATCGACGTGATGTTCATCGCGGCGGCGAGCTGCTGCTGGTCTTCGGTGTCGACCTTCGCGAAGACGAGGTCGGGATTCGCCTCGGACGCGGACTCGTAGTTCGGCGCGAACTGCATGCAGGGGCCGCACCAGCCTGCCCAGAAGTCGACGAAGACGGTCCCCTCCTGGAGGATCGTCTTCTCGAAGGTGTCCAGAGTCAGCGCGACGGTAGCCATCGCTCCAGCCTAGGGTCGAGATCTGTCCGTCCGCCCGGTATTTCCTGTGAACGGCGTAGGCGCACTGGAATTGTCGCTCCAGAGGTCGTATTCCGGGCGCCGAACTTCGCCTTCCCCTTCCGCCCGAGCGTCATCGGGGTCCGATATCGTGAACCCGTGGTCGCATTCGGAGGGGTGATCGGGTCGTTCCGTCGCCGCGCCGCCGCCGAAGCGGTCGGTGTCCCCGCGGCCGCAGGCGCTGTCGACGAGGCGTTCCTTCTCGACGCGGCCATTCACGATGTCGACTGGCGGGCGTTCCCGCCCGGCACCGAGTTCACACGGTTCGACGCACCGAGCGGGCAGCTCGCCCGCGTCGCCCTCGGTCCTTCCGACGCGCCGCGAGTCGTGCTCGTGCCCGGCGCCACGGGGTCGAAAGAGGACTTCGTGCTCATGTTCCCGCTCTTCGCCGCGGCGGGCTTCAGGGTGGAGGCGTTCGACCTCGCGGGGCAGTACGAGTCGGCACACGCCGGCCCGTGGAATCTCGATCCACCCCGCTCGAGGTACGACGAGCGGCTCTTCCTCGACGACCTGCTCGCCGTGCTCGACGACGGCACCGGGCACGCGCACGTGCTCGGGTACAGCTTCGCGGGCACCCTTGCCGAGCTCGCGCTGCTCGAACGACCCGACCGCTTCGCGAGTCTCACCCTGCTCAGCGCGCCACCCGAACCCGGCCAGGCATTCCGCAGGGTCAAGCGCATCGGACCGATCAGCGCCTACACGTCGCCCCGCCAGGGAGCGGCGCTCATGCTGTGGGGCATCCGCAACAATCTCAACCGGGTGCCGGCCAGCCGACTCGCCTTCGTACGCGAGCGCTTCGCCCTCACGCGGCGCGACAGTGTCGACGACATCATCGCGCTCATGATGGACACTCCCGACCTCCGGGCGCGCGTCGCCCTCGCGACCGTGCCGAAGCTCGTCGCCGTCGGCGCGCACGACCTGTGGCCGCGCGAGCTGCACGAGCGTTCGGCGCGCGAGCTCAATGCGACCCTCGCGGTCTATGCCACCGGTCACAGCCCGTGCGAGACGGCGCCGCACCAGCTGGCGCGCGACATGCTCGCGCTCTTCGAGGCGAGCGGCAGCACGCCGTAGCGCCTCACGCGCTCAGCGGGTGCTCGGTCTCGTCTGCGACGGCGTCCGTGTCCGAGCCCAGGCCCGCTGCCGCGTCGGGAGTGATCGTGGGGCCATCGCCCGCGTCGCGCCGGTGCCCGCGGCGACGGTCGGCCCGTCGCTCGAGCGGCGGCCACTCGCGCCACTCCACCGCGATCGTGTGGAACGCCATGCGCAGGCGCCGGGAGAGCTCCGCGACGGTGTCGAACGGCCGAGCCGAGACGCCGACGATGAGCCGGCGCTCCCGAACGACGGTCATGCCCGGCTGCAGCCACCACGACAGGTCGAGGTCGTCGTGCACGTCCGCGCGATCGCGGTGCACGACGCCGCGCAGTTCCGCCCAGGCATCCGCGCGGATCGCGTAGTTCGACCCGAACAACGGCGGGTGGCCGAGCAGCGCGCCCATGACGGTGAAGTAGCCGCCGAGGTAGATGGTGCGGGCGATCCAGCGCACCAGGGCAGTGCCGCCGTAGAACCGGCCCGAGTCGGTGACGGCCGTCGGGCGGTCGGCCGCCGCCATCCGCCGCTCGATCTCGGCGATCCAGTCGGGTGCGGGCACCGAGTCCGCGTCGAGTCGGGCGAGGAGGTCGCCGGATGCCGCGTCGAAGCCCGCGGCCGTCGCGGGCCAGATGCCCCGCAACGGCTCGTGGACGAGCCGGGCGCCGGCGGCTCGGGCGACGTCGGCCGTGGCATCCGTCGATCCGTTGTCGACCACGATGACCTCGTCGGCGGGGCGCGTCTGCCGGGCGAGCGCGTCGAGGCACGCGGCGAGGAAACCCGCGTCGTTGTAACTCGGAACAATGACCGAAACGGTGCCCATCACGGCGAGTCTAGCCACGAGACCGCGCAGTCACGCACGAATCCTGCGTCGTGCCGCGCTGAGACGGCGCCCCCGGCCCTCCGTATTCTGGGCGCATGGAGACCATCGTCAAGCAACGAGACGACGCCCCCGACGGATTCTTCGAGGCCGAGGCGGCCGGCCTGGCGTGGCTCGGGGCCGCCGGCGGTGTACGGACGGCCGGCGTCGTGGCGCTCTCGCCCGGCCGGATCGAGCTCGAGCGCGTCGACGAGGCACTTCCGAACCGCGCGGCGGCGCAGTCGTTCGGCGCCGACCTCGCCCGGACGCATGCAGCAGGGGCGGCTGCGTTCGGTGCACCGCCCGACGGATGGGCCGGACCCCTCTTCATCGGCCGTCGCCCGTTGCCTGCGGCCGAGGAGCCGACATGGGGCGCCTTCTACGCGCGCGAGCGCGTATTGCCCTACCTCGAGATCGCCGAGCAGGTCGGGAACACGACCGCCGCAGAGGCCCGGCTCGTGCGTCGGGCGGCCGACGCGATCGCGTCCGGTGCGTTCGACGACGAAGAGCCGCCCGCTCGGATCCACGGCGATCTCTGGAACGGCAACGTGCTGTGGTCGGCCGACGGCGTGGTGCTCATCGACCCTGCGGCGCACGGCGGCCACCGCGAGACCGATCTCGCGATGCTCGCGCTGTTCGGCTGCCCGTTCCTCGACGACGTGCTCGGGGCGTACGACCGGGCGGCGCCGCTCCGAGCGGGCTGGCGTGAGCGCGTTGCGCTGCACCAACTGCATCCGCTCGCGGTGCACGCGGCCGGGCACGGTCGAGGGTACGGCGTCGCTCTCGCCGAGGCCGCCGAGGCGGTGCTGGAACTGGTCGGACGGACGCGGGAATAGTCGGAGCGATTCATCCGTTCTGATAACTACATGCAAATGCATGAAACAAGAGGAAGAGCCCAGGAGGGCGAGATGCAGTTCGGAATCTTCACCGTCAGCGACATCACTCAAGACCCCACCACCGGTCGCACGCCGACCGAACATGAGCGCATCACGGCGACCCTGACCATCGCGAAGCACGCGGAGGAGGTCGGGCTCGACGTCTTCGCGCTCGGCGAGCACCACAATCCGCCGTTCTGGTCGTCCTCGCCCACGACGACCCTCGCGTACCTCGCCGCACAGACGACGACGCTGCAGCTCTCGACCGCGACCACGCTCATCACGACGAACGACCCGGTGAAGATCGCCGAGGACTTCGCGATGCTCCAGCACGTCGCCGACGGCCGCGTCGACCTCATGCTCGGTCGCGGCAACACCGGCCCGGTCTATCCGTGGTTCGGCAAGGACATCCGCCAGGGCATCAACCTCGCGCTCGAGAACTACAACCTCCTGCACCGCTTGTGGCGTGAGGACTTCGTCGACTGGGAGGGCCAGTTCCGTACGCCCCTGCAGGGCTTCCAGTCGACGCCGCGACCGCTCGACGACGTGCCGCCATTCGTGTGGCACGGATCGATCCGCAGCCCCGAGATCGCGGAGCAGGCCGCCTACTACGGCGACGGATTCTTCGCAAACCACATCTTCTGGCCCGCCTCGCACACCGAGCGCATGATCGCCCTCTACCGCCAGCGCTTCGAGCACTACGGCCACGGCACCGCGGCGCAGGCGATCGTGGGCCTCGGCGGCCAGGTGTTCATGCGCAAGAACTCGCAGGATGCGGTGCGCGAGTTCCGCCCCTACTTCGACAACGCCCCGGTGTACGGCCACGGCCCGAGCCTCGAGGACTTCACGTCGCAGACCCCGCTCACCGTCGGCAGTCCGCAGGAGGTCATCGACAAGACGCTCGGCTTCCGCGACTACGTCGGCGACTACCAGCGCCAGCTCTTCCTCATGGACCACGCCGGACTCCCGCTGAAGACCGTGCTCGAGCAGCTCGACCTGCTCGGCGAGGAGGTTGTTCCGGTACTCCGCCGCGAGTTCGCGAAGGATCGGCCCGCTGCGGTTCCGGATGCCCCGACACACGCCTCCCTCCTCGTGGCGCGCAACGCCGCGAAGACCGGCGGCGAGACCCAGCAGGGCGCCGCGTTCGGCGCCGCAGCAGTGAAGGGGGCATGAGCATGACCACGCGAACGATCGCCGTCGTCTCGGCCGGTCTCAGCCAGCCCTCGTCGACGCGGATGCTCGCCGACAAGCTCGCCGACGCCACGATCGCGAAGCTCGCGGCACAGGACATCCAGACCACCGTGGAGACCTTCGAGCTGCGGGATGTCGCCACCGACATCATGAATCACCTGCTGACGGGCTTCCCGAGCCCGAAGCTCGAGGCGGTGATCGATGCGGTCACGGGAGCTGACGGCCTCATCGCGGTCACGCCGATCTTCACGACGAGCTACTCGGGTCTCTTCAAGTCGTTCTTCGACGTCGTCGGCTCCGACACCCTCGTCGACCTGCCGGTGGTCATCGGCGCTACTGCCGGGACGCCTCGGCACTCGCTCGCGCTCGACTACGCGCTGCGTCCGATGTTCACCTACCTGCACGCGGTCGTCGCACCGACGGGCGTCTTCGCAGCGACCGGCGACTGGGGCGACTCGCCCGACAGCGTGAAGACGCTGCCGAACCGCATCGACCGCGCGGCAGGCGAGCTCGCGACCCTGGTCGCTGCGAGCGACCGGTCGTCGACGGTGCGCGACCCATTCGCGCTCGAGCGCCCCTTCGGCCACCTCATCGGCGGCCTCGCGGGGGAGTGACGGCGGTCACCTCTCGGCGCTCTCGGGAAGTGCCTCCGGCTCGTCGTCGGGGCTCGGCCGCCTTCGGGCGTCGAGTCCCGAGACGACCCGGTCGACGAGGAGGCCGAGGACGATCGCGATGGGGACCGATACGACCACGGCGAGGAGCGGATTCTCGGGGAGCGCGCTTCCGACGACGGCCCCGATCGTGACGTTGTAGCCGGCCCAGGCGATGCCGGCCGCCAGGGAGAGCGGCAGGTACCGTCGGAGCGGCACGCGACCCGCGCCGGCCGCGATGTTCACTGCAATCCTCGCGAACGGCACGTACCTGGCGGTGAACACCAGCACCGCGGTTCGACGACGCACGCCGAGCGTCGCGCGCTCGATGGCCGCCGCCACTCGAGCCTGTCGTTGCCAGCGCCAGCGGTCGACGCCGATGCGGCGTCCCACGAGATAGCAGAGCCCGTCGCCGACGACCGCGCCGGCCGCCGCGACCGAGATCGTGGCACCGACGGCCGGATCACCGGTCGTGGCGGCCAGCGCACCGAGCGCGACGACGGCGGTCTCGCTCGGCAGCACCACGAGGAACGCATCGCCGACGACGAGCGCGAACAGCGCCGGGAGCAGCCACGGCGAGGCCGCGAGACCGATGATCCACGCAGCATCCACCCCGCCGTTCTAGCGGACCGCGATGAACGACCGGTGACCCGCCGGCAAACCGCTCGCGGCGAGATTCAGTCGTCGAGCACGAAGGTGACCTCGAGCGTCACCGACCAGCCTGTGATCTTCCCCTCGCTCGCCTCGACCTTCTGCTCCTTGATCCATGCTCCGCTGACATGGCGCAGCGTCTGCGAGGCACGGGCCACGCCCGCGGCGACGGCGTCTTCGAAGCTCGTATCGGAGCGGACGGTGATGGTGGTGACACGTGCGACGGATGACATGGCATTCCTCCTCGAATGAAACGTGCATGCGTACGTCCCCCATCATCCGCCCGACCGTCGAGGAAAGCGAGGGCATTTGCCCCACGGCACCCGGCGCCGGTCGCCCGCTGACGCGTCGTCGACCGGCCGGCGAACGGCAGCCGACGGCTGGGTGAACCCTCGGCGATCCCGCCCGAATCGGCGAGCGGCGGGCCCGGCGTGCGCTCACGCTGGAACCGTGAAGGTCGTCCTCCTCGCAGAATCGTTCCTCCCGCACATGAACGGGGTGACGCACTCGCTGCTGCAGGCGCTGCGCCATCTCGAGCGACGCGGCCACGAGGCCCTCGTCATCGCACCCCGCTCCGGCCCGATCGACGAGCCCCTCTACGGTGCCCGCACCGTGCTCCTGCCCTCGGTGCCGCTGCCGAGCTATCCCGACGTGCGCGTCACCCTCGCGAGCGTGCCTCGCCTGGCCTCCGTCATCCGTGACTTCGGCGCCGACGTCATGCACCTCGCCTCGCCGTTCGTGCTCGGCTGGCGCGGGCTCGCCGCGGCCGAGGCAGTGGGCATCCCCACGGTCGCGGTCTACCAGACCGACATCCCCTCGTACGCCGAACGCTACGGCGTGCCGGGCGCAGCACCCGCGCTGACCCGGCATCTCGGGCGCCTGCACCGCAGGGCGACCCTCACGCTCGCGCCGTCGTCGTCGGCGCTCGACCGCCTCGGCGGTCTCGGCGTCGACCGCTTGCGACTGTGGCGCCGTGGAGTCGACACCGCCCGGTTCGTACCGTCGCGCCGCAGTGAGGCCTGGCGGCGCGACGTCGCACCCGGTGGTGAGGTCGTGATCGGGTACGTCGGCCGACTCGCCGCCGAGAAGCAAGTGGAGGACCTGCGCGCGATCGCCGACCTCGACGGAACCCGCCTCGTCATCATCGGCGACGGTCCGTCGCGGCCGGCTCTCGAGCGGATGCTGCCCGCTGCGCGGTTCACGGGCTTCCTCGGAGGGGATGCGCTCGCCGAGGCCATGGCAAGCATCGACGTCTTCGTGCACCCGGGGGAGAGCGAGACGTTCTGCCAGACGATCCAGGAGGCGCTCGCGAGCGGGGTCCCGGTCGTCGCAACCGGGCGCGGGGGCCCGCTCGACCTCGTGCACAACAGTGTGAACGGATGGCTCTACCGGCCGGGCGACCTCGAAGAGCTCCGCGAGCGGGTGCGCGATCTGACCGGTGACGATGCGAAGCGCCGGGCGTTCGGCGTCGAAGCCCGGCGTGCCGTCGCCGGACGGGGCTGGGATCGGCTCGGCGACGAGCTCATCGGCCACTACGACGAGGCGAGGCGGCTCCACTCGGCCGGCCGTCCGGTCGTCCGTCCAGTCGAACGATCGGTCGGCGACACGGCGGCGGCGACCCCGGTCGCGGCGAGCGAGCGGGCGCGGCGTAGGGAAGCGGCATCCGTGCCCGCCGCGCCGCCGCGTTGGCGCCGGTACGTCGCGATCGGCGACTCGCTCACCGAGGGGCTGTGCGACACGTCGCGGATGCCCCAAGGCGAGTTCCGCGGGTGGGCCGACCGGCTCGCGATGCTGCTCGCCCTCTCGAGCCCGGCCGAGCGGGTGGGCTATGCGAACCTCGCGGTGCGAAGCCGCAAGGTCGCCGATGTCGTCGACCGCCAGGTTCCGCTCGCGGTGGCGCTCGACGCCGATCTCGTGACGGTGCTCGTCGGCGGCAACGATCTCGTCGGACGGCGTGTCGATGCCCGTCGCCTCGCCGATCGACTCGGCACCGGGATCCGGGCGCTCCGGGCGACAGGCTGCGACGTGCTCGTTGTCACCGCGTTCATGCCGCGGCGGCCTGCCGCCCGGATCTTCGAGGCGCGGTTCGCGGCGTTCAACACCCGGCTCCGAGAGCTCGCGCACGAGCACGGTGCGATGCTGCTCGACGTCGACGTGCACCCCGAGCTCGTCGAGCGCCAGCACTGGTCCGAGGATCGCGTGCACCTGAATTCGGCTGGGCACCGCGGGCTCGCGTACGCGGCGGCACGCGTGCTCGAGGTGCCCGACGCGGTCGAGCTCGGTGCGCTGGAGCTCGCGATGCACGATGCCGACGAGTCACCGGCGCAGGAGCTCGGCGACCTCGAATGGCTGCGCCGTCATGCAGTGCCATGGGCGCTGCGGCGGCTGGCCGGACGCACGGCGGGCGACGGGAGGTCGCCCAAGCTCGAGACGCTCACGCCGGTGGCGGTGCAGGCGAGGCCGGGCACAGGCTCACGGCGCGGGCCTGTCTCGCGATGAATCGCGTGGCGGTGATCGGGCCGCTCAGCCGCTCTTGCGGCGGAACTCGCGCTGCTTCTCGGCGGGGCCGTGGGTGTTCTGCACCGCCGAGCCACCGTCGAGGTGCGATTCGCCGGACCGCTTCTCGGCCGCCTGCTTCTTGCGGTCGAGGGCCTCGCGGAACTTGCGCTTCGTCTCCTCGGAGGGGCCGGTGTTGCTCTGCTCGTCGGAAGTCATGCCCTCGAGTCTGTCATGGAAATCCGGCTCGAGCGGTTCGGCGGATGTCCCGGCACCGGCATCCGCGTCCCGACTCGCGACGGCGGGAATACCCTGCTCTGCTAGAGTTGGAGCGGTCACCCGATGGGTTGCCGTCGTCTGAGGTGCCGCGAAGCGGTGCCGCATCCGCTCGGATGCAGGCGCACAACTGAATATCGAGCACCGACGGAGCAGGCCGGCAGGAAGCTGGTCCCCTGTGGTGGATCACCAACCGACGCGGATGGTGGACTTCTACTGGTGGCCAGCGTGAGCGCATCGACCTGATGTTTTTCGTACTGCCTGTTCCCTGCTCCCGAGTATGAGTCGCGCCCACACGGGGAGCGACGTAAAACAAAGGAGAAGACCTCTTGGAAGGTCCTGAAATCACGTTCGCCGAAGCCGTCATCGACAATGGCAAGTTCGGCACCCGCACGATCCGCTTCGAGACCGGCCGTCTCGCCCAGCAGGCGCAGGGTTCCGCCGCTGCCTACATCGACGAAGAGACCATGCTGCTCTCGGCGACCTCGGTCTCCAAGCAGCCGAAGGAGCACTTCGACTTCTTCCCGCTCACGATCGACGTCGAAGAGCGCATGTACGCCGCGGGTCGCATCCCGGGCTCGTTCTTCCGTCGTGAGGGCCGCCCCTCGACCGAGGCGATCCTCACCTGCCGCCTCATCGACCGCCCCCTTCGCCCCTCGTTCGTCGAGGGCCTCCGCAACGAGGTGCAGGTCGTCGTCACCGTGCTCGCCATCGAGCCCGACGAGTTCTACGACGTGCTCGCCATCAACGCGGCATCCCTCTCGACGCAGCTCTCGGGCCTGCCCTTCTCCGGCCCGGTGGGCGGCGTTCGCGTCGCGCTGATCGACGGCCAGTGGGTCGCGTTCCCGAAGTACTCGCAGATCGAAGACGCCGTGTTCAGCATGGTCGTCGCCGGTCGCGTGGTCACCGAGGCCGATGGCTCGCAGGATGTCGCGATCATGATGATCGAGGCCGAGGCCACCGACAACGCGTGGAACCTCATCCAGGCCGGCGCGGTCAAGCCCGACGAGGGCGTCATCGCCCAGGGCATCGAGGCGTCGAAGCCCTTCATCAAGCAGCTCGTCGAGGCGCAGCAGAAGGTCGCGGCCACCGCGGCCAAGCCGACCGCCGACTACCCGACGTTCCCGCCCTACCAGGCCGGCACGAAGGAGGTCGTCGAGGCGATCGCGCTCGAGGAGCTCAAGGGCATCTACCAGATCGCCGGCAAGGCCGAGCGTCAAGACGCCGACGACGCGCTGAAGTCGCGCGTCAAGGCCGAGGTCGCCGCCAAGGTCGCGAACGGCGAGCTGCCCGAGTCCGCCAACGACGAGGTGTCCGCCGCCTACAAGTCGGTCACGAAGCACGTCGTGCGCTCGCGGGTCCTCGAAGAGGGCGTGCGCATCGACGGCCGCGGCCTCGCCGACATCCGTCCGCTCGACGCTGAGGTGCAGGTCGTGCCGCGCGTGCACGGTTCGGCGATCTTCCAGCGTGGAGAGACCCAGATCCTCGGCGTGACGACGCTCAACATGCTGAAGCTCGAGCAGCAGATCGACTCGCTGAGCCCGGTCACGAAGAAGCGCTACATGCACAACTACAACTTCCCGCCGTACTCGACGGGTGAGACGGGTCGTGTCGGTTCGCCGAAGCGTCGTGAGATCGGGCACGGCGCACTGGCCGAGCGCGCGCTCATGCCCGTGCTGCCCACGCGCGAGGAGTTCCCCTACGCGATCCGCCAGGTCTCAGAGGCGCTCAGCTCCAACGGCTCGACGTCGATGGGTTCGGTCTGTGCTTCGACGCTCTCGCTCCTGAACGCCGGTGTGCCGCTGCGCGCCCCGGTCGCGGGCATCGCGATGGGCCTCATCTCCGACACCGTGAACGGTGAGACCCGCTACGCGGCGCTCACCGACATCCTCGGTGCTGAAGACGCACTCGGCGACATGGACTTCAAGGTCGCCGGCACGTCGGAGTTCGTCACGGCGATCCAGCTCGACACGAAGCTCGACGGCATCCCGGCATCCGTGCTGGCCGGCGCGCTCACGCAGGCGAAGGACGCCCGCACGACGATCCTCGCCGTGCTGAACGCCGCGATCGACGGCCCCGACGAGATGGCCGCCACGGCTCCTCGCGTGATCTCGGTGCAGATCCCCGTCGACAAGATCGGCGAGCTGATCGGCCCGAAGGGCAAGACGATCAACGCGATCCAGGACGAGACCGGCGCCGACATCTCCATCGAGGAGGACGGCACCGTCTACATCGGTGCGACCGACGGCCCCTCGGCCGAGGCCGCCCGTGCCCAGGTCAACGCGATCGCCAACCCGACCAACCCCGAGGTCGGCGAGCAGTTCCTCGGCACCGTCGTGAAGATCGCCGCCTTCGGCGCGTTCGTCTCGCTGCTGCCCGGAAAAGACGGCCTGCTGCACATCTCCGAGGTGCGCAAGCTCGCCGGTGGCAAGCGAGTCGAGAACGTCGAAGACGTGCTCGGCGTGGGCCAGAAGATCCTCGTCGAGATCACGAAGATCGACGACCGCGGAAAGCTCTCGCTCGCCCCGGTGGTGGCAGAGGACGCCGACACCGACGGCCGCAGCGCCGAGGCCGAGCACGCGCTCGACCCTGCCGAGGGCGTCGACGCGTAGTCGAACCGTTCGCAACGGATGCCCGTCCTGCTTCGGCAGGGCGGGCATCCGTCGTTTCGGGACGCGGTTCTCGGGTCGGGCCGGCAACGGCCCGCCGGGCTCAGGGCGCGAGCAGCGGGCCCAGGCGGTACGGGATCAGTTCGCCCATCGCGAGCGAGGTCTCGGTGCGTTCGACGCCGTCGATCGCGAGGATCTCGCCGTCGATGCGGAACAGGTCGTGCGCGTCGCGGCAGACCACGCGAACGAGCAGGTCGATCGACCCGCTGAGTCCGTGCGCCTGGATCACCTCGGGAATGCGCGCGATGTCGTCGACGACCTCTTTCAGGCGCTTCTGGCGCACGTGCACCGAGATGAACGCCTCGAGCGGGAAGCCGAGGGGCGCGGGATCGATGCTGCGTTCGAACGAGAGGAATGCGCCGGACGCCTCGAGCCGCGACATCCGCGCCTGCACCGTGTTTCGCGAGAGGCCGAGCCTGTCGGCGAGGGCGACGACGGTTGCCCGCGGGTCGGCGGAGAGTGCCGCGAGGAGCGCCCGGTCGACCGCGTCATAATCGCTCATGTTGCCACACGATAGCACCGGTATCCGGGGTGAGTCTTGGCAACATGCTCAACCGCAGCGCTGATGCTTGAGCTGTGTGATCGACGGACGTACCATCTGAGTATCCGGCAGAGTCGCCGGGTGCGGGCAGCCCACGAAGCGAGCCCGCCGACAGCGAGGATCGACGATGAACCCATCCGACCGAGACGCAACCGGGCTCCTCACGCGGCCCGACGACTTCGTACAGCTCGTCACTCCCACCGGCGAGCGCCGAGCCGACGCCGACTTCGACCCGTGGGTGAGTGACGTCGACACCGCGGCCCTCGGCCGGCTCTACCGCGACATGGCCATCGTGCGACGCCTCGACACCGAGGCCACCGCACTGCAGCGCCAGGGCGAGCTCGGTCTCTGGCCGCCCCTGGCCGGCCAGGAGGCCGCCCAGATCGGCTCGGCGCGCGCGATGCGCGACGACGACTTCGCCTTCACGAGCTATCGCGAGCACGGCGTCGCCTGGTGCCGCGGCGTCGGACCCGCCGAACTGCTCACGGTATGGCGGGGCACCGCCGCGTCAGGCTGGAACCCGTTCGAGCGCGGCATCGCGGTTCCGCAGATCATCATCGGCGCGCAGACGCTGCACGCCACTGGCTGGGCGATGGGCGCCACGTGGGAGGGGTCGGATGCCGCGGCCATCGCCTACTTCGGCGACGGAGCGACGAGCGAGGGCGACGTGAGCGAGGCGCTCATCTTCGCAGCGAGCTTCAACGCGCCCGTCGTGTTCTTCTGCCAGAACAACCAGTGGGCGATCTCCGAGCCCGTGGGGCTCCAGTCGAAGCAACCGCTCGCCCGTCGGGCCGACGGCTTCGGCATGCCCGGCATCAGGGTCGACGGCAACGACGTGCTCGCCGTGCTCGCCGCCACGAGGATCGCGCTCGATCGCGCCCGGCGTGGCGAGGGCCCGACGTTCATCGAGGCCGTGACGTACCGCCTCGGCCCGCACACGACCGCCGACGACCCCACCCGCTACCGCACCGAGGCGGAGCTCGACGAGTGGCGCGGGCGCGACCCCCTCACGCGCGTGCTCGCCCTGCTCGAGGACTCCGGCGTCGACTCCGCCGGGCTCGAGCGCGAGGTCGCGGCCGAGGCCGACCGCGCAGCTGCGGAACTGCGCAGCGCGTGCATCGCGATCGCCGATCCCGAGCCCCTGAGCGTCTTCGACCATGTCTACGTCGAGCCGAACAGCCATCTCGAGCGGCAGCGCACACACTACGTGCGCTACCTCGCGACCTTCGAGGAGACGGATGCCACGGCCGCCGGCGGTGCCGGCGCCGGCACGGAAGGCGGTGCGCGATGACGACCCTCACCTTGGCCAAGTCCCTGAACGCCGGGCTCCGGCGTGCCCTCGCCGACGATGAGAAGGTCGTGCTCATCGGCGAGGACATCGGCACGCTCGGCGGCGTGTTCCGCGTGACCGACGGCCTGAAGGCCGAGTTCGGCCCGACCCGCGTCGTCGACTCGCCGCTCTCCGAATCGGGGATCGTCGGCACTGCCGTCGGACTCGCCTACCGCGGCTTCCGGCCGGTCATCGAGATCCAGTTCGACGGGTTCATCTACCCCGCGTTCGACCAGATCGTCTCGCAGGTGGCGAAGCTGCACTATCGCTCACGCGGCACGGTGCGGCTGCCGATCACGATCCGGGTGCCGTTCGGCGGGGGCATCGGCGCCGCCGAGCATCACTCAGAGTCGCCCGAGGCGTACTTCGCGCACACCGCCGGTCTCCGCGTGATCGCGTGCTCGAACCCGGCCGACGCGTTCATCATGATCCGCCAGGCGATCGCGAGCGACGACCCGGTGGTGTTCTTCGAGCCGAAGCGGCGCTACCACGTGAAGGGCGAGGTCGACGAGCAGGCGAGCCTCGCCGACGCCCGCCCCATGGGGGTCGCGACGGTCGTCACGCCGGGCGATGACGTCACCCTCGTCACCTACGGGGCGCTCGTGCAGACCGCGCGCGACGCGGCGATCGCGGCCGAGGAAGACGGCGTGTCGATCGAGGTCATCGACCTGCGCTCGCTCGCGCCGGTCGACTATGCCACGGTGGAGGCATCCGTTCGCCGCACCGGCCGCCTCGTCATCACCCACGAGGCCGGCCAGCAGGGCGGGGTGGGCGCCGAACTTGCGGCGAGCATCACCGAGCGGTGCTTCGAGTTCCTCGAGGCGGCGCCGGTGCGCGTCACCGGTCACGACATCCCGTATCCGCCCGCCAAGCTCGAGCGGCACCAACTGCCCGATCTCGACCGCATCCTCGACGGCGTCGACCGGTCGCTCGGCCGCCCCAACTCGCTGAGCGGCGTCGAGGCGTGAGCGCGATGATCAGGGACTTCGCGCTGCCCGACCTCGGCGAGGGACTCACGGAGTCCGAGATCGTCGCCTGGCGGGTCGCCGTCGGCGACCACGTCGAGCTCAACCAGATCATCGCCGACATCGAGACCGCCAAGGCCGTCGTAGAGCTGCCGTCGCCGTTCACCGGCACGGTCACCGCGCTGCACGCGGCGGAGGGCGAGACGGTGAACGTCGGCGCACCGCTCTTCTCGTGCGACACGGGCGACGGCAGCGCACCCGAACGGGGCGACGAGGCCGCTTCGGCACCAGCCCCAGCTGCGGCCACCGCCGCCGCGCCGGCTGAACGCGAGACGGATGCCGCACCCGGCCCGAACCTCGTCGGCTACGGCGCGCGCGACGAGGGCGGGCCCAAGCGCCGCCCCCGCCGCACGGCGCTCGCCGACGATCTCGTACCGCCGGTGCCCGACACGGGCCACGCCGCCATCGGCACGGAGCCGGCCGAGGTCCTCGCATCCGAGACGAGGCGGGCGGAGCGTCCGCGATCCACGCCGCCGGTGCGCAAGCTCGCCCGCGACCTCGGCATCGAGCTCGAGCAGGTGACCGGCACGGGGGAGCGCGGGTTGATCACGCGTGCCGACGTCGAGCTCGCGGCATCCGGCGGCCAGATCATCCCGCCCCCCACCGAGGCGAGGCCGGCCGCTCGACCGGCGGAGACGAGGATTCCCATCCGGGGCGTGCGCAAGCACACCGCGGCCGCGATGGTGCGGAGCGCCTTCACGGCACCGCACGTGACCGAGTTCCTCACGGTCGACGTGACGGGCACGATGGAGCTGCTCCGAGGCATCCGTGACGACCGCGCATTCGCCGGCCACAAGGTCACGCCGCTCGCCGTCGTAGCGAAGGCGCTCTGCATCGCCGCCCGTCGCACGCCCGAGGTCAACGCGCGCTGGGATGAGCAGGCGCAGGAGATCGTGCAGTTCGGCGCCGTCAACCTCGGCATCGCCGCGGCGACCGAGCGGGGACTCGTCGTCCCGAACATCAAGGGTGCCGAGCGGATGACCCTCATCGAGCTCGCCGACGCCGTCACCGCCCTCGCCGAGACCGCACGCGCGGGCCGCACCGGTCCGGCCGACCTCAGCGGCGGCACGATCTCGATCACGAATATCGGGGTCTTCGGCATCGATGCGGGCACGCCGATCCTGAACCCGGGGGAGGCCGCGATTCTCGCGATGGGCGCCGTGCGCCGGCAGCCGTGGGAGCACCGCGGTGAGATCGCGTTGCGCGAGATCATGACGCTGAGCCTCTCGTTCGACCACCGGCTCGTCGATGGGGCGCAGGGCTCCCGGTTCCTCGCCGACATCGGAGCGATCCTCCGCGAGCCGGGTCTCGCGCTCACCATGGCGTGAGCCGCCGATCGGCGGGAGGATGGGTGCATGGACGGACGCAGCATCCTCTCGCCGACGGACACGACCGACGATCTCGAGGGCACCGCGTTCCGGCACGCCCAGAATCACCTCGTCGGTGCGTTCGCGACGGCGGACTTCCGCAGCGCGGTGCGCCTGCTCGATGCGGTCGCCGTGGTGGCCGACGAATTGAACCATCACCCCGACGTGCGGCTGGGCTGGGGGCGCGTCGAGTTCGCACTGACCTCGCATGACGTCGGCGGAGTCACTCCACGCGACGTCGAACTGGCGCTTCGCATCGGGGAGATCGCCGACCAGCTCGGCGCGACGGCCGAGTAGCGCCACGAGCCGGCGCCGGCGAGTCCGTCGGCCCCCGGCTCAGTCGAGCCGGTAGATCCGTTCCTCGATGTCGGTGCCACGCGCGTTCGCGAAGCCCACCTCGATGCCGACCTGGCGGAACCCGAGCTTCTCGAGCACGGCGATCGAACCCGCATTGTCGGCCGCGGCGCGAGCCCGCACCGGCCGCTCGCCGAGCGCCTCGAGGAAGAGCCGGATCGCCCGCGTGGCGATGCCCTCGCCCCAGCGTGCGGGGTCGATCCAGACGGTGATCTCGGGCGTGGCGTCCTCGAACCAGCGGGCGGCGCTGCCCACGATCGCTCCGTCGGCGCGAATGGTGCGCGCATCGACGCTGGGATCGTCGATGAGGCGTCGCCAGTGCGCGTCGAACATCGCGCGATCCGTCGGGTCGGGAGCGGTGAACGCGGCCATGCGCACCGCCTCCTCGTGCTGCCCGAACGCGAACAGTGCATCGAGATCCCCGGCGCGGGTGGCGCGCAGGGTCACGACATGAGGCTCGCCCATGCCATCTCCTCCAGGATGCCGCGGATGGTTCCGTCGGCCGGTCGGCGCCCGGGGATGCGGGCGCTGTGCGGAGTGGAGTTCAGGAGTCCGAAGGCGGCGTGTGCCCGGAACCTGAGCTCCGCCTCGGCCCGATCGGGCCGGAGTCTGGAGAGGGTGTCGACCCAGTGCTCGACGTAGCGTCGCTGGAGCAGTCGCACCTCGTGCCGTGCGCCGCGGTCGAGCTGCTCGAGCTCGCGGTCCTGCACGACGATGACGTCGGCCTCGCCCAAGGCGAAGTCCACGTGGAACCGGATGAGCGAGCGGAGCGCCTCGGCGGCGTCGGGCGCTTCGCCGAGCACGCGCTCGGCGCCGTCGAGGAGGGTCTGGCTCGCGCCCTGGAGGATCGCGGCGAGCACGGCGGCCTTGCCGGGGAAGTGCCGGTACACGGCCGGCCCCCTCACGCCGACGGCGGCTCCGAGGTCTTCGATCGTGACGCCCGCATAGCCGCGTTCGGCGAACAGGGTCGCCGCGGCGGCGAGGATCGCGGCACGGCGGTCGGCCTTCTGGCGGCTCCGCTCGGTGCGGGGCAGCGCGGCGTGGGCCACCGTGTCGTACGGTTCGAGGGTGCTTGCCATTGCGGTGAGTGCTCGCTAACATCGGGAATCGAGTTAGTGCACACTAACCGAAATGGCGTGCCGGGCACAAGAGGGCGCGCCGTCGACGGAGACGGGCGGAGCGGATGACGATCCTCACCACGGGCATCGACCCCACGAGCGAGTCCGCCCGGCGCAACGCCGACGATCACGTCGGTCTCGTGCGCGAACACCGTGACAAGCTCGCGACCGCCGCGCTCGGCGGCCCCGAATCCTCCCGTGAACGGCACGTCGCTCGCGGAAAGCTCCTCCCGCGCGACCGCGTCGATCGCCTCCTCGACGAGGGCAGCCCCTTCCTCGAGCTCTCACCGCTCGCGGCCGACGGCCTCTACGGCGGCGACTCGCCGGGTGCCGGCATCATCACGGGCATCGGCCTCGTGCACGGCCGCGCCGTCATGATCGTGTGCAACGACGCGACCGTCAAGGGCGGCACCTACTATCCGATGACCGTGAAGAAGCACTTGCGCGCCCAGGAAGTGGCGAAGGAGCACCGCTTGCCGTGCGTCTACCTCGTCGACTCGGGCGGCGCGTTCCTGCCGCTGCAAGACGAGGTGTTCCCCGACCGAGAGCACTTCGGCCGGATCTTCTTCAACCAGGCGCAGCTCTCCTCCCTCCGCATCCCGCAACTCGCGGCGGTGCTCGGCTCGTGCACGGCCGGCGGCGCCTACGTGCCGGCGATGAGCGACGAGAGCGTGATCGTGCGGAACCAGGGAACGATCTTCCTCGGCGGGCCGCCGCTCGTGAAGGCCGCGATCGGCGAGGTCGTGACACCCGAGGAGCTCGGCGGCGGCGACCTGCATTCGCGGGTCTCGGGCGTCACCGACCACCTCGCCGACGACGACGAGCACGCGCTCGAGCTCCTTCGCGACATGGTCGCGACGCTGCCGGCGCCCGCGGCCCGGGCATGGACCGTGCGCGAGCCCAGGGCGCCCGCCGTCGACCCGTCGGGGCTCACTGCAGCGGTCCCGGTCGACGTGCAGCAGCCGTACGACGTGCGCGAGGTCATCGCCCGGCTCGTCGACGCGAGCGAGTTCACCGAGTTCAAGCCCGAGTACGGCGACACGCTCGTGACCGGCTTCGCGCACCTCGACGGCCACCCCATCGGCATCGTCGCGAACAACGGCGTGCTCTTCAGCGAGTCGGCCATGAAGGGCGCGCACTTCATCGAGCTCTGCGACCAGCGCGGCATCCCGTTGCTCTTCCTGCAGAACATCTCGGGCTTCATGGTGGGCCGTGACGCCGAGGCGGGCGGCATCGCAAAGCACGGCGCGAAGATGGTCACCGCGGTCGCGACGACACGGGTTCCCAAGCTCACCGTCGTGATCGGCGGCTCGTTCGGGGCCGGCAACTACTCGATGTGCGGCCGGGCCTACTCGCCGCGGTTCCTCTGGATGTGGCCGAACGCGCGCATCTCGGTGATGGGCGGCGAGCAGGCGGCATCCGTGCTGTCGACCGTGAAGCGCGACCAGCTCGCGGTGCGCGGCGAGGAGTGGACGGATGCCGCCGCCGAGGAGTTCATGGCGCCGATCCGCGACCAGTACGAGACGCAGGGCAGTCCCTACCACTCGACCGCCCGGCTCTGGGACGACGGCATCATCGACCCTGCCGACACCCGCACGGTGCTCGCCCTCGCGCTCGAGCTCGCGAGCCGCACACCGCTGCCGGAGCCGGCCTTCGGCCTCTTCAGGATGTGATTCGGCTCAGGATCCGGATGCCGCTGCGGCGCGCGTGACCTGGCGCACTGCTTCGTCGACGCCGCCGTTCCACGGCGTGCCGTGGCCGGGCAGCACCCACGTGACGTCGAGGCCCTCGAGGCGCCGAAGCGAGGCGATCGCGGTGTCGGGGTCGTCGGTGAATGGCGCCGGCTGTGGCCCGTCGGCCCCCGTGAGCACGTGCCGCGTGGTGAGCGCGTCGCCGACGAAGACGGCATCGGCCACGGGAACGTGGATCGCGATGCTGCCGGGGGAGTGGCCGGGCATGCCGATCACCTGGGGAGCCCCGGGCAGGTCGAGCACGTCGCCGTCGTGGACATCGACGACCTCGGCGAGCGGCGTGGTGCGCAGCCCGCTTCTCGTGATGGCGTACCAGAGGAATCGCGCCGTGGCACCGAGCTTCAGGTGCCCCCACGCGGGCTTCGTCGAGACCTCGCCGCGCGCACGCGCGGCGTCGGCCTCGTGCACGTAGACCGGCACGCCGTGGTCGCGCCGGAGACGTTCGGCGAAGCCGATGTGGTCGCTGTCGCCGTGCGTGAGCACGACGCCGCGCACGTCGTCGAGCGAACGGCCCATCGCGGCGAGTTCGGCGGTGAGCTCCTTCCACTGGCCGGCGAGCCCGGCGTCGATGAGCGTGATGCCATCGGGGGTGTCGACGAGATAGACGGCGACGATGTCGTTGCCGATGCGGTGGAGGGACGGGCCGAGCTTCATCGTGTGTCTCGATTCATTCTGCTTGAGCGGATGATGGCTATGCTACATAGCTATCATAGCTACGGTCAATAGCCTAGAGTGGGATCGACGAACGGGGGAGCACCCATGCCGACACCGGAACGCACGTCGCTCGACGCCATCGTGAGCGCCGGGCGGGCGCTGCTCGAGAGCGACGGGCTCGACGGGCTCACCATGCAGGCCGTGGCGGCACGGGTGGGAGTTCGTGCACCCTCGCTCTACAAGCGGGTGCGGAACCGCGACGGGCTCATCGGCCTGATCGCCGACACCACGCTCCGCGAGCTCGGCACCCGCCTCGAGGCGGTCGTGAACGATCCGGCCGTTGATCCGCGAGCCGGGCTCCGCCAGCTCGCCCGCGAGGCCCGCGCCTTCGCGCACGAGCAGCCGGCGGGCTTCCGCCTCATCTTCGCTCCTGGCGCCGAGGTGCGCCTCGACGTTGCCTCGCTCGCCGCGTCGAGCGCGCCGGTGCTGCGAGTCGCCGCGGCGCTCGCGGGGGAGCGCGATGCCCTCCATGCCGCGCGCACCTTCACGGCCTGGGTGAACGGATTCGTGAGCATGGAGCTCGCCGGCGCCTTCCGGCTCGGCGGCGACGTCGAGCACGCGTTCGAGTACGGCGTCGAGCGCCTCGCCGATGCGGTGGCCCTTGTCAATCCAGTTAGTGGGCACTAACATCTATTCCAGTTTGTGTGCGTTAACTGATGGCGCGCATCGATCCTGCAGAGAGGCGGATTGACCGCATGGCCCAGGCGCCGCGCCCGTTCGAACGAGTGCTCGTCGCGAACCGCGGCGAGATCGCCGTGCGCGTCATCCGCACGCTGCATCGTCTCGGCATCCGGGCGATCGCCGTGTACTCCGACGCCGACGCCGATGCGCCGCACGTGCGAATCGCCGACGAAGCGGTGCGCATCGGCCCGGCGCCGGCCGCGCTGAGCTATCTCGACCCCGAGCGCATCGTCGCTGCCGCCGTCGCCACGGGCGCGGAGGCCGTGCATCCCGGATACGGGTTCCTCTCCGAGCACGCAGGGTTCGCGAGAGCCTGCCGCGCAGCAGGCATCGTCTTCGTGGGTCCCGGCGACGAGGCACTCGAGGTCATGGGCGACAAGATCAGCGCGAAGCGGCACGTCGCGGCATCCGGCGTCCCCATCGTGCCGGGGGTCGCCGACTCCGAGCTCGACGACGCAGCCCTGCTCGCGGCAGGTGAGGCGGTCGGCTTTCCGCTGCTCGTGAAGCCGTCGGCGGGCGGCGGCGGCAAGGGCATGCAGGTGGCCAGAGACGCAGCCGACCTCGCCGCGGCCATCCCGGCGGCCCGGCGGGTCGCCATCGCCGCATTCGGCGATGACACGCTCCTGCTCGAACGGCTCATCGAGCGCCCCCGGCACATCGAGGTGCAGGTGCTCGCGGATGCCGCGGGCGCCGTGATCCACCTCGGCGAGCGCGAGTGCTCGCTGCAACGCCGCCACCAGAAGGTCATCGAAGAGGCACCGTCCGCCCTGCTCGACGAGACCACCCGCAGCCGCATCGGGGCCTCGGCGTGCGACGCGGCCCGGAGCGTCGGCTACCTCGGTGCCGGCACCGTCGAGTTCCTCGTCTCGGATGCCGCCCCAGACGAGTTCTTCTTCATCGAGATGAACACACGTCTCCAGGTCGAGCATCCCGTGACCGAGCTCGTCACCGGCGTCGACCTCGTCGAGCAGCAACTGCGGATCGCCGCAGGGGAGCCGCTCGCGCTCGCGCAACACGAGGTGCGCCTCACCGGCCACGCGATCGAGGCGAGGCTCTACGCGGAGTCGCCGCACCGCGGCTTCCTCCCGTCGACGGGAGAGGTGCTCGTCTGGCGTGAGCCCGAGGGCGACGGGATCCGGGTCGATGCCGCTGTGCGCGCGGGCCAGGAGGTCACTGCCCATTACGACCCGATGCTCGCCAAGGTCATCGCGCATGGCGCCGATCGCGCCCAGGCGATCGAGCGGCTCGACCACGCGCTCGCCGACACCGTCGTGCTCGGCGTCGACACCAACATCGGCTTCCTCCGACGGCTCCTTGCCGAGCCCGCCGTTCGCGAGGGCCACCTCGACACGGGACTCATCGACCGGATGCCGGAGGCGAGCCTGAGCGACCCGTCACACGCGCTCCTCGAGCCTGCCGCGAGCTGGATCGCTCGACACGACGAACTCGCGCGCGCCGCCGCCGCCGACGGCCCCTCTGCGTGGCGCTCGGCCACCGGCTGGCGCCCGGGCGTCGTCCGCACGCAGACGGTGCTGCTCGCCCCGCGCGACCACCCGCGCGAGCCCCAGCCCGTCGACGCCGTGCCCACCGACGAGCAGGGCGACTCGCAGGCGATCGTGGCCGAGGATGCCGACGGTGCGGTGTGGGTGCACCGCGCCGGCGAGACGGCCGCGTTCCTGCGAGTCGACCGGCGAGCCCGCGCAGAACTGCGACGTGCGGGCGTCGAGCGCGGCACGCTCGCGGCCGACCCCGAGCTCCGCGCGCCGATGCCCGGCACCGTGACGGCCGTGTTCGTCGACGACGGCGACACCGTCGAAGCGGGCGACGCCGTCGTGGCGATCGAGGCCATGAAGATGGAGCACCGCGTCATCGCGACCCTCGACGGCACCGTGCGGCTCGCCGCCGCGATGGGCGATCTCGTCGCCCGTGATCAGGCCGTGGCCCGTATCGAGCCGCACCCCGAGACACCCCACCACGAATGAGGAGCAGCAGCATGCAGTACGACCTGAGCCCCGAGGAGCAGGAGCTCTCCGATCGCGTCGCCGACTTCGCCGACACCGTCGTCGCCCCGGCCGCCTACGAGTACGACACGAAGCGGCGTCTCCCGATGGAGATCATCGCCCAGATGGGCGAGTTGGGCCTCTTCGGCCTGCCGTTCCCCGAGGAGCTGGGCGGCGGGGGCAAGGACTACTTCCAGCTCTGCCTTGCCGTCGAGGCGCTCGGCCGTGTCGACCAGTCGATCGGCGTGACCCTCGAAGCCGGCGTCGGCCTCGGCATGATGCCGATCTACCGCAATGGCAGCGACGAGCAGCGCGCCGAGCTGCTGCCCGACCTCATCGCCGGCCGCGCGCTGGCGGGCTTCGGCCTCACCGAGGCCAAGGCAGGCTCAGACGCCGGAGCCACCCAGACGACGGCCGTCCTCGACGGCGACGAGTGGGTGATCAATGGGTCGAAGCAGTTCATCACGAACTCCGGCACCCCCATCACGAAGTTCGTCACCATCACCGCCGTCACGGGCGAGAAGACGGCGCCCGACGGCAGCGTGAAGAAGGAACTGTCGTGCATCATCGTGCCGAACGGCACGCCGGGCTTCACCGTCGGCGAGAGCTACGACAAGGTCGGCTGGCACACTTCCGACACGCATCCGCTCACGCTCACCGACGTGCGGGTGCCCGCGTCGAACCTCCTCGGCGCTCGGGGGCGCGGCTACGCGAACTTCCTGCAGACCCTCGACGAGGGCCGCGTCGCCTTCGCGGCACTCGCGACCGGCGCAGCGCAGGGGTGCCTCGAAGAGGCGCTGCGCTACGCGAAGACCCGCGTGGTGTTCGGCGCCCCGATCGGCTCGAACCAGCACATCGCGTTCAAGATCGCGAAGATGCAGGCGCGCGTGCACCAGGCACGGCTCGCGTGGCATGACGCAGCGCGCAAGCTCGTGGCCGGCAAGCCCTTCAAACTCGAGGCGTCCATTGCCAAGATGGTTTCCGGGGAGGCGGCCATGGACAACGCGCGCGACGCCACGCAGATCTTCGGCGGCTACGGGTTCATGAACGAGAACCCGGTCGCCCGGCACTACCGCGACTCCAAGATCCTCGAGATCGGCGAGGGCACGACCGAGGTGCAGCTCATGATCATCACCAGGGAACTCGGCCTCACCGCCTGACGGGCGCCGAGCGGATGCCGCGAACGGCCAGCACGCGAAGGAGCGACATGCACGCCAGCGACGACACCGGTGCGGTGCCCGAGGTGCGCCGCGAGGTGCTGCAGCGCGGCCTCTGGTTCGAGGAGTTCGAACCAGGGACCCGCTACCTGCACAGGCCCGGTCGCACGGTCACCGAAGCCGACAACGTGCTCTTCACGACCCTCACGATGAACACGCAGGCCCTGCACCTCGATGCGGCGTGGGCCGAGACGCAGCCGTTCGGGCAGCGGCTCGTGAACTCGATGTTCACGCTCGCGACGATCGTCGGGGCATCCGTGGCCCAGCTCACGCAAGGCACGATCGTGGCGAATCTCGGCTTCACCGAAGTCGCCTTCCCTGCACCGCTCTTCCACGGCGACACCCTCTACAGCGAGAGCCTCGTCGTCGGCACCCGCCCTTCGGCCTCGCGCCCGGGCCAGGGCGTCGTCACCCTCCTGCACGTCGGGCGCAACCAGCACGGAGTCGAGGTCGCGAGGGCGACCCGCTCGGTGCTCGTCTGGTTCCGCGAGGCAGGGGAGGGCCAGCCCACTGCGTCGCGAGTCGCAACGGCGCCCGAGGGAGAGGAGGCGAGCGGATGACGCATCCGCCGTTCCGCTTCGGCCCCGCCCTGCTCTTCTGCCCGGCCGATCGCCCCGACCGCTACGCGAAGGCCCTCGATCGCGCCGACGCCGTGATCCTCGACCTCGAGGACGCGGTCGCCGACGACGCGAAGGCCGCCGCGCGTGCGGCGATCGTGGGCACGCCGCTCGACCCCGAGCGCGTCATCGTGCGGGTGAACCCCGCGTCCAGCCGGCACTTCGCGGCAGACCTCGCCGCGCTCGCCGAGACCCCGTACACCACGGTCATGCTCGCCAAGTGCGAGGGCACCGCCGACCTCGTCGACCTCGTCGACGTCGAAGTCATCGCGCTCTGCGAGACGGCCAGGGGCGTGCTCGCGGCGGCGGAGATCGCGGCGATCCCGAACATATCGGCGCTCATGTGGGGCGCCGAAGACCTCGTCGCCTCCCTCGGCGGCTCGTCGAGCCGCCATGCCGACGGCCGCTACCGCGACGTCGCGAAGCACGCCAGGTCCCAGGTGCTGCTCGCGGCCGGGGCGCACGGGATCGCCGCGATCGACGCCGTGCACCTCGCGCTCGACGATTCGCCGGGACTCCGCGCCGAAGCCGAGGACGCCGCGGCGCTCGGGTTCGCCGCGACGGCGTGCGTGCATCCGGGGCAAGTGCACATCGTGCGCGCCGCCTACCGTCCCGATGCCGACAGCCTGGAGTGGGCGCGGGCCGTCATCGCCGCGGCGGCCGACGAGCCCGGCGTGTTCGCGTTCCGGGGCGGAATGGTCGATGCGCCGGTGCTCCAGCAGGCCGCGGCGCTGGTGCGGCGCGCCGGCAGCTGAGCGGGGGTCGGATCGCGAGGTCGCGCTGCCGGGACAACACCCAGCTGGGAGCAAGGCCCGACAGAGATTGCGACCGTGCTGCCGCTGCCAGTGAACGATTCGGTAACGGTCGCCCGTCGTGGCGCGGATCGGATACCCCGAGCACGTATCCTCAGATCAATCCTGGGGAGGAGGGGCGCGTTGGCACCACGACACTCGAATCGCGCACGATCGGCGAACGCTGCGGGGGCAGCGATCGCCGACGTCATGATCGACACCGGGCCGATCTCGACGAGTACCGGACCGATCTCGACGACGGGAACCGATCGCAGCGCCGGCTCCCGCTACGAATCCGTCGCCACGAATCCGCTCTCGGGTCCGATCACGGTGCCGCAGAAGCGGACGATCGGCGACACCGGCATCACGGTGCATCCGCTCGCGCTCGGCGGCAGCACCTTCGGATGGACCCTCGGCGTCGAGGAGTCGTTCGACGTGCTCGATCGATTCGCCGGTGTCGGCGGAGGCCTGATCGACACCGCCGACAGCTACGCCGCGGGCCGCAGCGAGTCCATCATCGGCAAGTGGATGGCCTCCCGCGGAAGCCGCGATCGCATGCGCATCATGACGAAGATCGGGCGGCATCCCGAGCACCGGGGCCTCGCCCCCGACGAGATCACGGCGGCGGTCGACGACTCGCTCTCGCGACTCGGCACCGATCACATCGATCTGCTGTTCTTCCATGGCGACGACCCGGCCGTTCCCCTCGAGGAGAGCCTCGGATCAGTCGACGCGCTCATCGCGGCCGGCAAGGTCGGGGCGATCGGGGCGTCCGACTTCCCGCCCGAGCGTCTCATCGAGGCCCGCGTGCTCGCCGCGAACGGACTGCCTCGCTTCCACGCGCTCACGACGAGGTACAACCTCATGGAGCGCAGGCCGTTCGAGGGAGCACCCGAACTCGTCGCGCACGCGCAAGGGCTCGCCGTGCTGCCGTACTTCGCCCTGGCGAACGGCTTCCTCGGGGGCGCCGTGCGACACCGTTCCGACGTGCGTCATGACGCGCGCGGCGCGCGCCAGGCCCGCCACCTCGGGCGCCGCGGGCACCGCGTGCTCGCCGCCCTCGACGAGATCGCCTTCGCCCGCGGTGTCCAGCCCGCGACGATCGCGATCGCGTGGCTCCTCGCGAAGCCGACTGTGGTCGCACCGGTGGCGAGCGCGAGCCGGCCCGAGCAGGTCGACGCGCTCGTCGCGGCGGCATCCGTCGAACTGCATCGCTCGGAGCTCGTCGAACTCGATCGCGTCTCCGCCTGAGGCACCGTCCGGCCGGCGGCGGCCGAGTGAACCGAGCGGTCCCGGCGCGGGTGGCATAGGGTGGACGGGTGAACGGCGCCGTCGACCTCCCTCTCGGCCAGGCCGAACTCTCGTTCGACGCGGCCGGCGACGCGCGCGTACGACGCAGCGTGCTTCCCTCGGGCGTCCGGGTGCTGAGCGAACAGGTGCCCGGCAGTCGCAGCGTCACGATCGGCTTCTGGGTCGCGGTCGGCTCGCGAGACGAGCAGCCGTCGGCTTCGGGGCATCCGGCCACCTACGGCTCGACCCACTTCCTCGAGCACCTGCTCTTCAAGGGCACGACGACGCGCACGGCGCTCGACATCGCGATCTCCTTCGACGCGGTCGGCGGCGAGCACAACGCGCTCACTGCCAAGGAGTACACGTGCTACTACGCGAAGGTGCAGGACCGCGACCTGCCGATGGCCGTGGCAGTCCTCGCCGACATGTTCACCTCCTCGCGTCTCGACCCTGACGAGTTCGAGAACGAGCGCGGCGTCATCCTCGAAGAGCTCTCGATGGCGGGCGATGATCCGGCGGATGTCGCGAACGAGCGCTTCTTCGAGGCCGTGCTCGGCGTGCATCCGCTCGGCCGTCCGATCGGGGGCAGCCCCGACACGATCCGCGCCGCCGTGCGCGACGCCGTATTTGAGCACTACCGGGCCAACTATCGGCCGAGCGACCTCGTCGTCACCGTCGCGGGCGCCGTCGACCACGACGTGCTCGTCGCCGAGCTCGAGCGTGCGCTCACCGGCGCCGGCTGGGATCTCACCGTCGAGGGTGCACCAGTCGAGCGGCGGCCGGTCGAGCCGGCCGTGCTCGACGTCGCCCGGCCACTCACCGTCGTCGAACGGCCGACCGAGCAGGTCAACCTGCTGCTCGGTGTGCCCGGGCTCATCGCCACCGACGAACGACGGCCGACCATGAGCGTCCTGAACGCCATCTTCGGCTCGGGCATGTCGTCGCGGCTCTTCCAGCAGGTCCGCGAGCGTCGCGGTCTCGCCTACTCCGTGTACTCGTTCGCCCCCGGCTACTCCGACGCCGGACTGTTCGGCATGTACGCGGGGTGTTCCCCGTCGAAGGCGAGCACCGTCGCGGCGCTCATGCGCACCGAGCTCGATCGGCTGGCCGAACACGGCGTGACCGCCGACGAACTGCAGCGGGCTTCCGGCCAGCTCGCAGGCGCATCGGCGCTCGCCCTCGAAGACTCGGACACGCGGATGTCCCGGCTCGGCCGCGCCGAGCTCACGCTCGGCGAGTTCGCCGACCTCGACGAAGCTCTGCGGCGCATCGCACTCGTCACAGCCGACGACGTGCAGGTGCTCGCCGCCGAGCTCGCCGCCCGGCCGTTCTCCCTCGTCGCCGTCGGCGCGACCGAGGAGTCGGCCTTCCGTGGCGCGGTCGAACCGGCCGCTCCGAGCACCGACGTCGCCTGACCACGACCCCACGAGCAGTACAGGAACCGAAACCAGTGCCCCACCATCTCTACCTGGTCCGCCACGGCGAGCAGCTCGACGCTGAGCACGGCATGCCCGACGGACCCCTCTCCCCGCGCGGCCGGCGCCAGGCGGAGCTCCTCGGGGAGCGCCTCGGCGGCATCCCGTTCGACAATGCGTGGCACTCTCCGCTGCAGCGGGCCACCGAGACGGCGAAGATCATCGCGGCGAAGATGCCGGCACTGAACCCTGAGCCCTCGGCACTGCTCTTCGATTGCGTTCCATCGGGGCCGGCTCCCGAGACCCCGAAGGTCTACGACCCGTTCTTCGGTTCGGTGACCGAGGCCGAGATCGAGGCCGGCAGCGCCCAGATGGCCGACGCCGTCGTCGAGTTCCTCCGGTCGCACCGCGAGGATCGGCACGACCTGCTCATCACCCACAACTTCGTGATCGCGTGGTTCGTGCGCGAGGTGCTCGGTGCGCCCGCGTGGCGCTGGGTCTCGATCAACCAGGCCAATTGTGGTCTCACGGTGCTCACGCAGAAGTCGGGCCGGCCGTGGAGCCTCGTCACTCACAACGACCTCGCGCACCTGCCACCCGAGCTGCGCACCGGATTGCCCGAGCCGTATTCGCTCTGAGCAACGGACGCCCTCGGCGGATCAGCGGGGGAGCCGTTTGCCGAACCAGTGCGTCGCGTTCGGGTTCGCGTTGTACGGTTCGATCTCGGTGTAGCCGCTCGAGCGGTAGAGGCCGCCCGCCGCTTCGAGGCTCGCGTTGGTGTCGAGCACGATCTCCTCGGCACCGAGCTCGGCGGCCCGCCGCTCGAGCTCGTCGAGCAGGCGTCGGCCCTCGCCGCGACCGCGCCCGGCCGGTGCGAGCCAGACGTGCTTCACCTCGAAGCGCACCTCATCGGCCGGCGACCGCTGGATGCGCCGGACGCCGCCGCAGCCGACGGCCTCGCCAGCGCCATCGACGTCGATCGCGACGAGGAACACGCCCGCGGGCGGGGTGAACTGCGCGGCGTCCGGCCACGTCGGCCGGTACTCGCCCTGCTCGGGCGGGAACCCCGCCGCGCGCTCGGCGAAGTACGCCTCGAGCAGCCCGTGCGCGTCGGCATCGGTCACGTCGGCCTCGCGGAATCGCAGCATGAGATCAGCCTATTCGGCCGTGGGAACCCCGCATTGCTAGGGTGAACCACGTGACGATACGGGTCGCCGTGGCGGGTGCCACGGGCAACATGGGACGTTTGGCGATCCGGCTCATCGAGGAGGCCGACGATCTCGAGTTGCACGCCGCCCTCAACTCGCGGTCAAGCCTCGACGAGATGCTCGGCGCCGATGTCGCCCTCGACGTCACGCACCCCGGTGCGAGTGCTGAGATCGTGGAGTTCGCGACGGGCGCCGGCATTCCGATCGTCGTCGGCACCTCCGGCTGGTCGAATGACCGCATCGCCGAGATCACGGCGTTGATGCGCGGCCATGCCGAGGCCGGCGCTGTGCTGTTCGTGCCGAACTTCTCGATCGGCAGCGTGCTCGGCACCGCCTTCGCCGCCCTCGCCGCGCAGTTCTTCGACTCGATCGAGATCGTCGAGGCGCACCACGCGGGCAAGGTCGACTCGCCGTCGGGCACCGCGGTGCGCACCGCCGAGCTCATCGGCGAGGCTCGCCGGCTCAACGGACCCGTCGCGGCACCGCACGCCGACCAGCGTGCTCGGGGCCAGCTCGTCTCAGGGGTGCCGGTGCACAGCCTCCGGATGTCGGGACTGCTCGCAGAACAGCGGGTCGTGCTCGGCGGCCACGGCGAGACCCTCACGATCACGCATTCCACGCTGTCGCCGAGTTCGTACGAAGCCGGCATCCTGCTCGCGCTGCGACGCGCCCCCGAGGCGATCGGGGTCACCGTCGGCCTCGACGCGCTGCTCGACCTCGGCTTGCCCGGCGCCCCTCGATGACCGCGAAGGCCGGCGCGGTCATCATGGCCGTGCTGCTGGCCCTCTACGTCGCCCTCGTCGGCTGGCGGGCGGTGCAGTTCATCGGCACCGGTGAGCCCGTCGCGGTCGCCATCGGCATTGCGCTCGCGGTGCTGCCCTTCATCGGCGCCTGGGCGTTGTGGCGCGAGCTCGCGTTCGGCATCCGTTCCCAGGCGCTCGTGCGGCGGCTCGAGGCCGAGGGCGGCCTCGACCTCGGCATCGCGGCCCTGCCGAGTGGGCGACCCGACCGGGCGTCGGCGGATGCCGCGTTCCCGCGATTCCGCGAGGCCGTCGACCTCGAGCCCGCCTCCTGGCACGCCTGGCTCCGTCTCGGACTCGCGTACGACGCTGCCGGCGATCGCCGCCGTGCGCGTCAGGCCGTGCGGCGTGCTATCGAGCTCGAGCGCGCGGAGCGCTGAGCATTGCGTCGACCGCCGACTCGACGGTCGCGTGCCGGAAGCGGTAGCCGTCGTCGATGAGGCGTTGCGGGCTCATCTTCTGACTTGCCAATAGCAGCTCGTCGGCCGCGAGGCCGAGTGCGAGCTCGAGCATGCGCTCGGGCACGACGAGCGAGTAGGGGCGGTGCATCCGCTCGGCCATTGCCGTCATCACCCGGTCGGCGGTGGCGGGCGTGGGGCCGGCGAGGTTCACCGGTCCGGCGAGCTGCGACTCGAGCAGGTGCATGAGTGCGCCGATCTCGTCGTCGAGCGCGATCCAAGGCCAGTGCTGGCCTCCCGTGCCGAGCCGGCCCGACACCCCGAGTCTCGTGAGCGTGCCGATGGGCTGCATCGCGCCGCCGTGGCCGACCACGATGCCGCTGCGGAACATCACCGTGCGGGTCTGCTCGGGAGCCAGTGCGGCCGCCGCCTCCCACCTGACGACGAGGTCGGCGAGGAATCCGGTGCCTGCACCCGAGTACTCCCTGAGCAGTTCGCCTGGACGGTCGCCGTAGTAGCCTGCCGCCGAGGCGCTGAGGAACACGGCGGGTGGACGGCGCGCCTTGCGCATCGCGTCGGTGAGCGTGCGCGTGGCAGTGATGCGGGACTCGAGGAGCTCGCCGCGATACGCCTTCGTCCACGGCAATCGGGCGAGTGAGGCTCCCGAGAGATTCACGACCGCGTCGACACGGTCCATGACGGTGAAGTCGATGATGCCCGCGGCCGGCGACCAGGCCGTTTCATCCGTGCCGTGGGCCCGGCGTCGTACGAGGCGCACGACGTCGTGCCCATCGGCGCTCAGCCGCTCGACGAGCGCGGTTCCGAGAAAACCGGACGCGCCGGCGACGAGCACCCGCATCGACTAGGCGAGTTCGGCTTCGATCGTGATCGGGATGCCCGTGAGTGCTTGCGAGATGGGGCAGTTCTGCTTCGCGTCCTCGGCGAAGGCCTCGAACTCCTCCTCGGTGAGGCCGGGCACGCGGGCGCTCACGAGCAAGTGGCTGCCGAGCACGCCACGGCCGGCCTCGAAGGTCACGGCCGCCGTCACCTGGATGCTCTCGGGCGGATGTCCGGCGCGGGTGAGTGCGCCGGAGAGCTGCATCGAGAAGCACGCGGAATGTGCGGCGCCGAGGAGCTCCTCGGGGTTGGTCGTGTTCGAGACCCCCTCGGATCTCGCCTTCCAGTTGACGGCGAACTCACCCGTCTTCGACGAGTCGAGGGAGACGGTGCCCGAGCCCTCGTTCAGCGTTCCCGTCCAGACGGTGGTCGATTCACTCGTGACAGCCATATGGGTCCTCCTCCTCGAGCCGGGGCTCCAGCCTAGCGGGGCGGATGCCGCGGATGTCAGGTGCGGGGGATGACGCGGGCGCGCACGAGCAGCAGGTAGATCTGGCATCCGAGGCAGTATCCGAACGCGGCGTTGAGGAAGGCGGCGACGAACGCGAGGGAGGCGGCGATCGGCACGGCGTAGGCCGCGCCGAAGAGGCCCAGCACGACGCCCGCGACCGTCACCACGAATCCCACGCCCTGCGCGAACGTCGGCGGGCGGGGGTCCTCGAGTTCGGCTGGCGGGCGGAGGCGCGGGCGCACGAATCGCGCGAACACGATCGAGAACGGGTTGCGGCGGACGCCGGCGATGGCGCTCCACGCGAACACGAGCGTGATCACCGCGAGCAGGATCCACGCTGCGAGGGTCGCGCCGCCGAAGCCCAGCACGGCCGTGATGAGCAGGAGCGTCGCCGTGACGGAGGCGGTGAAGCGCGGGCCGCGCGGGTCGATTCCGGCGGGTTCAGGATGTGACACTGGTTCTCCCGGTGAGTGCGTCGAGGTGGTCGCGTACCGCGCCGAGGCGGGGTACGCCGCCGACTCGTGCAGTGGGGACGCCGTGGGCGTCGAGGATGAGGGTGGTCGGCGTCTGCAGCACCCGGAACCGCTCGGCGAGGTCGCCGCGATGGGTGAGGTCGACCTCGACGTGGCGCACCCCGTCGTACTCGGCGGCGACCCCGGTGAGCTGACGCGCGGTCGCCGGGCAGCGGCTGCAGTACTTGGTCGAGAACTGCACGAGCGTGGCCACGGGGCCGAGGGCTGCGCGGCCCAGTTCGAGCGCCTCGACGGTCTCGTCGCCTGCACCCGCGGCACCGGCGGCACCCGCGGCACCGGCACCGGCAGCTCGCGCGGCGTGCAACCGGCCCGTGCGCGCCTTCCAGGCGAATCCCAGCGCCGTGGCGGCGGCGGGCAGGGCGAGGCCCGCGATGAGCGCGGCAAGCCAGTCCATGTCGCGATGCTACGTCGGGCCGTGGCTGCCCGGGGGCGTGTGACGGAGGATGACGCGCGCGGCGAGCGGGGCGACGCGGCACGCCCGTGGCATCCGCCCGCTGTCGCCTGCCGGGGTTAGCATCGAGGCGATGGCCGAGACGACTTCCACCCCATACGAAGACCTGCTGCGCGACGTGCTCGAGCACGGCACGCACAAGACCGATCGCACGGGCACCGGCACCAGCAGCGTGTTCGGGCGCCAGCTCCGCTTCGACCTCTCGCAGGGGTTCCCGCTCGTCACCACGAAGCGGGTGCACTTCAAGTCGATCGCCTACGAACTGCTCTGGTTCCTGCGCGGGGAGTCGAACGTCGGGTGGCTCCGCGATCACGGCGTCACCATCTGGGACGAATGGGCGGATGCCGCGGGCGAGCTCGGTCCCGTCTACGGCGTGCAGTGGCGCTCGTGGCCGACGCCATCGGGCGAGAGCATCGACCAGATCTCGCAGGTCATCGACCAGATCCGCGCGAACCCCGACTCGCGCCGCCTCATCGTGTCGGCCTGGAACCCCGCCGACATCCCCGACATGGCGCTCGCGCCGTGCCACGCGCTGTTCCAGTTCTACGTGGCCGACGGCAGGCTCTCGTGCCAGCTCTACCAGCGCAGTGCAGATCTCTTCCTCGGCGTGCCGTTCAACATCGCGTCCTACGCGCTGCTCACCCACATGATTGCGGCGCAGACCGGCCTCGAGGTCGGCGACTTCGTGTGGACGGGCGGCGACTGCCACATCTACGACAACCACGTCGAGCAGGTGACCGAGCAGCTCACTCGCACACCGTTCCCCTCGCCCACGCTGCGGTTCGCGCGCACGCCCGCCTCGATCTTCGACTACGAGTACGAGGACTTCGTCGTCGAGGGATACCAGCACCACCCGGCGATCCGCGCCGCCGTGGCGGTCTGAGCCGTGGCCCGCATCGGGCTCATCTGGGCCGAGGCCGACGACGGCGTGATCGGCGTGGGCGGCGTCATGCCCTGGCATCTGCCTGAAGACCTCGCCCACTTCCGCGACGTGACCATCGGCGCGCCAGTGGTGATGGGACGCAAGACGTGGGAGTCACTGCCGCCGCGATTCCGCCCGCTTCCGGGCCGTCGCAATCTCGTGGTCACGCGGCAGGCCGACGCGGTGTTCGAGGGAGCCGAGGTCGCGGCATCCGTAGCGGCGGCACTCGAGCTCGCCGCGCAGGGCCGCGCCGACGACGAGTTCGTGTGGATCATCGGCGGCGCTGAGCTCTATCGGCAGACGATCGGCGTCGCCGACCGGCTCGAGGTCACCAGCCTCGACGCCGTGGTCGCCGGCGACACGGTCGCGCCCCAGGTCGACGCCTCGTGGCGCCTCACCGCCGCCGACCCCGTCGATGGCGCGCATGTCTCGGCGTCAGGCCTCGAGTACCGCTTCCTCACGTACGAGCGCCGCTGACGGCGTGCCTCGTCGGGTCCGCCCGAACCGATACGCTTGAGTGCGTGACTTCAGAAAACCCCTTCGGACAAGTGCTCGTCGCGCTCGTCACGCCGTTCACGGCTGACGGCGAGGTCGATTGGCCCGGGGTCGAGAAGCACATCGACGACGTGATCAACGACGGCGCCGACGGCATCGTCGTCACGGGCACCACCGGGGAGACCTCCACGCTCACCGACCCCGAGAAGATCCGGCTGGTCGAGGTCGGCAAAGAGGTCGCCGGCGGCCGCGCGAAGATCATCACGGGCGGAGGCTCGAACGAGACCGCCCACGCGATCGAGCTCTACAAGCACAGCGAGCAGGCCGGTGCCGACGGCATCATGATCGTCACGCCCTATTACAACAAGCCCACGCAGGCCGGCATCCTCACGCACTTCCGCATGGTCGCCGACGCCACCGACCTGCCGGTCATCCTCTACGACATTCCCGGGCGCACCGGCGTGCCGATCAAGTACGAGACGATCCTGCGCGCCTCGAAGCATCCGAACATCCTGGCCGTGAAAGACGCGAAGGGCGACTTCTCCGAGGTCAGTCGGGTGCTGAACCAGACCGATCTCCTGTACTTCTGCGGCGACGACGCGAACGTGCTGCCCGAGCTCGCGATCGGCGCCACCGGGCTCATCGGCGTCACCGCCAACATCGCGGCGAGGCCGTACCGCACGATCGTCGACGCCGTGAACCGCGGCGACCTGGCCGCCGCGACCGCAGCGCACCGCAAGCTCGAGCCCCTCGTGCGCGCCGTGATGACCCATGTTCCGGGCACGGTCGCGACCAAGTACATCCTGCACGGACTCGGCCGCATCGGCAGTCCTCGCGTGCGCCTTCCGCTCGTCGGCCCCGAAGAGTGGGAGGCCGCGCAGATCGAAGACGAGATCGATCTCGTCCGCGACATCCCCGGCGTCGACTTCCACAACTTCCGCCCCGACCGCAACGCCGCCGCCGGCGGCGCGTTGCCGAAGGTCGCGGGCACCACACGCTGATCGCGAGCCGAGGCATCCGCCGGCACGGCCGCACTGAACTGAACACCGCAACGTAAGGAGGGCTTATGCCCGACGTCGTCATCGAACCTGCCCCGATCGAATCCGGCACGCTCCGCATCATCCCCATCGGCGGCCTCGGCGAGATCGGCCGGAACATGACGAGCTACGAGATCGACGGCAAGATCCTCATCGTCGACTGCGGTGTGCTCTTCCCCGAAGAGCACCAACCGGGTGTCGACCTGATCCTGCCCGACTTCGGGTTCATGAAGGAGCGACTCGACGACGTCGTGGGCGTCGTGCTCACGCACGGTCACGAAGACCACATCGGCGCCGTGCCCTACCTGCTGAAGGCACGCGCCGACATCCCGCTCATCGGTTCGACGCTCACCCTCGCGCTGGTGGAGGCGAAGCTCAAGGAGCACCGCATCCAGCCGTACACCCTCAACGTCAAAGAGGGCCAGCACGAGCAGATCGGCCCGTTCCGCCTCGAGTTCATCGCCGTGAACCACTCGATCCCCGATGCGCTCGCCGTGGCGATCAAGACGACTGCGGGCACCGTGCTCGCCACGGGCGACTTCAAGATGGACCAGCTTCCGCTCGACGGCCGGCTCACCGACCTTCGCGAGTTCGCACGGCTCGGCGAAGAGGGCGTCGACCTCTTCATGGTCGATTCCACGAACGCGGATGTCCCGGGCTTCACCCCGCTCGAGCGCTCCATCGGCCCCGTGCTCGACGAGGTCTTCGCGAGGGCCCCGCGCCGGGTCATCGTGGCGAGCTTCTCGAGCCACGTGCACCGCGTGCAGCAAGTACTCGACGCCGCGTGGGAGAACGACCGTCGCGTCGCGCTCCTCGGCCGCAGCATGGTGCGCAACATGACGATCGCCGCCGAGCTCGGCTACCTCAAGGTGCCGCCGGGCGTGCTCATCGACTACAAGAAGGCCGGCGACGTCCCCGACGACGAGATCGTCTACATGTCGACCGGATCGCAGGGCGAGCCGATGGCCGTGCTCTCCCGCATGGCGAACCGCGAACATCAGATCGAGGTCGGTGAGGGCGACACGGTCATCCTCGCCTCGAGCCTCATCCCCGGAAACGAGAACGCGGTATACCGCGTGATCGACGGGCTCACGAAGCTCGGCGCGAACGTCGTGCACAAGGGCAACGCCAAGGTGCACGTCTCGGGCCACGCCGCGGCCGGCGAGCTGCTCTACTGCTACAACATCCTGAAGCCCAAGAACGTGCTGCCGATCCACGGCGAGTTCCGGCACCTCTTCGCGAACGCGAAGCTCGCTCGCGACACGGGCATCCCGGCGGCGAACACCTTCATCGGTGAGAACGGCTCGGTCTACGACCTCCGCGACGGTGTCGTGAAGGTGGCCGGCCAGCTCGACCTCGGATTCGTCTACGTCGACGGCTCGACGGTCGGCGAGATCACCGACGCCGACCTGAAAGACCGCCGCATCCTCGCCGAAGAGGGATTCATCTCAGTCATCGTCGTCGTCGACGCGTCGACCGGCCGGGTCATCACCGGCCCCGAGATCCACGCGCGCGGCTTCGCCGAAGACGACGCCGTGTTCGATGACGTCAAGCCGAAGATCATCGCCGCCCTCGCCGATGCCGCACACAGCGGCGTGCGCGACTCGCATGCCCTCTCGCAGGTCGTGCGCCGAGTGCTCGGCGGCTGGGTGAACCGGCGCTTGCGTCGTCGCCCGATGCTCGTGCCGCTCGTCATCGAGGCGTAGCAGCGGGGCTGGTCGGCGCGGTTCGGCGCCAGTCGGCCGGGTCGGCGTTGCATCTCGAAACGCTGCCGAAACACTCGGGGCGTAGCCTCCGCGCATGGCGGAGTTCTCGATCCGCCCGGCCACCTCGAGCGACGGCACCTTCCTCGCCGACATGGTGGTCGAGGCGGCGAACTGGCGGACGGGGGTTCCCCGGCCGAGGCCGACCGTGCTCGCCGATCCTGTCTACCGCGGGTACATCGCGGGCTGGCAGCGGCCGGCCGACGCGGGCGTCGTCGCGCTCGACGCCGACCAGCGCCCGATCGGCGCCGCCTGGTACCGCCTCTTCGCGGCGCCCGACCGGGCGTACGGCTTCGTGGCATCCGGCGTGCCCGAGCTCATCATCGGCGTCCGGCCGCTTTGGAGGGCGCAGGGCATCGGTCGCGCACTCATCCGCGGGCTCACGGATGCCGCGCGCTCGGCCGGGTTCGCCCGGCTCACCCTGAGCGTCGAGCACGGCAACTTCGCGCACCTGCTCTATCGCTCGGAGGGGTTCATCGTCGTGGCATCCGGTAACGGCAGGGACACGATGGTGCGCTCGCTGGCGTGATTCCAGCAGTCGTCGACGGCCCACGCACACCACGCCCGCGGGTCATCGACGCGATCGGGTTCCGAACTCCGATCGCAGACACTCGCGGCATCCTGTCGACGCGAGTCGGCGGTCGGCCTTAACGTGGGGGAATGGCTACGAGCACCAAGTCGAACGGTCGTGCTTCGGGCACGTCCGGCCGCGGCTCGGCCTCGCGCACCGCGCCCACGAAGAAGCTGCCCGCGACTCGCGCGCGGGCGGCGACGAAGGCGTCGTCGACTCCCGAGCGCCCGAGCATCCTCGTTCGCGCCTGGATGGGCCTCGCGCACGTCGCCGGCGGCGCAGCCCGTGCGCTCGGCCCTGAGACCCTCCAGAAAGAGGAGCGCCGCGACGGCCTGCCGTTCTTCATCATCGTGCTCGCCATCGCGGGCGCCGTCGTCGAGTGGTTCTTCATCAACGATCCCGTGGCACAGGCACTCGACTCCTGGACCTTCGGCGGGCTCTTCGGCCGAGTGGCCTTCGCGCTGCCCGTCATCATGCTGCTCTTCGCCGTGTGGCTGTTCCGTCACCCGAGCTCGGTGCACGACAACACGCGCATCGGCATCGGGCTCGGGTTGCTGCTGCTCACCGTCTCGGCGCTCTGCCACCTCTTCGGCGGTGCGCCCGAACCCCGCGACGGCATGACCGTGCTCGCGCGTGCCGGCGGCATCCTCGGCTGGATGCTCGCAGCGCCGCTCACGCTCCTCATCACCGCGATCGGCGCGACGATCGTCGTCATCGTGCTGCTCGTGCTCGCGCTCCTCATCATCACGAAGACTCCGCCGAACCGCATTCCCGCGCGCTTCCGCGAGCTCTACGCGTGGCTCTTCGGGGCTCCCGTCGCCGAGCCCGGCGAGGCCGAGACCGCCGAGCGGCCGTCGCGGCGCAAGCGCAAGGAGTCGGCGCAGCTCGAGCTCGACGGCATCGACGCATCCGCCGACGATGCCGAACCCGCCGGCCTCCTGCCGTGGTGGCGTCGCAACGACTCCAATCGGGAAGAAGACCCCGCGTTCGCGGCCCCCGCCATCGACCAGCTCACCGAGGTGTTCGGCGCGGGCTCGGCCGCCGGAAGCTTCGAGTCGCCGCTCGAGGGCGAGGGCGGCCCGGCGTCCTACGGCTCAGAGGTGCTCGGCGACCTCGAACGCGCGGAATCCGCCCTGCAGCACTTCACCGGCGACGTTCCGCGAGGCGGCACCGGTCTCCGCGGCGACGACGGCGGCGCGACCTCGGTGCTCGCCGTGTTCGACGAGACCGAAGCGGGCGGCACGGGCTCGGCCGACGCCGGGGGCGGCGCACTCGCAGACGTCACGCCCGTCGCGGCATCCGAGCCCGATCGTCCCTACCACCTGCCCGCCGCCTCGACCCTCGGCGCCGGTGCACCGGCGAAGTCACGGTCGGCCGCCAACGACGACGTCGTGCGCTCGATCACGGGAGTGCTCGACCAGTTCCAGGTCGACGCCAAGGTCACCGGGTTCTCACGCGGTCCCACGGTCACGCAATACGAGATCGAGCTCGGCCCCGGCGTCAAGGTCGAGCGTGTCACGGCGCTCTCGAAGAACCTCGCCTACTCGGTGGCATCGAACGAGGTTCGCATCCTCTCGCCGATCCCCGGCAAGAGCGCGATCGGCGTCGAGATCCCGAACGCCGACCGTGAGATCGTCACCCTCGGCGACGTGCTGCGTTCCGGTGCGGCGGCGAATGCCAAGCATCCGATGACGATCGGCGTCGGCAAAGACGTGGGCGGCGGCTACGTCGTCGCCAACCTCGCGAAGATGCCGCACCTCCTCGTCGCAGGCTCCACCGGTTCCGGAAAGTCGAGCTTCGTCAACTCGATGATCACGAGCCTGCTCATGCGCGCCACGCCCGCCGACGTGCGGATGGTGCTCATCGACCCGAAGCGCGTCGAGCTCGCGCCCTATGGCGGGGTGCCGCACCTCATCACGCCCATCATCACGAACCCGAAGAAGGCGGCCGAAGCGCTGCAGTGGGTCGTGAAAGAGATGGACATGCGCTACGACGACCTCGCGTCGTTCGGGTTCCGTCACATCGACGACTTCAACAAGGCCGTCGTCAACGACGAGATCGTGCTGCCGGCCGGCAGCGAGCGCAAGCTCAAGCCCTACCCGTACCTCCTCGTGGTCGTCGACGAGCTCGCCGACCTCATGATGGTCGCCCCACGCGACGTCGAGGACTCGATCGTGCGCATCACCCAGCTCGCGCGCGCCTCGGGCATCCACCTCGTGCTCGCCACGCAGCGGCCGTCGGTCGACGTGGTCACCGGCCTCATCAAGGCGAACGTGCCGTCGCGACTCGCGTTCGCCGTCACGAGCGTCACCGACTCCCGCGTCATCCTCGACCAGCCGGGCGCCGACAAGCTCATCGGCCAGGGCGACGGGCTGTTCCTGCCGATGGGTGCGTCGAAGCCCATCCGCGTGCAGGGCGCCTGGGTGACCGAGGCCGAGATCGAGAAGGTCGTCAAGCACGTCACGCGGCAGGCGCGGCCCGACTACCGGCCCGATGTCGCAGCCGTCGCCGCGCGCAAGGAGATCGACTCCGACATCGGCGACGACCTCGAGCTCCTGCTCGCGGCAGCCGAGCTCGTGGTCTCGACGCAGTTCGGGTCGACGTCGATGCTGCAGCGCAAGCTCCGCGTGGGCTTCGCGAAGGCCGGTCGGCTCATGGACCTGCTGGAGTCGCGCGAGATCGTGGGCCCCTCCGAGGGCTCGAAGGCTCGCGACGTGCTCGTGACGGTCGAACAGCTGCCCGACGTGCTCGCGCGACTTCGCGGCGAGGAGCCGGCGGCGGCTCCAGTCCCCTCGTCCCAGGGTGCAGGGCCTGCCGGTGGGGGCGGATATCACGAAGAGGCCTACGGCGCCCCAGACGATCGCTACGACAATGCCGTGGCCCGGTCGGCCGAGGGCATGGCCGAGGTCGAGGGCGAGTCCGACGATGACGCCTGGGGACTCACCGGTCGCGATTGACCGATCGCCGTCCGCAGGCTCTCCACAGGGCCGTGGTCGCCCGAGGCCGGCCGATGGCCGACCGCTATCCTTGGCCTATGACCTCTCCCGCCGGAAGCAGTGAGCGATCGGCGAACTGGAACCTTCCGAACGCCATCACGTTCGTGCGCATCCTCGCGGCCCCGGTGTTCTTCTGGATGCTGCTCGCCGACAACGGCGCAGACGGCTGGCTCCGATGGGCCGCGGCCGTGCTCTTCATCGCCGCGATCGCGACCGACGGCATCGACGGGCACATCGCGCGCTCCCGCGGCCTCGTCACCGACCTCGGAAAGATCCTCGACCCGATCGCCGACAAGCTCCTCACGAGCGGCGCACTCGTGTGCCTCTCGATCCTCGGCGAGCTGTGGTGGTGGGTCACGATCGTGATCATCGCGCGCGAGGTGGGCATCACGGTGTGGCGCCTCGTCGAGCTGCGCCGCGGCAACGTCGTGCCCGCGTCATCCGGCGGCAAGCTCAAGACCGTCGTGCAGTCGGTCGCCATCTCGCTCGCGCTCGTGCCGCTGTGGACGCTGGTGGGCGATTGGGTGTACTGGCTGAACTGGTCGGCCATGGCGCTCGCGCTCGTGCTCACCGTGTGGTCGGGCCTGCTCTACGTGCGCGACGCCGTCGTGCTCGCTCGCTCGCCGCGCCCAGGGCGATGAGGGCTGGCGAGCGGATGCCGCAGGTGGCGGCGAGCCCGTCCGATCCCACCGCTCGCCTTATCGCCGAACTCACCCGACGGCAGTTGCGCATCGCCGTCGCCGAGTCGCTCACGGGCGGTCTCGTGGTCGCCGAGCTCACTCGCATCCCCGGCGCCTCGCTCGTGGTGAGCGGAGGCGTCGTCGCCTACGACACCGCGATCAAGCGCTCGCTCCTCGGGGTCTCGGCTGAGCTCCTCGCCCGAGAGGGTGCCGTGCATCCCGACGTCGCCCGGCAGATGGCGACCGGCGTCCGCACGGCCCTCGCCGTCGACGGCCGCGCCGCCGACATCGGCGTCGCGACCACAGGGGTCGCGGGCCCGACCGAGCAAGACGGCAAGCGCGCCGGCACGGTGTACCTCGGCATCGCGCTCGGCGACGAGGTCGAATCGATCGCGCTCGAGCTCCCCGGCGATCGCGCCGAGATCCGCACGGCGACGGTGCGAGCCGCGATCGATTGCGTGCTGTCGAGGCTCGAGGGCAGCTGAGTCCGGCTCGTCGGGCAGGCGACCGGCGTCGCCGCGGCTCCCGCTGGGGGATGCCGAGGATTCGGTGGACTCAGCGGGCCTTCGACGTCGGCACCCGATACCGGTGCTCGGGCCGTCCGGCCGACCCGTACCGCGGCGCAACCTCCGCTGCGCCGGTCGCGACGAGATGCTCGAGGTAGCGCCGGGCACTGACGCGAGACATGCCGAGCGATTCGGCGAGCTCGGCGGCCGAGACATCTGCGTCGCGCTCCGCGAGCCCCTCGGCGACGCGCGCGAGGCTCACGGGCGAGAGTCCCTTCGGCAAGGCGGCGTGGCGGCGGGATGCCGCGCCGAGGAACTGGTCGACCCCGCGCTGGTCGAGGGTGACGCTGGGTGCGGCCGCCCGGTCGGCGGCGATCCCGCGCCGCACCTCCTCGAGTCGTTCGGCGAGGCTCGCACCCGAGAACGGCTTCACGAGATAGTGGCGCACGCCGAGGAGCCGGGCCTTCCGCACGGTGTCGAGGTCGCGGGCTGCGGTCACGGCGATGACCTCGACATCGTCGCCCGTGGCACGGACCCGGCGCAGCACGTCGAGGCCGCCGAGATCGGGGAGGTAGACGTCGAGCAGCACGAGCTGCGGTCGATGCAGTTCGATCGCGGCGATGGCCTCCGCGCCGGTGTGCGCCTCGGCGACGACGACGAACCCCGGCTGGGCGTCGACGAAGGCACGGTTCACATGCGCGACGGCGAAGTCGTCGTCGACGATGACGGCCCGGATGTCGCTCATCGCCGTGATCCGATCTGCTCGCTCGTCGACGTGGGGGTGGCCGGGGTCCACGGGAGGCGGACGATGAACCGTGCGCCTCCGCTGGGGGAGTCCTGAACGGCTGCCGAGCCGCGGAGGCGAGCGGCGACGCGCTTCACGATGGTGAGCCCGATGCCGCGACGTGCCTTGCCGGGCGTCGCGGCCTTGTCGCTCACGTCGGGTTCGAAGATCTGGTCGCGGAGGCCGGCGGGCACGCCGGGTCCATCGTCGTCGACACGCACCACGAGCACGCCGGGCTCGAGGTCGTCGCGGATCGAGAGGGTGATGGATCCGCCGAGCGCACACGCCTCGATCGCGTTGTCGAGCAGATTGCCGACGACGGTCAAGAGCTCGGTGCGCGGCATGTCGCCGCCCGCGGCGTCGAGGTGCGACTCGGGATCGAGCTCGAGGCCGAGTCCGAGCTCCTGCGCCCGGCTGCGTTTGGCGAGCACGAGCGCCGCGGTCTCGACGTCGCCGATGCCGTCGTGCTCATCGAGCGCGGAGAGCGCCCCGCCGCTGCCGACCCGTTCGATGAACGCGACGGCGGCTTCGACGTGGCCGAGCTCGAGCAGGCCGCTCACGACGTGCAGCTTGTTCGAGAACTCGTGCGACTGGGCGCGCAGTCCTTCGGCGAGGCCCTGGGCGCCCTCGAGCTCCCGTAGCATCGTCTCGAGTTCCGTGCGGTCGCGGAGGATCGCGATCGACCCGACCTCGCGGCCGTCGACCCGCACCCGGTCGCCGTGCACGAGCAGGACGCGTTCTCCGGAGAGCACCGGCGTCTCCCGGTCCTCGCCCGACGCGATGAACCGGGCGAGCTCTCGATCGAGCGCCGACTCCACGTGTTCGCCGAGCACGGCGGCGGGATCCTCGATGTCGAGCAACCGCGCGGCGGCGTCGTTCACGAGGACGATCCGGCCGGCATCGTCGACGGCGATGAGGCCCTCGCGGATCCCGTGCAGCATCGCCTCACGGGTCTCGAGCATCGCGCGGATCTCCTCGGGCTCGAGCCCGTAGATGCGGCGCCGGATGAGGCGGCCGATCCATGCAGAGCCCACGACGCCGACCACTGCCGCGATCACGAGCACGATGAGGAGCCCGCTGAGGCCCCCGAGGAAGTCCTCGCGCAGGTCGGACTCGAGGATGCCGACCGACACCTGTCCCATCACCTTGCCGTCGTCGTCGAAGATCGGCACCTTCACGCGCCAGGACTCGCCGAGGGTGCCCGTCTGCGTGCCGACGTAGATCTCGCCCGACAGCGGGATCGCGGGGTCGGTCGACACCCGCTCTCCGATGCGATCCGGGTTCGGGTGCGAGTAGCGGATGCCGCGGTCGTTCGCGACGACGACATAGGTGACCTTGGAGGCACGCCGGATGACCTCGGCGATCGGCTGGATGGTCGAGGACGGGTCGTCGTCGTCGAACGCCTCGGTGATCGCGGGCAGTCCTGCGACCGACTGCGCGACCGCGATCATGCGGTCCTGGTAGGCCTCGCGCAGCTGTCGCTCCTGCAGCCACACCGCCGTGACGCCCGTGCCGGCCACGGTGATGAGCACGATGGCGACCTGCAGCAGCAGCAGCTGCATGCCAAGCGTCATCGACCGGCCCACCCGTACAGTTTCGCTCACGCGCGCCCGTGTGCAGCATCCGGAGCGTGACCAATACGACCGAATCGACCGAAACGACCAGTACGACCGTTACGACCGCAGCATTCCGGCTTGCGTGAGACCCGCCTAGCGTCATGCGCACATCGATCGTCATGCCCGGGAATGGACCCGGGCGCTCAAGGAGGAGAATTGCGATCTCACAGCTGGCCGCGCACGTCGGCCGAAATCTCGAACCCGCGGAAGCGGGCCACCCGCAGCGGGCTGGCAGTGATCGGCGTCGTCACGATGCTGGGCCTCGCCGCCTGCGCCGCACCGGATGCCGCAGGCAGCAGTGAGGCGGAGGGCGAAGCGGTAACCCTCGACTCCGTCAACCTCATCGCTCCGGCCGACCCGGGCGGCGGCTGGGACCAGACCGCCCGTTCGATGTCGCAGGTGCTGACCGACGAGGACATCGTCGGCTCCGCGCCGGTGGAGAACATCGGCGGCGCGGGCGGCACGGTCGGCCTCGCGGCGCTCGCGAACGAGAAGAACGCGGCCACCTTGATGGTCACCGGACTCGTCATGGTCGGCGCGGTCGAGACGAACGCCTCCGAGGCGCGAATCGAGGACACGACGCCGATCGCGAAGCTCACCGAGGAGGCACTCGTGCTCGTCGTGCCGGCGTCGTCGCCGTACAAGAGCGCCGAGGACCTCGTCGACGCGATCGTCGAGGACGGCGCGGCCATCTCGGTCACCGGCGGTTCAGCGGGCGGCGCCGACCACATCCTCGCGGGCATGCTGCTCACCGAGGCGGGCGTCGACCCGGCCGACATCCCGTCGACGCTCAATTACATCCCGAACTCCGGTGGTGGCGAGGCCGTCACGATGCTCCTCGGCAACACCGTGCAGGCCGGCATCTCAGGTGTCGGCGAGTTCGTCGAGCAGATCGAGGCCGGCGAGCTGCGAGCCCTCGCGGTCTCCTCGCCCGAGCCCGTCGAGCTCCTGCCCGACACACCGACGCTCATCGACGAGGGATACGACGTCCAACTCACGAACTGGCGCGGCCTCGTGGCACCCGGCGGCATCGACGAGGCGGAGGCCGAGGCGCTGCGCGCACTCGTCACCGACCTGCACGACTCGGCGGGCTGGAAGGCGACGCTCGAGGAGAAGGGCTGGGCCGACGCCTTCCTCGTCGGCGACGAGTTCCAGTCGTTCCTCGACGGCAACATCGCCGAGGTGACGCAAACCCTGCAGACGATCGGCCTGGTCGCACCGTGACCGACGCCGCTCAGGCCTCCCTCGGCGCGACCGCGCCGGGGGAGGCCCCCTCCACCCGCCGGCCGCGCGCCCCGATCGGCGAGTTCGCGTTCGCCGCGGTGTGCGCGGCGCTCGGCGTGTACGCGATCGTCGGCGCCGGGTTCATCCGCGTGCCGCCGGGCTCGGCGAGCGTGCTCGGGCCCCGCGTCTTCCCGTATGCCGTCGGGGTGCTGCTCGTCGCGGCATCCATCGCCGTCATCGTGCAGGTCGCCCGCGGTCGTCGCGGCGTGCCGGATGACGGCGAGGACATCGATCCGGATGCCCCGACCGACTGGCTCACCGTCGGGAAGCTCATCGTGTGCTTCCTCTCGCAACTCGTGCTCATCGAGCTCGCCGGCTGGCCCATCGCGGTCGCCGTGCTCTTCGCCGGGGCCGCCTGGTCGCTCGGCGCGAAGCGCTGGTGGGTCGCGCTCGGCGTCGGCCTCGGCCTCGGGCTCGTGACGCAACTCGTCTTCGGTGTCTGGCTCGGGCTCTCGCTGCCCGCCGGCCCGCTCCTCGACTGGATCTCGATCTTCCATGGATAGTCTCACCGCACTGCTCGAGGGCTTCGCGACAGCGCTGCAGCCCCAGTACCTCCTCTACGCGCTCTTCGGCGTCTTCATCGGCACCGCCGTCGGCGTGCTGCCCGGCATCGGCCCCGCGATGACCGTGGCGCTCCTGCTCCCGCTCACCTACTCGCTCGATCCGACGGGCGCGCTCATCGTGTTCGCCGGCATCTACTACGGCGGCATGTACGGCGGCTCGACGACCTCGATCCTCTTGAACACGCCGGGGGAGTCCTCGTCGATCGTGACGGCCCTCGAAGGGAACCGGATGGCGAAGGCCGGGAGGGGCGCCGCGGCGCTCGCGACCGCGGCGATCGGTTCATTCGTCGCCGGCACCGCCGCGACGCTCGCCCTCACGTTCCTCGCGCCGGGCATCGCGAAGCTCGCGGTGCAACTCGGCCCCGCCGACTACTTCGCCCTCATCGTCGTCGCGTTCCTCACCGTCGGCGCGCTCCTCGGCTCGAGCGTGCCACGTGGCCTCGTCTCGCTGGGGCTCGGACTGCTGCTCGGCCTCGTCGGCACCGAGGTGCTCTCGGGCCAGCAGCGCTACACCTTCGGCATCCCGAGCCTCGCCGACGGCATCGACGTCGTCATCATCGCAGTGGGCCTCTTCGCGCTCGGCGAGACGCTCTACGTCGCATCCCGACTTCGTCACGGTCCGGTGCGCATCATCCCGGTCGGCGGTGGCTGGCGCACCTGGATGACTCGCAGCGACTGGGCGCGCTCGTGGCGGCCGTGGCTGCGCGGCACCGCGATCGGCTTCCCGATCGGCACGATCCCCGCCGGCGGAGCGGATGTCGCGACGTTCCTCTCCTACGCGGCCGAGCGCAAGCTCGCCCGCGGCGGCGCCAAGGCCGAGTTCGGTCGGGGCGCCATCGAGGGCGTCGCCGGGCCCGAGGCCGCGAACAATGCGGCGGCGGCGGGCGTGCTCGTGCCGCTGCTCACCCTGGGGCTGCCGACGACGGCGACCGCGGCGATCATCATCTCCGCGTTCCAGTCGTACGGGATCCGGCCGGGGCCGATGCTCTTCGAGAACCAGTCCGGACTCGTCTGGGCGCTCATCGCGAGCCTCTACATCGGCAACGTCATGCTGCTCGTGCTGAACCTCCCGCTCGTGGGGATGTGGGTGAAGGTGCTCCGGATTCCGCGGCCCTACCTGTATGCAGGCATCCTCTCGTTCGCGGGGCTCGGCGCCTACGCGCTGCACTTCAATGTGTTCGACACGCTGACGCTGCTCGTCGTCGGGCTCGCGGGTTTCCTCATGCGGCAGTACGGCTATCCGGTCGCGCCGATGGTCGTCGGCGGCATCCTGGGGCCGATGGCCGAAGAGCAGTTGCGCAAGTCCATGGCCATCAGCCAGGGCGACCTCCTCTATCTCGTGCACAGTCCGTTCGCGATCACGGCGTACGTCACGCTCGCCGTGATCGTCGCGCTCGGCGTGTGGCTGAAGCGGCGCAAGGCGCGGTACGAGGCGGCCCCGACGCTCGTGCCCACCGGCGCGATCGCCGCCGTCGATGAGCGCGAGCCCGAGAAATCCTGAGCCGAACAGAGACCGCGGGCCCGAGGAATAGTCTTCGTGAACACCCTGTTACATGTGGCAGGTTCACACGGAAGGCCCAGTGTGCGACGCTAGATTAGAGACACGGGAAGTCAGAAGTGCCTGAGCTTCCCGTTCTGGTACCGGCGGAGTCGCAAGGCGGAGAGAAGGAGGTTCCGATGGTTCTGGTTCGACAAGAGATCGGCGATGTGCTGAGGGACTTCCGTCTGCAGAAGGGTCGCACCCTTCGGCAGGTGGCGAGCAAGGCAAGCGTTGCGCTCGGGTATCTGAGCGAGGTGGAGCGCGGTCAGAAAGAGGCCTCCTCCGAGATCCTCGCTTCGGTTGCCGATGCCCTCGACACGCCCATCTCCGTGATCATGCACGAGGTCGGAGACCGCATTGCGGTTCTCGAAGGCCTCTCGGTGGTGCCTGACAGCCTGCCCGACGAGCTCGTTGCCGAGTTCGACGCAGACATGATGGTCCGCTGACCCATTTCGTTCCCACGCATCGGCCGGTCCTCGGACCGGCCGATTGCATGTCCGGAGGCGTCCGATGAAGCTGAGCGAGTTCCAGATCGCCGTCGACGAGGAGTTCGGGCCGGGCTATGCCGGCGTGCTCGTGAACGACCTGGTGCTCGCGCCGCTCGACGGCCGCACGGCCCGCGAGGCGCTCGCCGACGGCGTCGACCCGCGCTCGGTGTGGCTCGCCCTCTGCGATGCAGCCGACGTGCCGCCTGCTCGGCGACACGGCGTCGGCCGGCGGCGCCAGCCGGGCTCGCACCACGCTCGCGACGCCGGCTGACGCTCGCCTGATCGCTGGATGCAGATCGTCCCTGCTGCTGCAGATCGTCCCGAAGACGTGTTCGACACGCGGATGATCCTTCGAACATCCGTTCGGTTCCTGCGTTAGGCTCCTCAACAGCAGGAGGAACGGCGTTTCCCTCCACATTCCCGTCGAACAGGGCGTCGGATGTCGGTGGTCGGCCATACGGTCGAAGCGTCGGAACACACCGCAACCGCCTTGTCGCGAGACGCCGCGGGTCACGGCCCGCAACGTGGAACGACAGCCTAGAGGCAGCAACGTCGAGCATCAAAGGAGCCAGCAATGCCATCAGCAGCAGATCGCGAGAAAGCACTCGAGACCGCGCTCGCACAGATCGACCGCCAGTTCGGCAAAGGGTCGGTCATGCGGCTCGGCAGCGAAGACCGGGCTCCTGTGGAGGTCATCCCAACGGGATCGATCGCCCTCGACGTCGCCCTCGGCGTCGGCGGCCTCCCTCGCGGCCGAATCATCGAGATCTACGGCCCCGAGTCATCGGGCAAGACCACGCTCACGCTCCACGCCATCGCCAACGCGCAGCGCGCGGGCGGCATCGCGGCGTTCGTCGATGCCGAGCACGCGCTCGACCCCGACTACGCCAAGAAGCTGGGCGTCGACATCGACGCCCTCCTGGTCTCCCAGCCCGACACGGGCGAGCAGGCGCTCGAGATCGCCGACATGCTCGTGCGTTCGGGCTCGATCGACCTGATCGTCATCGACTCCGTCGCGGCCCTCGTGCCGCGAGCCGAGATCGAGGGTGAGATGGGCGACTCGCACGTCGGTCTCCAGGCCCGGCTCATGTCGCAAGCGCTCCGCAAGCTCACGGGTGGTCTCAACCAGACCAACACCACGATGATCTTCATCAACCAGCTCCGCGAGAAGATCGGCGTCTTCTTCGGAAGCCCCGAGACGACTGCGGGCGGTAAGGCGCTCAAGTTCTATGCTTCGGTGCGCCTCGACATCCGACGCATCGAGACGTTGAAAGACGGCACCGAGGCGGTCGGCAACCGCACGCGCGTCAAGGTCGTGAAGAACAAGATGGCTCCGCCCTTCAAGCAGGCCGAGTTCGACATCCTCTACGGCATCGGCATCTCGCGTGAGGGCAGCCTCATCGATTACGGCGTCGACCAGGGCATCGTGAAGAAGTCGGGTGCGTGGTACACGTACGACGGCGACCAGCTCGGCCAGGGCAAGGAGAACTCGCGCAACTTCCTCCTGCAGAATCCCGATATCGCCCTCGACATCGAGCGCAAGATCCTCACGAAGCTCGGCATCGGTGAGGGTGCCGGCGCCGCCGCTGCGGCTGAGAAGCCGTCGAATGTGGAGCCGATCGCGCCCAAGCTCGGACGCAAGGGCGCCTGACGCTGTTCTGTACGAAGACCGGGGAGAGGAGCGACACATGAGTGATGAGTCATCGGAGCACCTCGCCCCGGTCTCGTACCTGCCATGGGCGACGCCGGCGGGGGAGACTCCGCGAGCATCGCCCGAATCCCGAGCTGAGCCGGAGGAGTCCCGAGCTGAGCCCGAGGAGTCGCCGGCGACCGAAGTGCTGGCGGAGCGTCCCAAGCGCCGGGAGTTCGGAGGGCAGAGTCGACTCAGTCGGCGATCACGTCTTGCCGTCGTCGGCGACGAGGTCGAAGCCACAGAGTCCGGTGCCGAGCGCGATGAGCGCATCGACCGGCTCGTCGTGTCGCGACTCAGGCGGTCCGCGCTCTCGATCGCCGAAGTGCGATCGGTGCTCATCGAGCACGGCCTCGACGAAACAGAGGTCGAGGAGTGGATCGAGCGGTACGAGCGGCTCGGCTATCTCGATGATGCCCGGCTCGCCGAGCAGGTCGTGCACAGTCATGGAGCGCGTCGGGGCAAGGGGAGCGGCGCCATCATGCAAGAACTCGGCCGACGCGGCGTCGATCCGTCCGCGGCGCGCGCCGCCGTCGATGAGCTCGATCCCGAGGTGGAGCGCGAGAACGCCCACGCGGTCGCCGAGCGGCGCGCTCGTCAGCTCACCGGACTCGATCGCAAGACGGCCGAGCGCCGCCTCTCCGCGTTCCTGCAGCGGCGGGGTTACCCCGGCGACGTCGTGCGTGAGGCGGTGTCGTCCGCGCTCGCAGCCGCAGGCTCGTAAACTGGTGCGATCATGAGCACCCTTCACGAGGTCTCGCCCGCCGAGGCCACCGAGCCGGCACCCACGCCGCGAACCTATGAGGTTCGCACGTTCGGATGCCAGATGAACGTGCACGACTCCGAGCGACTCAGCGGCTCGCTTGAAGCCGCAGGCTATGTGCCCGCCAACGGCGCCGAGGCCGACATCGTGGTCATCAACACGTGCGCCGTCCGCGAGAACGCCGACAACAAGCTCTACGGCAACCTGGGCCATCTCGCGAGCGTCAAGCGCCGCCACGCCGGCATGCAGATCGCGGTGGGCGGCTGCCTCGCGCAGAAGGACAAGAACGTCATCCTCGAGAAGGCGCCGTGGGTCGACGTCGTCTTCGGCACGCACAACATGGGATCGCTGCCGAGCCTGCTCGAGCGTGCACGCCACAACGATGAGGCGCAGCTCGAGATCCTCGACTCGCTCGAGGTCTTCCCCTCCACGCTGCCGACGAAGCGCGACTCCACCTACAGCGGATGGGTGTCCATCTCCGTCGGCTGCAACAACACGTGCACCTTCTGCATCGTCCCGGCGCTGCGGGGCAAGGAGAAAGACCGGCGGCCCGGCGACATCCTCGCCGAAATCCAGGCCCTCGTCGACGACGGCGCGATCGAGGTCACGCTCCTCGGGCAGAACGTCAACTCCTACGGCGTCGAGTTCGGCGACCGGCAGGCGTTCGGCAAGCTGCTCCGCGCGGCCGGCGAGATCGACGGGCTCGAGCGCATCCGCTTCACGAGCCCGCACCCGGCCGCATTCACCGACGACGTCATCGACGCGATGGCCGACACTCCGGCCGTCATGCCCCAGCTTCACATGCCGCTGCAGTCGGGTTCTGATCGCATGCTCAAGGCAATGCGTCGCTCCTACCGCTCCGAGAAGTTCCTCGGCATCCTCGACCGCGTTCGCGCCCGTATCCCGAACGCCGCTATCTCCACCGACATCATCGTCGGCTTCCCCGGTGAGACCGAGGAGGACTTCCAAGAGACGCTGCGCGTCGTCGAAGCAGCGCGATTCGCCTCCGCGTTCACCTTCCAGTACTCCATCCGGCCGGGCACCCCCGCCGCGACGATGCCCGACCAGGTGCCGAAGGCGGTCGTCCAAGAGCGCTACGAGCGACTCATCGCGCTGCAGGAGCGCATCTCCTGGGACGAGAACCTGCGTGTCGTCGGTCGCCCCGTCGAGGTGCTCGTCGCCAACGGCGAAGGCAAGAAAGACGCCGAGACGCATCGCTTGAGCGGCCGCGCCGAAGACAGCCGGCTCGTGCACTTCGAAGTGCCATCTGGTTCCGAGCTCCCGCGTCCCGGCGACGTGGTCTCGGTCACGGTGACGCAAGCGGCGCCGTTCCACCTCCTCGCCGACTCCTTCGACGACGCCCCGCTCCGCATCCGCCGCACACGAGCCGGCGACGCGTGGGATCTCGCGCAAGCCGAGAGCTGTGGCGTTCCGGCGAGCCTCGCGGCATCCGCTGCCGGCCGTGTCTCGCTCGGTCTGCCGATGTTGCGCGCCCGTGGCACCGAGCCGCTCGTGGCTCCCGGTGTCGGCACCATGCCCATCTACGACCCCACCGACGCCGAACGCTGACGTGACCCTCATCGCGATCGTCGGCGCCACGGGCACCGGCAAGTCCGACTTCGCGCTCGACCTCGCCGAGGCGTTCGGCCGGGTCGGCCGCACAGCCGAAGTCGTGAACGCCGACGCGATGCAGCTCTATCGCGGCATGGACATCGGCACCGCCAAGCTGACCGAAGCCCAGCGACGAGGCGTGCCGCACCACCTCCTCGACGTGCTCGACGTCACCGAGGAGGCATCCGTCGCGGCCTACCAATCGAGCGCTCGCACCGTCATCGACGAGATCCTCGCGCGTGAGGGCGTTGCGCTGCTCGTGGGCGGCTCCGGACTCTACGTGTCGTCGGTGATCCACGACTTCCGGTTTCCGGGCACGGATGCCGCGCTGCGAGCCCGGCTCGAGCAGGAGCTCGCCGATCACGGGCCGGGTCTCCTGCACGCCCGCTTGCGTGCCATCGATGCCGAGACCGCCGCGAGCGTCGACGCGCAGAACGGCCGCCGCATCGTGCGCGCGCTCGAGGTGATCGAGCTCACGGGGGAGCCCAAGGCGGCGCGGCTGCCCGACGAGCCGGTCCCGTGGCGACAGCACCGCATCGTGCATCTGCGCAGCGACCGGGCGCGCCTCGTGCAGCGTCTCGACGCCCGCACGGCCGCCATGTGGGAAGACGGCCTCCTCGACGAGGTACGCGGGCTCATCCCGCAGGGCATCGAGCGGGGTGTGACCGCGCGCCAGGCCATTGGCTACGCGCAAGCCCTCGGCGAGCTGGGCGGGCGCCTCACTCGTGAGGAGGCGATCGACGAGACGCGGCAACTCACCCGCACCTACGCCCGTCGCCAGGTCTCCTGGTTCAAGCGGTACCGGCACGCAGAGACGATCGACGCCGACGACGTCGTGGCCCGAGGCGCGGAACTGGCCCGCCAGGCGGCCATAGACTGACGTCATGTCGTTCGATCTGCGGTTCACCAAGGGACAGGGCACGGGCAACGACTTCGTGCTCTTCAGCGATCCTGAGGGCGACACCGAGCTCACCCCGACCCAGATCGCCGCGGTCTGCGACCGTCGTTTCGGCGTGGGCGCCGACGGGGTCATCCGAGCCGTGCGCTCCCGCAACCTCGACGACGGCGCCTCGGCGCTTGCCGCCGACTCCGACGCGACCTGGTTCATGGACTACTGGAACGCCGACGGCAGCGTGTCCGAGATGTGCGGCAACGGCATCCGGGTCTTCACGAAGTACCTCCTCGACCAGGGCCTCGCGGAGCTGCACCCCGGAGCGTCCATCGCGATCGGCACGAGGGCGGGAGTGCGCACCGTCACGCCGAACCGCGCCGGATTCGAGGCCGACCTCGGTCGCTGGCGACTCGCGGGCGGTGAGCCACTCGTTCGCGCGAGGCATCTTCCCGTCGCTCGGCCCGGCATCGGCATCGACGTCGGCAATCCGCACGTCGTCGTGGCGCTCGCCGACGACGCCGAGCTCGACGGGCTCGATCTCGCCTACCAGCCGATCCTCGAACCGGTGCCCGAAGCGGGGGCCAACATCGAGTTCGTCGTGCCGGCCGAACCGCTCGTCGAAGACGGCGTCGGACGCATCCGAATGCGGGTGCACGAACGTGGATCGGGTGAGACGCTCTCGTGCGGCACCGGTGCGGTGGCTGCGGCACTCGCGGTGCGGCATTGGGCCGGTGCCGGCGCACCCGACGAATGGCGCGTGCAGGTGCCGGGCGGTGTGCTCGGCGTGCGCATGTTCGCGGGCGACGACGGCGAGCACGTCGCCTTGTCGGGCCCGGCCGAGCTCGTGTTCGACGGCGTGCTCAGCCTCGCGTGAGTTTCGGGCTCGTGCCCTGACCCGGCGCCGGGCCGCCCGGCGCGCTGACCGTGAGCACCCGGTATCCCTTCGAGAGCTCGGCGCGATCGACCTCGAAGCCTGCGGGCAGCGCCTCGTCGAGCCAGCGCTGCAGCGAGTCCGAGCCGAGGTTGCGTTGCACGACGAGCCACGCGATCGCGTCGGCGTCGAGTCGTGGCAGCCAGCGGAGCAGGAGCGCGTGCAGCTCTGTCTTGCCGACGCGGATCGGTGGATTCGACCAGATCGTGCCGAAGCGAATCGCGTCGGGAACATCGTCGGGCAGCGCGGCGTTGACATTGTGGAGGCCGAGGCGACGAGCGTTGCGTCGCACGAGATCGAGCGCCCGCTCATTCACGTCGACCGCCCAGACGGTCGCCTCAGGCGCCGTGAGGGCAAGCGTCAGCGCAATCGGACCCCAACCGCACCCGAGATCGAGCAGGTGCCCGTGCTGCGGGGGCTCGGGTACGGTTCCGAGCAGCACCCGGGTGCCGGCGTCGATGCGCTCGGGGCTGAAGACACCGCCCGCGGTCTCGAGTTCGACCTCTCGCCCCGCGAGTTGCACCCGGATCGTGCGGGGAGCGCGGCCGCTCCGCGGATTCGAGGAGAAATAGTGGTCCGAGGGCATACAGGGGAACCTATCGCAGCGATTGGAACTAGGGTTAACACAATGAATGAAGCCGAACACGACACCGTCGACGACGCCGTCGAGCGTGTGCTGAGAGGCGCAGCTTCCAAGGCCGGCGTCACGCGCTTCGGCGCACCAGCCGAAGCGCTGATGGCTCCCGGGTCGGATGACCCAGCCGCCGGCTCGACCGACGGCGAGCAGTACGAGCGCGAAGAGCGCGCCGCCCTTCGCCGCGTCAGCGGCCTCTCCACCGAGCTCGAAGACGTCACCGAGGTCGAGTACCGGCAGTTGCGGCTCGAGAACGTCGTGCTCATCGGCGTGTACGCGCAAGGTGCACAAGACGATGCCGAGAACTCCATGCGAGAGCTCGCCGCCCTGGCCGAGACGGCCGGCGCCCGGGTACTCGACGGGCTGCTGCAACGCCGTCCGAATCCCGACCCGAGCACGTACCTCGGCAGCGGCAAGGCCGAAGAGCTGCGACACGTCGTCGCCGCCCTCGGCGCAGACACGGTCATCGCCGACACCGAGCTCGCGCCCAGCCAGCGGCGTGCACTCGAAGACGTGGTGAAGGTCAAGGTCATCGACCGCACCGCCGTCATCCTCGACATCTTCAGCCAGCACGCGAAGAGCCGCGAGGGCAAGGCGCAAGTCGAGCTCGCGCAGCTCGAATACCTGCTTCCCCGCCTGCGCGGCTGGGGCGAGTCGATGTCGCGCCAGGCCGGTGGCCAGGTCGGCGGCGCCGGCGCGGGCATGGGCTCACGTGGCCCCGGTGAGACGAAGATCGAGCTCGATCGGCGTCGCATCCACACGCGCATGTCTCGCCTCCGCAAGCAGATCGTGGCCATGAAGCCCGCACGCGAGGCCAAGCGCGCGAACCGCAAGCGCAACGCGGTGCCGTCCGTGGCGATCGCCGGATACACGAACGCCGGCAAGTCGAGCCTGCTCAACCGCATCACGGGCGCGGGCGTGCTCGTCGAGAACGCCCTCTTCGCCACGCTCGATGCCACGGTGCGCCGCAACACGACGGCTGATGGGCGGGTCTACACGATCGCCGACACCGTCGGATTCGTGCGCAACCTCCCGCACCAGCTCGTGGAGGCGTTCCGTTCGACGCTCGAAGAGGTCGCCGCCGCCGACCTGATCGTGCATGTCGTCGATGCGGCTCACCCCGACCCGGCCGGCCAGATCACCACGGTGCGCGAAGTCATCGGTGAACTCGGCGCTCGCGACATCCGTGAACTCATCGTCTTCAACAAGGCCGACCTCGTGTCGCCTGAAGATCGACTGGTGCTTCGCGGCCTCGAGCCCGATGCGATCTTCGCCTCCGCCCGCACGGGCGAGGGCGTGCGCGATGTGCTCGCGGCGATCGCGCGGATGTTGCCCGACCCTGCGGTGGAGATCGACCTGCTTGTGCCGTACGACCGCGGCGACATCGTGTCGACCCTGCACGAGACCGGTCGTGTGCTCTCGGTCGAGTACAACGAGGAGGGCACGCGCATCCGCGCGCTCGCATCGCCTGAGCAGGCGGCCCAGCTCACCGAGTTCACTGCAGCGCCCGTCGTCGCCTGATTCGCGTCACGTCACGTCATTTACGCGCGGGCATCGCCGCGGAGGCGTATCGTCGCTCTTGATCGTCGGCGAGCGGCCGGATGCCGCCTCGCCTGGAGCGACCGCCGAGCCCGGCACCCGCCCGCGAGACCCACCCGCCGTTCGGCCGGGGGAGCGCGGCATGCCGTGCCTCCGCCGTCGAGGCATGCCACGCAGGAGCACCATGGCAGAGACCGGATCCGCCCCCGAGGGCGCGGACTGTCGGCCTCGACCGCCGATCTCGTTCGAGCTGTTCCCACCCCGAACGGATGCTGCGGCGCTCGCCCTCGGTCGCACGATCGACCGCCTCGCCGAGGCTGATCCCGCGTTCATCTCCGTGACCTTCGGCGCGGGCGGCACCTCTCGCGACCGCTCGCTCACGGTGCTCCGCTACCTGCTCGCGCACACGAACGTCGAGCCGATGGCGCACCTCACGTGCGTCGGTTCCTCGCACGCCGAGGCGAACCGGCTGGTGCGCGAGTTCCTCGATGCAGGGGTCACGAGCTTTCTCGCGCTCCGCGGCGATCCGCCGGTCGGCGCCGACGCCGACCCCGACGCCGGAATCGGTGATCTCGCGAGCGCTGCCGAACTCGTGCAACTCATCCACCGCGTGCAGGAAGAGCGTGAGCCTTTCACGCAGGTCGGCATGCCCGGCATGCCGGGCGCTTCTCGCATCCGGGAGCGTGCCCGCCCCGAGCGAGTCGCGGTGGCGGCGTTCCCGACGGGGCATCCGCGATCCCGGGGTATCGCCCACGACGTCGACGTTCTGCTTTCGAAAGAGATCTCGGGGGCGAATCTCGCGATCACCCAGCTCTTCTGGCGTGCCGACGACTACCTCACGTTCGTCGACCGTGCTCGCGCGGGCGGCGTCACGATTCCGATCGTCCCGGGCATCATGCCCGTCACCACGCCGGCCCGGCTCGCGCGACTCACCGAACTCACGGGAGTCGAGCCGCCGGCCGAACTCGCCATCGACCTCGAGATCGAACCGGATGCCGCGGCGCAAGCCGAGCTCGGCATCACCTTCGCCGCCCGGCTCGCCGCTGCAGTGCTCGAGGGCGGCGCACCCGGCCTTCACCTGTACACCTACAACCGCCACGAGGTCGTGCTCGACGTGCTCGACCGGCTCGACCTTCGCAATCCCGACCAGCTCGTCAACGAGAGGAACACCACGCAACGATGACTGCATACGCCTTCCCCACGGGAACCATCCTCGGATATCCGCGAATCGGGCGGCGCCGCGAGCTGAAGCGCGCCGTCGAGGCCTTCTGGGCCGGCTCGATCCACGCCGACGAACTCGAGCAGCGCTCGTTCGAACTCCGCGCGGCCACTCGCGAGCGCCTCGCCGCACTCGGACTCGGCCGCGACGACTCCTCGATCCCCGAGTCGTTCTCCTACTACGACCAGGTGCTCGACGCCGCGGTCGCGGTCGGCGCGGTTCCCGAGCGGTTCCGCCACCTGCTGGCCGCCGACGGCAGCGTCGATCTCGCCACCTACTTCACGATCGCTCGTGGTGTGGGCGATGACGCACCGCTCGAGATGACGAAGTGGTTCGACTCGAACTACCACTACCTCGTGCCCGAGGTCGGGCCCGACACCGATTTCGCCCTGCACGCCGAGCGCATCCTGGGCGAGTTCGCCGAGGCGCGGGCGGCCGGATTCCTCACGCGGCCCGTCGTCGTCGGCCCGGTCACCTTCCTCCTCCTCGCGAAGCCCGCCGATGGCGCGCCCGACGGCTTCCGGCCGATCGACCGGCTCGGCGACCTCGTGCCGGTATACGCCGAGCTCCTCGAGGAACTCGCCGAGGCGGGGGCCGAGTGGGTGCAGTTCGACGAGCCGGCGCTCGTGAGCGAGAGCATCGACGAGCCGCGCGATCGAGTGATCGACGCGATCGGCGCCGCCTACGACGCGCTCGGCGCCGCCGGACCTCGCCCCGCGATCTTCGTGGCCGCGCCCTACGGCGCTCTCGACGAGGCGCTGCCGGCCCTCGCGGCGACGCCGGTCGAGGCGATCGGATTCGACCTCGTGCGCGGCTCGCTGCCCGAGCAGCTCGACCCGGCCACGAGCGAGTCGCTCGCCGCGAAGACGCTCGTGGCTGGCGTCATCGACGGGCACAACATCTGGCGCGGCGACCTCGCAGCGGCATTCGAACGTGCCGAGGCGCTGCGCGCCTTCTCCGGTGCCGTCGCCGTCTCGAGCTCGACCTCGCTCCTGCACGTGCCCCACGATGTCGACGACGAGACCGAGCTCGATGCGCGTCTCGTCGGCTGGCTCGCGTTCGCCGACCAGAAGGTGGCGCAGGTCGCCGTGCTCGCGCGCGGGCTCGTCGAGGGTCGCGCGGCGATCGAGGAGGAGCTTGCAGCGGCATCCGCGGCCCTCGCCGATCGCAGCACGGCACCGGGCGTGCGCGTGCCGACCGTGCGCGACCGTCTCGCGGCACTCGCCGACGGGGACTTCTCCCGCGCCGCCTACGCCGAGCGCGTCGCCGCCCAGGAGGCGCTCGCGCTTCCCGAGCTGCCGACCACGACGATCGGCTCATTCCCGCAGACGACCGACATCCGTCGCGCCCGCGCAGGCCTCCTGAACGGCTCGCTCTCCGACGACGAGTACCGCGCGCTCATGCGCGAGGAGATCGAACGCGTCGTGCGCCTGCAGGAGGAGATCGGGCTCGATGTGCTGGTGCACGGCGAGCCCGAGCGCAACGACATGGTGCAGTACTTCGCCGAGCTGCTCGACGGCTTCGCCGTCACGAAGCACGGCTGGGTGCAGTCGTACGGCTCGCGGTGCACGCGTCCGTCGATCCTCTGGGGCGACGTGTCGCGGCCTGCGCCCATGACGGTCGAGTGGTCGACTTATGCGCAGTCGCTCACCGAGAAGCCCGTGAAGGGCATGCTCACCGGTCCGGTGACGATCCTCGCGTGGTCGTTCGTGCGCGACGACCAGCCGCTCGGCGACACCGCCAGGCAGGTCGCACTCGCCCTTCGCGATGAGATCGCCGACCTCGAGGGCGCGGGCATCCGCGTCATCCAGGTCGACGAGCCCGCGCTGCGCGAACTGCTTCCGCTGAAGCGTCGTGACCAGACGACCTACCTCGACTGGTCGGTGGGCTCGTTCCGGCTCGCAACGGGCGGCGCGGCATCCGCGACCCAGGTGCACACGCACCTCTGCTACTCGGAGTTCGGCGTCGTGATCGATGCGATCCGCAACCTCGACGCGGATGTCACGAGCATCGAGGCGGCCCGCAGCCGCATGGAGGTGGTCGACGACCTCGCGACGAGCGGGTTCGACCACGGCATCGGCCCGGGCGTCTACGACATCCACTCACCGCGAGTGCCGAGCGCCGCCGAGGTGCAGACGCTCCTCGAGCGGGCGGTCGCCGAGATCCCGGCGTCGCGACTCTGGGTGAACCCCGACTGCGGCCTGAAGACCCGTGGCTACGCCGAGACGGTCGAGTCGCTCGAGCACATCCTCGAAGCGACCCGCGCCGTTCGGGCTCGCCTCGCGGCTCCGGCGCTCGTCGAATAGCACTGCAGCGCAGGCAGGGCAGGGCGGATGCCGCGAGACCGGCACCCGCCCTGTTCGCCTGTGCCGCCCTGCCCACGATTCCGCGTCGCACTCGGCGGTTCCCCATCCGATGCAGGGCGGGCGTACAGGAGCGCCGCCTATGGTCGGCCCATGCAACTGGCGGTTCGGGAATCAGGCGGCGGCGCCCGGACCGCGGTCCTCATCCACGGCATCATGTCGGACTCGCGGGCGTGGCACCGCGTCACCGCCGAACTCGAGTCGCACGACTTCCGAGTTCTCGCGGTCGACCTCGCCGGGCACGGCCGTAGCCCCCGGGCACGTCGCTATTCGCCCGCCGCGTGGGCGGACGACGTGGTCGAGACGCTCGCGCCGCTGCTCGATGGGCCGCCCGATCTCGTCATGGGACACTCGCTCGGCGCGCTCGTCGCGAGTCTCGTCGCCGACGAGCTGGCACCGCGCGCCGCCGTCTACGTCGACCCCGCCTTCTCGTTCCCGCGCGGCATCCGCGGCGTCGCCTACAAGCTCGCCTTCGCGATCGCGCCGAGGCCGCCGCGCTCGGCGCTGGTACGGATGAACCCGAAGTGGAGCGCGGTGGACGTGGACATCGAGCTCGCGACGCTGCGCGATTGGGACAAGCGCACGATCCTCGGCTTCGCCGACACTCGGCCACTCGTGCCGCCGGTGCGGCTCGTCGCCCCGACGCTCGTGGTGCTCGCAGAGAAGAGCCTGCTCATCACCGCGAAGGTCGCCGCGCAGTTGCGGCACCAGGGCATGACCGTGAAGACACTGCGCGGCACCGGCCACACGGTCTTCCGCGACGATCACGGCGGGTTCATGGACGCGGTCGTCGCCTGGTTGCGGGGCATCGCGCCGCTCGCGCCGCGTGCGGTGAACGAGGTCGCCTTGGTGTGCGCCGAGGCCTAGCGCGCTCGACTCGGCTCAGACCGCGCGGAGCACGGCCACGATCTTGCCGAGCACTTCGGCGTGGTCTCCGACGATCGGCTCGAACGCGCTGTTGCGAGGGAGCAGCCACGTGTGGCCGTCGCGCTGGCGGAAAACCTTCACCGTGGCCTCGCCGTCGAGCATCGCAGCGACGATCTCGCCGTTCTCGGCGGTGCGCTGCGAACGCACCACCACCCAGTCGCCGTCGCAGATGGCCGCGTCGATCATCGAGTCGCCGACGACCTTGAGGATGAAGAGCTCGCCCTTGCCGACGAGTTGGCGGGGGAGCGGGAAGATCTCGTCGATCTGCTGCTCGGCCATGATCGGTACACCAGCCGCGATGCGGCCGACGAGCGGCACCATGGCGGCATCCCCGACGGGCGCCGGCTCATATTCGGACGGCGCTCGCGACTCGGAGTCGGGCACCTCGATGAGCACCTCGAGGGCGCGCGGACGATTGGGATCGCGACGCAGGTAGCCGGCGAGCTCGAGCTGGTTGAGCTGGTGGGTGACACTCGAGAGCGAGGAGAGGCCGACGGCATCGCCGATCTCGCGCATGCTCGGCGGATAGCCGCGGCTCGATACGGATCGCTGGATCATCTCGAGGATGGCGACCTGCTTCGCGCTCAAGCTCTTGCGGCGGCGCGCCCTTCCGGAATCGCGCACGTCGTCGATGTCGGTGCTCAACGTCTCCGCCCCTCGTTGCGGCCGCGCAGCGACCGGATGTCGGTGGTACCTGATCGACTGTGGTCGAACATTCGAAACTGTATCCGCCTTACGCGGGTGCGGCAAACATTCGTTCGAGTGTGTCGCGGTATTCGCGGGCGATTATTTCTCCCGCGTGGGTGCTTGCGGCATCCGACATTCGAAGATACATTCGGAACAGAGATTCGCATCCGGCCCTCCCGGCCGAGGGCCGGATGCGTCTCCCACAGGAGGTGTGAGATGAGTGCAACGATCGTGACGACCGGATTCAGCACGGCGGCATTGCCGCGGCAGGGCGCCCCGTCGCCTGCCGGCGGGCAAGCGCACGCGCGACTTCGGCTCACTCGCCGTGGGCGCATCGTGTTCACCACCCTCGCTGCCGTTCCCGTCGTCGTCTGGGCATTGGCGACGATTCTCGGCGCCGGTGGTGCAGCCGCCGAAGTCGACGGCGCCGGAGCGATGTTCGAATACGTCACGATCGACCAGGGCGACTCGTTGTGGGCCATCGCCGAGTCGATCGCTCCCAACGGCGACCCGCGCGTCGTCATCGACGAGATCATCAGGCTCAACGGGCTCGACGGCGCGGTCGTCGAGCCGGGCCAGCGCCTCGCCCTCCCCATCGTGCGGTGACCGCTGGGCGGTGAAAATGGTCCGTGCCGCGTAGCTAGCATGGAACGGTGACGAGTCTCGACGAGCTCCCCATCCGTGACGACCTCCGCGGCAAGTCGCCGTACGGCGCTCCGCAGCAGACCGTGCCGGTCGCGCTCAACGTGAACGAGAACACGCATCCGATCCCTGAAGATGTCGCCCACGACATCATCGCCCGCGTCGCGGCGGCGATCCTGCGCTTGAACCGGTATCCCGATCGTGAGTTCACCGACCTCCGCCGGTCGCTGGCCGAGTACCTCGGTCACGGACTCGAAGCGGAGCAGATCTGGGCGGCGAACGGTTCGAACGAGGTCCTGCAGCACGTCCTCCAGGCCTACGGCGGGCCTGGGCGCGTGGCGCTCGGCTTCGCCCCGACGTATTCGATGTACGGGCTCCTCGCGTCCGGTACCGGCACGGGCTGGATCACGGCGCCGCGCGACGACGAGTTCGAGGTGAGCACCGAGACGGCGGTCAGGGCCGTGCAGGAGCACGATCCCGATGTCGTGCTCCTCTGCGCTCCGAACAACCCGACGGGCACGCCGCTCGCACTCGACACGATCCGAGCCGTGGCCGACGCGGCACGGGGCGTCGTCGTCGTCGACGAGGCGTACTTCGAGTTCGCAGAGCCCGGCACGCCGAGCGCCCTCACGCTGCTCGACGGCCGACCGCGCCTGCTCGTGTCTCGAACCATGAGCAAGGCGTTCGCGTTCGCCGGCGCCCGCGTCGGCTACCTGGCCGGCGACCCCGCCGCGATCGATGCGCTCCGGCTCGTGCGCCTGCCCTACCACCTCTCCTCGCTCACCCAGGCGGCCGCCCTCGGCGCACTGGCGCACTCGAGCGAGATGCTCGCGATGGTCGACGAGATCCGCGGCCAGCGCGAGCGCATCTCGACCGAGCTCTCCCGCCTCGGCTTCCACCCGTACCGCAGCGGTTCGAACTTCGTGCTCTTCGGCGGCGTCGACGAGCCGCACGCGGTGTTCGAGGCGCTGCTCGACCGCGGCATCCTGATCCGGGAGATCGGCATCCCGGGGCACTTGCGCGTGACCGCCGGCACCGAGCCCGAGACGAGTGCGTTCCTCGAGGCGATCGCGCTGTTCGCGCCCGAACGCCCGAATAGGATTGCGATATGACCCCTGCGAGCGCACCGCGCACCGCCCGTGTGCAACGCGAGACCAGCGAATCGAGCATCGATCTGTCGGTCGACCTCGACGGCACGGGGGTGAGCGACATCGAGACGAGCGTGCCGTTCTTCGACCACCTGCTCACCGCCTTCGCGAAGCACTCGCTCACCGACCTCACTGTGCGTGCCCGGGGCGACATCGAGATCGACGTGCACCACACGGTCGAAGACGTCGGCATCGTGCTCGGCCAGGCCATTCGGCAGGCGCTCGGTGACAAGCGCGGCATCTCGCGCTACGGCGACGCGCTCGTGCCGCTCGACGAGGCGCTCGCGCAAGCCGTCGTCGACATCTCGGGGCGACCGTACCTCGTGCACACGGGCGAGCCCGCGGGCTTCGAGTTCCACCTCATCGGAGGCCACTTCACGGGTTCGATGGTGCGCCACGTCTTCGAGGCCATCGCATTCAACGCCGCGCTCACGGTGCATGTGACGGTGCTGGGCGGCCGCGATCCCCACCACATCGCCGAGGCGGAGTTCAAGGCGTTCGCGCGTGCGTTCCGGCAGGCGAAGGCGCTCGATCCGCTCGTCGACGGCATCCCATCGACGAAGGGCGCGTTGTGACCCGCACCCCACGCGTCGTGGTGCTCGACTACGGGTCGGGCAACGTCCACTCCGCCGCGAAGGCGCTCGAGCGCGCCGGAGCCGAAGTCGAGCTCACGGCCGATCGCGCCGCGGCGCTCGAGGCCGACGGACTCGTGGTGCCGGGCGTCGGCGCGTTCAGCGCCGTGATGAACGCCCTGCGAGCTGTGCGCGGTGACGAGATCATCGACCGCCGCCTCGCTGGGGGGCGCCCGGTGCTCGGCATCTGCGTGGGAATGCAGGTGCTCTTCGAGCGCGGCGTCGAGCGCGGCGTCGACACCGAGGGCCTCGGCGAGTGGCCGGGAATCGTCACCGAGCTGCCGGCGCCGGTGCTCCCGCACATGGGCTGGAACACCGTCGAGCCCGATGAGGGATCGGCGCTCTTCGCGGGCCTCGAGGGCGAGCGGTTCTACTTCGTGCACTCGTTCGCCGCGCAGGAGTGGTTGCTCGACGTCCAGCCGCCATACCCGCAGCCGAAGCTGACCTGGTCGGAGCACGGCGGGCGCTTCCTCGCGGCCGTCGAGAACGGCCCGCTGTCGGCGACGCAGTTCCACCCCGAGAAGTCGTCGGATGCCGGCATCCGACTGCTCGGAAATTGGCTCGGCACGCTCGGCTGATGCCCACATGGCGCAGTTCGCGCCGCTCCGATCCAATCGGACTAGGATGCTGTGACTGTGCCGATCGCCGCGCATCGCGGCTCGGAATCGAGGACAGTGAATGAGCGAGTTCAACAAGACCCCGGCCCTCGTGCTGCTACCGGCAGTCGACGTCGCGGGTGGCAAGGCCGTGCGTCTCACCAAGGGTGAAGCCGGCACCGAGACGAGCTACGGCGACCCCGTCGATGCGGCCGTCGACTGGGCGGAGCAGGGCGCCGAGTGGATCCACCTCGTCGACCTCGACGCGGCATTCGGCCGCGGGAGCAACGCAGGAATCCTGAAGAAGGTGATCCGGCAGGTGCGCGGCGTCAACGTCGAGCTCTCCGGCGGCATCCGCGACGACGCGTCGCTCGAGCACGCCCTCGCCATCGGTGCCAAGCGAATCAACCTCGGCACGGCGGCCCTCGAGAACCCCGAGTGGGCGTCATCCGTCATCGCCCAGTACGGCGACGCGATCGCCGTGGGCCTCGACGTGCGCGGCACGACGCTCGCTGCGCGCGGGTGGACTCAGGACGGCGGCGACCTCTGGCAGGTCATGGACCGCCTCGAGGAGGCCGGCGCGGCGCGCTACGTCGTCACCGACGTCACGAAGGACGGCACCCTGCAGGGGCCGAACCTCGAGCTGCTCCGCCAGGTCATGGACCGCACGCACCGCCCCGTGGTCGCATCCGGCGGTGTCTCGAGCCTCGACGACATTGTCGCGCTCCGTGAGCTCGTTCCGCTCGGCCTCGAAGGCGCGATCATCGGAAAGGCGCTCTACGCCGGCGCGTTCACGCTGCCCGAGGCGCTGGATGTCGCCTCGCACTGAGCGAGAGCCCGAGCCCGAGCCCGTGCCCGTGCCCGTGCCCACGCCTGAGCACGACGGCGGCCCGACGGATGCCGCCGCCGACTCGGCGGGTGTGCCCTGGGCAGGGCGTTCGTTCGACTCGAACCCGCACGCCGCCGACGACGGCAGCGCGCCGGCCGAGCTCGCCGAGGCGCTCCGCAGGTTCCACGCCGGCGAGGCCGACCAGGCGGCGGTCGTCGACGTGTTCGGCCGCTCGCGCCTGCTGATCCCGCTCCTCGCCGAGCTCGGCGACGGCGGGGCGGAGGTCGGCGCGCACGGGCTCGCGGTCGACAAGAGCCAGGAGCTCTCGATCGTGACCGTCGAGGGCCCCGACGGCCGCAAGGTGCTGCCGGTGTTCTCCTCGGTCGCGGCGATGTCGCGCTGGAATCCCGCTGCCCGGCCAGTTCCCGCCGACGGCGTGCGCGTCGCGCTCGCGGCCGCCGACGACGGTACCGACCTCATCGTCCTCGACCCCGGCTCGGAGACGGAGTTCGCGCTGCGCCGACCCGCGGTCTGGTCGGTGGCGCAATCGCTGCCGTGGCGACCCCCGTTCGATTCAGCCGACGTGCACGCCGCGTTCGAGCGGTCCATCCGCACCGAACTCGCGGTGCTCGGCGTCTCGCTCTCTCCGGGCGACCCGACGGCCCGGCTCCGTGGCCCTGAGCTGGTGGTACGGCTCACACTCGTCGCCGGCCTCACTCGGCAGGAGCTCGACGCCGTCCTGCAGCGGCTCGCGGCACGCTGGGCCGCCGATGACGCGATCGCGACACTCGTCGATTCGCTCACCGTGCGACTCACCGGCGCCGGCGACTGACCGGCCGCATTCGCCGCGTTTCCGCTCCGGTCGAGCACGTGCGGCATCCGTGGCCCCAACCCGGGCATTGACCCGGAGCGCACCCGGGAGCACGATAGGAAGCGCGCGTTGGAGCGCAGAATCCAGGTCCGCCATGAGCGTTCAGACGAGCGAGACGAAGGCTGCGGCAGCCGGTGATGGCCGATACGAGGCGGCGCTCGACGCAGCGAATGACCAAGCGCGGGCATGGTTGTCGACGGTCTTCGAGCGGAAGATCCCCGCGAGCGCCACGATCGACGACCTGAAAGACGCCCTCGGCCGCGCATTGCCCGACGGGGGCGACGATCCCGTCTCGGTGATCTCGCGTCTCGCCGTGAACGCCGAGCCGGGACTCATCGCGATCGGCTCGCCGCGCTTCTTCGGGTGGGTGATGGGCGGCATCCAGCCCGTGGCGCTCGCGGCGGACTGGCTCGTGGGCGCATGGGACCAGAACACCAGCCTTCGCTTCATCGCGCCTGGGGCGGCCGCTGCGGAGGAGCTCGCCGGTGAATGGATCGTCGACCTGCTCGGCCTGCCGCCGCAGAGCGAAGTCGGGTTCACGACCGGCGCGACCATGGGCAACTTCACCTGCCTCGCAGCCGCTCGCGACCAAGTGCTGGGTGACGCGGGGTGGGACGTCGAACGCGACGGCCTCGCCGGCGGGCCGCGCGTGCGCTTCATCGTGGGGGAGGAGCGCCACGGCACCGTCGACCTCGCCGCCCGGTATCTCGGGCTCGGCTCACCGGTCGCCGTGCCGGCCGACGAACAGGGACGCATCGACCTCGGCGCACTGCGTGAGACGCTCGCCGCCGGTGGCGGGCCGACGATCGTCGTGCTGCAAGCTGGCAACGTCCACTCCGGCGCGTTCGACGACTTCTCCTCGGCGATCGACGCCGCACGCGAGGCCGGCGCCTGGGTGCACATCGATGGCGCGTTCGGCTTGTGGGCCGGGGCGTCGCCGTCATTGCGACATCTCGTCGCCGGGTACGAACGGGCGGATTCATGGGCGACCGACGCGCACAAGACGCTGAGCGTGCCCTACGACTGCGGTATCGCGATCGTCGCTCACCCCGACGCCATGCATCGGGCGCTCAGCATGCACGCGAGCTACCTGCAGGCGACCGAGGTCGGGGCCGATCCGCACGAGAAGGTGCCTGAGCTCTCCCGTAGGGCGCGCGGCATCCCCACGTGGGCGGTCCTGCGTGCGCTCGGTCGTGACGGCGTCGCCGGCCTCGTCGACGGTCTCGCCGCGGCGGCGCGCGGCATCGCCGACGGCGTGGCCGAACTGCCGGGCATCGAAGTGCTGAACGAGGTCGTCTTCACGCAGGTCTGCATCGCGCTGCCCGGTGACGCGGGGACGGCGGCGCTCAGCGACCGGCTCTGGGCCGACGGCGAGGTGCTCGCCATGACGTCGCAGTGGCGAGGTCGCACCGTCGTGCGCTTCTCGGTGAGCAATTGGGCGACGGATGCCGCGCAGGTCGCTCGCACGGTCGACGCGGTCCGGCGCGCGCTGGCGGAAGCCTGAGATGCCGGCCCCGGCGGCGGAGTCGGCGGCATCGGGTTGAATGGAGTCATGCCTGAGGCGCTCGACTCGTTCTCGCCCGCGACGCGGGCGTGGTTCACGGAGTCGTTCGCCGCGCCCACCTCGGTGCAGCACGGCGCGTGGCAGGCAATCGCGCGTGGCGATCACGCGCTCGTGGTGGCGCCCACGGGCTCGGGCAAGACGCTCGCGGCATTCCTCTGGGCCATCGATCGCATGATCGCGGGCGGCGCAGAGGCGGTGGCCGCGGGCACCCGGGTGCTGTACATCTCGCCGCTCAAGGCCCTCGGCGTCGACGTCGAGCGCAACCTCCGCGCGCCCATCGTGGGCATCGCCCGCACGGCGGCGGCGCATGGCCTGTCGGTGCCCGAGGTGACGGTCGGCGTGCGCTCGGGCGACACGCCGCCCGCCGAGCGGCGCACGCTCGTGAAGCATCCGCCCGAGATTCTCATCACGACCCCAGAGTCGCTGTACCTCATGCTCACCTCCTCGGCCCGTGAGACGCTCGCGGGGGTCGACACCGTCATCGTCGACGAGATCCACGCACTGGCCGGTTCGAAGCGCGGCGCTCATCTCGCGCTCTCGCTCGAGCGCCTCGACGCACTGGCGTCGCGACCGGTGCAGCGCATCGGGCTCTCGGCCACGGTCAGGCCGCACGAGGAGGTCGCTCGCTTCCTGGCCGGCACGCGCCCGGTGTCGATCGTCGCCCCGCCGAGCGGCAAGCGGTTCGATCTGAGCGTCACGGTGCCGGTCGACGACCTGTCCGATCTCGCCGGCGAGTCGAGCTCGGGCTCGGTCTGGCCGCATGTCGAGGCGGCCATCCTCGAGGAAGTGCTCGCGCACCGTTCCACCATCGTGTTCGCGAATTCACGGCGCCTCGCCGAGCGGCTGACGGCGCGGCTCAACGAACTGTGGGCCGAGCGCATACCGGTGCCCGTCGGCGCGGCGGTATCGGAGGTCGACGCCCCGGTCCTGGTTCCCTCAGAGGCGACACCGCCGTCACCCACGCGACCGCCGGCGGAAGCGGTGGGAGCGTCGGGCATCACCGGCGGCGCCGCGCCGGTGCTCGCCCGATCCCATCACGGCTCCGTGAGCAAGGAGGAGCGGGCCCTCGTCGAGGAAGACCTGAAGTCCGGCCGGCTGCGGTGCGTCGTCGCGACGTCGAGCCTCGAGCTCGGCATCGACATGGGCGCCGTCGACCTTGTCATGCAGGTCGAGTCGCCGCCATCGGTCGCGAGCGGCCTGCAGCGCATCGGGCGAGCCGGGCACCAGGTGGGTCAGGTCTCGAAGGGCGTGATCTTCCCGAAGCATCGCGCCGACCTGTTGCATTCGGCGGTCGTCGTCGAGCGCATGGCCGCCGGCTCCATCGAGGCGATGCGCGTGCCGACGAATCCCCTCGATGTGCTCGCGCAGCAGACGATCGCCGCCTCGGCGGTCGACGAGTGGGACGTCGAGGAGTGGTTCGACCTCGTGCGTCGTGCAGCGCCGTTCGCCACCCTGCCCCGATCGGCGTTCGATGCGACCCTCGACCTCCTCGCCGGGCGCTACCCATCCGACCGATTCGGCGAGCTCCGCCCCCGTATCGTGTGGGATCGCGATGCCGGCACGTTCGTCGGCCGGCGCGGCGCGCAGCGGCTCGCCGTCACGAGCGGCGGCACCATTCCCGATCGCGGTCTCTTCGGTGTCTTCATGGTCGGCGAGGCCGGCCCCGGGCGACGCGTCGGCGAACTCGACGAGGAGATGGTGTACGAGTCGCGAGTCGGCGACGTCTTCGCACTCGGGGCCACGAGCTGGCGCATCCAGGAGATCACGCACGACCGCGTGCTGGTATCGCCTGCGTTCGGTGAGCCCGGCCGCCTTCCGTTCTGGAAGGGCGACGGAATCGGCCGGCCGGCCGAGCTCGGCGAGGCGATCGGGGGATTCATCGCCGACCTCGCGAACTCGCCCGCCGAGGTGGGCGTGGCGAGGTCGCGCGCTGCGGGCCTCGATGAGCGCGCCGCGCGGAACCTGCTCGCATTCATCGACGACCAGCGGGGCGCCACGCGCGTCGTGCCCGACGCGACGAACCTCGTGATCGAACGCTTCCGCGACGAGCTCGGCGACTGGCGCATCGTGCTGCACTCGCCGTACGGCATGCGGGTGCACGCACCGTGGGCGCTCGCCGCGGGCGCTCGAGTGCAGGAGCGGTTCGGCGTCGACGCGAACGCGGTGGCGAGCGACGACGGCATCTTGCTGCGCATGCCCGACACCGCCGACGAGCCGCCCGGCGCCGAGCTGTTCGCCTTCGAGGCGGCCGAGCTCGGCGAGCTCGTGACGCTCCACGTCGGCGGGTCCGCCCTCTTCGCGTCGCGGTTCCGCGAGTGCGCGGCGCGAGCGCTGCTCCTGCCGCGGGTGAACCCCGGCAAACGCTCGCCACTGTGGCAGCAGCGCCAGCGCGCCTCGCAGCTCCTCGAGGTCGCTCGCGACTTCCCCGACTTTCCGATCGTGCTCGAGGCCGTGCGAGAGTGCCTCCAAGACGTCTACGACCTCCCGGCGCTCACTCGGCTGGCCGAGCGCATCACCGCTCGCGAGATCCGCTTCGTGGAGGTCACGACCGAGGTGGCGAGCCCATTCGCCTCGAGCCTCCTCTTCGGCTACGTCGGTGCGTTCATGTACGAGGGTGATGCGCCACTCGCCGAGCGACGCGCCGCCGCGCTCTCGCTCGATCCCGCACTCCTCGCCGACCTGCTCGGCACGATCGAGCTGCGCGAACTGCTCGATCCCGAGGTCGTCGACGAGGTCGAGCGGATGCTGCAGCGCCTCGCCCGCGAACGCGCCGCGCGCGGCGACGAGGGCGTCGTCGATCTCCTCCGCGAACTCGGACCGCTCACGGCCGATGAGGTCGCCGAGCGTGTCGACGGCGAGACGGATGCGGCGGCGGCGCTCCACGCGCTCGTCGACGCTCGGCGCGTCGCCGTCGTGCGATTCGCGGGCAACCCGTGGTTCGCGGCCGTAGAAGACCTGAGCCGGCTGCGCGATGCGCTCGGCGTGCCGATCCCACCGGGCCTGCCCGAGGTGTTCGGTGAGCCCGTTCGCGATCCGCTCGGCGACCTCGTCAGCCGGTTCGCTCGCACGCACGGGCCGTTCACCGTCCACGCCGTGGCCGAGCGATTCGGCATCGGGGCCGCCGTCGCGGCGTCTGCGCTCGGGCGCCTCGCCGCCGAACGCCGCGTTGTCGAGGGCGAGTTCTCACCACGGGGAACCGGCACGGAGTGGTGCGACAGCGAGGTGCTCCGGAGGTTGCGGCGCCGGTCGCTCGCGGTGTTGCGCAACGAGATCGAGCCGGTCGTGCCCCGCGAGTATGCGAGGTTCCTTCCCGAGTGGCAGCATGTGGGCGGCAAGCTCCGCGGCGTCGACGGGGTGGCGGCGGTGATCGAGCAGCTCGAGGGTGCCCGCATTCCCGCCTCCGCCTGGGAGGCGTTCGTGCTCCCTGCACGGGTCTCCGACTACCGGCCCGACATGCTCGATGAACTCACCGCCTCCGGCGAGGTCGTCTGGGCCGGCGCGGGCTCGCTCGCGGGCGATGACGGCTGGCTGAGCCTGCATCTCGCCGAGACGGCGGAACTCACGCTGCCCTTGCCGGCATCCGCACCGCTCGACCCCATCGAGACCGAGCTGCTGGCGGTGCTCGGCACCGGCGGCGGCTACTTCTTCCGTCAGCTCGTCGAGTCGATCGGCGCGACCGACGAACAACCGGTGATCGACGCTCTCTGGCGGCTCGTCTGGGCCGGCCTGGTGACGAACGACACCTTCGCCCCCGTGCGCGGGCTGCTGGCGGTGGGCGGCGCGCACAAGACCGCTCCGCCCACACCGAGGGCCAGGCTGCGAGGCGGGTCGCTCTCTCGCCGGGCTCTCGCGGCGAGCGTGAGCTCGAGCCGGGCCGCGACGGCGCGGGCCAACCCGCCGCGCGCCGCGGGCAGGTGGTCGGTGCTCCCGCTCGCGAGCTCGGCGGCGACGCCGCGCGCCCATGCGCTCGGCGAGACCCTCCTCGAGCGCTACGGCATCGTCACGCGAGGTTCCGTCATGGCAGAGGGCGTCGTCGGCGGGTTCGCTCTCGCGTACCGCACCCTCTCTGGATTCGAGGAGTCCGGGCGCGTGCGCCGGGGCTACTTCATCGACGGCCAGGGCGGCGCGCAGTTCGCCACGGGAGCGGCCGTCGACCGGCTGCGGAGCGCGCCCCGTGGCGCAGCCATCGCCCTCGCCGCAACCGATCCCGCGAATCCCTTCGGGGCAGCCCTCGACTGGCCCGAGCTCGCCGCCGAGGGCCATCGGCCGGCGCGCAAGGCCGGAGCGTTCGTCGCGATGGTCGACGGCGAGGCGGCCTTCTACCTCGAGCGGGGCGGGCGCACGGCGCTCGTCTTCTCGAGCGATGACGAGGTGCTCGTCGCCGCGGCATCCGCGCTCGCCGAAGCTCTTGCACGAGCGCGCGTGCCGCGACTCCGGGTGGAGACGGTCAACGGTGCCGGCGTCTACGGATCTGTACTCGACCAGCCGCTGCGCGCGGCCGGATTCCGCGAGACGCCGAGGGGGCTGCGCTTCGATGCCAGAAGGTGACACGGTGTTCCGGTCCGCACGACTCCTCGACGACGTGCTCGCGGGTCAGCTCGTGACCCGCTCCGACTTCCGCGTGCCCGCGTTCGCGACCGTCGACCTCTCGGGTGATCCCGTGCGATCGGTCGGCAGCCGTGGCAAGCACCTGCTCATGCGCATCGGCGATTACGTCGTGCACTCGCACCTGAAGATGGAGGGGGAGTGGTGGGTCTACCGCCCGGGTGAGCGGTGGCGCCGGCCGGCATGGCACGCGCGAGCGGTGATCGAGACGCCCGAGGTGCTGGCCGTCGGCTTCGACCTCGGCCTCCTCGAGGTGTTCCCAGCCGCCGAAGAGGCCGAGCGGCTCGGCTACCTCGGCCCCGATCTCCTCGGCGACGACTGGGATGCCGCAGAAGCGGTGCGCCGGCTCGCGCTCGCGCCCGACACTCCGGTCGCGGTCGCGCTCGCCGACCAGCGCAACCTCGCCGGACTCGGCAACGTCTACGTGAACGAGCTGTGCTTCCTGCGGGGCATCCTGCCCACGCGGCCGGCGGGCGAGGTGGCGCTCGAGCCGCTCGTCGACCTCGCGAGCCGCGTCATGCGCGCCAATCGCGAGCGCCTCGAGCGCACGACCACCGGCGATCTCCGACGCGGGGCGCGGCTTTGGGTCTACGGGCGCGGCGGCGAGGCGTGCCGGCGCTGCGGCACGCGCATCGAGCACGGTCGCCTCGGTCGTATCGACGTCGAACGACGCGAGATCTGGTGGTGCCCCAGCTGCCAGACCTGAGCGCGGCCGCTCGAGCGCTCGAGTATTCGAGCAGAGCGCCGGCTCAGCCGACGGGCGCGCTCAGGTGACGGGCCCGGTCCACTTCTCGCCCGGGCCCTGCCCGATCGGGTCGGGGATCACGGATGCCTCGCGGAACGCGAGCTGCAACGAGCGCAAGCCGTCGCGGAGGCTCCGGGCATGCATGTCGCTGATCTCCGGCGCCCCGGCCGTGATGAGGCCCGCGAGGGCGTTGATGAGCTTGCGCGCCTCGTCGAGATCGACCTGTTCGCCGGGATCGTCGGCGAGGCCCACCTTGACCGCGGCCGCGCTCATGAGGTGCACGGCGGCGGTCGTGATGATCTCGACCGCGGCGACCTCGGCGATGTCACGGGTGGCCCCCACGACGGTGGACTCGTCTGAACTGTCGCTCACGGACATCCTCTGTTAGACTACTGCGGGCCCGGGGCCAGTCCCCGGTACGAAAGTGGAGATTCTCCCACCCGCGCATACCGCTTCATCAAGGTTACCGGGTCGATTGCACTCCGCTTCCGCGTCGCAAGGCGTGGAAGTAGACAGGGTGCCGCAGTTCCGCATGGTGTGAATCCGTGCAGGTTTGCGTGGATCTTCCGCTCTCGTCGACGGGCGGCATCCGCCTCCCGTCGAGCGAAACAGCTTGAGTAGAGGAGTACACGCATCAGCGATCCCCGTACAAACGACCGTATCCGCGTCCCCGAGGTCCGCCTCGTGGGTCCTGGTGGAGAGCAGGTCGGCGTCGTGAAGATCGAGGTGGCCCTGCGGCTCGCGCAGGAGGCCGATCTCGATCTCGTCGAGGTCGCGCCGAACTCGAAGCCGCCGGTCGCCAAGATCATGGACTACGGCAAGTACAAGTACGAGGCTGCGCAGAAGGCGAAAGAGGCCCGGCGCAACCAGGCGAACACGATCCTCAAAGAAGTTCGGTTCCGTCTCAAGATCGACAAGCACGACTACGAGACCAAGATGAAGCGCGCGATCGGCTTCTTGAAGACCGGCGACAAGGTCAAGGCCATGATCCTCTTCCGAGGCCGCGAGCAGTCGCGCCCCGAGATGGGCGTGCGCCTCCTGCAGCGCTTCGCAGAAGACGTCGCGGAGTACGGCACCGTCGAGCACAACCCCACGATCGATGGCCGCAACATGGTCATGGTGATCGGGCCCCTCAAGAACAAGTCCGAGGCCAAGGCCGAGGCGAACGCACAGCGCGCTGCGGCGAAGGCGCGACCGGCGGATGCCCCGGCCGACGCAGAGCCGCAGACGGCAGAGCCCGCCGAGGGCTAGGCCAGCACCCCCCGTCCGCCACTCGCGTGGCGGCAGAATCAAGGAGAAAGACGAGATGCCGAAGCAGAAGACCCATTCCGGGGCCAAGAAGCGCTTCAAGATCACCGGCAGCGGCAAGATCAAGAAGCAGCAGGCCGGGATGCGCCACCACCTCGAGGTCAAGGCCTCGAAGCGCAAGGCCCGACTGAACCAGGACAAGGTCGTGTCGGCTCCCGACGCCAAGGTCATCAAGAAGCTTCTCGGCCGCTGAGCCGTCGGATTAAGGAAGAAACAGAGTCATGGCAAGAGTGAAGAGGGCGGTCAACGCCCACAAGAAGCGCAGGGTCATTCTCGAGCGCGCCGAAGGTTACCGCGGGCAGCGGTCGCGCCTGTACCGCAAGGCGAAGGAGCAGGTCACCCACTCCCTCGTCTACTCGTACCGTGACCGTCGCCAGAAGAAGGGCGACTTCCGTCGCCTCTGGATCCAGCGCATCAACGCCGCGTCGCGCGCGAACGGCCTGACGTACAACCGCCTGATCCAGGGTCTCGGCCTTGCGGGCATCGAGGTCGACCGCCGCATCCTCGCGGAGCTCGCCGTCAACGAGCCCGCGACGTTCGCGGCACTCGTCGAGAGCGCCAAGCAGGCACTCCCGGCCGACACCTCGGCCCCGAAGACCGCCGCGTAGGCACGTCTGTTCAGAACGGCCCGGCACCCTCGGGGTGCCGGGCCGTTCGGCGTCTCGACCCTAGACTGGGTGCCATGCTCGAGAACCCCAGATCGCCGCGCGTGCGGGCCGTTGCGAAGCTCGCGAAGAAGACCGCGCGAGCCGAGAGCGGGCTCTTCCTGCTCGAGGGTCCGCAGGCCGTCGCCGAGGCGCTGACGTTCCGCCCGCAGCTCGTCGTGGAGCTCTATGCCACCCCGAGTGCGCTCGAGCGCTATACCGACATCGCCGAGACGGCGGTCGACGCAGGCGTCGACCTCGAGTTCGTCACCGAAGAGGTGCTCGACTCGATGGCCGACACGGTCACGCCGCAGGGATTCGTCGCCGTGTGCCACCAGTTCCCGACCGCGGTGAAAGACGTGTTCGCGAGCAGCCCGAAACTCGTGGCCATCCTCGAAGAGGTGCGCGACCCCGGCAACGCCGGCACGATCGTCAGGGCAGCGGATGCCGCCGGCGCCGACGCCGTGGTGTTCACCGGCCGCGCCGTCGACCTCTACAACCCCAAGGTTGTTCGGGCGTCGACGGGCTCGATATTCCACCTCCCGGTCGCCGTCGGCGCCGAACTCGAAGACGTGCTGCAGCGGGCCCGTGCAGCCGGACTCGTGGTGATCGCCGCCGACGTCAAGGGCGAAGACCTGCTCGCTGCGCGCAACGAGGGTGTGCTCGCCGAACCGACGGCGTGGCTCTTCGGCAATGAGGCGCACGGGTTGCCCGACGAGAAGCTCGCGCTCGCCGATCGCGTCGTCACGGTGCCGATCTACGGGCATGCCGAGTCGATGAACCTCGCGACCGCGGCATCCGTCTGCCTCTATGAGAGTGCCTTCGCACAGCGCTCGGCACTCGTGAACGGCACCCGCGCGGAGTAGCCTGTGCGCGTGAGCAATCCGCAGAGGAGTGCGCGCGCGACGACCATGGTCCTCATGTCGCTGCCGCTCTTGGCTGCGTGCTCGGCGCAACCGGTCGTGACGACGGCGGAACCGACGCCGTCGTCGTCGGCGACCGATTCGGGGGGCACCGACGACCTCATCGACATTGCGGAGCTCGGCGCGGCGACGATCCACGCCGAACCATTCGCCGACTGGCTCATCGGCGAGCAGCACGGGATGTGGGTCGCGAACGTCGACAGCGGACTCGTGCGCATGGACCTCATGGACGGCACGGAGACGGCTGAGGTCGCGGTCGGCGAGATTCCGCTCGCGCTCGAGATCGCCGGCGGAGCGCTGTGGGCTGCGACCCCTGCCCCGACGCCCGAGGTCGTTCGCGTGCCGCTCGACGATCCAGCTGCTGCGGTGCACATCCCCCTGCCACTCGCCCCAAGGGTCGAGTCCTCCATCACCTCCGACGGGACGCTGGTCTGGCTGTTCGTCGGTGGCCCACTGACACTGCTCGGTCTCGAGCAGTCGACCGGGGCGATCGTGCGGACCTTCGAGGTCACGGCAGGGCTGCAGGGGCTCCGCTTCGCCGGGGACGCATTGTGGGCTTCGTCGCCGGCGACGGGTGAGCTCGTCAGACTCGACCCCGTCTCCGGCGAGGAGACCCTCCGCGTCGCCGTCGGTCCGCAACCGGCGTTCATCGCCAGTGGTGCCGGGTCGCTCTGGGTGATGAACCAGGGCGACGGAACGGTGAGTCGCGTCGATCCCGCCGACGGGGCGGTCCTTGCGACGATCCCTGCGTCGACCGGTCACATCGCCGGCGGGGACATCATCGCCACGGACTCGGAGGTGTGGGTCCGAACGACCGAGGAACTCGCGGTACTGGTCGATCCCGCCGCCGATGCCGTGGTTGCACGCCTCGGCCCGGCTGAGGGGAGTGGCAGCATCGCCGTAGGTGGAGGGGCAGTCTGGCTGACGGCGCACGACGTGTCCTCGATCCACCGCATTCCGCAGTCCAGCATTACGAATAGGTAACCTCCGCCCGGTTGCTTGGCCGCGGGCTCCGCGGGACCACTAGTTTTGGGGGTATGGAGCCAACCCAACCGGCGCCCGCGACCTCGAACATCTCCGTTCGTCGCGGCGAACCCCTTGTCGTGGTCGACCAGGTCGACAAGCACTACGGCGATCTGCACGTGCTGAACGACATCAACACGGTGGTGAATCGCGGCGAGGTCGTCGTCGTCATCGGACCGAGCGGCTCGGGCAAGTCCACGCTCTGCCGCGCCATCAACCGGCTCGAGACGATCGATTCGGGCACCATCACGATCGACGGCGTGCGCCTGCCCGAAGAGGGAGCGGAGCTCGCGAAGCTCCGGGCCGACGTCGGCATGGTCTTCCAGTCGTTCAATCTGTTCGCGCACAAGACTGTGCTCGAGAATGTCACGCTCGCGCCGATCCGCGTGAAGCGGATGTCGCGCAAAGACGCCGACGCGAGGGGAATGGAGATCCTCGACCGGGTCGGTGTCGCCAACCAGGCGAAGAAGATGCCCGCGCAGCTCTCGGGCGGCCAGCAGCAGCGCGTCGCGATCGCCCGATCGCTCGCGATGAACCCGAAGCTCATCCTCATGGACGAGCCCACGAGCGCGCTCGACCCCGAGATGATCAACGAGGTGCTCGATGTCATGGTCGGCCTCGCGAAAGACGGCATGACCATGATCGTCGTCACGCACGAGATGGGCTTCGCCCGCAAGGCGGCCGACCGGGTGCTCTTCATGGACGGCGGCCGCATCGTCGAGGAGGCGACCCCCGCGGAGTTCTTCGACAACCCGAAGTCCGACCGCGCGAAGGACTTCCTCTCGAAGATCCTCGAGCACTAGACCTGCGCTGCCACGAGCGGCGGGGAAACACCCACAGGAAGAAGAGGCAGAGACATGAAACGCATGAGAATCGCACTCGTCGCGGCCGCCGCGGTGTCGGCGCTCGCGCTCGCCGGTTGCGCTGGAGGCGGCAACGACGCGGCTGAGGAGCCGACGGCCGAGCCGGCGCCCACGTTCGAGGCCGGCACGACCATGGCGAAGCTCGCCGAGGCGGGCAAGGTCACGATCGGCACGAAGTTCGATCAGCCCCTGTTCGGCCTCATGGGCCCGTCGGGCGTGCCCGAGGGCTTCGACGTGGAGATCGCGAAGATCATCGCCAGCGAACTCGGCATCGACGAAGAGAACATCGAGTGGGTCGAGACCGTCTCGGCGAACCGCGAGCCGTTCATTGAGAACGGCCAGGTCGACTTCGTCGTGGCGACGTACACCATCAACGACAAGCGCAAGGAAGTCATCTCCTTCGCCGGTCCGTACTACATGGCCGGTCAGTCGATCCTGGTGCTCGCCGACAACGACGACATCAAGAGCGAAGACGACCTCGTCGGCCAGCCGGTGTGCTCGGTGACGGGCTCGACTCCCGCCGCGAAGCTCGCGGAGATCGGCGCAGAGCCGGTGCTCACCGACACGTACACGAACTGCCTCGAGCCGCTGCGCAGCGGTCAGGTGGTCGCCGTGTCGACTGACAACGTCATCCTCGCGGGCCTTGCAGCCCAGAACGAGGGCGAGTTCAAGGTCGTCGGAGAGCCGTTCACCGAGGAGCCCTACGGCATCGGCCTCGCCAAGGACGACACCGAGTTCCGTGACTGGATCAACGACGTGCTCGAGGAAGCCTACGAAGACGGTCGTTACGAAGAGGCGTGGAACTCCACGGCCGGCACGGTGCTGCCGTACGTGGAACCGCCGGCAGTCGACCGCTACTGATCGGCTTGCGGCCCGGGCCATCTCGGCCCGGGCCGCATCCCACCCACATCTGACAGGAAACGGAGACTCGTGGACGCGGTCATCGAGAATCTGCCGACGTACTGGCGCGGCTTCAGCATGACGTTGCTGCTGCTCGGGGTGAGCGGCATCTCGGCGCTCGTGATCGGCACGATCATCGCCGCCATGCGTATCTCGCCGGTTGCGTCGCTGCGGGCGTTCGCCACGGTCTATACCGAGCTCGTGCGGAATACCCCGCTCACGCTCGTGCTGCTCTTCTGCGCGATCATCCTGCCGTACCTCGGCTCCAGGCTCGAGTACCAGGTCGCCGCGATGATCGGGCTCTCCGTGTACACCTCGCCGTTCGTCGCAGAGGCACTCCGATCGGGCATCAACGGAGTGCCGGTCGGCCAGGCCGAAGCGGCGCGCAGTGTCGGGCTCGGGTTCGGCCAGACCGTTGGCATGATCGTGCTTCCGCAGGCGTTCCGCATGACGATCCCGCCGCTCATCAACGTCTTCATCGCCCTCACGAAGAACACGTCGGTCGCCGGCGGCTTCTTCGTCTTCGAGCTGTTCGCGGCAGGCCGCGAGCTCGCAAACGCGAACGGTGACGCCGTCATCGCCATCCTCCTCGGCGTCGCGACGCTCTATCTCGTGATAACCGTCCCGCTCGGCGTGATCGCCGGGCAACTCGAGCGCAAGTGGGTGGTGCAGCGATGAGCGGCCCGAGTGTCCTGTTCGATGTGCCGGGTCCCAAGGCCCGTCGCACCTCATTGATCTCCTCGATCGTCGCAGGGCTGCTGATCCTCGCCGGACTCGGCTGGATCGCGCTCACGCTCGCCGCCCCGCGGCAAAGCGGCGGGATCACGCTACCGGGGTTCTTCGACCCGACTCGATGGAACATCTTCGCCGACCCCCAGGTGTGGTCGTTCATCGTCTTCCAGGGTGTCGTCGGCACGCTCAGCGCGGCGCTCACGGCGTCGGTCTTCGCGCTCATCCTCGGCGTTGTCCTGTCTCTGCTGCGCAGCTCGGAGACCGCGTGGATCCGAGTGCCGATCGCCGTCGTGCTCGAGTTCGTACGCGGCATGCCGGTGCTGCTCATGATGCTCTTCATCCTGCTGGTACTGAACACCGGGGCATTCTGGGCCGTCGTTGCGGCCCTCTCGCTCTACAACGGAGCGCTCATCGGTGAGGCGCTTCGCGCCGGACTCGCTTCGCTGCCACGAGGGCAACGCGAAGCCGGTCTCAGCCTCGGCATGCGCCCGCTTCAGTCCAAGATGCTCGTCGAGTTCCCGCAGGCGTTCCGACAGATGTTGCCGATCATCGTCGCGCAACTGGTCGTGCTGTTGAAGGACACCTCGCTCGGCTTCATCGTCGGGTACACCGAGTTGCTGCGCGTGGACATGAACAACCTCGGGAGCTTCTACGGCAACCGATACCTGTTCTCCCTGTTCGTGATCACGCTCGCGCTGTACCTCACCATGAACCTTTCGCTGTCGTGGTTCGCGCGCTGGCTCTCGAAGCGCACCGCGTCCAAGTCGAGCGGCAAGCGACTCGATCCAACCGATCCCGGCCAGGCGATGCTCGAGGCGGCTGCCGCGGCGCGGCAGTCGGCGGCACCCTGACGCGACTCCGCCGGTCTTGGCCGAGCGGGGCCTGCGGCACGGAACTCCCGACCCCGCCCGCTAGACTCGTTCTTCGTGTCCGAGCCCCTCGAAATCACCGAGCACTCCGCCGAATCGGCCGTCGATGCCGCCCTCCAGGCGATCGCGTCGGCCGGCGATTCCGCCGCGCTGAAGTCTGTCCGCACCGAGCACGCCGGGGAGAAGTCGACCCTCGCGCGCCTGAACGCCGAGCTCCGCAACGTGCCGAACGACCAGAAGGCCGCACTCGGCAAGCTCGTCGGCGGTGCGCGCGGGCGAGTGAACCAGGCATTCGCCGCGCGTGAGGCCGAGATCGTCGAGGCCGAGGCGGCCGCGCAGCTCGAGGCCGAGGCGGTGGATGTCACGGCGTTGCCGTCGCGGTACACGCCCGGCGCGCGGCATCCGCTCTCCCTCTTGCAAGACCGCGTGTGCGACGTGTTCACCGGCATGGGCTGGGAGATCGCCGAAGGCCCAGAGGTCGAGAGCGAGTGGTTCAACTTCGACGCGCTGAACTTCGACGCCGACCACCCGGCGCGCGCGATGCAGGACACCTTCTTCGTGGACCCCCCCGAGGCGCACCTCGTGCTGCGCACCCACACGAGCCCCGTGCAGATCCGCTCGATGCTCGAACGAGAGCTGCCGCTCTACGTGCTCGCGCCGGGTCGTGTGTATCGCACCGACGAATTCGACGCGACCCACTTGCCCGTGTTCATGCAGTTCGAGGGCGTCGCGGTCGACAAGGGCCTCACCATGGCCCACCTGAAGGGCACGCTCGACCACTTCGTGAAGGCGATCTTCGGCGACGAGGCGAAGATCCGCCTGCGGCCGAGCTTCTTCCCGTTCACCGAGCCCTCGGCCGAGCTCGACTTCTGGCACCCGACCTTCAAGGGCGGCGCGCGCTGGATCGAGTGGGGCGGCTGCGGCATGATGCACCCGAACGTGCTGAAGGCCGCCGGCATCGACCCAGAGGTCTACACCGGGTTCGCCTTCGGCATGGGCATCGAACGCGGCCTGATGCTCCGCAACGACGTGCAGGATATGCGCGAAATGGTCGAGGGAGACATCCGTTTCTCCCAGCAGTTCGGAATGGTGGTCTAAAGCATGCGAGTGCCGCTCAGCTGGCTCGCGGAGTACGTCGAACTCGTGCCGGGCACGACGCCCGAAGACGTGCATGCCGCCCTCGTGAAGGTGGGCCTCGAAGAGGAGGACGTGCACACGTTCGAGCTCGAGGGCCCGATCGTCGTCGGCGAGGTGCTCGAGTTCGTCGAGGAGCCGCAATCCAACGGCAAGACCATCCGCTGGTGCCAGGTGCGCGTGGCGCCCGAGGGCGAGACGGCCGCCGACGGCGGCGACGCGGTGCACGGCGTCGTGTGCGGCGCCCGCAACTTCTTCCCCGGCGACAAGGTCGTCGTGACGCTGCCGGGCGCAGTGCTGCCCGGCCCGTTCCCGATTGCCGCGCGCACGACGTACGGGCACGTGTCCGACGGCATGATCGCCTCGGCCCGCGAGCTCGGTCTCGGCGACGACCACGAGGGCATACTCCGGCTCTCGACGCTCGGCATCGACGCGCCCGTCGGTACCGACGCCATCGCGCTGCTCGGGCTCGACGACGCCGCCGTCGAGATCAACGTCACGCCCGATCGCGGCTACGCGTTCTCGATCCGCGGCGTCGCGCGCGAGTATGCGCACGCCACGGGTGCGCGGTTCCGGGACCCCGTCGAGCAGGTCACGGCGACGGATGCCGCGGCCGACGGCTTCCCGGTCGTCATCGACGATGACGCGCCGATCCGCGGCAGGGCCGGCTCCGCGGTGTTCGCGACGCGCATCGTTCGCGGCGTCGACCCCGCACGCCCGACGCCGGCATGGATGGTCGCGCGGCTGAAGCTCGCCGGCATCCGCTCGCTCTCGCTCCTCGTCGACATCACGAACTACGTGATGCTCGAGTTCGGCCAGCCGATCCACGGCTACGACCTCGACGCGCTGCGCGGCGGAATCCGGGTGCGTCGCGCCCTGCCGGGCGAGAAGCTCACGACGCTCGACGGCAAGGAGCGCACGCTCCACATCGAGGACCTCGTCGTCACCGACGACCGCGGCCCGATCGGCCTCGGCGGCGTCATGGGCGGCGGCGAGACCGAGATGGGCGAGTCGACGCACAACGTGCTCATCGAGGCGGCGAATTGGGATCCCGTCTCGATCGCCCGCACAGCCCGGCGGCACAAGCTTCCGAGCGAGGCCGCGAAGCGGTACGAGCGCGGCGTGGACCCCGAGATTCCGCCCGCTGCGGTGTCGCGAGTCGCCCAGCTCATGGTCGACCTCGCCGGCGGCACCGCCGACCTCGGCGGTTCCCTCATCAGCGAGGTCGCCGCGCGCGAGGCGATCACGCTGCCGAGGGGCTTCGTCTCCGAGCTCATCGGGGTGGAGTACACCGACCAGGAGGTGCACGACGCACTCGCCGAGGTCGGCGGCATCATCACGGCGACCGACGACGGATTCGAGGTCGTGCCGCCGTCATGGCGACCCGACCTCACCGGGAAGGCCGAACTCGCCGAGGAGGTCGCCCGGCTCGCGGGGTACCACCGCATCCCGTCGGTGCTTCCCGTCGCGCCCCCCGGTCGCGGACTCACGCGTTCGCAGCGCCTGCGCCGCCGGGTCGCCGACGCGCTCGCGTCGGCCGGTTCCACCGAGGTGCTCGCCTTCCCGTTCGCGACCGAGCACGAGAACGCCACCTACAGCAGCGCCGACGGTGGGCCCGTGGCATCCGTTCGCCTGGCGAATGCGCTCGACGCGGGAGCACCCCTCATGCGCCGCTCGCTGCTGCCCGGACTCATCGGGGCGGCCCGGCGCAACCTCTCGCGCGGCCTCACCGACCTCTCGCTCTTCGAGCTCGGGCTCGTCTTCCTGCCCGAGCCGGGCCGGGAGTACGGCTCCGCCGAGTTACCCGTCGGCAACGCGAAGCCGAGCGACGATGAGCTCGACGCCCTGCAGGCCGGCATCCCGGCGCAGCCGCGCCACGTGGGCGTACTGCTCCTCGGCGATGCCGTGGCCAAGCAGCCCGGCCAGCCCGCCGTTCCCGCGGGCATCGTCGACGCACTCGACGCCGTGCGGCAGATCGCGCTCGCCACCGGCGCCGAGATCGAGGTCGTGCAGGGATCGCACCAGGCGCTGCACCCGGGCCGCACCGCCGAATTGCGCGTCGCAGGCCGCAACGTGGGCTACGCGGGGGAGCTGCTGCCGGCACTCGCTGCGGCGGCCGACCTGCCTCGCGTGGTGGCGGTCGTCGAGCTCGATCTCGACGCGGTCATCGAACTCACGGAGCCCGGCCTCGAGGCCCACCAGATCGGCACCTTCCCGGCCGCGACGCAAGACCTGTCGCTCGTCGTCGGGCTCGAGGTGCCGGCCGCGGCCCTGGCCGACGCCGTCCGCGAGGGCGCTGGTGAGCTGCTCGAAGACCTGCGGCTCGTCGACGACTATCGCGGACCTGGTGTTCCCGAGGGGTCGAAGAGCCTCACCTTCGCGCTGCGCTTCCGGGCGCCCGACCGCACGCTGACGGCGGCCGAGGCGAGCGATGCGAAGCTCGCGGGTGCCGCCCTCGCCGCCGAGCGCGCGGGCGCGGCGATCCGGGAGTAGTGCCGGCAGCCACACGCCGGCCAGCTGCCAGTCGTTACCCGCCGAAGCGCGCGACGAGCCGGTCGAACGCGGCATCCAGCTGCGGGTCGACGACTGGCCTCGAGGCGTCGGCATCGTGCCACTCGATGATCTCGCGCGCACCCTGCCAGAACGGGGTAGTCGCGCGATACTCGGGCACGAGCGACTTCACCTTGCTGTTGTCGAAGATTACCGAGTGCGCCTTGTCGCCGAGCAGGCCGGGCCCGTGCTCGGGCAACTCGCGGGCGATCGACTCGCTCGCGATGTGCACGACCTGGGCGGTCGTGCCGGCTGCGTGGGCGAGCAGATCGGTGATCTGGTTCCAGGTCAGCACCTCGTCGGACGTGATGTGGAACGCTTCGCCGATCGCCCGATCGTTGCCGAGCAGTCCGACGAAGGCGACGGCGAAGTCCCGCGTGTGCGTCATGGTCCAGAGGCTCGTGCCGTCGCCCTGCACGACGACCGGTGCACCACGACGCATCCGCTCGATCGCCGTCCACCCGCCGAGGAGTGGAACGCTCGTGCCGTCGTAGGTGTGCGACGGGCGGATGATCGTCGCCGGGAACCCGCGTTCGCGGTAGGCCGCGACGAGAAGGTCTTCGCTCGCGATCTTGTCGCGCGAGTACTGCCAGTAGGGGTTGCGCAGCGGCGTCGACTCGGTGATGGGCAACCGCGAGACGGGCTTCTGGTAGGCGGATGCCGACGAGATGTACACGTACTGACGGCAGCGCCCCTCGAACAGCTCGAGGTCGCGTGCGACCTGGGCGGGTGAGAACGACCGGAAGTTCGCGACCACGTCGCAGGTCTCGTCGCCGATCGCAGCGGCGACGGATGCCGCATCGCCGGCATCCCCGACGAGGTGCCGTACGCCGTCGATCCGCGGGCGAAGCGTGCTCCGCCCGCGGTTCAGGAGGGTGAGCTCGTGCCCGCGCTCGACGGCGAGCGCACTCGATGCGGAACTGATGATGCCGTTGCCGCCGATGAACAGCACACGCAGAGCCATGGATCCTCCTCGAACGACGATGGTGGGCGCTCATCCGAGCCTATGCCTGCGGCATCCGCCGCCGTTCGCTCAGGTGATGTGGAGGGGCGTCGGGAGAACCCCCGGTTTTGCGAAGCTGCTCAACGGCCGATAAGGTCGCTCCATGTCCACCGCTCGGTTCGCCACTGCCGCACGCGCTTCGCGTGCCGCACTCGTGCGCAGCCGACGCCGGGGCGAGCGCCGAATCTCGGCGACCCCTGCTGCGGTCTAGACCGTCTGCCGCGGGCGTCGCCGGATCATCCCTCGACCGCTCAGACCCTAAGGTGGATTCATGACGTACTCCGTCGCTGTTTCCGGCGCGTCCGGCTATGCCGGAGGAGAAATCCTGCGCCTCATCGCCGATCATCCCGAGTTCGAGGTGCGCACGGTCACCGCGCACTCGAACGCCGGACAACCCCTCGTATCGGTGCAGCCGCACTTGCGCACGTACACGCACCTCACGCTGCAGGAGACGACCGCCGAGACACTCGCCGGCCACGACGTCGTCTTCCTCGCACTGCCGCACGGCACGTCCGGAGGCATCGCCGCGCAACTATCGCCCGAGACGCTCGTCATCGACTGCGGCGCCGACCATCGCCTCGAGAGCGAGGCGGCGTGGGCCGAGTTCTACGGCGGCGACTTCCATCCCGCGTGGGCGTACGGCGTGCCCGAACTGCCGCGGATGCACGGCACCCAGCGCGACCGGCTCACCAAGACGCGCCGCATCGCCGCACCCGGCTGCAACGCGTCGACCGTCGCGCTCTCGCTCGCACCCGGCATCCGTGCGGGCGTCATCGAAGACCGCGACCTCGTCTCGGTGCTCGCCGTCGGCCCCTCGGGCGCAGGCAAGAGCCTCAAGGCGCACCTGCTCGGCAGCGAGATCCTCGGTTCGGCGAACCCCTACTCCGTGGGCGGTGTGCACCGGCACATCCCCGAGATCACCCAGGCGCTGCGCTGGGCGGGCGCGGCTGCACCGACGATCTCGTTCACCCCGGTCATCGTGCCGATGTCGCGGGGCATCCTCGCGACGTCGACGGCGCGCATCGTGCCCGGCACGGATGCCGCTACGGTTCGCGCCGCCTGGGAAGACGCCTATGCGGGCGAGCGCTTCGTGCAGCTCCTGCCGGCCGGGCAGTTCCCGCGCACCGCCGACGTGCTCGGTGCGAACACAGCGCTGCTCGGCCTCGCGATCGATGAGGCGGCCGGCCGGGTCGTGGTCGTCGCCGCGGTCGACAACCTCGTGAAGGGCACTGCCGGCGCCGCCCTCCAGTCCGCGAACATCGCGCTCGGCCTCGTCGAGTCCACCGGATTGCCCGTGAACGGAGTCGCCCCGTGACCGTCACCACTCCCGCCGGATTCGAGGCGGCCGGCATCGCCGCCGGCATCAAACGCTCGGGCGCGCTCGACCTCGCGTTGATCGTGAACCGCGGCCCCTCGCAAGCGGCGGCCGCGGTCTTCACGTCGAACCGCGCGAAGGCGAACCCGATCCTCTGGTCGGAGCAGGTGATCGACGACGGGCAGGTCTCGGCGATCGTGCTGAACTCGGGCGGCGCGAACTGCTTCACCGGCCCCGAGGGATTCCAGGTGACCCACCGCACTGCCGAGGCCGCGGCATCCGCCCTCGCCATCGCCGCCGGCGACGTGCTCGTCTGCTCGACGGGGCTCATCGGCGACCAGCTCGACGGCGAGGTGGTCGAAGAGGGTGTGCTCTCAGCAGCCGCCCGCCTCTCGGCGACCGGCGGCGACGATGCGGCGAGGGCGATCATGACCACGGACTCCGTGCCGAAGACGATCGCGATCGAGGGCGACGGATGGCGCATCGGCGGCATCGCGAAGGGCGCCGGCATGCTCGCTCCGGGGCTCGCCACGATGCTCGTCGTGCTCACGACCGATGCCGCTCTTGCGGCCACCGACCTCGATGCCGCGCTGCGCGCCGCGACGAGGGTCACGTTCGACCGCCTCGACTCAGACGGCTGCATGTCGACGAACGACCAGGTCACCCTCATGGCCTCGGGTGCATCGGGTGTCGCTCCTTCACTCGAGGCGTTCACGGCCGCGCTCACCGACGCATGCGCGTCACTCGCGCTGCAACTGCAGTCGGATGCCGAGGGCGCGAGCCACGACATCGCGATCGAGGTGCGCGGCGCCGTGACCGAAGACGACGCCGTCGAGGTGGGCCGTTCCGTCGCGCGCAACAACCTCTTCAAGGCCGCGATCTTCGGCAACGACCCGAACTGGGGCCGTGTGCTCGCCGCGATCGGCACCACCACAGCGCCCTTCGACCCGTATCTCGTCGACGTCTCGATGAACGGGGTCCGCGTGTGCCACGCTGGCCGCCCCGACGCGCCGCGCGAGCAGGTCGACCTCACACCACGAGCCACACACGTGCTCATCGAGCTGCATGCCGGTGAGGCATCCGCCACCATTCGCACGAACGATCTCACGCACGACTACGTGCACGAGAACAGCGCGTACGCGAGTTGAGCATGAACGGGAACGACGTGACCCAGATCGAGGCCGCCGAGCATATCGGCACGGCTCAGGCCACCGCGGCCGACAAGGCCCAAGTGCTCATCGACTCGCTGCCGTGGCTCAAGCGCTTCCACGGCGAGACGATCGTGGTGAAGTTCGGCGGCAACGCGATGGTCAGCCCCGAGCTGCAGCGTGCCTTCGCGGAAGACATGGTCTACCTGCGGTACGCGGGCATCAAGCCCGTCGTCGTGCACGGCGGCGGGCCCCAGATCTCCGCCATGCTCGCGCGGCTCGGCATCGAGAGCGAGTTCCGCGGCGGCTACCGGGTGACCACGCCCGAGACCATGGACGTGGTTCGGATGGTGCTCTCGGGCCAGGTGAACCGCGAGCTCGTCTCGCTCATCAACGAGCACGGGCCGCTCGCCTCGGGTCTCTCGGGAGAAGACGCCGGTCTCTTCACCGGTCGCCGCCGCGGTGCGGTCGTCGACGGCGAAGAAGTCGACCTCGGACTCGTCGGCGACGTGATCTCCGTCGATCCTGCTGCGGTGCTCGCCGACCTCGCAGCGGGCCGCATCCCCGTCGTATCCTCGATCGCGCCCGACGGTGACGTGCCCGGCCAGTCCCTCAACGTGAACGCCGACTCGGCCGCAGCCGCACTCGCGGCGGCGCTCGGCGCGGCCAAGCTCGTGATCCTCACGGACGTCGCGGGGCTCTACCGTGATTGGCCGAATCGCGAATCGCTCGTGTCGGTCATCGAGGTGCCCGAGCTCGAAACGATGCTGCCGGGTCTCGAATCCGGCATGATCCCGAAGATGCGCGCCTGCCTCGACGCCGTCGAGGGCGGGGTCGCGAAGGCGGCGATCATCGACGGCCGGATCCCGCACTCGATCCTGCTCGAGGTGTTCACGCAATCCGGCATCGGAACGGAGGTCGTGCCCGCATGAGCGGCTGGCAGGACCGATTCGACCGGCGCCTCATGCGCTCGATGGCCATGCCGCTCGCGAAGCTCGAGCGCGGGCAAGGGTCTCGCGTGTGGGACGACACGGGCAAGGAGTACCTCGACTTCCTCGCCGGCATCGCCGTCAACGCGCTCGGCCACGCGCATCCCGTGTTCATCGAGGCGGTGTCGGCGCAAGCCGCGAAGCTCGCCCACGTGTCGAACTACTTCACCACCGAGCCTGCGCTCGAGCTCGCCGAGCGAATCACCCGCCTCGCCGGGGCCGGCGACCACGGACGCGTGTGGTTCGGCAACTCCGGCGCCGAAGCCAATGAGGCGGCGTTCAAGCTCGCCCGCCTCAACAACTCCGGTGGCGCACGCACCCGCGTGCTCTCCCTCATCGACGGCTTCCACGGACGCACCATGGGCTCGCTCGCACTCACCGGCAAGGCGCACATGCGCGACGCCTTCGAGCCGTTGCCCGGCGGCGTCGAGCACATCCCCGCGACCATCGCGGCGCTCGAGGCGAACATCGACGATGCGGTCGCTGCCCTCTTCGTCGAGCCGATCCAGGGCGAAGCCGGCGTCGTGGAGCTGCCCGACGGCTTCCTGGAGACCGCGCGCGAGCTCACGCATCGGCACGGCGCGCTGCTCATCGTCGACGAGATCCAGACCGGCGCAGGGCGCACCGGCGAGTGGTTCGCCTTCCAGCACGCCGGCATCACGCCCGACGCGATCACCGTCGCGAAGGGTATCGGCGGTGGCTTCCCGATCGGCGGACTCGTCACGTTCGGGCACGCGTCCTCCCTCTACTCGAAGGGCCAGCACGGTTCGACCTTCGGCGGCAACCCGCTCGCGACCGCGGTCGCGAACGCGGTGCTCGGCGAGATCGAACGCGCCGGCCTGCTCGAGAACGCGACGCGACGCGGCCGGCAGATCGGCGAGCGGGTCGCGGCGCTCGAATCTCCACTCGTCGCCGGCGTGCGCGGCCGCGGCCTCCTCATCGGCATCGCGCTCACGGAGCCCGTCGCCGCGGCAGTCGTCTCCGAGGCGATGCGCGGCGGCCTCATCGTGAACGCGGCGAACGACTCCACCATCCGGATGGCGCCGCCGCTCATCATCGACGACGACGACATCGACGAGTTCGCCGCTCGTCTCGGCCACGCGCTCGACGCCGTCGCCGTATCCCTCTGACCTCGACCCCGATCCCCGAACGGAACCGCATGACCCGCCACCTCCTCCGCGACGATGACATCTCCCCGGCCGAACAGGCCGAGATCCTCGATCTCGCGGCACGACTGAAGCAGGACCGCTGGGCGGAGCAGCCGCTCGCCGGCCCGCAGACGGTCGCCGTGATCTTCGACAAGTCGTCCACCCGCACCCGGGTGTCGTTCGCGGTCGGCATCGCCGATCTCGGCGGCTCGCCGCTCATCATCTCGACGGCGAACAGCCAGCTCGGCGGCAAGGAGACGCCGTCCGACACGGCGCGCGTGCTCGAGCGACTCGTCTCCGCGATCGTCTGGCGCACGTACGGCCAAGCGGGGCTCGAGGAGATGGCGGCCGGCACCACGGTGCCCGTCGTCAACGCGCTCTCCGACGACTTCCACCCGTGCCAGCTGCTCGCCGACCTGCTCACCATCCGTGAGCACAAGGGCCGGCTCGCGGGGCTCACAGTGACGTTCCTCGGCGACGGTGCGAGCAACATGGCGCAGTCCTACGTGCTGGCCGGTGCGACCGCCGGCATGCACGTGCGGATCGCATCGCCTGACGAGTTCGTGCCCGCGGCATCCGTCGTGGCCGACGGTGACCGCATCGCCGAGTCGACCGGCGGTTCGGTCGCCCTCTTCAGCGACGCCGCCGAGGCGGTTGCCGGAGCCGACGTCGTCGTCACCGACACGTGGGTCTCGATGGGCAAGGAAGACGAGAAGGCGCACCGGGTCGCGACGTTCGGCGCCTACGGCGTCGACCGGGAGCTCATGTCACTCGCGGCATCCGACGCCGTGTTCATGCACTGCCTGCCCGCGGACCGCGGCTACGAGGTGGCCGCCGACGTCATCGACGGACCACAGTCGATCATCTGGGACGAAGCGGAGAACCGCCTGCACGCGCAGAAGGCGCTGCTCGTGTGGCTGCTCGAGCGGAAGGACGCCTGATGTCGGATCAGCACGGAACGAACGAGGGATCCCTCTGGGGCGCCCGCTTCACCTCGGGACCGTCGCCCGAGCTCGCGGCGCTGTCGAAGTCGACGCACTTCGACTGGCAGCTCGCCGCATACGACATCGCCGGCTCGCGCGCCCACGCCCGGGCGCTCGCGGCGGCCGGGTATCTCACCGAGACGGAGCTCGACGAGATGCTTTCCGGCCTCGATCGCCTGGCCGAGCAGATCGACTCGGGTGAGCTCACCGCTGCCGCGAGCGACGAAGACGTGCACGGCGCACTCGAAGCGGCGCTCATCGGCATCGTCGGGCCCGAGCTCGGCGGCAAGCTCCGCGCCGGCCGCAGCCGCAACGACCAGATCGCCACGCTCGTGCGCCTCTACCTGCGCGACCATGCCACGGTCATCGGCCAGCAGCTCGTGCACCTCATCGATGCGCTCGCGGCCCAGGCCGATACGCATCGCGCCGCCGTCATGCCGGGTCGCACCCACCTCCAGCATGCCCAGCCCGTGCTGCTCGCCCACCACCTGCTCGCGCACGGCTGGGCGCTCTCGCGCGACCTCGAGCGCATCGTCGACTGGGGCCGGCGTGCGGATGTCTCGCCCTACGGCGGGGGAGCGCTCGCGGGCTCGACGCTCGGGCTCGATGCGGCTTCTGTCGCCCACGACCTCGGCTTCGCCGCGCCCGCCGAGAACTCGCTCGACGGCACCGCGAGCCGCGATGTCGTCGCCGAGTTCGCGTTCGTCACGGCCATGATCGGCATCGACCTCTCGCGCATCGCCGAGGAGATCATCCTCTGGAACACGCGGGAGTTCGGCTTCGTCACCCTCGACGACGGCTACTCCACCGGATCGTCGATCATGCCGCAGAAGAAGAATCCCGACATCGCCGAGCTCGCCCGCGGCAAGTCGGGCAGGCTCATCGGCAACCTCACGGGCCTGCTCGCCACGCTGAAGGCGCTGCCGCTCGCCTACAACCGCGACCTCCAGGAAGACAAGGAGCCCGTCTTCGACTCCGTCGAGACGCTCGAGGTGCTGCTGCCCGCGTTCACGGGCATGATCGCCACGCTCACGTTCCACACCGAGCGCATGGCCGAGCTCGCTCCCGCGGGGTTCTCACTGGCGACGGATGTCGCGGAGTGGTTGGTGAAGCGCCGCGTGCCGTTCCGCGACGCGCACGAGATCACCGGCGCCCTCGTGCGCTACGCCGAGCAGCACTCGCTCGAGCTCGACGCCGTCGACGACGATGCGCTCGCCGCGATATCGCCCCACCTCACACCCGACGTACGCGCGGTGCTCACGGTCGAGGGTTCGGTTGCGAGCCGCGACGGCATCGGCGGCACGGCGCCCGTGCGTGTGGCCGAGCAGTTCGCGCGCCTCGCCGACCGGGTGCGCCACCTCGTGGCCGGGCTCCCCGAGGAGCGCCCCTGACCGCCACATCGGGCCCCGAGCTCGTCGACGCGGGCCGGGAGTTCTTCGCACGCGACGCGCTCGACCTCGCCCCCCTGCTCCTCGGGGCGGTGCTAGAGCACGACACCGACGAGGGCCGCGTCGCCGTGCGGCTCTCGGAGGTCGAGGCGTACCGCGGCGGTGACGATCCCGGTTCCCATGCCTTCCGAGGCAAGACCCCTCGGAACGCGGTGATGTTCGGCGAAGCCGGCCACCTCTACGCGTATTTCAGCTACGGCATGCACGTGTGCCTGAACATCGTGGCGGGGCATCCGGGAGCCTCGGCCGCCGTGCTGCTGCGAGGCGGCACCGTGGTCGAGGGGCTCGAGCTGGCCCGATTGCGGCGAACGGGGGCATCCGATCGCGACCTCGCTCGCGGGCCGGCACGACTGTCGCTCACGCTCGGTGTGCCGCTCTCGGCCACCGGGGCAGACCTGCTCTCACCGCCCTTCTCGGTGCGAGTGCCGGTCGCACCGTTGCCGTTCGAGAGCGGACCGCGCACGGGCGTCAGCGGCGCCGGCGGGGGAGCCGCCTTCCCGTGGCGGTTCTGGCTCGTCGGCGAATCGGGTGTCTCGCCGTACCGGCGGCACCGGCTCGCCGCGGAGTAGCGGAGTAGCCGGCCTACGCACTCCGGGCCTGCACCGTTGCGGAACCAGAGCGGCTGCGCCACGCTGCTCTCATGCGCAACTCAGACAGCCGCGACGGGCTCACCGCGCAGGCGATCGCAGGCAACCACGTGGTGCTGCTCGGCTTCAACATGGAGCGCTCCGACATCCGTATTGAGAAGGTGCTCGGTTTCGCCGTGCGCCGCACGCGACACTCCGATGGCGACGTGCGATGGATGACGGGCCTGAAGACGTTCGCGAGCGTCGAGCCGAACCCGCCGCCGGGTGTGGGCCGCTCGTCGCGGCAGCATCCGTTCCAGTCGTTCCAGTGGGCCGACTACTCGGTCAGCCCGAACGAGCACTACACGTATCGCGTCTCGGCGATGACGGGCACTCCCGGAGCGCTCGTGCCCGGTGCCACGGTGGATCTCGAGGTCACCACTGAACCGGTCGACCTCGGCCGCCACGCGGTCTTCTTCAACCGGGGCTCCATCGCATCGCAGGAGTACGCTCGACGGTTCCAGAACCGGCCGCCCGATGAGGTCGGCCAGGCCGCGTTCGACTGGCTCTCTCGCGGCCTCATCGAGGGACTCGAGGCGTTCATCGGCCAAGCGGGCCCGGGTGATGTGTTGCACGGCGCGATCTTCGAGTTCAAGAACACGCGCGTGTTCGCCGCGCTTGCTGCGGCCCGTGCGCGCGGTGCGACGGTGAAGGTGCTCTACGACGGCGACACTCAGAAGGCCGGCAATGAAGCGGCCCTCGTCGGAAGCGGTCTCGCCGGCGTCGTCGCGGCGCGGGAGAGGTCGGGGCGTTTCGCCCACAACAAGTTCTTCGTCCTGAGTCGCGCGGGTGCCCCGGCTGAAGTGTGGACGGGCTCGACCAACCTGTCGCAGAACGGCATCTTCGGCCACTCCAACAACGCCCACCTCGTGCGCGACCCCGCGGTGGCGGCGACATTCGCCGGCTACTGGGCCCTGCTCGAACGTGACGTCACCCGCAAGCCGACCGCGATCGACGCCACAGCGATGACCCCGGCACCCGTACCCGTCGGCGCGACGGACACCACCGTGGTCTTCTCGCCCCGCACCGATCTCGCGGCACTCGACTGGTATGCCGAGCTCGCCGGCGATGCGTCGCGTGCACTCTTCATGACCTTCGCCTTCGGCATGGACGACCGATTCGTGGACGTGTACGACAGCACCGATGACGTGCTGCGCTTCGCACTCATGGAGAAGAAGGGGAACGGGTCGACCTTCGCGCAGCAGGCGGCCACGATCGACCGCATCCGTCGCCGCCCGAACACCACCGTCTCCGTGGGCGCACGAGTGGAGATCAACACCTTCGACCGGTGGCTCGCCGAGACCGACCGCGCCACTGCGGAAGCGCACGTGCTGTACATCCACACGAAGTACATGCTCATCGACCCGCTGGGCGCCGACCCCATCGTGGTCGTGGGGTCGGCGAACTTCTCGAAGGCCTCCACCGACACCAACGATGAGAACATGCTGGTCATTCGCGGCAACTCCGCCGTCGCCGACGTCTACCTGGGCGAGTACATGCGGTTGTTCTCGCACTATGCGTTCCGCGAGTCGCTCAAGTTCAGCGGTGCCACCACCCCTGCCGAGGCCCTCCGTCGCAAGCACCTCGTCGAGACCACGGCGTGGGCGGATGCCGGGTACTTCCGCTCCGGCACCGACCGGTTCCTGCGTCGACGCTACTTCGCCGGGTTGTAGCGGCTGGTGGGCGTCGCTGACTCCCTCGCCAGCACGGGATCAGCGGATCGCGAGATGCACGACGAGCGCTGCGGCGCTCGCCCAGATGAGGCTGGCGAACGTGCCGATGATGAAGCGCTCACGCGCCTCGGGAGCCTCGAGCTCGGTGAATCGGCCGACGCCCTTCACCGCCACGACGATGGCGAGTGCTTCGGGGAAGCCGGCGACGATGGCGCCGGCCGTGGCGATGCGCTCCAGCACGCCGATCGTCAGCCCGCCGCGGAGCACCTCACGGCGCTTCGTCGAGGTGATTCCCTGGCGTTCCTCACTCGCGGAGGGCTTCTCGGCGACGATGATGCCGCCGTGCAGTCCGGGATCGACCGTGCCGCCCATTGCGAGGTCGAGCGCGGTCGCTGCGGCCGGGCTGCCGCCGAACACGGCGATCGTCAGGCCCAGGATGGTGATGAGCGGTGCGAGCCCGAACTGCGCCGGCGCGCTCGCGGTTGCTGCTGCGAGAAGGGCGATGCCGAGGGTGCCGGCCGCGAACCACACGTACGCGCGACGCGGCCGCAGGTAGGCGAGCACCGAGAACGCCGTCGCCGCGGCAAGCGCGAGCAGCAGTGCCGACCAGGTCATGACGTCGGCGAGGACGACGAGGTTCACGCAACTCCTTCCGAACCCGGGACCGTGCGGCCCGAGGCCTTCGAGCAGCATAGCGAGGCCGTCGACTCGGCCGCTTCGTCACTCGGGGGGAGTGTGCGTGGCCTCGCCGTCGAGCTCCTGCAGCAGTCGGACGAGCGGAGGCACAGCCTCCTGTTCCGCTCGCCACATCGCCGCCTTCAGGCGTGCGCTGACCGCGGCCGGGCTGATGTCGAGCATGGCGGCGGCCTCCTTCTGCTGTCGGCCGGACCTGACGAGCTCGACGATCTCCCAGCCGGGCTCCGTCCTGCGCTCGCGAAGCAGTACGAGGAGCCGAACGAGCGGTTCGACGTCGGCCACGGTGACGCGGGTGGTGAGCGGTGCTGCTCGCAACGCGAATCGCCCATCGGCTCGCTTGGCGGCGCCCACGGCGTCGCGGGCGGCGATGAATGCGCTGCCGCTCGCCTTGCGTGCCGCGTCGGGCACCGGATAGCGGATGTCGCCGACGCCGAGCCCGACGCTCCAGCGCCCGGTGCGCGTGGTGTCGAGCACGATCGCGAGTGCGGTCTCCGCTGAACGGGTCACGAGTTGCACCTCATCACCGGCGGTCTGGTCGACCGGGAGCATGAGTCCGTTGCCGAACTTCTCGGTGAGGTCGGCGACAAGTGCGCCGGTGCGATCCGGTTCGCGGCGGCTCCCGACCTGGTCGGCGGTGATGACGAACATCGGTTCTCCTCTGCTGAAGGCCAGAGCATTGAGGTGACGTAGTGAAACTTGCAACCTAACGCTTCAGGTGATCAAGGCTACATCTTTATGCAAACCAACTCAATGCTGAGGGCTATATCCAATCCGAGCCAATCGCGCTGATAATCTGTCGGGGTGTCAGACCCTGTGATCCTCGCTTCCCAAGAGAACGACTCCTCGTTCGACGATGTCTGGGAGGAGCTCGTATGGCGCGGTCATGTGCACGTGTCGACAGACCCGGCCGCGCTGAAGGAGCTGCTCGCGGGGGAGCCCATCACGTACTACTGCGGATTCGATCCGACCGCGCCGAGCCTGCACCTCGGCAATCTCGTGCAGCTCATCGTCATGCGCCGGCTCCAACTCGCCGGCCACCGGCCGCTCGGCCTCGTCGGCGGCTCGACCGGGCTGATCGGCGATCCGCGGCCGACCGCCGAGCGCACGCTCAACACACGTGAGACCGTCGCCGAATGGGTCGGCTACCTGCAGGGCCAGGTGAGCCGGTTCCTCTCGGGCGAAGGCGAGAACGCAGTGCGGCTCGTGAACAACCTCGACTGGACCGCGGGCCTGTCCGCGATCGACTTCCTGCGCGAGATCGGCAAGCACTTCCGCGTCGGCACGATGCTGAAGAAAGATGCAGTCGCCTCTCGGCTCAACTCCGAGGCGGGCATCAGTTACACCGAGTTCAGCTACCAGATCCTTCAGGGCTTCGACTACCTCGAGCTCCACCGCCTCTACGGCTGCGTGCTGCAGACAGGCGGCAGTGACCAATGGGGCAACCTCACGAGCGGCACCGACCTCATCCACAAGGTCGAGGGGGCGAGCGTGCACGCCATCGGCACCCCGCTCGTCACGAACGCCGACGGAACGAAGTTCGGCAAGAGTGAGGGAAATGCCATCTGGCTGGATGCCGCGATGTGCAGTCCCTACGCCTTCTACCAGTTCTGGCTCAACACCGATGATGCCGACGTCATCGACCGGCTGAAGGTCTTCACCTTCCTCAGCCGAGCTGAGATCGAACGGCTCGCCGAGATGGTCGAGCGTGAGGCATTCAAGCGCGAGGCGCAGCGGGTGCTCGCCTCCGAGGTCACGACACTCGTGCACGGGGCGGATGCCACGGCCGCCGTCATCGCCGCATCGCAAGCGCTGTTCGGGCAGGGCGATCTCGCGGCCCTCGATCCGGGCACCCTCGAAGCTGCTCTTCGCGAGTTGCCGAACACCACGACATCACCCGATGCGCCCATCGTCCAGCTCCTCGTCGACACAGGTCTCGTCTCGAGCCAGAGCGAGGGCCGGCGGGCGATCGCCCAAGGCGGCGTCTCGCTCGACAACGTGCGCGTCAACGACGAGACGGCCACGCTCGAAGGGCGCGTCTCGCGGGGCGGCATGGCGGTGCTGCGCAGGGGCAAGAAGACGCTTGCGGGCGTCTTCGTGGAGTAGGCGCGACCACCCGGAATGGGCGGTCCAAGCGCGACACGCCCGGGATGTGGGCCTGAGTTGCAGGCACCCCCGATTCCACGTAATGTAATCACTCGTTGCCCCAAAGGAACGAAAGAGCGACAGGGTCCATGAAGACCTTGGCTCATCGGCCTCAAGCGGGAACATTCCAAGCCTCGAAGAGAGAAATCTCCGGAGCTTGATGCATTCGGACGCGTCCCTCGGGATGACCGGATGAGATGAACGAAACTGCCTCGGAAGAGGCGCCGAGATCGGCGCTGAACCGGGTGCGTCCGTTTCTTGAGAACTCAACAGCGTGCACTATGTTCAATGCCAAATAACCTCGGGCATCAACTTTGGTTGGTGTTTGGGATTTCTTTGAGATTGATGGATTGTCAGTGATTGACAGTTCTTTGGTCAGGTCAAA
>NZ_JAGGPF010000012.1 GCF_018613935.1 Agromyces sp. ISL-38 | reverse complement strand
CCGGATGCGCCGGGCGACACGCCGCTCGACGTTGAGGGCCGTACGGGGTGTCGCCCGGCGCATCCGGAGGTCCGCACGCTCGGCCGGCTCGGCGACTCCCCCTCCCGAGGCATCCCGTGCTGGCGATACTCCACACGTCACGCAGTGCCGACGGATACCTCCTTCGCGGCTGCGAGGCTCGGGGCAAGTCCGGAGCCCAGGAGGTGGCACGCGCACACGGCGGCGTGTGCACCGCGGCGGATCTGCTCGCGGCCGGCATGAGTCGCCCGAGGATCGCCGCCGCCGTCGAGCGCGGGGCGATCGAGCGCCTTCGGCGTGGCGTGTTCGCCGATCCGGGCCTCTCGCCTGCGGTCAAGCGGGCAGTGCATGTCGGCGGTCGGCTCGCGTGCGTCTCCGCCGCGCGTCTGCACGGGCTGCGAGTGCTCCATGATCCCGACGAACTGCACGTCGCTGTCGATGCCCATGCCACGCGACTGCGGCATCCCGACGATTCGAGCCGGAGGCTCCGACCGAGTGAGGCGTCAGCCGGGGTACGGCTGCATTGGGCGCGCGGCGGTTCGACCGGCGCAGCGTGGGTGTCGCTCGAGGAGTGTCTCGTCCAGATGCTCACGTGCCTCCCGGAGCTCGACGCACTCTGTGCCCTCGACTCGGCACGCGAATGGGTCGATTGGATGCCTGAGCGCCCGCAGTTGCTCGACGATGCCGCGTTCGCTCGGCTCCTGGAGGGCGTGACGCCGTCGCTTCGATTGATCGCCCGACGCTCGATCACGGGGAGCCAGGCGGTCGGCGAGACGGTCGCGCGGGAGCGATTCCGTGCGGCAGGAGTCCCGCTGCGCGCGCAAGTGCCGATGCCGGGCGGCTACTGGGCCGACCTGTTGATCGGTGAGCGGCTGATCTTCGACGTCGATGGAGAGAAACCGCACACCGCGCCCGGCGCCTTCGATCGGGACCGTGCACGAATCGGATGGCTGAAGGCCGTCGGCTACGCGCACATCTCGTACAGCCACCGCCAGGTCCTCGGTGATTGGGAGTCGATCGACCATGCGGTGCGCATGCTCATGCGGCGCGGTGTTCACCTCTGGGGTGACGGGCGTGGCCCGTGAGAGTCCGGATGAGCACCTCTTCGATGTTCACAACTCCGGATGCCGCAGACGACACGCCCGAACCGAAGGTCGTGCGCTCGGGGTGTCGGCACGAGCGTCCGGAGTTACGACCTGGGCGCGGGCACCGGGGGGCTACAGGGTGTTGCCGAGCTTGAAGCCGCGCTGCTCGTCGTCCTTGCGGGTGTACGAGAATCCGTCGGCGCCGATCGTGACCTCCATCTCGGACTCGTCAGTGCGGGCCACCACGGGCTGCGGGTTGCCGTCGAGGTCGAGCACGAGCGAGGCCTCGGTGTACCAGCTCGGCACGACGGGGTTGCCCCACCAGTCGCGGCGCTGGTTGTCGTGCACGTCCCACGTGACGACGGGGTTGTCGGGGTCGCCCGTGTAGTAGTCCTGCGTGTAGATCTCGACGCGGTGCCCGTCGGGATCACGGAGGTACAGGTAGAACGCGTTCGAGACGCCGTGACGGCCCGGTCCGCGCTCGATGACGTCCGACATCCGCAGCGCGCCGAGCTTGTCGCAGATCGCGATGATGTTGTGCTTCTCGTGCGTCGAGAACGCGATGTGGTGCAGTCGCGGGCCGTCGCCGCCCGTCATCGCGGTGTCGTGCACCGTGGCCTTGCGCCGCATCCACGCCGCGTATGTCGTGCCGGCCTCGTCCTGGATGTCCTCCGTGACGCGGAACCCGAGGTCCTCCATGTACTTCACCGCGCGCGGCACGTCGGGGGTGACCTGGTTGAAGTGGTCGAGCCGCACGATCGCGCCGGGGGTGTAGAGGTCGTAGCGCCACGCGAGGCGTTCGACGTGCTCGACATCGTGGAAGAACTCGTAGGGGAAGCCGAGCGGGTCCTCGACGCGCACCGAGTCGCCGACGCCCTTGGTGAAGCCTCCGGGCCGGCGTTCGACGCGGCATCCGAGCTCCGTGTAGAACTCGACCGCACGGTCGAGGTCTTCGGGGGTGCGCACGCGATAGGCGAACGCGGCGGCCGCGGCGACCGGGCCTTCGCGCAGCACGAGGTTGTGGTGGATGAACTCCTCGAAGGAGCGGAGCGAGATGTGGTGCTCGTCCTCCTCAGTGACGACGAGGCCGAGCACGTCGACGTAGAACGCGCGCGATGCGGAGAGGTCGGTCACGACGAGCTCGAGGTACGCGCAGCGAACGACGTCGGGCGGTGTCGCGGAGGGCGTCGGGATCGGGTTCGCGGGCGCCGGGATGGGGTCGGTGCCCGTCACGGTGGGCTCGGGGATCTGCATGTCAGCTTCCTTGCTTCCGGGGTGAGATCAGGGGATCGGATGCCGCGGGCTGCGGCATCCGCTCAGGGGTTCGCGGTGGCGAAGGGCGCCGTGGCCTGTCGCGTGCCGAAGCGCGGCGAGTGCGCTTCGTTGAGGGTGATGTGCACCGCCTGCTGGTCGGTGTAGAAGTCGATCGAGCGGTAGCCGCCCTCGTGGCCGAGGCCCGACGCCTTCACGCCGCCGAACGGGGTGCGGAGGTCGCGCACGTTGTTGGAGTTGAGCCACACCATGCCCGCCTCGACGGACTGCGAGAAGTTGTGGGCCCGCTGCAGGTCGTTGGTCCAGATGTAGGCGGCGAGGCCGTACTTGGTGTCGTTCGCGAGGGCGAGTGCCTCCTCGTCGGACTCGAACGGCGTGATCGCCACGACCGGGCCGAAGATCTCCTCCTGGAAGATGCGGGCGTCGGGCGCGACATCCGCGAACACGGTCGGCGCGACGTAGTTGCCCGTGTCCAGCCCCGGCGGCCGACCGCCGCCGGCGACGAGGCGCCCCTCGCCCTTGCCGATCTCGACGTAGGACATGACCTTCTCGTAGTGCTCGGGGTGCACGAGCGCACCCACCTCGGTCGCCGGATCATGCGGGTCGCCGACAACGATGTTGCGCGCCCGCTCGGCATACCGCGACACGAAGTCGTCGTAGATCGAGCGCTCGACGAGGATGCGCGAGCCCGCCGTGCAGCGTTCGCCGTTCAGCGAGAACACGCCGAAGACGGTCGCGTCGAGTGCCGCCTCGAGGTCGGCGTCGGCGAAGACCACGGCCGGCGACTTGCCGCCGAGCTCCATCGAGAGGCCCTTCAGGAACGGCGCGGCGTTGCCGAAGATGAGCTGGCCGGTGCGGCTCTCGCCGGTGAAGGAGATGAGCGGCACATCCGGATGCTTCACGAGCGCGTCGCCCGCCTCTTCGCCGAGCCCGTTGACGAGGTTGAACACTCCCTTCGGCACCCCCGCCTCGCGGAAGATCTCAGCCCAGAGGCTCGCCGACAGCGGGGTGAACTCGGCTGGCTTCAGCACGACCGTGTTGCCGGTGGCGAGCGCCGGCGCGAGCTTCCACGACTCGAGCATGAACGGCGTGTTCCACGGCGTGATGAGGCCCGCGACGCCGATGGGCTTGCGGTTCACGTAGTTCACCTGGCGACCGGGCACCTTGTAGGTGTCGTCGCGCTGGGCGACGATGAGGTCGGCGAAGAAGCGGAAGTTCTCGGCGGCGCGCTGCGCCTGCCCGAGCGCCTGCGTGATCGGCAGGCCCGTGTCGAAGGTCTCGAACTCGGCGAGGCGCGCGTCGCTCGCCTCGACGAGGTCGGCGATGCGGTGCAGCACACGCGCGCGCTGGCGCGGCAGCATCCGGGGCCACGGACCGTCGGTGAACGCCCGGCGAGCGGCGGCGACGGCGAGGTCGATGTCGGCCTTCTGGCCGGCGGCGGCCTGCACGTACGTCTCGTTCGAGACGGGGTCGAGCACGTCGAAGGTCTCGCCGCCGACCGAGTCGACGAACTCGCCGTCGATGTAGTGCCGGATGCGGTCAGGCAGTCCCTCGGGGATGTGGTGGGTCATGTTCAGTCCTAGTCGTTCGACGTGGCGAGAGCGTGATCGGGCTCGACGGTCGTCTGGCCGGCCGGGAGCTTGTGCGCGGCCTGGTAGGCGAGCACCGCGTCGAGGGTCGCGACGCGATGCTGCCGGGCCGCGAGCTCGATCTCGAGCGGCTGGGCGCCGGACTCGATGAGTGCGACGAGGCGCTCGTGCTCGTCGACCGAGTCGCGTGCCCGCCCCGGCACGAAGCTGAACGAGGAATCGCGCAGCATCTTCATGCGGTTCCATCCGCGGTGCACGAGATCGAGGATGTGCGGATTCGGGCACTCCTCGAAGAGCACGGCGTGGAACTCGAGGTTCAGCGCGGTGAAGCGGTGCGGGTCGAAGTCGTCGAGCGTCTGCCGCATCCGCTCGTTGATCTCGCGCGCACGGTGCAGATGCCCGGGGGTGAGGTACGGCGCCGACATCGAGGTGGCGGCGCCCTCCACGATCGAGAGCGTCTGCATCGTGTGCAGGTACTCGGTCTCCTTGATGAGGGCGACCTGTGCGCCGACGTTGCGCTCGAACGTCACGAGCCCCTCGGCCTCGAGCAGCCGGATCGCCTCGCGCACCGGAACGACGCTCACGTCGAGCTCGCGCGCGATCTGCCCCAGCACGAGCCGGAACCCCGGCACGTATCGGCCGTCGTCGATGCGCGCGCGGATGAAGCGGTAGGCCTGCTGCGATTTGCTCTCGACGGGACGCATCCTCTCGGCACTCATCGGTCCTCCACCTCCGCGCGGTAGCGCGCCTTCCAGTCGGCGTTCATGGGGAAGAGTCCATCGACGGATGCCCCGCCAGCGACCTGCTCGGCGACGTACGCGTCCTCCCGCTCCTGCGCGACCGCCTCGGCCACCACCTCCTCGACGAGGTGCGGTGGGATCACGATGACGCCGTCGCCGTCGCCCACGATGACGTCGCCGGGCTGCACGGCCGCGCCGCCGCACGTGATCGTGACATCCGTCTCCCATGGCACGTGCTTGCGCCCCAGCACCGACGGGTGCGGGCCTTGCGAGAACACCGGGATCTCGAATCCGGCGACGACCTCGGCGTCGCGCACGCCGCCGTCGGTGACGATGCCGGCGGCGCCGCGCACCTGGGCGCGCAGGGCGAGCACGTCGCCCACGGTGCCGGTGCCGCGCTCGCCGCGGGCTTCGATCACGAGCACCTCGCCGGGCTCGACCGTGTCGAACGCCTGCTTCTGCGCGTTGAAGCCGCCGCCGTGGCGCTCGAAGAGGTCGGGCCGGAAGGCGATGAACCGCAGGGTCTTCGCGCGCCCGACGAGGCGGCGGCCCGGACGGTTCGCGTGCACTCCCTCGATGAAGACGTCGTGGTAGCCGCGCTTGCGGAGCGCCACCGAGAGGGTCGCCACGCCGACGCTCGAGAGGCGCTCGCGGAGTTCAGGGGTCAGTTCGAAGGCGGGATCGGGCGCGGGCTCGGGCGCGGGCTCGGCCGCGGGCTCGGGCGCAGGCTCGGGATCAGGCTCGGGATCAGGCGCGGGCTCGGCCAGGCCGGCGCGCTCGCGATCGCCCCACGCCTCGATGCGCTGCAGATCGTCGGTCGCGGGCTTCGTGCCGAAGTCCCCGAAGGGCGCCGTGCCCTCGGTGATCGTCGTCACGAGGCGGCCTGAGGTGGGGGCGCCCGCGGCATCCGGGGCATCCACCTCGACCTCGACGACGTCGCCCGGCACGACGACCGACGAACCGGCAGGCGTGCCCGTGAGGATGACGTCGCCCGTCTCGAGGGTCATGAGCTGGGAGAGGTCGGCGACGAGCTGCCCGAACGGGAAGAGCAGCGTGCTGCTCGAGTCCTCCTGCACGAGCGCGCCGTTCACCCACGTGCGCACGCGGAGGCCCGCCGGGTCGACGGATGCCGCGGGAATGAGCGCTGGGCCGAGCGGCGTGAAGCCGTCGCCGCCCTTCGAGCGCACGTTCGAGCCCTTGTCGGCAGCGCGTAGGTCGTAGATGCCGAAGTCGTTCGCCGCGGTGACGGATGCGACGTGGCTCCACCCGTCGGCGGGGGAGACCCGGCGTGCGGGCTCGCCGATCACGAGCGCGATCTCGCCCTCGAAGGCGAGGAGCTCGGTGCCGACGGGGCGCTCGAGGGTGCCGCCGGTCGGCGCGAGCGAGGAGGCCGGCTTCAGGAAGTAGCTCGGCGTGGAGGGCGTGCGGCCTCGCTGCGCCGCCCTCGACGGGTAGTTGAGGTGCACGGCGATGATCTTGCCGGGAGTGGCGATGCCATCGATGGTCATGGACGTCCTCGTCTGTCGATATCTGAAATAATATACGATCTGGCGGAGCTCGTCCAGATCGAGGGTGCGGGTCAGGGGCGTGGTGATCCGATGAAGCGATCGGCGAGTGCCTCCGTCGAGCGGGCGAGCAGCGAGACGTCGGCGCCGACCAGCACGAGCGCGGCGCCTGCCTCGGCGTACCGGTCGGCGACCGCTGGGGCGAAGGCGTTGACGCCCGCCGGCTTGCCGGCGGTCTTGGCCGCCGCGATCGACCGCATCACGCCCGCGACGACGTCGGGGTGCTCCTGCTGGCCGATGAGTCCCATCGACGCCGCGAGGTCGGCGGGGCCGACCAGGATGCCGTCGACCCCCTCGACAGCCGCGATCTCCTCGACGCGCTCGACCGCCGCCGCCGACTCGATCTGCACGAAGAGCGAGATCGTCGACGCGGCATCCGCGAGGTAGCCCTCGACGCGGTTCCAGCGCGAGGCGCGAGCGAGAGCGCTGCCGACGCCCCGAATGCCGTGCGGGGGATACCGCACCGCGCGCACCATGGCCTCGGCCTGCTCGACGGAGTCGACCATCGGGATGAGCAGGTTCTGCACGCCGATGTCGAGGTACTGCTTGATGGCGACCGGGTCGCCGAACGGCGGGCGCACGAGCGGGGTCACGGGGTAGGCGGAGACCGCCTGCAGCTGCGCAAGAATCGACTCGAGGCTGTTCGGCGAGTGCTCGGCGTCGATGAGCACGACGTCGAGCCCGCTGCCCGCGGCGATCTCGGCGTTCACCGCGCTCGCCGAGCACACCCACACGCCGAACTGCGGGCGGTCGGATGCTGCGAGGCGCGCCGCGAGCGTCGGCGGAAGCGTCATTCGAACCGGCATGTCACTGCTCCAAGCTCTCGGTAGTCGGCGTGGACCGTGTCGCCGCGCTCGACCCACATCGGCCGCGTGAAGGAACCCGCGAGGATGATCTCGCTCTCGCCGAGCGACTGCCCGTGCTGCGCGAGTTTGTTCGCGAGCCAGGCGACGCCCATCGCCGGATGCCCGAGCACCGCTGCTGCGACGCCCGACTCCTCGATCGTCTCGTTGCGGGAGAGCAGCGCCGAGACCCAGCGCAAGTCGACCTCGTCGACCTTCACGGGCCGACCTCCGACGACCATCGCGCCCATCGCGGCATTGTCGGAGATCGTGTCGACGATCGTGCGGCCTTGCATCTCGATGTGCGAGTTCAGGATCTCGAGCGCCGGCACGACGTAGGCCGTGGCGTCGAGCACGTCGAAGAGGGTCGTGTTCGGCCCCTCCAGCCGCTTCGAGAGCACGAACGCGAGCTCGACCTCGATGCGCACGTTCGAGAAGCGGTCGAACTCGACGGATGCCCCGGACTCGATCACCATGTCGTCGAAGATCACCCCGTAGTCGGGCTCGGTGATGCCGGTCGCCACTTGCATGACCTTCGACGTCAGGCCGATCTTTCGCCCCACGAGGCGTCGACCGGCGGCGACGCGGCGCTCGGCCCAGAGATGCTGCACGGCATACGCGTCGTCGACCGTCATGCCGGGGTTGCGGGCTGTCAGGAGCGGCACGGTCGTGCGATCTCGATCGGCGGCGAGGAGCTCGTCGGCGATCGCCGCGATCTGTGGGGGGTCAAGCACGGATGCTCCACTTCGTTGTCGAGGACTCAGGCCGATCGTGCAGGAACAGCGGAAGGGCCTGAGTGTTCGACATCGTATACGATGCGGCCCTGCGCTTGCGATCGCGATCGCGGGCCTCAGCCGCTGATGACCTGGGGAACGCCGAGCGCCTTGAGGCCCTCGACGCCGAACTCGAGCCCGTACCCCGATTGCTTCGCGCCGCCGAACGGCACCATCGGGTTGAGTCCTCCGTGCGAGTTGATCCACACCGTGCCCGCCTCCAGACGCGTTGCCACCTCGCGCGCTCTGTCCGGGTCGGCCGACCACACGGAGGCGCCGAGGCCTACGTCGAGGGCGTTGGCCTTCGCGACGGCATCCTCGACGTCGTGGTACCGGATGATCGGCAATGCCGGACCGAACTGCTCCTCGGTGACGAGCGGGCTGTCGTCGTGGATGTCGGCCACGAGCGTGGTCGGGTAGAAGTACCCCGGCTGATCGTGGGCGGGGTCGCCGCCGAGGATGACGCGCGCGCCCGCCGCCTTCGCCGACTCCACGAGTCGCGAGACGATGTCGAATTGCGCCTTGTTCTGCAGGGGACCGAGCACGTTCTGCTCGTCGAGACCGATGCCCATCGGCATGGAGGCCGCGAAGCCGGCGAGCGAGTCGCAGACGGCGTCGTAGATGTCGTCGTGCACGTAGAGGCGTTTCAGCGCCGCGCACGTCTGGCCGGTGTTTATGAACGCGCCCCAGAAGAGGCCTTCGGCGATCGCTTCGGGGTCGGCGTCGGGCAGCACGATGCCGGCGTCGTTGCCGCCGAGCTCGAGCGTGAGGCGCTTGACCGTGTCGGCCGAGCTCCTGATGATCGCCTTGCCCGTCGCGGTCGAACCCGTGAACATCACCTTGCCGACCGCTGGGTGCGACGAGAGACGGGCGCCGGTGTCGCGGTCACCGGCGACCGCGGTGACCACGCCCTCGGGCAGCACCTCGTTCAGCACGGCGACGAGTGCGAGCACGCTGAGCGGAGTGTATTCGGAGGGCTTGACCACCACGGTGTTGCCCATGCGCAGCGCGGGCGCGATCTGCCAGATGCTGATCATCATCGGCCAGTTCCACGGCCCGATGGCGGCGACGACACCGATCGGGCGGTAGTGCAGCTCGGCTCGCGACTGGCCGTCGTCGACGATCACCTCCGCCTCCAGCTCGGTCGTCGCGGCCGCCCGGAGCCAAGCGGAGCTGGCGCCGACCTCGAAGCGGGCATTGGGTCCGTTCAGCGGTTTGCCCTGCTCGCGTGAGAGCAGCTCGGCCAGCGCCTCGGTCGAGCGGTCGATCGCGTCGGCGGCCCGCAGCATGATGGCGCTGCGCTCGCCGTGGCCGAGCGCAGCCCACGCCGGCTGCGCCGCCTCTGCGGCCGTGACGGCACGATCGACGTCGTCGGCGGTCTGTACGGGAACGGTGCCGACGAGTTCGCCCGTGGCCGGGTCGTGCACGTCCCGCGTCGGTCCCGCCGTCGGAGTGATCGCGGCGAGCAGGCTGTCGTAGGTTTCCATGGGTCCTCCACTGTGAGTCCGGTCGTCTCACGCTAGAAGTCGTGTCGGGCCGCGAGTTGACCGGCCGAGCACGAGCGTTGACCGTGGGCGAATGGTGTGTCGGCGGCACTCGTCAGGGCTTTCGGCGAGTGGAAGTCTCGGAACAACCCCGATGGAGAGGACACCAACCATGGCCGCGACCCCGCGCGAACATCCCCGCAGCGTCATTGTCGTCGGAGCAGGATCTGCGGGCTCGGTCATCGCCCGTCGGCTCGCCGACGAGGGGATCGCCGTGACCGTGCTGGAGGCGGGCGGCGAGGATGCGAACCCCGCGATCCACGACCCGAGCCGCATGGGCGAGCTCTGGCACGGCGCCGACGATTGGGACTACTTCACCGTGCCGCAACCGGGGGCGGGAGATCGCCGCCTGCATCTGCCGCGCGGCAAGGTGCTCGGCGGATCGCACGCGCTGAACGCGATGATCTGGGTGCGCTGCGCACCGGCCGACTTCGACCACTGGGCCGCGCTCGGCAACGAGGGCTGGGCGTGGCGGGATGTGCTGCCGATCTATCGCGCGATCGAGCGGTACTCGGGCGGGGCATCCGAACTCCGCGGCGACTCGGGCCTCCTCGACGTCGGCGACGACTACCCGCTCGACCCGATCCAGAACTCGATCATCGCCGCCGCCGTCGAAGAGGGACTCGAGCATAACCCCGACTACAACGGCGACCACCTCGACGGCGTCTCCCAGGAGCAGGTCACGATCCGCGGTGGCGCCCGCCTGAACACCTACCTCGCCTACCTGAAGCCCGTGCGCGATCGCGTCGACGTGCGCGTCGGATGCCACGTGCACCGGCTCCTCCTCGACGACGGGCCGAACGGCCCACGCGCGACGGGCGTCGTGTTCGAGCAGGGCGGAGAGCTGCACGAGCTCCGTGCCGACGAGGTCGTGCTCGCCGCCGGCGCCATCGACTCGCCCCGTATCCTGCTGCGCAGCGGCATCGGTCCCGCGGACGAGCTGGCCGCCGTGGGGATCGATGCCATCGTCGACCTTCCCGGCGTCGGCAGGAACCTCCACGATCACCTGCTCGCGCCGGTGATCTTCACGACGGATCGCGAGGTCGGCCCGCCGCGGGCGGGGGTCTCGGTCACCCAGTCGCACCTGTTCTGGAGAAGCTATCCAGGGCTCGACGTGCCCGACACCCAGCCGATCCACTTCAGCGTGCCGATGTACGTCGAGGACCAGACCGGGCCGGCTGACGGCTTCTCGCTGCTGGCCGGCATCGTCTCGCCGAAGAGTCGCGGCAGCATCCGCCTCTCGGGCGCAGGCCCGCACGACCCGCTCCTCATCGACCTCGGTGCGCTCGAGCACGACGATGACATGCGCTCGCTCGTGGCATCCGTGCTCCAGTGCCGCCGGATCGGCAGGCAGCCGGCGCTCGCCGGGGAGTGGGGCGCAGTCGAGCTCTACCCGGGCCCGAACGTGGCTGACGACGACGTCGAGCAGTACGTGCGATCGACGGCGATCACGTACCACCACCAGGTGGGCACCTGCGCGATGGGGATCGGCCCTGAGGCGGTCGTCGACCCGCAGTTGCGGGTGCACGGCGTCGACAGGCTGCGCGTCGCCGACGCCTCGATCATGCCGCGGATCACGACCGGAAACACCAACGCACCTGCCGTGCTCATCGGCGAGCAGGCGGCACGGTTCATCCTCGCCCCCGACGTGACTCGCATGCCGGCGGCGACGGCGCTCGCGGGGGAGTGACAGGATCCGGCAATCGGGCGTCGGGGAGCAACCACCGCGGTGGTGTTCCCCGACGCCCGATCTATGATCGCTACTCGATGACCGAGGCCGCGCCACCGAGGTACGCGCGGTGCAGGAGGCCGGGGTCGTCGCGGAGGCCGGCCGAGGTGCCGCGGTAGCTCACGTGGCCGCTGGCGACGACGAGTGCCTCCTCAGCGAGGCTGAGCGCGAGGTGCGTGAACTGCTCCACGAGCAGCACGCCGACGCCGCTCGCGGCGATCTCCTCGACGATGGGCAGGAGTCGCATGAAGACGACGGGTGCGAGGCCGAGCGACATCTCGTCGATGAGCAGGAACCGGGGGGTCGCCGCGAAGGCGCGGGCGAGCACGACCATCTGCTGCTCGCCACCTGAGAGCAGGGCGGTCGGGGAGTCCACGCGCTTCTCGAGCTCGGGGAAGCGGGTGAGCGCTGCCTCCATGGCCAGCGGGGTACGCGCCGTGAGCGAGAGGTTCTCGCGCACCGTGAGCGAGGGGAAAACCGCCCGGCCCTGCTCGATGTGCACGATTCCCCGGCGGGCGCGGGCGACCCGCGTGAGCCTCTCGATGGACTCCCCGTCAACCAGGATCCGGCCCCCGGAAATCGGGACGATGCCCGAGATGCCGTCGAGGAGGCTCGTCTTGCCGGCCCCGTTGGGTCCGACCAGGGCAGTGACGCGACCCTGCTCGAGGGTGAGCGAGACGTTCGAGATGACAGGGCCGGCTCCGCGGCTCACCGTGACGTCGTCGAGGACCAGCGTGCTCACAGCATCTCCGTTTCACCCATGTAGGCCTTGATCACGGCACGATCCGCGAGGACCTCGTCCTGCGGGCCGCTCGCGAGCACCTTGCCGAAGTCGAGCACGGTGAGTGTCGAGCAGACCGTGCGCACGAGGTCGAGGTCGTGCTCGATGAGGACGATCGTCGTGCCGAAGCGCCCGGGCACCGTCCCGAGGCGCTCACCCAGCGCGAGGTGCTCTGCGCGCGAGAGACCCGCCGCCGGCTCATCGAGCAGCAACACGGCCGGCCGCGCGAGCACGTTGGCTGCGACCTCGACCAGGCGGCGGGTGCCGACGTCGACGCCCGCGAGCCGCGTGCGCGCGGGCGGGCAGCCGAAATGCTCGAGCACCTCGGCGACTTCAGCGGAGCTCACGCGGCGTCGCGCGACGAAGCGAACATACGCGTCGATGGTGAGCGACGGCGGTACGCGATCCTGCTGGAACGTGCGACGCAGGCCGAGCCTCGCGCGACGGGTCGGCGACATCCGGCCGAGCGACACTCCGTCGAGGCGCACCGTGCCCCCTGCGTTCGGCAGGAAGCCCGAGATCGCGTCGACGAAGGTCGACTTGCCGGCGCCGTTCGGGCCGATGAGGCCCATGATCGACCCGGCCGGCACGTCGAGGCTCACGTTGTCGAGGGCCTTCAGCGCGCCGAACTCGACGGTGAGGTGCTCGACCGAGAGGGCATGGCCGGAGGCGGCCGACCGAGAGGCGGGCGCGGCTGCGGAAGTCGTTGCGGCGGTGGAAGCAGAGGCCGGGGCGGGAGACGATGCGCGTGCTCGCGCGGCAGCCGCCGCTCGAGCGTCGTCGCGTCGCCACCACATGTTGCGGATGCCCTGTCCGAGGTTCGTGCCGCTGGTCAGCGCCTGCACCCCGAGGGCGCCGAAGATCACGAAGCCCCAGTCCTGCGGGATGCCCCAGCGCTTGAGGAGCTCGGGCACGAGCACCCACAAGAAGCCGCCGAAGATCGCCATGTCGATGAGGTATGCCCCGCTCATCACCGCGAGCACATACAACGCGAGCGACTGGATCGGCGTGAAGCTGGATGCGAACGGGAGCTGCACCTGTCCGGCGATGATGCCGCCGGAGATACCGCCGAGGGCCGCGGAGACCGCGAAGGCGGTGAGCTTCGCCGCCTGAACGCTCTGCCCGACGGACGCCGTGCCGCGCTCGGAGAAGGCGACGGCCTTCCAGCTCGAGCCCCATCGCCCCCGCTGCAGGAAGTACACCACGAGCCCGCAGACCGCGAGCACGATGATGCTGAAGAAGAAGTACGACCGGTCGCTCGAGAAGGTTTCGGGCCGCATGACCGGCACGCCGTCCTTCGAGCCGGGGAACTGGATCTGCACGAGGGTCACGTCGGCCGCCGCCGCGAAGCCGAGCGTGACGACGGCGAGATTCACGCCGCGCAAGCGGAGGGCGGGGAGTCCGACGAGGATGCCGACACCGCCGGCCGCGGCGCCGCCGGCCAGCAGCCAGAGCACGAATCCGCCCGGCGCCTCCAGCACGTTCAGCAGGGACACCACCCAGGCGCCCACCGCGGCGAACGTGAGCTGGCAGAGCGCGATCATGCCCGCGGAGCCCGTGACGATGCCCAGACCGAGGATCGCGATGGCCGCCGTCACCGCGGAGACCGCGAGGAACACGAAGTAGCCCGAAAGCCCGATGCTCAGGAGGTAGCCGGCGAGGATGCCGACGATCGCCACGACCACCGGCAGGCCGGTGCGCACGAGGCGGGAGTCAGCGCGCGGCATCCCACACCTCCTTCCGCTGCGTCCACAGCAGCAGCACGACGATGAACAGGAACGGCAGGAAGTTGCGGATGAGCGAGACCTCGTCGATCTGTGCGACGAGGCCCGAGAGCAGGCCGAGCAGGAGGCCGCCGACCACGGCGAGGTCGAGGCGCCGGAACCCGCCGAGGAGCGCCGCTGCCGCGGCCGGCACGATGAGCATCGACAGGCTCGTCGCGTCGTTCGACTGCGAGGGGGCGACGATCACGATGGCGATCGCGCTGATCACGCCGGTGACGAACCACACCGCGATCGAGAGCGGCTTCGACGGGATGCCGAGCAGTTCGGCGGTCGTGGGCCGTTCGGAGAGCGCCCGCAGCATCGTGCCGACGGCGGTACGGGTCAGGACCAGCCGCATCGCGACGGCGACGACGATCGCGAGCGACACGGTGGCCACGGTGACCTGGCTGATGACGACGCCGCCCACCTCGAACGCCGGTCCGGCGATGATCGGGCTGAACGGCTGCGGCTTGTTGCCGAAGAGGATGAACGAGAGGGAGATCAGCATGAGGAGCGGACCGACGGTCATCGCCGAACGGGTGGTGGTGTCGGCCTCGGAGAGCCAGGTCGCGGCGATCCAGCCGATGACCGCCGCGAGCACGCCGGCGAGCAGTACGCCGAGCATGGAGCCGAGCCAGATCGGCAACCCGGCCTCCTCCACCAGCCAGACGGCGACGAACCCGCCGAACATGCCGGTCGCGGCCTGTGAGAAGTTCACGACGCGCACGAGACGCGACATGAGGGTGAGGCACACGGCGAGCACCGCGTAGAGTCCGCCGGCGGCGAGTCCGGCGAGTGCGCCCTGCAGCATTGCGGGGTCCTTCCTGGAGGTGTGGGGCCGTGGAGACCCGCGGCTGGTGAGCGGTCGGGCCGGCCGCATCCGTGCCGGCCCGACCGTTGCGTCACTCGGGGAGGACGATCCAGTCCTCGCCGTCGGACTCCCAGGCGTTCGTGCCCGACGTGAGCTTGATCGGCCAGCCCGCGGTGTTGTCGGCGTGGGTGTCGGCGGTGCCGAAGACGTACGGCGTGCCCACCATCGGGTTCTCGATCGGCTTCATGTCGTGCAGCGCCTTGGTCACCGACTCGCGCGTGATGTCGCCGTCGATGCCCTCGAGCACCTCGATGAAGTACTTCGCGGCGAGGAATCCGCCCTGGCTGAACGAGGTGAGCGGGATGTCACTGGCGTTCATGAGGTCGCGCCACTCCGAGTTGATGTCGCTCTCCGCGTCGGTGAAGGGGTAGAACTCGGCAGGCACGTAGATGCCCGCGCCGGCGTCGTCGACGGCCGCCGCGAAGTTCTCGCTGTAGACGCTCGTGAGGTAGAGCCAGGTGACGTCGTCCCAGCCCTGGGCCGCGGCGGCCTTGACCTGGCCGATCGCGTCGGGCTCGACCGGGTTGACCGCGAGGGCGCCGCACCCGGCGTCCTTCGCCTTCACGATGTAGGGCGTGTAGTCGGATGCCCCGTATGGCACCGTGTCGTCGATATAGAGGGGCTTCTTGCCGGTGATCTCAGTCCAGCGGTCGATCGCGGCCTGGTAGGTCGGACGCGTCGATCCGGCGATCTCGAGGAGCACGCAGATGTCGTCGAGGCCGAGCACCTCGGACCCGTGGTACAGGGTGAGCGTCATGTCGTTGAAGGGGCCTACGTTGGCGGGAGAGATGTTGGGCGTGTCGAAGCATCCGGTGTCGACGCCGACCCCCGGGATCGAGAGGATCTGCTCCTGCTCGTAGTAGGGGGCGTTGATCTCGCACTCGATGAGGCTCGCGGATCCCACCATCGCCACGGCCTCGTCGCTGCCGACGAGCTCTCGCGCCGCCGCCGACGCGCTCGCCGGGTCGCCCTTGTCGTCGAGCGACCGGTAGTCGATCGTGCGTCCGTCGAGCCCGCCGGCCTTGTTGTACGCGTCGAACACGGCCGCGGCCGCGAGGGATGCCTCGGGGAACGTCGCCGGGCCGCTCTTGGTGTTGACGGAGCCCACCACGATGGGGGAGCCCTCGCCGGTCGCGTCGCCGGCGCAGCCGCTGAGCATGAGCGCGGCCGCCGTGAGGACCGCGGTGCCGATCAGGTGTCTCTTCATTGAATCCCTGCCTCTCGATCGCCGCAGGGCGGGCCCGCGGCATCCGTCGTCGGACCGGGACGGACCGACGTTGGTGCTGTGTGATTGCAGTCTCGTGCGGCGACGGGGGCGATTGAATGCCGTGCAGCGCACGACGCTTGCTTCTCCGGGCACCGCGTCGGGCGGCTCAGTCGTCGCCGATCGCCCGGTTGACGAGCTCGGTGTCCGTGAACTGCTCGAAGGCGACCACCTCGCCGCCGGCGAGCCGCCAGACGTGCGCGACGCGGGCCGCGAAGGAGCGCCCCGTGAACTTGTTCGTGCCCGAGTAGGTGCCGATTCCCACGACGGTGTCGCCGCCGTCGATGAGCTCGTCGATCGCGACGGTGTAGTCGTCCCACTCGTCGTGGATGCGCTTGAAGACGTGCTCGGCGACCGACTGCGGTCCGACGTACGTTCCCGCGTAGGGGAACCCGGCGGCCTCGGTCCAGCGGATGTCGGCGGCGAAGGGGGCGATCATGCCCGTGAGGTCGCCTCGGCCGGAGGCCGCGTAGTGGTCGGCGATGATCTGCGCATTGTGGTTCATGACGGCTCCGTTCAGACGGGCTGGGCGTCGGGATACGACACCGAGCCGAGGGGGTAGATGTGGCCGCCGGCCCGCGAGTGCTCGGATCGCCCGTCGCCCGTGAGCCCGAGGAAGTTCCCGGTGGTCATGAGCTGGTAGCCGAGGTCGTGCAGCCACACGCTCGCGACCGCGATGCGGAACTCGCGGAAGCAGAACAGGTAGAGTCCGTCGTCGAACTTCCACACTGTCGAGAGGTCCATGTCGCCGTGACCGCGCTGCACGCCCTCGAGGCATTGCCAGGCGTAGCGGAGGCTCGAGACGTAGACGTGCTCGTAGAGGTGCTCAGGGCTGTATCGGTAGACATTGCGCTTGCCGATGAGGTCGCGGCTCGGGGCCGGGACGATTCCCGTGGGGTCGCCGCCGTCGGTGGTGCCCGCCCAGAACGTCTGCCGCACGAGCGGCGTTTCCGGGGTCTCCTCCTCGTCGATGTGGCTGAGCACCGCGATCGCGCGATGCGTGGTCGTCGAGAACACGACGGTGAGAGACTCGCGCTCGCGGCTCTCGAAGGCGACGGTCACGAAGAAGACGTCGTCGCGCACGGCGACGGCGTCGAACGGCTCGGTCGTGCCTGGGGCCTGCACGATCGCGCCCGAGGCCGACCAGGCGACGGTCTCGTCGCCGAATTCGAGCGTGAGCCGGGTGCCATCGTCGAGGGTGAGTGCGAGTCTGCGGCCCGCGAGCGAGACGCTCGGCAGGCGATAGGTGTCGATCCCTGCTGCGAACTCGTCGTACGTGTGCCACTCCTCCTCGCCCTCGACGGGCGGCGTTGCGATGTCGGTCATGGTGGTTCCTTCCGAGGTGTTCCGTGGCGTCGGGGCTGGGTTGCGGCTCAGCGCAGGCTGTAGCCGCCGTCGATCAGCAGATCGGTTCCGTGACAGGAGCCGGCGTCGTCGGCTGCCACCCGCCCGGCGAACCGATCGCGAGTGCGCGGCGTCATACGACATCGCCTCGGGTCGGGTCGAGCACGGCCTTGACGACGCCGCCGTCGCGTGACGCGACGACCCGGTACGCCTCGGCCACTTCTTCGAGCGCGAATCGATGGGTCACGAGCGACGAGAATGGGAACTCGCCGCGACCGAGCATCGCGACGGCCGGTTCGAACCCGCCGGCGGAGAGGAACGATGGGAGCACGTCGATCTCGCGGGTGAGCAACTGCTCGTCGGCGAGGAACGTGACCGGGACGCCCGCACCGCACGCGCCGGCGAGCACCACGCGACCACCGCGCCGAGCGAGCGCGACCGCCTGCTGCTGGGCCTCGGGCACACCGGCGATCTCGACGACGACGTCGGCGAGGCGACCGCCGAGTGCAGCTCGGACGGCGGCCTCGACGTCCTCCGAACGCGAGTTGACGACGGAGTCGGCGCCGAAGAGACGGGCGAGCGCGAGGCGCTCGTCGCGCGTGCCGATCACCACGATCCGGCCCGCGCCCGCGGAGCGCGCCGCGGCCGCGGTGAGGATGCCGACCGGCCCGGGTCCGATGACCACCACGGTCTCGCCCGGGGCGAGCCGGGAGCGGTGGACCGCGCGGAATGCGACGGCGAGGGGCTCGACGAGCACCGCGTCGTCCCAGGGCAGGGTCGCCGGCAGCCGGTGCGTGATGGCCTCGGCGGGCACGAGGAGCATGTCTGCGTAGCCTCCCCAGAGGCCGGGTTCGACGGTGCGCGGGATGTTGACGCCGTACTGCCGGCCGCGACCGAGTCCCGCGGCCGGGTCGTCGGCCTCGCACAGGTTGTACCGGCCCTCGCGGCATCGTCCGCACGAGCGGCACGGCAGCAGCATCTCCACGGCGATGCGGTCTCCGGGTTCCAGGCCCCGGCGCCGTGCGGCGTCGGCGCCGATCGCGGCGACCTCTCCGACGAACTCGTGGCCGGGCACGAGCGGGAACGGGTCGCCGATGTGGCCGGCGAGCAGGTGCAGGTCGGTCGCGCAGATTCCGACGCGCACGACCCGCAGGAGGAGGTCGTCGATGCCGACCGGCGGCACCGGCTGGTGCACGAGGGCGATCTCGTCGGGCGCCTCGAAGACGACCTGTCGACTCGACGTGAGAGTGGGGAGGCCCGGCATCCGGCTCCTTCGGCGATGTGCGGGAGCGGCGGGGTGCCGTCCCACGACCATGCTCGGGCCGATAGGGTCGGGCGCTCAATGCGCCGGGAGCGATCGTGCGCCGCCGGTCAATCCCCGTGCCGCGGGGAACAAGCTCGTGTCGTCGCCGGGTACGTCAGCGGGCGCGAAGCTCGCTGGGGGCCTGGCCGTAGGCGGTCTTGAACGCGCGGCTGAAGTGCGCCGCGTCGACGAAGCCCCAGCGTGCCGCGATGGCCGCGACCGGCCGATCGGCATACAGGGGGTTCATCAGGTCGCGGCGGCAGCGCTCGAGCCGCCGGGTGCGGATCCACGTCGAGACCGTGGTGCCCTGCGACTGGAACAGGCCGTGCAGGTGCCGGGTCGAGATGAAGTGCGCGGCCGCGATCGTTCCTGGACCGAGCTCAATCGACGCGAGGTGCTCGTCGATGTAGGCACGGATGCGCTGCATGAGGGCCTGATGCGGGTCGGTCCCCGTGCGGTCGAGGTCGAGCTCGCGCGCGAAGAGCGTCGTGACGAGGTCGAGCGCGCTGTGCGTGAGCCGCACGCCGGTCGATCCGCGCAGTTGCTCGAGGTTGCCCGCGAGCTGGGTGAGGTACGGCACGATGAGCGCGCCGACGCCTTCGGAGCCCGACATCCGCACGGCGGTGAGCTGGCCGACGACGTCGGGGGGAAGGTCGAGGAGGTGCTTCGGGAACATGACGACCATCGTGCGGAACTCCTCGTCGAAGACGAGCGAATACGGTCGGTTGGTGTCGTACACGGCGAGATCGCCGGGCTGGAGCAGTGCTTCACGGTCGTCCTGGATCAGCAGGCCGGTGCCCGCGAGCATGAGGCTCAGCTTGAAGTACGACCGGTCGCCGCGAGCGATGAGCTCGGGGGTGCGCTCGACGACGTGGTCGGTGGCGCGCACTTCGTTCACGTGCACCTCGTCGACTCCGGCGGAGCGGATGACGCCCCGAAACGGCTCGGGATGATCGCTCGTCACCTGCAGCGGCACGAACGACTCCGACACCGCAGTGCGGAACGTCGAGAAGTCGCGGGCGAGGATGGTCGAGACCGGGCCGGGGCTGGTCAGGGGGATTGCAGGGGAGCTGTGCACGGGTTCACCTCGGAGATGCTCGGAACGCGACGGCGTTGTATACGATCCGGTGACGGGGAGCATAGCAGGCGACGGTCCGCCCCGAGACCCTCTCGCCTACCAGCGGGCGCTCGCGGTGCGCCGACCGCGTGGAGCGTTGCGCGCGCGCCGCAGGAGATTCGGCACTATCGCCGAGTATGCCGGTTCATGATCGAAGAGCTCCTGCATTTCCGTCCCCCCGTCCTATAACGAAGTGATTCCAGCAACGTCAACCCTGCTCCACTTCCGCCGATTGCCGCGTACCGTGAGCGGGACATCTGGGGTTCAAGATGCCGCTGCAGGAGGAGGAGGACGATGAACGAACGAACTGAATCTCGCCCGGTGCGTCTTGCAGACCAGCTCACCGATCGAGCGGCCGGCGGGCTGCTGTTGGCATTCCTGACATCGGTCCTCGTTGTCCTCGCAGTTGGAACCTTCGTATGAGCACGGGCCGCCCACGCGGGTAGCGCCGGTCTCGATTCGGAGCCGCCGCCGTGATGAACCGGCGTCACCTCACGACAGATCGGCGATCGGCCGGTCGATGGCGTGTGGGCCTCCGACCACTTCGCCGTCGTCGTCGACGTGAAGGTCGCCTCGCTCGTCGCCGCCCGCCGCCGGCGCACGGCAGAATGGATCGGGTGAAGACGATCCAGTTGCGCCGGTACACGCTCGTCGATGGAGAGTACGACGACTTCGTCGAGTGGTGGCAGGGGTCGATGCCCATCGTGCGGCCGGCCGCCGGATTCGCGATCGAGTTCGCCTACGGCATCCGCGAGTCGAACGAATTCGTCTGGGCGGTCAGCACTCCGGGCGATCGCGACGAATTCCTGCGCATCGAAGCGGAGTACCTGGCGTCGGAGCCGCGTGCCGCGATCTTCGACGGGCTCCCGCAGCGAGTCGCGGTCTACAACATCAGCTTCGTCGACGACGTGCCCGACACCGCGGCCTGAACGCAGCCTCGGGGGCGCGCCTCGCTCCGGGGAATCCGTCGATTCCGCGACCCGACGTAGTCTTGACGCATGAGCACCGAAGCCGTCATCGTCGACGTCGTTCGCACGCCAGTGGGGCGTGGCAAGCCCGGAGGCATCCTCTCGGGCATCCACCCCGTCGACCTCCTCGCCGACGTGCTCGACGCCCTCATTTCGCGCAACGACCTCGATCCCGCCCTCGTCGACGATGTGATCGGCGGATGCGTCAGCCAGATCGGCGAGCAGAGCTACAACATCGCCCGCAACGCGCTGCTCGCCGCGGGCTTCCCCGACACCGTGCCGGGTACCACGATCGACCGGCAGTGCGGCTCGAGCCAGCAGGCCGCGGCGTTCGCCGCGCAGGCAGTGCTCTCCGGCCAGGCCGACATCGTCATCGCGTGCGGTGTCGAGTCGATGAGCCGCGTTCGCCTCGGCTCGAGCACCGCGGGGGCCGATCCGTACGGCGACCGCATCCGCGCCCGCTATCCCGACGGACTCGTGAACCAGGGCGTCTCGGCCGAGCTCATCGCGGCGAAGTGGGAGTTCTCGCGAGCCGAGCTCGACGACTTCGCGGCACGATCGCACACGCTCGCCGCCGTCGCGCAGTCCTCGGGCGCCTTCGTGAGCGAAGTCGTGCCGGTCGCCGGAGTCGACACGCTCACCGACGAGACGGTGCGGCCCGACACCTCCGTCGACTCGCTCGCCGGGCTCAAGCCCGCGTTCCGCACCGACGAGCTCGCCGAGCGATTCCCCGACCTCGAATGGCGCATAACTGCCGGCAACTCCTCTCCGCTCACCGATGGCGCCTCGGGCGCGCTCATCATGAGCACCGAGCGCGCCGAGCAGCTTGGGTTCACGCCCCGGGCGAGGTTCCGTTCGTTCTCCGTCGTCGGCAGCGATCCGGTGCTCATGCTCACCGGCGTGATCCCCGCGACCGCTCGCGTGCTCGAGCGCGCCCGCCTCACGCACGATGACATCGACGTCTACGAGGTGAACGAGGCGTTCGCCTCCGTGCCGCTCGCCTGGCTGCGCGAGACCGGTGCGGATGCCGCGAAGCTCAACCCGCGCGGCGGCGCGATCGCCCTCGGCCACGCGCTCGGTTCCTCGGGAACGCGACTGCTCACGACCCTCGTCAACCAGCTCGAGGCGAGCGGCGGACGCTATGGACTGCAGACGATGTGCGAGGGTGGCGGCATGGCCAACGCCACGATCATCGAGCGCGTCTGACGGGTTCCCGCTCCACACCGCGCCACCGAAAGGACACCACACATGGAACTCGAGGGCGCATCGGCGATCGTCACGGGCGGCGCATCCGGCCTCGGGCGGGCGACCGCGAAGGCACTCGTCGACGGCGGGGCATCCGTCGTGCTCATCGACCTTCCGGGCCCGCGCGGCGACGAGGTCGCGGCCGAGCTCGGCGATCGTGCCCGCTTCGTGGCGGCGGATGTCACGAGTGAAACCGAGGTGCAGGCCGCGATCGAGGTGGCCGCAGGCCTCGCTCCGCTGCGCGTCGCCGTGAACTGCGCCGGCATCGTGAGCGCCAACCGCACCGTCGGACGCGATGGGCCGGCGCCCCTCGACGTCTTCGAGCGCACCATCCGGGTGAACCTCATCGGCACGTTCAACGTCACACGTCTCGCCGCCGCGTCGATGGCCGCGAACGAACCTGCGACGGGGCGGGCGACCGGCGGCCCCGATACGGCCGAGCGCGGCGTCATCGTGAACACCTCCTCAGTCGCGGCGTTCGACGGGCAGATCGGCCAAGCCGCCTACTCCGCTTCGAAGGGCGGCGTCGCCGCGATGACGCTGCCGCTCGCCCGCGACCTCTCGAGGCTCCTCATCCGGGTCATGACGATCGCTCCCGGCATCTTCGAGACGCCCATGATGGCGGGCATGTCCGCCGAGGTGCGCGACTCGCTCGAGGCCCAGGTGCCGCATCCGTCGCGGCTCGGGCACCCGAGCGAGTACGCGGCGCTCGTGCTGTCGATCATCGCGAACCCGATGCTGAACGGCGAGACCATCCGGCTCGACGGCGGCATCCGGATGCAGCCGAAGTAGGCGAGCGGATGCCCCGGGCGCGGGGCATCCGTCGGCTCGCGGCGAGGCGCGTCACACCAGGTCGCGTCGCTGAGCGTCGGAGCGTGCAGCTCCTCGTGGGCGCCGCCCCCGTTCACAATTCCGGATGCGTCGCCGACACGCCGGGGCGCCGTCGGCGCACCTCGGGGTGTCGCTTCTGGGATCCGGAGTTACGAACGGTCGGAAGGGTGGGCGCGGCGTCACTGCGCCGGCGGCCGTGGGCCGCCTACTGGTCGGCGTGCGTCTCGAGGAACTCGTACACCTCGGCGTCGTCGACGCCCGGGAACGTGCCGGAGGGCAGCGGCGAGAGCACGTGCGCGTGCAACCGCGCGCTCGGCCAGGCGCGGCCGGCCCAGCGCTCGGCGAGCCCATCGGGCGCCCGCCGGCAGCACGCGTCGTCGGGGCACGTCGACACCGCGCGCACCGTGGTCTCGCGCCCGCGGAACCACTTGGCCTGGTTGAACGGCACGCCGACCGTGATCGAGAACTCCGAGGCATCCGTGCGCCCGGTCTGCGTCGCGCACCAGAAGGTGCCGGCCGGCGTGTCGGTGTACTGGTAGTTCTCGGTGGTGCGGTTGGTGTGCTCGAACGACGTGCGCGCGCTCCACTTCTTGCACACCCACTGGCCCTCGATCGACCCGGTGACGTCGGTGGGCAGCGGCAGGCCGTCGTTCTCGTAGCCCTTGAGCAGCGCTCCGTCGCCCGCGACCCGCAGGAAGTGCAGCGTCATGTCGAGATGCGTGGTGGCGAGGTTCGTGAAGCGCAGTGCAGCGGCTTCGTGGGTCACGCCGAACGCGTCGCGGAAGTCCTCGATCGCGAGTCGCTTCTCCTTCTTCGCGGCGGAGAGGAAGGTGACGGATGCCTCGCGCGGCATCAGGCACGCGGCGGCGAAGTAGTTGATCTCGAGCCGCTGCCACAGGAACTCGGCGTAGCTGTTCGGCCGTTCGTGCCCGAGCAACCGGTGCGCCATCGCCTGGAGCGCCATCGAGCGGAGGCCGTGGCCGCCGGGGATCGAGGCCGGTGGCAGGTAGATGCGTCCGTTCGCGATGTCGGTGATCGATCGGGTGGAATCGGGCAGGTCGTTCACGTAGATGAGCTGGAAGCCGAGCTGCTCGGCCATGACGCTCACCTCGCGGTGGGTGAGCGCGCCGGTGCGGTGGCCGGAGGCGCGCACCTGGTCTTCGGCGAGCTGCTCGATATCGGGAAGCGAATTGTCGCGGTCGCGCATGAGCTCGCGCAGCTCGGTGTTCGCGCGGCGTGCCTCTTCGGGAGTGGCGATCGCCTCGCTCGCACGACGCTGCAGTTCGCGGTGGAGGCCGACGATCGCCTCGAGCGTCTCGTCGGTGACACCGCGGCCCGGCTTGATCGTCGGGATCCCGAGGCTCGCATAGAGCGGACTCGATTGCGCACGGCCGAGTTCGAGCTCGAGCGCGGCTCGCCGACTCGGTGCCTCGCGGGCGAGCAGGGCGGCGAGATCGACCTCGAGCGCCGCGGCGAGGGCGTCGAGCGTGGAGAGCTTCGGTTCGCGCTTGCCGTTCTCGATGAGCGAGAGCTGGCTGCCCGCGAGCCCCACCGCCGCACCGAGTTGGTCGAGTGTCAGCCCGCGCTCACCCCGGAAGTGGCGGATGCGGTGGCCGAGCGTTGCGAGGTCTGGGGATCCTGCCTTCATCGCTTAAGGATAACGAAAGATGTGCGGTTCTTAAGACCATTTCTCTAAGTTCAGATGCGGGAATGAGGCGCATTCTTGAAGTACGAACTGCTTCCGGCGCCACGGCCGGGCACCACTGGAACCACTGGAAAGGGACGACGATGACGATCTCCGAGTTCTCGGTCGGCACCGAGACAACCGGCCGCCCCCAGGGCGGCACGAGCGACACGGCCCTTCGCGCATGGGTCGACGAGATCGCCGCGCTCACCAAACCCGACGAGATCGTCTGGTGCGACGGCTCTCTCCACGAGGCCGACCTCCTGACCAAGCAACTCGTCGCCGAGGGCAAGCTCATCAAGCTGAACCCCGAATGGCGACCCAACAGCTACCTCGCGCGCACCTCCCCCGGCGACGTCGCGCGCGTCGAGGACCGCACCTTCATCTGCTCCACCTACGAGGAGGACGCCGGCCCCACGAACAACTGGCGCGACCCCCGCGAGATGCGCGAGGAGCTCACGCATGTCTTCGACGGCTCGATGAAGGGGCGCACGATGTACGTCGTGCCGTTCTCGATGGGACCGCTCGGCGGCCCCATCTCGCAGCTCGGCGTCGAGATCACCGACTCGCCCTACGTCGTGCTCTCGATGGGGATCATGACGCGCATGGGCCACGCGGTCTACCGGCTCATCGAGGCCGGCGAGCCCTGGGTGCGCACCGTGCACTCCGTGGGCTACCCCCTCGTCGACGGCGTCGGGCACGGCCGCGCCGAGGTCGACTGGCCATGCAACGACACCAAGTACATCGTGCAGTTCCCCGACTCCCGCGAGATCTGGTCGTACGGGTCGGGCTACGGCGGCAACGCCCTGCTCGCGAAGAAGTGCTTCGCGCTGCGCATCGCCTCGGTGATGGCGCGCGACGAGGGCTGGCTCGCCGAGCACATGCTGCTCATCAAGATCACCTCGCCCCAGGGCAAGGCGTACCACGTCGCCGCGGCGTTCCCGTCGGCGTGCGGCAAGACCAACCTCGCGATGCTGCGGCCGACGATCCCCGGCTGGAAGGTCGAGACGATCGGCGACGACATCGCCTGGATGCGTCCGGGTGACGACGGCCGCCTCTACGCGATCAACCCCGAGTCGGGCTTCTTCGGCGTCGCGCCGGGCACCGGCGAGTCCACCAATCCCACGGCCGTGCAGACGCTCTGGGGCAACACGATTTTCACGAACGTGGCGCTCCGCGACGACGGCGACGTGTGGTGGGAGGGCCTCACCGACACGCCGCCCGCCCACCTCATCGACTGGGAGGGCAACGACTGGACCCCGGCATCCGACACTCCGGCGGCCCACCCCAACTCGCGCTTCACGGTCGGTGCCGCGCAGTGCCCGCAGATCTCCGACGACTGGGACGCCCACGACGGCGTGCCGATCGACGCGATCCTGTTCGGCGGGCGCCGGGCCACGAACGTGCCGCTCGTCGCCGAGGCGCGCTCGTGGAAGCACGGGGTGTTCATGGGGGCGACCATCTCGTCCGAGCAGACCGCGGCCGCCGAGGGCACCGTCGGCGAGCTTCGTCGCGACCCGTTCGCGATGCTCCCGTTCTGCGGGTACAACATGGCCGACTACTGGGGCCACTGGGTGAAGATGGGTCGCATCCTCGGCACGAAGGCGCCGAAGATCTTCCAGGTCAACTGGTTCCGCAAGGGGGCCGACGGGTCGTACCTCTGGCCGGGCTTCGGCGAGAACTCGCGCGTGCTCGAATGGATCGTGGGCCGCATCGAGGACACCGCCGATGTCGTCGAGACGCCGATCGGCCTGCTCCCGGCGGCCGGGTCCCTCGACCTCGGCGGCTTGGGCATCACGGATGACGCGGTGGAGCAGCTCTTCGACGTCGATCGCGACTCGTGGCTCGCCGAGTGCGACCTCACCGAGGAGTACTTCACGCAGTTCGGCGACCGCGTGCCCGCCGCGCTTCGGGCCGAGCTCGCGAGCCTGCGCTACCACCTGGAGCAGTCCGAATAGGCGGTGCGAGCGAGGGCGGGCGGATGCTGCGGCATCCGCCCGCCCTTCCGTGCTGCTACGCTACCGACATCCACACGGGAGTCCCAGCAGGGGCTGAGATCGGGCTGACGCTGCCCGCGACCGTCGAACCTGTTCGGGTCATGCCGGCGTAGGAAGTAGGAATCTGATGAGCGCGCTCGAATCGTCCCATTCGCTGTCGTATCTGCACGATGCGGAGCACGACATCCGGGTGCCGGTCACCCGCATCGCCCTCGGCGACTCGCCGAACGGCGAGCCCAACGAGGCCTTCATCGCCTACCGGACCGAAGGTCAGGGAAGTGACGCCGTGCGCGGACTGCCGCCGCTGCGCGAGCGGTGGATCGAGGCGCGCGGCGACACCGAGGCGTATGCGGGGCGGCCGCGCAACCTGCACGACGACGGCCGTGGGGCGGCGCGCCGCGGTGCGGCATCCGCCGAATGGCAGGGCGAAGCACGGATGCCACGTCGCGCCGCTCCGGGTCGCACCGTCACCCAGATGCACTACGCCCGCCGGGGCGAGATCACGCCCGAGATGCGATTCGTCGCGCTACGCGAGCACTGCGATGTCGAGCTCGTCCGCGCCGAGCTCGCCGCGGGCCGCGCGATCATCCCCGCGAACATCAACCATCCTGAGGCCGAGCCGATGATCATCGGCAAGGCGTTCCTCGTGAAGATCAACGCGAACATCGGCAACTCCGCCGTCACGAGCTCGATCGCCGAGGAGGTCGACAAGCTGCAGTGGGCGACCAAGTGGGGTGCCGACACCGTCATGGACCTCTCCACCGGCGACGACATCCACACCACGCGCGAGTGGATCATCCGCAACGCTCCCGTGCCGATCGGGACCGTGCCGATCTACCAGGCGCTCGAGAAGGTCGACGGCCAGGCGCACCGGCTGAGCTGGGAGGTGTTCCGCGACACGGTCATCGAGCAGTGCGAGCAGGGCGTGGACTACATGACGATCCATGCCGGGGTGCTCCTGCGCTACGTGCCGCTGACCGCCGAGCGCGTCACGGGCATCGTCTCGCGCGGCGGGTCGATCATGGCCGGCTGGTGCCTCGCGCACCACCGGGAGAACTTCCTCTACACGCACTTCGACGAGCTCTGCGAGATCTTCGCCCGCTACGACGTCGCCTTCTCGCTCGGCGACGGCCTGCGCCCGGGTTCGACCGCTGACGCGAACGACGCGGCGCAGTTCGCCGAGCTCGACACGCTGGCCGAGCTCACCGCGCGGGCTTGGGAGCACGACGTGCAGGTCATGGTCGAGGGCCCGGGCCATGTGCCGTTCCACCTCGTGCGGGAGAACGTCGAGCGCCAGCAGGAGCTCTGCGATGGCGCGCCCTTCTACACGCTCGGCCCGCTCGTCACCGATGTCGCGCCCGGCTACGACCACATCACCTCGGCGATCGGTGCGACCGAGATCGCCCGGTACGGCACCGCGATGCTCTGCTACGTCACGCCCAAGGAGCACCTCGGGCTGCCCGACCGCGACGACGTGAAGACCGGCGTCATCACGTACAAGATCGCGGCGCACGCGGCCGACCTCGCGAAAGGGCATCCAGGCGCACGCACGCGCGACGACGCGCTCTCGAAGGCGCGGTTCGAGTTCCGCTGGCGCGACCAGTTCGCGCTCGCGCTCGATCCGGACACCGCCGAGGCGTTCCACGACGAGACGCTCCCTGCAGAGCCCGCGAAGACCGCCCACTTCTGCTCCATGTGCGGCCCGAAGTTCTGCTCGATGCGGATCTCGCAGGACATCCGCGACGCCTTCGGCGGTCAGGCCGAACAGGCCGCGATCGCCGGGATGCAGGAGAAGTCGGCCGACTTCCTCGCCGCCGGCGGCAGCGTCTACCTCGGCGAGCCCGGTGTCCGCCGCTGACGCGGGCGGGTCAGTCGAGGGGAGGGAGCGCAGCGCGGAGTCGCCGGGCCGCGTCGGCGGGGTCGTCGGCCTCGGTGATCGCCCGCACCACGACGATTCGCCGTGCGCCCGCCTCGACGACGGCGTCGACGTTCTCATGGTCGATGCCGCCGATCGCGAACCACGGTCGGTCGGTGTCGAGGGCGGCGGCCCGGCGCACCGGCTCGAATCCGATGCCGGAGCGGCCGGGCTTGGTCGGAGTCGCCCAGACTGGCCCGACGCAGAAGTAGTCGACGTCGGGGTCGACGCTCGCGGCCTCGAGCTGGGCCGCTCCATGCGTGCTTCGTCCGATGGAGGTGTCGCCGGCGAGGAGCCGGCGGGCACGTGCCACGGGCAGGTCACCCTGGCCGAGGTGCAAGACGGGTGCACCGGCGAGCGCGGCGATGTCGGCGCGGTCGTTGACCGCCCACAGGGCGCCGTGGCGCTCGGCCGCATCGCGGAGCACGGCGAGCAGCTCCAGCTCGGCGGCCGCCTCGAGCCGCTTGTCGCGCAGCTGGACGATGTCGACGCCGCCCGCGAACGCGGCGTCGACGAACTCGGCGAAGTCGCCCTGCCGTTCGCGGGCGTCGGTGCAGAGGTACAGGCGAGCGGTTTCGAGGGGCACGACGCGAGTGTAGCCGCATGGGCGCGGGCGGCCGGGCACGGTGCCGCTGCGTCCGAGGGCGGGAGAGCGGATGCCGCGGCCGAGGTTCGAGCCGCCAACCGGGTGGAGGCCCGGGCCGACGACCGAGCCCACGTCGCGATCGTCGGCGCCGGGATCGTCGGCCTCGCGATCGCGTGGGAGCTCGTCCGCGCTGGGAGCAGCGTGCGCGTGATCGACCCGCACCCGGCGTCCGGCGCCACGTATGCTGCGGCGGGCATGCTCGCACCGGCGAGCGAGTTCCACTATGGCGAGGAGGACGCGTTCACGCTCGGGCTCGCGGCCGCGGAGCGGTATCCCGCCTTCATCGACGCGCTGCCCGAATCGGATGCCGCCGGCTACGAACGGGCGCCGACCCTCGTCGTCGGCGTCGACGACGCCGACCGTGCGGCGCTCGCAGACCTCGCCGCGGCGCAGGCGCAACTCGGCCTCGACGCGGCCCCGATCGGAACGCGCGAAGCACGGCGGCTCGAACCGCTGCTCGGGCCCCGGGTCGGCGCCGCGTACCTGATCGACCGCGATCATCGGATCGACCCGCGCGCGCTCGCCGGCGTGCTCAGGCGCGCGATCCACCGGGAGCGGCCCGACGCGTTCGTCGCGGCGTCGGCGCGACGGGTCCTCAGGGACGCCCGCGGCACGGCGGTCGGCGTCGAGCTTTCGGACGGCAGCCGGATCGCGGCATCCGAGGTCGTCGTGGCGAACGCGCAGGGCGCAGCACGGCTCGCCGCCCTGCCGGAGCACGTCCTGCGGCCCGTCCACGGCGACATCCTGCGGCTGCGCGCACCAGAGGTGCTTCGGCCGCTGCTGACCGCGACCGTGCGCGGCCTCGTGCGGGGCACTCCCGTCTACCTCGTGCCGCGCCGGGATGGCTCGGTCGTGCTCGGCGCGACGCAGCGCGAGCACGGCGGCTCCGCGATCTCGGCCGGCGGCGTGCACGCACTGCTGCGCGACGCGCGCGAACTCGTGCCCGCCGTCGACGAGCTCGAGCTCATCGACGCCGTCGCCAGGGCCCGCCCCGCGACGCCCGATCACGTGCCCCTCGTCGGGAGGGTGGCGCCGGGACTCCTCGTCGCGACCGGCACCTACCGCAACGGTGTGCTGCTTGCACCGCTCATCGCCGAGCTCTGCCTGCAGCTCGTCGAGGGAGCCGAGCTGTCTGCGTGGCCGATGCTCCGGCCCGACCGCTTCGCAGCGGATTCCGACGCCGCCCACGACGCGTCCGGCCCGGTCCCCATCGCATCCCACCCGACACGCATCGAGGAGCACGCATGATCGACGTCCACGTGAACGGCAGCGCGATGATGCTGCCGGAGCCGACGACTGTGGGAGCGCTCGTCGCGCTCCTCACGGGGCGCGCGCTCGACGAGCACGGCGCCGCCCTCGACGGCGAGCCGCTCGGCATCGCCGTCGCCGTCAACGAGGCAGTGGTGCCGCGTGGCCGCTGGTCGGCGCGCGGGCTCGTCGTCGGCGACCGCGTCGAGGTGCTCACGGCCGCGCAGGGCGGCTGAGATGGACGAGCTCGTCATCGCCGGAGTCCCGCTCGCGTCCCGCCTCATCATGGGCACGGGCGGGGCGCCCAGCCTGCACGCGCTCGGCGTCGCGCTCGACGCCTCCGGGACCTCGCTGACGACCGTCGCGGTCCGCCGGTACGCCGACGGCGCGGCCTCGGGCGCGGGAGCAGAGGGCTCGCTCTTCGGGCTGCTGCGCCAGCGCGGCATCCGTCTCCTGCCGAACACCGCCGGGTGCCTGACCGCCCGGGAGGCCGTGACGACCGCAGAGCTCGCGCGCGAGGCCTTCGAGACCGACTGGGTGAAGCTCGAGGTCGTCGCCGACGACCGCACGCTCCTGCCCGACGCCCTCGAGCTCGTCGATGCGACCGAGCAGCTCGTCGCGCGCGGGTTCCGGGTGTTCGCGTACACGAACGACGACCCGGCGCTCGCGCTGCGCCTCGAGGAGCTCGGCGCCGCCGTCGTGATGCCGCTCGGCTCGCCGATCGGCACCGGGCTCGGCGTCCTCAACCCGCACAACATCGAGCTCATCGTCGCGCGCGCCTCGGTTCCGATCGTGCTCGACGCAGGCATCGGCACCGCCTCGGATGCCGCGTTCGCGATGGAGCTCGGCTGCGATGGCGTGCTGCTCGCGACCGCGGTGACCCGGGCGCAGGACCCCGTCGGCATGGCCGCCGCGTTCCGGCACGCCGTGATCGCGGGGCGACTCGCGGCGGTCTCGGGTCGCATCCCGCGCCGTCGGCATGCGCTCGCCTCCTCACCCGCCGAAGGGCGGCCGGCGCTGTGAGCGGCGTGCTGCCGCCCCTCGTCGAGCCCGGCGGGGAACTCGACGACGAGGCGATCGAGCGGTACGCCCGGCAGCTGACCCTGCCGGGCTTCGGCGCGGACGCGCAGCGGCGTCTGCGGAACGCGCGCGTGCTCGTCATCGGCGCAGGCGGACTCGGCGCGCCGGCGCTGCTCGGCCTCGCGAGCGCCGGCGTCGGCGTGCTCGGCATCGTCGACGCCGATCGGGTCGAACTCGGCAACCTGCAACGGCAGTTCGCACATCGCCTCCGGGATGTCGGGCGGCGCAAGACCCGCTCGGCGAGCCGCGCCATCCGGGCGCTGAACCCGGGCGTCAGCGTGCGCGAGCACCCCGTGAGGCTGACCGCGGCGAACGCGTCCGGAATCTTCGCCGAGTACGACCTCGTCGTCGACGGATCCGACAACTTCGCCACCCGTCACCTGATCGCCGACACCGCCGAACAGCTCGGCCTGCCGAGCGTCTGGGGCTCGGTGCTGCGTTTCGAGGGGCAGCTCAGCGTGTTCTGGGGCGCTCGCGGGGTCCGCTACCGGGACCTCTATCCCGACGCACCCACCGATGGGCCGAGCTGCGGGACGGCCGGCGTGTTCGGGCCGCTCTGCGCCATCATCGGCGCGCAGTTGGCGGCCGAGGCGATCAAGCTCATCACGGGCACGGGAAGGGTGCTCCTCGGCCGCGTCGCGGTGTTCGACGCGCTGCACGGCGAGTGGCGCGGCTTCGCGCTCGAGGGAGAGCGGGGAGCAGCGGCGGGGGCCCGCTCGATCGGCATCGTCACGGCATCGGCGCTCCGGCAGGAACTCGCCGGTGCCGATGGCGGCCCGATCCTCGTCGACGTGCGGGAATCCGGTGAGCCGGGTGGCATCGCGGGAGCCGTGCGCGCGCCGTTGTCGGCGCTGCAGGCCGGCAGCGTGCCCGCGCTCGACGGCGAGCTCGTCGTGTACTGCGCTCGCGGTATCCGTTCCGGCCCGGCTGCGGAGTTCCTGCGGCGCGCCGGGCACGGGCCCGTGCGCACCCTCGCCGGCGGTCTTGCGGCGTGGGAGGCCTCGGCGCGGTAGGCGAGCGCGCACTCGACCAATCAGGCGCGAGCTCCACCTCGATCAGGAGGCCGCGAATCAGCACGCGTCGCGCCATCGGCGGTGCGTCGCGCTCATTCGGGCGTGTCGCGGGCGCTAGCGTGTGCCGCAGAGTGAGGGAGGCGGCATGGAACTCGGCTCGATCATCGAAATGGTGGGCGAAGCCGTCGACGTGCTCGGCGTGGTCGCGATCGTCGTCGGCGTGCTCTACGCGATCCTCGACGCCGCACTGCGGGGCATCCGTCGTGTGAGTCCCGTCTACACGCGGTTCCGCCGCGTGCTGGGGCGCGCGATCCTCCTCGGCCTCGAGTTGCTCGTCGCGGCCGACATCATCAAGACCGTCGCCGTCACGCCGACCCTCGAATCGGTGGCCGTGCTCGCGGTCATCGTGCTGATCCGAACGTTCCTCAGCTGGTCGCTCGAGCTCGAGATCTCGGGGCGCTGGCCGTGGCACAAGCGCGAGGAGCCGATCGAGGAGCCGGCGACCGCCGACGTGGCCTGAAGCGCGCCGCGCATCGTCTCGTGGTCAGTCGGGGGCGACGGATGCCGCAGCTCCGAGCTGCCAGGTCGCGATGACATTGCGGTGGTGGGAGCCGGCGCTCGGGCGCATGTCGATGAGGGCGATGGTTCCGAGCTCGACGCGCTCGCCCCATCGGAGGCGCCGGTCCTGCTTGCGGCTGACATGCGGCCGGTACTCTTCGCGGACATGACCGAAGTCGACGCCCTCCTCGCGCAGCGCGTCGAGCGCACGCGATCGCAGCGCTTCGAGCTCACCGCCGTCGCGCACGAGCGTGACCGGAACGTCGCGCCGCCGGCCGAACATCGCCTCCTCGCCGCCGCTCGCGTGGACGGTATCGGCCTGATGGGCGATGCGGCCGATGACCGTGGCGACGGCGGATGCAGGCAGTTCGGTCGAGAACGGCTCGATGAGGGTGACGTGCAGGGGCCACTCGGCAACGGTGAACTCGGCACCGGCGGCGAGCGGCACGAGCGGCAGAACGACGACGAAGCGCGCCATCCCGTGAGTCTAACGGGGGCGCGCTCGGTCGATCAGGTCAGCGCCTGACGGCAGCCTGACGTCATCTCGCCGGCCGTCTCAGCTGCGGACGCCGTCGAAGAGCCGCAGCATCGCGGCCGGAGCGAAGCGGTACTCGACGATACCGCTCGCGCCGGGGTCGGCGGGGCCGATCCACGTGCTGCTTCCTTCGTGCACACGGATCCAGCCGTCGCTGAAGAGCACGTCGGTGCCGATCACGAAGGCCATCGCCGGGGTCTCACCCTTGCGAACCGCGATCGAGCCCTCGATGAGCTGCGAGGCATCCGTCTCGGTGTCGGGCCGGCACTGCACGCCCACGTGCGGGCGCACGAGCGGAGTCGCGAAGCCCGGCACCGCGAACGGGCTCGCGGTCGCTGCATCGGCGACGATGCCGAAGTTGAGGCTCGTCGAGACGAGGCTGAGTGCGGCGGCGCCGTCGAGCACGAGCCGGCTCGACACGCGGAACCGGTAGTAGAGGCGTCCGGTCTCCGGAGCCGGCGGCAGCACGGCGAGGCTCGCCCAGTTGCGCGACCAGCTGAGCGGTGCGCCGTCGCGGTTCGGCGGGTCGTAGACGCTCGCGGTGATCCGCACGGCGCCGTCGGGCTGGGTCGGTGCGGACTGCAGGGCGCTGCGACCGCGCGAGCCCGAGGGCGCGACGTCGCGCACCGAGGTGAACGCGGGGATGCGCTGCGGCGACCAGTGGCGGAGCCACGCCTGGAGGTTCGCCTGGACCTCGGCGAAGCCGGGGCCGAGGAGCTCGGCATCCGAAGCGTCGGGTCCGTCGGCGGCGTTGCCGCTCGGGAGGTTCTCGATGAGGTCGAGGGGCAACTCGCCCGGGCGGACGGGGGAGAGCTGCTGCTCGCGGGGAACGGTCGCGATGGTCATGATGGTCCTTCGGTCAGGCGTCGGCGGACGTGGCATCCGTCGTCTGGATGCATCGCCCACGTTATGGAGACCGCCGTGCCGCCCCATCCGAGTCAGCACTGAGCCTCTCTCAGGTTTACCCCTAACGCGTCACACGAGCAACTGGTGTTCGGCGAGCTCGCGATACAGCGGAACCGACTCCACGAGCTCGGAGTGCGTGCCTTCGCCGATCACCCGGCCGCCGTCGAGCACGATGATGCGGTCGGAGTCGATGACCGTCGAGAGCCGGTGCGCGATGACGATGAGCGTGCGTCCGGCCGAGACCGCGTCGATGGCCTCGCGCATCATCCGCTCGTTCAGGCCGTCGAGCGACGACGTCGACTCGTCGAGCAGGAGGATCGGCGGCGCGGCAAGCAGCGCTCGGGCGATCGCGAGGCGCTGGCGCTCGCCGCCCGAGAGCATGATGCCGTCCTCGCCGACCGCCGCGTCGAGACCTGCGGGGTCGCGGTCGAGCACCGAGCCGAGGTTCACGGCGCGCAGTACGTGCTCGCACTCGGCGTCGGTGGCATCGGGGCTGCCGAGCTTCAGGTTGTCGCGGAGGGATCCGGCGAGCACGGGCGCATCCTGCTCGACGTATCCGATCTGCGCGCGGAGCTGGGCACGATCGAGCGAACGGAGGTCGAGGCCGCCCATGCGCACGCTGCCGATGCTCGGGTCGTAGAAGCGCTCGATGAGCGCGAGGATCGTCGACTTGCCGGCACCCGACGGCCCGACGAGGGCGATGCGCTGCCCGCGCGGCACCTCGAACGAGACCCCGCGGAGCACGGGCTGCCGATCCGTGACGTTCGGCTCGGGCAGGTGCTCGTCGGGCGACTCGTTCGCCGGGTCGGCCGGGTCGGAACGCGTCGCCGCATACGCGAAGTGCACGTCGTCGAAGTCGATCGCCGCGACATCCGGCAGCATGCCCGCATTGGCCTCGCCGACCATGACGGCAAGCGGAGCGAGCTCGCGGTCGTGCGCGTTCTCGTCAGGCAGGTCGAGGATCTCCTGGATGCGGCCGAGCGCGCCGAGCGCCTGGTTGACCGAGGTGATCGCGCCGAACGCCTGGCCGAGCGGCAGGATCATCATGAAGAGGAAGAGGATGAACGCGACGAGGTTGGCGACCGTGAGGGCGCCCGAGGCGACGCGGAAGCCGCCCACGCCGAGCACCACGAGGAACGACACCTGCATCGCGATGCCCGCGATCGGCACGATGAGCGCGGAGATCTTCGCGACCTGCACGCCCATGCTCCAAGCGCCCTCGGCCTCGCCCTCGACCGAGCGGATCTCACGCTCGGTTGCTCCGGCGGCCCGGATCGTGCGTACCGAGCTGATCGCACGCTCGACGGATGCCGCGACGTCGCCGATCTTCTCCTGGGCGCGGCGCGACGCCTCACGCACGCGCCGGGAGAGCAGGGTGACGGTGGTGATCGCGATCGCCACCACGAGGACGGTCAGGCCGAGCAGCACCGGATCGATGATGAGCATCGCGATGAGCGCGCCGACGAACGTGACGGTGCCGCCGATCGCCTCGACGAGGCCTTGGGTGAGCACCGCACGGAGCATGGTCGTATCGCTGCCCACACGGGAGACGAGGTCGCCGGTGCGGCGTGTGTCGAACTCGGCGATGGGCAGTCGAAGGAGCTTGGCCACGAGGCGCTTGCGAGCCGAGAGCACGACGCCCTCACCGGTGCGCTGCAGCAGGTAGTGCTGGTACCCGGAGATGACGCCGCTCACGATGACGAGCGCGATGAGCCCCCAGACGAGCCAGCCGAGCGGTTGGCCGGCCTCGACGACCCCGATCACCTGGCTCACGAGGAGCGGCTGGGCGAGGCTGGCGAGCGCTCCGATGACCGAGAGCACGGCGACCCAGATGAGCACCGGCCGGTGCTCGAAGATGAACGGCAGCAGCTGCCGGAAGGTCGCGCGGGGGCCGGGCGGCGTGGCCCGTCGGGCGAGGGGGCTGCGCCTGGTCTCGGCTGTGGTGGTGCTGTCGCTCATGGTCTCTTCCTGGTCTGTGCGGTGAGCGGATGCCACGCCCGCTCGGATGCCGCGCCGTCGCCGCCATGCAGCATACGTGTCCTAGCTGCGTCCGTACTTCTTGTGCACCGCCTGCTTCGACACCTCGAGGGCGAGGGCGATGAGCTGCCAGCTCGAGCCGGCGGCACGGGCCCGCCGCACGGCGAGCGCCTCGGCACGGTCGAGCTCGCGGTTGAGCTCCATGCGGGCGTGACGCAGGTCGCGCAGCGCCCGGTACGGGTCGTCGCCGTCGGCGGCGGCGATGGCAGTGCGGAGGGTGCGGTCGTCCATGGCGTCAACCGTAATTGACGCGCCCGTGATCTGTCAATTCAGGTTGACGAACGGGTGGCGTGCGCGCCCGGGTTCGTGAGCACGGATGCCGCGGCCGCATGCCCAGCGACGCAGGCCGCCGCGGCATCCGCTCCCTGCAGGGTCGCGGCGAGGAATCCCGCGGCGAAGGCGTCGCCCGCGCCCGTGAGGTCGCGGATTCCGGAGACCGGGGCCACGTCGACCCGCGCAACGAGCCGGCCCGCCTCGATCACGTCGGTCGGCAACGGGCCGTGCTTCACGACGGCGGTCTGCGCGACGGATGCCGCGAGTGCTCCGCCACCTGCCAGCCCGAGCAGCTCGGCCTCGGACTCGTTCGCGAACAGCACTTCGGGCGCGGCCTCGCGGATGAGGTCGAGTGCGACGTCGACACCGATGCCGGCGAGCAGCCCGGTCGAGGAGGCGTCGACCGAGATCCGGGCCCCCGCCGTGCGCGCCAGGGCGGCGAGGCGCATGACCTCGCTGCGCATCGGCTCACGCTCGAAGCCGTAGGCCGGCACGTGCAACCAGGTGACGCCGTCGAGCCATCGGTCGTCGACCTGCTCGAGCACCGCCGACGCTCCGCGGTCGGGGAACATCGTGCGCTCGCCGTCGGCGTCGACGAGGAGCACGACCGTGCCGGTGCGCCCCTGCCGCTGCACGCGTACGTCGACGCTCCGTGCCGTGAGCTCGGCGACGAGTGCCTCGCCCGCGGCATCCGTGCCGACCCTGCCGATGAACCGCGTCGCCACGTGTGCGGCGGCGAGGGCTGCGACGTTCGCGGCACTGCCGCCCCGTGCCCGGAAGACCTGCGCGGCCGTGTCGGTCGCCGTACGCACCGGCTCGCCCGCCCACACGACGATGTCCTCGACGAGGTCGCCGACCACCGCGAGCACGCCGCCCGGCCGCTCAGCCGGCGACGGCACGCGCGATCTCCGCCCCGAGCGCGACATTGCCGCGGTACACCTCGAGGTTCACCTCGAGGCTCCGACCACCCGTGGCGCGTTGCACGTAGTCGAGGAGGAACGGGGTCGTGTCGTGGCCGGTCACGCCGGCGTCGGATGCCGCGGCCAGCGCTTCGGCCAGCACCCGGTCGTGGAACTCGGGGTCGAACTGCTTCGCCGCGTCGACCGGGTTCGCCACGAGCACGGCGGACGCCAGCCCGAGCTCGTCACGGGCGTGTGCGAGCGCCGCGGCATCCGCCGGGCTCTCGATGCGATAGTCGAGCGAGAAGCCCGAGTCGGCGATGTAGAAGCCGGGGTACCGATTCGTGCGGTAGCCGACGACTGGGATGTTCAGCGTCTCGAGCCGCTCGAGCGTGGCGCCGATGTCGAGGATCGATTTCACCCCCGCGCTCACGAGCGTGATCGGCGTTGTCGCGAGGGTGCCGAGGTCGGCGGACTCGTCGAAGGTCTCGCTCGCCCCGCGGTGCACGCCGCCCAGGCCGCCAGTCGACATGACCCGGATGCCAGCGCGATGCGCGAGCCACGCCGTCGCGGCGACGGTCGTACCGCCGTCGAGGTGCTGCGCCCTGGCGATCGGCAGATCGCGAACACTCACCTTGACGACGCGCTCGGTGCTGCAGAGCCGCTCGATCTCGGCGGGGGAGAGACCCACGACCGCGACCCCGTCGATCACCCCGATCGTGGCGGGCACGACCCCTTCCTCCCGCACGAGCGCCTCCGAGGCGAGCCCGACCTCGAGGTTTCGGGGCGACGGCAGGCCGTGACTGAGGATCGTGGATTCGAGGGCGAGCACGGGGGCGCCGGCGTCGAGTGCGCGCCGCACCTCGTCGCCGATGCGGAGGCCGGACGGGGGAGTCTGCATTCCGCCATCGTAGGAGCGACCGACGACGAATGCCTCAGACGTGGCCGGATCGGGAGCCCGACCGTCCGTCGTGTCGCCGTCCGTCAGAGGGAGTGTCGTACTTCGCCGCCGACGATGGTCGCCAGAACAGGAAGCTCGGCGAACTCCTCGGGCGAGACGGCGAGGGGGTCGGCCGCGAGCACCGTGAGGTCGGCGAGTGCGCCTGGCCGGATGGCCCCCTCCTCGTGCTCCACCCCGGCCGCGATCGCTGCGGCCCTCGTGTACCCGTCGAGGGCCTGCGCCGCCGTCAACCCCTCCGAGCGCAGGACCGGTGGAAGATCCGGCCGGTCGACACGCCGCCGCAACCGGGCATCCGCCATGATCTGCAGTGGTTCGAACGGAGCGATCGGCCAGTCCGAGCCGAGCGCGAGTGTTGTCCCCGCGTCGACGAGGGAACGCGTGCGCCAGGCATGCCGGGCCCGGCGCGCTCCTACCCGGCCGCTCCAGTTGTCGGTCCCGGCATCCGTGACGAAGTGGGTGCAATGCGTCGGCTGCATGCTCGCGATCGCGCCGCTGGCGGCGACGGCCTGCACGATGTCGTCGCCCGTGAGCTCCAGGTGCTCGATGCGGTGTCGCGCGCCCGGATGACGTTGGAGCGCGAGTCGGATGCTCTCTGCCGCGTGCATCACGGCCCGATCCCCGATGGCGTGCGTTGCGGTACCGACCCCTGCGGCGCCGAAGTGCGCGATCGCCGAGCGATAGCGTTCCGGGTCGTCCCAGGTGCTTCGGACCGACAGTCCGTGGCTGTCCGGGCTGCGAAGCCACGCGGTGCCGTTGTCGATCGTTCCGTCGAGGAAGAGCTTGACTCCATGCATCCGCCAGAGCCGGCCGCCTTCCCCGACCTGCGCACACAGTGCGCCCCAGTCGTCGGGGCCGGATGACGGAGACACCCACGGGTGGATCTTGAGTCGGAGGGGAAGCTCGCCGCTGTCGTCGAGCGCACGGTAGAGATCGGCGGGGTCGTCCTTGAAGTCGAGCACGTGCGCCCCGGTGAGGCCGCTCGCGGCCATCGCGCGGAGCGATGACGCGAGGCGCCGGCGCAGGTCGGCGCGGCTGTCGGGCGGGATGACTCGCTCGACGACGGCGAGCGCCTCGCTCTCGAGCAGCAGACCGGTCGGAGTTCCCGAGGCATCGACCACGATCTCGGAACCGGTGTCGAAGCGGCGCCCTCCCCGTACGGCAGCGCGCTCGAGCGCCGCCCGATTGACGACGGCCGAGTGCGCATCGAACATGCGCAGGAAGGTGGGAACGTCACCGGATGCCGCTTCGATTGCCGCCGCCCCGACCTCCTCTCCGCGCCAGACGTTGTGGTCGAGTCCCCAGCCGATCAACCACTCGCCGCGACGCAGCCGCGCGCGCTCGGACGCGACGGCCTCGCGCACGTCGTCGAGCGAGTCGGCGCCGCGCAAGTCGAGGCCGCGCGCGACGCTCGCGCCGAGCATCGGATGCGAATGCGCGTCCGTGAGTCCCGGCAGCACGGTCGCATCGCCGAGGTCGAGCACGCGCGTCGACGGTCCCGTCCATGCCCTGGCGTCTCGGCGATCTCCGATCGCCACGATGCGACCGCCTTGCACCGCCACGGCTCCACCGGATGCGCCGTGCAGCCGGGTGGCGAGGACGATGAGGTCGACCGTCACTGTCCCTGGCCCCCGATGCGCGCATAGGCGGCCGGCCGGCGGCGCTTGAGGACCGCGGCGAGGATGACGCCCACCGCGAAGCTGATCGGCACCACGCTGATGATCACGACGTTGGTTCCGGCGGGCGCGCCGGTCAACACGTCGATGTTCGCGACGATAAGCCCGGTGAACAGCGCCATGAGGATTCCGCCGGTGAGGGCGGCGGGAACCGCGAAGCGGTGACGCTCAGCTCCCCTGTTCCTCGTGAAGAAGACCACGACGGCGAGCGACGCCAGGATCTGCAGGCACACGACCCCGATCACCCCGGGGGTGTTGACCCAGATGAGCAGCTGCAGGTAGGGATCGGCGCCCGCGATGGCGAACCCGCCCACGATCAGGGCGGCGAGTCCGGTCTGTACCGCGCCGGCCACCCAGGGCGAGCCGTTGCGCTGCCTGGTGCGACCGAGCATCGCCGGGAGCACGTCGTCGCGGGCGAGCGCGTAGCTGTACCGGTTGATGGAATTGTGGAAGGCGAGGAGCGCCGCGTAGACGCTCGTGAGGATGAGCAGGAGCAGGGTCACGGTCGCCCAGTGGCCGAGCTGGGTCTCGGCCGTGGCGAAGATGAACGTCTCGACCCCGTTCTGCCCGATGAAGGCCTGCACCAGGGATTCACCATGCGCCTGGATGAGGAGCCACGCCATCGCGAAGTAGAAGAACGTCATGGCGAAGACGGCCACGTACGTGGCGCGGGGAATGGTGCGATCGGCCGAGCGTGCCTCCGCACGGTAGAGCGCGGTCGACTCGAAGCCGATGAATGCGCCGAATGCGAGGCCGAGGGTCACCGCGAACTGCGGAGTGAACACGTTCCCGGGAGCGAAGGCGCCGGCGCCGAAGCCCTCCGGCCCACCTCCGCTTGCGATGATCGCGATGCCGAGCACGACGAGCACGAGTGTCTCGACGATGAGGAGCACACCCAGCACCCTCGCCCCGAGATCGATCCCGGCGAATCCCATCGCCCATACCAACACGATGGCGATGAATGCGAGCACGGCCCAGGGAACGTCGATGCCGAAGAGGGTCGCGAGCATCGCCCGGGCACTCACCGCGAAGAGACCGTAGATTCCGATCTGCATCGCGTTGTACGAGACGAGGGCGAGGATCCCCGCGCCGAGGCCGACATGCCTGCCGAGCGCCTCGGTGATGTAGGTGTAGAACCCACCCGTCTTGGTGACATGTCGGGTCATCGCCATGAACCCGACCGCGAACACGGCGAGCGCGAGGCCGACCACGAGGTAGGCGAGCGGGGCCGCTGGGCCGCCGATCAGGATCGCCAGCGGCACGGTGCCCGCGATGACGGTGAGCGGAGCGGCGGCCGAGACGACGAGGAACGTGATTCCCCCGGTCCCGAGCGAGTTCTTCTTGAGTGCACCGACGACGGGCCGGCCGTCGGGCGGGGCTGAGGTGGACGTCTCCATTGACATACTTGACTCCAGTCGATCGGCTAAATCTAACGGTGTCAGATATTGTGTACCGGAGTGACATCGTCCGCAAGACCCACGTGGTGACGAACAGGAATCGGAGGTGGTGAGGTGGGCCGGCCATCGAAGAACCTGCTCTCGATTGATCGCATCGTCAGCGAGGCGCTCGCGCTCATCGACAGCGGAGACGAATTCGCGATGCGTGCCCTCGCAAAGCGGCTCGGAGTGGCGGCGCCGTCGCTTTACTACCACGTCGGCGATCGCGATCACCTCGTGAACCTCATCCGCGACCGGTTGATCGCCGATGACCCCCCGCCGGCACGGAAAGAGGGCGACTGGCGTGACGAGATCGAGGCGATCGTGCGGACGCAGCGCCGCAGCTATGCCGCCCATCCGCATCTGGTCACGGTGCTCGTCGGCACGCCGATCACCTCGGAACCCGTGCTCGAACTCTATGAGCGGCTCGCCCGAGCGTTCGAACAGGCGGGCTTCGAGCCACGCGAGATCGCCGTCTACCTCGAGGTGCTCGACAGCTTCGCGCTCGGTGTCGGCCTCGAGCAGTCAGCGCCTTCGGACGTCTGGCACGTCGATGGCGCCGAAACGGCGCTCGTGGCAGCATCCGGCGCGTGGACCGACGCCGTCGCGCGCGTCGATGCCGCCTTCGAGTTCGGGCTGGCGGCGCTCCTCGACGCGATCGCCGCGCGAGCCCGAGCCTAGCCACGACGGCCGGATCCGGGACCCCGCTCGCTCTCCCTGACGGATGTCGGCGCCCGGGGCTATCGTGAAGAACTGTGCCAGCACCAGTCATCGTCGCCCGCGACCTCGTCAAGCGCTATGGCGAGTTCGCCGCCGTCGACGGCATCTCCTTCGAGGTGGCGCCGGGGGAGTCGTTCGGGCTCCTCGGTCCGAACGGCGCGGGCAAGTCGACGACGATGCGCATGGTCGGTGCGGTGTCCACTCGCACGTCGGGCGAGCTCTCGATCCTCGGCCTCGATCCCGACGCCTTCGGCCCCGAGATCCGCTCGCAGCTCGGCGTCGTGCCGCAATCCGACAACCTCGACACCGAGCTCCGCGTTCGCGAGAACCTCCTCGTCTACGGGCGCTACTTCGGCCTGTCCGGCAAGCTCGTCGCGAAGCGGGCCGATGAGTTGCTCGCGTTCGCCCAGCTCGAGGAGAAGGGCAAGGCGAAGGTCGATTCGCTCTCGGGCGGCATGAAGCGACGGCTCACCATCGCTCGCGCGCTCATCAACGACCCGAGCGTGCTCCTCCTCGACGAGCCCACGACCGGCCTCGATCCGCAGGCTCGGCACATCCTCTGGGACCGCCTGTTCCGTCTCAAGGAGGAGGGCACCACGCTCCTGCTCACGACCCACTACATGGATGAGGCAGAGCAGCTCTGCGACCGGCTCGTGGTCGTCGACAAGGGCGCCATCATGGCCGAGGGCACGCCGGCCGAGCTCATCCGCCGCTACTCGTCGCGCGAGGTGCTCGAGGTGCGCTTCGGCTCCGATCGCAACGTCGAGGTGGCCGAGCGCCTCTCGGGCATCGGCGAGCGCGCCGAGGTGCTGCCCGACCGCATCCTCATCTACAGCGACAACGGCGAGGCCGAGCTCGAGCGCATCACCGACGCGGGGCTGCACCCCATCACGAGCCTCGTGCGACGCTCGAGCCTCGAAGACGTGTTCCTCCGTCTCACCGGCAGGAGCCTCATCGAATGAGCGAGATCGCTTCTGCGGGTCGAGGGGCCCCGAAGGGTCGTCTCGAGACCCCGGCGACCCACGCCGCGTCCGGGACCACTGCACGGGCCCTCGCTGCAGCGCGCATGCCGCGTCGATGGGGCGCCTGGTACGTGGCCCTGCACCGCTTCCGGGTGATGAAGAGCTACACCGGCACCGTCGTCGTCGCCGGCATCGGCAATCCGCTCATCTACCTCTACGCCCTCGGCGTCGGACTCGCGACGATCGTCGACGCGAATGCCGGCGATCAGGACGTCGGCGGCGTGAGTTACCTCGTGTTCGTGGCACCAGCGCTGCTCGCGAGCGCGGCCATCACGGTCTCGAGCGAGGAGTTCACGTACCCGATCATGCTCGGCTACAAGTGGAACCCCACCTTCACCGGCATGAGCGCCTCGCCGCTGCGCCCCACGCAGATCGTCGACGGCGTGGTCATCTCCGTCTCGATCCGAATGCTCGTGAACCTCGTGCTGTTCTTCCTGCTCATAGTCATCTTCGGGGCGGCACCCTCGCCGGCTGCGTTCCTCATGGTCTTCGCCGGACTCCTCGGCGGTCTCGCCTTCGGCGCCGTGCTGATGGCGTACACCTCCACGCTCGAAGACGACGCCGGGCAGCTCGCCATGGTCATGCGCTTCATCGTGCTGCCGATGACCCTGTTCTCCGGCACGTTCTTCCCGCTCTCGACCTTCCCGATCTGGCTGCAGTGGATCGGCTGGATCTCGCCGCTGTGGCACGGCACCGAGCTCGCCCGCGTGTTCTCCTACGGCTACGCCGAGCCGATCTGGCTCACGATCGTGCACGTGGCCTATCTCGTCGCCCTCATCGTCGTCGGCTGGGTCTGGGCGCGGCGCATCTCCGTTCGGAGGCTCGGCCGATGAGCGGGGTCACCGAACGAGATCTCGTGAACTCGGCGACCCTGCCGCGGCCCGTGCGTTCCCTCTACGCCGGCAATGCCCGTGCGGTGATGCTGCGCGGCTGGCGCGCCACCCGCAGCACGAACTGGCTCGTCGTCGTGAGCGGCTTCTTCGAGCCGATCTTCTACCTGCTCGCCATGGGCATCGGGCTCGGCACGCTCGTCGGCACCGTCACTACGGCGAGTGGGCAGGAGGTGTCCTACGCCGCGTTCATCGCGCCGGCGCTGCTCGCGGTCGCCGCGATGAACGGGGCGATCTACGACTCGACATGGAACGTCTACTTCAAGATGCAGTTCACGAAGCTCTACGAGGGGATGCTCTCGACCTCGCTCGGCCCGCTCGACGTGGCGCTCGGCGAGATTCTTCTCGCACTTCTCCGCGGCGCACTCTACGCGGTCGGATTCCAGTTGGTCATGCAGGCGCTCGGCCTCAATCTCTCGTGGTGGGCGATCCTCGCGCTGCCCGCGGTGCTCCTCATCGCCTTCGGGTTCGCGAGCCTCGGAATGGCGGTCACGAGCTATATGAAGTCGTTCCAGCAGATGGACTGGATCAACTTCATCATGCTGCCGATGTTCCTCTTCTCAGCCACGTTCTATCCGCTCACGGTGTATCCCGAGTGGTTGCAGGGCGTGATCCAGGCGCTCCCGCTCTGGCACGGCGTCGAGCTCGTGCGCGGGCTCACGACGGGCGACGTCGGCTGGGACATGCTCTGGCACGTGCTCTACTACGTCGTCATGGCGGTCGTCGGCGTCGTCTTCACGACGAGGCGGCTCCGCACGCTCTTCCTCGATTAGCAGAGCCGCCGGCAGCCGGTCGCATGCGCCAGCGGGGCATCGGCCGTTCAGCGAGTGTTTCCGCGCATTACGCCGCCACGAGACATCCGTCGGCAGGCGGCGTACCGTGGCGGAATCGAACACCGAGGAGCACTCATGTCGTACCGCGAACCGCACGCCGCCGCCGAGCCCCACCAGGGCGCGGTCATGGGCATGCGCGGTTGCGAAGCGGCGGCTGAGTGCTCGAGCGAACGGCCCGGTCACGGGCTGCACCGCATGCAGCACCAGCTCGCGGCGGTCGCGGCGAGCAAGTGGATCGACGCGATCGTGGTCGCGAACGACCCTGACGGGTTCGTCACGCTCGCCGAATTCACGAGCGGCGACATCACTCGCGTCTGGCACCACGAATCCCTCGGCGACGTGCTCTCGGCGGGCGATCCCGTCGCCCTGCACGCCGTCTACGGGGTGCTCGCGGCAGGCGAACGCCAGCTCAGCGTCGCACTCGCCTGAGCGCGGGACCCGGGCCGCCCCTGCGCGGGACTCTGGCCCTGCTCGGGGCTCAGGCTGATTCGGGGCTCACGACCCCATCGGCATCGCCTCGCTCATCGAACCCATCATCTTCTCCATCGCCATGACGGCCTGATCGCACGCCATCGCGCACATGCGGCAGTGCTCGGCCATCTCGGCGTGCATCATGCACTCCGAAGAGCACGCGCGAGCCATCATGATGGTCGATTGCATCATCGACGTCATCACCCGCATGTCCCAGCCGCCCACGCGCAGCATCATCTTCATCATCGTGTCGCACATGTCGGCGCAGTTCGCGCAGAGTGATCCGCAGCGCCCCATACCCTCGCCCGCGTCGGCGTCGGCGCACATCACGCACGCTTGACTGCACGCGGAGAGGGCTTCCATACACTCCTGCATCATCGCCGGATCCATGCCCTTCATCGGCATCTCCGACGACGACATGGCGCCCTTCATCATGTCCATCGTCATGTTCATCACAGCGGCCAGCCATCCCGGGCGGCCGAGCGTCGACGATGCCGGCGGTTGACTCGGCGGCCCTGTTCGCAGGCCATGCTACGCCGGGCGTCCCGGGGGCAGAAGAGGGTCATGTGACGATCTCGTGAACGAGAAAGGGCGGATGCCGCAGCATCCGCCTTCCCTTCGATTGCGCTACAGCACCGCTGACGACTCGAGGCCCGCGGACTCGTAGTCGACGTCTTTCGTCTCCTTCGAGACGATGAGCGCGATGAGCGTGAGCACGGCCATGACCGAGAGGTAGATGCCGACCCAGAACGGGCTGCCGCCGCCGGCAGCCCAGAGCGCAGTGCCGATGAACGGCGCGACGGCCGCGCCGAGGATCGATGACACGTTGTAGGAGATGCCGGAGCCGGTGTAGCGCACGTTGGTGGGAAACAGCTCGGGCAGGAGCGCGCCCATCGGCCCGAACGTCATGCCCATGAGCGCGAACCCGACGATGAGCCACGCCATGACGCCCGGGAATCCCGTGCTGAGGAACGGCACCCAGAGCAGGCCGAACACGATGATGCCGAGCGTGACCCAGATGAGCGTCTTGCGCCGGCCCCAGCGATCGGCCCATGGCCCGGAGAGCAGGGTGAAGATGCCGAAGAACACGACTCCGCCGATGAGCATGAGCACGAACGTCGTGTACGAGTAGCCAAGACCCGGAACGGGAACGTCGGTGGGCTTCGTGCCGTATCCGAGCGAGAACGTCGTCATCAGGTAGAACAACACGTAGGTCGCCAGCATGAAGAACGTGCCGAGGATGAGCTGCTTCCAGTAGTTCCTGAAGACGCTCGCGAGGGGCAGTTTCTGCAGCTTGCCCTCGTTGGAGGCATTCGTGAACGCCGCCGACTCGACGAGCCGCAGTCGCACCCAGAGGCCGACGATCACCATCACGACCGAGAACAGGAACGGGATGCGCCAGCCCCAGTCGAGGAACGCGGCCGACGGCAGCGAGGAGCTCGGGTCATCCGACGGCAGCACTGCCGCGATGATGAGGAACAGGCCGTTCGCGATGATGAACCCGATCGGCGCGCCGAGCTGCGGGAAGGTGCCGTACCAGGCGCGTTTGCCCTCTGGCGCGTTCTCGGTCGCGACGAGTGCCGCCCCCGACCACTCGCCGCCGAGCGCGAAGCCCTGGGCGATGCGCAGGATCACGAGGAGCAACGGCGCGAACCAGCCGACCATGAGGTAGGTCGGCAGGAGTCCGATGAGGAAGGTCGCGACGCCCATCGTGAGGAGCGCCCCGACGAGGGTGGCCTTGCGACCGTGCTTGTCGCCGAGGTGGCCGAAGATGACGGCGCCGACTGGGCGGGCGACCATGGCCGCGCCGAAGATCGCGAAGGACTGCAGCAACGCGGTCGTCGGGTCGCCGGCCGGGAAGAAGAGGTGCGGGAAGACGAGCACCGCGGCGGTGGCGTAGACGTAGAAGTCGTAGAACTCGATCGTCGTGCCGATGAGGCTCGCGAGCACCACTCGGTTGCGCGGATTGGCGGGGGTGGACGGCGCGGCCGACGTGGACGCGGAAGTGGTTGAGGACATCGCTGCGAGGACTCCGAACATGGGAAGCAGGCCCCGCGGGACGCGTCGATCAGACGGGAATCACCGCGAGGGGGAAGGGAATCGTCACTTGTGGCAACCGAAACACCCTACGGCGTACCCCATTCGAGGGTCGACTCCGGCGAGACGAGCGGTGGTGAAATTGCGACGAACGGCGCAGATCGGAACGGCGCAGACCGGAACGGCGCCGATCGGCTCAGCGCCAGGCTACCGCGACGGCGATGTTCGCGACGGTGAGCGCCCCGATCGACCACAGAGCCCACGACGGCGCCGGGGCCTTCCTGCGGTACACGAACACGAGCACCGTGATGACGATCGCGACGACGAGCTTCACCGCGAGCTTCGCGTTGTTCAGCTCGTCGAGGTCGCCGATCTGGATCGTCGCCACGAGCAGCAGGCCCGTCACGAGCTGGGTGAGGGCACCGTGCACCATGGCCGGCACGACCGTTCCCCTGCCCGCGCCGATCGCCTTCACCTGCACGAGGAAGCCGCCGAGGAGCGACGCGAGCCCGATGAAATGAAGGATGAGCAGGATGGTGCGGAGGATTTCCATGCCCAGAGCCTAGGCGTTCCGGCCCCAGACGCGTCGCAGCACGCGCGCCGTGGCGAGTGCCGCCTCAGCCGCCTCCTGCCCCTTGTCCTCCTTCGAACCGGGAAGCCCGGCACGATCGAGGCCCTGCTGCTCGTCGTCGAGGGTCAGCACGCCGAAGCCCACGGGCTTTCCGGTATCGAGGGCGACGCGCGTGAGTCCGTCGGTCGCCGCGGCGGAGACGTATTCGAAGTGCGGGGTGCCGCCGCGGATGATCACGCCGAGGGCGACGACCGCGTCGGCGCCGGCGTCGAGGGCCGCCTTGGCGACGACGGGCAGCTCGAAGCTGCCGGGCACCCGCACGAGCGAGAACTCGGCTCCGGATGCCTCGAGCGTGCGCGTCGCCCCGACGATCAGGCCGTTCGTGATCTCGTCGTGCCAGCGCCCGGCGACGATGACGATCCGGAGGCCCGTGCCGTCGACGTCGAGCTCAGGGGATCCTGCTCCGCTCATGATGCGTGTCCTTCCAGGAGGGTCTCGGCTGCGGCATCCGCCAGCTGCGTGTCATCGATGTTGTGGCCCATGCGATCGCGCTTCGTCTCGAGGTAGCCGGTGTTGCCGGCGCCAACGCCCACCACGAGGGGGAGCTGCTCGCTCACGGCGATGCCGTGCGCCTCGAGCTGGCGCACCTTCTCGGGATTGTTCGTGAGCAGGCGCACCGAGCGGATGCCGAGGTCTTCGAGGATCGCCGTGGCCGCGCCGTAATCCCGGGAGTCGATCGGCAGCCCGAGCGCGAGGTTCGCGTCGAGCGTGTCGAGGCCGTCTTCCTGCAGGCGGTAGGCGCGCAGCTTGTTGATGAGGCCGATGCCGCGGCCCTCGTGCCCGCGGAGGTACACGACGACGCCGCCGTCCTCCTGGATCCGCTCGAGCGCGGCGTCGAGCTGGGGTCCGCACTCGCACTTCAGGGAGCCGAACGCCTCGCCGGTCAGGCACTCGGAGTGCACGCGCGCGATGGTTCCCTGCGCGTGCGGCTCGCCGGCGATGATGGCGACGTGGTCGGCGCCCGTGCTGCGATCGCGGTAGGCGCGCACCCGGAAGACGCCGTGGTCGGTGGGGAGCGTCGTCTCGACCTCGAAGGCGACCCGCGAGGACTCGGCGACCGCCGACAGCACCGAGCCGTCGAGCTCGAGGTCGTGGCCGGCGTGCCACTCGCGCAGCCAGTCGATGAGCGCCGCGACCGTCGTGACGGGGAGGCCTTCACGCTCGCCGAGCTCGATGAGCCCCGGGAGTCGCATCATCTCGCCGTCGTCCTCGACGACCTCCGCGATCACGGCGACGGGGGAGAGCCCGGCGAGCCGCATGAGGTCGACGGCCGCCTCGGTGTGACCGGCCCGCTCGCGAACGCCGCCGTCGACGGCGCGCAACGGCAGCACGTGGCCGGGGCGGATCAGCCGCTCGGGCGTCGACGCAGGGTCGGCGAGCACGCGCAGGGTGTGCGCCCGCTCGGCCGCGCTGATACCGGTGGAGTTGCGATCGGCCGCGTCGACCGAGATCGTGTAGGCCGTGCCGCGTACGTCTTCATTTCGCTCGGTCATCGGCGGTAGCTCGAGCCGGTCGGCGATCGTGTTCGGCATGGGAGCACAGAGGAATCCGCTCGTGTTCCGCACCATCCACGCGATCCATTCCTGGGTCGCGAACTCGGCGGCCATGATCGCGTCGCCCTCGTTCTCACGGGCCTCGTCATCGGCGACGATGACGGGCTTGCCGGCGCGAAGCGCGTCGAGCACTTCAGGGATCGAGGTGAGACTCATGCGTGACCTCCGGTCGTCGCGGGCTCGGTTACGGGGGGAAGAACGGATGCCGGGCCGGGAGCGATGAGCGACGACGGCAGCGTGCGGGCGGCGTCGAAGCGCAGCATCCGCTCGACCTGCCTCGCGAGGATGTCGGTCTCGATGTTCACCGCATCGCCGACCTCGCGCTCGCCGAGGGTGGTCGCCTGGAGCGTCTCGGGGATGAGCGACACCTCGAACCAGGAGCCGTCGGGCTCGTCGCCGACGGCGCTCACGGTGAGCGAGACGCCGTCGACGGCGATCGAGCCCTTGTCGACGACCAGCGGCGCGTGCGCCGGATCGAGGCTGAACCGGATGACGCGCCACGCGTCGCCCGGCCGGATCTCGAGCACGCGGGCAGTGCCGTCGATGTGGCCCTGCACGATGTGGCCGCCGATGCGGTCGCCGACGCGCGCCGCGCGCTCGAGGTTCACCGGGAGTCCTTCGTGCGCTCCGTCGAGCGTCGACATGGCGAGGGTCTGCGCCATGACGTCGGCCGAGAACTGCTCGGCGTCGAAATCGACGACCGTGAGGCACACGCCCGAGACGGCGATCGAATCGCCGTGCTTCGCGCCCTCGACGGCGATCGGGCCGCGCACGGTGAGGCGAGCGGCATCCGAGGTGCGCTCGATGCGCGTGATCGTGCCGCGCTCCTCGATGATTCCGGTGAACATGTCAGTTCCCTTCGGTCGGTCTGGGATGCGCGACGAGCAACACGTCGTCGCCGAGCCGCTGTACTTCGGCGAGCTCGTAGCGATGGGCCCCGTCGATCGACGCGACGCCGAGCTCGCCGAGGGCGAGCAGCGGGCCGCCGAGCAGCATGGGAGCGAGGTAGACGAGGAGCTCGTCGGCGAGGCCGGCCGCCACGAACGCGCTCGCGAGCGTGGGGCCGCCTTCGATGAAGAGCGAGCGGATGCCGCGGCGCTGCAGCTCCGCGAGATCGGCGACGAGGTCGGCGCCGGCGAGCAGCACGGGCTCGTGCGGGTGGCGGCGCAGCGCGGCATCCGCGGGAATCGCGCGTGAGCCGAACACGACCGGAACCGGCTGCTCGGGCAGGAGTGCGCCCGTGTCATCGCGCGCCGTGAGCGACGGGTCGTCGGCGAGCACGGTGCCGGTGCCGACGGCGATCGCATCGGCGGCGGTGCGACGGCGATGCACGTCGGAGCGTGCGGCGTGGCCCGTGATCCAGCGGCTCGATCCGTCGGCCGCCGCGATGCGGCCGTCGAGGCTCGAGGCCCACTTCACGGTGACGTGGGGGCGCCGGTGTCGCGCCGCGAACAGCCAATCGCCGAGGATCGCCTCCACTTCGTCGGCAAGAATGCCGCCCTCGACGACGATGCCCGCCTCGCGGAGACGCTCGGCGCCGCCGGCGGAGTGGTCGCCCGGGTCGGCGACCGCGTAGACCACTCGCGTGATGCCCGCGTCGATCAACGCGACGGCGCACGGCCCGGTGCGGCCGATGTGGTTGCACGGCTCGAGGGTGACGATCGCCGTCGCCCCGCGAGCCGCGCCGGGCTCGAGCCTCGACAGGGCGTCGACCTCGGCGTGTGCAGTGCCCGCACCACGATGCCAGCCCTCCGCGAGCACGGCGCCGTCGGGCGCGACGATGACGCATCCGACGCGAGGATTGATGCCGCGGGCGGGACCACGCTCGGCGAGTTCGAGCGCACGACGCATCTGCGCGGCATCCGCCGCAGATTGCTCACTCGTCATTCCTCGTCCTGTCGTCAGGCTCCGGGGAATGCTCGGCAAGGCCGAATCGTCGACCGCGCACTGCGCAGCCGACACGTGCCGCCTCCCATCCGGACTTTCACCGTCGGTACCGGAGTTCCACCGGTTCAACCGCTCGCGTTCGACCTCTCGGCCTCACGCTCGCAGCTCGCGGACTATCACCGCCGGTTCGGAATTACACCGACCCCGGAGCACGTTTGTCGTGTCGATTCTAGGTCAACGCGCGGGGCCGCGGGCTATTCCCGTGATTCAGCGGCACTGGCCTGTTCAGTGGCACTGGCTGTTCAGCGGCACTGGCCCGCGGTCGCGATCTGCGCGTCGCTCGGGCGGCCGTATGCGGAGATGCCGGATCCGGGCACGTCGTGGCCCATGGAGATCGCCCACGCGGTCGCCCACATCTCGTGGTCGCCCGAGAACTCTGGCCCGGTGAACAACGGCTCGCACTCGGGACGGATCGCCTGGGTGTGCCCCACTTCGTGCACGACGATCGCCGTCGCATCAGGATCCTCGCCCCATCGATCGGAGACGCTGTGGGTGAGGGTGATGATGCCCCACCCGCCGTCGTCGGGCCAGAACTCGGCGGTGCCCGAGTACCACCCGTCGCTCGTGAGGCCCGACACCTCGTACGCCCACACGAAATCGAGGTTCACCCCATGCGAGATCGAACGGGCGAACGCCTCGATCTCGGCGCGCACCGGATAGGAGGGCTCGAGCTTGCGCGCCTCCCCGGCGGCGTGCGAGGCACGCAGTTCCTCGACGGCGAGCACGAGGCCCGTGAATGCCGCCGCGGAATCGCGCGGGTGCGTCCAGCCGGGGCCGTCCTGGTCGATCGCGTGCTGCACGCCGATGCGCGTCTGGTATGTCGCCGAGGGGTTGTCGGCGAGCGCCTGCCCGGCGAGTGCGCCCGCACCCTCGAACACCGCCTTGACGGCACCCGTGACGGGGGCACGCGCGTCGGCGATGTCGTCGAGCGCGGCCTCGATCGCCACGGTCTCGGCAGTGCGCTCCTGGGCCTGTTCGAGCAGTCGCGCTGCGTCGGCATAGCGGACCCACGCAGGAGTCTCGAGCGCGTCGGGGCCCGGGAAGGCCAGGAGGTGCGAGAGCGGGTCGTCGTCGGCGTCGGCAAGGGTCGCGGCGAGCCGATCGGATGCCGCGACGAGCGTCGTGACGTCCTCGGGCCGAACGTGGCCCTCGACGAGCACCGCCTCGAGCTCGTCGGATTGCATGACCGCTCGTCCGGCCGCATCGATGAGGAGTTCGAGCTCATCGGCCGAGGTCGTCGCGAGCTCGTCGGCGACGGCGAACCTGTCATATGCGCTCTCGTAGAGCGCGGTCGCGGCGGCATCGTGCGCGACGTAGGAACCGAAGACGGCGGCCGCGGCCGCGGCGGCGATGATCGTGCCCCGAAGCCAGCGTCGTTCCACGCGCTGCACCGAAGCGTCGTCGCGGGGTGCATCGGAGGGTGCGGTCATCGACGTCCTGTTCACTGGGGGTGCGACTGGCGTGCACCGACAGAGTCACGCTAGCTGGCCGATCGAGAAAATGGCGACTCTGATTGCGGGACGTCGCCCATCCGACGGGGCTCAGGCGATTCGCTCGGTGAGCGCACCGGCGAGCTCGCGCAGTGAGCGGATCTCGACGACGCCGGATGCCGCGGCATCCGCAGCGTCGTCAGCGCTGGGCGACTCGCCCCGCCGGTTGATCCACACCCCGAGCAATCCCGCCGCGGCAGCTCCGATCGCGTCGGTGCGTAAGCGATCGCCGACGTAGGCGCACGCCGACACCGGCGCGTCGGACGCGAAGCGATCTCGGGCCGCGCGGAAGATCTCAACGCCCGGCTTGACCACGCCGACGTCGCTCGAGGCGATGACGTGTGTCATGCGGGGGAGGAGGCCGAGTCGCTCGAGCTTCATGGTCTGCTGGTCGAGCTCGCCGTTCGTGATCACGCCGAAGCGCACTCCGGGCAGCGCCGTCGCGACCGCGTGGAGTGCGTCGACTGCATCGTCGTGCAGGGCCCACGATTCGCGGTACCGCTCGAAGTAGTGCGCGAACCACGCACCGGCGGCGGGCTCGTCGAGCTCCTCGCCATGGGCGCGCGCGAATGCCGTCACCCGTTCCAGGCGTTGCCCCGCGAAACTCAGCTCACCGGCGAGATAGGCGTGGTAGTGGTGCTCCTCGAGCTCGTGCCACAGTCGCTGTGCAGCTACGCGATCGCCGTCGTATGCGCGCTCCTGCATCTGGAGCACGATGCTCGCCGCCACCGCTTCGCGGTGTGCCATGAGCGTGTCGTCGAGATCGAACAGCACGACGGGCGACGCGGCGCGCGACGTCACGGGAGCGCCCCCAGGATCGTCGCCCAGCTCGCGGCCGCGTCGGGGGAGATGGATGCCCCGCGCACGGCGTGCCACGCGGGCAGCGTCGACCCGTCGCGGGTGGGAACCGTCGCGCGCGGCGGCTCGATGCGCCGGAACCCCGCAGCTCGCGCGACCTTGGCCGACCCGACGTTGCCCTGCACTGCGCGCCACAGCATGGTGTCGGCACCGGGCACGCCGCCGGCGAGCGTCCACTCGGCGACGGCGATGGCCGCCTCGCTCATGAGGCCGGCACCGCGGTGGTCGCTGCCCAGCCAGAACCCGATCTCGGTGGTCTCGGCGCGCACCGAGATCATGCCGGCCAAGGGGCCGCCCGTTGCGAGCCGGACCGCCCAGGTGGCCACATAGCCGCTCGCCCACGCCTGCGGCACATGCGCCGCGAGGAATGACTCGGCGTCGGCTCGAGTGTACGGCCAGGGCGTCGTGAGGTACGGCTCGAACAGCGGGTCTTGACAGTAGCGCGTCACGGCGTCGGCGTCGTCGATCGTCGGCAGGTCGAGCACGAGTCGCGACGTCGTGAGCGTGACGGGAATCACGTCAGCCCCGGCGGACGAAGCCGATGCGGTCGTACACGTCGCGCAGCATCCGCTCGGCTCGTTCAGTCGCCTTCTCGGCGCCGATCGCGAGCAATCGGTCGAGCTCGGCAGGGTCTTGCATGAGCTCGAGCGTGCGCGCACGGATCGGCGTGATGGTGTCGACCACGATCTCGGCGAGCTCCTTCTTGAGGTCGCCGTAGCCGCGGCCGGCGTACTCGCGCTCGAGGGCGTCGATCGACTTTCCGGTGATGGCCGCACAGATGCCGAGCAGGTTCGAGATGCCGGGCTTCGACGCCGGGTCGAACCGGATCTCGCGTTCGGTGTCGGTCACGGCGCTGCGGAACTTCTTCGCCGTGACGGAAGGCTCGTCGAGCAGCTTCACGAGACCCGCCTCTGAGCCGGCCGACTTCGACATCTTCGCGGTCGGCTCCTGCAGGTCGTAGATGCGCGCCGACTCCTTGCCGATGAGCGCCTCGGGCACGACGAACGTCTCGCCGTACCGCGCGTTGAAGCGAGTGGCGAGGTCGCGGGTGAGCTCGAGGTGCTGGCGCTGATCGTCGCCGACGGGCACGAGATGGGTGCCGTAGAGCAGGATGTCGGCGGCCATGAGCACCGGGTAGGTGAAGAGGCCCACCGTCGTGGCATCCGAGCCCTGCCGGGCCGACTTGTCTTTGAACTGCGTCATGCGGCTCGCTTCACCGAAGCCCGTCATGCTGCCGAGCACCCAAGCGAGCTCGGCGTGCGCGGGCACGTGCGATTGCACGAAGAGCGTCGACCGGTCGAGATCGACGCCGGCGGCGAGGTATTGCGCGGCGGTGCGCCGCACGTTCTGCCTGAGGGCCTCGGGGTCTTGCTGCACCGTGATGGCGTGCAGGTCGACGACGCAGTAGATGGGATCGTATGCATCCTGCAGGGCCACCCAGTTGACGAGCGCACCCAGGTAGTTGCCGAGATGGAGGGAGTCGCTCGACGGCTGCATGCCGGAGAAGATGATCGGACGGGACGTGCTCATGTGCTGCGGATCCTTGCTGTCGGTCGGGGAACGTCAGATGGCGTAGTCGACGACCACGGGTGCGTGGTCGGACCATCGCGTGTCCCACGCGTCGGCGCGGTCGATCTGGTAGTCGACGACCGTGTCGGCGAGCGACTTGGTGGCGAGGTGGTAGTCGATGCGCCACCCGGTGTCGGTGTCGAACGCTTTGCCCCGCTGCGACCACCACGTGTAGGGCCCGGGCACGTCGCCGGCCACGCGGCGGCCGACGTCGATCCAGCCGAAGCCGGCGCCCGCGTTGTAGAGCTCGTCGCCTTCGGCGCCCACGAAGCGATCGAAGTAGGCGCGCTCCTCGGGCAGGAAGCCGGCACGCTTCACGTTGCCCTTCCAGTTGCGGATGTCGAGCGTGCGATGGCCGACGTTGAGGTCGCCGACGACGAGGGCGAGTTCGGAGTGGGCCGCAAGCTCGGGCAGCCGGGCCTCCATCGCGTCGAGGAAGCGGTACTTCTCGACCATCTTGGGGCTATCGTCTGCCACGCCCGAGTGCACGTAGGCGCTCACGACGGTGACCACGCGGTCGCCGACCTCGTAGTCGGCCTCGAGCCAACGGCCCGCGCTGTCGAAGTCGGGGGCGCCGAGCTCGACGCGGTGGATGCTCGCGCGGTTGCGACTCGCGATTGCGACTCCTGCGCGCCCCTTGGAGGTGGCGGGGTCGTGGAGCAGGTCCCACTCCTCGCCGAGCAGCGCCTCAAGGTCTTCGGTGGAAGCGCGCACCTCTTGCACCGCGAGGATGTCGACGTTGCGGCCGGCGAGCCAGTCGCCCATGCCCTTGCGGAACGCGGCGCGCACTCCGTTGACGTTGACAGTGGCGATCCGGAGCGGTTTGGCGGTGGGCATGCCTCAAATCCTACGGGAGGCCTCCGACGTCGAATCGCCGCCGATCCGGCGCCTCCGACCGCAGCGAGGCCGGCTCCGTACGCGCTTAGGGCTTGCCGCGCATGATCGCCTGCTTGACCTCGGCGATCGCCTTCGTCACTTCGATGCCACGCGGGCACGCCTCAGTGCAGTTGAAGGTCGTTCGGCAGCGCCACACGCCCTCCTTGTCGTTCAGGATGTCGAGGCGAACGGATGCCGCGTCGTCACGCGAGTCGAATATGAAGCGGTGCGCGTTCACGATCGCGGCCGGCCCGAAGTACTGTCCGTCGGTCCAGAACACGGGGCACGACGAGGTGCACGCCGCGCAGAGGATGCATTTCGTGGTGTCGTCGAAGCGCTCTCGCTCGGCGACCGACTGCACGCGCTCCTTGCCGGGCTCGGCCTTCGAGTTCGCGATGAGGAACGGCTGCACGTCGCGGAAGCTCGCGAAGAACGGCTCCATGTCGACGATGAGGTCCTTCTCGAGCGGCAGGCCCTTGATGGCCTCGACGTAGATGGGCTTGGAGATGTCGAGGTCTTTGATGAGGGTCTTGCATGCGAGGCGGTTGCGGCCGTTGATGCGCATCGCATCGGAGCCGCAGATGCCGTGGGCGCACGAACGGCGGAACGTGAGCGAGCCGTCTTGTTCCCACTTGATCTTGTGCAGCGCGTCGAGCACACGGTCGGTCGCGTACATCTCGACGTCGAAGTCCTGCCAGCGCGGCTCGGTGTCGATGTCGGGGTCGAAGCGCCGGATCAGGAAGGTGACGGTGAACGACTGGATCGCGGTATCCACCGGCTTGACCTCGAGTGCGGCAGTGCTCACGTCAGTACTTCCTCTCCATCGGCTGGTAACGGGTGATCGTGACCGGTTTCCAATCGAGTCGGATGTGGTCGGCGGCATCGGACGAGTGCGGATCGCCCGACAGGTAGGCCATCGTGTGCTGCATGTAGTTCGCGTCGTCGCGCTTCGGGAAGTCGTCGCGCATGTGGCCGCCGCGGCTCTCCTTGCGATTGCGCGCGGAGAAGACGACGACCTCGGCGAGGTCGAGGAGGAATCCGAGCTCGACGGCCTCGAGCAGGTCGGTGTTGAATCGCTTGCCCTTGTCTTGCACGGCGACGTTGCGGTAGCGATCGCGCAGCCCGGCGATGACGTCGGTGACGTGCTCGAGCGACTCGTCGGTGCGGAACACCTGGGCGTTCTTGTCCATCTCGTCTTGCAGCTCCTTGCGGATGGCTGCGATGCGCTCGGTGCCGTTGGAGTCGCGCAACTGCTCGAGCATGCCGCGCACCGCCGCGGCCGGGTCGTCGGGCAGCGGCGTGAAGTCGACGGACTTGACGTATTCGACCGCGTTGCGGCCGGCGCGCTTGCCGAAGACATTGATGTCGAGGAGCGAGTTGGTGCCGAGTCGGTTGGAACCGTGCACCGAGACGCACGCGCACTCGCCTGCGGCGTAGAGGCCGGGCACGACGGTGGCGTTGTCGCTCAGCACCTCGGCGGCGACGTTCGTGGGGATGCCGCCCATCGCGTAGTGCGCGGTCGGCATCACGGGCACGGGCTCGTACACGGGGTCGACGCCCAGGTAGGTGCGCGCGAACTCGGTGATGTCGGGGAGCTTCGTCTCGAGCACCTCGGCGCCGAGGTGGGTGCAGTCGAGCAGCACGTAGTCCTTGTGTGGCCCGGCGCCGCGGCCCTCGGCGACCTCCTGCACCATGCAGCGCGAGACGATGTCACGCGGGGCGAGGTCTTTGATCGTGGGCGCGTAGCGCTCCATGAAGCGCTCGCCGCTCGCGTTGCGGAGGATCGCGCCCTCGCCGCGGGCGCCCTCGGTGAGGAGGATGCCGAGTCCGGCCAGTCCGGTGGGGTGGAACTGGAAGAACTCCATGTCTTCGAGCGGCAGGCCCTTGCGCCAGATGATGCCGACACCGTCGCCCGTGAGGGTGTGCGCGTTCGACGTGGTCTTGTAGATCTTGCCGAACCCGCCCGTGGCGAAGATGACGGCCTTCGCCTGGAAGACGTGCAGCTCGCCCGTGGCGAGGTCGTAGGCGACGACGCCCGACGGCTGCTCGACGCCGTCGACGTCGGTCATCACGAGGTCGAGCACGTAGTACTCGTTGAAGAAGTTGATGCCGAGCCGCACGCAGTTCTGGAACAGCGTCTGCAGGATCATGTGGCCGGTGCGGTCGGCGGCGTAGCACGCCCGTCGCACGGGAGCCTTGCCGTGGTCGCGCGTGTGGCCGCCGAAGCGGCGCTGGTCGATCTTGCCCTCGGGCGTGCGGTTGAACGGCAGGCCCATGTTCTCGAGGTCGATGACCGCGTCGATGGCCTCCCGGGCGAGGATCTCGGCGGCATCCTGGTCGACGAGGTAGTCGCCGCCCTTGATGGTGTCGAAGGTGTGCCACTCCCAGCTGTCTTCCTCGACGTTCGCGAGCGCTGCGGCCATGCCGCCCTGCGCTGCTCCCGTGTGGGAGCGGGTGGGATAGAGCTTCGAGATGACCGCGGTCTTCGCACCCGGTCCGGCTTCGATGGCCGCTCGCATGCCGGCGCCGCCCGCGCCCACGATGACGATGTCGAACTGGTGGTAGTGCACGCCGTCGATGATGGTCGGGGCGTCGGCGATCTCGGAATTCACTGGTCTCCTAGGCGGCGCAGAACGAGGGAAGCAGGTCGGCCGGCGCACCCGCGGGGCACGGCTCGAAGGTGAAGACGACGAGGGTGCCGAGGATGATGAGCACCGCCGCCGACGCGAAGAGGGCGCCCTTCAGCACCTTCTGGACAGTGCCGGGGTTCGTGTAGTCGTTCACGAGGGTGCGCATGCCGTTGGCGCCGTGGATGAGCGCGAGCCAGAGCATCAGCACGTCCCACCACTGCCAGAACGGCTCGGCCCACTTGCCGCCGACGAAGCCGAAGTCGATCGCCTTCACGCCCTCGCCGACCATGAGATTCATGAACAGGTGGCCGAAGATCAGCACGATGAGCACGACACCCGACGCGCGCATGTAGATCCAGCCCCACTTCTCCCAGTTGACGCCTCGCCTCTGGGCGGGTCGCGCGGGAGCACGGGGGGATTCGATGGTGGTCATTTCGCTCCCCGTTCTAGTGGCTGAAGACGTTCATGAGGTGGCGCGGCACGAAGGCGATCATCGTGACGACCCAGAGGCCGACCACGACGTAGAACAGCACCTTCTGGTGTCTCGTCGCCCATGCCCAGAAGTCGACGAGGATGATGCGCAGGCCGTTGAAGGCGTGGAACACGATCGCGCCCACGAGCGCGACCTCGCCGAGGCCCATGATGGGCGTCTGGTAGGTGCCGATGACCGCGTTGTACGCCTCGGGGCTCACGCGCACGAGCGCCGTGTCGAGGATGTGCACGAGGAGGAAGAAGAAGATCGCGACACCCGTGATGCGGTGCAGCACCCACGACCACATTCCCTCTCGGCCGCGGTACAGCGTGCCACCCGGCTTCTGTCTCGCCGGCTTCGCGGGTGCGGTCAGGGTTCCTGCCGAGGTATCTGGCATGAACAACCCTCCCTGGCGGTATTGTCGCCCCGAACGAGGCGGCATTCGAGGGCGCTGGCGCCCGAAATCGAGTCTAGCCCCGCGTCTGGGGAGGGTGCCGCTTAGGACTGCCTAACTCTCTCGACGTCGAGAGATCGGATGCCGCAGCGGCATCCGTGGGGCTCGTGGCCTGCTCCGCGACCGCATCGCACCCAGCCCGTCTGACACGTCGACCGCTATTCTCGAAATCATGCCAGGACCTTCGCTTCCCATCGACCGCTTCTACGCGGTCATCCCGGCCGGCGGCGTCGGCTCCCGCCTGTGGCCGCTCTCGCGTGCCGATGCGCCGAAGTTCCTGCACGACCTCACGGGCTCGGGGCAGACCCTCTTGAAGGACACGTGGGATCGGCTCGCGCCGCTCGCGGGCGAGCAGCGGATCATGGTCGTCACCGGGCGAGCACATCGCGCGGCCGTCGAGTCGCAGCTGCCGGCGCTCACCGATGCGAACATCGTGCTCGAGAGCGAGCCCCGCGACTCGACCGCGGCGGTCGGCCTCGCCGCCGCGATCCTCGAGCGCCGCGAGCCGGGCGTCATCATCGGGTCGTTCGCCGCCGACCACGTCATCTCGGGCGAGGCGCTCTTCCGCGCAGCGGTCACCGATGCGATGGCCGCCGCCGACGCCGGCTACATCGCCACGATCGGCATCACGCCCACCGAGCCCGCCGTCGGATTCGGCTACATCGAGTGCGGCGATCCCCTCGATGTGCCGGGCGCCGAGCGGGTGACCGCCGTGTCGAGCTTCGTCGAGAAGCCCGACCTCGAGACGGCCAAGCGCTACCTCGCCGGCGGCGAGCACCTCTGGAACGCGGGCATGTACATCGCCCGAGCCGACCGCCTGCTCGAGGAGCTCGCCCGCACGAGGCCCGAGCTGCACGCGGGGCTCGTCGAGCTCGCCGCCGCCTGGGACGACCCCGACACCCGCGGACCGGCGGTCGACCGCATCTGGCCGAAGCTCGAGAAGATCGCGATCGACTACTCGATCGCCGAGCCGGCCGCCGCGGCCGGGCGCCTCGCCGTCATCCGCGGACACTTCCAGTGGGACGACGTGGGCGACTTCGCCTCCCTCGCGAAGCTCAACACCGCCGGGCGGTCGGGCGAGCTCGCAATTCTCGGCGAGAATGCTCGCGTCCTCTCCGATGCGTCGAGCGGCATCGTCGTGAGCCGCTCCAAGCGGGTCATCAGCCTGATCGGCGTGCGCGATATCGTCGTGGTCGACACCCCCGACGCATTGCTCGTCACCACGAGCGAACACGCGCAGCGGGTGAAGGCGGTCGTCGACGCACTTCGGCTCGGCGGGTCGAACGACGTGCTCTAGGCACGAGAGAAGCGGGGTTCAGGATGTCGGTGCGTCGATGGGTCGGGCTCGGAGCGGCGTTCGTCGCGGCATCCGTCGCCCTCGCAGCCTGCGCTCCGGCGCCCGAAGCCGGCGACGGCGGTGAGGCGAGCGAGGAGTGCGTGCGAATGGTCACGAACTCCGGCGGCCTCGAGGACCGCTCGTTCAACCAGTCGAGCTGGGAGGGCCTGCAGCTGGCCGAGGCGGAGCACGGCGTCGAGGCCGAGGCGATCGTCTCCACCGGTGAGACCGACCTCGCCCCCAACGTGCAGCAGGCCGTCGACTCCGGGTGCGGGCTCATCGTCACGGTCGGGTTCGAGCTCGCCGAGGCGACGCTCGCCCAGGCCGACGACAACCCCGACCTCGACTTCGCCATCGTCGACGAGACGGTCGAGGCCGAGAACGTGAAGCCGATCGTCTTCGACACCGCCCAGGCCTCCTTCCTCGCCGGCTACCTCTCGGCCGGAGTCTCGAAGACGGGCGTCGTCGCGACGTTCGGCGGCGGCAACCAGCCGCCCGTGACCCTCTTCATGGACGGCTTCGTCGATGGCGTAGCCAAGTACAACGAGGTGCACGGCACTGCGGTGCGCACGCTCGGCTGGGACAAGGCGAAGCAGGACGGCGCCTTCACCGGCGACTTCGAGGACATCAACAAGGGCAAGGCGCTCTCCGAGGGCTTCATCGACCAGGGCGCCGACGTCATCCTTCCGGTCGCCGGGCAAGTGGGCGAGGGGGCGGCGTCCGCCGCGCTCGAACGCGGCGGCGTCTCGGTCATCTGGGTCGACAGCGACGGCTTCGACACGCTGCGGCCCGAGTTCCGTCCCGTGATCCTCACGAGCGTGCTGAAGAACACGCAGGACGCCATGGTCCAGATCGTGGGCGAGGTGCAAGACGACACATTCTCGAACGAGCCCTACGTCGGCACCCTCGAGAACGGCGGCGTGGAGATCGCGCCATACCACGACCTCGCCCCGCTCGTCACGTCAGGGCTCGACGGCGAGATCGAGGGGCTGCGGCAGGCGATCATCTCGGGCGAACTCGTCGTCGATTCGCCGAGCTCACCCTGACCTGAGACCGCGGATCGGCCCAGAATCGGCACTGAATCGTCGGGTCACCCTCGCTCGGGGGACGCGTCGGCTGCTCATATGAGCAGAACATCGCGTCTTCATAACCATTGGATGTCGCGGCGCCCTCCGGCCTCTGAGACCGTTGCAACATTCGGTAACGTGACTTCACGAGTCCCGCGACGGTCGGGGCGCAGTCTTTGGAGGACACAGTGAAGGTCACGACCAGGAAGGCCGCGCTCAGCGGCCTCGCCATGTTCGGCGCAGCCGTGCTGCTCGCCGGTTGCGCACAGGCACCCGAGGAATCCGACGGCGGCGATGGGGGAGAGGCGAGCGACTTCGTCCCCTGCATGGTCTCCGACTCGGGCGGCTTCGACGACAAGTCCTTCAACCAGCTCGGTTTCGAGGGCCTCACGCAGGCCGCCGAGGAGCTCGGCGTCGAGCCGGTCACCGTGCAGTCCGACGCCGAGACCGACTACGCGCCCAACCTGACCAACCTCGTCGACCAGGGCTGCAACCTCATCGTGACGGTCGGCTTCGCCCTCTCGGCGGCGACGGTCGAGTCCGCGACCGCCAACCCAGACATCCAGTACGTCATCATCGACGACGCGGCCGACAACGACTTCGACGGCACGACCGATGCCGACAACATCAAGCCGATCCTCTTCGACACGGCCCAGGCAGCGTTCCTCGCGGGCTACGCGGCGGCGGGCTACTCGAAGACCGGCGTCGTCGGCACCTTCGGCGGCATGAACTTCCCGACGGTCTCCATCTTCATGGACGGCTTCAAGCAGGGCGTCGACTACCACAACAGCGAGAAGGGCACGAACGTGCAGGTCCTCGGCTGGGACGGCACCGACGGCGTGTTCACCGGCGGCTTCGAAGCGAACGACACGGCGCGCAACGCCGCACAGGGCCTCATCGACCAGAACGTCGACGTGCTCCTTCCCGTCGGTGGCGCGATCTACCAGCCCGGAGCGGCGGCAATCCGGGAGGCGGGCCGAGAGATCGCGATGATCGGCGTCGACGCCGACTTCACCGAGACCGACCCGTCGGTCGCCGACCTCATGCTCACCTCGATCCTCAAGGGCATCGACGTCGGTACCTACGACGCGGTCGTCGCGGCGGGCAACGGCGACTTCGACACCGCCCCCTTCGTGGGCACGCTCGAGAACGAGGGCGTCGGCATCGCGCCGTTCCACGACTACGAGTCGAAGGTTCCGGCCGAGCTCCAGGGTGAGCTCGACGACCTGAAGGCCGCGATCATCGCGGGCGACGTCAAGGTCAAGTCCTACCTCGCCGAGTAGCGACGAACGCACAGGTCGGGGAGGTCGGCGGAAGCCGGCCTCCCCGACCTTCGTCCGGATGCGCAGCAGCGCACGGCGGGCTACAAGTGAGCACGCGGCATCCGGCCCATTCAATATTCGCGCAGCATCTCCAGCCGATGCAGCCACCTCACTAGGATCGGGGACATGAAGCTCGAACTTCGCGGCATCACGAAGCGATTCGGCAGCTTGGTCGCCAACGACCACATCGACCTCACCGTGGAGGCCGGCGAGATCCACTGCCTCCTCGGCGAGAACGGCGCAGGCAAGTCGACGCTCATGAACGTGCTCTACGGCCTCTACCAGGCCGACGAGGGCGAGGTGCTCCTCGATGGTGAGGTGCGGCACTTCGCCGGACCCGGCGACGCCATGGCCGCCGGCATCGGCATGGTGCACCAGCACTTCATGCTCATCCCCGTCTTCACGGTCGCCGAGAACGTGATGCTCGGTCACGAGGCCACCAAGGCGGGCGGCGTGCTCGACCTTGCCACCGCCCGCGAGAAGGTCAACGAGATCTCCGCGAAGTTCGGCTTCCACGTCGACCCCGACGCGCTGATCGAAGACCTGCCCGTCGGCGTGCAGCAGCGGGTCGAGATCATCAAGGCCGTGTCGCGCGATGCGCACGTGCTGGTCTTCGACGAGCCGACCGCCGTGCTCACCCCGCAGGAGACCGACGAGCTCATGGGCACGATGCGCCAGCTCAAGGAGGCCGGCACCTCCATCGTCTTCATCACCCACAAGCTCCGCGAGGTTCGCGAGGTCGCCGACCGCATCACGGTCATCCGGCTCGGCAAGGTCGTGGGCGAGGCCGCCCCGACCGCCACGAACGCCGAGCTCGCCTCGATGATGGTCGGCCGTGCGGTGGAGCTCACCGTGCACAAGGAGGAGCCGAAACTCGGCGACCCGGCGCTCGTCGTCGATGGGCTGACCGTCGTCGACCACATCGGCCAGCTCGTCGTGAACGACGTGAGCTTCACCGTGCGGCGTGGCGAAATCCTCGCCGTCGCGGGCGTCCAGGGCAACGGCCAGACCGAGCTCACCGAGGCGTTGCTCGGCCTGCAGCCCCGCGTGCAGGGCTCGATCAGTCTCGACGGCGAGAACCTCACGTCTGCGAGCGTCAGGCGCCGGCTCGACGCCGGGGTCGGATTCATCCCGGAGGACCGCACGGAAGACGGCTTGGTCGGGGAGTTCACCATCGCCGAGAACCTGATGCTCGACCGCAGCGGCGGCGCTCCGTTCGTGCGGGCCGGCAACATCCAGCGCGGGGTGCTCGACGATTTCGCGCGCGAGAAGATCAGGGAGTTCGACGTCCGCACGCAGGGCATCGACTCGAAGGCGCGGCAGCTGTCGGGCGGCAACCAGCAGAAGGTCGTGCTCGCGCGGGAGCTCAGCCGAGACCTGCGGCTCCTGGTGGCCGCCCAGCCCACTCGTGGCGTGGATGTCGGATCCATCGAGTTCATCCACAAGAGGATCATCGAGGCACGCGACGAGGGCGTGCCGGTCGTCGTCGTCTCCACCGAGCTCGACGAGGTCACTGCACTCGCCGACCGCATCATGGTCATGTACCGCGGCCGCATCGTCGGCATCGTGCCGGGCGACACGCCCCGCGACGTCCTCGGCCTGATGATGGCCGGAGAGCACCCCGGAGAAGGAGCCGCCGCATGAGCGACCCGCAGCCGCCCAGGGGCGACCTGCCCACCGGCGCCGACCTCGACGCCGACGTCGCCATCGAGGAGCCGGCCGCGTCCTCGCCTGCCGGCGGCACCGCCGCCGACGACGCCCGCGCGACCGCAGCCGGGCCAGGCACTGCCTCCACGGATGCCTCGGTCCCGCCGCCCTCGCGCTGGCATACGGTGTTCCAGCAGATCGTCACGGGCAACGCGATCATCTCCGTGCTCGCCGTCGTGCTCGCCCTCATCGTCGGCGCGATCATGATCGCGTTCACCGACGAGCGCGTGCAGGAGACGAGCGGCTACTTCTTCTCGCGTCCCTCCGACACCCTCCTCGCGATCTGGAACTCGGTCTCGGGCGCGTATTCGGCGCTCTTCCAGGGGTCGATCTACAACTTCCGCCGCGACGACTTCCTCGCCGGCATCCGACCGCTCACCGAGACGCTTACGTTCGCGACGCCACTCATCGCCGGCGGACTCGGCGTCGGGCTCGGCTTCCGCGTCGGCTTGTTCAACATCGGTGGTCGCGGGCAGATCCTGATCGCGGCGTCAGTCGCCGGCTGGATCGCGTTCGGATTCGATATGCCCTGGGGCATCCACATGCTCGTCGCCCTCATCGGCGGTCTCGTCGGCGGCGCGCTCTGGGCGGGCATCGCCGGGCTGCTGAAAGCCCGCACCGGCGCCCACGAGGTGATTGTCACGATCATGCTGAACTACGTCGCGTTCTACCTCGTCTCCTGGTTGCTGCGCACCCCCGGCCTGCTCCAGGCGCCGGGGTCGAGCAATCCGAAGACCCCGGCTATGAAGGAGACGGCGATCTTCCCCGAGCTCCTCGGGCCGCAGTACAACCTGCACTTCGGCTTCATCCTCGTGATCGTCGCGACGATCGTCGTCTGGTGGATCCTCAACCGCTCGAGCCTCGGCTTCCAGTTCCGCGCGGTCGGCGAGAACCCCAATGCCGCTCGCGTCGCCGGCATCAACGTGAAGTCGATATACGTGTACGCGATGCTCATCGCGGGCGCACTCCTCGGCCTGGCCGGCGTCAGCCAGGTACTCGGGACCGTCACGACGGGCTTCACCGCCGGCATCGACGCCGGTATCGGCTTCGAGGCCATCACGGTCGCCCTCCTCGGACGTTCACGACCGTGGGGCATCTTCATCGCGGGCGTCCTGTTCGGCGCCTTCAAGGCCGGCGGGTTCTCGATGCAGGCGGCTGAGGGCGTGCCGATCGAGATCGTGCTCGTCGTCCAGGCGCTCATCGTGCTCTTCATCGCAGCCCCGCCGCTCGTGCGCACGATCTTCCGCCTGCCCGCTCCCGGGTCCGGACCGCGCAGACCTCGACCCATCGTCACGAAGGAGGTGAAGGCGAAGTGAGCACCACCGTGCAGCAGCCCGCCCCGGCATCCGAGATCGTCGTCCTCCCGACGACCGTGGTCACGAGCTGGAAGGCACCGATCGCTTTCGCGGTCTTCACCCTCGCCACCCTCGGGCTCGCGGTGTTCGCGCCGCGAGATGGCGACACCACGTTCCGCTGGTCCACCCCGAGCGACGTCATCCAGCTGCCCGAGCTCACGGTTCCCGCGATGCCGACGCTGTGGGTGGTCATCGCGCTGCTCGTGCTCGCGACGGCGTACTCGGTGATGCTCGTGTCGACGAGACGCCGCGTGCCGCTCTGGCTCATCGTCGTGTTCGCCGTCCTGAGCATGTTCGGTTTCCTCACGTGGGCGGCGGCAGGTGCATCACTCCCCATGATCGGCCTGCTCTTCGGATCGCTCAGCCTCGCGGTGCCGCTCATCTACGGTGCGCTCACCGGCGTGATCGGCGAGCGAGCGGGCGTCACCAACATCGCGATCGAGGGTCAGTTGCTCGCCGGCGCCTTCACCGCCGCCGTCGTCGCATCCGTGACCCGCCAGCCGCTGCTCGGGCTCGTCGCGGCGATGGTGGCCGGAATGCTCGTCGGCATGGTGCTCGCCGCCTTCTCCATCAAGTACTTCGTCGACCAGATCATCGTCGGTGTCGTGCTGAACGTGCTGATCATCGGCCTCACGAGCTTCATCTATTCGCAGGTGCTCACGCCGAATGCGGCACTGCTCAATACGCCGCCCCGCTTCCCGCGCCTGCCGATCCCGGTCCTGAGCGAGATCCCGATCATCGGGCCGGTGTTCTTCCGCCAGACTCTCGTCGTCTACCTCATGTACGTCGCCGTCGCGGTCGTGTACTTCGGCCTGTTCCACACCAAGTGGGGTCTCCGGGTCCGCGCGGTCGGCGAGCACCCTCAGGCGGCCGATACCGTCGGCATCAACGTCAACCGCACGAGGTTCTGGAACGTCGCGCTCGCCGGTTCCCTCGCCGGCCTCGGCGGCACGTTCTTCACGATCGGGTCGGGCATCGCCTTCAACAAGGAGATGACCGCTGGCGCCGGCTTCATCGCGCTCGCCGCGGTGATCTTCGGACAGTGGGACCCCATCAAGGCGACGCTCGCGGCGCTCCTGTTCGGCTTCGCGTCGAACCTGCAGAACACGCTCTCGGTCATCGGGTCTCCGGTGCCGAGCGAGTTCATGCTCATGCTGCCGTACGTCGTGACGATCTTCGCCGTCGCCGGCCTCGTCGGCAAGTCCCGTCCGCCGGCGGCAGACGGCAAGCCGTACATCAAGTCCTGACCCACGCGAATCGACTCATCCTGAACTGGGGAGCACCATGACCGCCACGGATCCGATCGATTGGGACGCGCTGCGCGCGCGTGCCCGAGAAGCGATGGCTAAGGCCTACGCGCCCTACTCGGAGTACCCGGTCGGCGCGGCGGCGATCGCCGACGACGGCCGGGTCGTGAGCGGATGCAACATCGAGAACGCGTCCTACGGCGTGACCCTCTGCGCCGAGTGCTCGCTCGTCTCCGCGCTCGTCATGTCGGGCGGCGGCAAGCTCGTGGCGTTCACGTGCGTCGACGGGCACGGCTCGGTGCTCATGCCGTGCGGGCGCTGCCGTCAGCTGCTCTACGAGCACTCGGCCGAGGGGATGCTCCTCGAGACCGTCTCCGGCATCAAGACGATCGACGAGGTGCTGCCCGACGCCTTCGGGCCGCGCCAGCTCGCCGAGTTCCGCGGGGCTGGCGCGTGAGCGCGATCGAGGCGTTCGACGCCGTCGACCTCATCCGCTCGAAGCGCGACGGTGGCGAGCTCGACACCGTCGAGATCGACTGGCTCATCGACGCGTACACCCGCGGTTACGTCGCCGACGAGCAGATGTCGGCGATGACCATGGCGATCTTCCTGAACGGCATGTCTCGACGTGAGATCAAGGACATGACCATGGCCATGATCGCCTCGGGCGAGCGCATGGACTTCTCCGGCCTCGGAAAGCCCACGAGCGACAAGCACTCGACGGGCGGGGTCGGCGACAAGATCACCCTGCCGCTCATGCCGCTCGTGGCGTCCTTCGGCGTCGCCGTGCCGCAGCTCTCCGGGCGAGGCCTCGGGCACACCGGCGGCACGCTCGACAAGCTCGAGTCGATCCCCGGCTGGAGGGCCGAGCTCACCAACGACGAGATGTTCGCGCAGCTTCGCGACGTGGGCGGCGTCATCTGCGCCGCGGGCCCCGGGCTCGCCCCGGCCGACAAGAAGCTCTATGCACTGCGCGACATCACGGGCACCGTCGAGGCCATCCCGCTCATCGCATCGTCGATCATGTCGAAGAAGATCGCCGAGGGCACGGGCGCGCTCGTGCTCGACGTGAAGTTCGGCTCGGGCGCCTTCCTCCAAGACATCGAGCGTTCGCGCGAGCTCGCGCGCACGATGGTCGAGCTCGGCGAAGACGCGGGCGTCGCGACCTCCGCCCTGATCACGAACATGAACGTGCCGCTCGGACTCACGATCGGCAACGCAAACGAGGTGCGCGAATCGGTCGAGGTGCTCGCCGGCGGCGGGCCATCGGATGTCCGCGAGCTCACGATCGCGCTCGCGCGCGAGATGCTCGCGCTCGCCGGTCGGCCCGATGCCGACGTCGAAGCAGCGCTCGACGACGGCCGCGCGATGGACACGTGGCGCCGGGCGATCCAGGCGCAGGGCGGCGATCCCGACGCGCCGCTTCCCATCGCTCGTGAACAGCACGTCGTGACCGCCGACCGTGACGGCGTGCTCGTCGCCCAGGAGGCCCTGCCGTTCGGCATCGCCGCGTGGCGCCTCGGCGCTGGTCGTGCCCGCAAGGAGGATCCCGTGCATCACACCGCCGGCATCGACCTGCACGCGAAGCCCGGCGACGAGGTGCGTGCAGGCGCGCCGTTGTTCACGCTGCACGCCGACGAGCCCGCTCGCTTCGCACGCGCGCTCGAAGCGGTCGAGGGCGCGTGGCGGATCGGCGACCTCGGCGATCCGATCGACGACGGCGGACCGCTCATCGCCGACCGCATCGGCCGGTGAGCATGGTCGCCGTGCAGCCTCTCTCGCATAGCCGAAACGGCGCCGGAATGTGCGCCGATCAGGGCTGGCGAGCTTCGAGATTGCCGAGACTTCGCGGCGGGCCCGCCGCTATCGTTGACTCGTGAACACGAATCCGACCGAGTACCGCCTCGAAGGCGATGGCACGAGCATCCAGGCATTGCCGAAGATCTCGCTGCACGACCACCTCGACGGCGGACTGCGTCCGCAGACCCTCCTCGAGCTCGCCGACGAGCTCGGCCTCGAGGTGCCGGCCCCCGACGCCGAGTCGCTCGCGACATGGTTCGCCGAACAGTCGAACTCCGGCTCGCTCGTCGAGTACCTGAAGACCTTCGATCTCACGACCGCCGTCATGCAGACGCGCGCCGGCCTCAGCCGCGTGGCGCGCGAGTTCGTGCAAGACCTTGCTGCCGATGGTGTGATCTACGGCGAGATCCGGTGGGCGCCCGAGCAGCACCTCACGCGCGGCCTCGACCTCGACGAGGTCGTCGAGGCCGTGCAGGCGGGCATCGAGCAGGGCATCGACGACGCGCAGCACCAGGGCCACGCCATCCGGGCCGGCCAGCTCGTCACGGCCATGCGGCACGCCGACCGCAGCCTCGAGATCGCCGAGCTCGCGGTGCGCCACCGCGAGCGTGGCGTCGTCGGGTTCGACATCGCGGGCGCCGAGGCCGGATTCCTGCCGAGCCGGCATCGCACCGCCTTCGACTACCTCGCGACGCAGTTATTCCCGGTCACCGTGCACGCAGGCGAGGCAGACGGCCTCGAGTCGATCCGTAGCGCGCTCTTCGACGGTCGGGCGCTCCGCCTCGGTCACGGCGTGCGCATCGCCGAAGACCTCACGATCGAGCGGCAAGACGACGACAACACCTACGTCTCGCTCGGCCCGACCGCGCAATGGGTGCGCGACCGCGAGATCGCGCTCGAGACGAGCCCGTCCTCGAACCTGCAGACCGGCGCGATCGCCGCGTGGGGCGACGAACTCGTCGACCACCCGTTCGACCTGCTCTACCAGCTCGGGTTCCGCGTCACGGTCAACACCGACAACCGGTTGCAGAGTGGCACGTCGCTCAGCCGCGAGCTCGCGCTCCTCAGCGACGCGTTCGGCTACGACCTCGACGACCTCGAGACGTTCCAGCTGAATGCCGCGACATCCGCGTTCCTGCCGCTCGACGACCGCGAGGAGCTCATCGAGCGCATCGAAGACGGGTTCGACGAAGCCTGACCCGCGGAGACACCAGCACGTGCCGCCTCCTGCCGCCTCCGAACGGATCAACCATGACCATCCCGCCGCTTCCCGACACGGCCGTCGTGCTCGGCGCGCGTGTCGACGATTGGCGCGCAGCCGTGCGCGAGGCCGGCCGAGCCCTCACCCGCTCGGGTGCCACGCGGGCTGAGTATGCCGACCGCATGATCGCGGTCATCGAGGAGTTCGGTGCCTATGTCGTCATCGCGCCCGGGCTCGCGCTCGCGCACGCACGCCCCGGCCCCGACGTGCGTCGTGAGGGGCTCGCGGTCGTGACGCTCGCCGAGGCGGTGCCGTTCGGGCACCCGCACAACGACCCCGTCGAGGTCGTCGTGGGGCTTGCCGTCTCGAACGCCGACGAGCACGTGGCATCCGTCGCCAAGCTCGCGAACGCCTTCAACGACACCGGCATCGTCGCGCGCATCGCAGCGGCGTCGTCGGCGGCAGCCGTGCGCTCGATCCTCGGCCTCGACGAAGAGGCCGGAGCCGGCTCGTGAGGATCGTCGCGGTCTGCGGGGTCGGCATCGGCACGTCGGCCATCCTCAAGGTGAACGCCGAACGCGCCCTCGCCCGGCTCGGGCTCACGGCCGACGTCAGCGCGAGCGATCTCGCGGGCGTCGCCGATGCCGCTGCCGACGCGCAGGTCATCCTGACGTCGACCGAGCTCGCCGCCGCGGTTCGCGAGGCGATCGGCCGGAGCTTCGCCGAGATCATCGAGGTGCAGAACTACTTCGACGTCGACGAGATCGGCGCGAAGCTCGAGGAATCGCTCGGCTGAGCCCGTTCGCACTCGGTTGAGTTCGAGCTCGCCTGAGCTCTCGAGCCCGGCGACCGTCAGTCCGTGAGCTCCTGCATGCCGCGCTCGAGGCGAGTCACGGCAGCGGATGCCGCGGCGCGCCGATCAGCGACCGACCCCTCGACGGAGACGGCGTCGATGTAGACCTTGAGCTTCGGCTCGGTGCCGCTCGGTCGCACCATCACTCGGGCCCCGCCCTCGAGCACGATGCGCAGCACGTCGGAGGGCGGCAGGTCGCCGAAGCCGTCGCTCAGGTCTTCGATGCGCTCGACGCGGATGCCGCCCACCGACGCGGGCGGAACCGCGCGGAGGCGAGCCATGATCTCCCCGATGCGGGCGAGGTCGGTCACGCGGATCGAGAGCTGCGACGAGGCGAAGCATCCGAACCGTTCGATGAACTCATCGAGGTGGTCGGCGACCGTGCGGCCGGTCGCTTGCAGCTCTGCGGCGAGCGAGAGGAAGGCGAGGGCGGCGGAGATGCCGTCTTTGTCGCGCACGGTCTCGGGATTCACGAGGTAGCCGAGCGCTTCCTCGAACCCGAAGAGCAGGCCAGGTGCGCGGGAGATCCACTTGAATCCGGTGAGCGTCGACTCGAAGTCGAGGTCGGACGCATGAGCGATCGCCTCGAGGCCGGGGGAGGAGACGATCGAGCACGCGAGCGCTCCGTTCGGGCCGGAGTCGCCGGCCACTGCCGCCGCGCGCTCTGCGGCCTGCCAGCCGAGGAGGAGGCCGACCTCGTTTCCGGTGAGGCGTCGATAGCCGTGTGATTCTGCGGCGTCGGGAATCGCGATCGCGAGGCGATCCGCGTCGGGGTCGTTCGCGATGATGAGATCGGCGCCGACCTCGCGGGCGCGCTCGAAGCTGAGGTCCATCGCCCCGGGCTCTTCGGGGTTCGGGAACGAGACGGTGGGGAACGTCGCGTCGGGGTCGATCTGCGCCTCGACGAGCGCCGGGCCATCGAAACCGGCGACCTCGAGCACTCGCGACATCGTCTCCCAGCCGACGCCGTGAAGTGCCGTGTACACGACGCGCGGCTGCATCGTGGGACGCACGGCCACGGCGGCCGTCTGTCGCACGTACTCGTCGACAATCGACTCGGGTGCGGTCTCGAACGCGGCGCGCGGCATCGTGTCGACGGGCGAAGCGGCCGCGGCGCTGAGGATGTGCGCCGCGATCTCGGCGTCGGCCGGGGCGACGATCTGCGAACCCTGGTGCTCGCCGCCGAGGTACACCTTGTAGCCGTTGTCGTTCGGCGGGTTGTGCGAAGCCGTCACCATGACGCCCGCCGAGACGCCCAGATGGCGCACCGCGAAGGCGAGCACGGGAGTCGGCAGGAGCCTCGGCAGGAGGATGGCGCGCACGCCCGCGCCCGCCATGATCTCCGCCGAGTCGCGCGCGAAGACGTCGGAGTTCTTGCGGCCGTCGTAGCCGATGACGACCGAGGGCGAAGCCCCCGGTTCGGCGTGCTCGACGAGGTATGCGGCCAGCCCCGCGGCGGCTTGCGACACGAGCACCCGGTTCATGCGGTTGGGTCCGGCGGCGATCGCGCCGCGGAGGCCGGCGGTGCCGAACGCGAGCCTTGCGTCGAAGCGGTCGGCGAGCTCAGCGGATGCCTCGGCGTCGCCCGCACGGGCACCCTCGACGAGTGCGGCGAGCTCGACCCGGGTCTCGGGGTCGGGGTCTTGGGCGATCCACGCTTCGGCGAGGGCGAGGCGCGTCGTGTCGGTGGCGTTCATCTGCGACATCCGCTCGACCTACAGTGCCGCAACGATCTGCGCGAGCAGCCGGCTGATCACGGGCTCGGCGTTGCGACCCGCCTCGAGCACCTCTTCGTGGCTCAGGGGCGTCAGCTGGATGCCGGCAGCGAGGTTCGTGATGAGCGACATGCCGAGCACCTCCATGCCGGCCTGCCTCGCGGCGATCGCCTCGAGTGCGGTCGACATGCCGACGATGTGGCCGCCGATGACCTTCGCCATCTGCACCTCGGCGGGCGTCTCGTAGTGGGGGCCGCGGAACTGGCAGTACACGCCCTCGTCGAGGCTCGGATCGATCGTGCGTGCGAGGTCGCGCAGCCGAGCCGAGTACAGGTCGGTGAGGTCGATGAAGGTCGCGCCCTCGAGCGGGGAGTCGCCCGTGAGGTTGATGTGGTCGCTGATGAGCACGGGAGTGCCGGGCTTCCAGTGCGGCTTGATGCCGCCGGCGCCGTTCGTGAGGATCATCGTCGTCGCGCCGGTCGCCGCGGCGGAGCGCACGGAGTGCACGACCCTCCGCACGCCATGGCCCTCGTAGTAGTGCGTGCGTGCGCCGATGACGAGGGCACGCTTTCCGCTCGGCAGCAGCACCGAACGCAAGGTGCCCACGTGCCCCTCGAGCGCGGGCTTCGAGAAGCCGGGAACCTCGGATGCCGCGATCGTGTGCGTCGTCTCGCCGATGAGCTCGGCCGCAGCGCCCCAGCCGCTGCCGAGCGTGAGTGCGACGTCGTGGCGTTCGACGCCCGTCAGTTCGGCGATCCTCGCGGCGGCCTCGGCGGCGATGGCGAAGGGGTCTGCGGTCGGGTCGTCAAGCGGGTTGGCATCGTGCATCCCACCACTCTAATGAGGCACGGATGCCGCAGCGGGGCGCTGCTCGTTTTGCTGGCGCTTCGCGCCCTACGACAGAATGTGACCATGGCCTACGAGTTCGAGCGCACACAACGAATCGCCGTCCTCGGTGGCGGACCCGGCGGATACGAGGCGGCCCTCGCGGCCGCCCAGCTCGGCGCGGAGGTCACCCTGGTCGAGCGGGCGGGCGTCGGCGGCTCTGCGGTGCTCACCGACGTCGTGCCCTCGAAGTCGCTCATCGCGACCGCCGAGGCCTCGAACGCGGTGAAGGAGGCGGGCGACCTCGGCGTGCAGTTCTACGCAAAGGGCACCGCCGACAAGCCAGTGCGACCCGAGGTCGCCATCAACCTCGCGGCCGTCAACAAGCGCCTGCTCGGGCTCGCCGCGCAGCAGTCCGAGGACATGCGCTCGAACCTCATCGAGGCGGGAGTCCGCCTCGTGCAGGGCGAGGGGCGGCTCGACGGCACGAACGCGATCATCGTCTCGACGGCGAAGGGCGGCACCGACTTCGACCGCATCGAGGCCGACACGCTCGTGCTCTCGGTGGGCGCGACGCCGCGAATCCTGCCGACGGCAGTTCCCGATGGGGAGCGCATCCTCACCTGGACACAGCTCTACGATCTCGAGCGGATTCCCGAGCACCTCATCGTCGTGGGGTCGGGTGTCACGGGCGCCGAGTTCGCCTCGGCCTACCGCGCGCTCGGCGCGAAGGTCACGCTCATCTCGAGCCGCGACCAGGTGCTGCCCGGTTCGGATGCCGATGCCGCGACGGTGATCGAGAAGGTATTCAAGCGCAACGGCATGAAGGTGCTGAACAAGACCCGCGCGGCATCCGTCGTGCGCGACGGCGACGGGGTCGTCGCGACACTCTCCGATGGTCGCGAGGTGCGCGGCAGCCACTGCCTCATGGCAGTGGGGTCGGTGCCGAACACGCCCGACATCGGGCTCGAGGCGGCTGGCGTGCAGCTCTCCGACAGCGGCCACATCCGGGTGAACCGCGTCGCTCGCACGTCGATCCCGAACATCTACGCAGCGGGCGACTGCACGACGTTCCTGCCGCTCGCCTCGGTGGCGTCGATGCAGGGCCGCACCGCGGTCTTTCACGCGATGGGCGACATCGTCGACCCGCCCGAGGAGCGCAACATCACCTCGAACATCTTCACGCAGCCCGAGATCGCCACCGTCGGCTGGACCCAGAACGACATCGAGGAGGGCGTGGTGCCCGGCGTCGTCTACAAGCTGCCGCTCTCGTCGAACCCGCGCGCGAAGATGATGGGCATCCGTGACGGCTTCGTGAAGCTCTTCGCGTCGAACGGCTCAGGGGCGATCATCGGCGGCGTCATCGTCGCCCCGAAGGCCTCCGAGCTGATCTTCCCGCTCGCGCTCGCCGTCGAGCACCGGCTCACGGTCGACCAGTTCGCCGAGGCGTTCCCGGTGTACCCGTCGCTGAGCGGTTCGCTCACCGACGCCGCGCGCGCGATGCACGTGGTGCGCTGACCCCTCAGTCAGAATTCAGGAACCAGCGACCGGACCACCTTGCAGAATTCAGGAGCTGCCTGTCCAGATGTCGTGAGAGAGGCGCGAAAACGGTGACTGAGCAGGGCCGCCGCTCCGATCCTTCCTGAGTAGTGAACATGGGCGACGGATCCTGCGGCCCTGCCCTCCTGAATTCTGACGAGTGAGCCCACCTCAACAGGCACGCACACCAGGACGTAGTGCACAGATGTGGCTTCCAGCCACTCCGGGATTGCCGTAGGAGCAGACGATCACGGGGTGCGACGTCTCCTCGACACCATTGATGAGCTCGGCGGCATCACGACGAGGCGAGATCTGTTGCGCCGCGGCTTCACGGGCCACCAGCTCACAGCTGCGGTACGCGCCGGCACCGTCCGGCGAGTTCGGCAGGGGCACTACGCGCTCCCGAACGCATCCATCGAGCGGCTGGCCGCTGTTCGCCTCGGCGGACGACTCGGCTGCCTCAGCGCCACGAAGACGTACGGACTCTGGGCGGGGAGCGACGACGACCGCGTGCACGTGACGCTCCCGGCGAACGCCGCTCGCCTGCGAACGAACGTACCGCTTCGGAGGAGGGAGGTCGCGCTGATGCCCGATCGATTCCGCCTGCCCGTCGTGCTCCACTGGCGTGACGTACCGGTCGGGCGACGTAGAACGGGCAACGCGTGGCGCGTCGATCTCCCTACTGCGCTGGCGGATGTCGCGAGTTGCGCCTCGAGGCGTGATGTGCGGGCGACGTTCGAATCGGCCATACACGAGGGGCTGCTCCAGTTCAGCGACGCACAACGATGGCTCGATGCGGTGCTGCCGTCGAAGGAAGCGCCAATGGTGTTGAGTGCAGCATCCGGCTCGGGCGCCGAGTCGCATCGCGGCTACCCGACCCTTCGGATCCCGGCGCGAGTCGTGATCCACCATCCCGAACTGGCCGCGGAGATGCTCAGGGGCGCGATCCGTGCCCTTCACGAGCGCTCTGCCGCCTGAGTCGCGGTGACGCGGTCGAGTGCGTGATCGAGTCCCTCACGATCCGAGTGCTCTGCCACTCTCCGAACTCAGGGGGCGACGGGTCCGCGGCATCCGCTTCGTCGTCAGAATTCAGGAGCCGATCCACCCTGCGGTGCGTCGGGACGCGTTTTCGCCGCGACCCTGTTGCTCACGCTCGCTTCATTCCTGAATTCTGCCCAGCAGCAGGGCTTGCTGTTCCTGAATTCTGTCGCACGGCGCTGCTCGTGGTTCCTGAATTCTGGAAGCAGGTCAGGCGTCGTTGATCGCGAGCAGCAGGTGGCCGCTCGAGACGGTGGCGCCGGCCTCGGCGTTCACGACGCCGATGACGCCGTCTTTGTGGGCGAGGATCGGCTGCTCCATCTTCATCGCCTCGAGCACGAGCACGAGATCGCCCTTGACGACCTTGTCGCCCTCGGCGACGGCGACCTTCACGATGGTCGCCTGCATCGGCGCCTTCACGGCGTTGCCCGTTGCAGTGGCGACCGCGTGCGAGGCGGTGTGCCGGCGGGGGGCAGGCCCGGCGGATCGAGCGACGGATGCCCCGCCCGAGAGCCGCTTCGGCAGGCTGACCTCGATGCGGCGACCGCCGACCTCGACGACGACGCTCGTGCGTGCAGCGGGGCCGGTCGACTCGTTCAGTTCGCCCGACCACGGCTCGATGCGGTTGTCGTACTCGGTCTCGATCCAGCGCGTGTACACCGTGAAGGGCTCGTCGCCCTCGGGCGCGAACGCCGGGTGGCGCACGATGTCGCGGTGGAAGGGCAGCACGGTCGGCAGTCCCGCGACCTCGAACTCGTCGAGGGCGCGGCGGGCGCGCTCGAGCGCGTCCTTGCGGCTCGAGCCCGTGACGATGAGCTTGGCGAGCAGCGAGTCGAATGCGCCGGAGATCTCGTCGCCGGTCGTCACGCCGGAGTCGACGCGCACGCCGGGGCCGCCGGGGAAACGCAGCATGTGCACAGGCCCGGGCGAGGGGAGGAAGTTGCGCCCCGGGTCTTCGCCGTTGATGCGGAACTCGATGGAGTGCCCAGAGGGGACCGGGTCGCTGTAGTCGATCGTGCCGCCCTCGGCGAGCCGGAACTGCTCGCGAACGAGGTCGATGCCCGTGACCTCCTCGGAGACCGGGTGCTCGACCTGCAGCCGCGTGTTGACCTCGAGGAAGGAGACCGTGCCGTCTTGCCCGATGAGGAACTCGCACGTGCCGGCGCCGACGTAGCCGACCTCGCGGAGGATCGCCTTCGACGACTCGTAGAGGGCGCGGTTCTGCTCCTCGGTGAGGAACGGCGCCGGCGCCTCCTCGACGAGTTTCTGGTGGCGGCGCTGCAACGAGCAGTCGCGAGTGGAGACGACGACGACGTTGCCGTGCGCGTCGGCGAGGCACTGGGTCTCGACGTGCCGGGGCTTGTCGAGGTACTTCTCGACGAAGCACTCGCCGCGACCGAAGGCAGCGACGGCCTCGCGAGTGGCCGAGTCGAAGAGCTCGGGCACCTCTTCGCGAGTGCGGGCGACCTTGAGGCCGCGGCCGCCGCCGCCGAACGCCGCCTTGATGGCCACGGGCAGGCCATGCACGTCGACGAAGTCGAGCACCTCCGAGGCATCCGCCACCGGGTTCAGCGTGCCCGGTGCGAGGGGCGCGCCCACCTTCTCGGCGACGTGCCGTGCCGAGACCTTGTCGCCGAGGCGCTCGATCGCCTCGGGCGACGGGCCGATCCAGATGAGGCCGGCGTCGATGACGGCGCGGGCGAAGTCGGAGTTCTCGGCGAGGAAGCCGTAGCCCGGGTGAACGGCGTCGGCGCCCGACCGACGCGCGACCGAGAGCAACTTGTCGATGACGAGGTAGGTGTCGGCGCTCGTCGTGCCGTCGAGGGCATACGCCTCGTCGGCGAGCTTCGAGTGCCGCGCGTCGCGATCCTGGTCGGCATAGACGGCGACCGATCCGATGCCGGCGTCACGAGCGGCTCGGATGACGCGGACGGCGATCTCGCCACGGTTGGCGATGAGGACCTTGGTGATACGCGGCATAATGCCCAAGCCTATTGCTCGGGGAGATGGCGCATCTTGGATGTCTTCCACAACAAACGGCATCGACCCTTGCGGGGGTCGACAAGCCCCGCCTCACGGCACTGCGGGTGCGATCGGCCTCAACCGCGGTTCCAGAGGTCTGGCCACGCGTAGCCGAGCTCTCGCACGAGGTCGCGGAGCGTCGAGAGCGAGAGCCCCACGACGGTCGACGGGTCGCCTTCGACCGAGCGGATGAATGGCCCGCCGAGACTGTCGATGGTGAACGCGCCGGCGACGAGGAGCGGCTCGCCCGTGGCGACGTACGCGTCGATCTCGGTGTCGTCGAGTGCGGCGAAGCGCACCGTCGCGACATCCGCTCGCCCGACCGCGCCGTGGACCTCGCCGCCGCGGTGGTCGATGAGCCAGTGCCCCGACCAGAGCTGGCCGTGCCCGCCGTTCTGCTCATGCCAGCGCTGCCGGGCGATGTCGGGACGGTGCGGCTTCCCATGGATTCGACCGCCCGTCAGGAACGCCGAGTCCCCGCCGAGGATGAGCCCGTCGATGGGCTCGCCACCCGGCTCGGCTCCGACGAGCGCCTCGGCCTTCGCCCTCGCGAGGAGTTGCACCATCTCGGCCGCCTCGAGCGGGCCGGATGCCGCCTCGTGAGCTTCGACGAGCGCCTCCTCGTCGACGCCGGGCGGCACCGCGACGGGTTCGACGCCGGCGGAACGCAGCGTCTGGAGCCGGGCGGGAGACGTCGAGGCGAGATACAAGCGCATGCTCCCATCCTGCCGGTCCCCAGCGCGCTGTGGAATGCTCGGAGCATGGCTCAGTCTCGTCGCTCCCGACGTCCCGGCGGTCGCCGGCCCACGTCTGCCCGCCCTGCCCCGAAGGCGCCGGTGACCGACGGACCCGTCATCGAGCTCGACGTCGAACGCGTCGCGCACGGCGGGGTGTTCGTGGCGCACCACGAGGGCCGGGTGGTGTTCGTCGCCGATGCGATCCCCGGCGAGCGGGTGCTGGCGCGCATCGTCGACCAGGGGCGCGACCGGTACTGGCGCGCCGAGACGGTGGAGGTGCTGACGGCATCGGAGCATCGGCGTGAGCACGTGTGGCCGGAGGCATCCGTCGACCGCGCTCCCGAAGCGCGTGCCGGCGGTGCCGAGTTCGGGCACATCCGGATGCCGCGGCAGCGCGAGCTCAGGGCCGAGGTGCTGCGCGACGCACTCGCCCGCATGGGCGGCGTCGATCCCGCGGTCGAGGTCGAGCCGGTCGACCCGGCGCTCGCGCCCGAGGCGTCGATCGACGAGGGAACGGGTTGGCGCACCCGCGTGCGACTGCACGTGTCCTCAGACGGCACTGTCGGCCCCTACGCGGCTCGCAGCCACACCGTGGTGCCCGTAGCGTCGCTGCCGCTCGCCGTGCCCGCACTCGCCGCGCTCGCGCCGCTCGGCGAGCGGTTCCCCGGCGCGCGGGCCGTCGACCTCATCGCGCCGAGCGTGGGCGACCCCGCCCTCGTGGTCGTCGGCGATGAGCGGATGCCGCGCGGCGCCCGCCCGACGATCGAAGAACGTGTCGGCGACCGAGCCTTCCGTCTCGACCGCGACGGATTCTGGCAGGTGCACACGGGCGCCGCCGCGATCCTTTCTCGCGCGGTGCAGGAGCTCATCGACGGCGACCTGTTCGACCCTCGGGCGGCCAACCACGACCTCTATGGCGGCGTGGGACTGCTGGCCGCCGCGGTCGGCGATCGATTCGGCGAGACCGTGCGGATCACCACCGTCGAGTCGGACGCGCGCGCGACCGAGCACGCCGGCGCGAACCTCGCCGACTGGGTCGGTGCCCGTGCGGTCACGGCCCGGGTCGACCGCTACCTCGACGAGCTCGTCGAAACGGCGTCTGCCGCGGAACGGGCGCGGCTCCGCGACGCGACGATCGTGCTCGACCCGCCGCGGTCGGGAGCGGGGCGAGCGGTCATCGACCGGCTGGCTGAGCTGCGACCCCGTCAGCTCGTCTACGTCGCGTGCGACCCCGTTGCGCTCGCGCGAGACGTCGGACTGCTCCGTGAACGGGGATACGAGCTCATGGCGCTGCGCGCCTTCGATCTGTTCCCGAACACGCACCACATCGAGGCGGTCGCGCGACTGGGCGCTATCGTGTGACACATGGACAAGGGGGCCGCGTGACGGGCGGAGTTGGGCGAACACCGGGGGAAACGGCTACGGTCGCGATCGTCGACGATCATGAGGCGGTGCGGCTCGGGCTCAGGGCCGCCTGCCATGACGCGGGCTACGACGTCGTGGCCGACACGGCGAACGTGCCCGAACTGCTCGATGCCCTCGACGGCAGGGCCTGCGATGTCGTGGTGCTCGACCTGTCGCTCGGCGACGGTTCGTCGGTCACCGAGAACGTTCGCGCCGTGCTCACCACGGGCAGCGGCGTGCTCGTGCACAGCATCGCCGACCGGGTCGCCGCCGTGCGGGAGTCGCTCGCGGCCGGTGCGGCCGGCGTCATCCCCAAGGCGTCGCCCATGTCGTCGGTCATCGCGGCGATCGCGGTCGTCGCGCGCGGCGAGGTGCTGAACAACGTCGAGTGGGCGAGCGCCATCGAGGCAGACCGTGACTTCGCGAAGGCGCAGCTCGGCCGCCGCGAGCGCGACGTGCTGCACCTCTACGCCTCCGGGCTCCCGCTGAAGCTCGTCGCCATGCAGCTGGGCATCGCGCACTCCACGGCGCGCGAGTACCTCGACCGGATTCGCGCGAAGTACGTCGAGGTCGGCCGGCCGGCGCCGACGAAGGTCGACCTCTTGCGTCGCGCGGTCGAAGACGGCATCCTGCCCGGTCTCGATATCGATGGCGGGGATGGCCGTCGCTGAAGGGCGTGTGACGCGCATCGCGCCGCGCCGCAGAGCCGTCACGAGGGCGCAGGTCGAGACGATCTCGTCGCGCGCCCTCGGCCTGTTCGGCCTCGTCTTCGGGGCGCAGACCCTGCCGCTCGCGATCCCGCAGTCGTCAGCGCTCGTCGAGGGCGCCGGCCCCGCCCTCATGGCCGTGCTCTACGGCGCCATCGTGGCGCTCGCCGTGGCGACCGTCACGAAGGTCGCGGTGCGCACCGCGTGCCTGGCCTTCGCCGGCCTCTACGTGGTGGCGCTCATCGCGTGGCCGTTCCTCGTCGCGGATCCCCAAGTCATCGAGGAGAGCGCGCCCTGGCTCTACTACGTGTGCACCGTGGCCACGACCGCGGCCGTCGTCGCCGTCCCGGCGGTGTGGGCCACGGCGTACACGGTCGTCGTGCCGGCGATCTACGGCGGCATCCGCCTCCTGCCGGCCGGCGGTGAGGCGGGCCCGCTGCTCGCAGTGCTCGATGCGATGTACGCCGTGATCCTCGGTGTCGTGGTTCTCATCATCGTCACGATGCTCCGCCAGGCCGCCGAGGCTGTCGACTCGGCGCAGGAGGCGGCGCTGCAGCGTTACGACCTCGCTGCCCGCCAGCACGCGACGGAGAGCGAGCGGGTGAAGATCGACGCGCTCGTGCACGACAGCGTGCTCACGACGCTGCTCTCCGCGGCGGCGGCGGGGTCCAGCCAGGAGCAGGCGCTCGCCGCGCGAATGGCCCGCGACGCCGTGCAACGCCTCGACGAGGCGGCGGAGACCGGGCCGCGGGTGCTCGACCGGATCGGGCTGCCGGTCCTGGTGCGACGCCTTCGCGCGGCGCTCACGACGTTCTCGACGCCGTTCATCGTGCGGGTCGTGAACACCGGCGGCGTCGAGCTTCCGGTCGAGGCCGTCGAGGCCCTCTATACCGCCTCGGTGCAGGCCATGGTCAACAGCCTCCAGCACGCCGACGAACCGGGGCGCTCGACCCGTCGGGAGGTGCGCATCCGCGGCGTCCGGGCGGGGGGATGCGTCATCGAGATCTCCGACAACGGGAGCGGCTTCGATCTCGCCCAGGTGCCTGGCGAACGGCTCGGACTTCGCATCTCCATCGAGGAGCGCATGGCGAACGCCGGCGGCACGGCCGAGATCGCGTCCCGCGTCGGGCACGGCACGACCGTGACCGTCGCGTGGCCCGCGGGTGTGGAGGGAGACGGCGCATGATCTCCGTTCCCCGCTGGCTGCTCCTCGTGCTGGGGGCCATGTTCTCGACGTACCACGTGGTGCTCGGCGCCTACTCGCTCGACATCCCCAATTCGCCGTGGCCGACGGTGGCGGCGCTGCTGCTCTACTCGATCGCGACCGTGCTGAGCCTCTGGCCGGCCCAGCGCCTGCGGATGCCCGACTGGCTCGCTGCCTTCGACCTCGCCGTCTGCATCGTGTTGCCGCTCCTCGTGACCAGCCAACTCGACCCCGAGGCCGAGAACGGCTACGCCACGTGGTACGTCGCCGCCGTGGGCACGCTCATGACCATCGCCGCTGCGCGGCGCCAGCTGACCTTCGCATGGATCGGGGTCGTCGCGCTCGCAGTGCAGAGCGTGGTGTGGGCCGGCCCGCTCTCGCTCGGCGGACTGGGTGTCATCGGCAGCATCGTGTGGGTCGCCATCGCGCACATGCTGACGACGGCTCTCACGAACGCCGCCAGGGAGACCCGGCGGTACGCGCAGGCCGAGCGTGAGGCGGCGGCCTGGCAGGCCGCGCAGGACGCCCACCTCTTCGAGGGCCGGATGCGCCTCGCGCAGACCAACCGGATCGCCGCGCCGATGCTCCGCCGCATCGCCGATCGCAATGGCGCGCTCACCGAGGCGCAGCGTCGCGAGTGCCGCATGCTCGAGGCGGCGATCCGCGATGAGATCCGCGGCCGGATGCTCCTCACCGACGTCGTGCGTGTCGAGGTGCAACGCGCTCGAGAGCGCGGCATCACCGTCAACCTGCTCGACGAGGGCGGCATCGATGATCTCGACGAGGCGGCGCGCGATCGGGTGCTCTCCCGGCTCGCCGAGGCAGTGGCCGGCTCGAACGCCGATCGCATCATCGCGCGTACCGCCGCGGAGGGCTCGCCCGTGGCGGTCACCGTGGTGGGCCTGCGCGACTCGGGTGTCGAGTCATCCGGAGTCGACACCGACGACCTCGAAGTCGAGCTGTGGCTGGAGATTCCCCGCGCCCTGTGACGGCGGGGCACAACATCCGGCACGCCGATCGACGCCGGACAAGAGAGTGGGGGGCCGATCTGAGATCGGCCCCCCATCAAGCCCGAGACACGGCGACAACCCGAATATCGCCCTGACTCGCCCCCAACGGTCATCGGTTACCCGACCGATGTCCGTGGCGACTCCTGAGGAGCCTGCGATACCTATCGTGGTACACGGCCCTGCGTCTGCAAAGTCGTCATTTCGGGGGACAGCCGGTGTCCCCCTCAGGCGACGGGGTGCACCAACTCCGACGAATTCGCGGGCTGGCGCCCATCGGTGACCGTCGATTGGGGGACAAGACCGGAATCATCGCCCCGAGCGCTCCCAGCGACCGGGCCCCGTCTGGAACGGAGTCCGAAGCGCGCCGCCGCTGCGAACCCAGTGGTCACGAACCGGCTCGGGCACGGATGCCTCGGCCTCTCCCTCGTCGATCGCCGCGAGCAGCACCGCGGTGACCGCGGCAGCCTCTTCGGCGCTCACGTTGGGCGTCACGAAGCGGATGTCGGTCGCCGAGTCGGCGTCGGAGTGGGGGGTGATGTCGGTCATTGGTGCCCCCTAGAGCGGGATGTTCCCGTGCTTCTTCGGCGGGAGGCTCGCCCGCTTGGTGCGGAGCGCGCGGAGCGCCTTGACCACCGAGACGCGAGTGGCTGCCGGCTCGATGACGCCGTCGAGCTCGCCGCGCTCGGCTGCGAGGAACGGGCTGGCCACGTTGTACGTGTATTCGTTGGCGAGCTTCGTGCGCACCGCGGCGACGTCTTCGCCGGCCTCCTCGGCGCGCCTGATCTCGGGGCGGTAGAGGATGTTGACCGCTCCCTGGCCGCCCATGACCGCGATCTCGGCGGTCGGCCAGGCGAGGTTGATGTCGGCGCCGAGCTGCTTGGAGCCCATGACGATGTAGGCGCCGCCGTAGGCCTTGCGGGTGATGACGGTGACGAGCGGCACCGTCGCCTCGGCATACGCGTAGAGGAGCTTGGCGCCGCGGCGGATGACGCCGGTCCACTCCTGGTCGGTGCCGGGGAGGTAGCCCGGCACGTCGACGAGGGTGAGGATGGGAATGGAGAACGCATCGCAGAAGCGCACGAAGCGAGAGGCCTTCTCGCCCGCGGCGATGTTCAGGGTACCGGCCATCTGGCTCGGCTGGTTGGCGATGATGCCGACCGACCGGCCCTCGACACGCGCGAAGCCGATCACGATGTTCGGCGCGAAGAGCGGCTGCACCTCGAGGAAGTCGCCATGGTCGACGATGCCCTCGATGACCGCATGCATGTCGTAGGGCTGGTTCGGCGAGTCGGGGATGACGGAGTTCAGGCGCCGGTCGTCGTCGGTGATCTCGAGCTCTGCCTCGGCGTCATACACCGGTGCATCCGACATGTTGTTGTCGGGCAGGAACGAGATGAGGGTGCGTGCGTAGTCGAGCGCGTCGGACTCGTCGCTCGCGAGGTAGTGCGCGACCCCCGAGACGGTGTTGTGCGTGAGCGCGCCGCCGAGTTCCTCCATGCCGACGTCTTCGCCGGTCACCGTCTTGATGACGTCGGGGCCGGTGACGAACATCTGGCTCGTCTTGTCGACCATGATCACGAAGTCGGTGAGGGCGGGGGAGTAGACAGCGCCGCCGGCGGCCGGACCGCACACGATCGAGATCTGCGGGATCACGCCCGATGCGGCGGTGTTGCGCCGGAAGATCTCGCCGTACTTGCCGAGCGCCACGACGCCCTCCTGGATGCGGGCGCCGCCCGAGTCGAGGATGCCGATGATCGGCACGCCGGTTTTCAGCGCGAGCTCCATGACCTTGATGATCTTCTCGCCGGCGACCTCGCCGAGCGAGCCGCCGAAGATCGTGAAGTCCTGCGAGTAGACGGCGACCTGCCGGCCGTGGATCGTTCCCGTGCCGGTGACGACCGCATCGCCGTACGGCCGCTTCGCCTCCATGCCGAACGCGTGCGTGCGGTGCCGCACGAACTCGTCGAGCTCGACGAACGAGCCCGGGTCGAGGAGTTCGGCGATGCGCTCGCGGGCGGTCATCTTGCCCTTGGCGTGCTGCTTCTCGATGGCCGCCTCACCGCTCGCCGTCACAGCTTCGTGGTAGCGGAGTTTGAGGTCGGCGAGCTTGCCCGCAGTCGTGGAGAGGTCGGGGCCGTCAGTCGCTTCGGTCACGCCGTTCACTCTACCGGCGCCCATCCGGCCGCATTACTTGACGGAACCCTACAAATCTCCTGACAGCGCTCGTGGCTATCGCCATGCCCGGCGCCGGTTCGGACACTAGCCTGAACTCGACACGAGCAACCGGAGGTGCCGATGGATTGGGAGCGGAGCCGAAAGGCGGTGCCGCGCTTCGAGTTCCTCGCCGAAGCCGGATCGACGAACGACGAGCTGCGCATCGCTGCCACGGGGCCGGATGCCGCGGCCTGGCCGACCGGCGCCGTCATCGTCACCGACAACCAGACCCGCGGCCGTGGGCGCCTCGGCCGCACGTGGCTCGCCCCCACGGGGAAGACACTCGCGATCTCGGTGCTGCTGCGGCCCGAGCTGCCGGGCGGTGCGCCGTTCCCGCCCGACGGCTACGGCTGGATCCCGCTCATCGCGGGAGCTGCGATGACCGAGGCCGTGCAACGGGCCGTCGAGGCCGGGCGATCGGTGGCCTCCTCGGGCGACAGGGCCGCCGACGCGGCATCCGCTTCGCCGACAGGCGCCGATGAAGCGCTCGATGCCGACGGCACCGGCGGGGTCGTGGTCGAGCTCAAGTGGCCGAACGACGTGCTCATCTCGGGCTTCAAGGTGTGCGGCATCCTCTCCGAGCTGCTGCCCGAGTCCGGCGCGGTCGTCGTCGGCGCCGGGCTCAACCTCACGCTCGACGAACATGACCTGCCCACCCTCACCTCGACGTCGCTCCTGCTCGTCACCGGCACGCAGCCCGACGCCGACGTGGTGCTCGCCGACTACCTCAGCGGATTCCTCGCGCTGTTCCGGGCCTTCGTCGAGCATGGGGCGGATGCCGCGGCGAGCGGCATCGCCGATCGCGTGAGCTCGCTCTGCGGCACGATCGGCTCCGAGGTGCGAGTGGAGCTCCCGGGCGACCGCGAGCTCATCGGCGTCGCCGAACGGATCGACCGCGACGGCCGGCTCGTGGTGCGCGACCGGGAGAATGGCGAGCCGCAGTCTGTCGCCGCCGGCGACGTGACGCACCTGCGGTATTAATGGGCATATGAGCCCCGCCGCGCGCCACGACCCGGCCGCGCCGCCGGCACAGCCGGTCGAGCGTGTCGTCGCGCGGCTGCGACGGCACGGGCGGATCCTGATCCTGCCGACGGTGCTCTTCATCGCCATCACGGGCGTTGCGACCTACGCCGCGGCCGCCCTGCGGGAGCCCTGGCAGCAACTCGCCATCGCGGGAATCGCGGCCGTGGCCGTGGCCTCCTTCTCGTTCCTGCCGTTCCTCGTCTGGCTCACCCGGCGCACCACCATCACGACGAGACGCATCATCCTGCGCAGCGGCGTCTTCGTGCGCGTGCGGCAGGAGCTGCTGCACAGCCGCGGCTACGACGTGAGCGTGCGCCGCACCTGGGCGCAGAGCGCGTTCGGGTCGGGCGACGTGCGCATCAACACCGGGCACGACCGCCCGGTAGTGCTGAAGGACGTGCCGCGGCCACAGGTCGTGCAGGCGGCGCTCCAGGAGCTCATGGAGGACGCGCACACGATCATCGGCGATCGCCGTCGCGCCGACCAGTCGATCATCGACGGCGACACCGTCGCGTGGGGCGGGCGCTGAGCTCGATTCGCCGAAGTGCCCCACGAGGTCTCCGGAGGACGTAACGTAGATAGGTGGTCTCGCGCGCCCCCCGAGCGCGAGCCGCACGATGAAGGGTTCCACTTGGCCGACGAATGCATCCACGGTTTCGACGACGGCCTGTGCGCCATCTGCTTCCCCCCGCCGGAGTTCGAGCCGGCCCCGAAGGCGGCGCCGCTGCCGCGGAGCGGGCGCACCACGGGAACGAGACCGCGCCGTCCACCGGCCCGCGTGCCCGGCGCCTCGCGGCCCACGCTCCTCGCCGACGCACCGCAGATCGACGCGAAGGCGCTGCGCATCTACCACGTCACGCACTTCGACAACCTCGCTCCCATCCTCGACGCGGGGGCCCTGCTCGCGGATGCCGCGGGCGCGAAGCCGGTCGTCGACGTCTCGGCTCCCGATGCCCGTGAGTTCCGCCGTACGGCGACGATCGACGGCACCGACGCCGTCGTCGCCGACTACGTGCCGTTCCTGCTCACGACCGACGCCCACGTCTGGAACGCCGTGCGCACGGCGACGCCCGACCCGCGACTGGCCGAAGAGACGACGAACCGCGCTCCCGCCGACTTCGTGATCCTCGTGAGCTCCGTCGCAGGGGCGATCGGAGACGCCGAGCTGCCCGGCGCCATCGTCGTGACCGACGCGGATGCCGCGGCCGGCGGCACGCTCGAGGCATCCGCGTGGCCCGAGACCCAGCGGGCACTGCAGCGCCTGCACCGCGACGACGAGGGCGCGCGCCTGCACACGGCCGAGCTGCTCGTGCGCGAGTGCCTGCCGCTCGACAACGTCGCACTCATCGCGGTGGCGAACGACCCGGTGCGCGATCGCGTGCGATCCGCGCTCGCCGCGGCCGGCCTGCGCACGCGCGTCGCGGTGTACCCGCCGTGGTTCCAGCCGACCCCTGACGACGCGGAGTAGCGACTCGCGGGGCTACGGGCGCTCGCGGGGCGCGGCGGGCGCCTCGATAGCGCTCGTCGCGGGCTCCTCGAACAGGGTGCGCTGGGCCTCCTCGACGCGATCGAGGTTGGAGAGCCCGTCGGCGCGGTGATGCGCGTAGACCCAGTAGCGGTACAGCAGGAACCGGAACGCCGTGCCGAGCGCGAGCCCGACGACATTCGTTGCGACGTTGTCGGCGACGAGGCTCGTGAAGCCGAACACGTGGTGGCTCACCCAGAGGCAGATGAGGGCGATCGCCATGCCGCCGAGCGAGACGACGAGGTACTCGGCGAACTCGCGCACGTAGTTGCGGCGGCGGTGCTTCCGGAACGTCCAGTAGCGGTTGCCGAGCCAGTTGAAGACGATGGCGACGCTCGTCGAGATCGTCTTCGCGCCGATCGCCGATTGCGCCCAGTGGTCGTCGCCGAAGACGCCGACCCTCAGGAGGTTGAAGAGGGTCACGTCGATGACGAGACCGATGAGGCCGACGACGCCGAATTTCACGGCGTAGGCGAGGAGGCCGTGCCAGAGCCGCTCGACGACGCTCACGACCTGGATGGACACCGCCACATCCTATGCCGCGAGGCTCCGCCTAGACTGGACGAGGCCCCCTTCGGGGGCCTACGGCGGCGGCGAATGGAGTGCACGGAGTGCGAGTCGGAGTGATCGGCGGCGGCCAACTGGCGAGGATGATGATCCCCGCGGCGATCGAACTGGGCGTCGAGCTGCGCGTGCTCGCCGAGGCCGAGGGCATGTCGGCGGCGATCGCCGCCGAGCGGGTCGGCGACTACACCGACACCGAGACCGTGCTCGCCTTCGCGCGCGAGGTCGACGTCGTCACCTTCGACCACGAGCACGTGCCGCAAGACGTGCTGCACGCCCTCGTCGACGCCGGCGTGCCCGTGCACCCGGGTCCAGATGCGCTGCGCTACGCGCAAGACAAGCTGCTCATGCGCGAGGGGCTGTCGCAGCTCGGCCTGCCCGTGCCCGACTGGGCGCGCATCGAGACGCCGGCCGAGCTCGACGCGTTCATCGCCGATCACGGCGGGGCTGCCGTCGTGAAGACGCCGAGGGGCGGCTACGACGGCAAGGGCGTGCGCGTCGTGCACAGCGCCGCCGAGGTGGCCGAGTGGTTCGCGACGATCGCCGAAGACGGGAACGCCGGCGCGCTCCTCGTCGAGGAGCTCGTCGAGTTCCGCCGGGAGCTCGCCCAGCTCGTCGCCCGCCGCCCGAGCGGCGAGGTCGCCGCGTGGCCCCTCGTCGAGACGGTGCAGGTCGGCGGCGTCTGCAGCGAGGTCATCGCTCCGGCTCCGCGATCTGCCGGAAGGCTCGCGGATGTCGCGGCCGACGTCGCGATCTCGATCGCCGAGGGGCTCGGCGTCACGGGCGTGCTCGCCGTCGAGCTCTTCGAGACGACCGACGACCGCGTGCTCGTCAACGAACTCGCGATGCGCCCGCACAACAGCGGGCACTGGTCGATGGACGGCTCCACCACGAGCCAGTTCGAGCAGCACCTGCGAGCGGTGCTCGACCTGCCGCTCGGCGGCACCGGATGCCACGAGGAATGGGCCGTGATGGTCAACGTGCTCGGTGGCCCAGTCGAGGGCACGCTCGCCGATCGCTACGCCGAGGCGTTCGAGGGCCACCCGACCGTGAAGATCCACAACTACGGCAAGGCGCCGAGGCCCGGCCGCAAGGTCGGCCACGTGACCGCGATCGGATCCAACCTCGACGACGCCGTCTACGAGGCCCGCGCGGCGGCCGCCGTGTTCCAGGACTGATCGCGCTGCGCGCCCTGCGGCCATCTCACAGTCCGCGGCTTTAGGATCGTCGGGTGACTGCAGGCAACACCACCCCGCTCGTCGGCGTCGTGATGGGATCCGACTCCGACTGGAACGTGATGCGCGAGGCATCCGAGCTCCTCGACGAATTCGGCGTCGCCCACGAGGTCGAGGTCGTCTCCGCGCACCGCACTCCCGAGAAGATGATCGCCTACGGCAAGCAGGCCGCCGGGCGCGGGCTCAAGGTGATCATCGCGGGCGCCGGGGGAGCGGCCCACCTACCCGGCATGCTCGCCTCGGTCACCACACTCCCCGTCGTGGGCGTGCCGGTGCCGCTCGGCCGCCTCGACGGACTCGACTCGTTGCTCTCGATCGTGCAGATGCCCGCCGGCGTTCCGGTCGCGACCGTCTCGATCGGCGGCGCGAAGAACGCGGGCCTGCTCGCCGTGAAGATCCTCGCGACGTCGGATGAAGCGCTCGGCACCGCGCTCGCCGACTACGCCACCGCCCTCGCCGCCCTGGTCGAGGAGAAGAACGAACGGCTCAAGTCCACCCGATGAGTCTCGCCGCAAGCCCCATTCGCTTTCCCGACCTCGCCTCGCGCACGGTCATGACCCGGCGCGCGTGGTGGCTCGTCGTGCTCAATCTCCTCATTCCGGGCTCCTCGCAGGTGCTCGCGGGCGACCGCAAGCTCGGCCGGTTCGGGCTCGGCGCCACCATCACGCTCTGGCTGCTCGGGATCGCGGCACTCGTCGTGTGGCTGCTCTGGCCCGCCGTGCTCTACACGGTCTTCTCGACGACCATCACACTGTGGGTCGTCGCGCTCGTGCTCGCGTTCTACGCGGTGCTGTGGGTCATCCTGACACTCGACACGCTGCGCCTCGTGCGCCTCGTGAAGACGGCGCCCTCAGCCCGTGCCTGGCTCGCCGGATTCACGACGCTCGTCATGATCGGCCTCTCCGGCACGGCCGCGTACGGTGCGTATGTCGCCACCACCGCGAGCGGCTTCCTGTCCTCGGTCTTCGTGGCCGGCCCGACCGAGCCGCCGATCGACGGCAAGTACAACTTCCTCCTGCTCGGCGGAGACGCCGGTCCCGACCGCGACGGCCTTCGGCCCGACAGCATCACGGTCGTGAGCGTCGATGCCGAGACCGGACAGGCAGTCACCATCGGGCTGCCGCGCAACATGGAGGACGTGCCCTTCAACGAGGACTCGCCCCTCGCCGCCGTGTACCCCGAGGGCTACGGCTCGATCGACGGCTGCGAGGTCGATGTCTGCATGCTGAACTCGATCTACACCGAGGTCGAGCTCATGAGCCCCGAGATGTATCCGAACGCCGTCAACGAAGGCAGCGAACCCGGCATCGAGGCGATGCGCGACGCTGCCGAGGCGATCACGGGCCTGCAGATCCAGTACTACGTGCTCATCGACATGCAGGGTTTCCTCGAACTCATCGACGCACTCGGCGGCGTCACGGTGACGGTGCCCGAGGATGTGCCGATCCACGCCGACGAGACGTTCACGACCGTCGCCGAGTGGATCCCCGCCGGGGAGCAGCACCTCGACGGCTACCACGCGCTCTGGTACGCCCGCTCGCGCCACGGCACGAGCGACTACGACCGGATGGCGCGGCAGCGCCAGATCCAGGAGGCGGTGCTCGCCCAGTTCAACCCCGCGAACGTGCTCTCGAAGTTCCAGGAGATCGCCGCGGCCGGATCCCAGGTCGTCAAGACCGACGTCCCGCAGTCGATGCTCGGATACTTCGTCGATCTCGCGTCGAAGACGAAGGGGCTGCCGGTCACCGACGTCGAGCTCGTGCCCGACAACGGGATCGACCCGGAGGATCCCGACTACGACTACGCCCGTCAGCTCGTGCAGCAGGCGGTCTACCCGCCGACGGAAGAGCCGACCGAGAAGTAGCCGCCCACGGCGCGGTCGGGTATCACCCGCGCGTACCTGCCGGTCGACGTGTGCGCGGACGGCTCAGAGGTCGGCGTGCAACTGCCAGACCCGTTCGGCGGAGTCCCGCCAGCTGAAGGCCCGGCTCCGATCACTGCCCGAGATCGCCAGCCGGTCGGCGAACGATCGGTCGCCGATGACCGAGGTGATCGCGGCGGCGAGCCGGTCGGTGTAGCCGTCGCCGACGCCGACCGGCACGGCGAGGCCGGCGCCCGCCGAGACCTCGAGGAACGCGGCGGCATCCGAGTGGATGACCGGAACGCCGAGGCTGAACGCCTCGATGAGCGAGGTGCCGGAGCCCTCGTCGTGGCTGGGGGCGACGAACGCGAGGGACCGGCCGATCACCACGGCGAGGTCGGCCGGCTCGAGATCGTCGAGATGGTGGATACGGGCGGGATCGACGCCGTACTCCTCGGCGACGGTGGCCAGGTGCTGGTCGCCCCAGTTCTCGGGGCCGATGACCACCACCGGCACCTCCGGCACCCCGGATCGCCCGAGCGCGGCGAGCACGTCGACGACGCCCTTGCGGGGCTCGAGGGTGCCCGGCACGGCGAGGTACTCGCGCGGCAGCCCGAGGCGTGCCGCGCGCTCGTCGGCGTCGGGCCCGATCGTGAGGCCCGAGCGCGGGGCCGTGCCGATCACCCGCACGCGGTCGCCGAAGTCGGCGATCATGCCGAGTCGCTCCGCGAGCGCGTGCGTCGGCACGACGATCGCATCGGCATGCTTGTGCGCGCGTTTCAACGTGCCCTTCTGCCAGGCGACCGATGCCGAGCTCAGGGCTTCGGGATTGGTCCATGCGAGCACGTCGTGCACCGTGACCACCACCTGGTTGCCGTGGGCGCCCCGGTCGTGCTTGCGCAGCGGAGCGAAGAGGCTCATTCCGTGGATCATGCCGCCACCGGGCGACGTCGTGAGGCCGAGCTGCCAGGCTCCCGCGAGTTCACGCCGCGCAAGGGTGGTCTTGTAGAGGCCGGCGAGGCCGGGTACCTCGCGCAGCACGCGGTCGTAGTCGTCGGGCGGCGAAGACGAGACGATGCCCTCGACTGCGCAGTTCCGGGGTGCCGCCTCGACGAGCGCTCGGCCCAGGTCGAGCGTGTACCGCCCAAGGGCGCCCGGAACCGGGGCGACGATCTGGTCGAGGATGACGCGGAGGGTGGTGGTCGCCACACTGCTTCCTTTCGCGGTCTGACGGGCATCGGGTCCCCCAGCCAACCCTAGCCGGGTTCGCTCCACGACAACGGCGCGGGTGTCCCCCGGAAGGGGGCGGCGGCGTTGCCGGGTTCGGCGCTCGAACTGGGATAGTCTGCGCAGAGAACGCCTGCCGTGGGGGCCGGTGACGTTTCGACGGAGAAGTGATGTTCCTGCAGGCCGAGACCATACCGTTCTCGCGCCCGTTCCTCGCGCCGGGGTCGCTCGAGCGGCTCGGGTCCGTTCTCAGCTCCGATCACGCGCACGGCGACGGCCCGTTCACTCGCGCGGCAACCGAGAAGCTCAAGGTCATCCTCGGCGGCGGCGGAGTGTTCCTGACGACGTCGGGCACCCACGCGCTGGAGATGGCAAGCCGGCTGCTCGACCTCGCGCCGGGCGACGAGGTGGTGTTGCCGAGCTTCACGTTCTCGTCGGCCGCGACCGCCGTCGCGATGACCGGTGCGCGCATCGTGTTCGTCGACATCGACCCTGCGACCGGCAACATCGACCCCGAACAGGCCGCCGAGGCGGTGACCGCCCGCACCCGCGCGATCTCGGTGATGCACTACGGCGGGACTCCCGTGGACATGGCCGCCATCGCGACGATCACCGCGGGTCGTGACATCGCCGTCATCGAGGACAACGCCCACGGTCTCGGCGTGCGAACTGAACTCGGCGTGCTCGGCCGGATCGGCGATCTCGGGGTGCAGAGCTTCCACGACACGAAGAACGTGCATTCCGGCGAGGGCGGCGCACTCGTCATCAATGACGACCGTTACCTCCAGCGTGCAGAGATCATGCGGGAGAAGGGCACCAACCGCGCCCAATTCCTGAGGGGCATGGTCGACAAGTACAGCTGGGTCGACTGGGGCTCGAGCTACCTGCCGAGCGAGCTGAACGCCGCGGTCCTCGACGCCCAGCTCGCCGTGTTCGATGAGATCCAGTTCGCACGGCACGCGATCTGGAACCGGTACGCCGCCGAGCTCGCCGAGTGGGCCGCTCACGTCGGGATCAGGCTGATGAACCCTCCCGGCGGAACTCACGCCGCACATCTCTTCTACCTGCTGATGCCGGGCGCGGACGATCAAACCGACCTGATCGCGAGCCTCCGCACGCATGGGATCGTGGCCACGTTCCACTACGTGCCACTCGACACGAGCATTGCCGGACGACGATACGGGCGTGCGCTGCGGACGCTCGAGCAGAGTGAGCGATTCTCCCGTCGCCTCGTTCGGCTGCCACTCTGGGTGGGGATGACGGAAGCGCAGGTCGACCGAGTGATCAAAGCGGTACGCGAATGGCGACCGAAGAGGGAGGTCTCGTGATCGGGCGAGCCACGAAGGTGATGTCGACGCTGAGGGACGGTGGCGTGAGATCCACCGCCTGGCGAGGGGCGAAATGGCTCGTCGGTCGGATGAGCGCCTTCCGTGTCGTCCCGCTCTCGACCGTCCACGCCGACGATCTCGCCGCGGTCGACTGGTCGCGACCCGTGTCCTTCAACGCGCAGGAGGTGCCGCGTCCGCCAGCCGGCTACCGTGTGGCATGGCTCATCACACCGCCGGGGCGAACGAGCGGCGGGCACCAGAATGCGTTCCGATTCATGAGCTTCCTCGAGCAGGCCGGCAATCCCACGACGGTCTTCCTGTATTCACCCGCGAAATACCCGGTGGTGAGCGTCGACGGGGTCAAGCGGATGATGGCCGAGACCAGCGCGTATCCCGACATCCGGGGCGAATTCCGCATCTACGACCCCGCCGTCGGCCTGCCCGGCGACTTCGACGCCGTGATCGCGTGCGACTGGGAGACGACCTACGCCGCCCACCGCCACGGGGGCACCGCGAAACGGTTCTACTTCACGCAGGACTTCGAGCCGGCGTTCTTCGCCTCCGGGAGCGATTACGCGGCGGCCGAGAACAGCTACCGGCTCGGATTCCACGGATTCTCGGCTGGTCGCTGGCTCGCCGGGAAGCTCACCGCCGACTACGGCATGTCGGTCGACCCCTACGACTACGCGGTGGATCGAAGCCGGTACAGCTATGTGAACACCGCGCCGCGCAATGAGGTGCTCTTCTACGCCCGACCGCCGACGCCGCGTCGAGCGACCGAGTTCGGCCTCCTCGCGCTCCGCGAGTTGCATCGCCGTCGCCCGGATGTCACCATCAACCTCGTCGGGTGGGACATGTCGGGATTCGACGTGCCGTTCCCCTACGTGAATCATTCGGCCGTCGACATCGCGGAGCTCAATGCCATCTACAACCGTTGCGCCGCGGGGCTCATCCTCTCGCTCACGAACATGTCACTGCTGCCGATCGAGGTGATGGGTGCCGGCGTCGTGCCGGTCGTCAACGACGCGCCCAACACGCGAGGCGTGCTCGACAGCCCGCACGTCGAGTTCACGCCGATGGCACCAAGCGCCCTCGCTGATCGACTGCTCGCGGTGCTCGATCGGCCGGATCAGGCTTCGCATGCGGCGATGATCGCGCGAGCCGTGGCCGACACCGATTGGACGGATCCAGGGGCGCAGTTCGTCGGCTCGTTCGATCGCGCGATGCAATCGGCGCTGTGAGCGACGGCAACGCGAACGCTGCGCACGCCGAGCAGCCGGCGGCATCCGTCGACGTCACGGTCGTCATCCCGACCTTGAACGGCGAGCGATACCTCGCAGACGTGCTCGATGCGATCGCTGCGCAGGACTTCGACGGCAGCATCGAGACGCTCGTCATCGACTCGGGTTCGACGGATGGCACGCTCGAGATCGTGGGGGCCCGATCCGAGGTGCAGCTGCACCGGATCCCCAACGAGGAGTTCGGGCACGGACGTACCCGCAACCTTGGCGCGCGGCTCGCGCGCGGTCGGATCGTCGTCTTTCTCACGCACGACGCGACGCCCGCGGCATCCGACTGGCTCACGCATCTGATCGCGCCGCTCGACGAGGTAGGGGTCGAGGCCGTCGTCGGACGCCAAGTCCCTCGGCCGCATGCGTTCCCCCTGCAGAAGTACGATATCCACCGCGTGTTCTCGGCACAGGGCCCGCTCGACGCACCGACGATCGTCGAGGCGGCCGGCCGATCGGGCCCGGACCTCGACGAGCTCGCGTTCTACTCCGACGTGAACTCCGCGGCCCACCGAGCCTTCCTCCTCGACACCATCCCGCTGCGAGACGTGCCCTACTCCGAGGACTACGCATTCGCGCGTGACGTGCTCGAGGCCGGCTACCGCAAGGCGTACGCGCCACTGGGCGCGGTGTGGCACTCGAACGACATGGGGGTGCGAGAGTACGCGGCGCGCATGTTCGACGAGACGCTCGGCCTCCGTCGCGTCGGCCAGGCGCCGCCCCGGTACTCGCGCGTCGGCTCGCTGCTGCGAGCGGTCAAGGGCGCGCTGATCGACACGGCTCGGATCGCGCGCGATGGCGACTACTCGTTCCGCGAACGGATGAGATGGCTCGCGGTGAATCCCGCCTACCATCTCGCCCGCTGGAACGGCCTGTACCACGGCGGGCGGGCGGACCCGGGTGACGAGGTCGTGATCGCACGCCGCTCGTGGGAGCGGCGTCAGCAGCGCGGCGTCACGTCACCAGGCGCCTGAGCCAGTCGGGGATCATCCCGCGACGGCGGGCCAGGCCATGCAGTGTTCCGGTGCCGATCGCGAGCACCTGTGCGATCCGCTGCGGTCCGCTCACCATCGAGATGATCATCCCGCCCATCTCGCGCTTCAGAACGGTGAGCACCCAGCGCGGTCGCTTGCGCACGTTGCGCAGCATCAGGTCGATGTTGTTGCGCGCGATGTAGTAGCGGCGGAACGGCGAGTGGTACTGGTAGGTCGCGATGCCGCCGCTCGCGTGACGGAGTGGGACTCCGAAGGGCCGGAGCTCGGCGCGACGCCCGATCGAGTGGCGGATGTCGGTGCCCTTCGCGACGGCGATCCTGAAGCCGCTGTCACGGACGCGGAGGCAGTACTCGGTGTCGACGCAGTCGATGACGAGTCGTTCGTCGAAGAGCCCTGCCGTCTCGAGGCACTCCCGGCTGATGACGAACCCGGTCTGGATCGCTTCGGGCACGAGCCCGAAACCTTCGGGCGACACCCAGGTCGGCAGCGCGGGAGCGCCATTCACCGCATCGACGCAGACGATGCCGAGACGGGTGACGGCGTTGCTCTTCGCGAAGAGCGAGAGTGCCGTGGCGACATAGCCGGGAGGGAGATCGGTGTCTTGATCGACGTTCACCACGTAGTCGGCGCCGTCGGCGAGAGCGCGTCGGACCCCGGTGTTGAGTGCCGCTGCGATGCCGGAGTTGCGTTCGAGTCGCTCGACGACGATGCCCTCGGCTGCGACGCGTTCGAGATGCTCATCGGCTGACGGGCCAGAGCCGTCGTCGACGACGACGACCTGATCAACCTGATCCGCGAGTGCCAGGAGGCGTTGCACGACGCTCGCATCAGGGTGGTACGTCGGTACCACGGCGATCACACGTACTGCCGCCGCGGAGTCGGGCGAGCTCTCACGGGGCGGTCTCGTCGAGGGCATTAGGCTAGTTTAGGACCGCCGACGAGAGGACGAGATCCACGTGAGTGACGCACCGAGCAAGCGATGGCCGGATGGACGGCCCGACGCCCTCGTGAGTCCCGAGGCGTTGCTCGCCGAAGAGCGGCTGGCCTTCACCGACCGCATCATCGGTCTCGAACAACAGGTCAAGGAGCTCCAGGCGGTCAGTCGCCTCTCGCCCAGCGAAACTGTCGCCGCCGAGGCGAACATCGTCGGACTGAAGTCCTCGCTCACGTGGCGCGCCGGTCGCATGGTGACCCTCCCGGTGCGGGTGCTGCGGCACGTCAAGCGGCGCGTGCTCGGATGAGCGTGACGGACGCGGCATTGGCGGCGCGAGTGGAAGCGTGGATCGACTCGGCCGGACACAGTGGGGAAGAAGTCACGCGGACTGCCCAGCAGGTGCTCGGCGCGGGCTTCGACCCGGCCAGCGTCTTCGTGGTCGTCGACCACATCGCGCACGAGGACACGGCCGAAGTGCTCGGCGCGGTTCGCGAGCTCGGGGTCGAGGTCCTCGATGCCGATGCACGGACGTTGAACGACCGCCTCGGTGCGAGCGGCGCCGAGTTCCTGTTCATGGTGCGCTGGGGGAAGGTCGTGCCCAATCTCCTGCAGCATGTGGTCGGCTTCTTCGACCGCTTCCCGTCCACGTCCGTGGTCTACGGGGACTCCGTGACCGAGCTCGGGCACCCGCTGTTCAGGCCCCTGTTCTCGCCGATCAGGCTGAGGAGCAACGACTATCTCGGCCCGGTCGTCGTTGCACGACGAGATGTGATCCTGGGTCTCGGAGGCTTCATGCCCGAGGCGCGGCGAGCGCAAGTGCTCGACCTCGTGCTGCGAGCCGATCAGGCCGGGCGAACCGTCGCACTCCTGCCGGGCGTGCTCGCGACCGAAGATCTCACCCAGAGCGACTTCGCCGGCACGTCCGACGCGCAACGGCGGGTCGTCGAGGCGCACCTCGAGCGCGAAGGGGTCGAGGCGACGGTCGAAGAGCTCGAGCCGTTCATCCGTCGCGTTCGTTACCGCCCGGCCCACGATCCCAAGGTCTCGATCGTGATTCCGACGAGGGGTGGTTCGGCGGAGATCGCAGGTAAGGAACGCGTGCTGGTCGTCGAGGCGATCCGTGGCATCGTGGAACGGTCGACCTATCAGAACCTCGAGTTCGTCGTCGTCGCCGACGCCGAGACGCCGACCGAGGTCGTCACACGCCTCGAGGAGCTCTGCGGCGATCGGCTGCGACTCGTGCTCTGGGATGCACCCTTCAACTTCAGCGCGAAGATGAACCGTGGTGCGGTGGCCGCCAGCGGCGACTACCTCCTCCTGCTCAACGACGATGTCGAGGTCGTCACCGACGACTGGATCGAGACGCTCCTCGGCCTGGCGCAACAGCGCGGGGTCGGCATCGTGGGCGCACAGCTGTACTTCGAGGACAGCACCGTGCAACATGCCGGCCAGGTCTACACGGGCGGCGTCGCCGGGCACGCGGCATTCGGCTGGGTGGGCGGCCGCGACGACTCGATCAAGTCGATGCTCACCGATCACGAGGTCTCCGGGGTCACGGCCGCCTGCGCGCTCATCAGTCGCGATCTCTACTTCGAGGTCGGCGGGTTCACGCTCGAGCTTCCCGGCAACTACAACGACGTCGACCTCAACATGAAGGTGCGCTCGACCGGCCGCTCAGCGGTGTTCAGCCCATGGGCCAGGCTCTACCACTTCGAGTCGAAGTCGCGCGATCCGCGCATCCTCGACTCCGATCTGTCGACCCTCCAGAGCCGATGGTCACGTCGAATGCAAGTCGAGCTGTACTCGCGAATGATGTGAGCTCGGGCGGTGGCCCGACCTGCGTGTGATCAGTCGGTCATGCCGGTGATCAGTCGCGCGCGAACACTCCACGCGCCGTGGCGTCGGCCAGCGCCTCACGCCAGTCACGCATCGGCGAGAGTCCGGCTGCCTGCCACGCGTCGTGGCCGAGCACCGAGTACGCCGGGCGCGGCGCCGGGCGCACGAAGGCGGAGCTATCGGTGGGCGTGATCCGCTCGGGGTCGACACCGGACTCGTCGAGCACCGCGCGGGCGAACTCGAACCACGTCGCGGAGCCCGAGTTGGTGCCGTGGTAGATGCCCGCCGGAGCGTCGGCATCGAGCATGGCGACGATCTGGGCGGCGAGGTCGGCCGTCCAGGTGGGCTGGCCGAGCTGGTCGTCGACGACCGACCACGTGTCGCGAGACTCCGCGAGCGCGAGCATCGTCTTCGCGAAGTTGGGGCCATGGGCGCCGTAGAGCCAAGCGGTGCGCACCACGTAGGCACCTCCGGGATGACGTTCGAGTGCGAGCTCCTCGCCGGCGGCCTTGGTGCGGCCGTACGCGTTGATGGGATCGCGCGGGCGGTCTTCGGCGTAGGGGGTCGTTGCGCTGCCGTCGAAGACGTAGTCGGTGGAGATCGTCACGAGCCGCGCACCGAGATCTGCGCACGCTGCGGCGAGATTGGCCGGCCCGACGGCGTTGACCGCATAGGCGGCGTCCTCGTGCGTCTCGGCTTCGTCGACGTTCGTGTAGGCGGCGCAGTTGATCACGACGTCGTGGCCCTCGACTGCAGCCGCCACCGCCGCGGCATTCGTCACGTCGAGGTCGGCACGGCCGAGCGCGGTGACCAGGCGGCCCTCGAGCGCGGTCTGAAGGTCGCGTCCGAGCATGCCGGATGCCCCGGTGATCAGGTATCTCATGCGGCTACTGACCCTGCGCCTGGTAACGGGCCTCGGTGGCGTCCTTCTGCGGCGCCCACCATGCCTCGTTGTCGCGGTACCACGCGATCGTGTCGGCGAGGCCGCTCTCGAAGTCGGAGAACTCGGGCTCCCAGCCGAGCTCGGTGCGCAGGCGCGTCGAGTCGATCGCGTACCGGAGGTCGTGGCCGGGCCGGTCGACGACGTGGTCGTATGCGTCGTCGGGCTGGCCGAGCGTCGTGAGGATCAGCTCGACGACCTCTTTGTTGTTCTTCTCGCCGTCGGCACCGATGAGATAGGTCTCGCCGATCTCGCCCTTGTCGAGGATCGTGAGCACGGCGGAGGAGTGGTCGTTCGCGTGGATCCAGTCGCGCACGTTCTCGCCCTTGCCGTAGAGCTTGGGTCGTTCGCCGCGAAGCACGTTCGTGATCTGGCGGGGGATGAACTTCTCGACGTGCTGGAACGGGCCGTAGTTGTTCGAGCAGTTCGAGATCGTGGCCTTCACGCCGAACGAGCGCACCCAGGCCCGCACCAGGAGGTCGCTGCCGGCCTTCGTCGACGAGTACGGGCTCGAGGGGTTGTACGGCGTCTGCTCGGTGAACCTGGCCGGGTCGTCGAGCTCGAGGTCGCCGTACACCTCGTCGGTGGAGATGTGGTGGAAGCGGATGTCGTGCTTGCGCGCCGCCTCGAGCAGCGTGAACGTGCCGACGATGTTGGTGTCGAGGAACGGCCGAGGGTCGTCGAGCGAGTTGTCGTTGTGGCTCTCCGCTGCGTAGTGCACGACCGCGTCGTGCTCGGCGAAGAGCTCGTCGACGAGCGCCGCGTCGCAGATGTCGCCCTGCACGAAGCGGAAGCGGTCGGCGGGGAGGCCCTCGAGCGAGGCGAGGTTGCCGGCGTAGGTGAGCTTGTCGAGCACGGTCACCGTGTGGTCGGTGTTCGCGAGCACGTAGTGGACGAAGTTGGATCCGATGAAACCGGCTCCGCCGGTCACGAGAAGTCTTGACACCCGAACATCCTAGCGACCCGTCCGGGATCGAACTTGGGTGCCCTCTGGGTGCTCGTCACCATTGGTACACTTCTGACCGTGCAGATCCGCGAACTGAAGATTCCCGACAGCTACGAGATCACCCCGAAGCAGTTCGGCGACGACCGCGGAGTCTTCCTCGAGTGGTATCGCCTCGACCGGCTCGAGGAGGCGATCGGCCACCCGCTGGCGATCGCGCAGGCGAACACGTCGGTCTCGAAGCGCGGGGTCGTCCGCGGCATCCACTTCGCCGACATCCCGCCGAGCCAGGCCAAGTACGTCACGGCCACGCGGGGCGCCGTGCTCGACTTCGTCATCGACATCCGAGTGGGCTCGCCGACGTTCGGGCAGTGGGACTCGGTGCTCCTCGACGAGAGCGAGCGTCGCGCGATCTACATCGCCGAAGGACTCGGGCACTGCTTCGTGGCGCTCACGGAAGACGCCACCGTCAGTTACCTCGTGACCGCGCCCTTCAACGCGCCTCGCGAGCACGGCATCAACCCGCTCGACCCCGAGGTCGCGCTCGTCTTCCCCGAAGCGGCCGGCGAGCTCCTGCTCTCGCCGAAGGACACCGAGGCCCCGAGCCTCGCCGAGGCCGCGGCATCCGGCCTGCTTCCGACATGGGAGGCCGCGCGGGCCTTCTACGACACGCTGAACAGCAAGGGGAACTGACCGATGCGCGGCATCATCCTCGCCGGCGGGTCCGGCAGCCGGCTCTGGCCGATCACCAAGGGCATCTCGAAGCAGCTCATGCCCATCTACGACAAGCCGATGATCTACTACCCGCTGTCGACGCTCATGATGGCGGGCATCCAGGAGATCCTCATCATCACGACTCCCGAGTACAACGCGCAGTTCCGCGCACTGCTCGGCGACGGCAGCGATCTCGGCATCCGGCTGGAGTACGCGGTGCAGCCGTCACCCGATGGGCTGGCGCAGGCGTTCATCATCGGCGAGGAGTTCATCGGCGACGAGAGCGTGGCGCTCGTGCTCGGCGACAACATCTTCCACGGCAGCGGCCTCGGTTCGGCGCTTCGCGAGCACAAGGACATCGACGGCGCGCTGATCTTCGCGTACCAGGTGAGTGACCCGACCGCCTACGGCGTCGTCGAGTTCGACGAGGACTTCCGCGCGTTGTCGATCGAGGAGAAGCCGGCCGAGCCGAAGAGCAACTACGCCGTGCCCGGACTCTACTTCTATGACAACCGCGTCGTCGAGATCGCCAAGACGATCGAGCCCAGCGCCCGCGGCGAACTCGAGATCAGCACGGTCAACGAGCGTTACCTGAACGAGGGCGCACTCTCGGTGCAGGTGCTCGATCGAGGAACGGCCTGGCTCGACACCGGTACGTTCGAATCGATGATGCAGGCGTCGGAGTACGTGCGGGTCATCGAAGATCGCCAGGGCTTCAAGATCGGATGCATCGAGGAGATCGCCTGGCGCGCCGGATGGATCGACGATGAACAGCTCGGCCGCCTGGCCGCACCGCTCGTCAAGAGCGGATACGGCCAGTACATCCGCCAGCTGCTCGCGGCGGAACGTGCCGGATGAATCCCCGAGCACGTGGCGGCCGCTGAACGATCGAGGCGGCCTGTGCTCTCGTCGCTGAAGAACCGATTGGCGATGACACGTCTCGGGCGCGCGGTGATGCTGCGATCTCGCGTCGCCAGGGTTGCCGATTCGAACGCCCGGCTTCGTGGTGGGCTTCCCGGCACCCGGTGGGCTGTACGAGTATCGGCGCCGCTCGGGCCCGATGGCGACCGCTATGGCGACGTTCCATTCGCAGACGATCTTGCGGCTGCCCTGTCACCGTTCGTGCAGTCCGTGCGGGTGTTCCGTCTCGACGAGGAAGTCGTCGACGTCGACGTCGTCGTCACGCTTCGAGGCCTTGCCGGGCTCGAGCGCATCGACGGCGCCGTCAACGTGCTGTGGGTGATCAGCCACCCTGAGCTCGTCACCGACGATGAGCTTCGAGCGCACGACCTCGTCTACGCCGCCAGCATGGTTTGGGCGCCGAGGAGACAGCGTGAATCGGGAGTGGTGATCACACCGCTCCTCCAAGCGACGAATCCCGCCCGCTTCCGGCCGGATCCGGCGACTCGACAGCGAGCCGGAGTGCTGTTCGTCGGTACGACGCGGGGAGTCGAGCGTCCGGCGGTGCTGTGGGCGATCGATGCCGGCGCAGAGGTCGAAATCCATGGGCATGGATGGGAGCCGTACGTTCCTGCTGAGCGGATCGCGTCCACGCACATGCCGAACCGAGTGCTCCCGAAGGCATACGCCGCCGCCGACATCGTCCTCAATGACCACTGGACCGACATGGCTCGAGAAGGGTTCATCTCGAACCGAGTGTTCGATGCGGTCGCGTCGGGGGCCGTCGTCGTTTCCGACCGGGTCGCAGGCATCGATGAGATCAGTCCCACGCTGATCCGGACATTCGGCTCCCGAGACGATCTCGCCCGCATCCTTCACGCCGACGACCGGCCCGGGCTCGCCGAACGCGCACAAGAGGCATCGCGCGTGGGGGCGGTGCACTCATTCGATGCCCGGGCTTCGCGGATGGTCTCCGACGTGGGCCGGATCGTCACGTCGAGCAGCGGGATCCGGCGTCTTTCCCTGCGGCTTGTGTCGCGAGGGTCAGCGGGGGACCGTCGGCGAGGCCGGTAGCACCCGGAACTCCGGCTTCGCATACACGCTGCCGCTCGCGTCGGAATGCTCGGCGACGTTGAAGCTGAACGCCTGCGTGAGGTCGTGAAGGTGGCGACCCGCGTAGTCCATGAACGAGACGTTGACGAAGTACTTGCCCCCACCGAGCATCGGGTTCAGCAACTTCAGACTCACGGTACGCCTGCCGTGGAGGGGATCGAGCTCGAGCGGCGATCGATCAGTGGATGCGCCGTAGACCTTCTGGCCGGTCGCGTTGTCGATCTGAACGGCGCAGATCCAGCGGTCGATTCCGGTCGTGTGCTCGAACTCGGCGACGATCTCGAGGTCGTCGCCGGCGCGCAGCGTCGGATTGCGCTCGCCATCGTGACCAGCAAGGTAGGCGGAGAGCACCCGCCCGTTCTCGAGTACGGGGTTCAGTGGCGCCGCGTGGATCTCCTCCTGACGGCGGTCCTCGAGCAGATCGCGGAATGCCACGATGGCAGCGTTGGGCTCGCCGTCCATGATGACCTCGCCGTGGTGAAGCAGGATCGCCCGATCCGCCAGCTCGGCGACCTGGCCCATCGAGTGCGTGACCAGCACGATGGTGCGGCCCTCGGTCTGGAACGTGCGGATCGTGTCGAGGCACTTCCGCTGGAATGCCTCGTCACCGACGGCGAGCACCTCGTCGACGAGCAGGATGTCGGGATCGGTGTGTACGGCGACTGCGAAGGCGAGTCGAACGTACATGCCGGAGGAGTAGAACTTCACTTGGGTGTCGATGAACTCGCTGATTCCGGAGTACGCCACGATGTCGTCGAATCTCGAGTCGGTCTCCTCCCGCGAGAGGCCGAGGATCGACGCGTTCAGGTAGACGTTCTCGCGGCCGGTGAGGTCGGGGTGGAAGCCGGCGCCGAGTTCCAGGAGGGCGGCGAGCCGACCCCGCAGTTCGACCGAGCCCTCGGTCGGTGCGAGGATGCCTCCGATGATCTTCAGGAGCGTGCTCTTGCCGGAGCCGTTGTGCCCGATGAGCGCGACGGTCTGGCCGGCATGGAGCTCGGCGCTGAGACCGCGGAGAGCCCAGAAGTCCTCACGGTGACGCTTGCCGGCGCGACCGAGGGTGACCAGCCGTTCCTTCAGCGAGTTGTCCTTGCGGATCACGAACCGCTTCGATACGCCGTCGAGTCGGATGACGGGAGGACCGTCCGGCGTCGGGGCCGAAAGCCGGGTCGCATCGGCGGTCGTCATCGTGGTCGTGCTCCATTCGCAGGGTGTGACTGGGGAATCGGGGGAGTGAGCCCAAGCAAGCCTAGCCGGAGGCCCCTGTGCGTCGGTCGGGGGCGGTCTCGCGCGCGCTCCGCGCGATTGCGGCTCCCAGCCTGAGCGCGAGGCCGGCCCGGAGCGCGAGTCGCACGGGCGCAAGCCACGGTCCTCGGTAACGGCGGGCCAGGTAGCGGTAGGCGCTCGCATGGTGCTCGGTCAGCATCCGCGATGACACGGAACCCGTGGAGTGCGCACCGATGTGCATCACGCGGGCACCCGGCACGTAGACGTTATGGGCCCCGGTGGCACGCAGCCGATCTCCGAGATCCACGTCCTCGAAGTACATGAAGTACCCCTCATCGAATCCTCCGACGGAGCGGAACCGTTCGATGGGGACCATGAGGCAGGCCCCGGAGAGCCAGTCCACCTCGCGCGGTACCGCTGAGGATGCGGCCGTTGACTCTTCGCGGTATCGCCGGGACCAGCGATTCCGGGGTGCGATGTCACCCAGCAGTGCGTGGCCGATGCCGACTCGCAGCGAGGGTGAGCGCCGCGCAGAGGGATACACCGAGCCGTCGGTGTTCAGGATGGCCGGTCCGACGCTTCCGATCCGGTCCTGCCCGCTCGCATAGGCGACGAGTTCATCGATCGCCCCGTCATCGAACTCGAGGTCGGCATTGCAGATGAGCAGGTACTCGCCGGGCATCGTGAGCGTTGCGACGGCAGCGTTCACGCCACCGCCGTAGCCGACATTCTCTTCGAGCTGCACGAATTCGGCACCATGGCCGATCGCGATCCGCCGACTCTCGTCGCGGTCGGCACTCGCGTTGTCGATGACGACGACATCGGTGCGCACCTGCCGCGAGGCGGCGGGAATCGACTCGAGCAGTCGAGTGAGCACGGCGCTCGAGTTGTAGAGCACCACGATCGCCGTAACACGCGGGCCGTCCATCGGCGCTGGGTGGCTCACAGGGCTTGGGCGAAGTCGCCCTGCAGGCGGTTGAAGACGACGTGCGCGCCGATGATGGCGAGGATTCCCGCGAGCAGTGCGATCCCCATGCGGAGCAGGAGGTCAGGCGGATAGGAGGCCTCGGGTCCGTTGACCCAGAACGCCTTCTGGAATCCCATGACGGCGAGCGTCACCGGATTGTTGGTGTAGATCTCGAGGACCCACTCAGGAACGGCGCGCTTCACCATCTCCCAGCTGTAGACGATCGGCGATGCCCACATGAGCAGCATCACGATCACCTCGATGAGGTACTGGATGTCGCGCAGGAAGACGTTCGCCGCCGACAGGAGGAGGGCGAGGGCTGCGCCGTAGACGAGGATCAACGCCAGCCCCGGGAGGAGGTACAGGATCTCGGCGTGCCAGGGGAACACCCGGAATCCGAGGGTGGCCAAGAGGAGGATGGCGAGCTGGACGCCGAAGTTGAACAGCGAGGCGCCGACGGAAGCGAGCGGGAAGATCTCGCGTGGCAGGTAGATCTTCTTCACCAGGCCGCTGTTGTTCACGATCGATCCCGCGCCGCCGAGCACGATCTCGCTGAACAGCGTGTACGCCGTGAGACCGGTGAAGACATAGATCGCGAAGTCGGGGATACCGCGGGCCGCCCCGAGGAAGTGCCCGAGGACGACGTAGTAGATCGCCAACTGGGTGAGCGGGCGCACGAGCGACCACATGAAACCCAGTGACGAGTCCTTGTACCGCGCCTTGAGGTCACGCCGGATCAGCAGGTCGAGCATCTCGCGCCGACCGAAGATCTCCTTGAGCGCGGACCAACCGCGGTATCCCCTCGACCGTGCGGTCGAGTCGAGTGGAAGGGCGTCGAGCCTCGAGAACCGCGCGGCTCGGATGTCGGGGGCGGAATGAGGCGAAGACATAGGCGATCAGTCTACTCGGATGGTTCGCTGGGGATTGCCCGGCCCCTGCGAAAGCGCCGGATGAAGGGGTACAAGAGCACGCGAGCGCGCTCGTCGACTCGCCAGGCTGCTCGCACCAACCCGCGCCTCCGCAGATCATCGAGGGTCTCGGTGAGCTTCTCGACGTTGCGGCGTGCCTCGTCGCGCTGGTCCACCGCCAGGTCGTGGAAGGAACGGATCCGATCCGCCTCGTCCTCGCCCCGTAGCTCGACGACGCGCAACTGCGTTCCGGTCGCCTTCAGCGATTCGAGGGCGTCGTCGTCGTATGCGACATCGGGAACGAGTCCCGGGACGCCGTCGCGGTCGAGCGCGACGAGGCGCTCGTCGCGAACGAAGGATCCGTCTGAGAGACCCTGCTCCATTTCCTGCGCGCTCGGATGCTTCGCGACGTAGGCCGCCTCGAGCCATCCCTCCTCGAGTCGTCGGAAGTCGAGCATGCCGTGATGCCGAGGGCTCGGTGCGAGCGTGGGGTTGGCGAGGTATGCCTCACCGGAGACACGGACCTTGTACGAGTACTGCCGCCAGGAGCGCCAGGGGAGGTGCAGCACCTCGATGCCGTCTCGGAACTCCGCTTCGGGCCACCCGGGCGCTTCGGCCCGATGATTGCCCTGCGCCACCACGACCTGGGCATTGCCCCGGTGGACCGCGTTCGGCGTGGGGTGGAATGGGATGCCCGATTCACGGAGGGTCTCGGGGGTGCGTTCGTCTCGCAGGGTGAGACGGCGCAGGCCGCTGCCATCGCGAGCGGGGGCGCCGGTCAGGTTGACGACGGGGACGCGGAACACCGGCACGTCACCGGGCACACGTTCGAGCGCGTTCCTGACGCTGTCGGCGGTACCGTATGGAACCCAGAACTCGTCGGCGTCGGCGTTGATGACCCAATCGGCCCCGAGATCGGTGAACGCGTGCCGCGCCATCCGCGTGACGGACTCGCCCTGCTGCTTGCGATGCACGGGGTCGTGCCAGATCGTGACGAACCCGTCGCGCTCGAATGAGCGGAGGACGTCGAACGTTCCGTCGACCGAGGCGTTGTCGGTGACGATGACGTGATCGATGCCCTGTTCCCGATGATGCGTGAGCATCGCCCCCACGATGTCCGCTTCATCGCGGACCATGAGGGTCATCAGAATTCGCACAATATCGGTTCTCCTCGGGCGGAATATCCGTGCAAGCGTATCCCAAGATCCGCTGCAGATCTCATGTCGCAAGCGCACGAAATGCTCGATTCCTGCAGATTCGCGACGCGGTGATTCGCCGCACCGCACAGCCTCTCGGGGACGCCGTCGGCCCTGGTCCGGCGTAGGATGCCCGAGGCGCTTCGGTGGCGCCGGGATGCGGAGGCGGCGCCGGTGCGGCGATTGAGTGGGGTCTTCGGCGAGCGGCCGGCAGTTCGATTCCTGTTGACCTGGCTGCTCCTGTTCATCGCCGGCGCGTCGTGGGCGATCGCCACGCCACTCGGTGCCAGCCCCGACGAGCCGGCGCACATCATCAAGGCGGCCGCCGTGGTGCGCGGTGAGCTGCTCGGCGAGCCGACCGATGCCCCTGCCGTGCGCGAGGTCATCGTGCCGAGGGGAATCGCCGACTCGCTCGGCTGGACCTGCTACCGCCGCGACGGCACGGTGGAGGCCACGTGTATGCCTCCGGTCAGCGACGACTGGTCCGATGCCCCGGCGACCACCTCGGCGGGCCTCTACAACCCGACGTACTATGCGCTCGTCGGTTGGCCCTCCCTCGTCCTCCAGGACACCTCCGCCGTGGCCATGGGCATGCGGCTCGTCAATGCGCTGCTGACCTCCCTCTTCCTCGCCATCGCCGTCGCGGCGCTGCTGAAGTTCGGCCGGTCCCGGATCATCGTCGCGACCATCGCCGCCGCGGTGACGCCGATGGTGATCTTCCTCAATGCGTCGGTGAACCCCAACGGCCTGGAGATCGCGGCGGGCGCCGCATTGCTCGCCTCGCTGCTGTACCTCGTGCGACGCGATCCCGAAGCGAGATGGCGATGGCTTGTGGTCATCGCGGTCAGCGGGATCCTCCTCGCGCAGTCGCGGGGGCTCTCCCCGCTGTGGCTCGGGCTGTTGGGGCTGACGGCGATCATCGCGGCACGCCCTGAACGCCTCGGCCGCCTGCTCAGGAGCCCGGGTGTCTGGATCACGATCGCGGCACTGCTCGGCGGCATGCTGGCTGCCGGTGCGTGGATCCTCCGTACCGGCACGCTCGGCAGCATGGGGGTGTTCCCCGGTGCAGGTGAGGTCGAGCCCCCTGAGGCATTCATCCAGATGCTCTTCGAGGTGGCACTCGATCCGGGGTATATCGGTCTCTTCGGCTGGCTCGACGCGCCCGCGCCGGCGATCGCCTACGTGACGTGGTCATTCCTCGCCTGCCTCCTCGTGCTGGTGGCCATCGGATTCGCGAGGGGACGCCTGCTCGCGGCGTTGGCCTTCGCGCTGCTCGTGTTCTTCTTCGTGCCACCGATCGTGCAGGCCGCCTCGATCGAGACCTCCGGGTACATCTGGCAGGGCCGCTACGCGTTGGTGGCGTATGTCGGCGTGATGATCGTGGCCGGCGTCGCCGCGGTGGAGTGGGGGGCGTCGTCGCCTCGCACCGGTGTCCCGATGCGCGCCCTGCGTCGAATCGACGTCGCGGTCGTGTCGATCGTGTCGTTCGCACAGGCGTTCTCGTTGCTGCAGGCCACCAAGCGGTATGCCGTCGGAACGGATGACAGCTGGTCCGCGTTCTTCACCGAACCCCGATGGCTGCCGCCGCTGGGTGCCTACGTGTGGCCGACCCTCGTCGCCGCGGCGTTCGTCGGACTGTTCATCACGCTGAGGCCCCGCGAGCCGCACGACGACGAGCCGATGGCCGAACATGCAGACCGGGAACCCGTCACCAGAACGGCGTGAGCGGCGAGCGCGATCAGATCCGCAGCAGATCGCATGTCGCGAGCCCGCGAATTGCCCGAGTCCCGTAGATTGACGACGATGCGCGGTTCCTGACCGCGCACGAGGTTGTCGGGGGGCTCGCGGCATGCTGAAGAAACATCGACGTTTCCGGGTGGTGGCGGTGCTCACCGCTGCGCTCGTGGGATCGCTGCTCGCGCCGTTCACCCCGATCGCGCCGGCAGGAGAGGCGCAGGCGATCACCGGCAGCGACTTCAACGCCGGCTACATCATCTCGGACGAGATGTTCTTCAAGTCCGACGCCATGACCGAGGCGCAGGTCCAGTCGTTCCTGGTGTCACGGGTGCCGTCGTGCGTCGGTGCGAACGGTCAGCCGTGCCTGCGCGACTATCGCGCCACGACGTATACTCGCGCCGCCGTGGAACCGGGCCACTGTTCGAGCTACATCGGAGAGGCGAACGAGTCCGCTGCGCGGATCATCGTGAAGGCGGCCCGCGCCTGCGGCATCAACCCTCAGGTCCTGATCGTGATGCTCCAGAAGGAGCAGGGACTCGTCACCGCGACGTCACCGACGGAACGGCAGTATCGGGTCGCGATGGGATACGGATGCCCCGACACGGCGGCGTGCGACACGAAGTACTACGGCTTCTACAACCAGGTCTACAACGCGGCCTGGCAGCTCCGGCAATACACCAACTATCCGCAACGCGCCTATCGCATCGGCGTCGTGAACATCGCCTACAACCCGAACGCCGCGTGCGGTTCGTCCGCGGTCAACATCCGGAACCAGGCGACGGCGAACCTCTACAACTACACGCCGTACCAGCCGAACGCCGCCGCACTCGCGAACCTGCGCGGCATCGGCGACGGATGCTCCGCCTACGGCAACCGGAACTTCTGGGTGACGTTCCACGATTGGTTCGGCGATCCGACCGGCGCGAACGTGAACCCGATCGGGAACGTCGAGCTCATCGCGACGCAGCCGGGATCGTTCCGTGTGGTCGGCTGGGCGCTCGATCCCGATTCGTCGGCACCCATCTCGATTCACGTGTACGTCGGCACGGTCGGCACGGCCTACGGCGCAGAGCTCACGCGCAACGACGTCGGTGCGGCGTATCCGGGCCTCGGCAGCCAACACGGCTTCGACGTCAACGTGCCGGCACAGGGCGCGGACCAGCGCCGCGTGTGCGTCTACGCGATGAATGTGGGACCCGGCGCACCGGTGCTCCTCAGCTGCGTCGACACCGAGCCGCTCAGCGGGCCTCCCGTCGGCAGTGAACCCTCGATCACCACGACGGCGACGACCGTGGAGGTCAGCGGATGGGCACTCGATCCTGACATCACCGGCGCGATCCCCGTGCACGTCTACGTGGGATCGGTCGGCACCGCGATCACCGCCTCCAAGGCCGCGACGATTCCGTCCAAGTACGCGGCGTACGGACCGAACCACGGATACGCCGCCAGCCTCCCCACGTCGCCCGGCGAATACCGCGTCTGCGTCTACGGCATCAACTCGGGGCCGGGCGGTCACGCCCTGTTCGCGTGTCGTGACGTCGTGGTCGGGAATCCACCCTTCCCCGATCTGGGCCGCGCACCGATCGGCAATGTCGAGCTCGTGCGTGCCGGTGTGGGTTCCGTCGAGCTGTCCGGGTGGGCGCTCGATCCCGACACGACCGCGTCGATCCAGGTCCACGCGTACGTCGACTCGGTGGGCGTCGCCTTCGCGGCCGACAAGGAACGGGCGGATGTCGCCCGCATCTATCCGCGCAACGGCAGCGCTCACGGCTTCGCGACGACGATCAAGGCGGAGCCCGGACAGCGCCGGGTGTGCCTCTATGCGATCAACACGGGAGCCGGCGGGCACACGCTGCTCTCCTGCACCACACTCGTCATTCCGGCTGCACCTCCGGCTCCCGATCTCGGACGCGTCCCGATCGGGAACGTGGAGGTGCTGGAACCGGTCGCCGGTGGAGTCGCGGTCGGCGGATGGGCACTCGATCCCGATACCGACCAGCCGATCCAGGTTCACGTGTATGTCGACACCGTCGGCACCGCCCTGCGCGCCGACCTCGAACGACCCGATGTGGCACGCGCCTACCCGGCGAACGGGCCGTATCACGGGTTCGAGGCCGTCATTCCGGCGTCCACCGGCGCACACCGGGTCTGCGTGTACGGAATCAACACGGGGCCCGGGGGGCACGTCCAGTTCCGCTGCGCAGACATCGTCGTTCCGTGAGTCGCATCACTGTGCCCGGACCGTACAATGCTTGAGGCGCTCCGGACGGCGCCCAGAAGGCGGAGGCTGCCCCGGTGAAACGGACGTTGAAGGCGATCGCTGAACGGTCGGCGATTCGATTCGCCCTGATCTGGCTCCTGCTCTTCATCGCAGGCGCTTCCTGGGCGATCGCGACGCCGCTCGGTGGAAGTCCGGATGAGCCGGCGCACATCATCAAGGCTGCAGCGGTTGCCCGGGGTGACGTCCTCGGAGAGGCGACCGATCAGCCGGCCGTTCGCGCGGTCACCGTTCCGAAGGGGCTCGCCAGCTCTGCGCGCTGGCCGTGCTACGCCTTCGACGGAACGAAGGAGGCGAACTGCCTCTCGTACGTGAACGACGACTGGTACGACGTGTCGGCCAAGACCACCGCCGGTCTCTACAACCCCACGTTCTACGCGATCGTCGGATGGCCGTCGCTGCTCCTCGACGACGCCTCGGCGGCGGTGATGGCGATGCGCCTGATGAATGCGCTCGTGACATCCCTCTTCCTCGCCTTCGCAATCGTCGCGATGCTGAAGTTCGGTTCCTCCCGGATACTCGTCGCCGCCATCGCCGCGGCGATCACCCCGATGGTGCTGTTCCTCAACAGTGCCGTCAACCCGAATGGGCTCGAGATCGCCACGGGCGCTGCGCTCCTGGCATCGCTCCTCCATCTCGTACGTGGCGATCTCGCGGCGAAGTGGCCATGGTTGCTGATCACCGCCGTGAGTGGGGTGATCCTCGCCCAGTGCCGCGGTCTCTCCCCGCTCTGGCTCGGCCTGTTCGGGCTCGCGGCGATCATCGCGGCTCGCCCAGGTCGGCTCGCACACCTGCTCCGGCTGCCCTCCGTCTGGCTCACGGTGGCAGCGCTGGTCGGTGGCGTGCTCGCGGCAGGTGCCTGGATCCTCCGCACCAACACCCTCGGCAGCATGGGCGTCTTCCCGGGTGCCGACGAGGTGACCCCCGACGAGGCGTTCATCGAGATGCTGTTCGCCCGCACCCTCGATCCCGGATACATCGGTGTCTTCGGCTGGCTCGACACCCCAGCGGCGCCGATCGCATATGTGACCTGGTCCTTCCTGGCACTCGCCGTGTTGATCGCCGCCATCGGCATCATCCGGGGTCGCGCGCTGGCTGCGCTTGCGTTCGCACTCGTCTCGTTCATCCTCGTGCCCCCGATCGTGCAGGCGGCATCCGTCGAGACTTCCGGCTACATCTGGCAGGGCCGCTATGCGCTCGTCGGATACGTCGGTGTGCTGATCGTCGCCGGAGTCCTGGCATCGGAGTCGAACGTGTTCGGCGGCGTCGTTCCGCGACGCGCGCTCCGTCGCATCGACGTGACGCTGCTCTCGCTCGTCGCCTTCGCACAGGCGTTCACGCTGTTGCACGCGACGAAGCGGTACGCCGTCGGAACGGATGTCGACTGGCTCAGCTACTTCGAGGAGCCCCAGTGGTCGCCGCCGCTCGGCGTCTACGTGTGGCCGCTCCTCGTCGGCGCCTCGGCGGCGCTGCTCTTCATGACACTGCGGGCACGCCGCGACGACGATGCCGCGTCGGCCCCCGACGATGCGGCCGACGCGGTCTCCGACCACGCCGACCGCGAGGTCGTCAGCGGAAAGGTCTGAGGTTCGGCGTCGACGGGCTCGCCTGGATGTCGAGCTGCAGGGCGCTGATCAGCATCTGCGATCCGATCATGAGCGGAAGTGCTGCGAGCATCACGGTCGCCGCGGTCGCGACGACTGACCCGATCACCTGGAACGCAACCCAGATCGCGATGCCGATGCCCGCAACGAACAGCAGCAGGCCCATGAAGAGCAACAGCGCGATGGGGGAGAACGACCAGAGCACGTAGCGGTACCAGATGCGCCGCCAGAAGCCGCGGAAGAGCAGGTCGAGGAGCTCGGGCACCACCTTGCCGAGCCGAATGCTCGACACCTCATCGCCGTACACGGCGGGCACCGGCACGTCGACGGCCGACACCTGCTGGATGTTGAGGTGGATCAGCAGGTCGTTCTCGAACGAGTACCGCTTCGCCACGCTGTCGAGCGGGATGTTGCGGAGCACGTCGGCCCGCACCGCCGTGTATCCGTTCTGCGGGTCGAACAGGTGCCAATAGCCTGACGCGAGCTTCGTCATGAACGAGAGGACGATGTTCCCGAACACACGGTGGCGTGGCATGCCCTCGAAGGACTCGGGAGCGAAGAAGCGGTTCGCCTTCGCGAACCCGAACCCTCCGTCGGTCACCTTGTCGAGCAGCCCCGGCAGGTGCTCGGGATCCATCTGCGCGTCACCGGCCATCACGACGTTCACGTCGGCGCCCAGCTCGATCGCGGCACGGTGCCCGGTGATGATGGAGCCGCCGACGCCCTGGTTCACCTCGTGCCGGAGCAGTGTCACCCGACTGGAGTCGATCGAGCGGACGACCTCGCTGGTCGCGTCGGGACTGCAATCATCGACGATCACGATGTGGTCGACGAAGTCTGGCATCGTCGCGATGACCGTTCCGATCATCGCCTCTTCCTTGTAGGCGGGGACGACCGCTGCGATTACTGCACCCTTGTACATCTATGCTCGGCTCTCTTTCGGATTCTCCGCGAACACCCAGTACCGGTACGCGAAATAGTTCCATACCGTCATGGCGACGGTGGCGATGACCTTCCCGGCCACCCAGCCGGCGCCGGTCCAGTCGACGGATGCCACGATCAGCACGCTCGCGGCGGTGTTGAACGCCACGAGCGCCGCATACTTCAGGATGGCGATCCCGTGCGGTGCCATCGACGTGAACGCGAACATCTTCTGCACCGTGTAGGTGAAGAAGAAGCTGAGCAGGAACGCCGCACCGGTCGCCAGCCAGAGCGGCCAGCCCAGCACGTTCTTGAACAGCGCGAGGAGCCCGAGATCGACGAGGAACGCCGCGCCGCCCGCGATCAGGTACCTCACGGCGCTGTGGTCGAACACACGTCTGATCACGTCAGTTGTTGCCCCTGTTCGCGGTCGCAGCGTCGATGACCTCGTGGGAGGGGAGGATCGTGGCGCGCTCGGCCGCGGCGTCGCTGATGCCCTCGACGAGATCGACGAAGTGCGAGAACTGCGTGGTGAGCGGCTCTTGTGAGCTCACGAGCTCGGGAATCTCGATGACGGTCTGCTGGCGGTATCCGCGTCCCTCGTCGACCGCATTCTCGGACACGTGATGGTAGACCGTGACATCGCGCCGTAGCAGGTCGACCTCGATCAGGCGATCCGTCTCGTGGATCGAGAGCTGGCGGATCTTGCGCTGGCCGATGCGGCTCGCCGAGACGTGCGCGATGGCGCCGTCGCCGAAGCCGAGCAGCGTTTCGGCGACATCCTCGGCTCCATCGGCGGAGTCGGGATGGAAGAAGCCCAGTCGAGCGTCGACGGTGGTCGGCTCCGTGCCGATGAGGTTGATGGCGAGGTCGACATCGTGAACGAGGAGATCCCAGGCGACGCCGGTTCGGATTCGCGGCGCGTACGGCGAGTGCCGCGTCGCGGTGATGTGCAACGGACGCTCGATGAGCGCTCGTGCCGTCATGACGGCGGGGTTGTACCGTTCGAGCAGGCCGCACACGAGGGGGAGATCGCGCTGCTCGGCCAGCGCGATGATCTCACGCGTCTTGAGCAGGCTGTCGGCGACCGGCTTCTCGATGAGGAGGGCGGTGTCTTGGCTCAGCACCTGCATCGCGAGCTCGTGATGGGCCTCCGTCGCCGCGGCGATGACGACGGCATCGAATTCGCCGAGGTCGGGGAGCTCGGGTGCCCATCGGGTGCCGAATCGCTCTGCGACCTTGGCCCCGACCGACTTGCGAGGATCGACGAGCACCGTGAGCTCCGCGCGTGGCGACTGCGAGATGACCCGCGCGTGATGCGATCCCATCGTTCCGGCGCCGACGAGCGCGATCCGCAGCGGCCCGCTCATCGGGGAGCTCCGGAGATCTCCCGCACGGCCGAGATGACGGCGTCGAGCTCGTCGTCGGCGAGATGGTGATGAACGGGGAGTGACACCACCTCGTTGGCGATGCGGGCCGCGACCGGCGTGTCGGCGACGGAGACTCGAGGATGGCGGCGGTACGCGTCGTAGTCGGTGACGAGTCGCGGGTAGTAGGCCCCGCTGCCGATGCCGAGCTCGGTCAGCTGTTCGACGAACTCCGACCTGTCGACGCGAGCGTCTTCGGTGACCCGGATCGTGTACTGATGCCACACGTGCTCGCGACCCGGAAGCTCTCGGGGCACCACGATGCCGGGGGCATCCGCGAGTCCCTCGGTCAATCGCGCGGCATTGCGTCGCCGCGTCTCGACGATCGATGCGTACCGGGCCAGCTGGGGGATGCCGACGGCCGCCTGGAGATCGGTGAGGCGGTAGTTGTGTCCGGCCACCTCGTACTCGTATCGAGCCCGCATGCCCTGGTTCCGGAGGACCCGGAGTCGATCGGCGAGTTCCGCGTCGTCGGTCACGATGAGGCCGCCCTCGCCGGTGGTGAGGTTCTTCGTCGCGTACAGGGAGAACGTGCCCAGGCCGTAGCTGCCGGCCGCTCGCCCCTGGTAGGTCGCGCCGTGGGACTGCGCTGCGTCTTCGAGGATGCGCAGTCCGCGGTCGGCCGCGAGCGCCTCGATCGGCTGCATGTCGGCCATCTGACCGTAGAGGTGCACGGGGGCGAGCACCTTCGTGCGGGTCGTGATGCGCTCTCGCACCGAGTCGGGATCGAGGTTGAAGTCCTCTTCGCGGATGTCGGCGAACGTCGCCGTGGCGCCGGCCTCGAGAATCGCGTTCAGGGTTGCGACGAACGTGAACGGCGTGGTCAGCACCTCATCGCCCGGCTGGAGGTCGAGCACCTCGAGCGCACCGACGAGCGCCGTCGTGCCGTTGTTCACGGCGATCACGTGGTCGAGGCCGAAGGTTGCCGCGAACTCGTCTTCGAGCTGCTTCACCTTGGGGCCCTGCGCGATCGAACCCGATCGCAGCACCTCGAGAACCAGTTCCTCTTCTTCGATTCCGAACTGGACGCGTGTGATGGGGATCATTGTTCCTCGTGGGTTAGATTGCAATGTGCGAGATGCGATCATGTGCAAATCCCGCCCCCGATACCCTACCTTCTCGCGCGAGAGACGCGCCGATCGACTCAGGAAGGTCGACGTGAACTCGATACACCCCACTGCCCAACTCACGGGCGACGTCCGGCTCGGTTCCGGCAACACGATCGGTGCCTTCGCCGTGATCACGGGCCCCGTCGAGATCGGCGACGACAACTGGTTCGGCTCCGGCGTCGTCATCGGCGCGCCGCCAGAGGTGCGCGGGTTCGCGCATCCGACCGATCTCGATGGATCGGTCGACGCGGCCGGGGTGCGCATCGGCGACCGCAACGTGGTGCGTGAGTACGCGCAGATCCATCAGGGATGGAAGCACCAGACGCAGATCGCCGATGACGCGTTCATCATGAACCAGGCCTATGTCGCCCATGATTGCCGTCTCGACGACGGCGTGACGCTCGCTTCGAGCGTCCTGCTCGCCGGTCACGTGCACATCGGGGCGAAGGCGAACCTCGGCCTCGGCACCACGGTGCACCAGTTCCGCACGATCGGACGAGGCGCGATGATCGGCATGTCGTCGGTCGTCACTCGCGACGTCCCCCCGTTCGCGAAGGCCTTCGGGAACCCGGCGATGGTGCGGGGGGCGAACGTCATCGGCATGGAGCGGTCGGGCGTCGCCGCCGAGCTGGTCGCGGCGCTGCGATCGATCTACGCCGGCGAGGAGGCGAGCCTGGAGGGCATCTCCGACCCCGAGCTGCAAGCGGCCGTCGACCGATGGACGTCGGAACGCCCCGAGCGAGGGGATCGCGCGTGACCGTCGAGGCGCCGGCGCGGCGACCGGTCATCGGGAACCGACAGGCGTGGCGCGACCGGGTCGATCGCTGGGTGACGCCGCGCCCCGACGGACTTCCGGCCATCCGCGTGCTCGTCGCGCTTCCCCTGCTGCTCGCCGTCATCGGCACGATCCTCGTGGGGCTCTCGCTGAACGGCTCGTCGTCGGGTGCGTTCTACTCGGAGTTGCACGAGAGCGCCGACCCCGACCTCATCGCGGGAACGCCGCAGCTCGTGCGCGGTGACGAGTGGGCTGTGCAGACGGTGTGGGCGATCGCCCAGGCCGAACAGGGACTGCCCGTCGAGAACCACACCTTCCCCGGCGGCATGGACTCGACCATCCCGCAAGACCTTCCGCGGGCCGACTGGTCGGTCGCGTTCCGCCCTCACCTCCTCGGGTTCCTGTTCTCGGACGTCGATCATGCGATCGCGCTGAAATGGTGGCTTCCGGGCCTCGCGCTCATCGCAGCGGTGTACTGCTTCGCGGTCACGATCCTGCCGAGGAGGCCGTTCCTCGCCGCCGGCATCGCGGGCGGCTTCTTCCTGAGTCCGTTCTTCCAGTGGTGGTTCCTGCAGACGACGCTCTGGCCGGTCGTCTGGGGATTCGCGCTGCTCACGACGGTGATCTGGTGCCTGCGCGCATCGACTCGAGTCGCCCCGCTCGTCTTGAGCGGGATCCTCGCGTACCTCACCGTCGTGATGGCGATGGGCATCTACGTGCCGTTCATCATCCCGATCGTCCTCGTGTGCGCCCTCACGGTCGTCGGAGCGGTCATCGAAGCGAGGAGAGACGGCATCGGATACCGCCGCATCGCACTCCGCGTTGCTCCCGTGCTCGTCGCGGGCGTGGTCGGCTCGGCGATCACCCTGGCCTGGCTCGTCGAGAAGTCCGCGACGGTCGAGGCGTTCCTCGGCACCGCGTACCCGGGAGAGCGGCTCTTCGCCACCGGACAGGGCAACGGACTCGAGCTCGCTTCCATCCTGTCGTCATCGTTCGCCCTCTCGCTCAAGGCGGGAGGATGGATCGGGCTCAATTCGTCCGAGGCATCGACGTTCTTCTACGTCGGCGCGCTCCTGATCCCGGTCGTCGTGTGGCTGCTGGTCCGTTGGCGGCGCACCCTGGCGTTCCCATGGATGCTCGTCGGCGCTTCGGCGTCGGTGCTGGTGATCGCGGCGTTCATCTTCATCCCGGGCTGGGATGCGGTGGCGCATCTGCTCTTCCTCGACCGCACCTTGCCGGGCCGGCTGCGGCTCGGCGTGGGGTTCGCCTCGATCGTGATCATGGTGATCCTGATCAGGGAGCTGACACGTGATCGTCGGCCAGGGCGCCTCTTCGCCGGTCTCCTCGCAGCTCTCTACCTCGCCTCGCAAGCGGCGATCGCCATCGCGGTGTGGTTCGCATCGCCCGGTGAACTGGCTGCGGCGAGGTTCTGGTGGATCCTCGCCCCCATGTCGGCTGCCGTGATCTACCTCATCGCCCGTGCCCGGCCGGTTGCCGCCGTCGCGATCTTCGTGGTCATCGGCGTGATCAGCGGTGCGACCGTCAATCCGGTCTATCGCGGTGTGCTGGATCTCCGTGAGACGGATGCCTCGGCCGCCGTCCGCGAACTCGATGAGGGCGCCGACGGGGCGACCTGGGTCGGCGTCGGCGGTCGGCTCACCAGTGCGCTGCTGCTCGAGTCCGGCGTCGAGGCGTTCAACGGATTCCAGGGTGCGCCATCGGAGGAGATGTGGGGGCTGGTCGACCCGACCGGAGCGTACGAGTTCGAGTGGAATCGGTTGGCCGGCATCGGATGGACGCCCGCCGTGGGTGAGCCGCAGGTCACGAATCCGGCGCCCGACCAGATCCTGGTCACATTCGATGCGTGCTCCGCATTCGCCCAGCGAAATGTCGACTTCGTGCTTGCCGACGAGACCGGTGTCGTCGAGAGCGCATGCCTCGTGCCGGTCGACGAGTTCGACCTCGCAGACGACGGCGAGTTGACGATCCTCGAGGTGGTTCCGCAACGCCCGTGACGCGCGGGTTGCATGCTCCTCGAGCAGCGGTCAGCGGCTCCTGCCGAAGGCGTGGCCGATGAGGATGCGAAATCCCGATCGATCGCGCGCCTTGAGTGCCGAGGGGATGCGGGTCAGCGCATTCACGCGGCTCGAGAGGTGGAAACGAGCAGCCCGAGCGGCGCGGTGCCAGTGGCGCGCCTCGAATCTCTCGGCGAGCTCGGTGAAGAACTCGTCCTCCTCGCGGAAGCGGCTCCCGTCGACCGCCTTCCACGACGAGACGCTTCCGGCGTGCCGTCGATAGTCGAACTCGACGGTGTCGTCGACGACGAGCGATCCACCGGCTTCGCACAGGTCGAGCACGAGCGCGAGATCCTGGACCACCTCGTAGCCGGCACGGAACCCGGTGGCCCGGGTTCGCGGTCCGTGCCAGGCGACCGAGGGGAAGTTCATCCAGTTGCCGCGGGTGACGCTTGTTGCGAGCATCTCGCCTGACAGCACGATCGGCGACGATGCCTTCGGCCGGTAGAAGGACTTCGCCGAGTCGACGAGGGTTCGGACTGCCGCGCCGTTCTCATCGATGATCCGCACCCCGGGGTGGAGCATGGCCGCGTCGGGGAAGGACACGGCGAGCGACCGCATGTGCTCGACGTAGCCGGGATGCAGGGCGTCGTCGCATCCGAAGATCGTGAACCACTCGGCGCGCGACCGGTCGACCGCTTCTTGGAAGTTCGCGTTGATCCCGAGGTTCTCGGTGTTGCGCACGTACTCGATCCGGCGATCGCCGAGGCTGAGCAGCCATTCGCCGGCGCTCGCGTCGGGATAGTGGTCGTCGATCACGACGAGGCGCCAGTCGGGGTCGGTCTGGGCGAGGACACTCTCCACGGCGATGCGGAAATGGTCGATACGACCATAGAAGGGCATCATGATGTCGAATGTCATGTCGTCTGGGCGCTCCTCGGCTCCGCTTGTGCGGGGATACCATTCTCGGGTGGCTCAATCCTCCCTCATCCGACAGGGGGTGCTGTCGACCGTCGGCGTCGCGGTCCAGGGCCTCGCCCGATTCGGTTACTCCATTCTCATCGCGAGATTCGTCGGAGCCGAACCGCTCGCGCTCGTCAACACGCTGATCTCGCTCTCGATCATCCTCTCGCTGCTCTGGCCGACGGCCGCCGGCAACGCCGCCGGCACGTTCCTCGCCCGGGCGGTGCGCAACGACCGCGCTCCGCAGCGTGTGCTCGGCCTGGTCTGGAAGTCGACCGGGCTGGCGTGCCTGGGCATCTCGATCATCGGCGTGCTCGTCGCCGTGATCGTCATCGGCACCGAGCCGGCCGAGACCGTCGGCATGGTGGCCCTGACGCTCGCATGGTCGGCCTACATCCTCACGCGCGGAATCAGGATGGGGCTCGGACAGGTCACGGCGGCGGCGGTGTGGGATTCCGTGAGCGCAGCGGTCAGCATCGGGCTTCTCGCCGTCGTGATCGCGCTCGGCGCCACGGCGTTGCTGCTCTGGCCGTTGACGATCGGCTATGCCCTGTTCGCGCTCGCCGCGGTGCCGGCCATGCGACGGACCGGGCGAGCGCTGGCGCCCGACCGGACCACCGTGCCCGGCGACATCTGGCACCTCGTCGCGTGGAACTCCCTCGGGCTCATCGCGACGAACGGGCTCATCCAGTTCTCGATGGTGTGGGCGTTCGCCGCCTCGAGCGCCGAGGAGTCGGGGATGTTCGCAGCTGCGATCGCGCTCGCCACTCCCGCCTCGATGCTCGCCCAGGCCGTGAGCCAGGTGCTGATTCCCCGATACGCCCATTGGCTCGAAGAGGATCCCGTCCAGGCTCGGCGACATCACCTTCAGGTGCTGTCGGTCATGACGGGAGTGCTCGTGGTCGCGTTCGGCACGGTGGCCTGGATCGCCCCGTGGTTCATCCCCCTGCTCTACGGCCCCGGCTTCGACGCAGCCGTTCCCCTGATGCGCTTACTGCTCATCGGGGTCTTCTTCTTCTCGGTCGGCCTGATCGCCTCCTCGTTCCTCATCACGTCGTGGCGTACGGTGCCGGCGACCATCGCGGCGGGAGCGGGTTCGGTGCTCGGCATCCTCGCCATGGCCGTCGCGTCGCCGGGCCTCGGCGGCGCGAGCGGCGCGGCTGTCGGCGTCATCGTCGGCACCGCGGTGAGCGCGGCGATCGCCGTCGGATGGTCGCTTCGCATGCCGAACCCGCCTTCGAGGGCGGCGGAATCGCCCTCAGAGCCGGGCGACGGACGCGTCGGCGAGCTCCGTTAGAATGGCTCGTCACCCATCACGAAGGACCCCATGACCACCACTGCCACGGTCGAACTCTCGATCGTCATGCCCTGCCTGAACGAAGCCGAGACGCTCGCCGTCTGCATCCGGAAGGCCCAGGGGTATCTCGAGCGGTCTGGTGTCGTCGGCGAGGTCGTCATCGCCGACAACGGGAGCACCGACGGATCCCAGGAGATCGCCCGTGAACTCGGCGCGCGAGTCGTCGACGTGGTGGCGAAGGGCTACGGAAGCGCGCTCATGGGCGGCATCGAGGCCTCGCTCGGTCGCTACGTCATCATGGGCGACGCCGACGACAGCTACGACTTCTCGAATCTCGATCCGTTCGTCGAACGGCTTCGTGCGGGCGACGACCTGGTGATGGGCAACCGCTTCCGCGGCGGGATCGAGCCGGGAGCCATGCCCCCGCTGCACAAGTACCTCGGCAACCCGGTGCTCACGTTCATCGGCCGCTTGTTCTTCCCGTCGCAGATCCGCGACTTCCATTGCGGGTTGCGCGGATTCAACCGCGAGTCCATCCTCTCGATCGGCCTCATCACGACTGGCATGGAGTTCGCAAGCGAGGTCGTCGTGAAGTCGACGCTCGCCGGTCTCAAGATCAGCGAGGTCCCGACCACGCTCAAGAAAGACGGCCGGTCGCGGCCCCCGCACCTTCGCAGCTGGCGTGACGGATGGCGCCACCTCCGCTTCCTCCTCCTGTTCAGCCCGCGCTGGCTGTTCCTGTACCCCGGCGCCGCGGCGTTCCTCCTCGGACTCATCGGGAGCACCGTGCTCGCATTCGGTCCGGTCGAGGTCGGCTCGGTCGGGTTCAACGTCTCGACGCAGGTGTACCTGCTCGCGCTGACGTCAGTGGGCTATCAGGCGGTGCTGTTCGCGCTCCTCGCCAAGCTCTATGCGCGACACGAGGGCTTCTTCATTCCACGGAGCCGAGCGTTCGAGCGGATCGCCGAACGCGCCACGCTCGAGTCGGGCGCCCTGATCGGGCTCGCCCTCTTCATGGTGGGATTCGTGATCGGCATCGTGCAGTTCGTCGCGTGGGGTGCGTCGGGCTTCGGCGAGCAGAGCCTCGCCGACACGGTCCGTCTCGCGGTGCCGGCAGCGCTGCTCATGATCCTCGGTGTGCAGACCATCATGGCCGGCATGTTCCTCGGCATTCTGGCCGTTCCGGTCCGCCGCCGCTGATCGAGAGCTCGGCCGGAGGGTCGAACGAGGCGTTTCGGGCGAGCCCATAGAATTGGGGCGACCGTCGGATGCCCCGGACGGCAGCCACTCCTCGCACACCTCTCCATCCGACCTGAGAGACAAGTTGACTCGACCTTCCGACCGAACGCTGCTGCGCGGCGTACCCGATCGAGAGTCGTCGGGTCGTATTCGGCCCGAGCGGCACGGGCCGATGTGGTTTCTCGCGCCGTTCGCCGTGTTCGCGTGGCTCGGAGTGCTCTGGTCGCTCGCCTCGCCGGTCTTCAGCGTTCCCGATGAGAACGCCCATGCCCTCAAGGCCATCGCGCAGGTGCGTGGCCAAGTGGTCGGCTACACCGTTCCCGAGGTCAGGCACATCGTGGTCGACCTTCCCCATGGGTACGAATACGACCCGCAGATGAACTGCTTCGCGACGCAATCCGACACGCCCGCGTCGTGCGGCGTCGAGCTGGGCGATGCCTCGGGGCTCGATTGGTTCAACACGTGGGTCGGGGCCTACAACCCGGTGTACTACTACCTCGTGGGGTGGCCGAGCCTGCTCTTCGACGGAAACGCGGCCATCTACGCGATGCGGATCGCGAGCTCCCTGCTCGGCGCTGCCCTGCTCGCCTGGGCGTTCCTGGTGGCGACGTCGGGTGCCCGTTCACGATGGATGCCGCTCGGCATCGCCTTCGCCGCGGCGCCGATGTGCATGTTCCTCATCGGTGCGGTCAACCCGAACGGTGCCGAGCTCGCCGCTGCCGTGGCGGTGTGGGCCGGCACCCTGCGGCTGCTCGACACGTTCCGCGACGCCGCGGAGGGGCCGTCCATCTCGAGGAACCGGCTCTGGGCGGGGCTGACGATCGCGTCGATCGTGCTGGTCACGGCGCGGGCGCTCGGGCCTCTCTGGTTGGTGGTGGTCGTGGCGCTCTGTCTTCTGGCGAGCGGCTGGCAGCCAGTCAGACGATTGCTCTCCACCGCGGCGAGCTACTGGTGGCTCGGCGCCATCGCCGCCGGCGGCGTGTTCTCGATCGGCTGGACCCTGTGGGGCGGCAGCCTCTCCAGCCAGGCCGAGGCATCCGACGCCCCGCTCGTGGGCGCGTCGTTCCTCCGGGGCTTCTCGCATGTCGTCCGGATCACCCCCGACTACGTGCAGGAGGCGATCGGGTACTTCGGCTGGCTCGATACGCCGCTGCCGTTGTGGACCTACTGGCTGTTCATCGCGGCGTTCGCGGTGCTCGTCGTGTTGGCGTTCATGACGACCCGGTGGAGGAGCGTCGTCACGCTCGCGGCCGTCGTGCTCGCCGCGCTGCTCGTTCCCGCCCTCGTGCAGGGCTACAGCGTGCACCAGACCGGCATCATCTGGCAGGGGCGCTACGGGCTGTTCCTCTACCTCGGCATCACGATCATCGCGGCCTGGGTCCTCAGTCGGGATACCCCGGCCATCGGCTTCCTCGCTCCCCGTGCCGCCTGGATCTGCTCTGCTCTGCTCGCGGGCTACGGGGTGCTCGCCTTCGGCCTCGTGCTGGTCCGCTACGTGATCGGTGGGCAATCGCCTCTCGGCCAGATGCTGTCCGATCCGCAGTGGCAACCCCCGCTCGGTTGGCCGGTGCTCGTCGCCGCGTACGCGGTGGCCTCGCTCGCCCTCGTCATCCTCGTCGGCGGAGCCTCGCACCTGCTCGCGCGACGAGAGCAACACATCGACGCATCGGTCGCAACGCCGGTTGCCGTGGCAGGGGAATCGGCGCGTGGCTGAGCCCCGGATCGCGATCGCATACGACTGCGTGTTCCCAGTCGACACGGGCGGCGCCGAGCGCGTCTATCGCCGCCTGGCGGAGCTCTTCGCCCGACGGGGGAGCGCGGTCGACTACGTGTCGCGCCGGGGACGCGACGCGGGTGCGGACGCCGGATTCTCCGTGATCGGCGTCTGGAGTGGTGAGATCGCCGATGCCGGCGGAACGCGCACCATCTCGAGCGCCGTGGCATTCGCCGCTTCGCTGTTCCGTCACTTCGTTCGTCGCCGCAGCGCGTACGACCTCGTCATCGTCGCCGCACTTCCGGTCCTCAACGTCTTCGCGGTGCGACTCGCGCTGCTCGGGGCTCGCACCGTGGTCGCGACCGACTGGCCTGAGATCTGGCCGTGGCGGAAGTGGCGCGAATACTCGGGCGTCGTCGTCGGCACTGCCGCCTTCGCACTCCAATGGCTCGGCGTGAACATCGGTCACTTCCAGATCGTGAACAGCGTCTTCACGCGGTCGCGCCTCCTGCGCCATCGACGGCGCGCCGACCCGGTCGTGCTCGGCCTCGTCGACCTCGTCGGCGACGCGGCGCATGCCTCGGCGGCTCCGTCCACGCCGCCCGTGGTGCTCTTCGTCGGACGGCACATCCCCGACAAGCGACTCGCGGCGCTGCCGGCGGCGCTCGCGGCGGCGCGCGAGTCGATCCCCGATCTCGCGGCGGTCGTCGCCGGATTCGGCCCCCAGACCGAAGCGGCTCGTCACGCGGCCGACGCCGCGGGTGTCGCCGATGTGGTGCGGTTCGTGGGCAGGGTCGACGACGCCGAGCTCGAAGCCCTGCTCGCGACCGCGGCCGTGCTCGTGAACCCGTCGGCGAGGGAGGGCTTCGGCCTCGTCGTCGCGGAGGCCGCGGCGCACGGCACCCCGTCGGTGGTCGTCGCCGGTGAGGACAATGCCGCCGCCGAGCTCATCGTCGACGGCGAGAACGGGTTCGTCGCGGCATCCGTCGCGCCCGGCGTGCTCGGCGATGCGATCGTACGGGCGGTGCTGGGCGGCGACGACCTGCGCCGGTCGACGTCGTCGTGGCTCGAGCGCGAACGCCGGGAGCAGTCACTCGAGCGGTCGGTCGAGGAGATCCTCGACCGCTGGCGCGCCGTCAGCGGTCGGTGACGCTCGAGGAGATCGTCTCGAGCAGGGCCCGACGCGTGGCGGCGGCGGTCTTCTCCCATGAGTACGCCGCAGCACGGGCGAGGCCGGCGCGGGACATCCGCTTGCGTTCCGCCGGTGAGTCGAGTACGGATCGGATCGCGCGAGCGATCGCGTCGGGGTCGGCGGGGTCGGCGTAGACGGCGGCATCGCCCGCGATCTCGTGCATGACGGGGATGTCGGAGACGATCACCGGGCAGCCGCGGGTCATGGCCTCCAGCGGCGGAAGGCCGAAGCCCTCGAACCGCGTCGGGAACACGAGCGCGGTCGACTCCGCGTACAACCGTTCGAGCTCGGCGCCGCTCAGCCAGCCGCGCAGGTCGACGTGGTCGCCGAGTCCGAGCCGCTCGACCACGGGTGCGAGCGGATCCTCGCCGTGGCTGCCGGTGATGACGAGGGAGGGCCGGCGCTCGGGGTCGATGCGGGCGAGCGCCTCGAGCAGGGTCTCGAACCCCTTGTGCGGCATCCGGTTCCCGACGGCGAGCAGCTGGGCGTCGAGCCGACGCGCGGAGGCGACGCCGGCGGGCGTCGACCCGGCGAGCGGCGTCAGGATCACATGCTCAGGGGAGACGCCGAGGAGGGAGACGATGTCGGCCCGCGATGCCTCGCTCGCGGTGATGATGCGCCGTGCTGCACGCGCCGCGAGGCGGATCATCGTGCGGATGATGCGCGAGTGCCCGCCCGGAACGTACTCGGGGTGCCGGAACGCGAGCAGGTCGTGCAGCGTCAGCACCACCGGAACGCGCGACCGCATCGGGCCGAAGTTCGCCGGGCAGTGCACGAGGTCGGCGCCGTGCCGCCGTGCCGCCCGCGCCACGGAGAAGAGTTCGCCGCGCGCCCACGCGGCCCGATTCTCGCCGCTCACGCCCGAGTCGATCACCCTGCCGGGGAACCACGAGACGTCGGCGGCAGCCAACTCGCTCGATGCGAGGGCGATGTACTCGAGCTCGGTGTCGTCGGCGGAGAGTCGCGAGTACACCTCCCGAACGTAGGACTCCATGCCGCCCTTCGTTCCGGTGAAGAAGAGCAGGTCGACGAGCACGCGCTTCACGCGTCACCTCCGGCCTCGACGGCGGCGGCCGCACGGATGCCGCGCACGAGACGGCGACGTCGTGCGACCTCGTACACGACCGCCGACACGAGTTCGGCGACGAGGAGCCCGAGGAACACCGCTGGCAGGCTCTCGAGGGCGAGGCCCGCCGCGGCGAGGGCGAACGTGACGACGGACACGATCGCCCGCAGGCCGGTGAGCAGTCGCACGGCGCCCGCGCGCCGGAGGGCCGCGAACGGGATCGTCGTCGCGAGGGATGCGGCCCGCCATGCGCACGCGAAGAGGAGGGGGACCATCGTCGCCGACCCCGCCCACGCCTCGCCGAAGACGAACCCGAAGGCGCCGGCGAGCTCGAGCACGAGCAGCGCCACCACCGCGGCGAGCACGGATGCCGCCGAGACGACGATGTCGAGCAGTGAGTGCTCCTTGAGGAGGCGGAGCCGCATGAAGTTGAGTGGGATCGCGAGCAGTCCCGACACGGTCGCGATCGACGCGAAGAGCACCGCGTCGGTGGAACCGAGGAACGCGAGGATCATCGCGTTCAGCAGCGGGGAGACGACGCCCGTGATCGCGGTGTCGGCGATGACCCACCCCATGATCGCCGGCTCGGGCCGGCTCGCCCGGTGCGTGACCGGCAGGCAGCGGATGCAGGTCGCGACTGCGATGCCGACGACGAGGGGGACGAGGGCCCACTGCTGCCCGGCGAATCCGGCGAGGACGCCGACGAGAGCGCCGGAGCCCACGGCGATGGAGGCCACGATCTCGCGGCGGTCGAGTCGTTCGGCGACCGACACTCCACGGCCCACCTCGAGCGCCGCGATGAGGATCGGGAGCCCGATGGCCAGCACGACGGGACTGGGAGGGAGGACCACGATGACGACCGCGGTCACGACCGAGATCGCGGCGAGCCAGAGGGGGAAGACGACGCGGCGCTCGGTGGCTGCCGAGCTCAGCCTTGACTCGACGACGACCGCGAAGGTCAGCTGCCCGGCGAAGGTGGCAACGAGCACCGCGACGGCGAGGAAGCCCTGCTCGTCGACGGTGAACAGGCGCGACGAGATCGAGACGGTCGCCGCAGGGATCACCGCGAGCGAGACGCCGCCGAGCAGCGTGATGAGGCTGAGCGCCGCTCCTCGCAGTCGCATCGGAGCCGGCATGGGTTCGGTCATCGGGTCACCGCCGTGCTCGAGCCGCCGATCGTGCGCCCGAGCATGCCCTCGGCGCGGCCCAGGAAGACCCACCACCCGTCGGCGACGGTGTTCGTCGTGCGGTGACGCAGACCGAACGCGATCCCGCCGAACACGAACGCCAGTCGCCACCACCACGGGTAGCGGTGGCGCATCACGAGCCGGCCGAGTCCACGGCCGTAGGCTCGCAGCTTGCGGCGTCGCTCCGTCGCCGAGAGGCCCCGCGCGTCGGCGATGCCGCCGACCGCGACGTCGGGCGGGAGCCAGTCGAATGCCCGGGCGAGGTCGGGTCTGCGCTCGATCAGCCGGAGCAGCAGGTCGGTCGCCTCGCCGGCCTGCCACGGCGACGGCGCCCCCGTGCCGAGGTCGGGGTCGAATCCGCCGAGCTCCTCGAACACCGACCGGCGGATCAGGAGTCCCATCTCGATGACCGTCCAGACGTTCCAGCGATCGAGGGGTGAGCTGTCGCGGGGCAGCGTGAACTTCGGGCCGTGCTCGTCGATGACGGTGAGGGCGCCGGCTTCGAGCACGGATGCCTCCGCACGGATGGCATCGAGGCTCCCATCGGGGAACCAGGTCGTGTCGTTCGGGAAGTGCAGGAGGCGATCGCCTCCCGGAGGAAGGGCCGCGACGCCCGCGTTCCTGCCGCGGGACGCGCCCCGTGGCGACGTCGTGACCTCGATCACGAACGCGTCGCCGCGGAAACGCTCGGCGAGACGCTCGACCTCGGCGAGGTGGTCCTGCGCCACGAGGACCAGCCGATCATCGGGGCGGACCTGGGCGGACAACGACCGGAGAAGTCGCTCGAGCGGCTCGGTGCGGCCGAGCGTCGAGACCACGAGACCGAGATTCACAATGCACTCATTCTGTACGATGAGGTGGCTGCTCCGCGTACCGACAGGATCCCTCTTCATGCCCACCCCTGACGACACGCCGACGCCCGGGTCCGCGACACTGCGCGTCTCCGTCGCGCTCGGCACGCACAACGGCGCCAGGTACCTGCGCGAGCAGCTCGAGAGCATCCTCGGCCAGGCGCGTCCGGTCGACGAGATCGTGCTTTCCGATGACGCGTCGAGCGATGGCACGGTCGAGCTGGCCGAACGCGTGATCGCGGATCATCGGGCGACGGATGCCGCGACGCCGTCGATCGTCGTGCTTCGCAACCAGTCTGCGCTCGGCGTCACCGCGAACTTCGAGCAGGCGCTCCGCGCGGCATCCGGCGACGTCATCGCGCTGTCCGACCAGGACGACGTCTGGCACCCGGACCGGGTGGAGCGAGCACTCGCCGCCTTCGCCGGACATGCCAGCGTCGAGCTCGTCGCCGCCGAGGCGCGACTCGTCGACGACGACGGGGCACCGCTCGGCGCCACGCTCTTCGAGACCCTCGGTGTCGACGCGCCGCTGCGGCGACGCCTCGAATCGGATGCCGCGTTCGACGAGCTCCTGAAGCGCAACGTGCTGACCGGCGCGACGATGACGGTCCGTCGCGAGCTGGTGCTGCGTGCAACCCCGTTTCCGCAATCGTGGGTGCACGACGAGTGGCTCGCAGTGGTCGCCGCCGTCGGTGGCGGGCTCGCGGTGGTCGACGAACCGCTCATCGACTACCGGCAGCACGACGCCAACCAGATCGGCGTCACGCGGCTCGGGGTCGGGGGCAGGTTCGGCCGGCTCCGCGCGCCCCGCACCGAGCGCAATGCGCGCCTGTTGGCGCGGGCGAGCGCGCTCGGTGAGCGGTTGCCCCTCGTCGCGACTCGGGATCCGATGGTCGCGGAGCGCGTGCTCGACAAGCTCGCGCACGAGCGGGTGCGCAGCAGCCTGCCGGCGCACCGCGCAGCGCGGCTGGGTCCGGTCGTGCGCGAATGGCGCACCGGGCGGTACGGCCGGTACGGACTTGGGGCACAAGACGTGCTGCGCGACCTCGTACAGCCGGTCTGACCGGCCGCTCACGAGCGCGCGAGCACGCGAGCGCACGCCCGCACGCCCGCACGCCCGCACGCGCGATCGTCAGCCGAGCCGCTCGATCGCCGGCACGGGCGGTCGCCCTGCTGCGAGCGCATCCCGCCAGCTCATGTCCCGTGCCGCCTTCACGGCGCACACCACGAGCAGCATCCAGCCGCCCTCGAGGAGCGCGAAGCTCTCGGCGAACGAGGTCGTCGCGATGACGACGAGCATGAGCGCCGGCCAGAGGTAGACGACGCTGCGTCGCGACGAGGCGAGCAGCCACGCGCGCACGAGCGCGACGCCGACGAGTGCCACGAAGAGGAGCGCGCCGATGACGCCCACCTGGAAGTAGACGTCGACGTAGGCGCTGAGCGCTGAGGCGTGCGGTCTCCCGGTGGCGAGTTCGATCCACCGGTACGGGGCCGTTTCGGGCCAGCTCCCGACCCAGCCCCAGCCCTGGAGGGGATTGCCGTTCAGGTACCGGGAGAGCTCGCGCCAGACGTCGAGCCGTACGTCGAACTCGTCGCGTGCGTCGAGCAACTCGATGATGCGCACGCGGAAGATCCACGCCGTCACGATCACCGCGATGGCAGCGACGAGCAGGCCGATCTGCCAGCGCCAGCGGGTGGCCGGGGCCGTGCGGCGAAGCCCGTAGAGCGCGCCGAGTGCCACGAGCGATGAGCCGAGCGCAGCCCACGTCGTCGGTGAGCCCGAGAGCACGAGGCACACGATGGCGAGCGCCATCGACGCGATCGCGCGCACGCGCAGCACGCTGCGCGTGCGCCATTCGACGATGAACGTGAGCAGTGCGATGAGCGCGACGAAGCCGAGCATGTTCCGCGAGCCGAAGATCCCCTGGATCGGGCCGAATCTCGCGAGGTCGCCCTGGATGCCGAGGAAGGCGATCGGCAGGTCGAGCAGGATGCCCGACAGCACCTCGAGGGCGATCGAGACGCCGAGGAGGACCCGCATCACATCGCCGAAGGCGCGCACGATCTGGATCGTGTCGCGCATCAGGGCGACGTAGACGCCGGCGAATGCGAAGGCGATGAGGTATGCGACGCGCAGGGCGCTCCAGGCGGGGGCGTTCGAGCCGGGTGCACTGCTCCAAAGCACGGATGCCGCGCACCAGCCGACGAACACGAGGATCGTCAGCGGGAGGATCCCGTACCACTCGACGGCGCGCCACCGCGCCACCAGCGATGCCCCGCACAGCACGAGGAGCACCGCGAGCGCGGCGAGCAGGCCGGGCCAGCCGATCAGGCTGCGCACCGCATGGCTGCTGAACGCGAGCCCGACGGCCACGAGGGTGAGGGCCTGCGCGAAGCGCGCGGACCCGGCGAATCCGCGCGTGACGCGCCAGAAGTGTGCGGCGGCGCCGCCGACGGCGGAATTCATCGGTGTGCGCCCGCCCCTGCTGCCGGTCGGACGTCGGTCACTTGGCCGCCTCTGCGGGCGGCATCCGCGATGCTCGAACGGGTGGCGGCTCTGCCGGCAACGGCTCAGGCGCCCATTGCCGCTGTTTCGTCGACCAGGCGATCGCGATGAGCAGCACCCATCCGCCCTCGATGAGGATGCGGCTCTCGGCGAGGGTCTGGCCGATGAGGGCGACGAGCACGAGCAGCGGCACGAGTGCGGCGGCGGAGTGCGGCAGCGGCCGCCCGGTGACCTCCATCGGCTGGTCGACCGCGAGGAACCACGACCGCCACAGTGCGCCGATGACGATCGAGGCGAACGCGATGACGCCGATCACGCCGAGCTGCATCCAGACGTCGAGCCAGGCGTTGTGCGCCTGCAGGTAGGTGACGCCCTTGCGCACGGCGAGCCCTTGGAAGGGCTCGACCCAGGGCACCCAGTAGCTCACCCATCCCCAGCCGAACCACGGCCGCTCGGCAGCGAGCCCGGCCACGGCGTTCCAGATGTCGAAGCGGCCGGTGAGGTCTTCGCTCTTGCCGAAGAGGTCGGTCAACCGGCTCCAGAACACGACGAGCAGTACGACGGATGCCACGAGGGCGCCTGCAGCGGCCGCATACACTCGGCGTCGCCGATCGGGCCCGACCCGCCTCGCCCAGATCGCGAAGCCGAACGCCGCGAGCACGACGACCGCGACGAGCGCGACGGTGGCGGAACGGGTGAGCAGCACGGTGAGCCCCGCGACGACGAGCCAGCCCACGCCCTGCGCCCGGCGCATGCTGCCGGCGGCGAGGAGTGCGCCGAACACGATGAGCCCGAGGAGGGCGATCATGCCGAGCAGGTTGCGATTGCCGACGATGCCCTCGATCGGCCCGCCTTCGAGCAGCAGGCCGCGCGACCAGTAGAACGCCATGGGCAGTTTCTCTGCGCCCGGATCGAAGTCGGGGAAATTCGGCAGCAACGGCCCGCGCACGAACACGGCGATCCAGAGTTCGAAGGCGAGTGAGAGGGCCAGGATCCACTTGATCGCGCCGCCGAGGGCGCGCACGAGCTGGGTCCAGGTGAGGCAGAGCGCGAGCGCGACGGCGAGGAACGTCGTGACGAGCGTGATGAGCACGCCGAGGGCCGACGCGCCGGGGTAGTACGACCACGCGATCGAGAGCACGGCGATGAGCAGGAAGACGAGCGTCGACTTCGGGATGCGGCGCCAGTTCCAGCGGGGTCGCACGGCCACGACGAGCACGACCGCGCCGGCGAGGACGAGCAGCTCGACGATGCCGGAGCCCCACCACCCCAGCAGGTTGCGCCAGAACTGGCCCGCGAGCACGGTGAAGAGCGCGAACGTCGCGAACGCGCCGGTGAGCGTGCGATGCCGGCGCGTGGTCATGCGACCTAGGCTATCGCGCGCGTGCTCAGACGAACGCGGCCTTGCCGGTGATCTTCCGGCCCACGATGAGCGTGTTCATCTCTCGGGTGCCCTCGTAGGAGTAGAGCGCCTCGGCGTCGGCGAAGAAGCGGGCCACGTCGTACTCGAGCACGATGCCGTTGCCGCCGACCGATTCGCGAGCCCATGCCACGGTCTCGCGCATGCGCGACGTCGTATACGCCTTCGCGAGGGCCGAGTGCTCGTCGCGCTGCTCGCCGCGGTCGAGCATCTCGGAGACGCGCACGACCATGCCGATCGAGGCGGTGATGTTGCCGAGGCACTTGACGAGCAGGTCTTGGATCAGCTGGTGGGAGCCGATCGTCTTGCCGAACTGCACGCGCTCGCCCGCATACTTCACGGCGGCCTCGTATGCGCCGATGGAGGTGCCCACCGCCGCCCACGCCACCTCGGCCCGAGTGAGCCGCAGCACGCTCGCGGTGTCCCTGAACGAGTTCGCGTTCTGGAGCCGGTGCGACTCGGGCACGACGACGTGGTCGAGCGTGATATCGGCGTTCTGCACGGAGCGGAGGCTGATCTTGCCCTCGATCTTCGTGGCCGTGTAGCCGGGCGTCGAAGTGGGCACGATGAAGCCCTTGACCTGGCCGTCTTCGATGTCCTTCGCCCAGATGATGGTGATGTCGGAGATCGTCGCGTTGCCGATCCAGCGCTTCGAGCCGTTCAGCACCCAGTTGTCGCCGTCGCGCCTGGCCGTGGTGCGCAGGCCCTGCGCGGAGTCGGAGCCCGAGAGCGGCTCGGTGAGGCCGAAGGCGCCGATGACCTCGCCGCTCGCGAGCTTGGGGATCCACTCCGCTCGCTGCTCGGCGGAGCCGCAGAGGCTGACGGTGCCGGTCACGAGACCGTTCTGCACGCCCACGAATGTCGCGACGCCGGCGTCGACGCGGGCGCACTCGAGGGCGACGAAACCGCGGAACACGGCGGAGTTCTCGAACGGCCGCGTCTCATCCCACGCGAAGGAGAAGGCGCCGAGGTCGGCGAGCGGCTTCACGACCTGCACGGGGAACTCCGCGCGGTCCCAGTACTCACCGACGATCGGCCGGACGTCGCGGTCGAGCCACGCCCGGAGGTTGCCCAGCGCCTCCTGCTCCTGCTCGGTGAGGAGGGTCTCGTAGGCGTAGAAGTCGCTCGCAAGCGGCTCGAAGGTCATGACTGCTCCAATGCGTCGCCGATGTGGGAAGGGCGAGGTGAAGCCTATGGCGGGCGCAATCGCCCTCGAAGGCGTTGGTAGTTTTGACCCAACGGCGGAGAGGAACCATCGACGATGTTTGTGGCGATCGGCAACACACCCCGGGACTACGCGTGGGGCTCGCATCGAGCGATCGCCGAGTTCCTCGGCAGGCCCGGCTCGGGCGGCCCGCAGGCGGAGCTCTGGCTGGGAGCGCACGCCGGCTCGCCGGCACGCATCGTCGACGCGGCATCCGTCGGCCATGACGATCTCGCCTCGTGGATCGCGGCGGACCCCGAGCGGGCGCTCGGACCACGGCTGGCCGCTGAGGGCGCACGCCTGCCGTTCCTCCTGAAGCTGCTCGCGGCGGCCGAACCCCTCTCGCTGCAGGCGCATCCGACGCCCGAGCAGGCCCGAGCTGGCTTCGCCCGTGAAGAGGCCGAGGGAGTGCCGGTCGGTGCCTACGACCGCAACTATCGCGACCCCTTCCACAAGCCCGAGCTCATCGTCGCCCTGAGCGAGACGTTCGATGCGCTCTCGGGCTTCCGTCCGCTCGACGAGGTGCACGGCATCCTCGAGGTGCTGCGTGAGGCGGATGCGGCATCCGACACTCCCGAGCCGGGTGCGCTCGACCTCCTGAGCGACCGGCTCGCCGGCAACGACCCGCTGCGCGACTCGGTCGAGTGGCTGCTCCGCGACGGCCGCGGCGGCGACACGGGGGAGGCGACCTGGCTGATCGAACGCGTGACGGCCCTCGCGGGCTCCGAGATCGCCCGCCGATCTCCGTTCGCGCTCTCGTTCGAGACGGTCGGAGCGCTCGCCGGCGTGTATCCGGGCGACCCGGGCGTGGTCATCTCGCTCCTCCTCAACCGGGTGCGCCTGCGTCGCGGTGAAGCCCTCTACCTCGCGGCGGGGAACATCCACGCCTACCTCGACGGGCTCGGCATCGAGCTCATGGCGGCGAGCGACAACGTGCTCCGCGGCGGTCTCACCCCGAAGCACATCGACGTGACGGAGCTGCTCGACGTGCTCGACTTCACGCCCATCGCGCCCCCGCGACTCGCGCCGCTCGACGTGGCGCCCGGCGTCACGGCGTTCCAGCCCGATGTGCCCGACTTCGTGCTCTACCGTGCCGAACCCGCCGCGGATGCCGCGCGCGTCGCCATCGACGGGCCCGCGATCGTGCTCGCCGAGGGCGGCTCCGTGCAGCTCGCCGGTGCGCTCGGCGAAGTGCAGCTCGAGCGCGGCGAGACGGTGTACGTCACGCCCGAGGAGCGCGAGCTCGAGATCACCGGCGACGGGATCGCGTGGGTCGCGACGACGGGTGTCGCCGCGGCATCCTGAGCCTCAGCTGGCCACTCGAACCCCGAACAGGCGGCGATAGGCGGTCGGGGTGGTCTGCAGCACCTTGATGAAGTGGTGCCGCATGACGGCGGCGGCGCCGAAGCCGGTCTCGCGCGCGATCTCCTCGAGCGTGTCTGAAGTCTCTTCGAGCAGTTGCTGGGCGCGCAGCAGTCGCTGACGGTTGAGCCACGCGTTCGGCGTGGTGCCGGTCTCGGCGCGGAAGCGACGGGCGAACGTGCGCGGCGACATGAGCGCCTTGCGGGCGAGCAGGTCGACCGTGAGGTCTTCGTCGAGGTGCTCGATCATCCACTCGGTGATCTTGGCGAAGGAGTCGCTGCGGCACTCCGCGACGGGCGACTGGATGAACTGCGACTGGCCGCCGTCGCGTTGCGGTGGCACCACCATGCGCCGGGCGATGTTGTTGGCCGCGCCGGCGCCGAGCTCCATGCGCACGATGTGCAGCGCCGCATCGATGCCAGCCGCCGTGCCCGCCCCGGTCACGACCTTGCCGTCTTGCACGAAGAGCACGTCGGGATCGACGTCGGTGCGGGGGAACATCTTGGCCATGCGGTCGGTGTACATCCAGTGGGTGGTGGCACGGCGGCCGTCGAGCACGCCCGCGCGGCCGAGTGTGAAGGCGCCGGAGCAGACCGAGAGCACCCAGGCTCCGCGTTCGACCGCGTCGCGGATCACGGCCGAGACGCGTTCGTCGACCGGCTCGTCGATGAGCGCCGCGGGCACCGCCACGAGGTCGGCGTGCCGCGCGAACTCGAGGTCTTCGTGCACGACGATGTCGAATCCGAGCTTCGTGGGGATGGCCCCGGGCTCGGCAGCCACGACCTTGAAGTCGAAGGTGGGGCCGCCCGTGTCGGCACGGTCGATGCCGAACACCTCGCAGATCACACCGAATTCGAATGGGGCCATCTGCGGGATGGCGATGCAAGCGATGGACTGGAGCACGGGAGCCTCCGAATGGCAGAAATGAATCGTTCTGTGGCTACTCTGCCACTGTCGGCAGGATGTCGCAAGGAGTACATTTTCTGCCATGACCACGATCATCTTCCTTGTCCTGCTCGGGCTCGCCATCTGGGGCACGCTCGCCACGCTGTTGCGTCTCGACAACGACGGCTATGGTCGGCCCGAGATCCGGGACCGCAACCGGCATGTCGAGAACCTGACCGCACCCCGCATCTGACGGACCGCCGGCTCCCGGCGCTCGGCCGAGTCCGCCGGCCGGGACTGCGCGTTCAACCGGCCGCGGCCTGCTCCCACCCGGGGCCGATACGATCGGTCGGGGCGCGGACAGTCCGCGGCCGGAAGGCAGGATCATGAGCTGGCTGGTCACCGGGGGAGCCGGATACATCGGGTCGCACGTCGTACGGGCGTTCGCCTCCCGAGGCATCGATGTGGTCGTCGTCGACGATCTCTCCTCAGGACGGCGGAGCTTCCTGCCCGAGGGCACGGCGTTCGTGCAGGGCACGATCCTCGACGGCTCCCAGCTCGAGATGACCTTCGAGCGCTTCGACGTGCACGGTGTCGTGCACCTGGCCGGATTCAAGTACGCCGGCGTATCGATGCAGCGTCCGCTGCACACCTACCGGCAGAACGTGACGGGAACGATCACGCTCCTCGCCGCGATGGAGGCGCGCGGCGTCGATCGCCTGGTGTTCTCCTCGAGCGCGGCCGTCTACGGCACGCCCGACGTCGACCTCGTGACCGAGGACACACCGAAGCGTCCGCAGTCGCCCTACGGCGAGTCGAAGCTCATCGGCGAGTGGCTGATCGCCGACCAGGGCGTCGCCGCGGGCCTCCGGCACACCTCGCTGCGCTACTTCAACGTCGTGGGCTCCGGCACGCCGCAGATCTTCGACGTGAGCCCGCACAACCTGTTCCCGCTCGTCTTCGACGCGCTGCTCGACGGACGTACCCCCCGCATCAACGGTGACGACTATCCGACGCCTGACGGCACGAACGTGCGCGACTACCTGCATGTCGCCGACCTCGCCGAGGCGCACGTCGTCGCGGCGGAGCGGCTCGACTCGGGCAAGCCGATCGAGCCCGTCTACAACCTCGGATCGGGCACCGGCGTCTCGGTCGCCGAGATCATGCGCGCGGTCGCCGACGTCACGGGCATCGAGTTCACCCCCGAGATCGGGCCCCGGCGCACGGGCGATCCTGCGCGCATCGTCGCGTCGGGAGACCTCGCCGCCCGCGACCTCGACTGGCGCATGCGGCACTCGCTCGCCGAGATGGTCGAGAGCGCCTGGGAAGCCCGGCGCGCGGCATCCGGCGAGTGAACCTCACTTTGACGTTGCGAAAAGTAACGTCTGTGGAACACCCCCGGCGTGTCGCGGCGTGGCTGAAGCCTCGACGGCCGCTTGAGGGTTTACGATCCGCGACTTGACTCTGACGAACTACACCGGTGTAATTAGTCATGACACACCCTCTGGGTGGTCGGTACAACTGGGTGGGAGACGATATGGGAAATCCTGAATATCGTTCTGGAGTACCTGACGATTGGTTCATCGATCCGGTAAGGCTCGGCGTTCCAGGGGTTCGTCTGGGAGCCGATGACGAGAATCCGCTGGCTTGGCAGAGCGATGCGCTGTGTGCGCAGACCGACCCCGAGGCGTTCTTCCCTGAGAAGGGTGGATCGACCCGCGACGCGAAGAAGATCTGCACGGGCTGCGAGGTGCGATCCGAGTGTCTCGAATACGCACTCTCGAACGACGAGCGCTTCGGCATCTGGGGCGGGCTGTCCGAACGCGAGCGTCGCAAGCTTCGCAAACGAGCGGTCTGATCCGGCCGACCCGTACTCCGGCTCCGGCCGGGGCGCGGGTCGCCTGGTCCGATCGGTTTCGAGGCACGCCCGGCCGGGTGGCGGATGCCGCGGGGTGAGCCGCTTAGGCTGACCCCGATGTTCCCCAGAGTCACCGCCATCCTCGTCGTGCAGCACGGCGGCGACCACTTGCGGCGCACGCTCGATGCGCTGCGGGCCCAGAGTCGCACCCCCGACGCGCTCGTCATCGTGCTGACGGAGGCCGAAGCCGGGGCGCGCGAGATCATCGAGGCGGCCGGCGCCACCCATATCGTCGAGCATTCGCAGCATCTCTCGTTCGGCGACGCGGTGCGGGCGGGCGAGCGAGTGCTCGGGGAGCCGTCGACGGATGCCGATGCCCTGTGGCTCCTCTCCGAGGACAGCGCCCCACAGCCCGACGCGCTCGCGACCCTGCTCGCGACCCTCGAGACCGCGAAGTCCGTCGGCATCGCCGGGCCGAAGCTCATGCACTGGGACGCCCCCGACCGCATCGCCGTCTTCGGCCGCTCGGTCACCCGTCTCGGGCGAAGCGTGCCGCTCGTCGCCGATGAGCTCGACCAGGGCCAGCACGACGGGCTCAGCGACGTGCTCGGACTCGACCCGGCCGCGATTCTCGTGCGGCACACCGTGTGGCGTGCCCTCGACGGGTTCGATCCCGGGCTTCCGATCGCCGACGACGCGCTCGACTTCTCGATCCGTGCACGACTCGCCGGCCATCGCGTCGCGGTCGTGCCCGATGCCCGCGTCTCGTTCGCGGGCGCGGGAGTGGCCGGGCCCCCGGGCGGCCGTCGGCCGCGCACGGTGCGCCGCCGCGAGCGTGTGGCCCGAGCGGCGGAGCTGCACCGGCGGCTCGTCTACGCTCCCTCCCCAGCGGTGCCGCTGCACTGGCTCAGCCTGCTGCCGCTCGCCGTGCTGCGCTCGATTCGGCTGCTGCTCGTGAAGACCCCGGGCGCGATCCCCGGAGAGCTCGCCGCAGCGATTCGCACGATGTTCTCCGGTATGCGCGTCGCGCGCGCCCGGCGCACCCTGAAGTCGGGTCGTACGAGCGGATGGGCGGTCGTCGCCCCGTTGCGCATGCAGCACGACGAGATGCGCCGGCGCGGGCAGCTCGCCGCCGAAGCGCGCCGCACGAGGGCCCGCGGCCGCAAGCACGAACTGCAGTTCCTCAGCACCGGCGGCGGGTGGGTCCTGCTCACATCGGCCGTGGCATCCGTGGCACTGTTCTCGTGGCTCATGGGTGCGAACGGCATCAGCGGCGGTGCGCTGCTCCCGCTCTCGAGCGGATTCGGCGAGCTCTGGCGCAACGCGGCCTACGGTTGGCGCGACCTCGGCACCGGGCTCGTCGGCGCGGCCGATCCGTTCGCCGGCCTGCTCGCGGTCATCGGATCAGTCACGTTCTGGGCACCCTCGTTCGCACTCGTGCTGCTGTGGCTCGTGGCCGTGCCGGCGGCGGCGATCGGGGCCTGGTTCGCGGCCTCACGGCTCACTGAGCGCGGAGCCGTCCGTGCGGCCGCGGCCCTGATCTGGGCGGTCTCGCCCACCTTCCTCATTGCACTCGGCGACGGGCGGCCGGGTGCCGTCATCGCCCACGTGCTGCTCGGCTGGCTCGCGTTCGCGGTGTTCGGGGCGGCAACGTCGTGGGCCGCCGCGGCCGCCGCGTCGTTGCTCTTCGCCGCGGTCGTTGCCGCGGCACCGAGCCTCGCACCCGCGCTCCTCGTCGCGTGGCTCGTGGGGCTCGCCGTCAGCGGACGCGCCGCCGCGCGACTCGCCGGCCTCCCGATTCCCGCAGCCGTGCTCGCCGCGCCACTGGTCATCGAGCAGTTCGCGCGAGGCACGCCGCTCGCGCTCCTCGCCGATCCCGGCACGCCCGTCGTGAGCGCCGTTCCGCCGGCATGGCAGCTCGCCCTCGGGTTCCCCGGTGCGCCGTCGGCCGCGTGGAACGAGCTCATCGGCGCGGTCGCATCGGTCGATCCTCGGCTCGTCGTCGCGGCGCTGCTCGCGCCGCTCGCCCTCGCAGCGCTCGCTGCCGTGGTCGCTCCCGGAGCGCGCGCCGCGCTGCTCGCCCTCGGCATCGCCCTGCTCGGCTTCGCCACCGCAGTCGCCGCCGCGCAGCTGGCGGTCGCGGTCGTCGGTACGTCAGCCGTGCCCCTCTGGACCGGCGCGGGCCTCAGCCTCGAGTGGCTCGGCCTCACGCTGGCCGCAGTCATCGCGCTCGGCGCCCTCCGTCGTGGCAGCGCCCTCGCCGGCGCCTTCGTCACCGTGTGCGCCGCCGTGGCGGTGCTTCCAACCGCATTCGCGATCGCAACCGGCGGCGCCGCGATCTCGCCAGCCGCGGAGCGCACGCTCCCGGCCTTCGTCGCAGCAGAAGCCGAGGCCGATCCGCGCGTCTCGACGCTGCGTATCGAACCCGAGTCCGACGGCGGACTTCGCGCGACCCTCGAGCACGGCGCCGGAACCACGCTCGACGAGCAGTCGACGCTCGTGCAGACGAATGAGGAACTCGGCGCCGACGACCAGGAGCTCGCGACCATCGCGGGAAACCTGGCCTCCCGGAGCGGCTTCGACCCGACGGCCGCGACCCGCGAGTTCGGTGTGTCGTTCGTGCTCCTCGCGGCTCCCGCCGACGACGAGAACCGAGAGGCTGTAGCCACCGCCGACCGCGCCCGCACGGCGCTCGACGGCAACGCCGCGCTCGTCGCGGTGGGTGAGACCGCCTTCGGCACGCTGTGGCGGTTCGCCGCGGCCGAACCCGACGCCGAGGCGGCACGCATCCCCGCCGGTGCAGGCGGCTGGCTCACCGGCGTCATCACGCTCGTGCAGCTCGTCGTCATCGGTGCCGCGCTGCTGCTCTCGATCCCCACCGGCGCCGGTCGCGAGACCGATCGCCGTCCGGTTCGCCGCCGGCGCGGATCGCGTCCGCCTCAGGCGGCTGCGCAGGTCGCGGCTGCGGATGACGCGGCTGCCGACGTCGCGGCTGCGGATGACGCGGTTGCGGATGTCGCGGCTGCGGATGACGCGACTGCGGATGACGCGGCCACGGCCGCCGCCGACGCGACTGCCGGCGACGTGACTGCCCGCGACGTGGCTGCCGACGACGCGGCTGCGGATGACGCGACTGAGCCGCCGACGGATGACGCGACTCCCGGCGAGCCCGGGGCCGACGCGGCGGCCGACCGGGTCGGCGAAGCCGAAGAGCTCGACGATGTCGAGGCTCCCACCCCTGGCGAAGCCGTCCCCGTCGATCCAGCCGGAACCGCGCAGTCCACCGATCCCGCCGACCCGGACGGAGACGACGATGCTCGCTAGACGCACGATCGCCCGCATCGGCGGCCGAGCCGCCGCATTCCTCGTGGCGGCCGGGCTCGCTGCCGCCACGCTGACGGCCGCGGCGATCGTGCCGTGGCCCGAACACCGTGCGAGCGCCCCGTCCCTCGTCGTGCAGCCGGCCGAGAGCCGGCAGCAGCGCGTCTGCCCCGGCCCCCTGATGACCCTTGCCGACGATGCGGCGGCGGCCACCACCGCCTCATCCATCGGATCGGCGGCGGTCGTCACGGGCGCAGAGCCCGCCGCGGCCGCCGTGGAGCAGGTTCCGGTCACGGCATCGGAGAACCCCCGCGCCGATCGCGACGGTACGCCGACCGTGATCGCGACGGAGCCCGGCGAGGTCGCGGTGGGCCTGCTCGCGGGTGCCCAATCGCAGACGGCCGCCACCGAGACGGTCGCAGGTTTCGCGGCGGCGGCGTGCGCAGAGGCGGTCGCCGACACCTGGCTCGTCGCGGGCGCCACGAATCTCGGTCGCACGAGCCTCGTGATGCTCTCGAACCCGACCGATGTCGCCGCCACGGTCGACGTGCGCGTGTCGGGCGAGTCCGGCCCGGTCGAGGCGGCATCGGCCCTCGGCATCATCGTGCCGGCCGGCAACCAGCGTGTGCTCTCGCTCGCCGGGCTTGCGCCCAATCTGGAGTCACCGGTCGTGCACGTCCAGAGCTCGGGTGGCGCGATCGTCGCGAGCCTCCAGCACTCCGTCGTGCAAGGGCTCGCACCCAGCGGCGTCGAGCTCTCGGGCGCCACGGCGATGCCATCGACCAGCCAGGTGATCCCGGGCTTCGTCGTCGCGAAAGCCGGCGGAGTCGACCCCGCCGACGACCACGCCCTCGGCGACGACTTCCCCGCGCTGCGACTCTTCGCTCCCGACGGCGATGCCGTCGAGGTGTCGATCGGCATCGTCTCCGAGACGGGTTCGAGCGGGTCGACGATCGACGTGACGCTGCAGCCCGGACGAGTCAGCGACGTGCCGCTCGGCGTGCTCGCCGCCGGCAGCTACACGCTTCGCATCGAAGCCGACGCCCCGGTCGTGGCGGCGGCGCGGGCGACGACGGGCGCGCCCGTCGAATCCGGGGCTGCCGATGCCGCGGCATCCGTCGACCTCGCCTGGACCGTCGCGACCATGCCCCTGCTCGACGACGGCGTTGTCGTTGTGCCGCCCGGGCCCTCGCCCGTGCTGCACTTCGCGAGCACGGACACGGATGCCACCGAGGCGACGATCACGATCAACGGCACCGAGCGCGCGGTGACCGTGCCGGCGGGCGGCGCCGCGACCGTCCCGCTCGTGCCCGGCGCGCTGGTGCGACTCGCCGGCGTCGAAGGCCTCCATGCGTCGGTGTCGTTCTCGGGCGCTGCAGCGCTCGCCTCGTTCGGTGTGCAGCCCCCTGGCGCGCAGGATGCGCCGATCCGCGTCTCCCCGCGCTGAGCCTCAGAGGTGCCGGTAGCGCCCCGGGGCGAGCTCCCACGGGTCTTTGCCGAGCAGCTCGGCGATCGCGCGGAACACGCAGCTCTCGATGAGGAGCTTCTCCTCTCGCTCCTCGCCCTCTTGGAGCCGCAGGAAGCGCACGATCGGCAACCGGAAGAAGACGATTCGCCGCTCGTCGTGGAAGACCTTCCACCGATCGATGTGATCGCCGTGGATCGCGTCGGCGGGACCCTGTGCGACCTCGAACACGACGCCCTCGAGCTCGGGCCACAGTCCGCGGAGGTAGGCGGCCGTCGTGGCGATGGTGAAATCGAACTCGTCGAGTCGGGTGCGGATCGGCTCGAGGTGCGGACCGGTCACGGCGGAGCGCATGCCCCGGCCGTGTCGATCACGGGCGAGTCGTCTCGGCGAACGCGGCACGGAGGCGACACGGCGGGATCGGGGCATACCCTCCATCGTAATGTCCGCGTCGCTCGCTACTCTGGTGGAGCCATGAGACGTTGTTCGCGCACCGCATGCACCGCAGAAGCGGTCGCGACGCTCACCTTCGACTACACCGACGCGATGGCGGTGCTCGGCCCGTTGGCGCTCACGCGCGAACCGCACGGCTACGACCTCTGCGCCCGCCATGCCGACCGCACCTCCGCTCCGAAGGGCTGGCAGGTCGTGCGACACGTTTCGCTCGGTGAGGTAGGTTTCAAGGCATGAATCCGCCGGCACCATCCGATGCACGAGCGCGCCTCAACGCGATCGTGAAGGCCTACGACGTGCGAGGAATCGTGGGGGAGGGCCTCACCGAGGAATCGGTCGAGGCATTCGGCGCGGCGTTCGTCGACGAGGTCGAAGCCGCCGGCGAGCGTGTCGTCGTCGGGCACGACATGCGCGACTCGTCGCCGGTCTTCGCCGAGGCCTTCGCGCGCGGCGCCACGCGGCGCGGCGCCGACGTCGTGGCGATCGGCCTGTGCTCGACCGACCAGAGCTACTTCGCATCGGGGTCGATGGGTGCTCCCGCAGCGATGTTCACGGCGAGCCACAACCCGGCGGCCTACAACGGCATCAAGTTCTCGCGTGCCGGCGCGCAGGGCATCTCGCTCGACACCGGTCTCGCCGCGATCCGCGACCGGGCCGGCGACTACCTCGAGCAGGGAATCGCGGATGCCCCGGTGAGCGGCTCGATCGTCCACGTCGATGTACTCGCCGACTACGCCGCCTACCTGCGCTCGCTCGTCAACCTGAGCGCCGTGCGACCGATGAAGATCGTCGTCGATGCCGGCAACGGCATGGGCGGGCTCACGGTGCCCGCCGTCCTCGGCGATGCCGCGGGCCTTCCGGCGCTGCCGTTCGAGATCGTTCCGCTCTACTTCGAGCTCGACGGCACGTTCCCGAACCACGAGGCGAACCCGCTCGAGCCGGCGAACCTCGTCGACCTGCAGCGTGCGGTCGTCGAGCACGGTGCCGATCTCGGGCTCGCCTTCGACGGCGACGCCGACCGGTGCTTCGTCGTCGACGAGCGCGGCGGCGCCGTCAACCCGTCGGCCGTGGCCGCCATCGTCGCGCTTCGCGAGATCGAGCGGGTTCGCGCAGCCGGCGAAGACGACGTGAGCGTCATCCACAACCTGATCACCTCGCGATTCGTGCCCGAGACGATCGAGGAGGCCGGAGCGACGCCCGTGCGCACGCGCGTCGGCCACTCGCTCATCAAAGACCAGATGCGGCTCACCGGCGCGGTCTTCGGCGGCGAGCATTCGGCGCACTACTACTTCCGCGACTTCTGGGGCGCCGACAACGGCATGCTCGCTGCGATGCACGTGCTCGCGGAGTTCGGTGCGCAGGGCGGCCTGCTCTCCACCCTCGCGGCGCGCTTCACGCCCTATGCCCTCTCGGGCGAGATCAACTCGACCGTCACCGACGTCCCCGCGGCATACACCCGCATCGTCGAGGCGTTCACTGGCCGGGCCGACTTCGACGAGTTCGACGGGCTCACCGTCGAGGGCATCACCGATGAGAGCGAACCGTTCTGGTGGTTCAACGTGCGTCCGTCGAACACCGAGCCGCTGCTCCGCCTCAACGTCGAGGGTGCGGATGCCGCGACGATGGCCGCCATCCGCGACGAGGTGCTCGCGCTCATCCGCGGCTGACTTCCAGGTGCCACCCTCCTCACCGCTGTGCAGAATTCAGGACCTCCCGGTTCAGAATTCAGGAGCACCGTGAGTCGGCGCCGTGATCGGCCCGTGATTCGCGCGGGAACGACGCCCGCTCGCGGCATCCGTTCCTGAATGCTGGAGGGGAGTCAGTGGCCGGTTCCTGAATTCTGCGCGGGGCAGAGGCGGAGCCTGCGAGAATGATCGGCATGGATGCCGCCGTCACCACCGCCCTCCCGTTCAAGGTCGCCGATCTCTCGCTCGCCGAGGCCGGACGCCACCAGCTCCGCCTCGCAGAGAACGAGATGCCGGGCCTGATGGCCCTGCGCGAGGAGTTCGGCGCATCGAAGCCGCTCTCGGGCGCGCGCATCGCCGGCAGCCTGCACATGACGGTGCAGACCGCGGTGCTCATCGAGACCCTCGTCGCGCTGGGCGCTCAGGTGCGCTGGGCGAGCTGCAACATCTTCTCGACGCAAGACGAGGCGGCCGCCGCGGTCGTCGTCGGACCCACCGGAACACGGCAGGAACCGGCGGGCGTGCCCGTGTTCGCGTGGAAGGGCGAGTCGCTCGAGGAGTACTGGTGGTGCACTGATCGCATCTTCGACTGGAGCGCCGAGGCCGAGGCATCCGGTGCCGACTGGATCGGCCCCAACATGATCCTCGACGACGGCGGCGACGCCACCATGCTCGTGCACCATGGGCGCGAATTCGAGGCGGCCGGCGCCGTGCCCGCGACGACGGATGACGCGAGCCACGAGTACCGCGTCGTGCTCGATACCCTGCGCCGCTCGCTCGAGCTCGCGCCCGATCGCTGGACGCGGATCGCCGCCGAGCTGAAGGGCGTCACCGAGGAGACCACGACGGGCGTCCACCGCCTCTACGAGCTGCACGCGAACGGCGCGCTCCTCTTCCCGGCGATCAACGTCAACGACTCGGTCACGAAGTCGAAGTTCGACAACAAGTACGGCATCCGTCACTCGCTGCCCGACGGGCTCAACCGGGCAACCGACGTGCTCATCGGCGGCAAGGTCGTGTTCGTGGCCGGCTACGGCGACGTGGGCAAGGGCGCGGCCGAGGCCCTCCGCGGTCAGGGTGCGCGCGTCATCGTGAGCGAGGTCGACCCGATCTGCGCACTCCAGGCGGCGATGGACGGCTACCAGGTCTCTCGTCTCGAGTCGGTGATCGGGGAGATCGACATCCTCGTCACGGGCACCGGCAACAAGGACGTCGTGCGCGTCGAGCACCTGCTCGGCTTGAAGCACCTCGCGATCGTCGCGAATGTCGGGCACTTCGACAACGAGATCGACATGGCGGGCCTCGAGTCCCTCGCGGGCGCCGAGCGCATCGAGATCAAGCCGCAGGTGCACGAGTGGCGCCTGCCCACCGGGCGCAGCGTGCTCGTGCTCTCCGAGGGGCGGCTCATGAACCTCGGCAATGCCACGGGGCATCCGTCGTTCGTGATGTCGAACTCCTTCACCAACCAGGTGCTCGCGCAGATCGAGCTGTACACGCGGCCCGAGGCGTACCCGATCGGCGTCTACGTGCTGCCGAAGCACCTCGACGAGAAGGTCGCCCGCCTGCATCTCGACGCGCTCGGCGTGGAGCTCACCGAGCTCTCGCCCGAGCAGGCGTCGTACATCGGCGTGCCGGTCGACGGCCCATACAAGGTCGACCACTACCGGTACTGAGCCGGCGAGCGCACTGGGCGTCAGCCGGTGCGCTCGCGCAGCGCGGCGACGAGGTCGCGCGGCGACGGATGCGGCGACAGCCCGTCTGCGCCCCGGTACACCCGGCACGCGAGCTCCTCGGCGGGGCCCGAGGAGGGGAATGGGTCGATGCCGTCGACGAGCACTGTCGGCGAACCGGCGAACCCGCAGCGGCGCGCCTCATCGGGCGAAGAGATCAGGCGCGCCGACACGGATGCCTCGGTGATCCCGAGCTCGTCGAGTGCGCGCCGCAGCAGCCCGAGCGTCGGCTCCCAGCCGGGGCACTCGGTGATGTGCAGCACTTCGATCGACAGGCCCTTCCCGTCGGAACGGCGCTCGGGCCGCCCACCGGGGGCTGCGGGCGCCGCTGCGTTCACCGGCGATCCTCCGTTGGCCCGCCCTGCTGGGCGAGCGCGCGCAGGCCGTCGTCGTCTTGCACGACGATGCGTCCGCGACTCTGCCTGATCGTGCCGTTCGCGGCGAGCTCGGCGAGTACCCGGCTCGTGGCCTCCCGTGTGGCGCCGAGCAGGCCTGCGATCTGCTCGTGGGTCAGCCGGATCGGGCCGAGCCGCGCGGTGAGCGGTCGCGCGGCGGGACCTGCGCCGGCCGGGCCGCCCTCGGTGCCGTCGGCGAGCGCGAGCAGCGTCGACGCGACTCGGGCCGAGAGCGGCCGTACGGCGAGATCCAAGAGCCGGGTCTCGAGCGCCGCGACGCGATCGCCGAGCAGCCGCGACACCCGTACGGCGATGCGGGGATCTGCGAGCAGGCGCTGCTCGACCTGCTGCGCATCGAGCTGGCAGATGATGGAGTCCTCGATCGCCTCGGCGTAGTTGTCGTACATGCGCTGACCGACGAGCAGCATCTCGCCGAACACCGCACCCGGGCCGAGGATGGCCATGGTGAGCGCCTTGCCGTCTTCGGAGAGGCGGAAGATGCGCACCCGGCCGGCCTTCAGAATGAACAGCGCCGAGACCGGCTCGGCCTGGCTGTAGATGAGTTCGCCGCGCCGAACTGTGCGAGCGGGGAGTGCGACGTCCATTTCGGCGCGCTCGGCGGCGCTGAGATCGGCGAACAACTCCACCTCGGTGAGGCAGCTGAAGCGCGCGCTGCCCGGCACCGAGAGCGGGTCGTCGTCGCGCTCGATCGGCGACCACGGTCGGCGCGCACCCGAGGCTTCGCCCATTGTCACCCCGCACTCGTCATACACGCCGACCCTTCAGCACCCGGGCCGCCACGAGGGCGAGCAGCACACCGTAGACGAGGTGCCCCATGAGTGAGAACAGCGACATGACGTCGACCATGAACAGCGGCATCCCGAGCATGGCGGGCATGATCACCAACGGCCCGAACACCCACCAGAATACGCCGTAGCCGAGACCGGCGAGCGTGGCGATGCCGTAACTGCGCAGGAAGAGGCCGGCGAACGGCACGGTGAACGCGAGGCCGAAGCCGACCGAGATCACGAGGTGAACGGCGATGCCGATCCACGGCGCGCTCGAGCCGACGAGGGCGGCCACCATGGGGAGCATGCCCATCGTCGCCATGAGTATGCCGAACGCGATGCCGCCGGCGAGCCCGCCGAGCACTCCGGCGAGCACCCGGGCCGGCAGGACCGCGACGAAGGAGTTCGGTTGAGACAGGGGAGCGGTGGACATCATTCGGATCCTTCCGTTGGTCCAGCGGCCGCCGGGGATCGGTTGCGTCGATCGGCTGCCCGGCGGCCGATCGGATGCTTCGACGCTATGGACGGGCATCCGCAGCGTCAGTGATATGGATCACACAGCGTCGAGTGCACGGCCGATCAGCGCTCGGGGAACCCGTTCGGCGTCGCGTCGAGTACCGGCGCGAGCGTCGACATGCGCGCGCGCTCGAGCTCGAGCGCGGTGAGGTCGCGTTCGCGGCGGAGCGCAGCGACGCCGGCGAGGAAGCGCTCGGCCGGAGCATTCGGCACCGGCGACACGAAGGGCATCACCTCGGCGGCGAGGCCGGCGGCGATGCGCGCGCGACTGTCGGGCACGAGGTGCTCCGCGTTCTGGAAGAACGCGGCGACGCGACGAGCGAGCGGGTCGGGCAGGCGTGCGACGTCGGCGATCGTCGCCCACGACGCGAGTTCGGTGGGAACGCCGAACGCCGTCGACGGAAGGTCGGGCACTCGCTCGACTTGCGCGTGCGTTCCTGCGAGCAGGTCGCCGAGGCGCTTCGACGAGGGATTCAGGAAGCCGATGAGCACGGCGAGGCCGCCGACCGTCATGTAGATCTCGATGACACCCGTGAGCGCGCGGATGAACGCGTGCCGGAATCCCGCCGCACCGCCGTCGTCGCGAACGATCCGGAGACCGAGCGCGAGCTTGCCGAGCGAGCGGCCGCGCGTCGCCGTCTCGACGGCGGTGGGAATCACGACGATGCACGTCACGATGCCGCCGATCATGATCGCGCGTGACGCGTCCTCGTCGACTGAGAGCTGCCCGAGCGCGAGCAGCAGGCCCACGAAGAGCGCGACCGACACGAGCACGTCGATCGCCGTGCCGCCCGCTCGCATGAGGGCGCTCGCCGGCCGCACGTCGAGGGTGACGGCCTCGCCCGTGAGCACGCCCTCGTCGTCGAATCGGGCGACCCTGCGGTCGGCGACGGTCGCTTCGGCCATGGGTAGTATTCAAGCAGATGGACCTCGATGCGCTCGCCTCCGCCCGTCACGACGACTGGCAGCGGCTCGACGCGCTCGCGAAGGCGCGCCGGCTCGGCGGGGCCGAGGCCGACGAGCTCATCGAGCGGTATCAGGCCGCGGCATCCGACCTCTCGCTCGTCCAGACGACGGCCGGTTCGACCGCGCTCGGCGACCGGTTGTCGATCTCGCTCGCACGGGCGCGCCTGAAGTTCACCGGGGTTCCCGAGAACCCGCTGCGGCAGTTCACGCGCTTCGCCCTCCTGAGCCTTCCCGCCGCCCTCTATCGCTTGCGGTGGCTGACCGTCGCCGTGGCCCTCGCGACCTTCGCCGTCGCCGCGCTCTACGCGTGGTGGATCGGCAGCGACCCGCGGGTGCTCTCGACGCTCGGCACCGAGGCCGAGTTGCGCCAGATCGCCGAGGAGGGCTTCGTCGCCTACTACTCGGAGAACCCCGCGGCGTCGTTCGCCGGGGCGGTCTGGACGAACAACGCCTGGATCGCCGCGCAGTGCGTCGCCTTCGGCATCCTCGGCGTGTGGGTGCCGTGGGTCGTGCTGCAGAACGCGCAAAGCCTCGGGGTCACAGCGGCCATCATGTTCGCCTACGACGAGGCCGACACGTTCTTCCTCTACATCGCGCCGCACGGGCTCCTCGAGCTCACGTGCGTGTTCGTCGCAGCGGCCGCGGGCCTCCGCATCTTCTGGGCATGGGTCGCTCCCGGGCCGAGGTCGCGCGGCATCGCACTCGCCGAAGACGCGCGCTCGCTCTTCAGCGTCGCGATGGGGCTCGTGTTCTTCCTCTTCGTCTCGGGGCTCATCGAGGGCTTCGTCACGCCCGCACCGTGGCCGTGGCCCGTGAAGATCGGCATCGGCGTGCTCGCCCTCGGCGGGTTCCTCGCCTATATGCTCGTGCTCGGTCGCCGCGCCTGGCGCGCAGGCGAGACCGGCGACCTCGTCGAGTTCGACGCCGGGGCGACGCGCATCGTCTCGGGCTGAGCACGCGTCAGAGCTGGCCTGAGGCCTTCAGGTCGAGGTAGCGGTCGGCGAGCGCCGGCGGGAGCTCGTGCGGAGGGGCGCTGACCGTGAGGGCGCCGAGGCGCCGGATCGCGGCGGCAACGCGGGCAGCGTCGATCAGGCCGCGCTCGGCGGCGGCCGCGCGGTAGACCTCCTCGAGATCGCCGCGAGCGGCACCGGCCTCGACGAGCGCCGGATCGGTCACGGACGCGACGATCACCGTGTGCCGGGCGGTGAGCTGCGGCAGCATCGAGAGCAGCCCGCGGGAGCTGCCGGGGGAGTCCGCCGCGGTAAGCAGCACGACGAGCGCATGCCGGCTCGTCACCCGCCGCACCTGGCCCGGTACCGACGACCAGTCGGCCTCGATGAGCTCGGCGTCGATGCCGGCCATAACGTCCACCATGCGCGCGAGCAGGTCGGGGCCGCTCGCGCCGTGCACGCGCCCGCGCAGGCGGCGGTCCCACGCGAGGAAGTCGACCCGGTCGCCCGCGTGCGAGGCGAGGGCGGCGAGCAGGAGGGATGCCTCGAACGCCGTGTCGAGACGCGGTTCGTCGGCGATGCGGGCGGCCGCCGTGCGCGAGGTGTCGGCGACGATCACGATGCGCCGGTCGCGTTCGGGCCGCCAGGTGCGCACCATGATCCGCATGCTGCCGGGCACTTCGGGGTCGACATGGCGCGCGGTCGCTCTCCAGTCGATCGAGCGCACGTCGTCGCCGCGGACGTACTCGCGGATCGAGTCGAACTCCGTGCCCTGGCCGCGGATGAGCAACGGCGTGCGCCCGTCGAGCTCGCGCAACCGCGTGAGCCGCGACGGCAGGTGCACGCGGGAGTGGAACGGCGGCAGCACCCGGATGCGTCCGGGCGCCGCGAGCGTCGCCTGCCTCGACCACAGTCCGAGGGGCCCCGCCGAGCGCACGGTCACCTGGGCCACGCGACGGTCGCCGCGGCGCCACGGGGTGAGCTGCAGCGTCATCCGTCGACGTTCGCCCGGCGGCACGCGCAGCGGGGTGCGATTCGCGCCGGCGAGGCCCGCGGAGGGTTCCCACCCGTCACGCACGGTGGCACGCAGCATCCGGGTTCCGAGATTGCGCACCGTGAGTTCCGCGGTGACCGACTCGCCCAGCCGCACCCGATCGGGCAGCTCCCGGCCGAGCGCGACCCGCCGGGGTGACGCTGCGAGCGAGACGTCGAGCACCCCGGCGCCGAGCGCGAGGGTGAGCCATCCGGCGAGTGCGACCCATGCTTCGGCCGCGCCGGCGAGCCCCGCGGCGACGACGGGTACGACGCCGAGCGCGAGGAGGAGCGCGAACCGACCGGTGATCGTCATCTCAGAGCGGCACCTGCACCTGCTGCACGATGCCGCGCAGCACGGCATCGACCGAGACGCCCTCGAGTTCCGCCTCGGGGCGCAGCTGCACTCGGTGCCGCCACACGGGCAGCAGCATCGCCTGCACGTGATCGGGCGTGACGGAGTCGTATCCTGTGAGCCAGGCCCACGCCTTCGCCGCAGCTAGCAGGCCCGTCGCGCCGCGGGGGCTCACTCCGAGTCGCATCGACGGGCTCCGGCGGGTCGCGCGCGCGAGGTCGACGACGTAGGCGAGCACGTCGTCGGAGACCCGAACCGCGGATGCCGCAGCCCGTGCCGCGGCGAGCTCGGCCGCTCCGAGCACCGGCTCGACCCCCGCCGCGGCGAGGTCGTGCGGGTCGAACCCGTCGGCGTGACGGCGCAGGAGCGACACCTCGGCGTCGCGCTCGGGCACGTCGAGCACGAGCTTCAGCAGGAACCGGTCGAGCTGCGCCTCGGGGAGCGTGTACGTGCCCTCGTACTCGATGGGGTTCTGCGTCGCGGCGACGAGGAACGTGTCAGGGAGCGGCCGGGTGACGCCGTCGGCGGAGACCTGACGCTCCTCCATCGCTTCGAGCAGCGCGGACTGCGTCTTCGGCGGCGTGCGGTTGATCTCGTCGGCGAGCAGGATGTTCGTGAACACCGGCCCCTCGCGGAACGCGAACTCGCCCGAACGCGGGTCGTAGGCGAGCGATCCGGTGACATCGCCCGGCATGAGGTCGGGGGTGAACTGCAGGCGCCGCGTGTCGAGGCGCAGCGTTCGGCTGAGCGTGCGCACGAGCAGCGTCTTGGCGACGCCCGGCACGCCCTCGAGCAGCACGTGGCCACGGGTGAGCAGGGCGATGATGAGGCCGGTCACGGCGCCGTCCTGCCCGACGACGGCCTTGCCGACCTCGGTGCGCACGCGATTCAGCGCGGCGCGGAGCTCCTCGTCGGTGAGCGCGGTGGTATCGGTCATGGTCGCCTTCCTGCGGGGTCTGTGGGGTCTGCCGGGTCTGCGGGGCGTGTGAAGCGGGGCCGAAGCGTGGCGCGCACCTCGCGCTCGAGCACGTCGAGCTCTGCTGCGAGCTCGATGAGGTCGTGATCATCGCCCGGCTCGGTGTCGACGAGCAGTCGGCGCACGGATGCCTCGTCACGGCCGGTCGCCCGCGCCGCGGCATCCGTCACGGCGCCGAGCTCTGCAGCGCGCGGCAGCTTGAGCGCCTCGGCGATGCCGCCGATGGCGCCGATGCGCAACTGGTCGAGGGCGCGGCCGCGCGCGGCGCTTCGTGCGTACAGCCTCGCCCGGCCCTCGCTCGTCTCACCGGCCGGCACGTGCACGGGCAGGTTCTCGGTGACGAGCGGGCCGAAGCGCCGTCCGCGCCAGATGCCCGCGGCGACGACGACCGCGATGAGCAGCACCATGACGGGACTCACCCAGCCGGGGGTGAGCTCGGCGATGCTCGGCGCCTCGGCCGCGTCGACGTCGCCCAGCCCAGGCAGGTACCAGACGAGTTCGTCGGAACCCCCGGTGAGGCCGATCGCGAGCGCGGCATTGCCGGCGTCGTCGATCGACTCGTTCGCGAACACCGTCGTCGCGGCGACGAGCGTGACCTTCCCGCCGTCATCACCCTCGCCCGACACGAGCGCGAACCCGAACTCCTCGTCGCGGAAGCAGCCCTGCCAGCCAGCGGCTCGGGCGTCGTCGTCGACCGTGAGCAGGCGCTGGCCGTCGCCCAGGCTGCCCGCCCGCTCGGCCGCGGGCAGCTCGCACGCGACGTCGTCGATCGGCCCGCTCGCGACGCCCGCGAGGCGAACGCCGGGGGCGAGCGCCTCGAGCGCCGAGAAGCCGGGCTCGACCACCACGAGCCGTTCTGCGACCCCCGCGATGCGATCGAGCCGCGACTCGTCGAGCAGGGCGAATTCGTCGTAGAGCACCACGGTGGCGCCCCGTTCGGCGGCGTCGACGGCGGATTCCAGTGATCGCGACTCCGTGACCGAGACACCGTGGTCGCGGAGCACCTCGACGAGGGCCATCGATCCGAGCGGGGCCGGGTTGTCTGCGCCGAGCGGCACTCCGGGAGGGCGCAGGCCGCCCTGGATCGCGAGCGCCACGATGGCGCCGAGCACGAGCACTGCGGCGAACACGATCCAGATGCGGCGACGTCGCACGAGTGCGCGGAACGTCGGCGTGACGGCGGTCGCGGCATCCGCTGCCTGTTCGGTGGGCGCTCGGGCGCTGCCGGCGCGATCGGGGACCGCGGTGGTCGGCGGGCCGCCGCTCACCGCGACGCCTCCTCGGCCTCGGCCCACGAGCCCGCCGGGGCGGACGTGCTGAGGTCGTGCTCGAGCGCGGTGAGCCGCTCGTAGGCATCCTGCGATCCCGCACGGCCGAGGTAGCGGACCCCGTCGAACTCCGCGGCGGCGGAGTGGAGCGCTGCGGCGTGGTCGGGGAAGGGCAGTGCCGCGGCGTCCGTGAACCCGCGTGCCGTCGTGCCCGGGTGCACCCGAACGAGATCGCGCTCGACGATGCCGCGCACGATGGCGCGGAATCGCTCCTCGATCGCGCGAGGCCAGTCGCCCGCCGCTGCGGCCGCGATCGCGGCCCGGTGCAGCATCGCGAGGTCGCGGTAGTCGTCGAACAGCGGTGCGAGCGTGCGCCGGCGCTGCCGTAGTCGAGGCACTCCGAAGACGAGCACGCCGACGACGAGGAGCACGGCGACGAACAGCACGAGGAGCAGCGTCAGGATGGGAGCGGGGAGGCCGCCGGCTCCCTCGAAGAGGCTCGCGAACCAGTCGCCGATCGCCTGCATCGCGCGGTCGAACGCGTTCGGCTCGGCGTTGCGGTACTCGGCCTTCGCGAGCTCGTCCACGAGCCACCGGCGCGCCTCGGGCGCGTCGGGATCGAGTGGGGTGGCGCCGAGCGAGGTCAGGACCACGTCGCGGCAGGCTCGCTTCCGGCGGTCGCGGATGACGTGGGAGCCCGGTAGGGGTCGTTGACCTCCTGGCCGGCGTCACGAAGCTCGACGTGGCGTTCGAGTTCGAGGTCGAGCCCCTCCTTGCGCATCCGCAGGTCGATGTAGAGGACCGCGACGAGTGCGGCCTGCACGACCGCCGTGATCGCGCCGATGAGGATCGAGAGGATCATCGTCACGATGTAGGTGATGATGGTGATGACGACCGCAGTTCCGGTGCCCGTGGGATCGATGATCATCGCCAGGATCATGCCGACGAACGAGATCGGCTGCACGACGACCTGGGATGCGACGTTCAAGATGACGCTGACGAGCAGCAGGATGCCGAAGGTGCGCCAGTAGTATCCGTCGGTGAGTCGCCATGAGCGGCGGATCGCGGCGCCGACACCGGCGTGCTCGAGCACGATGGCGCTCGGCACGAGCGAGAGCTTCACGCCGATCCACGCACCGAGCACGGCGAGGCCGAGGCCCAGCAGCACGGCGACGAGGATCGAGACCACGAGCGCGGTCGGCGAGATCGCCGCGGCCGTCAGGATGATCGCGATGAGCACCGCGATGGCGGCGATCAGCGCCGCCGCGACGAGCGCGGTCCACCCGATGAGCGGCCAGATGCGCTTGGCGGTGCGGCGCCACAGCGCCCCGAATCCGAGCCGCTCGCCGAGGGTGCCGCTTGCGACCTCGAGCACCATCACGCCCTGGAGGAACGCGCCTGCCACGAGCGTGATCGCGATGGGGACGAGCATGAGCAGGAAGAATCCGCCGAAGGTGCCGGCGAGGACCGTGTCGAAATCCGTCTCCGACGCGCTCTCGACGCGCCCGATCGCGAACATCATGAACGGCACGATGACCGCCGCGGTCGCGATCACCGACACGAGCTGCACGATGAGGCCGCTGCCGAACGTCGCAGCGGGGTTGCGCCGGAGGGTGCGGAACGGCGCCCACAGCAGGGTTCCGAAGCTCAGCGGACGCAATGGGAGCAGGCCGGGCTTCGGGGGCGGTGTCCAGCCCCCGGGGATGCCGGGCGGCGGCGCATACGCTCCGGTCGGCGGCAGCGGCGGCAGCGGCGGCAGCGGCGGCAGAGGCGGGGGTGTGCCGGGTGCTGGTGGCAGAGGCGGGGGCGTGCCGGGTGCTGGAGGCATGTTCGCCGGAGCCCCATATGGCGTGCCCGCGGCATCCGGTGCCGAACCCCCAGTTGGCGCCCCACCGGGTGCCTGCCAGTCGTGATCTGACACGTGCGTGCGCTCCTTCCGGCGGATGCTCCCAATGCTGTCACATTTCGTCTGCCCGTCGGGATTCGCGCGCAGCCGGGACGTTCGGCTCTCTTCCGGCCTCGAACGACTACGCTTGAGCCACTGCACTCGGCCGGGCAACACGCCGGGCCCCGAAGGAAACCGAACGTATGAACCCACGCGTACTCGTCGTCGATGACGACACGGCCCTCGCGGAGATGATCGGCATCGTGCTGCGCACGGAGGGCTTCGAGCCGGCGTTCTGCGCCGACGGCACGGGTGCGCTCGCCGCGTTCCGGGAGACGAAGCCCGACCTCGTGCTGCTCGACCTCATGCTTCCGGGCATCGACGGCATCGAGGTGTGCGGTCGCATTCGCGCGGAGTCCGGCACGCCGATCATCATGCTCACGGCGAAGTCCGACACGACCGACGTCGTGAAGGGGCTCGAATCGGGCGCCGACGACTACATGGTGAAGCCGTTCAACCCGAAAGAGCTCGTCGCTCGCATCCGCACTCGCTTGCGTCCGGCGCCCGATCCCGTCACCGACACCCTCGGCATCGGCGACCTCATCATCGACGCGGCCGGCCACGAGGTGCGTCGCGGCGATGAGCAGATCAACCTCACGCCGCTCGAGTTCGACCTGCTCCACACGCTCGCGTCGAAGCCGCAGCAGGTGTTCACCCGCGAGATGCTCCTCGAGCAGGTGTGGGGCTACCACTACAAGGCCGACACCCGGCTGGTGAACGTGCACGTGCAGCGGCTGCGCGCGAAGGTCGAGCACGATCCCGACAACCCGCGCATCGTCATGACCGTGCGCGGCGTCGGCTACCGGGCCGGCGCGACCACCTAGGCCGACCGATGGGTGCGGGCGAGTCCCCGGCGATCTTCTCCGCCGCGAGGTGGCGCGCGCTGCCGCGGCAGCTCGCGGCGCTCTGGCGGCGCTCACTGCAGTTCCGCACCGTCATCATCACGCTCTCGCTCTCGTCGCTCGCGATCTTCGTGATCGGCCTCTACATCTCCTTCAGCGTCGCCTCCAACCTGTTCAAGCAGCAGCTCGACCAGGTGCTCGACGGCTCGAACCAGGCGACGACCGCCGCGCAGCGCATCCTCGACTCGTCCGACGCGGTCGACCGCGCCTCCCTGCAGAGCGTGATGAGCTCCGCGCTCGAGCAGGTCATCCGGGTGTCGGGAAGTTCGGCGGTCGCCGTCTACCGGGAACCGAGCGAGGCGTTCAGCCAGAACGCCCCGCCCGACATCGTGGCACCGAGCCTCGGCGGCGTCATCACCCCCGAGCTGCGCGACCGGGTCGAGGAGAACCCCGACCAGCAGTTCTGGCAGTCGGTCGCGATCATCGAAGACGACGGCAGCAGCGACCCCGGCGTCGTCGTCGGCTCGGATCTCGTCGTGCCCGCCGCCGGCAGGTACGAGCTGTACATCGGCTACAACTTCGCCGACGCGCAGGAGACCCTCGCCTTCATGCAGCTCACCGGCATCGTCGGCGCCGCCGCGCTGCTCGCCCTGCTCAGCTCGGTCACCTTCCTCGTGGTGCGCTGGGTGATCGAGCCGATCCGCACGGTCGCGGCCACGAGCCGCAGGCTGGCGGCCGGAGACCTCGGCGTGCGCATGCCGTCCAAGGGCGAAGACGAGCTCGCGACCCTCGCGGGGTCGTTCAACGGCATGGCCGACAGCCTGCAGGCCCGCATCAGGGAGCTCGCCGAGCTCTCGGTGATGCAGCAGCGGTTCGTCTCGGATGTCTCGCACGAGCTGCGCACGCCGCTCACGACGATCCGGCTCGCCGGCGACGTGCTCTACGGTCAGCGCGACGACTTCCCCGGTCCCACGGCTCGCACCGTCGAGCTCCTGCACACGCAGACCGATCGGTTCGAGACGCTGCTCGCCGACCTCCTCGAGATCAGCCGATACGACGCCGGCTCGGTGGAGCTCGCGACCGAGCCCACGAACCTCGTGCACCTCGCGGGCGATGCGATCCAGTCCATGCACGAGCTCGCCCGTGAACGGGGCAGTGAGCTCCGTCTCGACGCGCCCGGCGGACACCTCGATGCCGACGTCGACCCGCGGCGCATCCGGCGCATCGTGCGCAACCTCCTCGGCAATGCCATCGAGCACGGCGAGGGCCGTCCGATCGTCGTGGCCGTCGACAGCAACGAGTCCGCGATCGCCCTCTCGGTGCGCGACTACGGCATGGGCATGAGCGAAGAGGCACAGGCTCGCGTCTTCGACCGGTTCTGGCGTGCCGACCCCAGCCGCATGCGCACGATCGGCGGCACCGGTCTCGGCCTCGCGATCGCGCTCGAAGACGCGGTGGCGCATGGCGGCGCACTCGACGTGTGGTCGCAGCCCGGGCATGGCACCGTCTTCCGGCTGACGTTGCCGCGAACGACGGATGCCGATGCGGTCGAGTCGCCGCTTCCGCTCGTGCCCGACGACATCGAAGCGACCGGGCCGGCGCCGACAGGCGTGGTGCCGGCGATCGAGCCTGCCGACGGCGCGGCGCAGGAGGTGCACGATGCGTAGGCGCCTGTTCGCCGCATCCGTCGCCGTGATGTGTGCCGCGATGCTCGCGGGCTGTGTGTCGATCCCGAGCTCGGGCGCGGTGAACGCCGGGAACTCGGCGGTCGTCGACGAGAACCCCGAGTTCGACATCATCGCGCCGGGCCCGAAGGTCGACGGCACGCCGCAGGAGATCGTGCAGGGCTTCATGGACGCCGCGGTCAGCCCCGGCAATAACTACCGGGTGGCGCGCCAGTTCCTCACCGCGGCCTTCGCCGATGAATGGCAGGCCGACGCCGCCGCGACGATCGACGTCGGCGACCGGGAGTTCACTGCGATCGACGACACGTCGATGGTCGTCGAGGTCACACCTGTGGCCTCGCTCACGGCCGGTGGCCAGTACGCCGTGACCGAGTCGCAGGCCGCCATCCCGCTGCCATACCGTCTCGAGCAGGTCGACGGGCAATGGCGCATCTCGGAGGCTCCGCCCGGCGTGGTGATCGACGAGGCGAACTTCGCCAGCGTCTTCCGCAAGCACGCCCTCTACTTCTTCGACCCCGAGTACCGCTACCTCGTTCCCGACCTGCGCTGGTTCGCCGGCCGCGACTCGGTGCAGACGAGCATCGTGAAGGCCCTGGTCACGGGCCCGGCGGAGTGGCTCGACCCCGGCGTCGTCTCGGCGTTCCCCGACGGCGTGCGCCTCGATCCCGACGCGGTGCCCATCGACGGCACCGTCGCGAGCGTCGACCTGTCGGGAGCCGCATTCGACGACCTCCTCACGGTGCAGCGCATGCAGGAGCAGCTCGACGAGAGCCTCATCGGCAAGGTGCGCAACGTCTCCAGGGTCACGCTCTCGTTGAACGGCCTCGAGCAGGACGTGCCCGACCTGCCGGGGCAGGTGGTGGCGAACCCTCGCGTCGCCCAGCGGCCGGTGGTCTACGACGGCGCCTCGTTCGGCTACCTCGCCACGTCGGGCGAGGGCGTCGACACGATCCCCGGCCTGTCGGCCGAGGTCGAGGAACTCGCACCCACCGGCGCAGCGCTCGGGCCCGATGCGGATTCGGCAGCAGTCCGTTCCGCGGCGGGGGTCTCGCTCGTCCTCGCCGGGGAAGCGCCCGTTCTCCTCGATCCGCGCGCCGACCTCGTGGTGCCCGCGATGGATGGTGCGGGCTACGTCTGGTCCGTGCCGCGCGGTTCGCCCGACCAGCTCGTCGTGTTCGCACCCGATGGAACCGACCTGCCGCTCGATGTTCCCTGGGGCGGATCCTCGATCGCCGCGATCGAGGTGTCCCGCGACTCGACGCGCGTGATCGCGCTGCTCGGCGACGGCGCACGAACGAACTTCGTCGTCGCGTCGATCGAGCGCGACGCCGAAGGTCTCCCCATCGCGCTGGGCGCGGTGCCGCTCGGGCTCGACGCCGCCGCCGGCACGCCGCTCGACGTCGCGTGGCTCGACGCGAGCAACGTCGCCTCGCTCACGGCGTTGCCCGACGGAACCACCCGGCTCATCACCCAGGAGATCGGCGGCTTCGCGAGCGATCGGCAGGGCCCCGACGGCGGTGTCCTGGTCGATGGCGGCAACAGCATCACCGACGTGCGAGTGCTCACGTCGGCCGGTGCACTGAACGTGCGGAGCGGTGTCGGCTGGCAGGTGCGCGCGCCCGAGCTCAACATCCGCTTCACCGCGGTTCAGCAACCGAACTGAGCCGGCGACCCCTCCTCGACATGCGACCCGGCGCTGCCGCCGTCTTCGGCGTCGTCGCAGCGTGCGATCGGGCGGACGGATGCGGCGCAGGCTGAGCGGATGCCGCAGCTTCCGTCGCCCCAGTCGCTTCCGTCGCTCCTGCCTCGCGCGCGCGCCGCCGTCGCGGGCTTGGAGCGTGCCGTGCTCGATGCGCTCGCCGTGGTGCTGCCCGTCACGTGCGCCGGCTGCGGTGAGCCCGACCGCGCGGTCTGCGACGAGTGCCGCGTCGCCCTCACCCCGATGCCTCAGCTCGTCGAGCGGCCTGGCCTCAGCGCATGGGCGGCGCTCGAGTACGCGGGCCCCGTCGCGTCGGCCATCGGCGAGTTCAAGGACGGCGGGCGCACGGATGCCGCGCCGGCGCTCGCCCTCGCGCTTCGCGCCGCGATCGCCCGCGCGGTCGCCGCAGCCCCGCCGGGGCGCGCGCTCGAGGTCTGTACGATCCCGTCGGCGCCCAGCGCGTACCGTACGCGCGGGTACGCACCCGTCGAGGTGTTGCTCGCCCGTTGCGGCATCCGCTCGTCGAAGGTGCTCGCCCTCGCACGCGGCCGCGTCGACCAAGCGGGGCTCGGCGCCGAGGCCCGACGAGCCAACTCCGCCGGTGGCCTCGTGGCCGTTCGAGCGCTCGCGGGCCGCCGCTTCCTGCTCGTCGACGACGTGCTCACGACCGGATCGACGCTCGCCGAAGCGGCTCGTGCGATCATCGCGGCGGGCGGCTCCACGGGTGCGTTCGCGGTGCTCGCCGAGACCCCGCTGCGGCACGGCGGGCATGCAGCGAAGTCACCGGAAACACTCCGTGACTTTGCCTGACATCGGGGCTACGGTGGCAGGACAGGCGTGGTCGATCCACCCTTCAGACCCGGGTGACACGCCGGTAGATGGAGGTCGTCATGGAACTGAACATCGTCGGACGGAACCTGGGAATCACTGATCGTTTCCGGGCATACGCCGCCGAGAAGTCCGAGAAAGTCACCCATCTCGCCGAACGAGCCATCTCGCTCAACGTGAAGCTCACGCGTCACAACGAGAAGAACGGCAACCCCGGCCCTGACCGCATCGAGCTCACGCTCGTGGGCAAGGGCCCGGTCGTGCGAGCTGAGGCAGACGGCTCCGACAAGTACGCGGCGTTCGACGTCGCCCTCGGACGGTTGCTCGAGCGAGTCCGCCGGTCCAAGGATCGCCGGAAGGTGCACCGCGGCCAGCGCCGCCCGACGTCGCTGCGCGAGGCGACCGACGCGGGCTTCTCCGGAGTCGGTGTCCAGGCTGCGGCGCCCGAGGTGCTCGAGCGGGTGCGCACGGGGAGCATTCCCGTGATCGCCGACGACGAGACGCAGGCGAAAGAAGAAGACGATGTGTACTCACCCGTGGTCATCCGGAGGAAGGTGTTCGCCTCGACCCCGATGACCGTCGACGACGCGCTGTACTTCATGGAGCTCGTGGGTCACGACTTCTACCTGTTCGTCGACGCCGAAAGCGGGCGCCCGAGCGTGGTCTACCGCCGCAAGGGCTGGGACTACGGCCTCATCGGACTCGACGACCGAACCGATGACGAGGCCGCAGAGTTACCCATGGAACTGCAGCGCGCCAACGCCTGAGCGTTCGCTCCGCTCGAGCCCGTCGGAGGGCCGCCGACCCGGCGAACCACCGACGGGCTCACTCATGCCCATGACCCCTGCTCTCATGCGCAGCCTCGGGCAACGCCCAGCCGACTGCCCGCTAGCATGGCTATGATGACCGTCTGCATGGCGGCATCGGGCGTGCCCGGGTGTTCCACCCGACGACGTACCATCCAAGGAACGTGGCGCCTGACGATTACAGGAGAACATTCGTGGCTTCGATTCTGGAAAAGGTCCTCCGCGTCGGCGAGGGTCGCACGCTCAGGCGGCTGGAGAACTACGCTGCAGCGATCAGTGCGCTCGAAGACGACTTCCAGGCCCTCAGCGACGAGGAACTGAAGCATGAGACCGTCGAGCTGCGCGAACGCTATTCCAACGGCGAGTCGCTCGACGACCTGCTGCCCGAGGCCTTCGCCGCAGTGCGCGAGGCGAGCCGGCGCACCCTCGGCCTCCGGCACTTCGACGTGCAGCTCATGGGCGGCGCGGCGCTCCACCTCGGCAACATCGCCGAGATGAAGACCGGTGAGGGCAAGACCCTCGTCGCGACCACCGCCGCCTACCTGAACGCGCTCACGAGCCGCGGCGTGCACATCGTCACGGTCAATGACTTCCTCGCGAGCTACCAGTCCGAGCTCATGGGCCGCGTCTTCCGTGCCCTCGGCATGACAACCGGATGCATCGTGGCCGGCCAGACCCCTGCCGTGCGCCGCGAGCAGTACGCCGCCGACATCACGTATGGCACGAACAACGAGTTCGGCTTCGACTACCTGCGCGACAACATGGCATGGCAGTCGTCCGACATGGTGCAGCGCGGACACTTCTTCGCGATCGTCGACGAGGTCGACTCGATCCTCATCGACGAGGCGCGCACGCCGCTCATCATCTCCGGACCGGCATCCGGCGAGGCCAACCGATGGTTCACGGAGTTCGCGAACCTCGCGAAGCGGCTCGTGTCCGGCGAGGACTACGAGGTCGACGAGAAGAAGCGCACTGTGGGCGTGCTCGAGTCCGGCATCGAGAAGGTCGAGGACTACCTCGGCATCGAGAACCTCTACGAGTCGGCGAACACCCCGCTCATCTCCTTCCTCAACAACTCGATCAAGGCGAAGGCGCTGTTCAAGCGCGACAAGGACTACGTCGTCATGAACGGCGAGGTGCTCATCGTCGACGAGCACACCGGCCGCATCCTCGTCGGCCGACGCTACAACGAGGGCATCCACCAGGCGATCGAGGCGAAGGAGGGCGTGCAGGTCAAGGCCGAGAACCAGACGCTCGCCACGGTCACGCTGCAGAACTACTTCCGCCTCTACTCGAAGCTCTCGGGCATGACGGGCACGGCCGAGACCGAGGCCGCCGAGTTCATGTCGACCTACAAGCTCGGCGTCGTGGCCATCCCCACGAACCGGCCCATGGTGCGCACGGACCAGCCCGACCTCGTCTACAAGAACGAGGAGTCGAAGTTCGCGCAGGTCGTCGAAGACATCGTCGCGCGGCACCAGAAGGGGCAGCCGGTGCTCGTCGGAACGACGAGCGTCGAGAAGAGCGAATACCTCTCGCGGTTGCTCGCGAAGAAGGGCGTACGGCACGAGGTGCTGAACGCGAAGAACCACGCGCGCGAAGCGGCGATCGTCGCCCAGGCGGGTCGGTTCGGCGCCGTGACGGTCGCCACCAACATGGCCGGCCGCGGAACCGACGTCATGCTCGGAGGCAACGCCGAGTTCCTCGCGGTGCAGCTCATGCACGAACGCGGACTCAGCCCGGTCGACACGCCCGACGACTACGAGGCCGCTTGGGACGAGGTCTTCGAGAAGGTCAAGTCCGAGGTCGCCGTGGAGGCCGAGAAGGTGCTCGCGGCCGGCGGACTCTACGTGCTCGGCACTGAGCGCCACGAGTCGCGGCGCATCGACAACCAGTTGCGCGGCCGCTCCGGCCGGCAGGGCGATCCCGGCGAGAGCCGCTTCTACCTCTCGCTCACCGACGATCTCATGCGGCTCTTCAACGCCGGTGCAGCCGAGAGTCTGATGGCACGAGGAGTTCCCGACGACGTCGCCATCGAGTCGAAGGTCGTCACTCGCGCCATCCGCTCGGCGCAGTCCCAGGTCGAGGCGCGCAACGCCGAGATCCGCAAGAACGTGCTGAAGTACGACGACGTGCTGAACCGCCAGCGCGAAGCGATCTACAGCGACCGCCGTCACATCCTCGAGGGCGACGACCTGCACGAGCGCACCCAGCGCTTCCTCGAAGACGTCATCGACGAGGTGCTCGACGTGCACACCGCCGAGGGCAACCCCGACGAGTGGGACTTCGATGCGCTCTGGACCGAGCTGAAGACGCTCTACCCGATCGGCATCACGATCGACGAGGTCGTGGCCGAGGCCGGCGAGAAGGGTCGCGTCAACCGCGACTTCGTTCGCCGCGAGATCCTCTCCGACGCGAAGCTCGCCTACCAGCGCCGGGAGGAGCAGCTCGGCTCACCCGCCATGCGCGAGCTCGAACGTCGTGTCGTGCTCTCGGTCATCGACCGTCGCTGGCGTGACCACCTCTACGAGATGGACTACCTGAAAGACGGCATCGGCCTGCGGGCGATGGCACAGCGCGACCCGCTCGTCGAGTACCAGCGCGAGGGCTTCGCGATGTTCCAGCAGATGATGGGATCGATCCGCGAGGAGACCGTCGGCTTCCTGTTCAACCTCGAGGTCGAGGTGGCGCCCCAGGCGGGCGTGGGCGGTGCCAGGATCGAAGCCAAGGGCCTCGGCCGCCAGGGGGCCTCCGACGACAAGCTCAGCTACTCCGCTCCGAGCGATGCAGGCGGCGTCGAGGTGCGCAACCAGCGCGGCCAGGTGCAGCAAGCGGCCACACAGCGTGCGCGTCGCGCTGTGGCAGAGAGCCAGGCGCCTGCGGTGGAGCCGGCTCGCGGGGCGTTCGGCCAGCGCACCGACGATGGTGGCAACGGTCAAGCGCCGCAGAATCGTGCAGAGCGCCGCGCCCAGGAGCGCAAGGGGCGCTGACGCGCGGGTGGTGAACCGCGGGTCGTGAACCGCGGTTTGTGAACCGCGGGCGGTGCTCTGAGTCGCGCGCGACTCAGAGCACGCTGATGACGCTCGCGCGCCAGCGCTGGTCGAAGCCCTCGAGGCGGATGGCCACCGCTCGCGACCTCGCGCGCTGGTGCACCATGACGACCGCTTCGATCACGCCGTCGGCGGGCTCGCACACGATGAGCCGGCCGAGCGAGAACGCCGGGCGCTGCGGCGCCTGCCCCTTCACACGGCGGGCGCGCGCGGCGAGCACGACGCGCTTGGACAGGTTGCGATAGACGTCGTCGTTCACCCACCGGGCGAGCTGCTCGAGGTCGCGAGCGCCCGCGAGCGCCTCGATCACGCAGTGCGTGAGATTCCGGAGCACCGGCTCGGGATCGGGGAGCTCTTCGCGACGGGCCGGTTGGCGGCCGAAGTACTCGTCTTCGTCGTCGAGGAAGCGCGCAGTGGATCCTCGAACCACCACCGTTCGAGCGGCGGCGGCATGGCGTGCGGTCATCGTTGCTCCAGCGGGGAGGGGGCATTCGGCCAGGGGACAGGATCACCCCCGATCGGGGGGCGTTCGGAAATCCTTGACTGAACCGTATTGACGCCGCCGAGCACTGTCAAGAGAATTCGGCGCCTGTGGAAAACGAACCGGCGATCCCCGGTCGCGCGGTAGCGTCGCTGCATGCGCTGGGACCTGCTGTTCGACGATCTCGAGTCGCAGCTCGACCAGGAGCAACGCGACGAGGAGCGCGCGCTCGCGATCGAAGAGGAGCGCCTGCGACTCGGGCGCCTCACGTTGCGAGATCGGCTGTCGGCGATCGCGAGCGCCGACGGCGACGACCGCCATGACCCCACGGCGAGCGTGCGCGTGGAGTTGCAGGGCGGCCGGATCCTGGCACTCCGTCCGCTCGCATTCGGGCGCGACTGGATGAGCGCCGAACTGAGGGAGCCCGGGCGCGGCGGAGCGCAGTGCATCGTTCCCCTCGGTGCGATCGCCGCGCTGCTGCCCACGCGAGCCCAACTCGACCCGAGCCTCGAGCCGCTGCCCGAATCCTCCGCGAGGCTCGCCGAACGCATCGGCCTCCCGTTCGTGCTGCGCGACCTGTGCCGGCGGCGCACGCACGTGCAGCTCACGACCGTCGACGGCGTCTCGCACGGCACCATCGACCGCGTTGCCCGAGATCACATCGACCTCGCCCTCCACGACGCCGACGCGCCCCGGCGGGAGCGCGAGGTGCAGGGCTATCGTGTCGTGCCGCTCGCGCGAGTGCTGCTCGTCGCCTTCCGCTGACCGCAGACCGCCGACGGATTCCGGGGCCGCGAGTTCGTGGGACGGATGCCGCGGCCGAGGCGCCGCAGGCGAAGGAGCGTGCTCAGTCGACGGGGCGCACGCGACCGGAGCGAACGCCTGAGAGCTCGACGACGTTCGCGAACTCGCCCTGGTTCCACAGCGAATACCGACGCGTCTCCTCGTATTGCCCCTCGATCCACACTTCGAGCTGAACGCGCTCGATGCGCCACGGACCGGAGGTGCCGACGCGGATCGCGGGCAATTCGCCCGAACGGATCAGCTCGTCGACCGTCGCGACGTCGACGGCGAGGATCTCGGCCGCGTCGGCGATGGTGAGGAACCGGCCGATCTCGTCGCCCGAGCCTGGAGAGGTCATGTCTCGATTATCGACCTGTCGCCGCGGGCGCGGTGCGAATGTGGATAACTTCTGGGCGTCCTCTCTGCTTCGGGTGACGATGGGTGCGGCGCGAGCGCGCCCCGGTGAAGGGAGCAGGCCGATGGCACGTCGACAGGAACGCGGTGAACGGGGGTCCCTCCGCCTCGATCCGCGTCTCATCATCGGCATGGTGCTCATCGCCGGCTCCACGCTCGGCGTGTGGGCGCTCATCTCGGGGCTCGACGACGCCGCAGAGGTCTACGTCGCACGTGAGACCCTCACTCCCGGCACCCGCATCGATGCAGGCGATCTCACCTCCGAATCGGTGCGACTCGGTGCCAGTGCGTCGCAGTACCTCGCGCCCGGCGACGTGCCGGAGGGCGGCCTTGTCGTGACCCGCACGGTGCAGGCGGGTGAGCTCGTGCCCGGCTCCGCCGTCGACCAGGAGGATCGCACCGGCCTGGCGACGATCGTCGTGCCGAGTCGCGGCCCACTGCCCACCGAGTTGGCAGCAGGCTCGAGCGTCGACGTCTGGACGGCGCGACAACTCGAGGGCGGAGCCTACGAGCCACCGGCGGTCCTCGTGTCGGGCGCCGAGATCGCGGGCCTCGTCGAGAGCGAGGGCATGGTGGCATCCGAGAGCGTCTCTGTAGAACTGCTCATCCCGCGCGAGAAGGTCGCGGCTCTCCTCCAGGCGCTCGCCGCCGGCGACGCCATCGACCTCGTTCCGGCTCGCGCGAACGGGCGCTGAGATGGCCAGGCTCGCCCTCGCGCTCGACGCCGCCACTGAAGACCGGCTCCTGGCCGACCTCGTCGAGCACGGCCACACGGTCGTCGCGCGCCTCGTGGGCTGGCGAGACCTCCTCGAGAGCCTCGACGTGCTCGCGCCCGATGTCGTCATCGTCGGGGCCGGCCGCGGCACCCTGAGCGCCGAGCTGCTCGAGGCGTGCGACGAACGCGGCATCCGTCTCATCGGGCTCGCCTCCGGCGATGCCGAACGGTCGCACGCGGCCCACCTCGGCTTGCACGAGGTGCTCGACCGCTCGGTCGCCTGGCCCGAGGTCGAGGTGCTCGTGAGCGGGGGAGTGCCGGTGCCGTCGCGACTCGGCGAGACGAGCGCGCGACCCTCGAGGGCGGCATCCGTCATCGCCGTCTGGGGGCCTGCCGGAGCACCCGGCCGAACGACCATCGCCGTGAACCTCGCCGCAGAGATCGCCGCGGCGGGGCACACCGTCGCGCTCGTCGACGCAGACCCCTACGGCGGTGCGGTCGCGCCCTCGCTCGGGTTGCTCGACGAGGCGCCGGGGTTCGCGTCCGCCTGCCGGCTCGCGGGGGCCGATGCGCTCGATCGCGCCGAACTCGAACGAATCGTGCAGCGCTACTCTGCGCCGCGAGCGTCGTTCAGCGTCTTCACCGGTCTCGTCGGGCCGAGTCGGTGGCCAGAACTCTCGCGAGAACGGGTGACGGCGGCGCTCGGCGCCATCCGGGCGTGGGTCGAGTACGTCGTCGTCGATACCGGATTCAGCCTCGAGCACGACGAGGAGCTCACGAGCGACCAGTTCGCGCCGAGGCGCAACGCGGCGACCTTCGCCACCCTTGCCGCAGCCGATCGCGTCGTCGCCGTGGGGCTCGCCGACCCCGTGGGACTGTCGCGCCTGTTGCGCGGCCATGGGGAGCTCATCGACCTCGTCGAACCCGAGCGGGTCGACGTCATCGTCAACCGGGTGCGCACGAGCGCGCTCGGCATCGACGCGCACAGCCAGGTGCGGCAGACGCTCCGTCGCTTCGCCGGCCTCGGCGACGCGACGCTGCTGCCGCACGACGGCAAGGGGGCGGATGCGGCGATCCTCACCGCTCGCACCCTGCGCGATGCAGCACCGCGCTCTCCGCTGCGCGCAGCCATCCGCGACTACGCGTTCGACGCGCTGTTGCCGGTCCCCGAGCCGGCACGGCGCAGCGGGTTCGCCTTCCCGCCAATCCGGCGGCCTGCCGCGGGCTGAGCAGGCGGGCACCGGAGCACGACTACGCTGGATCTGTGTCGACCCTCAGTGATCTCGTTCTCGCCCAGGGCCGCAGCAGTCAGGCCGATGTCGATTGGCTGCACATGCTCGTCGGCGACCTGCAGCTGCTCGCCGACCTCGCATTCGCCGACATCGTGCTGTGGGTGCCATCCGGACCCGATGGCTTCGTCGCCGTCGCACATGCGCGACCTTCGAGTGCGGCGACGCTGTTCTACCGCGACTTCGTCGGCCAGGAGATCAAGCCGCAGTGGCACGATCTCGCCACACAGGCATTCGGGAGCGCCCGCATCGTCGACTCGTCGGCCCCCGACTGGTACGAGGAGATGCCCACTCGAGTGCGGGCCGTGCCCGTCATGCGGCGGCTCACGTCGACCGGCACGAAGCTCGCCGACGAGCCGGTCGCCGTCATCACCCGGCACACGAACCTCGGGGCGACACGTACGCCGAGTCGTCAGGAGCTCACCTTCAACGAGTGCGCCGAGGAGCTCTTCCAGATGATCGCCTCGGGCGACTTCCCCGATCTCGGCGCCCCGACCGGTCCGCGACGCGGCGCCCCGCGAGCGTCAGACGGGCTCATCCGCCTCGACGTCGACGGCACCACGACCTTCGCAAGCCCGAACGCACTGTCGGCGTTCAACCGCATGGGCTTCGACGACGAACTCGAGGGCGAGTCGCTCGCCGAGGTCAGCACCAAGATCCTGAGCGGCAAGCTCGTCATCGACGAGTCACTCCCGCTGGTCGTCACGGGTCGTGCGCCGTGGCGCACCGATGTGGAGTCCCGCGGGGTCACCGTCTCGTTGCGGGCGATTCCGATCCGGCACCGGGGCGAGCGCATCGGTGCCATCGTCTTGAGTCGCGACGTCACCGAATTGCGCCATCAGGAGCAGGAGCTCATCACGAAGGACGCGACGATCCGCGAGATCCACCATCGCGTCAAGAACAACCTGCAGACCGTCGCATCGCTCTTGCGCATCCAGGCCCGCCGTACGCACTCCGATGAGGCTCGAGAAGCCCTCACCCAGGCGATGCGGAGAGTCGGCGCGATCGCGGTGGTGCACGACACCCTCTCGGAGGGGCTCAACCAGAACGTCGACTTCGACGCGGTCTTCGACCGGGCGCTGCTCCTCGTAGCTGAAGTCGCCTCGGCGCACAACACGACGGCCCACCCGAAGCGCTCAGGCTCGTTCGGCGTCCTTCCGAGCGAGTACGCCACTCCGCTCGCGCTTGCGCTCACGGAGCTCGTCACCAACGCGGTCGAACACGGCCTGGCCGGGCAGGAGGGCGATGTCGAGATCACCGCCGACCGGTCGCCGACGACGCTCACCGTGCAGGTGCGCGACACCGGCTCCGGCCTGCCCGAGGGCAAGGTCGGCGAAGGGCTCGGCACTCAGATCGTGCGCACGCTCATCCAGGGCGAGCTCGGCGGCACGATCGACTGGCACACGGTCGTCGGACGCGGCACCGAGGTGACGATCGATGTGCCGCTGCGGTGGATCACGCCGGCGTAGCCGGCGCCCCAGCAGGGATTGGGCGCCGCCCCAGCAGGGTCAGGCGCCCAGTAGGGTCAGGAAGCCCTACGCGCGCGAGCGGCGCGGCGCTTGAGCGCGCGACGCTCGTCTTCACTCAGGCCACCCCACACGCCGGAGTCCTGACCGGTCTCGAGGGCGTATTGCAGGCAGATCTCCGTGACCGTGCACCGCGCGCAGACAGCCTTCGCCTTCTCGATCTGGTCGACTGCGGGACCAGTGTTGCCGACCGGAAAGAAGAGTTCCGGGTCAGCCGTGAGGCAGGCGGCTTTGTCGCGCCAATCCATGGAGATGCTCCTTGCGTACTTCGATTGCAGACGCGCATGCGTGCGCTGCCGGGGCTCCGGCTGTGCTGCAGGGGGGAAAGGCCGAATCACGGGAAGTAGGATCATGACTGATCAGCTCACGTCCCTGTGAGCATCAACTCGGCCTCATAAATGGTCGCATAGCGGAGAGATCGAATCAATAGCCGTGTATGGGATAACGCTGTGAATCAAGGCGCTGACGGGCACCACGACGAGGGAGAGGACGCCGCCGCCGCGGCATCCGGAACACCATCTGAAAGCGGGACGCCTCCCGACAGCGGGGTGCGCGCCGCCCTGGTCGTCGTGAGCACGTTGCTGCTGCTCGAGGCGGCTGCGCTCGTCGCGGTGGTCGTGTGGCTGCTCGTCGATCTCATCGTCGCGCAGCCGTCGTCGTATGCGACGGCCATCGCACTGATCGTGCTCGTCGTGCTCGGCGCGATCTGGGTCGGTGCGGTCGCCATCGCCTCGCTCCGGCGCGCACCGTGGTCGCGCGCGTCGGCGATCGTCTGGCAGATTCTGCAGCTCTCGATCGCCGTCGGCGCGTTCCAGGGTCTGTTCGCACGACCCGACATCGGATGGCCGCTGCTCGTGCCCGCCATCACCGTCATCGGGCTGCTGTTGTGGACGCCCGTACGCCTCGCGTACTCCCGCCCCGAAGACCTGCCCGCTTCGTGAGGCTCAGGCGTCGAGGCCGAGCTCACGGCGCAACCGCGCCACGTGCCCGGTGGCCTTCACGTTGTAGAGGGCTCGCTCGATTCGGCCGTCTTCGCCGATGACGAACGTCGAGCGGATGGAGCCGATCACGATCTTGCCGTAGAGCATCTTCTCGCCCCAGACGCCGTACCGCTGCTGCACGGCGAGCTCCTTGTCGGAGAGCACCGTGAAGTTCAGCCGGTCACGCTCGGCGAAGCGCTTGAGCTTCGGGACGTCGTCTTTCGAGACGCCGAGCACGCGGATACCGGCGCTCGCGAACGAGTTCAGATTGTCTCGGAAGTCGCACGCCTCGGTGGTGCAGCCGGGCGTCATCGCCTCGGGATAGAAGTAGAGCACCACCTTCGAGCCGCGCAGCGACGAGAGCGTGACCGGCTGGCCGTCCTGGTCGTCGAGCGTGAAATCGGGCGCGAGATCCCCGGTGGTCAGTCGTGCATCGGTCATCCCACCATGCTAGGCACGGCCGGCTGGCAGTCGGCTCCGGATGACGCCACCGGTCGGTTCCCGGCGACTCAGGCCGCGGCGAAGGTGCCGAGCAGGCGCTGCAGGGAATCGAGGCGTGCCCGCCCGGTCTCGCCGAGCTCACCGGCTTCGACGGCCTCGTTCATCGCGCAGTCGGGTGCGTCGGGGAGATGCGTGCAGCCTCGCGGGCAGCGCTCGGCGATGCGCGCGAGGTCGGTGAAGGCGCCGAGGATGTTCTCGGGATTCACGTGGCCGAGCCCGAACGAGCGCACGCCCGGAGTGTCGATCACCCACCCCGAACCGTGGTCGGTGACGACGCGGAACGAGATCGTCGACGACGACGTGTGTCGGCCGCGGCCGGTCACCTCGTTGACTCGGCCGATCGCGCGTTCGGCGCTCGGCACGAGGGCGTTGACGAGGGTCGACTTGCCCACGCCCGAGTGCCCCACGAAGACCGTGCGATGGCCGATGAGCGCTTCGGTGATCTCGACGAGCGGCATTCGCTCGGTGCTGCTGAGGAAGACCGGCAGGTCGAGGCCGGCGAAGTTCTCGAGGAAGACGGCCGGGTCGGCGAGGTCGGTCTTGGTGATGCAGAGCAGCGGCTGGATGCCGGCGTCGAACGCGGCGACGAGGTAGCGGTCGACGAGCCTGATGCGCGGCTCGGGATTCGCGGCGGCCACGACGATGAGCATCTGGTCGGCGTTCGCGACGATGACGCGCTCGACCTCGTCGGTGTCGTCGGCGCTGCGGCGAAGGAGCGTCGAGCGCTCGCCGATCCGCACGATCCGGGCGAGAGTGCCGGCTTCGCCCGTAGTGTCGCCGACGAGATCCACGTGGTCGCCCGTGACGACCGACTTGCGACGCAGTTCGCTCGCACGGGCTGCCGTGATCTCGCGCTCGTCGGACTCATCCTCGTTCAGGAGCACCGCGTACCGACCGCGATCGACGCCCAGCACCGACCCGGTGACCGCATTGGCATGCTCGGGACGCATCTTGCTGCGGGGCCGGCTTCCGCGCCGGCTCGGCCGCACCCGGATGTCGGACTCGTCGTACTCGGGCTCGTCTTCCTCGTCGTCGGAGCTCCACCAGCTCATGCGAGCATCCGCTCCCAGAGCTCCGTGAACTGGGGGAGGGTCTTGCCCGTCGAGGCGATGTCGTCGACGACGACGCCCGGCACGGCGAGGCCGATGATCGCCCCGCTCGTGGCCATGCGGTGATCGGCATATGCCCGCCACGGCCCGGCATGGAGCGCCGCCGGCTCGATGCGCAGCCCGTCGTCGAGTTCGGTGACGTTGCCGCCGAGGCCGTTCAGCTCGGCTACGAGTGCCGCGAGACGGTCGGTCTCGTGATGGCGGATGTGGCCGATGCCGGTGATCGTGCTCGGCTCGTCGGCCAGCGCCGCGAGGGCGACGAGGTTCGGTGCGAGCTCGCCGGCCTCACTGAGGTCGAGCTCGACCCCACGGATGCCGCGGCCGCCGTCTGCCGTGCGTTCGGGCGCGTGCACCGTCACGCGGCCGGGCTCGCGCTCGACTCGCGCGCCGAACTGGGGCAGGAGATCGACGAGTTGCGCGCCGACCTGGGTGGTCTCGGATGGCCAGCCCGTGATCGTGACCGAGCCGCCCGCCACGAGCGCCGCGACGAGGAACGGCGCGGCGTTCGAGAGGTCGGGTTCGATGTCGACGTCGACTGCCGCGATGGGGCCGGGAGAGACGATCCAGCGACCGGTTTCGGGGCTCGAGACGTCGACGCCGCGGACGCGCAGCGTCTCGATGGTCATCTCGATGTGCGGCAGGCTCGGCAGGCGCTCACCCGTGTGCCGCAGGTCGAGTCCGTGGTCGAACCGGGCCGCCGAGAGCAGCAGTCCCGACACGAACTGGCTCGACGCAGAGGCATCGATCTCGAGCGCTCCGCCCTCGACGCGGCCGGTGCCGTGCACGGTGAACGGCAGGGTGCCGCGGCGGTCGTCGTCGAGATCGACGCCGAGCGCGCGGAGGGCCTGGATGGAGGCCGCCATCGGCCGCCGCCTCGCACCCTCGTCGCCGTCGAAGGTCGTGGGCCCGAGCGCGAGTGCCGCGACGGGGGGCACGAACCGCATGACCGTGCCGGCGAGCCCGCAGTCGATCGTCGTCGAGCCGAGGAGCTCATCGGCGGGGATGACCCGGAGATCGTCGCCGAACGCGCCGGATCCTGGCTGGCGCTCGAACCCCGTGCCGAGCGACCGCAGCGCCTCGATCATGAGCTCGCTGTCGCGGGACCAGAGCGGAGCACGCAACACCGACGGCCCATCGGCGAGCGCGGCGAGTACGAGCTCGCGATTCGTGAGCGACTTCGACCCGGGAAGGTCGAGCACGGCGGAGACCGGGCGCACGGCGACCGGCGCCCGCCATCCGTCGTCCGTCTCGGTCTGCCTCGCTTCACCGTACGGATCGAACTCGGGTGCGGAATACCTCGAAATCTGCATCGGTTATCAACAGTAGCGTCAGCCGACGCGGAAGGAGATGGTGCGCGTGTCGCCTGCAGTACTCGAACGCCCGACGGTCGCCCTGTTCGACGATCTAGGATTGCCGGTGATGACTGCCGACAAGACCGATCCCACACCGACTGACGAGACTCGGCCCCTCGGCGAGCTCTTCGAGGAGCAGGCCCTGCCCTTTATCGACCAGCTCTACGCTGCGGCGCTGCGCATGACGAAGAACCCCGCCGATGCGCAGGACCTCGTGCAGGAGACGTTCGTGAAGGCCTTCGCCGCGTTCGCGCAGTTCCGGCAGGGCACGAACCTGAAGGCGTGGCTGTACCGCATCCTCACCAACACCTTCATCAACAGCTACCGCAAGAAGCAGCGCGAGCCCTACCAGGGCACGATCGACGAGCTCGAGGACTGGCAGCTCGGCGGCGCCGAGTCGACGACCGCCAGGGCGAGCCGCTCGGCCGAGGCCGAGGCGATCGACCACCTGCCCGACAGTGCGGTGAAAGACGCCCTGCAGGCGCTTCCCGAAGACTTCCGGCTCGCCGTGTACTTCGCCGACGTCGAGGGCTTCTCCTACCAGGAGATCGCCGACATGATGAACACACCCATCGGGACCGTGATGAGCCGCCTGCACCGTGGCCGCCGGCTGCTTCGCGAGTCCCTCGCCGACTACGCCCGCGAACAGGGATTCGCGGCCGACCAGCCGGCGCGCCAACCCACCAGGAGCAAACGATGACCGACTGCGGTTGCGAGAAGGCCAAGGCCGAACTCGAGGAGTACCTGCACCACGAACTGCGTCGCGAGGATGCGGCAGACATTCGTGAGCACGTGGAGAGCTGCGCCGACTGCCGGGCAGAGCTCCGCGTCGGCGTCGCGATCACCGAAGTGGTGCAGCGGGCGTGCCGTGAGAGCGCGCCCGAAGAGCTGCGCACCATCGTGCTGAGCCGCATCCGAGACATCCAGTCGGGTCACGGCATACTCGTCGACTGACGAACCGCGTTCGCCGCACTCCTCTGCGAACGACGAAGGCGAGCGGATGCCGCGTGGCATCCGCTCGCCTTCGTTCGTCGTCTCGGGGTTACAGCGTCGTCGCGCGGCGCACGAGCTCGGCCTGCTCGATCGAGTGGCGCTTGGCGGATCCCGTGGCGGGTGACGCGGCGGCGGTACGGGCGACGACCGTGACCGGCCGCGGGCCGAGCTTGTTCGTCTCGATGATGAAGTACGGCCACGCGCCCTGGTTCTCGGGCTCGTCTTGCGCCCACATGAGCTCGGCGTCGGGGTAGGCGTCGGCGACGGCCTTCAGCTCGACTGCGGGTAGCGGGTAGAGCTGCTCGAGGCGCACGACGGCGATCTCGGGGTTCGGGTTCTTCTCGAGCTCCGCCACGATGTCGTAGTAGATCTTGCCCGAGAGGAACACGACTCGCTTGACCGCAGCCTTGTCGGTGATGCGGGCGTCGTCGATCACGGGCTCGAACCGGCCGCTCGTGAAGTCGGCGACCTCGCTCGTCGCGCCCCGGAGGCGCAGCATGGCCTTCGGGGTGAAGACCACCAGCGGACGTCGCGGGCGCTGGTAGGCCTGGCGGCGCAGCAGGTGGAAGTACGACGCGGGTGTCGAGGGCCGCGCGACCGTCATGTTGTTCTCGGCGCAGAGCTGGAGGTACCGCTCGATGCGGGCGCTCGAGTGGTCGGGGCCCTGGCCCTCGTAGCCGTGGGGGAGGAGGAGCACGACGCTCGAGCGCTGGCCCCACTTCTGCTCGGCCGAGGAGATGAACTCGTCGATGATGGTCTGCGCGCCATTGGCGAAGTCACCGAACTGCGCCTCCCACAGCACGAGCGCATCGGCGCGTTCGACCGAATAGCCGTATTCGAAGCCCATCGCGGCATACTCGCTGAGCAGCGAGTCGTAGATCCAGAACTTGGCCTGGTTGTCGGAGAGGTTCTGCAGCGGCAGCCACTCCTGCCCGTTCGCACGGTCGTGGAGCACGGCGTGGCGCTGCACGAACGTGCCGCGGCGCGCGTCTTGACCGGCGAAGCGCACCGGCGTGCCCTCGAGCAGGAGCGAGCCGAGTGCCAGGAGTTCGCCGAAGCTCCAGTCGATGTTGCCGTTGCGGCTCATGTCGAGTCGCTTGGTGAGCAGCTGCTGGATCTTCGGGTGCACCGTGAAGCCCGCGGGCTTGTTGTTGAACGCGTCGCCGACGGCGTAGACGACATCGGTGGAGACACCGGTGGTCTCGAGCTCGCCCGTGGGCGGGGCCTCGGGTTCGTGGCGGGAGTCGGTCGCGCCGACGATCGGGATCGCACCCGTCTGCGCTGCGTGCGTCTCGGCGAAGGCGCGTTCGAGGCGGTCCTGGAAGTCGCGGTGCGCTTCCTCGTATTCCTCTTCGGTGATGTCGCCACGACCGACGAGCGCCTCGGTGTAGAGCTTTCGGACCGAGCGCTTCGCCTCGATCAGGTTGTACATGAGCGGCTGCGTCATCGAGGGGTCGTCGCCCTCGTTGTGGCCGCGACGGCGGAAGCAGACGAGGTCGACGACGACGTCGCGCTTGAACTCCTGGCGGTACCGGAACGCGAGCTCCGCGACGCGAACCACGGACTCGGGGTCGTCGCCGTTCACGTGGAAGATCGGGGCTTGGATCGTCTTCGCGACATCCGTCGAGTAGATCGACGAACGTGCGTCGCCCGGCACGGTGGTGAAGCCGACCTGGTTGTTCACGACGACGTGGATCGTGCCGCCGGTGCGGTAGCCCCGCAGCTGCGACATCTGCATCGTCTCGAACACGACGCCCTGCGCGGCCATCGCGGCGTCGCCGTGGATGAGGATCGGCAGCGTGGAGAAGGTGCCGATGGGCTTTCTGTCTTGCTTGGCGCGCACGATTCCCTCGAGCACGCCGTCGACGGCTTCGAGGTGCGAGGGGTTCGCCGCGAGCGAGACCGGAACCTGGTGGCCGTCGTCGGCCGTGAAGGTGCCCGACGTGCCGAGGTGGTACTTCACGTCGCCCGAGCCGGCGAACGACTTCTGCTCCTGCGTGCCCTCGAACTCGCGGAACACCTGGCCGTAGGTCTTGCCGGCGATGTTCGTGAGCACGTTCAGGCGGCCGCGGTGCGCCATGCCGATGGCGACCTCGTCGAGGCCCTCCTTCGCGGCGCCCTGCAGGATCTCGTCGAGGAGCGGGATGACGGACTCGCCGCCCTCGAGGCTGAACCGCTTCTGGCCGACGTACTTCGTCTGCAGGAAGGTCTCGAACGCCTCTGCCTCGTTGAGCTTGCCGAGGATGCGCATCTGCTCGTCGTGGGTGGGCTTCTCGTAGCTGCGCTCGACCTCGCCCTGGATCCACTTGCGCTGCACCGGGTCTTGGATGTGCATGTACTCGATGCCGATCGTGCGGCAGTAGGAGTCGCGGAGCACTCCGAGGATGTCGCGCAGGAGCGCCGTGCGCTTCTCGCCGAACCCGCCCGTGACGAATTCGCGGTCGAGGTCCCAGAAGGTGAGCCCGTGGCTCGCGATGTCGAGGTCGGGGTGCGAGCGCTGCACGTACTCGAGAGGGTCGGTGTCGGCCATGAGGTGGCCGCGCACGCGGAAGGAGTTGATGAGCTCCTGCACTCGGGCCGTCTTGTCGATCGCACTCGCGATGTCGACCGAGATGTCGGGGGCCCAGCGGATCGGCTCGTAGGGGAGACGGAGCGCGGCGAAGATGTTCTCGTAGAAGCCGCGCTGCCCGATGAGAAGCTCGTGCACCTTCTTCAGGAACTCGCCGGAGCCCGCGCCTTGGATGACACGGTGGTCGTACGTGGACGTGAGCGTGATCGTCTTGCCGATGGCGAGGTTCGCGAGGGTCTTCTCGGACGAGCCCTGGAACTCGGCCGGATACTCGAGCGCGCCGGCGCCGATGATGCAGCCCTGGCCCTTCATGAGTCGCGGCACCGAGTGCACGGTGCCGATGCCGCCGGGGTTCGTGAGCGAGATCGTGCCGCCCGAGAAGTCGTCGGCCTTCAGCTTGTTCTGGCGTGCGCGCTGCACGAGGTCTTCGTAGGCGGCCAGGTACTCGTTGAACGACATCGTCTCGGCGCGCTTGACGGCAGGCACGAGCAGGGCGCGGCTGCCGTCGGGCTTCGGGAGGTCGATCGCGATGCCGAGGCCGATGTGGGCGGGCTTGACGACGCTCGGCTTGCCATCGGGTTCGGCGTAGTAGACGTTCTGGGTGGGGAATTCCTTCAGCGCCTGGATGATCGCCCAGCCGATGAGGTGGGTGAACGACACCTTGCCGCCGCGTGAGCGACGGAGGTGGTTGTTGATCACGATGCGGTTGTCGATCATGAGCTTCGCGGGGATCGTGCGCACGCTCGTCGCGGTGGGCACCGAGAGGCTCTGGTCCATGTTCGCCGCGAGCGTCTTCGGCAGGCCCTTCAGGGCCACGATCTCGTCTTCGCGTTCCGACTCGACGACGGGCTGCGGGCTCGTGATCGGCACGTCGGCCGGCACGGGTTGCGTGCGAGGGGCGACCGAGGTGGTGCGCGCCTCGGGGGTTTGCGTGATGACCGGCATGGCAGCGGTGATCGGCGCGGGCTCTGCCGGTGCTGCACCCGCAGCGGGAGCGGGCTCTGCCGGGGCGACGGGCTCGGCCGGCGCGGCCGGCACCTGTGCGGCGGGCGCCTGTGGGACGGGTGCCGGCGCGGCCGATGCCGGAGCGGGAGGTGCCTGAGCGGCGGGCGGCGCCTCCGAGGGCGCTGCTTCAGCCGGCGCGGCCTCAACGGGCGTGGGGGCCTCAGGGGCAGGCCCGGTGGAATCCGGCGCGGCGGGCGCGGCAGGCGCTGCCGCTTCGGTCGCGCCGGCGGCGGAAGGAGCCTGTGCCGCTGCGGTCGTGCCGTCACCGTTGCCCGCGCCGGTGCGAATCTGGCGGTAATGCTCGAGCACCGGCCACCAGGTCTTGTCGACCGATTCAGGGTCGGCGAGGAACTTCTCGTACATCTCGTCGACGAGCCACTCGTTGGCTCCGTACTCCGCCGACGTCGTCTCGTCGGATCCTGACCCGGTCAATTGGCTCGACACAGCCTCTCGCCCACTCTCTCCATTGATGCTGGATAACCTGCTGGCGGCGTCACGATGCACGCCTGGCGCATCGTGCGCGATCACCTTCACCAGCCTAAACCCCTCTGCCGGAGTCGGGTTCCCCATTGCGGCGGTAGCGTGGATGGCATGCAGTTCTATCGGACGACGCCGCGTCACGACCTCACCTATTCCGACGTGTTCCTCGTGCCGAGCCGCTCCGCCGTCACCAGCAGGCTCGACGTCTCGCTCGCGCCCGAGGACGGCTCAGGAGCATCCGTTCCGATCGTCTCGGCGAACATGAACTCCATCACGGGGCCCCGTCTCGCAGCCACGCTCGCCCGCCGCGGGGGCCTCGGGGTGCTGCCCCAAGACCTGCACCTGCAGGACCTCGATGAGGCCATCCGCTGGGTGAAGGCGCAATCGCCGCGATTCGACATCCCCCACGACTTCGCGCCCGACGCGACGGTCGCCGACGCGCTCGCCGCACTGCCGCCCGTCGAGGGTCATGGCATCGTGCTCCACGACTCGCGAGGGGAGTACGTCGGATGCATCGCCGCGACGAGGCTCGCGACCGCCCTGCCCGACGCGCGGCTCGGCGACCTGGTGCACGGCGGGCTCGCCTCGCTCGATGCCGACGACGTCGACTCGCCGCGGCGCGCATTCGACCTCATGGTCGACGCCGGCCTCGATTTCGCGCCGGTGCTCGAGCACGGCCGCGTCGTCGGCACCCTCAGCCGCAAGAGCGCGTTGCGCGGCACGATCTACGAGCCGAACGTCGACGCCGACGGCCGTCTTCGCGTCGCCGCCGCGGTCGGCATCAACGGAGATGTCGCCGCGAAGGCGAAGGCGCTCGCCGCAGCGGGGGTCGACATGCTCGTCATCGACACCGCGCACGGGCACCAGGAGGGCATGATCCGCGCGGTGCGCATCGTGCGCGACCTCGGACTCGGCGTGCCGATCGTGGCCGGCAACATCGTGACCGCCGATGCCGTCGCCGACCTCGTCGAGGCCGGCGCCGACGTGCTGAAGGTCGGCGTCGGCCCGGGTGCGATGTGCACGACCCGCATGATGACGGCTGTCGGCCGTCCGCAGTTCTCCGCCGTGCTCGAGACCGCCGAGGCGGCGCGCGAGCACGGCGCCACCGTGTGGGCAGACGGCGGCGTGCGGTACCCGCGAGACGTGGCGCTCGCACTCGCCGCTGGTGCGGCATCCGTGATGATCGGCTCATGGTTCGCGGGCACGATCGAGGCTCCGGGCACGCTGCGGCGCGACGCATCCGGCCGCCTCTTCAAGGAGAGCTGGGGCATGGCGTCGACGAAAGCGGTGCGCGAGCGCTTCGACCGGCTCTCGCCGTACGAGCTCGCCCGCAAGGAGCTCTTCGCCGAGGGCATCTCGTCGTCGTCGATCTATCTCGACCCGCTGCGCCCGTCGCTCGAAGACCTGCTCGACATGATCACCTCGGGAGTGCGCAGCTCCTTCACGTACGCCGGCGCGCGGTCGATCGAGGAGTTCCACGAGCGTGCGCTCGTCGGTGTGCAATCGGCGGCGGGCTACGAAGAGGGCAAGGCGCTGCCGGTGAGCTGGTAGGCCGCGTGTGACGGCCGCGTTACAGCTCGGAATGGTCGCGGATGCCGCCGATATACTGGCGAGACCATGGATGACCCCCCCTCTGCGACCGAACCCGGCCATAGACCCTCGCCCGTGACTATCTGGGGAGGTGCGGATGTCTGAGTGGATCCTGCTCGGCATCGGACTCCTCCTCACGATCGGCACGGGCTTGTTCGTCGCCAGCGAGTTCGCGCTCGTGAATCTCGACCGTGCGGAGCTCGAGGCGCGGCGCGCGAAGGGCGAGACGAGGCTCGGCCTCACGATCGCCGCGTTGAAGATCACGTCGACGCACCTGTCGAGCGCCCAGCTCGGCATCACCCTCACCACGCTCCTCACGGGCTACACGATGGAGCCGGCGATCAGCTCACTGCTCGCGGGCCCGCTCGCGGCGATCGGCATGCCGGCGGGGCTCGTTCCGCCGGTCGGCGCGGTCGTCGCGGTCACCGTCGCGACGCTGCTCTCCATGGTGCTCGGCGAGCTCGTGCCGAAGAACTTCGCGCTCGCGCTGCCGCGGCAGACCGCGATCATCGTGATGCCGTTCCAGGCGGCGTTCACGTGGGTGTTCCGCTCCGCGGTCTCGCTCCTGAACGGCAGCGCGAACGCGCTGCTGCGCGCGGTGGGAATCGAGCCGAAAGAGGAGCTCTCAGGCGCTCGCTCCGCCGAGGAGCTCTCCTCGCTCGTCAGGCGGTCCGCGAGCGCCGGGCTCCTCGAGCAGGACACGGCGACCCTGCTCGGCCGCACGCTCCGCTTCGCCGACCACGATGCATCCGACGTCATGACCGCACGTCCGGCCGTCGCCGCGGTGCAGCGGCTCGAGCCGGCCGAGGCGGTGCTCGAGCTTGCACGGCAGACCGGCTTCTCGCGCTTCCCCGTGTACGACGAGAACCTCGACGACGTCGTCGGCCTCGTGCACGTCAAGCAAGCGGTGGCGGTTCCACGGGAGAAGCGGTCGGATGTCCCGACGTCGGCGCTCCAGTCCGAGGCGCTCCGTGTGCCCGAGACGATGAAGCTCGGCACGCTCCTCGGCGAGCTCAGGGCCCGCGGTTTCCAGATGGCGGTCGTCGTCGACGAATACGGCGGCACCGCCGGTGTCGCCACGCTCGAGGACCTCGTCGAGGAGCTCGTGGGCGAGGTCGCCGACGAGCACGACCGTACGCGTGCGGGCGTCGTTCGCCGCGGGGATGTCGTGAGCTTCCCCGGCATCCTGCGGCCCGACGAGCTCGTCGAGCGCACCGGCATCCGTGTTCCCGAGAACGGCGACTACGAGACCGTCGCCGGCTTCGTCATGAGCCGGCTCGGCCGCTTGCCCGTCGCCGACGACGAGGTGCCGATCGATGACGGCACGCTCATCGTGCAGCGCCTCGACGGGCGAAGGATCGACCGGTTGCGCTTCGTGCCCGACCCGGCGCCCGCGGTCGACGACATCAACAGGAAGAGCGTGCGATGAGCGACTGGGTCGGAATAGCCTGGCTGGTCGTGCTGCTCGCGGCCAACGCCTTCTTCGTCGGCGCGGAGTTCGCGGTCATCTCAGCGCGGCGCTCGCAGATCGAGCCGCTCGCCGACGCCGGCAGCCGGAGCGCGAAGACCGCCCTCTGGGCGATGGAGCATGCCACGCTCATGCTCGCGATGAGCCAGCTCGGCATCACGGTCTGCTCGCTGCTCATCCTGAACGTCTCGGAGCCCGCGATCCACCATCTGCTCGAAGTGCCGCTGCAGTTGACCGGCTGGTCGGAGGAGGTCGTCTCGACGATCGCGTTCATCGTCGCCCTGGTGCTCGTGTCGTACCTGCACGTCGTCTTCGGCGAGATGGTGCCGAAGAACCTGTCGTTCTCGGTGCCCGATCGTGCCGTGCTCCTGCTCGCCCCGCCGCTCGTGCTGCTCGCGCGCTTCTTCCGCCCGATCATCGTCGCGCTGAACGCGACGGCGAACGCGGTGCTCCGGCTCTCGGGCGTCGAGCCGAAGACCGAGGCGACGAGCACGTTCACGCTCGAGGAGGTGCAGACGATCGTCAACCAGTCACGTCGTGAGGGCGTGCTCGTCGACGCGAGCGGCACGCTCACCGCCGCGTTCGAGTTCACCACCAAGCGAGTGAAGGATGTCGCGTTGCCGCTCGCCGGGCTCGTGAGCCTGCCGCCCGCGGCATCGCCGGGCGATGTGGAGCGCTGCGTGGCGCGGCACGGCTTCTCGCGGTATCCGATCCTCGACGAGCAGGGCGAGCCCGTGGGCTACGTGCACCTGAAAGACGTCATCGACCTCGACGACGACGAGTTCGACGACCCGATACCGGCGAAGCGTGTGCGCCGGCTGGTGTCGATCTACGACGGCGCCGACCTCGAGGACGCGCTCGCCACGATGCGCCGCCTCGGAATCCATGTCGCGCGCGCGTTCGACGGCGACGGCGGCACGACCGGCGTGCTCTTCCTCGAGGACATCATCGAGGAGCTCGTGGGAGAGGTGCAGGACGCGACTCGGCGGGCGTGACTCATCGCGATCACGAGCGCGACTGATGTGACCGAAAAGGGGTGGTGACCTCCGGCGAGCACGCGCGTAAACTGACGCCGACCCGAAAGAATTCGAGGATACATCATGTTCGAAAAGCTCATGGCGAGTGCAGTGCTGCCCGCCTCCGACATCGTCCGCGCACGCAACTACTGGCACGAGGTGCTCGGCCACGAGCCGATCGCGTCAGACGAGGGTGGAGACATGTACGACTTCGGCGGCACGATCGTATTTGTCTACGAGACCCAGTTCGCCGGCACGGCGAAGAACACCGCGCTGAACCTCGTCACCGACAACCTCGACCGCGACATGACGGCGCTGCGCACGCACGGCGTCACGTTCCATGACTACGACATGCCGGGGCTGAAGACGGTCGACGGCGTCGCGGAGATCGCCGGCACACGAGGCGCCTGGTTCAGTGACAGCGAGGGCAACATCATCGCGATCGGCGAGCTGTCGCCCGAGATGCGCCAGGTGATGATGAAGGGGAGATCTGCAACCGCGGGCGGCTGACCCCGGCTCACCACTCGCCGTCGTTCGCCTCGGGACGCGCTCGCAGGTACTGGCGCGGCCATATCGAGGTGTCCGCGCCGAGTTCGTGTGCGGCCCGCATGGCGAAATGGGGGTCGCGCATCATGGCCTTGCCGAACATGATCGCGTCGGCGCGTCCCGAGGAGACGAGGTCGTCGGCATGCTTCGCGTTGGTGATGCGGCCGACCGCCGACACCGGGGCATCCGACCGTTCGCCCACGTATTCAGCGAAGTGCGCCTGATATCCGGGACCGATGGGGATGTCGGCCGATGCCACGAGCCCTCCGGTCGACACGTCGAAGAAGTCGGCGCCGGCGTCTTCGGTCCAGCCGGCGACGGTCGCCGTCTGCGCCTCGTCCCAGCCGCCCGGGGTCCAGTCGGTCGCTGAGAACCGGACGAAGAGCGGCATCCGCTCGCCGATCTCAGCACGCACGGCGCGCACGATCTCGAGTAGGAGTCGCGCTCGGTTCTCGAGGCTGCCGCCCCAGCGGTCGGTGCGCACGTTCGAGAGGGGCGAGAGGAACTGGTGCACGAGATAGCCGTGGGCGGCATGCACCTCGACGAGGTCGAACCCGGCGGCAACGGCTCGGCGCGCGGCGAGCCGGAAGTCGTCGACGACGCGGAGGATGCCGGCTTCGTCGAGCGCGACCGGCTCGCGGTAGCCGTCGAACGCGATCGCCGAAGCCGAGACGGTCTGCCAGCCGCCCTCGTCGACCGGTTGTGAGCCGGGCCGGCGCATCGGCTCGGGCCAGATCGACGCCTTGCGTCCGGCGTGCGCGAGCTGGAGGCCGGACGCGGAACCCTGTGAACGGAGGAAGCGCGTGACGCGAGCCCACCCGGCGGCCTGCGCGTCGTTCCAGATTCCGGTGTCGTGATCGGAGATCCGGCCCTCTGGACTCACCGCCGTCGCCTCGGCGATCACGAGTCCTGCACCGCCTGCAGCCATCGCACCGAGGTGGACGAGGTGCCAGTCGTGCGGCACGCCGTCACGCGCCGTCACCGAGTACTGGCAGAGCGGCGGCACCCAGACCCGGTTGCGGATCGTCACGCCCCGGATCGTGATCGGCGTGAACAGCCCGGGCGGCGTCGGGGCGTCCATGGTCCCCGGATGCGGCGCGTGGGCCGTCTTGACGTCGTCGCTCATGCGAGCGCCCGCAGCCATGACTCGAGGCCCGCGGCATCCGTGAACACGTGCCCGTCACCTCCGACGGCGCGCGCGCCCTCGACGTTCTCCGACTTGTTGTCGACGAAGAGGAACTCGGATGCCTCGATGCCGAGCTCTGCGATCACGTGCTCGTAGATCGCCGCGTCGGGCTTCACGAGGCCGAGCTTCCCGCTCACGAACACGCGCTCGAAGAGCGGACCGAAGGAGCCGTGGCGCAACCAGCCTCCGAAGTCGCGGCCCGCGTTCGAGAGCAGCGCGAGGCGGGTTCCGCCTGCAGCGAGGGCGTGCAGCACGCCGAGCGTTCCCACGTCGACGCTCAGCCAGCCCCGATGGTCGATCGCCCAGAGTTCGTGGACGTCGACCGGGCTCCATTGGGCGCCGGTGTCGCGCGCGACCGCCCCCCAGTACTCGGCGATCGACGTCGTGCCACGATCGAGCCCGTCGCGGTGGGCCCAGTACGCGACCCAGAACGGCTCGTGCGCGACGCCCGCACGCGCGAGGAGCGTGGTGCGGTCGGCCGTGGTCGGCTCGCGGGAGATGACCTCGCCGTAGTCGAAGACGACGACGCGAGGGGAGAGGCAGATCGGTGCGGCGGCTGTCGGAGGCATCCCCATCAACCTATCGTTGGACCATGGACGCGTCATGGCAGGAGTGGACCGCCGATGATGCGGCCGCGTGGATCATCGAGCCGGTGGCCGGCGACGACAAGTACCGTCGCGGCGTGCTCGGCATCATCACCGGCTCGCCCGAGTATCCCGGCGCCGCCGTGCTCGGCGTCGAGGCGGCGCATCGCGCCGGCATCGGCATGGTGCGGTTCACCGGCCCGCGTGCGGTCCGCGCGGCGGTCCTGGCGCGCCGCCCCGAGACGGTCACGGTGACCGGTCGCGTGCAGGCGTGGCTCGTCGGCTCGGGCATCGACCCCGGCCGCCGCTCGTTCCTCCTGCAGGGCGACCTGCAGCACGCCCTCGCCGATCGCGTGCCGGTCGTGCTCGACGCCGGCGGGCTCGACCTCGTCGGCACGCACACCGCACCCACGATCATCACCCCGCACGCCCGCGAGCTCGCCGCGCTGCTCACCTCGCGCGAGATCGACGCGAGCGAGCAGGAGGTGCGTGACGACCCGGCGGGCTGGGCCCAGCGCGCCGCCACCGAACTCCGCGTCGCCGTGTTGCTGAAGGGTGCCGTCACCTACGTGTGCGACCCCGACGGCGATCGCTACACGATCACCGCGCCGACGCACTGGCTCGCCACCGCCGGCACGGGCGACGTGCTCGGAGGCATCCTGGGCGCCCTCGTCGCGACGCACCACGAGCGGCTGGCGACGGATGCCGAGGCGCTCACGTCACTCGCTGCGACGGCGGCGTTCGTGCAGGGCGAGGCCGCGAGGCGCGCGAGCGGCGACGTCGGCGGGGGACCGGTGACCGCGCTCGACATCGCTGCGGCGGTACCGAGCGTCATCGGCTCGTTGCTCGCCCACTGACGGGCGAGGAGCCGCGAGCTCACGCGTCGGCCTGACGCCTCGGGCTCACGCCTCGGGCAGGAACCGGGCGAGGAACTCGCGCGAGCGAGCCTCGCGCGGCGAGGCGAAGAACTCGCGAGCCGGGGCATCCTCGATGATGCGACCGGCGTCGAGGAACACCACCCGGTCGGCGACGTCGCGGGCGAACGCCATCTCGTGCGTCGCCATGACGATCGTGGTTCCGCCGGCGGCGAGCGCCCGCACGAGCTCGAGCACCTCGCCGACGAGCTCGGGGTCGAGCGCGCTCGTCACCTCATCGAGCAGGAGCAATTCGGGGTCGGTCGCGATCGCGCGCACGATCGCGGCACGCTGCTGCTGCCCGCCCGACAGGCGGTCGGGGAACGATCGCGCGAAGTCGCCGAGGCCGATGGAACCGAGGAGCTCGAGCGCGCGCCGCTCCGCCTCGGCACGTGGGATGCGGTGCACGAGCCGCGAGGCGAGCGTCACGTTGTCGAGCACGCTCAGGTGGGGGAACAGGTTGTAGGCCTGGAAGACCACGCCGATGCGACCGCGCACCCGGTCGGCGTCGGTGCGCGGGTCGCTCACGTCTTCGCCGGCCAGGAGGATCATGCCGTCGTCGATGCGTTCGAGCAGGTTGACGGTGCGCAGCAGCGTCGACTTGCCCGAGCCGCTCGCCCCGACGAGCGCGACCACCTCGTGTGCGGCGACATCGAGGTCGATGCCGCGGAGCACCTCGTGGTCGCCGAATGCGCGCCGGACGCCGCGGAGGCGGAGCACCGGCGGTGCTTCGAGGCCGACCGCCGACGCGTTCATACGAGGCTCCCGGCCTGCTCGCGCGCCCGCGTGCGCGCCGAGAGCCAGTCGGTCAGCCGGATCATGGGCCACGCGAGCAGCACGAACAGGAGGCCGGCGACGACATAGGGCGTGAAATTGTAGAAGTGCGACGTCTCGATCTGCGCCGCGCGCACGGCGTCGACGGCGCCGAGCACCGAGATGAGGCCGACGTCCTTCTGCATGGCGACGAAGTCGTTCATGAGCGCCGGCGTCACCTTGCGCATCGCCTGCGGCAGCACCACGCGCCGCATCGTCTGGCCGTGGCTCAGCCCGAGCGACCGGGCGGCGAGCCGCTGCGACGGATGCACCGCCTCGATGCCCGCCCGGAACACCTCCGACACGTAGGCGGAGTACGTGAGAATGAGGGCGATCGTGCCCCAGAACGCGGCCGGCATGCGGCCGAAGAAGTCGAGGCCGGGAATGCCGTAGCCGACGAGATACAGCACGATGAGGAGCGGGATGCCGCGGAAGAGGTCGGTGTAGCCCGCCGCGAGCGCGCGGAGCGGAAAGAACACGGGGCCGCGAAGTGTGCGGATCGTGGCGAGCAGGAGGGCGAAGAGGAGCACGCCGACGCTCGCGACGACGAGCACCTGGACGTTCAGCCAGAGACCTTGGAGCACGCGCGGCAGCGCCGCGACCGCGACCTCGGGGTCGAAGAACGTCTGCTGCACCCTCGCCCAGCCGGGTGACCCGATGAGGGCCACTGCGAGGAGCGCCGCGAGCACGAGCGTGCTCAGTGCGCTGACGAGGATGGAGCGACGCGCCTGCCGGCGACGGTACGCCCGCCGTCCGAGCTCCACGTCGCTCGGCATCCAGGCCGGCTCGCGCATGCCCGCGCCCGCGCCGCCTGCGCCCGTCGAGACTCCGATGCCCGTCACGAGCCCACGCTAACCCAGCCTGCGGTGCGCGCCCGGCCGGCGAGCCGGTGCGGCATCCGTCACTCGAGCACTGGCGCCGCGCCCTCGCCGGCGAGCCATTCCGTGGCGAGTGCGTCGAGCGTGCCGTTCTCGCGGAGGGCGTCGACCGCAGCGGTGACATCGGCGGTGAGTGCCGAGTCCTTCGCCAGCACGAGGCCGAACGCGTCGCCGCCGCCGGTGGTCGCGGGCAACTGCCCGACGATCTTGCCGCCGTCGAGCTCGGCGGAGGTGAGGTAGAACGCCGTCGGCAGGTCGACCACGATCGCGTCGACCGTGCCGTTCTGCAGGGCGAGCTTCGCGTCGTCGTTGGTGTTGAACACCTGCGCGCCCGCCGTGGGCGCAATGATCGACTCGATCGCGTCGAAGCTCGTCGTGCCGGTCTGGGCGCCGATGAGCAGGCCCTGCAGGTCGGCGATCGAGCTCGCGGATGCCGCGGGGGAGCCGTCGACCGTGATGACGACCTGTGTCGTCTCGTAGTACGGCGACGAGAAGTCGACCGCTTGCTCGCGCTCGTCGGTGATGGAGAACTGCTGCAGGTTGAAGTCGAAGTCCTTCGGCCCCGGCGCGATCGCCTGCTCGAAGGTCGTGCGCACCCACACCACGTCGTCGGCCGCGAAGCCGAGCTCATCGGCCACGGCATAGGCGACCGCCGCCTCGAAGCCCTCGCCCGACTCGGGTGCGTCATCGAGCACCCACGGCGAGTAGGCGGGTTCACCGGTGCCGATCGTGAGCTTGCCGTCGGTGACGTAGCCGCCGCCGTTGTCGCCGGAGGCGGCGCCGGCATCGCCCGCCGAGCACGCGGCGAGCACGAGGGTCGCGGATGCGGCGGCGAGGAGCGCGGCGAGTGAGCGTCGGGTCATGGGGGCCTCCGGTGACAGGTGTGCCCCCAGCATTCCGGATCCGGACGCCGCTCGAGCAGCACGTGGCGGAATGTGACGCCCCGGTAGGCTGCAGGGATGGCGGAGGTGGACGTGCGTGCGGCATCCGTCGCCCGTTTCACGCATGCACTCTCGGGCCGTGCCGCCCTCTGGACGGGCTTCGCCGTCGTGCACCTCGCGCTCGTGTGGCTCAATCTCGCTGCACCCGGCTATCCGCTCGGCGACGTGACGGGCGTCTACCGGGTGTGGGCCGAGAACGCCGCGAACGGCTGGTTGCGCATGGGCATCGACATGCCGTGGGTCTATCCGATCCTCGCATTCGCGCCGATGTCGGCCGCACTGGCATTCGGCTCGGCCTACTACGGCGAGACCTGGCTCGCGATCGTCACCGTGCTCGATGCGATCGTCTTCGCATTCCTCATCGGGCGGATGCGGCTCTCGCGGCCCCGGCGTCTCGCGGCGTGGTGGTGGCTCGGGTTCCTCGCCCTGCTCGGGCCCATCGCACTCGGCCGCATCGACGCGATCACGGTGCCGATCGCGATCGCCGGGCTGCTCTGGGCGGCGGGCCGGCCGCACGTGGCCGCGGTGCTGCTCACGATCGGCGCGTGGGTGAAGGTCTGGCCGGCCGCGCTCGTCGCCGCGCTCGTCATCGCCGCTCGCAAGCGCGGCGACGTGGTGAGCGTCGCGGCGGCGCTCAGCGTGGGCATCCTGGGCGTGAGCCTGCTTGCGGGGGCCGGGCTCAACGCCGTCGGCTTCATCGCCGAGCAGGCCGGTCGCGGGCTGCAGATCGAGGCGCCGCTCGCCGTCGGCTGGCTCTGGCAGATCGTCGGCGGCGTGAAGTCGGTCACGATCGAGTACGACCGCGAGATCCTGACGTTCCAGATCGAGGGGCCGGGGGCGGATGCCGCGGCGGCGCTCACGACGCCGCTCATGGCGATCGGAGTGCTCGCCGTCGTGCTCATCGGGATTCGCGCGGCGCGCCGCGGCGCCGCCTTCGGCGTGCTCATGCCGTCGCTCGCGCTCTCCTTCGTGGTCGTGCTCATGCTCGCCAACAAGGTGGGCTCGCCGCAGTTCGTCACGTGGCTGGCCGCGCCGGTCGTGCTCGGACTCGTCTACCGGCCGGCGCGCTTCTCGGTTCCCGCGATCCTCGTGGCGGCCGTCGCGCTCTTCACGCACATCATCTACCCGTACTGGTACGGGTGGCTCCTGGTCGCCAACCCGGCGTTCGTGTTCCTGCTCACCGTCAAGGTCGCGCTCCTGATCGCATTGCTCGCGTGGGGCATCACGGCGATGTGGCGGGTTGGAAGGCGACTGCCCATCGGTTTGCCGCCGGCCGGTCCGGCCGGATAGAAAGGTCGCATGCTCAGAGGAAGCAAGGTCGGGCTCAGGGCCCGGCACGATGACGACATCCCGATCCTGCGGGCCGAGCTCTACGACGACGTGGTCAACTCCTCGCGGGCTGAAGGCGGGCCGTGGCGGCCGATCACGCCCGGCTCGAAGGATCCGCGGCTCGTGGTGGACGACAAGGAGCACGGGCACGTTCCGTTCTCCGTGGTGGAGCTCGACGGCGGGACGCTCGTCGGCACCGCGACGCTGTGGGGCATCGACAACCACAACCGGTCCGCGCACATCGGACTGGGGCTGCTGCCGTCCGCCCGCGGCAAGGGCTATGGCACCGACGTGGTCGCGGTGCTGTGCCAGTACGGTTTCGTCGTGCGCGGCCTGCAGCGGCTGCAGATCGAGACGCTGTCAGACAACGCCGCGATGTTGCGCTCCGCCGAGCGCAACGGCTTCGTCCGTGAGGGCGTGCTGCGTTCCTCGGCTTGGGTGATGGGCGAGTTCATGGACGAGGTGCTGCTCGGGCTCCTCACGCGGGACTGGAAGCACGACTCCGAACCCTGATGATCACCAATGGCTGGAGAATAGGTGACAGAAGGCGAGGAGTCGAACATGTTGGTTGCATTCTCAGTAGCGCCGAGCGGTTCGGAGGGTCCCGAGGGGTCCGTCCATGACGCCGTGGCGGCAGCCGTGCGCATCGTTCGGGAATCGGGACTCCCGAACCGGACGACATCCATGTTCACCGAACTCGAAGGCGAGTGGGACGAAGTCTTCGACGTGATCCGGCGGGCGACGGAGGCCGTCGGCGAATACGGCTCGCGGGTGTCGCTCGTGCTGAAGGCAGACATTCGGCCGGGTCGTGTGGGCGAGATCGACGCGAAGGTGGAGCGACTGGAAGCCGCGATCGAGGATCAGGCTCGCGGCTGAACGTCCCGAGAGGGTCGTCGTGAGCAGCGTCCAGGATCTGCGCTCAGACCGCTGGGCCATCGAGTTCGTCGAGTGTCGAGATGACGCACGCGAGGTAGAGGTCGAGGTAGCGCCGGGGCGCCCGGTCACGGGCACCTCGGCTGGACCATGGCGTTCGGCTCGGCGGAGCTCGTGGCCGACCAGATCGAGGGGCGGCCGGCGGTTGCCGAAGACGCACCCACCAGGTGGCGCCAGGTCGCTCGTCGGGCCGCGTGACGCCACGCAGCGACGCACAGGTGTCGAATCGATTCGATCCATGCGAGAATCGACGCGTGACCCTCTCTTCCGACGGGCCGACGACGTTGTCGCCGGCCCGTATTCGTTTTGCGCTCCTGGCGCTCGCACTCGGCGGCTTCGGCATCGGCGCCACCGAGTTCGTCGCGATGGGCCTGCTGCCCGACATCGCACGCGACCTCCTCCCTGGCGTCTCTGCGCGCTCGCCCGAAGACGCGAACGCTTCGGCCGGCTGGATCATCTCCGCATATGCGCTCGGCGTGGTCGTGGGGGCGCCCACGATCGCCGCGGCGGCCGCGCGCTGGCCGCGACGACGCCTGCTGCTCGCGCTGCTCACGGCGTTCACGCTCGGCACGATCGCCTCGGCCCTGCTTCCGACCTTCGAACTCGTGCTCGTCGCGCGCTTCATCGCCGCCTTGCCGCACGGTGCCTACTTCGGCATCGCGTCGCTCGTCGCCGCGAGCCTGATGGGCCCCGGCAAACGCGCTCGTGGCGTCGCACTCGTGCTCTCGGGGCTCACGATCGCCAACGTCATCGGGGTGCCGGCGATCACCTGGCTCGGCCAGGCGGCTGGCTGGCGCGTCGCGTACCTCGCCGTCGCGGGCATCTTCGCCCTGACGTTCGCGGCGGTGCTCCTCGCGGTGCCGTGGCATCCGGGCGACCTGCATGCGACCATGAAACGCGAACTCCGCGCGTTCGCCCGGGCGCAGGTGTGGTTCGCGCTCGGCATCGGTGCCATCGGCTTCGGCGGACTGTTCGCCGTCTACAGCTACGTCGCACCGCTCGCGACCGACGTCACCGGCCTCGAACCCGCGTTCGTTCCCGTCGTGCTCATGGTCATCGGGCTCGGCATGACCGTCGGCAACCTCGTGGGCGGTGCACTCGCCGATCGCAGCGTGCGTCGCTCGATGTACGGCTTCTTCGGGCTGCTCGCCGCTTCGCTCCTGCTGCTGGGGTCGACGGCCTCGAACCCCGTGGGCCTCTGCACGGGGTTGTTCCTCGTCGGCGGGTCGGCCGCGGCGCTCTCACCGACGATCCAGGCTCGGCTCATGGATGTCGCACGCGACAGTCAATCGATCGCCGCGGCGCTCAACCACTCGGCGCTGAACATCGGCAACAGCCTCGGCGCGATGCTCGGCGGGCTCGCGATCGCCGGCGGGCTCGGATACATCGCGCCCGTCTGGATCGGCCTCGTGCTCACGGTCGCCGGCATCATGCTCGCCCTCGCCTCGTTCGCACTCGACCGGGCGCGCGGGCGCCGTGGCATCGCCGTGCCCTACGCAACGGGCGCCGTCGAGGTGGTCGGCGAGGGGTACTGACGCTCAGTCGGACTGCAGCAGGATGCCGTCGAGGATGGCGCGCTTGCGCAATGCCACCTTCGTGCCGACGTCGAAGCCCGCGACGCGGTACTTCTCGCGGATGCGCTTGAGGTAGCTTTTCGCGGTCTCCTCGGAGATCCCGAGCTGGAAGGCGACGGCCTTCACCGGCTGGCCTGCGCCGTAGAGCGCCATCACCCGGCGCTCCTGTGCGCTCAACCGAGGCACGGTGCCGTCGTCGATGAGGGCGGCCTCGAGCTCGGGCGTGAGATACGACTCGCCTCCGCGTGCTGCGCGGATGGCCTCGACGATCGTTTCGACGGGCTCCGACTTCACGAGGTAGCCGAGCGCCCCCGAGCTGAGCGCCTCGCGCACGACGGCGGGCTCGGAGTACGTGCTCATGAGCATCGTCTGCACTCCCGCGGACTTGAGCATCGAGAGCTTCAGCGAGATCGGGATGTTGTCGCGCAGGTCGAGGTCGAGGAGCACGACGTCGACGGGGAAGTCGCGGTGGGCGAGCAGCTCCGACCACGACGGCACCGCTGCGACGAGGTGGATGTCGGGTGCTGCGCCCCGAAGCCATTCGGAGAGCGCGCCGAGCAGCATGCGATGGTCGTCGACGATCGCAAGTCGAATAGGTGTGTCGGTGTCAGCCATGTGGCTCCCCCTCGGTGTCAGCCATTCAGCTCCCCCTCGATCGGACGGCGGCGCGAGCCACCGGTGAACCTGCGAAGTCGATCGTCTCGACCCTGCAGTCGATGTCGATGCGGAACCCTTCGGCGCCCGCGACGACCTCGTATGTTCCGACACTACCGAGTGCTTCCCATGCCGCGGGATCGACGCGTCGCCGGGCGACTCCCTTCACGTCCATGGCGACCTTGAGTCTCGGGCGTCCTGACTCGGTTCCGATCACCGATTCGCGGCACGTGACGAGCACCGCGAAGGGCGACGCCGCCGTCTTCGGGCGCTCGCCGACCAGCAGCCAGAGTGCGAGCAGCAACCCGTCGCGTTGCGATTTGGAGAGGAGCCCCGCGGCGCCGCTCGGATCGTCGACGGTGACACGGTCGCTCAAGTACGCGGATTCCGTCACGGCGTGACGCAGCCACGTATCCGTGCGGCCCTCGATGAGCCGTACCCGCAGCCGAGCGGCGAGCGACCCGGCGCGCTCGGCGACCTCGGCCGGCACCGGGATCGCGATACGCCCCGATCCGACGTCGTCGAGCAGGGTCTCAGCATCGAAGTCCAGTTGCGCGAGTTCCTCGGATGCACGCATGCCCACGGCCGAGTGCGGCGTGCCGACCGTGCTCTGCACGAGCGAGAGGTCGAGTTCGCGCCCGACGAGCCGGCGGAACCCGCTGACGGCGAGGGTCACGAGCACGACGGGGAACACCGCCGAGGCAGCGACCGACAGGCCGGCGACGACCGAGGCGCCGGCCGACTCGAGCTGGACGAGCGCCGAGATGGCGAGTACGACGCCGATGACCGCGGCGGCTGCGAGCGGGACCCGTGTTCCCCGGATGGCCGCGACCGGCATGAGCACGGCGCCGGCCGCGGCGCCTGCGGTCGGCGTCACGCCGGACTGGAGCAGCCCGGCCGTCGCGACGAGGTCGAGCCAGACCGGAGCGATGAGGCCGGCGAGGAGTGCGACGTAGAGCCAGTCGGGCAGGCTCCGCCACAGCGCACGGGAGACGGCGCCGACCGTGACGACCATGGCGAGGGCGATCCATGCGGCCCAGGGACCCGGCCACCCCTTCAGGTAGTACGGTGCGAACGAGAACGCGAGTGCGAGATGGGCGAGCGCGATGAGGCCGGCCCCGATGGTGATGCCGGTCGCGAGCCTGCGACCGCCGTGGCTCTCCCGTACATCGCCGGCAGCTCGGGCCGAGCGCGTCGGACGGCGGAAGGAGTGCTCCCTGCGTTCGGCGGGAGGGTGCGGAGTCTGGCCGATCATGGCTTCGGCACCTCGAGCATCACGGTCGTTCCCGACCCCGGCGAGGAGAAGATCCGGGCTCGCCCGCCGACGGTGCTGAGCCGGCCCACGACCGACTCCGCGTATCCGAGGCGAGCCTGGTCTACCGCCTCGGTCTCGAAGCCGCTGCCCGCATCGGTCACCATGGCGCGCACGGTTCGATCGTCGTCGGTGACCGTGACATCCGCTTCACTGACACCGGAATGCCGACGCACGTTCTCGAGGCATTCACCGAGCGCGCCGATGAGTGCGTCGAGCGTCTCGCGCGGAAGGGCGAGCTGGCCCGCCCCGTGCCAGTTGACATCGAGCCCCATGCGCGCAAAGCGCTGCCGCACCGACTCGAACGTCGTGCTGAGGGCGTCGGAGTCGGACTCGGGGGAGAAGATGGCATTCGACCCGTTGTCGAGCGGTGCCCCGAGGCGAAGCTGCTTGAGCAGACGGGCGTCATCGCCTGCCTGCTGTCGCAACGCAGACGCACCCACGCCCACACCGGAATGGGCGAGCAGGCTGAGGGTGGCGAGCACCGTGTCGTGCAGCACTCGCGCGTCCTGGCGCTGTTGCGCTTCGAATTCGCTCGCGAGACGCTCGGCGCGGTGGGCCCGCCCGACCTCGTCGATGCGTTCCGACGCCCGGCCGACCGCCTTGTCCAGCCACAGCCCGAGCGCCGCGGCGGCGGCCCAGCCGGCGGCGGTGATGATCGCGATCGACCCCTTCTCGGGACCCGCGACGTCCACGAAGGCCACGGCGAGGAGGCTTGCCGTGGCGAGGCCCGCGACGGCGAGCCGCCCGCCCGGTCGCACGACGAGCGAGAGGGCGACGGATGCCGCGGTGACCCCACCCGTGATCTCGAGCGCCGTGGTGGTGGCCGGATCGGGCACCGACGCCGAACCGAGCCAGAGGATGAGCACGATGGACCCGCCGACGACGCCCAGCGCGGGCCCCATCGCGCCGCGCGCAGTGTGCACGCCGACGAGCGCACCGACTGCGAGGCTGAGCACCGCGGCGACGGCGAGTTCGAGGCTCCCGGCGGGGATCGGCATGACGAGGCAGGCGAGTGCACCGCCCGCGCCGGTCAGGCCGGCGATGCGCCCGAGCCGGCGCAGAAGCCGATCACGCTCTTTGTGGATGCGTTTCATACACCCCCTCGGCAGTGTCGACGACCCGACTCGCGGGTGCCGTCACTCACGAACATAGCGGATCGTGGCCGGAACCCCGCGGATTGCGGCCGTCTTCAGGCCGCGAGCAGGCGTGCGAGGGCGTCGCCGACGGCGTCGTCTTCGATGAGGAACGCGTCGTGGCCGTACTCCGAGTGGAGCAGCACCGGTTCGTCGCCGTGCATGCTGTGCCGGAGCGAAGCGGCGATCTCGACCTGGCCGGCAAGCGGGAAGTAGCGGTCGCTGTCGATGCCGAGCACGAGGCTCTTCGCCTCGATTCGAGCGAGCGCCGCCGCCGCACTGCCGCGCCCCCGGCCCACGTCGTGGGAGTTCATCGCCTCGGTGAGCACGAGGTAGCTGTTCGCGTCGAACCGCCGGGTGAACTTGTTGCCGTGGAAGTCGAGGTACGACTCGACCGCGAAACGGCCGTCGCCGCCCAGCGGGTCGAGGTCGCTCTGCCACGAACGTTCGAATCGCAGGTTGAGCTCGGCGGCGGTGCGGTAGTTCAGCATCGCCATGCGCCGGGCGAGCGCGAGACCACGCGTAGGGCCCTCGCCCTCGGGGGAGTCGTAGTACTCGCCGCCGAGGAAGGCGGGATCGGCGCGGATGGCCTCGATCTGCACCGAGTTGAGCGCGATCTGGTCGGCGGTGGTGGCGGCGGGCGCGGCGAGCACCGCAATGCGCTCGACGGCATCAGGTGCTTCGATCGCCCACTCGAGCACGTGCATGGCGCCCATGGAGCCGCCGACGACCGCCGCGAAGCGCTCGATCCCGAGCTCGCGCGCGAAGGCGAGCTGCGCGCGCACCTGGTCGCGGATGGTGAGGAAGGGGAACCGCGCGCCCCATTCGGAACGATCGGGCGCCAGCGAGGCCGGCCCCGTGGAGCCCTGGCAGCCGCCCAGCACGTTCGGCGCGAGCACGAACCAGCGGTCGGTGTCGATCGCGAGGCCGGGGCCGACGACGCCCGGCCACCAGCCCGCACTCGGATGGGCGGGGCCGGCCGGGCCGACGACGTGGCTGTCGCCGGTGAGGGCGTGCAGCACGAGGATCGCATTGTCGCGCGCCGGCGACAACGTGCCCCACTGCTCATAGGCGATGCGCGCTTCGGGCAGGACACGGCCGGACTCGAGCGGCACGTCGCCGATGCGCACGAAACGCCGATCGCCGACAGCGTCGCCTTCGCGCCAGGCGCCGGTCGCCGGTGCGCGGCCGAGGAGCGCGAGCGCGCGCGTCTCGGACACCACGCTCGCGGGCACCGCGTCGGCCGTCGTCTGCCAGTCCATGTGTCGATTCTCCCGAACCCGCGCGCGCTGCACCCGTTTGTTACGCCCCGCGGATCGTGAACGACGGATGCCGCGAGCCCGTGGGCCCGCGGCATCCGTCGTCGTTCAGGGCCGCTCAGGCCGCCCGTGCCGCCTCGGTGGCGGCGCGCGCGGCGGCGAGGCCGGCTTCGAGGTCGGCCTTCAGGTCGTCGATGTTCTCGATGCCCACCGAGAGGCGCACCAGGCCGGGCGTGACGCCCGTGGTGAGCTGCTGCTCGGGGGTGAGCTGCGAGTGCGTCGTCGAGGCCGGGTGGATGACGAGCGAGCGCACGTCGCCGATGTTCGCGAGGTGCGAGAACAGCGAGAGGTTGTCGACGAGCGTGCGGCCGGCGTCGACGCCGCCCTTGAGCTCGAACGACAGCACCGCGCCGACGCCCTTGGGGGCGTACGTGTTGGCGGCGGCGTACCACGGGCTCGAGGGCAGGCCCGAGTAGTTCACGCTCGCGACGTCGGGGTGGTTGTCGAGCCACTCCGCGATCTCCTGCGCGTTCTGCACGTGCCGCTCGATGCGGAGGGAGAGGGTCTCGATGCCCTGGATGAGCTGCCATGCGCTCGCCGGCGCGATCGAGGCGCCGAGGTCGCGGAGCAGCTGTACCCGCGCCTTGATGATGTAGGCGAGCGCGTCGCCGACCGCGGCCGTGTAGCTCGCACCGTGGTACGACGGGTCGGGCTCGGTGAGACCGGGGAACTTCTCGACGTTCTTCGACCACTCGAACGTGCCGCCGTCGACGATGATGCCGCCGATGACCGTGCCGTGGCCGCCGAGGAACTTCGTGGCCGAGTGGACCACGATGTCGGCACCGTGCTCGAACGGGCGGATGAGGTACGGCGTGGCGATGGTGTTGTCGACGATGAGCGGGATGCCGGCGTCGTGCGCGACGCGCGCGACGAGCTCGATGTCGAGGATGTTGATCTTCGGGTTGCCGATCGTCTCGGCGAAGAAGAGCTTCGTGTTCGGACGCACCGCGCGGCGCCACTCGTCGGCGTCGTCCTGGTTCTCGACGAACGTGGTCTCGATGCCGAGCTTCGCGAGCGTGTACTTGAAGAGGTTGTAGGTGCCGCCGTAGATCGACGACGACGAGACGATGTGGTCGCCAGCCTGGGCGATGTTCAGCACCGCGATGGTCTCGGCCGCCTGGCCCGACGCGACGAGGAGGGCACCGGTGCCACCCTCGAGCGCGGCGAGGCGCTCCTCGACGACGGCCTGCGTCGGGTTCATGATGCGCGTGTAGATGTTGCCGAACTCGGCGAGCGCGAAGAGGTTCTGCGCGTGCTGCGCGCTGTCGAACACGTATGACGTGGTCTGGTAGATCGGCGTCGCGCGGGCCTTGGTCGTCGGGTCGGGTGCTGCGCCGGAGTGCACCTGCTTGGTCTCGAAGCGCCAGTCGGCTGCGTTCTCGCTCATGGAGATCTCCTTCTCGGGGTCGGGTGTGCGGACCCGCCGCAACCGGGAGCCACGTTACGAGCGCGCCGAGGCTGCGGCAACGGCACGAGACACACGGCGTAACCGGTGGCGCGCGCCCTTCGGGAGACGAGTGTCAGTGCCGGGGCGGTGCGCCGGCGTCGCCGGGAGGCGGCGCGTCGCCGGGGGGCGCCTGCCGGAGCCCCGGCCCCTGGTCGGGCCCCGGCTCGGGCTCGGGATGCGGCGGCAGCGGCAGCGGCAGGATCCCGGCCTCGGGCGGCAGCACGAGCGTGCCCGTGGCGGTGGAGGGCTCGGGCCGGAACAGCCACCGCGCACGCGGCTCCACGAGGGGGCGGAACACGCGCCGCACGGGCTTCAGCGACAGCACGACCGAGATGCCCACGCAGAACACCATCATCGCGGGCAGCACCCAGAACGGCTGGTCGCCGGCGAGCAGGCCCGTCTCGCGGAACGGGAACAGCACGAAGGAGTGCAGCAGGTAGATGTACATCGTCGCCGTGCCGAACGACGTGAACCAGTGCGTCTTCCGCGGCATGAGCACGAGGAACGCGACCGCGAGCACCATCCCGAAGAGCAGCAGCGTGAGCCGGATGGCGCCCGACCAGGGCTCGTCGTAGCCGATCGCCTCATACGACTCGTCGTAGAGCATGAAGCGGCGCAGCTTCAATTCGCGCCAGGTCTCGATCGCGACGGGCATGACCGCGAGCACCCCGAGGAAGAGCGCGATCGCCGCGGCCCGCCAGCGCCAGGCGACCGACGCGGGCAGGGCGAGCCAGTCGCCCGTGAGCTGCCATTGCCGGAGCTTCCAGCCGAACACGAAGAACGGCAGCATCCCGAGCGTGCGCGAGAGTGCGAGGGTCGAGTCGATCATCTCGGTGTAGCCGGCGCCGATCGAGATCGCGATGGCGATGAGCAGCGGGAAGCGCAGCATCACGAGGAACGGCAGCACGATGCGCCAGATGGCGAGGGCGATCAGGAACCAGAGGGTCCACGACGCGGTGGTGAAGTCGAGCTCGAACGCGCCGCCGAGCGCCCAGCGGATGACGCTCCAGATCGTCTCGAAGATGAGGTACGGGAAGACGATGTCGGTGAGGATCTGCCGCATGGCTCGCGCGTTCGGCGGGCTCGACTTCGCGAAGTATCCGCTCACCGTGACGAAGACCGCGACGTGGAACGAGTAGATGAAGAGGTAGACGCTGTAGGCCGAGTTCGATTCGCCGATGAGCGGCAGGATGCCGTGCCCCACCACGACGAGCGTGATCGCGATCCAGCGTGCGTTGTCCCACAGCGGAACGCGGCGGCGCTTCGTCAGGATCGTCGGAGGCCTCGAATGCATCACCCCATTCAAGCGCACGAGCATGTGCGGATGCCGCGGCCGGCGCACCCCGCGACTGCACCGGGCACGGCAGAATGGGCGCATGAGTGTGCTGCGGGTGGTCGTGACCGGTGCGAGTTCCGGGATCGGGGAGGCGACGGTGCGGGCATTCCGCGCCGCCGGATGGGAGGTCGTCGGGGTCGCCCGCCGTGAGGAGCGATTGCGCGCGCTCGCCGAGGAGACCGGGGCATCCGTCTTCGTCGCCGACCTGACGCAGCAGGCCGACGTCGACGCCCTGCGCGACCACCTCGAGCGGACCGGGCCCGTGCACGCCCTCGTGAACAACGCCGGTGGCGCGAAGGGCCTCGATTCCGTCGAGGACTCAGACCTCGACGACTGGGCGTGGATGTTCGAGGTCAACGTGCTCGCGCTCAAGCGCGTGACGAGCGCGCTGCTGCCGCTCCTGCGTCGCGGTGTCGCGGGGCGAGGCGTCGCCGACATCGTGAACGTCACCTCGATCGCCGGGCACGTCGCCTACGTCGGCGGTGGCGGATACAACGCGGCGAAGTTCGCGGCGCATGCGCTCACCGAGGTGCTGCGCCTCGAACTGAACGGGGAGCCGCTGCGCGTGATCGAGGTCGCGCCCGGCATGGTGAAGACCGAGGAGTTCGCGCTCGTGCGCTTCGGCGGCGACCGCGAGCGAGCCGATGCGGTCTACGACGACGTGCCCGACCCGCTCGTCGCCGACGACATCGCGGCGGTGATCGTCGACGCGGTGCTGAAGCCGCGCCACGTCGACCTCGACCTGATCGTCGTCAAGCCGGTGGCGCAGGCCGCGCCGTACCGCGTGGCGAAAGGGGCGCTCGAGGTGCGCACCGGCAACGACCACTGACGATCTCCGCGGTGCCCGCCCGGGCTACCCTGAGTGGATGACCTTCGATGCGAATGACGCCGCGACCGGAAGCGACGCAACCCGTCGCGAGATCCTCACCTGGGACGAGTTCGGCGACGCCGCCCGGTCGCTCGCAAGCGACGTGCTCCGGGCAGGGTTCACCCCCGATGTGGTGATCGCGATCGCTCGCGGCGGACTCCTCCTCGCGGGTGCGATCGCGTATGCGCTCGGCACGAAGGCGTGCGGCTCGATCAACGTCGAGTTCTACTCGGGAATCGACGAGCGGCTGCCCGAACCCGTGCTCCACCCGCCGATGCTCGACGCGCCGGCGCTCGTCGGCAAGCGCCTGCTCCTCGTCGACGACGTCTCGGACTCCGGCCGCACGCTCGCGAAGGTGCTCGGGCTCCTCACCGATGAAGGCGCCGAGGTGCAGACGGCCACGCTCTACACGAAGTCGCACACGGTGCTCGAGCCCGACTTCAGCTACCGCCGCACCGATGACTGGATCGTCTTCCCCTGGTCGGCGCTCCCACCCGTCGAACTCGCCGCCGCGAACCCCGGCGCCGCTGCCGCGGAGGGCACCGCGTGAGCGTGCATCTCGTGGGGGGCGGATGGTCTGACGAGCCCGACGGGGCCGAGTACGCCGAGTTCCTCGCCGAGGCCGGGGCACGTGCCGCGGCATCCGGCCGGACGCTGCCCCGCATCGCGGTGATCGCGGTGCGCGAGGCCGATGAACGCGAGCACGCCGACAAGCTCGTGGCCACGGCCGGTGCTGCCGGCGAGTTCGAGCCGCACGTCACCGCGGTCGGCCATGACGGGGTGGTGCCGTCGACCGCCTTCGCCGACGTCGACGGGATTCTCGTCGGCGGCGGACTCACGCCTATTTACCGAGAGCTGCTCGAGCCGCACTTCGGCGAGCTGCGCCGGCAGGTCGCGGACGGCGTGCCCTACCTCGGCTTCTCGGCCGGTGCCGCGATCGCCGCCGAGCGGGCGCTCGTCGGCGGCTGGCGCATCGGCGGCGTCGCCGTGTCGCCTGAAGACGCCGCAGAAGGCCTCGACGAGCTGACGATCGCGCCCGGCATCGGCCTCGTCGACGTGTCGATCGACGTGCACGCCGCCCAGTGGGGCACGCTCTCGAGGCTCGTCGCCGCGGTCGAGGCCGGACTCGTCAGCGGCGGGCTCGGCATCGACGAGCGCACCGCGCTCATCGTCGGCGAAGGCGGGCTCCGGGTCGCCGGCCACGGCAGCGTCTGGCGGGTGCTGCCGGGCGAGAACGGCGTCGTCGTGGGCACGATCGGCGCCTGACGTGCCGAAAACCCTCGACGAACTCGCCGCAGACGGGCTGATCGACGCCGGGTGGGCAAGCGCGCTCGCGCCGACGGCGCCGCGGATCGCCGATCTCGGCGACTTCCTCCGCGCCGAGACGGCCGCCGGTCACGGATACCTGCCGGCCGGCGACCGCGTGCTGCGCGCCTTCGGGATGCCGCTCCATGCCGTGCGCGTGCTCATCGTCGGGCAGGACCCGTATCCCACACCCGGCCATCCGATCGGACTCTCGTTCGCGGTCGACCCGCATGTGCGTCCCGTGCCGCGAAGCCTCCAGAACATCTACCGCGAGCTCCGCGACGACCTCGGCGTCGAACCGCCGGCCCACGGCGACCTGAGCGCCTGGAGCCGCGCCGGCATCATGCTCCTGAACCGGGTGCTCACCGTGCGCCCCGGAGCGCCGGCCTCGCATCGCGGCAAGGGCTGGGAAGAGGTGACCGACCACGCCATCCGCGCACTCGTGGCCCAAGGAACGCCGCTCGTGGCGATCCTCTGGGGGCGTGACGCCCAGAACCTGCGGCCGCTGCTCGGCACCACGCCGGTGATCGAGTCGGCGCATCCGAGCCCGTTATCGGCGAGCCGGGGCTTCTTCGGATCGAAGCCGTTCAGCCGGGCGAATGCCCTGCTCGCCGAGCAGGGCGCGGCGCCCGTCGACTGGCGGCTGCCCGACTGAGCCGCGAGCCCGCGACGGCTCGTGCGCGGGCGGCTCGTGACCTCCGCCGTCGTCACCGCGGAGGTACCCTTGAGTCATGCTCGAGGAGGAATACCAGCAGCGCCGCGTGCTGCCGCCGCACCTGCGCAAGCCGCCGCCCGCTGAGGCGCCGTTCGATTACTCCCTGCGCGCCGCACGCCCGAGCGACCTGCCCGCGGTGCGGGAGATCTACAACTACTACGTCGCGAACTCCACCGTCACGTTCGATGAAGACGCCATGTCGCTGAAGGAGTGGAAGAGCAAGTTCGCCTACCTCTCGAAGCTCGGCATGCCGTTCGTCGTCGCCGAGTCGCCGTCGGGGCAGCTGCTCGGCTATGCGCTCGTCTCGCCGTGGAAGCAGAAGCGCGCCTACCGGTACACGGTCGAGAACTCGATCTACCTCGGCCCGGCAGCGACGGGCAAGGGCCTCGGCCGGGTGCTGCTCGCCGAGCTCATCGAGCGATCGAAGGCGGCGGGACTCAAGGAGATCATCGCGGTGATCGCCGACCAGGGCGCCGAGTCATCGATCGCCCTGCACGAGGGGTTCGGCTTCGTGGAGATCGGGCGCATGGGCCGCGTCGGCTTCAAGTTCGAGCGCTGGCTCGGCACGGTGCTCATGCAGAAGACCCTGAAATGACGGATGCCGCGGCCTCATGACGGAGCTGCACGAGCACACCGCCCTCGAACTCCACCAGTTGCTGCAGCGGCGCGATGTCTCGCCCGTCGAACTCGCCGAGCACTATCTCGCCCGCATCGAGCGGCTCAACCCGCTGCTCGGGGCCATCGCGACCGTGACTCCCGAGCTTGCGCTCGAGCGCGCCAGGTTCGTCACCGAACATGTGCCGACCGCGGCCCCGCTCTGGGGCCTGCCGCTCGCCGACAAAGACCTGCACCGGCGCGCGGGCGTTCCGGCGCAATTCGGCTCCCGTGCGTTCACCGACTTCATTCCCGATGACTCCGACGAGCTCGTGCAGGCGGTCGACGCGGCGGGCGCGGTGAGCCTCGGCAAGTCGGCGACGCCCGAGTTCGGGTTGCCCTCGTACACCGAGGCGCTCAGCGGGCCACCCGCGCGCAATCCCTGGGACCCGTCGCTCGGTGCGGGCGGCTCGAGCGGGGGAGCGGCGTCGGCGGTGGCGGCCGGCATGCTGCCGTTCGCGCCCGGTTCCGACGGCGGCGGCTCGATCCGCATCCCCGCGGCGTCGTGCGGCCTCGTCGGCGTGAAGCCGTCTCGCGGCCGCGTGCCGGCCGGCTCCGGACTCGCGAGCCTCGCCGGCCTCGGCGTGGCGGGGCCGATCGCCCGCACCGTCGCCGACGCGGCACTCCTGCTCGACGGGCTCATCGCGCCCGGCGGATACCCGGCGGCGCATCGCTTCGCGGTGCGCGCCCCCGGCGACGACGGACCCTTCCTCGGGGCGGCCATTCGCGGCGAGGGCCGCTTCCAGCTCGGGGTGATGACGGACTCGCCATGGGACGACGCCTACGAGATCGCCATCGACGCGCCGTCGCGCGCGGCGCTCGAGCGGGCGGTCGGATTCGCCGAGGCGCTCGGACACGGCATCGAGGCGATGCCGCCCGCTCCCGAGCCCGGGTACCCCGACGCGTTCCGCACGATCTGGCAGGCGGGCGCGGCCACCATCCCCGTCGACGGCGAGGCCGAAGCGCTGCTCGAGCCGCTCACGCGATGGCTGCTCGAACGCGGGCGCGCGGTTCCCGCGAGGCAGCTCGCCGAAGCGCTCGCGTGGCTCACGGCTTTCGAGGAGCGCGTGATCCGCCGCTTCGCGCCGTTCGACGCGGTGCTCACGCCCGCGCTCGCGCTGACTCCTCGGCCGGTCGGCTGGTACGACTCGAGCGACGGGGAGCGCAACTTCGCCCAGCAGGTGCAGTTCACGCCGTTCACCTCGTTCGTGAACGTCGCGGGGCTTCCGGCGATCACCGTTCCGGTCGACGAGACCGAGGCGGGCGTGCCCATGGGCGTGCAGCTCATCGGGCGGCCGGGCGGCGAGGCGACGCTGTTCGCCCTCGCCGCGCAGCTCGAGCGCAGGGCACGACGGTCGCGGCGTCATCCGCCCGCCTGGTAGTTGACGAAATTAGGTAAGCCTCACCTATAGTGGTGGGCATGCTCGGTCACGATCTCACGCTCTCGTACCACGGCACGACCGTCGTTCACGAAGCGGAGATCCACCTCCAACCCGGCCGGGTCACCGCGCTCGTCGGCCCGAACGGCAGCGGCAAGTCCACGCTGCTGCGCGCGCTCGCCCGCTTGCACCTGCCCGACGCGGGGCGCGTGCTGCTCGCCTCAGACGCCGAGGGCCGCGCGCACACCATGAGCACAGGTTCGGTCGGCAGCGAGCCGGCAGACCTCGTCGCAAGCGGGCTCGACGCCGCGTCGCTCAGCGCCCGCGACTTCGCTCGCCGGGTGACCCTGCTCGCCCAGAGCCGGCCGACACCGGGCGGCCTCTCGGTGCGCGAGCTCGTGGAGTTCGGCCGCCACCCGTACCGCGGCCGCTGGATCGCCGGCGACGCCGGAGGCCACGCGATCGTCGAGCGCGCCATGCACCTCACGGGGGTCCACGCGTTGGCCGACAGTCCGGTCGACCGGCTCTCAGGGGGCCAGTTGCAGCGGGTGTGGCTCGCCGCGTGCCTCGCGCAGGACACCGGGGTGCTGCTCCTCGACGAGCCCACGACCTACCTCGACCTCCGCTACCAGGTGGAGCTGCTCGACCTCATCCGCGAGCTCGCCGACGAGCACGGCGTGACGATCGGCGTCGTGCTGCACGACCTCGACCAGGCCGCCGCGATCGCCGACCGCATCGTGCTGCTCGAGGCCGGGCGCGTGCGTGCCGTGGGCACGCCCGCCGAAGTGCTCGTGACCGACGTCCTGAGCTCGGCGTACGGCATCCGTGTCGAGGTCGACATCGATGAACGCGGATGCATCACGACCTGCCCCATCGGCCGATACAACACCCGGCGGTCTGCAGGCGAACTCGCCCTCGCCTAGGCGGCGGCTCCTCCACCACCCTCATCGCGCGGGACGACCATGCCCGCGTGCCGATCGAAGGACACCATGAGAACACCCGCCATCGCCCTGACCGCGGTCGCCGCGGCATCCGCGCTGCTGCTCACCGGATGCGGCACGACCGAGAACGCCGGCGCAGAGGCCGCTGACGGCGCCGCGATCACGATCGTCGACGACCGCGGCGAGACGATCGAGCTCGCCGCTCCGGCGAAGGATGTCGTGGCGCTCGAATGGAACGCGGCAGAGAACCTCGTCGCGCTCGGCGTGATGCCCGTGGGCGTCGCCGATGTAGAGGGCTACACGACATGGGTCAAGTCGGAGACGCTCGACGACAGCGTGACCGACGTCGGGACGCGCGGGGAGCCCTCGATCGATGCGATCGCCGGTCTCGAACCAGACCTCGTCGTCACGACGACCGACCTGCCCGAGTCCGCGATCTCGCAGATCGAGGAGTTCGCGCCCGTGCTCGTCGTGTTCGGGGCCGACGCCTCGAACGGCATCGGCCAGATGGAGAAGAACCTCGAGAACATCGCGACGGCGACGGGCCGTGAAGACGAGGCGGCCGAGCTCATCACCGACTTCGAGCAGAAGGTCGCCGATGGCGCCGCCGCAATCGAGGCGGCCAGCCTCGGCGGGGCCGAGTTCGCCATGAGCGACGCGTGGGCGAGCGGCGGCCAGGTGTCGATCCGCCCCTTCGCGAAGGGCTCGCTGCTCTCGGATGTGACCGAGCAGCTCGGCCTCGTGAACGCCTGGACCGGCGAGGGCGATGCCGTCTACGGCCTTGCGTCGACCGACGTCGAAGGTCTGACCGCGCTCGGTGACCTCGAGTTCCTGTACATCGCCTCGGTGGAGCAGGATCCGTACACCGACGAGCTCGCCGGCAACGCGGTGTGGCAGTCGCTGCCGTTCGTGCAGTCCGGCAAGGTGCACCGCCTTCCCGACGGCATCTGGATGTTCGGCGGTCCCTCCTCGATGAACGACTACATTGACGCGGTCGTCGACACCCTCGCGGGCTGAGTCGGCGCCCACGTACGAGGCGACCGGCGCGGTCGCGGCGGCGGCGCGCGGCGCCGGCGCCTCCGGACGCGTCGGCGCCGTCGCGCTCACCGCCCTCGGGGCGGTGCTGGCGGCCCTCCTCGCCGCCGTGCATGTGACGCAGGGCGCGTCGAGCGTCGGGCTGCCCGAACTGCTCGGCCTCCTCGTCGGCGGCTCCGACGACCAGGCCGCTGCCGTGTTCGTCGCCTCGCGGATGCCGCGGCTGCTCGCGGGTGTGCTCGTCGGCGCGGCCCTCGGCGTGGCGGGCCTCGTCATGCAGACGGTCTCGCGCAACATCCTCGCCTCGCCCGACACGCTCGCGGTCAACGCCGGATCGTACCTCGCGGTCGTGGCGGTCACGGCCTTCGGCGTCGTGCTGCCCGCCGTCGGCGGAGGTGTGGTGGCGTTCGTCGGCGGCCTCGCGGCGGCGATCCTCGTGCTCGCGCTGTCGGCCGGTGCGCGAGGTGGCGGCACGGTGCGCCTCGTGCTCGCCGGTTCGGCGCTGGCCCTGGCGCTCGCCGCGCTCACGACGATGCTGCTGCTGCTCTTCCCCGAGCGCACCACGGGCCTCTACGCGTGGGGCAACGGCACCCTCGCACAGACGGGCATGGACCCGATATTCCAGCTCGGCCCCGTGGTGCTCATGGCTGTGGGCGCCCTGTTCGTGATCGCACGACCACTCGATCTCGTCGCGCTCGGCGACGACACGGCGACGACGCTCGGCGTGCGCGTGCGCCGCACGCGCCTCGGCGGCATCCTGATCGCCGTGCTCCTCTCGGCGGCGGCCGTGACCGTCGCCGGCCCGATCGGGTTCGTCGGGCTCGCAGCCGCGGCGATCGTGCGACTCGTCGCCGCGCGCGTGCCCGGCATGCAGCGGCACGTGCTGCTCATCCCCGCCGCCGCCGTCACGGGCGTCATCGTCGTGCTCGGGGCCGACGTGCTGTTACGGCTCGTCTTCGGCGGGCAGGCCGCCGTCGCGGTGCCGACCGGCGTCGTCACGACGATCTTCGGTGCGGTGTTCCTCATCGCCCTCGCGTTGCGCGCGAAGGCGTCGTCCGACGCTGCGGCGAGCGGCTTCGTCATCGGCGCGACGCTCCCGCCGCGTGCCCGGCTGCTCGTCATCGTCGGGGCGGCCGCGCTCCTCGTCGCGGTCGCGTTCGCCTCGCTCCTGCTCGGTGACGCGAAGCTGCTCGGCGGCGACCTCGTCAACTGGATCACGGGCCGCGCGGGCCCGCTCGTCGAGTTCGTCATGAACACCCGTGCCCCACGTGTGGCCGCCGCGATCCTCGCCGGGGCCGCACTCGCGCTCGCGGGCACCGTCGTGCAGGCGGTCGCCCGCAACCCGCTCGCCGAACCGGCGATCCTCGGCGTCACAGGGGGAGCGGGAGTGGGCGCCGTGCTCGTCATCACCGTCTGGCCGCTCGCGACGTTCCTGGGCGTCACGGCAGGCGGACTGCTCGGCGCGGTGCTCGCCGCGGCGATCGTCTTCGGGCTCTCCGCGGCCGGTGGGCTCGCGAGCACCCGGCTCATCCTCATCGGCCTCGGCGTCTCCGCGGCGACCGCCGCCACGACGGCGATGATGATCATCGCAACCGACCCGTACAACGCCGCCAAGGCGCTCACGTGGATGGCGGGCTCGACCTACGGTCGCACGGTGCCGCAGCTCGTGCCCCTGCTCATCGTCGGGCTGCTCGCGCTCCCGGTGCTGCTCTCGGCGCGACGCGAGCTCGACCTGCTCGCGTTCGACGACGACACCCCGCGAGTGCTCGGCGTCGCGCTCGGGCGCTCGCGATTCGGCCTCCTGGCCGTGAGCGTCGCGCTCACGGCCACGGCCGTCGCCGCCGTGGGCGTGATCGGGTTCGTGGGACTCGTGGCACCGCATGCAGCACGGGCCCTCGTCGGGTCCCGGCACGCCCGTGTGCTGCCGCTCGCTGCGCTCCTCGGCGCGCTCCTCGTGTGCGTCGCCGACACGCTCGGCCGCACGATCATCGCCCCCGCGCAGTTGCCGGCGGGCCTGCTCACCGCGGTGGTCGGCGCTCCGTACTTCGTGTGGCTGCTCTGGCGTTCGCGGCGAACGGCGTGAGGCGGCGAGTGGATCGGATGCCGCCCGGCGCGAGCCGCGGCATCCGATCTCCGGGTGCCCGTGGTGGTTCACGACCGCGCGACGCGTGTGCCAGACTTAGGTAATGCTAACCTCACTTGCCGATGTCGAGTCGCGCCCTCGTCCCGCCTACCGCGCCTACCGGGCGAACGTGTCGCGGGTCGAACGCCTGACGCCGCACTTCACGCGAGTGACGTTCGCAGGCGACGAGCTCGCCGGATTCGGCACCGCCGGGCTCGACCAGCGCATCAAGATCGTACTGCCGCTGCCCGAGGTGGGCTTCGCCGCGTTCCCCGAGGTCGATGACTGGTACGGCGCCTGGCGCGAGCTGCCGGCCGAGTCGCGCAACCCGTTCCGCACCTACACGGCGCGCGCCGTGCGCCCCGAGCTTCGCGAGGTCGACATCGACTTCGTCGGCCATGGCGACGGCGGCCCGGCCTCGGCGTTTGCGATGAACGCCGCGCCCGGCGACGAGATCGTGCTCATCGGACCCGACGAGCTGAGCGAGGGCCGTGCCACCGGCATCGACTGGCGCCCCGGCGTCGTCGACACCGTGCTGCTCGCGGGCGACGAGACGGCGGCCCCGGCGATCGCGTCGATCCTCGAGACGCTGCCGGCGGATGCATCCGGCGTCGCGCTCATCGAGGTGCCGAGCGCCGACGACGTGCTCGAACTGCGCCATCCCGCAGGGGTCGAGGTGCGCTGGCTGCCCCGCGCGATCGCCGACGCCGGCCACGGCGCAGAGCTCATCCCGGCCGTGCGCGACTGGGTCGTGCGCCACCTCGTGAGCCGTGCGGCCCTCGTGCCGAGCGAGGATGCCGCTGCGGCACTCGAGGCCGCCGAACGCGCCGACGCCCACGACGCGCCGTTGTGGGATGTGCCGGAGGGGCACAGCCTCGACGGCGCCTGCTACGCATGGCTCGCCGGTGAGGCATCCGCCATCACGACCCTCCGCCGGTTCCTCGTGCGTGAGGCCGGCCTCGATCGTCGCCAGGTGGCGTTCATGGGCTACTGGCGGCACGGCCGCGCCGAGCTCGACTGAGCCGGTGACCGAACGGATGTCGCGCATCGCGACGGATTCGCAGCGCCCTGCTGCGCCCATGAGCCGCGCCCGAACCGGCCGGCGGCTGCCCGCCGCGACGACGCTCACGCTCGCCGTCGGAGTGCTCGCCGGCGTCGCCGTGGCGAGTCTCGCGATCGGCACCAGACAGATGCCGCTCGACCTCGTCGTGAGCGCGTTCACCTCACCCGTGCCGGGCGATGCCGACCAGCTCGTCGTGCGAGAGCTGCGGCTGCCTCGCGCGGTCATCGGCATCATGGCGGGCGCGGCGCTCGGTGTCGTCGCCGCTCTCCTGCAGGGGGCGACGCGCAATCCGCTCGCCGACCCCGGCCTGCTGGGCATCAACGCCGGCGCATCGCTCGCGGTCGTCGCCGCGATCGCGTTCGTCGGCGTCGCCTCGCCGTTCGGCTTCATCTGGTTCGCCTTCGGCGGCGCAGCCCTCGCGGCAGCCATCGTGTTCGCGATCGGCTCCACCGGGGTGAGCGGCGCGAGCCCTGCGAAGCTCGCGCTCACGGGCGCCGCCGTCACGGCGGCGACGACGCCGCTCGTGACGCTCCTGCTCATCAGGGACGACGGCACCCTCCTGCAGTTCCGGTTCTGGTCGGTGGGCTCCCTCTCGGGCCGCGGCCTTGAGAGCGCCGCCGTGCTGTGGCCGTTCCTCATCGCCGGCCTCGTGCTCGCCGCGTGGCTCGCGGGCCGGCTGAACCTCCTCGCCCTCGGCGACGACGTGGCCCGCGGCCTCGGGGTGCGGCTCGGCACGACGCGGTTCGTCACGGCGATCGCCGTCATCCTGCTCGCGGGCACCGCGACATCCCTCGCCGGGCCGATCGCGCTGCTCGGACTCGCCGTCGCGCACGCCGCCCGAGGCCTCGTCGGCGGCGACTACCGGTGGATCACGCCCCTGGCCGCCGTCCTCGGCGCCATCGTGCTGCTCGCCGCCGACGTGATCGGCCGCGTCGTCGTCGCGCCCGCCGAGCTCGAGGCCGGCATCGTCGCGGCGATCGTCGGCGCACCCGTGCTCATCGCGCTCGTGCGCCGCACCAAGGGGGGCGGGCTGTGAGCATCGGCACATCGCTCGGGAGCCGCACCGAGCCGGGCATCGCCCGACCCGGGCGCACCGCGTCGGTCGAGGCTGTCGCGCTCCGGATCGGCGCGGTGCGCGCTCGGCGGCGCCGTCGCACGGCGGCCGTGCTCCTCGCCGCGGGCATGCTCGTGCTCGCCGCCGCCACCACGTCGCTCCTCCTCGGCGCGGCGGGACTCACGATCGCAGACGTGTTCGCCGCCCTCGTCGGGCAGGGATCGCCGAAAGCCGAGTTCGTGGTGCTGCGCCTGCGGCTGCCGCGGGTGCTCGCCGCCGTCATCGCCGGCAGCGCGCTCGGCCTCGGCGGCGCGCTCTTCCAGTCGACCCTCCGGAACCCGCTCGCGAGCCCCGACATCCTCGGCGTCACGGGCGGAGCGAGCCTCGCCGCCGTCGGCTCAATGCTCCTGCTCGGTCTCGAGGGGCCCGCGGTCGCGCTCGCCGCGTTCACGGGTGCACTCGTCGTCGCCGGGCTCATGTGGTCGCTCGCGTGGCGCGGCGGCCTCACCGGCATCCGCTTCGTGCTCGTCGGCATCGGCCTCGCCTCGATCGCGTCGGGGCTCCTCGGCTGGCTCATCACGCGAGCGGAGGTGCGCGAGGCATCCGAGGCGCTCGTCTGGATGGTCGGCGGCATCGCGAGCACCGGGTGGAGCGAACTCGTCACCTCGGGCGGGGCGCTCGCCGTGCTGCTCGCGGCGACCGTGGTCTTCTCTCCGCGGATGCGGCTGCTCGCCCTCTCCGACGACAGCGCGCGTTCGCTCGGACTCGATGCCACCGGGGCACGGGCGATGGCCGTGCTCCTCGGTGTCGCCCTCGTCGCCGTCGCCACGGCCCTCGCGGGCCCGGTGGCGTTCGTCGCGCTCGTCGCGGCGCCCGTCGCGCGGGCGCTCATCGGCCACGGGCAGGCTGCGCTCGCCGCCTCAGCTCTCGTCGGTGCCGTGATCGTGCTCGTCGCCGACCTCGTGGCGCAACACGCGTTCGTGGGCTTCGCCGTGCCCGTCGGCATCGTCACGGGCCTCATCGGCGCCCCCTACCTCCTCTGGCTCATCGCGAGGGGAAACCGGAAAGGATCCGACGGATGACCCGCTCCGCACCGCACGCACTGCGCGCTGAGTCGCTCACGCTCGGCTACGACGGCCGCGTCGTGATCGACGGCCTCGACCTCGAGATCCCCGACGGACGCATCACCTCGATCGTGGGTCCGAACGCGAGCGGCAAGTCGACGCTGCTGCGCGGCCTCGCGCGACTCATTCGGCCCGAATCGGGGCGCGTGACGCTCGACGGGCGCGACATCCGCTCCTACGGCGCACGCGAGTTCGCCCGCCGGGTCGCCGTGCTGCCGCAGCAGCCCGTGTCGCCCGACGGCGTGCTCGTCGCCGAGCTCGTCGCCCGCGGGCGGCATCCGCACCGCGGCTGGTTCGGCGGCCGCTCGAGCGACGACGATCGCATCGTCGCCGAGGTGCTCGAGGCGACGGGCACCGCCGAGCTCGCGGGCCGTGCCGTCTCCGAGTTGTCGGGCGGGCAGCGCCAGCGCGTCTGGATCGCGATGGCGCTCGCGCAACGGGCCGACATCGTGCTGCTCGACGAGCCCACGAGCTTCCTCGACGCGAGCCATCAGCTCGAGCTGCTCGACCTGCTCACCGACTCGAACCGCGAGCACGGAACGACGGTCGTCATGGTGCTGCACGAGCTCAACCTCGCGGCGCGCTATGCCGATCACCTCGTCGTCGTCGATGGCGGACGCATCGCTGCACAAGGCGAACCCGGCGACGTGATGACCGCGGAGACCGTCGGCGACGCGTTCGGGCTCGAGTGCGTCGTCACCCTCGATCCGGTCGCCGGCTCGCCGCTCGTCGTGCCCATCGGCCGATTCCACCGGGGCGAGTTCTGACTCGATCGACCCTGACCACCACCAAGAAAGGGAACACATGCAGTTCCGACGCACTTTCGCCGTCATCACCGCCACGGCACTCGCCGCCCTCGCCCTCACCGGTTGCGCAACGGCGGGTGAAGCCGACTCCACGGGGGGCGCGGCATCCGACGGCGCCTTCCCCGTGACGATCGAGCACGTCTTCGGCGAGACCGAGATCACCGCAGAGCCCGAACGCGTGGCGACTTGGGGCTGGGGCAGCACCGAGGCGGCGCTCGCCGTGGGTGTCGTGCCGGTCGCGATCGCCGAGCAGACGTATGCGGCGAACGACGAGGGCGTGCTGCCCTGGGTCGCCGACAAGCTCGAGGAGCTCGGCGAGGAGACGCCCGTCGTGCTCACCGACGACGGCGAGGCGCCGCCCTACGAGGAGCTCATCGAGGCGGCACCCGACCTCATCCTCGCGCCGTTCTCGGGCATCACCGAGGAGCAGTACGAACTGCTCAGCGAGATCGCGCCGACCGTGGCCTACGAGGGCGAGGCGTGGACCACTCCGTGGGAAGACGTCGTGACGACGGTGGGCGCCGCCCTCGGCCGTGACGCAGAGGCCGCGGCCGTGCTCCACGAGCTCGACGCACAGGTCGCCGCGCAAGCCGAAGCGCACCCCGAGCTCGAGGGCAAGACCGTCGCCGCGGTGTGGGATGTCGCGGGCACGTTCTACGTGTACCGTGTCGCCGATGCGCGCGCCGAGTTCCTCACCCGGTTCGGACTCGTGAACGCGCCGGCAGTCGACGAGCTCGCGAACGGCGACTCCTCGTTCTACTACACACTGAGCTACGAGGAGCTCGACAAGCTCGAGAGCGACGTCATCGTGAGCTACCACGACACGCAAGCCGAGGCCGATGCCTTCCTCGCCTCCGCGCCGATCCAGGCGATCCCCGCCGTGGCGCGCGGCCAGGTCGCCCAGGTGATCGGTTCCGAGCTCGTCGCCGCGGTCTCGCCGCCGACGGCGCTCTCGCTCACCTACGGCCTCGACGAGCTCGTCGCGTCGCTGTCCGCCGCGGTGCAGCCCGCGGCCTGACCGGGCTGCGCACCGCTCAACGACCCGGCCCGGACCTGCTGCACGGCAGGGTCCGGGCCGTTCGCGGTTCACCGCGCCCCGCGTCGCCTCGGCAGGTAGCCGCCGGCTTCGAGCCCGGCCTCGATCTCGAACCGGTTCTTCAGGGGGTTGCGGCCGGCGATGAGGTAGAGGAACGGGAAGAGCATGCCGTAGCGCTGCCATTGCTGCTTGTGCACGGCCTCATGGCCGAGCACGTGAACGCCCGTGTTGCGATCGGTGAGGTAGCAGCCGCCGACGCACGAACCGCCCCGGCCGAACGTCCACTTCGGCATGCCGGTGAAGATGAGGAGGCCGTCACGCACCTCGACGGGCCCCGTGCTCCAGAGGAACCCCCAGGTGAAGCCGACGAGCGTCGCGTACCAGTAGCCGGCGCGGCTGATGGGGGAGTCGGTGAGCCGCACGCGCAGCACCCGGCCGCTCACGCCGCGGTCTCTTCGGTCTCAGCAGGCTCTTCGTGCTCTTCGGACTCGGCCGGCTTCACGGCGCCGGGCCGGCCGAGTGCCTCGAGCAGTCGCAGCCACACCTCGCTCACGGTGGGGAAGGCGGGCACCGCGTGCCAGAGCCGGTCGACGGACACCTCGCCGACGATCGCGATGGTCGCGGCCTGCAGCAGCTCCGCGACATCCTGGCCGACGAAGGTGGCGCCCACCACCGTGCCGAGCTCGGTGTCGACGACGAGACGGGCGTGCCCCTCGTATCCGTCGGCGAGAATGCCGGCACCGCTCACGGCACCGAGATCGACGTCGGCGACGCGCACCGATCGGCCGGCTCGCTCCGCGCCCTTGGCGGTGAGTCCGACCGAGATACACTCGGGTTCCGAGAACACGACGCACGGCACCGCGGAGTGATCGGCCGTCGCGACGTGCGCGCCCCACGGTGCGGCGTCGACGGGGCGGCCGAGGGCGCGTGCCGCGATCACGTCGCCGGTGGCGCGCGCCTGGTACTTGCCCTGATGGGTGAGGAGCGCGCGGTGGTTGACGTCGCCCACGGCGTAGAGCCAGTCGTCCCCGTCGCCGTCGCTCAGGCCCTGCACGAGCATCGTGTCGTCGACCTCGAGCCAGGCGCCGGGCTCGAGCCCCACCGTCTCGATGCCGAGCGTGCCGGTGCGCGGCTTCCTGCCGGTCGCGACGAGCACCTCGTCGGCCGTGACCGTTGAGCCGTCGCCGAGCGTCACGACGACCTCGTCGGCGTCGTTCCGTTCGACCTTCACCGGTTCGACCCCGAGACGCACGGATGCCCCGAGCCCCTCGAGCCCGTGCGCCACCGCATCCCCGGCGAACGGCTCCATCGCGCCGAGCAGGCCGCTGCGGGCGAGCACGGCGACCTCGGCGCCGAGCCCTGAGTAGGCGGTCGCCATCTCGACCGCGACGACCCCGCCGCCGATGATCGCGAGCCGCGCGGGCACGTGCTTCACGCTCGTGGCGTCCCGGCTCGTCCACGGCCGGGAGTCGGCGAGCCCGTCGATCGGCGGCACGACCGGGTCGGAGCCGGGCGCCACCGCGACCGCGTGACGGGCGACGAGCGTGAGCTCGGTGCCGTCGGGCCGTTCCACGATGACGCGGCGCGGCCCGTCGAGGCGGCCGTGGCCGCGTTCGAGGTCGGCGCCGATGCCCGCCAGCCACTCGACGTCGCCGTCATCCTTCCAATCCGACACCCAGTAGTCGCGCCGGCGCAGCACGGCGGCCACATCGAGCTCGCCGGTGATCGCCTCTGCGGCCCCCGGGACGCGCTTCGCGGCGCGGAGCGCAGCGGGGCTGCGGAGCAGCGTCTTCGACGGCACGCACGCCCAGTTCGTGCACTCACCGCCGAGCAGCTCATGTTCGACGAGCACGACCTCCAGCCCCGCGGCCTTCGCCCGATCGGCGACGTTCTCTCCGACCGGTCCGCCGCCGATGACGACGACGTCCACCTCCCGCTCCATCCCGACTCCTTCCGGCTGGCCGGCCCACGCCGAGCACGCCTGGGTTCAAGCCTAGGCAGATGCTGGGCTCGGGGCATCCGCGATTCACGCGACGTCGGCGGTGGCTCCCGACGTGAGCGCAGCGACGAGGCGGAGGATCGTCGGCAGGTCGTCGGCGGCCGCGTCGAGCGAGCTCGGTGCGAACCCGGCGATCGCGGCGCCGGCGAGCGGGAATCGCGCCACCACCGCGCGCAGGAGCGCGGCGAGCTCGGGGGCGGCGATGCCGAACGGCATCGGATACGAGAGACCGGCGAGCGCGGAGGGGTCGAGCACGTCGAGATCGACGTGGACGAAGACGCGCGACGCGCCGGTCGCCTCGAGCGCGGCGATCACCACGGTCGGGTCGGAGAGGTCTTCGACGGTGAGCACGCTCACGCCGTGCTCGTCGATGAAGCGGCGCTCCTCGTCGTCGATCGCGCGGATGCCGCCCAGCACGAGCCGGTCGGGGGAGATTCGCGTCGACTCGTCGAGGGCGAGTCCGTCGGCGCCCTCACCGGTGATCGCGCGCAGCGTCATGCCGCCGAAGCCGCCCGAGGGGGATGACTCGGGCGTGTTGAGATCGGGGTGCGCGTCGAGCCAGAGCACCGCGAGATCGCCGCCGGTGCGGGCCGAGGCGTGTGCGACCGCGGCGACGGATGACCCGCAGTCGCCGCCGATCGTGATCGCGAGGTCGCGCACCTGATCGAGTGCCCTCGCGGTGAGCTCGCGCACCCGCAGGAGCGTGCTGTACCTGAGCACGCCCGTGCCGAGCGCCTCGCCCGCCTCGATCGGCACCTCGACGAGCTCCGTCGCAGAGGAGGGAAGGTCGCCGAGGATGGCGATGGCGCCGTCGGCGTGGCTCATGGCGCGGACGGACACGGAACCTTGCCACATGGGCACGACGACGAAAGTAGCGGGCATGACTCCAAGTATCGCGCCGCGCGGAGCCCGTCGGCCAGTGCGCGCGAATTCGGACGCCGGTCGTCGGGGGTCGGCGCTAGCGTTGCCCCATGGAGACGAACGCGCGGCCGCTCCGCGATGAGGTGTGGGCGATCACGGGGGCATCCGGGCGAATCGGCACGACCCTGCGCGCGGCCCTCTTGCCCGAGGTGTCGCGGCTCGTGCTCATCGACGCCGTGCCGCCCGAGGGCGTCGACCCGCGCGAGCGCGCATTCGAGGTCGACCTCGCCGATCCGGCGGCGCTGCGGTCCGCGCTCGCGGGAGTCCACGGCGTCGTGCACCTCGCGGCGGTTCCCGACGAGGCCGATTTCCACGACCTCGTCGAGGCGAACGTCATCGGCACGTGGCACGTGTTCGAGACGGCTCGGCAGGCCGGCGTGCGACGAGTGGTGCTCGCGAGCACCGCCCGTGTCGTCGGCATGTACGAGGCGGGACAGCAGGTCGACGTGACGATGCCGCCGAGGCCCGACGGCCTCTACGCCGTGACGAAGGTCGCCGCCGAGCAGATCGGCCGCCTCTACGCCGAGAAGTTCGGCATGGAGGTCGTCGCGCTCCGCATCGGCGGGTTCAAGGAGTTGCCCGATGGTGCTCGCGACCTCAGCATCTGGCTGAGTCCGGCCGACGCGGCGCGCGCGTTCCTCGCTGCGATGCGCCACGAGCCGGTGGGGTTCGAGACCGCGTTCGCCACCTCCGACAATCGCGACGGCTGGTTCGACCTCGAGTCCGCGCGGCGCCTCGGGTTCGAGCCCGAAGACGACGCATCCCGGCACCGCGACGAGATTCCGGGCCGGCCCGCGCCCGTCACGAGCGGCCCGATGGGCGGGTCGCTCGCGAGCCCCGAGTTCACGCTCTCGAAGCAGCGCCCGTTCTGACCGGCGGATGCCGCGGGGCGCCGGCATGCGAACGGCCGCGCCGCGCGAGTCGATCGCGCTGCGCGGCCGTCGCCGGATCCGCTCAGTGCGAGATGGCGCCCTGAGCGGTGCCGCCGGCCTTCAGGGCGGCCAGCCGGGCATCGACCTCGGTGAGCTCGCCGAGGTCGTCGAGCTCGTTGAACTGGGCGTCGAGGCTCGAGGCGGCGAGTTCGGCCTGTCCGCGCACGACGGCCTCCTCGCGACGGATCTTGTCTTCGAACCGCCCGATCTCGCTCGTGGGGTCGAGGATGTCGATCGACTTGACGGCGTCCTGCACCTGGCGCTGGGCCTGGGCGGTCTTCGCCCGTGCGACGAGCTCGGAGCGCTTGTTCTGCAGTTGAACGAGCTTCTCCTTCATGCCGTTCAGCCCCGACTTCAGCTTGTCGACGACCTCGGTCTGCGCGGCGATCTGCGGCTCGGCGGCCCTCGCCTCGTTCTCCGACGAGATCTGGCGGCTGAGCGCGACCTTGGCGAGGTTGTCGAACTTGTCGGCGCCGGCGGCGTCGCCGGAGCTGCGCAGCTCGTCGCCCTTGCGGCTCGCCGCGACGGCCTTGTCGCCCCACTCACGCGCCGCCTCGATGTCTTCGCGATGGTCGTCTTCGAGGAGGCGCAGGTTGCCGATCGTCTCGGCGATCGCGGCCTCGGCGTCGGCGATGCTGTTGGTGAAGTCGCGCACCATCTGGTCCAGCATGAGCTGCGGGTCTTCAGCCTGGTCGATGAGGGCGTTGATGTTGGCTCGCAGGAGCTGCGAGATCCGTCCGAAGATGGACTGCTTTGCCATGGTCGTTCCTTTCGTCGTGGTCGTCGTGGTCGTCGTGTCGGGTGTAGCCGGTCTTCAGTGGTCGCGCGCGGATCGCAGGCTCGGCCGGAGGGCGCGGGAGGTCAGAATCGGCCTCCGCTTCCGCGACGGGAGCGCGTGCCCGAGCCCCCGAAGCTGCCGGGCGATCGGCCGGAACTGCGGCCCCCGCCGCCGAAACCGCCGCCGCCGAAACCGCCGCCGCCGCGGCGGCCGCCGCCACCCCCGCCGAGCACCGAATCGATGAGGATGCCGCCGAGCACCGCACCGAAGATGTCGCCGCCGCTCGAGCCGCGCCCCGCTGCGCTGCCGCCCAGTCCGCCCAAGCCGCCCAGCTCTCCCAACCCGCCCATGCCGCCGCCGAAGCCGCCCACGTCGCGCTGGGCGAGCGACATCGCCTCGCTCGCGAGCCGCTCGGC
>NZ_JAGGPF010000011.1 GCF_018613935.1 Agromyces sp. ISL-38 | reverse complement strand
TATAAGAGCCGGGCCTGAACCCGGTCGCTGCCGGGATCCCGGCATCCGGGCTGGCGTATGACGCGCATGGGAACACGACCAAGCTGGTCGACCAGACCCTCGGCTACGACGTGACCGACCAGCACCTCACCACCTCGCTGACGGATGGCACCCGCATCAAGTACCTGCGTGATGTCACCGGGCGGATCGTGCAACGCGAGGAGACCACGGGCGGGCAGAACCCGGAAACCCTGACCGTGCGGTACGGGTTCACCGGTGGCGGCGACAGCCCGGACCTGATCCTGGACGGGGCCAACGGGGTGTTGCAGCGGGTGCTGGGCCTGCCCGGTGGGGTGACCGTGTCGATGACCGGTGCGACCCAGTCGTGGTCGTACCCGAACCTGCACGGCGACATCGTCGTGACCGCGGATGCCACGGGCACCCGTTCCGCGGGGGTGTTCCGGTACGACCCGTTCGGCCAACCCATCGACCCGGCCACCGGGCAGATCGGCACCGGCACCGCGGATGACGCAGGACCGGACACCCTGCCCGGCAACGCGAACTGGGGCTGGCTCGGCACCCACCGCAAACTCACCGAGCACTCCGGCTCGATCCACACGATCGAGATGGGCGCCCGCCAATACGTGCCCGCCCTCGGCCGGTTCCTCGAAGTCGACCCCATCGAAGGCGGCGTCACCAACAACTACGACTACCCCGCCGACCCCATCAACAAACTCGACCTCAGTGGAGAACGCCTGACGGATTCAGGGGCGTACGGTGGCAATCGTAAGAACTGCGTGCAGCTGGCGGTCGACATAATGAGCAAGGCGACCAGACTCCAGAAAACCCTGTATCAGGCCAAGTTTGACCCACGCGCTGGAGGGGCGACTCGTACCGGAGGGCCTGACAGCGGTCACGCCAAGAAGCTTGAGCAACTCCAACGAGGACTTCGAGATGACATCAAGGCGTGGGACAGGAGCTGTTCTGGACCCAATGGACCGGGCCCGAATACGAGGTGGATGGGTGAAATGTCTTGGCGCGATGTTCCAGCGGGCGGGGTAGTGCCAGACACAGTGGGCAACCCTGGACCGGTCTACAGTTACGCCCCACCGGGGGGATACCAAGCGTCAACGTGGACCCTCGACTCGGATGCGGCTGCGTGGGTTGTCGGTGCGCTCGGCGCTGCAGCGTTGGTCGTCGTCGCTCCGTTCGCAGCACCGGCATTCGGTTGATCAAGGGGTATAGAAATGGAACCCTATTCGAGTCTCGCGAAGGAGTGGTGGCGCAACAGAAGGCCGGGTGGCTACTTCGATCAACCTGAGTCTGCACCCGGGGCGGACATCTCTGAGGCACAGCAGGTGGAATCAGACGTTGATCGTTTGGCGGGGCACCTCGAGACGCTCGGTCCGCTTCTGGAGTGCATTGCGCGTGAAGCAGCAAGCAGTGATGAGCTACGTTTCGTTGGAACGTGGTTCTTGGAAGACGCCAGTGAAATGTACGGTGAGGCTGCGTTCGACCTGCTCGACTCGCTGGATCTTCCCGCGCACACGAAAGCCGAGATCCGGAGCGGCGTGCTGTGATGCTGCGTGTCCAGTGGGCGCTGCCCCAGACGGCGTCGATCCACGGGCTGGCGTATGACGCGCGCGAGGAGGGCGAACGAAGCAGGCCACTGCCGAACTCGCCGCCCACCTTGTCCAGCGCGGATACCTGGAACTCCACGCCGACCCGAGAGACGGCCGTGCCAAGCTCTATATTCCGACATCGGCGGGCACGACCTTGCTGACGGTCTGTGCGGAGGTCGTCGTCGGCTATGAGGCGTGGCTCAACGACGTATTGGGTGAGCGCGGCATCGAACGGCTACGACCGGCCCTACGCACAATCGTTGAGCACGGGCCGTGATCTCAGCACTGCCTGGGCCGAGGGGGTGAGTGGGGAAGGCAGCTCGTTCAATGCATACCAACCCACCGAGGAAATCTCATCTGGGATCTGCACGTCGAGTACGCCAGCGGCCTGGTCGCAGCTGAATACGTGTGCCCGGTACTTGCTGCCGCTCCCGGGGTACACAAGATCGTGGATGCTATGGGGAGTGACGGCGTTGGAGCGCAGGCCCGTCTCCTCGAAGAACTCACGGATCGCTGCCTCGTCGGGCGATTCACCGTCTTCGATCTTTCCTCCCGGTAGGCCGAAGAACCGGTAGCCGTAGCTCTGGCGGACCAGCAGCACCTGGTTGGTTGAGTTCAGGACCACCACAACGCTCGTTTCCCATTCGTACATGGGGTGACGATCGCACGGGGGACTGACAGTCCGAGTTGCTCGTCTCACTTCCGAGCGTCAAGGCTGAGCTGCCCTGTTTGGCCTTCGTCCTGCGCAACTTCAGGTCCGACGCGACCGACGACCTCCTGGCCGTCGCCGACAGAGACATCCCGGTCCACCTCCTGGTGGGCTCGCACGACCGCAACGTCGACGTCGACGAGACCGAGCGCACCTACCGCTCCATCTTCGGACCGCTCCTCACCGTCGACCGCGTCGAGGGAGCCCACTCACTCGCGCGACCCATGGTGGAAGACAACGACGCCGTCGGCCGCGCGACGGGCATCCTCTGGCCCCGGGCCCTCCTCGCGCCAGGAGCCGTAGACAGCCACAACAGATTCCTATCGGCAATCGAACCCTGAGCCGCTGGGAACGATGACCATAGGATTTGCCGGTGACCGTTTCCATCCGTCCCATTGCGCCCGACGACTACGTGGCGGTCGAGTCGATTGAGAACGCCGCCGATCAGTTGCTCATCGACAGGCTGAGCCCCGAGAGTTGGGAGCCCGCTCCGTCTGGCTTGTCGAGAGCGTCCAAGCCGGGGTTCGTCTTGGTGGCGGAGGAACCAGAGGCGGGCACCATCGTCGGGTTCGTGCACGTTCTCGAGGTTGACGGGATCGCTCACTTGGAGCAGATTTCGGTGCTCCCTCAGGATGGCCGACGTGGCTACGGGCGGAGACTCGTCGAAGCCGCGATGGATGAGGCTCGTCGTCGCGGGTACGAACAATTGACGCTGCGCACCTACGCCGATGTGCCCTGGAACGCGCCCTTCTATGCGCGCGCCGGCTTTGTCGAGACAGCGCCCACAACCGACTTCCACAAGTACCTCGTCGAGGTCGAGGAGCGACTCGGGCTTGCTCGGTACGGGCGACGTGTGCAGATGACCGCAGCTCTCAGGTAGTTCACCGTGCGCCCGGAGTGGAATGGGCCCCGATAGGCCCTTCAGCCGGTGCGACCGCTTTCCTGGGTTGGAGACGTCGTTCGTGCCCGCACGACGAACCGCGTCAAGTGGTCGTCCGCGCGTCGAAGGCGTCGCGGGCCTGCTGAACTTGATCGAAATATTCCTCTGCCCAGCGGCCGAGCGCCCCCAATGGCTCGGAGAGGGTTCGCCCGAGCGCGGTCAATTCGTATTCCACCCGTGGAGGCATCTCCGCAAACGCAATCCGTGTGACGATGCCGTCCCGCTGGAGATCGCGCAACGTGTCCGTGAGCACTTTCCCGCTGATGCCGGCCACTCTGGTGCGCAGCTCACCGAACCGCATCCGCCGCTCGCTGAGGGCGATCACGATCATCGCGGTCCACTTGTTCGCGATTCTCGCCAGCGACGTCCGCGACGGGCACGTGGCCAACATCACATCCCACACCGGTGCAGCCACATCTTCCCCTTTAGTTACGTTGAGGTAACAGGTTACCGACTGAAACCATTGGGCTACCTCGTCCCACTCGAAGGAGAACCCAGATGACCGACCAGTACCCCGCAGCCGTCGCAGCCCGCTATTTCGATGCGCTTGCCGACGGTGACATTCCCGCAGCGATGGCGCTCTTGAGCCCCGACATCGTCTGGCACCAGCCCGGCGCGAACCGCTTCTCGGGTGACCACCGCGGACAGGAAGGGGTAGGTGCGCTCCTCGGTCGAATGATGGAGGTGAGCGGGGGAACCTTCCAACTCGCCGTGACGGGCCCGGCGATGGTCAACGGCAACCTCGTTGCCGTCCCGGTCCGTTTCACCGGTCAACGTGAGAGCGTCGCGATGGACATGATTGGCATCGACCTGCTCACCATCGCTGACGGCGCGATCGCTGCCGTGCACCTGTTCTCCGAGGACGGGCCTGCCGAGGACCGCTTCTGGGGCGCTGCCTGACAATCGCCTCGAGGGCCGCGCGAGATGGCTGATGTGATGTCGTCGAGCATCTCCTGCCGCTATCAGTGATCGATCGACTGGTGAGTACCCTTGGGCCCATGGGCGATGAGGACGATCACGAGCCTGAGCAGGAATCGGATGCTGCGCCCGGAAAAGAGCCACCGTACCAGGCGCTCTTTCCCAACTTGGACCGGATGTCGCGATCTTCGTTCAGGAAGGGCACGATCAGTCGCCGTCGCATCAACCGAGCCCTCGTTGTCCTCTCGCTGGTTCCGGTCGTCGTGCTCGCGGTCATCTTCCTTCCCCAGCTCCTGAGCTGAAAGGAGGAATCACACATGACGCGGCCATCGAGCGCCGTACTCTTCGACGTTGACGGCACACTCGTCGACGCCGTCGCCAACCAGCGGCGCATCTGGGCGGCGTGGTCGGAGCGGTTCGGGCTCGACGGCGACGAGGTCAATGCCTTGGCGCTGCGCACGCGACCCGTCGATACGGTGGCGGAGTTGCTCCCGCGAGCCGAGAGGGCTGACGCGCTCGCGGACTTCAACGACCTCGAAGATGCCGACGTGCGCGACGGTCTCTACACGGCGTTCCATGGTGCAGAGCGGATGCTGCGCGCCCTCGACGCCGGGCGGTGCGCGCTCGTGACGGCCAACCTCCGGCGACGCGTCGAGGGCCGGTTCCTCAGGCTTGGACTCTCCGTGCCCGAGGTCATCGTGGACGCCGAGACCACGGCGCGAGGCAAGCCGCACCCCGATCCGTATCTTGCGGCGGCCGCGGCCCTGGGGGTCGTGCCCGCCCACTGCCTCGTGGTGGAGGACTCACCCTCTGGTGTCGCCGCCGGACTCGCTGCCGGCATGACGGTGTGGAGCGTGAACGGCGTTGCCCCGGTCTCCGGCGCTCACCGGCACTTCCCGACCCTCGAGGATGCCGCGGCCGAGGTGATCGCGTTCGCGACGAACGGAAGCTGAACCGCGACCGCGGGCGCGCCGGACCAGCGCGAACACCCCGAGCGCCGCGAGCACCCCGGTTGCGGCGAGGCCGACGAGCCGCAGATCGCGGTGGGAGGCCTCGATGCGCTGCCCGCGCACCGCTCGGGTCAAGTGCGGCCCTCAGCCTCCTGGCTGGGACAGTGACTCAGGGAGCAGGCCGAGTTGTCCCAAGAACTCCATCTGGTCAAAGTAGAACGTGTGCCGCACAATCAGGCCACCCTCCACGTGTGCGATGTCGCAACTTCTCACTCTGATGCTTTTGCCCGTGGGAGGCAGGCTTTCGCCGGATGGCAAGGGCAGCGGTCCTGTGTTCGTTCCGGTGACGAAGCCCTCATCGATCGCTACATTTCCAGCCTCATACTTCTGCACATACTCGTAGTCGACGTCAGGGAATGATTCCCCGAATTGCGACAGGTAGCTGCTGATCGCTTCCGGCCCGGCAAGCTCGCCCTGATCGGGAGTGATAGCCACTGCATCAGCGGCGTAACACGCTGCCTGCGCCTCGTTGTCGTTCGCTGTCATGGCCGTGGTCAAGCGGTCCATTGCATCGCGTGCCTGTCCCATTTTTCGACCTCCGTCTCAAGGGGCGGCCCCACGGAAAGCGCAGGCCGCTCCATGGCTGGGCTTCGGTTCAAGCAAGAGCCCACTCAAGTACACGCCTGAACAGTGAGGGGCGTCAATGCCCCCAGCACAGACACGAAGTGCTGGATTTCGGGTAACGAGCCAGGCGGCTCAAGCGCCGATCGACGCGTCGCGGGGGAGCAGCAGGTCGAAGCGGCATCCGCCGGGCACATTGCGCACCGAGACCTCGCCGCGGTGCGCGCTCATGATGCCCTTGACGATCGCGAGGCCGAGGCCGGCGCCGCTCGAGCGGTTGTCTTCGAGTGAGGGTGTGCGCGCCTTCGACCCGCGCCACGCGGGCTCGAACACGCGGTCGAGGTCGGCCTCGTCGATGCCGCCGCCCGCGTCGATCACCGAGACCATCGCGCGGTCGTCGACGAGATCGACGGCGACCGTGATCGGCGAGCCCTGAGGGGTGTGCTGGATCGCGTTCATGAGCAGGTTGCCGATCGCCCGGGAGAGCTGTCGCGGGTCGGCCATCACGACGAGCTCTTGCGCGAGGGGCGCCTCGACGCGGATCTCGCGCCCCTGCGATGCGGGCCGCAGATCGGCGACCGTGTCGCTCACGACGTCGTAGAGCGACACCTCCTTGAGCGAGAGGCGCAGCGCGTCGGAGTCGATCTTCGAGAGCTCGAAGAGGTCGTCGACCATGCTGGAGAGCTGGTCGACCTGCATTCGCATCTGACGGTGGTAGCGGGCGGGGTCGGCCGCGATGCCGTCTTCGAGCGCCTCGGCCATCGCCCGGATGCCCGAGAGCGGTGTGCGCAGGTCGTGCGAGATCCACGCGACGAGCTCGCGGCGGGAGGCTTCGATGCGCTGCTCGCGCTCGCGGGACTCGGTGAGCTTCGCACTCGTCGCCACGAGTTCGTCGGCGAGTGCGTTGAGCTCGCTGTTCGAGTACCGGCCCGCTGACTCCAGGCGCTCGCCCGCACCGATGCGACGCGCAGCGAGCGAGAGCGCTCGCGAGTTGCGGGCGACGACCCACCCCAGCACGGCGACGAGCACGAGCGACACGATGCCCGAGATCGCCGAGACGGCGATCGCGACCGTGAGGTCGTGCCCTGAGAGGTACATCTGGTTCGCGGCGCCGACCATGCTCGCGACGACCGACACGATCGCGGCGAGCAGGAGCACGCACACCTGCACGACGACCGAGGTTCGCCGCAGCATCAGCAGTGCAAGAAGCGCGAGCCCGCCGACAACCGCCGTGGTCGTGAGCGCGACGACCGCCACCGCGAGCAGATCAGACCACGGCATCGGCGGCACCGTCCATCGTGAATCGGTAGCCGACGCCCCAGACGGTCGTCAGCAACACGGGCGAGCGCGGGTCGCGTTCGATCTTCTCCCGCAAGCGGCGCACGTGCACCGTCACGGTCGAGAGGTCGCCGTAGGTCCAGCCCCACACGGTTCGCAGCAGTTCCTCACGGCTGAAGACCTGGTTCGGATGCTTCAGCAGGAACTCGAACAGGTCGAACTCGCGTGCCGTCAGGGTCAGCTCGACGCCGCCTCGGGTTGCGACGTGAGCCGACGGGTCGAGGCGGAACTCGCCGTACTCGAGCACGGACTCGGGCGTGAACTCTCCGATCGACCTGCGGAGCACCGACTGCACGCGCAAGACGAGCTCGCGCGTCGAGAACGGCTTCGAGAGGTAGTCGTCGGCGCCCGCCTCGAGACCGGCGATGCGATCGTCCTCCGACCCGAGCGCAGTGAGCAGGATGACGGGAGTCGAGGTCCGTTCGCGAAGCCGCCGGAACACCTCGAGACCGTCGATACCGGGCAGCATTCGGTCGAGCACGATGAGGTCGGGCGCAATCCGCTCGGCGGCCTCGAGTGCGGCGAAGCCGTCGCTCGCCTCCTCGACCACGAAGCCGGTGGCCCGCAGGTAGCTCGACGCGACCTCGGCGACCGTGGGGTCGTCGTCGACGAGAAGCACTCGACGGCCCACCAGGTCTTCGTTGCCGATCGACGACGGCGGAAGGTGAGGCACGTTCACAGACTACGACCGCGACGCCGGCGCGGCGCCTCGCATCGGTGAATCGTTCGCGTTCCGTAAGACCTGCGTCTGCGCTGCGCCCGGTCAGGCATCGAGGTCGACGATGGTGCGCAGGTAGACCTCGAGCTCGTCGGCCATGTCGACGCCGTCGCGGTCGAGCAGCCACTGCACCTGCAGGCCGTCCATGAGCGCGACCGTGCCGCGGGCGGCGCTCTCCGGGGGCATGCCCGGTCGCAGGATGCCGCGCTCGGCGCAGCGGGCGAAATTGTGCGTGAGCCTGCTGACCGTGAGGTCGTAGCGGCCGACGAAGTACTCGTGAGCCGGATGATCGGGCGAGGTGCCCTCGGCCGAGAGCGTGCAGTACAGCTCGACGACCCCGGGCACCGAGGCGTTGTAGCGGGCGAGCGTGATGAGGCCGCGGATGGGCTCGAGCGGATCCTCGGAATCGAACGGAACCATCTCCATGGCGTGCTCATCGCGGAGTTCGAGCACGGCCGCGAGGAGCGCGCTCTTGTTCGGGAAATGGTGCAGCAGCCCGGCCTCGCTCATGCCGACATGGCTCGCCATCTCACGCAGGGAACCGGACCGGTACCCGCCTTTGGCGAACACTGCGAGCGCTGCTTCGAGGATCGCGGCGCGCTTCATGCCGGTTTTGGCATACGAGCCTCGCGGCTTGTTCCGCCCGGTCGTGGCCTCGTTCACTACGCCCTCCAGCTCATCTGACGAGCCTAACCGCCGCGTGAGGCGGGGCATCCGTCGGCCCGTCAAGAGCCATCGTGTCACGCTCTGAAATAAAAACCTAGTGGTCACTCGGGTTTCATGATACCTTCTCGACTCACGAGGCGATCCGCAGTGGTATCGCCGCCGACCAAGAGGACCGAAGATGCTCCGATGGAGATCCGCCACAGCAGCTGTCGCCGTCGCCGCCGCACTCGCACTGACGAGTTGCGCGGCTGATTCGACAGGATCCGGTGCCGAAGGAGGCACCCTCACACTCGGTGCCATCGTCGCGCCGACGACGTTCGACCCGGCCGGTTCGGAATGGGGCAACCGCGCCCCCTTCTACCAGGCGGTGTACGACACCCTCCTGCTCGCCACGTCCGACGGCGAGATCGAGCCGTTCCTGGCCGAGTCGTTCGAGTACAACGACGACAACACCGTGCTGACCCTCACGATCCGCGACGACGTCACCTTCACGGATGGCTCCAAGCTCGACGCCGATGTCGTGAAGCAGAACCTCGAGCGGTTCCAGACCGGCACGTCGCCCGACGCCGGGTACTTCGCGGGCATCACCTCGATCGAGGCGCCCGACGCCATCACCGTCGTCATCACGCTCGGGGCGCCCGACCCCGCGCTGCTCAACTACCTCACCCGCGACCCGGGGCTGATCGCGAGTGCCGAGAGCCTCGCCGACCCCGACTCGCTTGCGACCGACCCGGTCGGCTCCGGTCCCTACGTGCTCGACACGGCGGCAACGGTCACCGGCACGAGCTACACCTACACGAAGAACCCCGACTACTGGAATCCCGACCTCCAGCACTACGACACCCTCACGATCAACGTGCTCGCCGACGCGACGGCAGGCCTGAACGCGATCAAGGCCGGGGAGGTCAACGGCATCAAGCTCGCGAGCAACGACAACCTCGCCGAGGTCGAAGGCGCCGGCTGGACGGTCAACGCCAATGAGCTCGACTTCCAGGGCCTCCTCCTGCTCGACCGCGCCGGCACCATGAGCGAACCGCTCTCCGACGTGCGCGTGCGCCAGGCCATCAACTACGCCTTCGACCGAGAGGCGCTGCTCACCGCGCTGCAGAGTGACCACGGCACCGTCACGGGTCAGGTCTTCCCCAAGTCGAGCCCTGCGTTCGACCCGGCGCTCGACGAGCGCTACCCCTACGACCCCGAGAAGGCCAAGGAACTGCTCGCCGAGGCCGGCTACGCCGACGGCTTCTCACTCGCGATGCCGAGCTCCACGGTGCTCGGCTCGACCACCTACACGCTGCTCAGCCAGCAGCTCGCCGACATCGGCATCACGGCGGAGTACACCGACCCGGGCAACAACTTCATCGCCGACCTGCTCGCGCCGAAGTTCCCCGCGTCGTTCATGGCACTCGAGCAGAACCCGGACTGGCAGCTCATCCAGTTCATGGTCGCGCCGAACTCCGTGTTCAACCCGTTCAAGTACGAGGATCCGCAGGTCGACGAGTACATCGCCGAGATCCAGGCGGGCGACGAGGCCACGCAGGCCGAGGTGGCCAAGCAGCTCAACGAGTACATCGTCGAGCAGGCCTGGTTCGCGCCGTTCTACCGCGTGCAGAACAGCATCCCGACCGACGCGAACACGAGCGTCGAGATGATGCCGACGAACGTGTACCCGGCCATCTACGACTTCCAGCCCAAGGGCTGACGAAGTCTCCGGCCCGTCCTGGATCACCGGGGCGGGCCGGGTCCCACCGCGGGCCTCGGGCCCGAGCCTGTTCCGACAACCACGGAGTACCCATGCTGCCATTCGTGCTGCGCCGCCTCGCATCGGGCGTCGTGCTCGTGTTCGTGATCTCGGTGATCGCGTACGCGCTCCTCTATCTCGGCGGCGGTGACATCGCCCGCCGCATCCTCGGCCAGAACGCGACCGACGACGTCGTCGCGCAGAAGGCCGCCGACCTCGGCCTCGACCAGCCGCTCCTCGCCCAGTACTTCGACTGGCTCACCTCGGCGTTCGGCGGCGACCTCGGCCGCTCGTGGTTCACGGGCCAGCTCGTGGCGGTCAGCGTCTCGAGCCGGCTCGCCGTCACCCTCTCGATCGTGATCGGCGCGACGATCATCGCCGCGATCGTCGCGGTCGTGCTCGGGGTGCTCGCGGCCCGCCGCGGAGGCTGGATCGACAACGTCGTGCAGTTCGTCTCCGTGATCGGGTTCGCGATCCCCGGCTTCCTCATCGCCCTCGTGCTCGTGCTCGTCTTCGCGATCAACCTCGGGCTGTTCAAGGCGACCGGATACGTGCCGTTCGCCTCGTCGCCGAGCGGATGGATCGCGTCGGTGACCCTCCCGGTCGTCGCGCTCTCGATCGGCGCCATCGCGACCGTCGCCCAGCAGGTGCGCGGCTCCGTGCTCGATGCCCTCTCGCGCGACTACGTGCGCACCCTCCGAAGCCGCGGCCTCAGCACCAACCGGGTCGTCTACAAGCACGTGCTCCGCAACGCGGGCGGGCCTGCGCTCGCCGTGCTCGCCGTGCAGTTCGTCGGCCTGCTCGGCGGCGCCGTCATCGTCGAGCAGATCTTCGCACTGCCCGGCATCGGCCAGCTCGCCGTGCAGGCCACGGGCGCCGGCGACATCCCCGTCGTCATGGGCGTCGTGATCGCCACCGCGATCATCGTCGTCGTCGTGAACCTCCTCATCGACCTCGCGCAGGCGGCCCTCAACCCGAAGGTGAGACTGTCATGACCACCGCCATCACGCCTCCCAACACGATCCCCACGCCGACGGGTCGCACGTCGCTCCTGCGTCGAGTGATCCGCCGACCGCTCGGCGCGATCTCGCTCGCGTTCCTCCTCGTCGTCGCGCTCATCGCCGTGATCGGCCCGCTGATCGCGCCATACGACCCGAACCTGGCCTCGCTGCAGCTCGTGCTCGCGCAGCCGAGTGCGGAGCATCCGCTCGGCGCCGACAGCGGCGGACGCGACGTGCTCTCGCGCCTGCTCGCGGCGACGCAGATCAGCATCGCCGCGGCGCTCGTCGCCCTCGTCACCGCCCTCCTGATCGGCGTGATCGCTGGCCTCATCGCGGGGTACTACCGGGGCTGGTTCGACAACGTCGCGTCCTGGTTCACGGCGCTCGTCATGGCACTGCCCGGAATCGTCGTGCTGCTCGCGGCGCGAGCGGTGGTCGGGCCGTCGGTCTGGGCGGCGATGTTCATCTTCGGCATCCTGCTCGCGCCGGCGTACTTCCGGCTCGTGTACGCCGCCGTCTCGGCGGTGCGCTCCGAGCTCTACGTCGACGCGGCCCGGGTGTCGGGCCTCAGCGACCTGCGGATCATCTCGCGCCACATCCTCTCGGTCGTGCGCGCGCCGATCATCATCCAGTCGGCGATCGTCGCCGGCATCGCGATCGCGATCCAGTCGGGACTCGAGTTCCTGGGGCTCGGCGACATGTCGGTGCCGACGTGGGGATCGATGCTGAATGACGGCTTCATCAACATCTACAAGGCGCCGCTGCTCATGATGTGGCCATCGCTCGCGATCGCCCTCACCTCCATCGCCCTCACCCTGCTCGCGAACGTCATGCGCGACGCGCTCGAGCGCACCGTGCAGGTTCGTCGCCGTCGTCGTCGTGCCGTCGCTACCGCGACCGGTTCGATCGCCGCGGTGACCACGTCGATCGGCACGGTCACCGGTGGCATCGGGCTCGACGCCGAGGCCGAGGCCGAGCCGACCATCCGCCACGCCGACGACGAACGCGCGGCCGCCCGCGCCGGCGACACGATCCTCGACGTGCGCGACCTGCGCATCGGCTACGGGCAGGACGACGGCGGCACGCTCGAGGTCGTGCACGGCGTCTCCCTCGACATCCGTCGCGGCGAGGTGCACGGCCTCATCGGCGAATCGGGCTCGGGCAAGACCCAGACCGCGTTCGCCGTGCTCGGCCTGCTGCCGCGCGGCGGCCGGATCACCGGCGGGTCGATCGATTACGAAGGGGTGCGCCTCGACACCGCGGGGGAGCGGGAGTACACCGCGATCCGCGGACGGCGCATCGGCTACATCCCGCAGGAGCCGATGTCGAACCTCGACCCGTCGTTCACGATCGGCAGCCAGCTCGTCGAGCCTCTGCGTGTGGGCCTCGGCCTCAGTAAGAAGGACGCGACCGAGAAGGCGCTCGCACTGCTGGAGCGGGTCGGCATCCCCGATCCCAAGCGCACCTTCGCCGCCTACCCGCACGAGGTGTCGGGCGGCATGGCGCAGCGCGTGCTCATCGCCGGCGCGGTCTCGACCGATCCCGACCTCATCATCGCCGACGAGCCGACCACGGCCCTCGACGTGACCGTGCAGGCCGAGGTGCTCGACCTGCTGCGCGACCTGCAGGCCGAGCGGCAGATGGCGCTGCTGCTCGTCACGCACAACTTCGGCGTCGTCGCCGATCTCTGCGACCGGGTGTCGGTGATGCAGCACGGCCTCATCGTCGAGCACGGCCCGGTTCGTGCCATCTTCGGGCGTGCGGAGCATCCGTACACCCGCTCGCTCCTCGGCGCGATCCTCGATGAGGGCCCGGCGCGTGCCCCGCTCGGCGGCGCCGACATCGAACAGGCCGACATCGAAGACGCCGACATCGTGAAGGCCGCCGTCGTGAAGGGAGGTGCGCGATGAGCAGCGCCACTGCTCGAGGTCGAGAACCTCGAAGTCGAGTACCCGGGCAAGGGGTTCCGTGCCAAGCCGTTCCGGGCGCTGAAGGGCGTCTCGCTCGACATCGTGCCGGGCGAGACCGTGGGGCTCGTCGGCGAATCGGGATCGGGCAAGACCACGCTCGGCCGCGCCGTGCTCGGCCTCGCACCGGTCACCGGCGGGTCGATCCGCTACGCGGGCCGTGAGATCGGCCAGTTGCACCGCCGCGAACGTCGCGAGCTGAGCTCCGAGATCCAGGTCGTCTTCCAAGACCCCTACTCCTCGCTCAACCCGGCGCTCACGATCGAGCAGATCCTCATCGAGCCGCTCACCGTGCGCGGCGTCACCTCGGCCGCCGCGAAGCAGCGCGTCGCGACCCTGCTCGAGCAGGTCGGCCTGCCGGTCGACGCTCGCTCGCGCCTCCCGCGCGAGTTCTCGGGCGGGCAGCGGCAGCGTGTCGCGATCGCCCGTGCGCTCGCTCTCGACCCGAAGCTCATCGTGTGCGACGAGCCCGTGTCGGCGCTCGACCTGTCGACGCAGGCGCGTGTGCTCGACCTCTTCATCGAGATCCAGGAGCGCACCGGCGTCGCCTACCTCTTCATCTCGCACGACCTCGCGGTCGTGCGGCACGTCAGCCACCGCGTCGCGGTGATGTACCGCGGCGAGATCGTCGAGTCGGGCGACGGCGACCAGGTGACGGCCCGGCCGGAGCATCCGTACACCCAGAAGCTCTTCATGGCCGCACCCGTGCCCGACCCCGACCAGCAGGAGGAGCGGCGCATCGCGCGCCGGCGCCTCATGGCGATCGCAGCAGAAGGATGACGATGACCGAGAACACCCGTGACCTCACCCCGGCTCGCCTCGACCTCCCCGCCGACTTCGCGTGGGGCGTCGCGACGGCCGCGTACCAGATCGAGGGCGCCGTCGCCGAGGGCGGTCGCGGCCCGAGCATCTGGGACACGTTCGTGAAGCAGCCCGGCGCGATCTTCCACGGCGAAGACGCCGACGTGACGGTGGATCACTACCACCGCTGGGCCGAGGACCTCGATCTGATGGCCGAGCTCGGCATTCCCGCCTACCGGCTCTCGCTGTCGTGGGCGCGGCTGCAGCCCACCGGCCGTGGCGCGCTCAACCCCGAGGGCGTGGCCTTCTACCGTGCGCTGCTCGAGGGCTGCCGCGCTCGCGGCATCGAGCCCTACGTCACCCTCTACCACTGGGACCTGCCGCAAGCGCTTCAGGACGAGGGCGGCTGGCCGGCCCGCGAGACGGCGTACCGCTTCGGCGGATACTCGGCGCTCGTCGCCGACGCCCTCGGCGACCTCGCCGACAACTGGATCACGATCAACGAGCCCGTGTGCGCGTCGTTCCTCAGCTACTCGTGGGGCATGCAAGCGCCGGGCCACACGGATGACACCGAAGCGACCCGGGCGGCGCACCACCTGTTGCTCGCACACGGGCTCGCGCTCGCCGCGTTCCGCGCGCGCCGACCGGCCGCGAAGCTCGGCATCACGAACCTCATCTCGAACCTCAACCCGGCAAGCGACAGCGAAGCGGATGCCGCGGCAACCCGCATCGCCGACATCCGGTTCAACCGCATCTTCCTCGAGCCCGTCTACCACGGCTCGTACGGTGAGGATGTCTCGCGGCTGTTCGGCATGCACGGCATCACGGTCGACGAGACCGACGACGGCCTCGTGCGCCGCGGCGACCTCGCGCTCATCTCGGCGCCGACCGACTTCGCCGGCGTGAACCACTACACGAACACGCTCATCTCGGCCGACCCCGATGCGCCCACCGGAACGCGCATGACGCAGGTCGAGCCGACGCCCACGACGTTCGACTGGTCGGACACCCCCGACGCGCTCCGCGACGTGCTGGTGCGCGTCAGCCGCGAGTTCACGCCGCTGCCGCTCTACGTGACCGAGAACGGCGCGACCTTCGCCGACTACCCGACGCACGACGGCCATGTGCACGACCCCGAGCGCGTGCACTACCTCGCCGGCTACGCGCGCGCCGTCGCCGACGCGGCGGCCGCGGGCGCCGACGTGCGCGGCTACTTCGCGTGGTCGTTCCTCGACAACTTCGAGTGGTCGTGGGGGTACTCCATGCGATTCGGCATCGTCTACATCGACTACGCCACGCTGGCCCGCATCCCGAAGGACAGCGCCTACTGGTACCGCGACCTCATCGCGGCCCAGGGCGCCGAATCCGAGAATGCCCAGGTGACGGATGCCGCCGCCGTGGCATGAGCCGCAACCGATCGTCGATCCCCACCCCACTGAACGAAGGAACCACCGTATGACCGCGTCAACCGACCACTTGCGACCACTGCTCGAGCGCCTCTCGCTCGAGGACAAGGTCGCGCTCGTGCAGGGCGCGGACTTCTGGACGACCGTGCCGCTGCCGCACATCGGCTTGCGCGCCATGACGCTCTCCGACGGTCCGGCCGGTGTGCGCGGACCGGCGTGGGACGAGCGCGATCCGTCGCTCAACCTCCCGTCGGGCACCGCGCTCGCGGCCTCGTGGGACACGGGGCTCGCCCACCGCTACGGTGCCGCCGCGGCATCCGAGGCCCGTCGCAAGGGTGTCGACGTCGTGCTCGGCCCGACCATCAACCTGCACCGCTCGCCGCTCGGCGGCCGCCACTTCGAGTGCTTCAGCGAGGACCCGTGGCTCTCGGGCGAGCTCGGCGCCTCGTACGTCGAGGGCCTGCAGGAGAACGGCGTCGCCGCGACGCCGAAGCACTACGTCGCGAACGACTCCGAGACCGAGCGCTTCACGGCCGACGTGCTCGTCGACGAGCGCGCCTTGCGCGAGCTCTACCTCCTGCCGTTCGAGCGCGCGGTCGAGGCCGGCGCGTGGGCGGTCATGAGCGCGTACAACTCGGTCGACGGCGTCACGATGACCGAGAACGACCTGCTCGAGACGCCGCTCAACTCGGAGTGGGGCTTCGACGGTATCGTCGTCTCGGACTGGACCGCGGTGCGGAGCCTCCAGGCAGTGCCCGCCGCGCAGGACCTCGCGATGCCCGGCCCGGCCCCGGCGTGGGCCGACCTCGCCGACGCGGTGCGCGACGGACGCCTCGACGAGGCCGACCTCGATCGCAAGGTGCTGCGGCTCCTCCTCCTCGCCGAGCGCGTCGGCGCGCTCGAGGGCTCGGTCTCCGTCACGCCGCCCGCCGTCGACGGCCGTGCGTTCGCGCGCGAGGCCGCCGTCGAGGGCGCGGTGCTCGTGAGGAACGAGGGGGAGCTGCCGTGGCATCCGTCGTCGCTCGCCAGGGTCGCCGTGATCGGGCACAACGCCCGCGAGGCGCGCACCCAGGGCGGCGGCAGCGCGACGGTGCTGCCCGAGCACACCGTCACCCCGATCGACGGCATTCGCGCCGCCCTGCCGCACGCCGACGTGACGTACTCGCTCGGCGCGGTCGTGCAGGAGGGCGTCGCCGAGATCCCGCTCGACCGCATCAGGAACCCCCGCACCGGCGAGCCCGGGCTCGTCGTCTCGTTCCGCGCGGCCGACGGCGCCGAGCTCTTCAGCGAGCACCGCCGGTCGACGGCGCTCGTGTGGTTCGGGGGCGATGCGCCCATCGCGGCGTCGTCGACGGTCGAGCTCCACACGACGTTCACCCCCACGGAGTCGGGCGAGATCCTCCTCGGCTTCGCGACCGCGAAGCACGGCCGGGTCTACGTCGACGGTGTGCTCCTCGTCGACGAGCAGCCGGAGATCGTCGGCACCGACCTCGGTGCCGCGTTCCTCTCACCGCCATCGGCGACCGGTGCGATCACGGTCGAGGCGGGAGTGCCGCTCGACGTGCGCGCCGAGTTCGACCTCGGCTCCGCAGACGGCCCGCTCGCCGGCGCGCTGAGCGTCACCTTCGGCATCGCGCCCGACGACGCCGACCCCGACGCCCTGATCGCCGAGGCCGTCGAGGCGGCGCGCAACGCCGATGTGGCCGTCGTCGTGGTCGGCACGAACTCGAAGGTCGAGTCCGAGGGGTACGACCGCAAGAACCTCGATCTCCCAGGCAGGCAGGACGAGCTCGTGCGCGCCGTCGCCGCGGCCAACCCGCGCACGGTCGTCGTGGTCAACGCGGGTTCGCCCGTGCTGCTGCCGTGGCGCGACGACGTCGCAGCTGTGCTCCTCGGCTGGTTCGGTGGGCAGGAGTTCGGGCAGGCCATCGCTGATGTGCTGTTCGGTGCGGCAGAGCCGGGCGGGCGCCTCACGACCTCGTGGCCCGCCTCGTTCGACGACGTGCCCGTGCTCGACGTGACCCCGAAGGACGACCGCCTCGAGTACTCCGAGGGCATCCACATCGGCTACCGTGCGTGGCTGCGCTCGGGCCGCACGCCCGCCTATCCCTTCGGGTTCGGGCTCGGCTACACGACGTGGTCGTTCGATGCGATCGAGATCACGGATGCCGCGGGCGGCGGCACCCAGGCATCCGGCGACGCTGATTCATCCGACGCCGCATTCGGCGACGCCCTCGTGCACGTGACCGTCACGAACACGGGCGACCGCGCCGGCAAACACGTCGTGCAGGTCTACGCCGAGCGCGAGGACTCCGCCGTCGACCGGCCCGTGCGCTGGCTCGTCGGCTTCGCGGTCGTGCGCGCCGGGGCGGGTGAGACCGTCGTCGCCTCCGTGCCGGTGGCCGCACGCCGCCTTGCGCACTGGGACGGCGGCTGGCAGCTCGAGCCGGGCGCCTACACGCTCAGCGTGGGCGCCTCGGTCGACGACCTGCCGCTCACCGCGACGTACTCGACGGCGGAGGTGTTCGCAGCATGACCACCTACCCGAACCCGCTCATCTCGGGGTTCAACCCCGACCCGAGCGTCGTGCGCGTCGGCGACGACTACTACATCGCCACGTCGACGTTCGAGTACCTGCCGGGCATCCCGATCTACCGCTCACGCGACTTCGTGACGTGGGAGCGCATCGGCCACGTCGCCACGCGCCCGGGCCAGCTCGGCGTCGACGAGGTGCCCACGGCGGGCGGCGCCTGGGCGCCCACGATCCGTCACCGCGATGGCGTGTTCCACCTCGTCATCACCGACGCGATGGGCCGCGGCATGCTGCACTTCACCGCGACGGATGCCGCAGGCCCGTGGAGCGACGGCGACCTCATCCTCAAGGCCGACGGCTCTGCGAGCGTCGACGGCATCGACCCCGACCTCGCCTGGGACGACGACGGCACGGCGTACATCACGTACTCGGGCCTGATCCTCGCCGGCGAGGGCATCGGATCGCACCACGGCATCCAGCAGGTGCGCGTCGACCTCGACGGCCACCTCGCGCTCGAGGAACCGCGGTCGATGTGGTCGGGCTCGGGCCTCATGTTCCCCGAGGCCCCGCACCTCTATCGGCACGACGGCCGCTGGTACCTCATGATCGCCGAGGGCGGCACCGAACGCGGCCACGGCATCAGCATCGCGCGCGGCGATTCGCCCGCCGGGCCCTTCGAGGGTGCACCGTCGAACCCGCTCGTCTCGGCCAGGTCGACCGACCGGCCGATCCAGAACACCGGCCACGGCGACCTCGTCGTCGGCCCCGACGGTGAGTGGCTCGTCGTGCTCCTCGGCGTGCGGCCGCGCAGCATGACGCGGGCGTTCTCGGCGCTCGGTCGGGAGACCTTCGTCACCCGCTTGCGGTGGCGCGACGACGGCTGGCCCGAGATCGACCCGGTCGAGCTCGCGCCGCGGCCCGGCAGCGCAGCGCGCGACGACTTCGACGACACCGAGTTCGCGTCGGACTGGGTCGCGGTGCGCCGCCTGCCGGGCGAAGTCGGCTCGCTCAACGAGCGACCCGGCTCGCTCGTGCTGCACGCAGACGGCTCGACGCTCGACGATGCGCGGCCGGTGTTCGTCGGCCGCCGGCAGGAGCACCTCCGCTCCACCTCGCGGGCACTCCTCGACGTCTCAGCCGGGATCGGCGGCCTCTCCGTGCGCTACGACGAGCGGTTCCACGTCGGCATCGAGGCAGGCGATGGTCGGCTTCGCGCCCATGCGCAGCTCGGCGGCCTCTGGCAGGAATGGGCAGAGCCCTTCGACGGCGCCGAGGTGGAGCTCCTGCTCCGCACCCGGCGGCCGAACAACGACGGCGGGTTCCCTCGAACGTCCGACGTGATCGAGCTCGGCGCCGTCATCGGCGGCGAGGAGCGCGTGCTCGCCGAGATCGACGGCCGCTTCCTCTCCTCCGAGGTCACCGAGTCGTTCACCGGACGCGTCACGGGCCTGTCGGCGAGGCGCGGTACCGTGGCGGTCGACTGGTTCGCCTACGAGGGTGATGACGAGTGACGGATGCCACTGCCGACCACGACGGCCACGACACCCGCCGCGCCCTCGCGGAACTCGACTGAGAGGCATCCGATGTTCGATCGTTCCTCCACCTTCGGCGACGCACTCGACGACGCGGGCGCCCGCGCCGTGCTCGAGACGTTCCTGCCCGGCGTGGCCGCCTCGCCCATGGCGGGGCAGTTCCGCGACGCCCGCCTCGGCCAGCTCGTCGCGATCTCGCCGGCCCTTCGCGAGGATGCCGCGGAGCAGGAGCGGTTCTGGGCGTCGCTCGCTGACGTCGCGGGCGTCGCCATGGGCGGCACCGCGCAGCGGGAGTACGCACCCGCGATCGAGCCCGAGCCCGCCTACGAGGGCGACGAGGTGCCGAGCGCATCCGCGGCCGTCACCGTGCCGACCGACGCGGTGCCGCGCTGGGGCGTGGTCGAGCTGCGCTTCGACGGGCCGTCGCACGGGAACCCGTTCGTCGACGTCGAGCTCGGCGCGATCGTGACGAACGGCGAGCGCTCGTTCGAGATCGGCGGGTTCTACGACGGCGACGGCGTGTACCTGATCCGGTTCCTCGCCGAGGCCGAGGGGGAGTGGCGGTTCGCGACGGCGTCGACGGCCAGGTCACTCGACGGCATCTCGGGCGCCGTGCAGGTGGGGCCCGCGGCATCCGGAACCCACGGCCCGGTGCGGGCCGATGGCCTGCACTTCGCCCACGCCGACGGCACCCGGTACCGGCCCGTCGGCACGACGGCGTACGCGTGGACGCACCAGCCCGACGAGGTGCAGCAGCGCACGCTCGCGGCGCTCGCCGACACGTCGTTCAACAAGCTGCGCATGTGCCTGTTCCCGAAGTCGTACCTCTACAACGCGAACGAGCCCGAGCGGTTCCCGTTCCCCGGATCGCTCGCCGACGGGTTCGACCTCGAGCGGTTCGACGTCGAGTACTTCCGGGCGCTCGAGCGGCGCATCGCCGACCTCGCCGCGCTCGGCATCGAGGCGGACCTCATCCTGTTCCACGCCTACGACCGATGGGGGTTCGCCGACCTCGGGCCCGCCGTCGACGAGCGGCTCATGCGGTACGTGGTGCGCCGGCTCGCGGCATCCGCCAACGTGTGGTGGGCGCTCGCCAACGAATACGACCTCGTCTGGGCGAAGACCACCGACGACTGGGAGCGGATCGCCGCCGTCATCGGCGAGGAGGACCCGCACCAACACCTCCGCTCGATCCACAACTGCCACGCGTTCTACGACCAGTCGCGGCCGTGGATCACGCACGTGAGCGCCCAGCGCGTCGACGTGTACCGCACCGCCGAGAACACCGACGAGTGGCGCAAGCGCTGGGGCAAGCCCGTCGTCATCGACGAGCTCGGTTACGAGGGCGACATCGACCAGGGCTGGGGCAACCTCACCGGCGAGGAACTCGTGCGGCGCGCGTGGGAGGGCGCGGTGCGCGGCGGGTACGTCGGCCACGGCGAGACCTACCTGAACGAGCGCGAGGAGCTCTGGTGGTCGAAGGGCGGCGAGCTCACGGGGTCGAGCCCGTCGCGACTCGGGTTCCTCGACCGCATCATCGGCCAGGCGCCCGGGGGCGTGCTCGATCCGCTGCCCTCCGATTGGGACGTGCCGTGGGGCGGCGTCGCGGGCGACGAGCTCATCGCGTACTTCGGCTTCAACCGGCCGAGCTTCCGCAACCTCGTGCTGCCCGAGGGCGACTTCGAGCTCGACGTGATCGACACCTGGAACATGACGGTCGAGCGGATGCCGGGAGTGCATCGCGGCGCCATACGTGTCGAGCTGCCGGCGCGGCAGTTCATGGCGGTGCGTCTTCGGCGGGTCGGGCCGCACGCGGTCGAGTAGGCCACGGCGATCACCTCGCTCACGCCGCACGGTCGGGTTCTCTTCGCTCGCGTTGGTCGGCGAGTCGGGTGGGTGATTTGGTGATGGGGCGCCACCCGCCGCCGGGATCGAGCCACGCTGGCGGGCGGATGTGCGGCACGCCATGGTGCATCCGGATGCCCCAGCCCGACGTGTCGATGGTGCGGTGATGGAACCAGCACAGGAGCACCCCATTGTCGGGGTGGGTGGGGCCGCCGTGGGCGTCGGGGATGACGTGATGGATTTCGCACCATGCGGCCGGGACGGAGCATCCGGGGATGAGGCATCCGCCGTCGCGGAGTGTGATCGCCCGGCGCTGGTGCGGGGTGAAGCACCGCTCGGGCGAGCCGAGGGTGATGATGCGGCCGTCGTCGTCGAAGACGACCTTCTGGGTGCCGCCGGTGCACATCATGTGCCGGGCCGCTCGGAGCGAGATCGGCACCTCGACGCCGTCGGCGTGCGCGACGCCGCGCCCGGTTTCGAGGTCGGAAGCCCTGACGCTGACCAGCACCGTGGGTGCGGCACCGCCGATCGAGGGGTGCTCCCCGGAGCGGGCGGCGGTGTCGATGACGGCGGCGAGCACGTCGTGGCGTTGCTGGTCGGCGGTGCGGGTCTCACCGTTCCGGGCGATGTCGGCGCGTTCCTGGTCGGTCATGAACCCCCCGCCGGAGCGCGGCGACAGATGTGCGTCGAAGAGCCGCGTGAGCTTCGCCGCGACCTCGGGCATGAGGTCGCCTGCGACCGGGATGAGTCCGTCGCGTGCCCGCCCCAACCGGAACCCGCGGCGCCGCATCGCCCGCTCATCGTCGGGTTCGGGGCCGTCTTGGTCGAGGAAGATCGACCACGCCTGCGCCTGCACCCGCAACTCATCCGCGGTGCACCGCACCGGGGCGCCGTCACCACGCCCGGTCGCCTCGGTCACGAGCGCCTGCTCGGCCGCCGCGAACGACGCCGGATCGGCCACGGGCCGGGTGCGGTCGAGCTCGCGGATGATCGTGCCCGCGGCATCCGCCCCCAGCTCACCCCCGGCCAGCGCCGCCGCGACGAGCGGGTACGGCGGCTCGAGCGGCTCGCCGGTGAACCCGACTCCCGCCCGGGTGGCCGAGCCGAGCGCGACCCGCCGCCGCGCTTCGACGCCCGACACCTGCGTGACGCGTTCGACGAGCTCGGCGGCGGAGCGGCATCCATGCCGGGTCGACAACCGCTGATCGCCGAGCTCGACCCGGGACCGCTCGGCGACCTCGCCCGCGTAGGCCGCGCGATGCGCGTCGACCACCCGGCCCACCGCCTCGAGTGCACCCATCGTGGCGAGCAGCTCGTCGTCGGAGCACCCGCCTGCGGCGTCGAACGCGAGCACACCGGCGAGCGCCGAGCGGAGCTGCTCGAGCGCGTCGCGGGTGGTGGTCATGCATCCATTCTTGCGGCACCCACCGACATTCGAAGCAGCCAGAAATGCCTGATCAGCCTGTGAATAACTGCACCCTTTCCTGCCCTGTGGAGGACAAGTCGGTCTGACACCCCGACCGGCTCCGGATGCTCCGGACGCCTCGGGTGCCTCGCGCGTCGCCGTGCGGTTCATGGCGATGCGGGCGCGGCAGGTGCGCGCGGACTGATTCAGACGGATGTCGCCTCCCACGCGAATCCGTCGGGATCGGTGAACGCCCCCGCAGTGCTGCCGATCGAGAGCCGATGCGATCCCGTGCCGTCGAGCGCGACGCCGGCGTCCTCCGCGAGGGTGGGGCGACGGGAGAGCGCGAGCTTCACGGGACTCCACGGACTGGCGAAGAACTCGACAGAGATGCCTCCGACGCTCTTCGCCACGGCGAGGCCTCGGCCGACATAGAACTGCGTGCTCGCGGCCACGTCCTCGGCCCCCAGCAGGAGCACGATCTGGTCGATCTGCCGGGTAGCTGGACCGCTGTCCTCCTTCGCCGCGGTCGCGATCTTCCAGACTGTCCCGTCGGGAGCCTGGACGACGCCGCCGTAGCCGAACATCGACTTCGCGGCCGGCTTCAGCGTCGCGGCGCCGGCGTCGACCGCGGCGTCGATCAGGCCGCTGACGGTGGATGGCTGCGACACCATGAGCGACAGCATGAACCCGCGGAAGCCCGTCGTCGGGGCATCCGCGGCTCGAATGCGCACCTGATGGTCGAATCCGAAGGCGTCGGAGTAGAAGGCGCCGGCGGCGATGGGATCGGGCACGTCGAGGGTGACGGATCGGATGGAGGTCCTGAGGAGGAGTGTCATGGCAGTGACGTTATGCCGCGGCCTCCGCGGCCGCTTCTCCGAACGTGATCTATGTGTTCTGACGAATGGCAACCCCGTTGACGCTCGGCGGCGCCGCGGGTAGACCCGACAACGTGCGTGGATTCCGTTTGCCCCCGAGGCGCACAGGCCCACCGGGAGGGAAAGAGCCGAGATGACCGTGAAGCTCAACCAGACCGCACTGCGGCACGCGAGGTCGCTCGTTCGCGACGGCAAGGTGGTGCGCGACGAGCGCGACGACTGGAGCGAGCACGCCCCGAGCACCGACGTCGAGAACGCCTTCATCGAGAAGCACGGCTGGACCGAGTACGGCAAGTGGCACCTCGGCGTCGACGACGACGAGGAACGCGACACGAAGGGCCGCTACAGCTTCCCCTACGGCGACTTCCGCAAGGTGCATCGCTGCGGGGTGATCTCGCTCGAGAGCCGCGCCGGCCAGTACGACCACGACGACATCCGCGACGAGTCGAAGAAGCTGCTGGAGCTCATCGACGAGGACTGAACGGATGCCACCAGGCTGGCGTGACGAACGCGGTGTTCCGTTCGCAGTCGGGCCGGATCGTCGCGGATCGGGTCGCTGACGGAGCCACGGCAGGCGTATGAGAACGGGCTGTCCGCGTAGAAGACCTCGCTTCCGAACGAGCAGCGGCGTCCCCCGCGGGCCAGCAGATAGCGGCCGCTCGGGCGGGCTGGCGCCGGCCATTCTGACGTTCCGAGCAGGACAGAGCGCCAGTCGGACCCGGCAAGAGCGCCATCTGGAGCGTGGGCGGCGGGTGGTCGACCGCCGGACGCGGGCGGGCTCACTCGATGGCGACCGCGATGGCCGCGCCCAGCGGCCTTCGTTCCGCGAAGACCCAGCGTCGGTACGCGACGAAGCGCACGGCGGAGCCGAGCAGCAGCCCGACCATGTTCGCCGAGACGTTGTCGGCGAGGGCGGAGGTGAGGTGCAGGGCATAGTGGGAGAATCCGAGGCACGCCAGCGCGACGAGGCTGCCGAGGAGGCTCGCGACGAGGAACTCGACCGCCTCGCGCGCGGTGTCGGAGCGACGGCCCTCGGCGCGGAACGTCCAGGTGCGGTTCCCGACCCAGTTCACGGCGATGGCCGCGACGACGGAGATCGCCTTGGCATACATCGGCCATCCGTGGACGCCGATCGGGTCCGCGGCGCGCAGTGCCGTGAAGAGGCCGGCGTCGACCACGAATCCGACGCCTCCCACGACGCTGAAGCGCGCGAGTTGCACCAGGAGCGGCCTGACTCGTTCAGGCATGGGCGACCTCCACGGCGGGCACGACGGGCACGGCCGGCTCGGCGGGCACGGCCGGGGCAGCCACTGCCTTCGCCGACGCGACGGGAAGGCGCCCGCCGTGCAGCAGCCGAAACAGTCCCCAGCCGGTCACGCGGGCGAACGCCTCCACGATGATCGCCGCCGACATCTTCGAGCGGCCGTGCGCACGATCGTCGAAGGTGATGGGCACCTCGGCGATGCGGCATCCGGTGGCGTTCGCGCGAAGGAGCAGCTCGATCTGGAACCCGTATCCGCGACTGCGTGCGGTCGCCGGGTCGACAGCCCGCAGGGCGTGCGCGCGGAACGCCCGGTATCCGCCCGTCACGTCGCGTTGGTGGAGCCCGAGCGCGAATCCCGCGTAGGCGCTGCCGCCGCGGGAGAGCAGCCGCCGGCTGAGCGGCCAGTCACCGACGCCGCCGCCGTCGACCCAGCGCGACCCCACGGCGAGGTCGTTGTCGGCGAGCGAGGCAAGCAGCCGGGGGAGGTCCTCGGGGCGATGCGACCCGTCGGCGTCGGACTGCACCACGATGTCGAAGCCGTCGGCGATCGCCCGGGCGAAGCCGGCGGCATACGCCGCGCCGAGTCCCTCCTTGCCCGCCCGGTGCAGCACGTGCACGAGGGGATCCGCCGCCGCGATGCGCTCGGCGAGCTCACCGGTGCCATCCGGCGAGGCATCGTCCACGACGAGCACCGCGACGTCGGGGGCTACCGTCCGCAGACGCGCCAACACACCCGGCAGCGACTCGGCTTCGTTGTACGTCGGCATGACGACCACGACGTGTTCCGGCATGGCTCACTCCTTCTCGAGTCGGTAGACCACGGATCGGTGGATCAGCTGGCTGTCGGCGACCTCGTACCCGGATGCCTCGAGCGCGGCGACATCGGCCGGCTCACCGTGGCCGACGAGCTCCACGGCCCAGACCGTCGATTCGTCGAGGGTCGGCGCGACGTCGGAGACGGGGACCGTGCGGTCCCAGATACCGGCGCGCTGGACATACGGGGTGCGGAGCGCCACATCCTGCAGCCCGGCGAAATCGCTGGGATAGAGGTGCATCGCCAGCCGCGGACGACGCGACGGCTTGGTGTCGGCGTCGAAGACGATCGCCTCGCCCGGCCGGGCATGCGTGCCGAGGTACTCGGCGACGCCGCGGAGGTCGCTGCCCCCGTCCTTCGCCCACTCGGTGCGCTGGGCGAGGTAGACCGGCGCCACGAGGACCGCGGCCGCGACACCCACGACGACCGGCACGATCCCGTCGGCCGCCCCCGACCCGAATGGCCCGCGTCGGAGAAGCCGCACCCCCGATGACGAGGTCGCGCGGATCCCGAGCGCCACGAGCATCGCGACCGCCGGCACGCAGAAGGAGAGGTATCTGGGGCTGTAGGTCGGCGACACGGTCGCATCGAGGAGGAGCAGCGCGGCGGTCGGAAGGATGAGCCACGCGAGGGTCGGCGCCAACCCCGCGAGGGTCGTCGTGGCGCCGCCCTCGCGGAAGCTGCGCCGCAGCCCGACGACGACCGCGACGATCCCGGCGATGACGAGCAGCCACCCGGCGATCGCTACGGGTGCCGATCCGAACCATTGCCCCACGAGCACCCGGTCCGGCGTGGCGTAGTCGCGGTCGGCGAGGAACCTGAGCTGGCGCCGCTCGGCGTAGGCCGCGACCAGGATCGGCGCCGAGCCCACCGCCGCGATTCCGGTGGCGACCGCCCATCGTTGCCAAGTGCTCCGCGGCGCGCGAGCGGCGGCGAGCGCTACCGCGTGTACCGGCACGAGCAGCAGGAGATAGAGGAAGAGCGTCGCGGATGCTGCGACCGCGACGCCGTACGCCGACCACCACCAGAGCGAGGTCGACCTGCGGCGCACGAGTTCGACGAAAGCCACGGTGATCCACACCGCGAGCGCCGATCCGAGCGCATATGACCGCGCCTCGGTCGCCATAGAGGTGGTGCGCGGAAGCACGGCGCACACGACGCCGGCGAGCACGGCGACCCGCGGGTCGAACCAGCGCGCGGCGAGCACCACCGTGCCGGCCGCGAGGAACCCCACCGCGATGGCGCTCGGCGCTCGCGTCGACCACTCGGTCGCCCCGAAGACGTTGATCCACACGTGGAGGAATGCGTAGTAAGCCCCGTGCACCGCGTCGATGCGGCCGAGTTCCGCCGCGAGGCTCGTCCAGGGTCGCTCGGCCGACATCACGCTCGCCGCCTCGTCGCCCCAATACGAGGGCACGCCCGCACCGAGGTATCCGAGCACCGTGGCGGCCACCCCGATGCCGACCGAGCGGGTGACCAGCGGATGCCGCCGCAACCCCCGAACCGCCGTGCTCGACGCGGCGGTCACGCGCATGTCGGGCAGGCGATTCACAATCGGAACGCTGGTCATGCCGCAATGCTGACTCGGGGCGATCCGGTGGCGCTGTGAACCAGGAGGATCGCCCGTGAGAGTCTTCTCAGGAAGCACGGGCTCCGGCTCCCGGTGCGCGCTGAGGTCGTGGTCGTATGATCGGCGCACGCACCCGAGAGGAGCGCCTGTGGCCGCACGAATCCTCGTGGTCGACGACGAGGCCGAGATGGCCGCGCTGATCGTGCGCGGCCTGGGCGACGAGGGCTACGCGGTCGCCTCGGTGGGCGATGGCGTTGCCGCACTCGAGGCCATGGTGAGCCCGCCCGATGTCGCGGTGGTCGACGTCGGACTTCCCGGAATGAGCGGGTTCGAGCTCTGCCGCCGGCTGCGTGAGCGCGCTCCTGGGATGGGCATCCTGCTCCTGACGGCACGCGACGCGGTGGACGACCGGGTCCGCGGCCTCGATGCGGGTGCCGACGACTACCTCACCAAGCCGTTCGTCTTCGCCGAGCTCGCGGCGCGCATCCGGGCGCTTCGCCGACGCGAGGCGATGGGCGTGCCGCAGCTCGAGGTCGGCGACCTCCGGCTCGACCTCGCACGCCACCGGATCGCGTCGAGCGGCGGCGAGCTCGCCCTCAGCCGCACGGAGTTCGACCTGCTGCACCTCCTCGCGACACGATGCGATCGCGTCGTGTCCCGCCCCGAGATCCTCGAGTCCGTGTGGGACTCGGCCGCACACATCGACCGGAACGTGGTCGACCAGTACGTCAGCTACGTGCGACGCAAGCTCGCCGCCGTCGGATCGGATGCCGCGATCACCACGATCCGCGGGATCGGCTACCGGTTCTCGGCGGAGTCATGATGCTGCGGCGCCTGAAGATCCGCACCCGCATCACCGCCGGGAGCGTGCTGATCGCGCTGGCATTGTCGGCGATCGGAGGGTTCGTCATCTACGACCAGGTGCGCCGGATCGTGCAGCACGGCGAATCGTCGGTGCTGCACGCGATCGAGGCGCCATACGTCACGGAGATCGCCGGCGACCCGCCCGTCCGCGTCGACGCGCCGGGCCCCGGGCAACTGGCGGCGGTCGTCGACCCGCGCGGGGTGGTGGTGGTCGACAGCCTGCCATCGGCGCTCAGCGCGCTGGTCGAGGAACTGATCGCGGGCGACGGCGATCTGCACACGATCCGAGCGGGTGGGGCGGACTACCTCGTCCGCACGACGGCGGTGAACGGCGTCGATGGGGCCTGGCATGTCATCGCCGCCCGCGCCGCCGCGTCGCAGGCATCTGTGCTCGACCAAATCGCCGCGCTGCTCGTCGTGGTGGTCGTGCTGATCAACCTCGGGTTCGGCGCGGCGTCGTGGATCATCACCAGCGTCGCGCTGGCCCCGGTCGCTCGACTTCGTCGAAGTGCCCACGGACTCGCGGACCGGTCCGGCGACGAGCTGCTCCCGGTCGGACGGGCCGACGACGAGATCGCCGCGCTCGCGCGCGATCTCAATGCGCTCATCGAACGCCTTCGTGTGGCGCTCGAACACGAGCGTCAAATGATCTCGAATGCCTCGCACGAGCTGCGCACGCCGCTTGCGATCCTTCAGGCGCAACTCGACCTCGCGCTCACGGGGGAGCCATCGGCCGAGCGGCTCGTCGATGACCTGGCCGCGGCACGTCGCACGCTCGCACGACTCTCCGGGCTCGCCACGTCCCTGCTCGAGCTCTCCCGGCTGGACGCCCAGGTCACCCCGAGCAGCGCGACGTGGGACGAGCTCGGGGCGGAGCTCGCCGACGCGGTCGAGCGGTGCCGCCGGCGGTTCGGCGACGCATCCGTGAGCATCGACTACGACCTGCCGGCGTCGGGTGGGGCTGGACGCGTCGTGCACCTGTCGGTCGCAGACTTCGGCCGCGTCTGCGAGAACCTCGTGGCCAACGCCGTCGCCGCCGCCGGCGATCGTCCCGTGCACGTCGAACTCGAATGGTCGCTCGCCGCCGACCAGGCGACGCTCCTCGTCGGCGACGACGCGGGCGGGATGAATCCCGAGTTCGTGCCGAGCGCGTTCGAGCGATTCACCCGCGGCACCGGCGCGCCCGAGGGCGGGTCGGGGCTCGGACTCGCGATCGTCTCCAGCATCGCGGCGGTCGCGGGCGGCACCGTCGAACTGCAGAACGACCCGGGCGCGGGGCTCACGGTCATCGTGCGCGTGCCGACCACGGTCACCGCGGGCCGGTCGTCTGCGCGCACGCCCGCCGAGGAGACGACGCTCGCCGAGTAGCACGCCGCATGTGACCAGGGCGGTTGTCGCTGCAACTCCACGCATACAGCCAGACGTGCGTACCATTTTCGGCCTCACGTAGGGCCAAGGCATTTACAGCTTCCCCTACGGCGGACTCATGGTCACTCTGCGGCGTGAACGCACGTAAGGTCGCCCCGTTCGACCCGCACCGCGCCGGTCTCCGGATCGACAATGAAGATCGTCCGCGCCATGATGCGGCTGCCGGCTTCGTCGGTCAGGACGTCGACGGCCCTGAACACGAAGGCTCCCTCGGTCTCCACGAGCGTGGTCGTACCGCCGCCCTCGAACCCAGAGCTGGTGGTGACCGACGATACGCCGTGCTCGATGAAGCGATCACCGTGATCATGTTGGAAGAAGGTCAGCTCGATGGTGACCGTGTGGGTCTCACCGGTGCACGGGTTGAGGTCGGGGAACGTGATCGTGAAGTCATCGAGCGTCGGAGGGTCGGCCGCTGCCGGAGAAGCAAGCATCATCACCATGAGGGCGGAGGCGCCGAGTGCGCCCACGGTTCCCTTGAGCCATCCGACACCATGCGTTGTGCTTCGTCTTGTCATCGCTCCGTCTCCTTTGACAGGCAGCAGCGACGCGGCTGGTCGATGGCGTCGGCCTCGGCCCGATGTCTGCTCTCGCTGATGCCGCAGTCCCGTCCGCTGCCAGGCCCAGTATGGCGCTGATACACGTCCGGCGTCCATGCCAAATTGAGGAAACCTCGTCTAATTCCGGACCTCGATCGGCGTGTAGTCGACCGGGCGTCGGTCGTCAAGCGCTGTGCACCCGCTTGGGCCGGTGGAAGACTGGCGTGGCATCGGAACGGAGGGGCCATGACGAGACCGAAGACCGACACCGAGCGCGCCGACCGGCGCGCCGCAAGCGAGGCGGTGGACGAGGCGAAGCGTGCCGCCAAAGAGACGCGGAAGCTCGCGAAGACCCTCTCGCGCGATGCCGGCGCGAGCCTCGCCGCGATCGAGACGTCGGCACGCGCCGAGCTCCGCGAGGCGAAGAGCGAGATCGACGCTCGGCCGCGGCGCGCCGAACGCACCGCCAGGAAGGTCGCGGCGCGCCTCGAGGACGCGTCGATGCGGATGACCCCGTACGCGGAGCGTGCGCTCGCCGAGGCCGACGCGAAGCGGCGCGCCAAGACGATCAAGCGGCATCGCGCACAAGCGAAGCAGGTGCAGAAGATGGCGAAGTTCGTGGCGCTGCACGCGATCGTGGCATCCGTCGTCACCCCCACCGAGGAGGAGCAGCGCAAGGCCGACGAGAAACGGCGGCGCAGGCCGTCGGGCGCAGAGATGGATGCCCGGGGTGTGCTCCCGGTCTCGCGGAAACGGGCGAAATCGCGCTAGGGCGCCGAGAGCTGTCGCGCATCAGGCGTCCGATCGGGGGCGGCGCGCGGCGAGCGCGAACCGGAGTCCACTGGGCCTGCACGCATCGTCAGCCCTTGCCGGGGCGCATCGCTCAGGGGTACCGTGACGAATATCCGACGGGCGCCCGGCGCGCTGCCCGGGGGCGCTGGGCGCCCACCGCCGAAAGGCACGCCATGGCCTCGTCCGTCGTTCTCGATCGTGGTCGCTCGGCCTTCGCCGAGCACCGGTGGACTGACGCGTTCACCGCATTGAGCGAGGCCGACGGCGATGGTGCGCTCGAGGGAGCCGACCTCGAGCGGCTCTCCACCACAGCGCTCCTGCTCGGTCGCGAGGAGCTCGGCGTGGAATTCGCGACGAGGGCGCATGAGGCGTTCCTCGAGGTGGGCGACCAGGAGGGGGCGGCTCGGTCCGCCGCGTGGATCGGCATGTACCTCATGGGCCACGGCGACATGGCGCAGAGCGGCGGCTGGCTCGCTCGAGCGAATCGCATAGCGGAGAGCGGCGGCGGCTCGGAGTCAGTGGAGGCCCTCCTGCGGATCCCCGCCGGACTCGGAGCGCTGTACAGCGGAGACCCGGAGGGTGCTGCCCTCGCGTTCGCCGAGGCGTTCACGATCGGCGATCGACTCCACGATCGCGATGCCATGGCCTTGGCGCACCTCGGGCTGGGTCAGGCCTGGATCATGCTCGGCCACACCGACGACGGCCTGCGGCTCCTCGATGAGGTGATGGTCTCCATCACCGCAGGCGAAGTCTCGCCCGTGACATCCGGCATCGTGTACTGCTCGGTCATCGGAAGCTGCCACCTCGCATTCGACGTGCGCCGAGCCCAGGAATGGACGATCGCGCTCGACCGCTGGTGCGGGGCGCGGCCCGACATGGTGATGTACAGCGGCCAGTGCCAGGCGTTCCGTGCCGAGCTGTACCGCCTGCACGGCGCATGGGCCGATGCGCTCGAATCGGCACGAGTGGCCGTCGAGCGGGTTCGGCGCGGAGACTCGCACGGTGCATGGCGGGCCTGGTACCAGCAGGCTGAGGTGCACCGCTTGCGGGGCGAGATCGACGCAGCGGAGAAGGCGTATGTGCGCGCCGCGGAGTCGGGCTACCCGCCACAGCCGGGATTGGCGCTCCTCCGACTCGCGCAGGGCAACGTGCGGATCGCGCGATCCCAGATCCGTCAGGTGAGCCAGGAGGCCGATCCGCCGACCCGCCGCCAGTTGCTCCCCGCCGTCGTCGAGATCGAACTCGCCGCGGGCGATGTCGAGGTGGCTCGACGGGCGGCAGACGAGTTGAGTGAGGGAATGCCCCGCGACGCGAAGCCGCTCTTGCGGGCCGTCGCCGCACTCTGCGACGGCGCGGTGCGACTCGAGGAGGGCAATCCGCGTGGAGCGCTGAGCTCGCTGCGCACCGCATGGGCATGCTGGCAAGAGCTCGAGGCGCCCTTCGAGGCGGCACGGTGTCGGGTGCTCACGGCGCGCGCCTGGCGAGCGCTCGGCGATGAGGCATCCGCTTCGATGGAATTGGATGCCGCGAGGGCGACGTTCCTCGAACTCGGGGCTGCCCCCGACGTGGCCGCGGTCGACGCGCTGTCGCGACGTGGGTCGTCGGCCGCGTCCGGACCGCTCACGCCTCGCGAGGTCGAAGTGCTGCGGCTCGTGGCGGCCGGGAAGACCAACCGGGCCATCGCCGGTGAGCTCTACCTCAGCGAGAAGACCGTGGACCGGCACCTCAGCAACATCTTCTCGAAGCTCGGGATCTCGTCGCGCACCGCGGCGACGGCCTACGCCTACGAGCACTCGCTCGTCTAGGTCAATACATCTGCCCAAGACGAGCAATCCTCGCCACCAGGCGGCTGCGCCGGACATGTCCGGCGACGATGATCTGAATGCTCCGTGTGAAGCTCCCGAGAATCCGCCGATGAGAGCGTGACCACAATTTTCGGACATTTGGTCAGCGCCGGTTGACACAGCCCTGACGTCTCACGTAAAACGAGAACTTGACAACGTTGTCAGCTCTCGGGGGATGGGCAGACCATTACATCGAATCCCCAAGGAGAGCCATCATGCTCACACGCCACTGCCCACGCATCCGCAGCCCCCGATATGGGCCGCTTTCCGTGCCCGAGATCGCCGACCAGGTCGGCACCAGCGTCGATGCGGTGGCTGCCGCGACCTACCTCGCCCGCAGAACCCTGCAAACGGTCCTGCGGTAGTCGGGATGACCGATTTGCGTACGTTCCTTCGTCGCGTCATCCGTTGGGCCGGCGGGCCTCTCTAGTAGTAGGCGGTTCATCCGCTGTTGAAACATGATTCTGAAGTGAGAGCGGGTATTTCCATGGTGGTGTCAGACCGTGACGTTGCCGTCATTGCGAACGCCCAACGGCACGTGCCGTTGCGAGACGACATGATCGAGCATTTCCGGGCGCTCGGAGTGCAACCGGCGGAGTTGTACGGTGCGGTGCAGTATCTCGCGACCCTCGTGACCTGCGACCCGCGCGTGCGAAGCGCACCTGGTGGTCTTGCACAGGTTGAGCGCGAGCAGGTCCTCGACTCGGTTCTGGTTCGCCTCCGCACGAGCGTCCCGCTGATCGCCGCGGAACTGCTCCGCGACCCGAGCCTGATCACGCAAGGCCATTCCCAGGATTTCGAAGCAGTGCCGTCATAACGGTCGGCAAGTGCAGGTCGAAGCGGCATCCGCCCGGACAGAGCTCTCCGGGGCTCCGCCGATGAATGTCCTCCGAATGGGCATGCGGATATGGGTGATTTCCCCGATGTTGCGATGCGGCGACGTTCGTAGCGTTGGGGTCATGGATCTCGCCGTGCTCGCCGGCATCCTGTCAACCGGCCTCTTCGCCATGAGCTACCTGCCCATGCTGGTGAAGGCCGCGCGCACGAAGGACCTGTCGTCGTACAGCATCGGCAACCTCGCGATCACGAACCTGGGCAACGTCGTGCACTCGGTGTACGTCTTCAGCCTCCCGCTCGGGCCGATCTGGTTCCTGCACAGCTTCTACCTCGTGGCCTCCGCCCTCATGCTCATGTGGTTCCTCCGGTACCGCAGGGCGCGGGAGCGCGGGCGCGAGCCGATCGCGGCTCAACCCGAGCCGCAGGTCCGGCTCGTCAGCTCGTCGACGATGGTGTGACTCTGGCTCGTCGAGCGTCTGTCGCCGACCTTGCCGTCAATGACAGCCGGCGGTACCGTGAGCGATATCACGGCCGCCTGGTGCTCGCAGGGCGCGGGCGCGCTCGTCGCGGGAGGCGTCATGACTTCCTCTGCCGCTCTCGAACGCGGACTCGATGCCTTCGCCGAGCAGCGCTGGAGGGATGCGTTCGATGCATTGGCGGAGGCCGACGCGGAGGCCGGGCTCGAGGCGGACGACCTCGGTCGGCTCGCGACTGCTGCGTTCCTGATCGGCAGCGCGACCGGTATCCCCACCGCGACGCGGGCGCATGAGGCGTTCCTCGAGGCAGGCGATGCCGAGGCCGCGGCCCGGGCCGCCGTGTGGATCGGCATGCATCTCATGGATCGGGGCGAGCATGCCCCGGCCGGCGGTTGGTTCGCCCGCGCAGGGCGCGTCGTCCAATCGAACGGTGCCGCCGAGTCGGTCGGCGGGCTGCTGCTCATCCCACAGGCCCTCGGTGCGCTCTACGGGGGCGATCCGTCCGGCGCGATGCGTACGTTCGCCGAAGCGCTCACGATGGGCGAGCGCTTCGACGATCAAGACACGATCGCGTTGGCCCGGCTCGGGCTGGCGGAGGTCAAGATCGGTCAGGGCGACGTCGAGGAGGGGTTCGCCCTGTTCGACGAGGTGATGGTCGCGGTCACGGCTGGGGAGATCTCGCCGCTGCCCTCGGGCATCGCCTACTGCGAGGTGATCGGTCTCTGTCGACTCGCCTACGACTATCGTCGGGCCCGGGAGTGGACCATCGCACTCGACCATTGGTGCGCCGACCAGCCCGACATGGTCGCGTTCAGCGGTCAATGCCAAGCGTATCGCGCTGAGCTCTACCTCCTGCATGGCGCTTGGCGGGAGGCTTTGACGGCGGCGCGTGCGGGTCTGGTACGGGCTCGCCGTGGGGACCGGGACGCGTTCTATGGGGTGTGGTACGCGCAGGGTGAGGTGCAACGCCTTCGAGGGGACTTCGACGCTGCGGATGAAGCGTATCGCCGCGCGGGCGAGACGGGATTCGCACCCGAACCGGGCCTTGCCCTCCTGCGACTGGCGCAGGGCAGGCCCAGGATCGCGCAAACCCTCCTTCGTGAAGCCGCAGCACAGGCCGACCTCGTAACTCGACGACGGATGCTGCCTGCGCTGATCGAGATCGAACTCGCCATGCACGACGTCGCCGCGGCTCGCCGAGCGGCCGACGAACTGATCGGCATGACTCCGACCGCCGCGATGCCGATGCTACAGGCCGTCGTTGCAACCTGCGACGGTGCAGTACTGCTCGAGGAGGGCGCAGCCGACCGGGCGCTCGAGAGACTGCGTGGCGCGTGGGTGCTCTGGCATGAGCTCGACGCTCCATATGAGGCGGCGAGGTGCCGCGTCCACATCGCTCGTGCCCTGCGAGTGCTCCGAAACGAGGATGCCGCATCGATGGAGCTCGAAGCAGCGCGGGCCACGTTCGCAGAGCTCGGCGCGGCGCCGGAGCTCGCTCGGCTCGACGCCCTTGCGCGCGCGAACGCGAATGCGGCGTTCGGTCCATTGACGCCACGCGAGATAGAGGTGGTGCGCTTGGTCGCCGCGGGCAAGACGAACCGAATGATCGCGCGAGAGCTATACCTCAGCGAGAAGACCGTTGCACACCACCTCGGCAACGTGTTCACCAAGCTCGGGCTCGCATCCCGAGCGGCGGCGACGGCGTACGCGTATGAGCACGCGCTGGTCTAGCCGCGAATGGGTCATTCTTCCGATACGGATGCCCCGTCGTGCCGCCTACCGTCACGGGTATGAAGCTCGTCCATACCCGTGGTCAAGGAGGCCCGAAATGATGGTCAATGGCACCGAGATCGTCGACACCGTCGTCATCGGCGGCGGTCAGGCTGGTCTCGCGCTGGGCCGCGAACTGGCGCGACAGGGTCGCGAATTCGTCATCCTCGATGCTAGGCGTCGGGTGGGCGACGCGTGGCGGCTCCGCTGGGATTCGCTCCAGCTGTTCACGCCCGCCAAGTTCGATGGCCTCCCGGGGATGCCGTTCCCCGGCGATCCGCTCGCGTTTCCCGGCAAGGACGACGTCGCGTCCTACCTCGAGGACTACGCGTCGAGGTTCGACCTGCCGGTGCGCACCGGAGTGCGCGTTGACCGGGTGCGGCGCGAGAATGAGCGCTTCGTGACATCCGCCGCCGAACGCCGATGGGAATCGCGGAACGTCGTCGTCGCCACCGGCGGATGCCAGGCGCCGACGGTGCCGGGTTTCGCCGATCAGCTCGCCGACCACATCGTGCAGCTGCACTCGAACGACTATCGGAACCCGTCCCAGCTGCCCCCGGGCCCGGTGCTCGTCGTCGGCATGGGCAACTCGGGTGCCGAGATCGCCCGGGACATCGCTCCCACCCACCCCACGTCGATCGCGGGAACGCCGAGCGGTGAACTGCCCGTGCGACTGAACCGTGCGACCGCGCGCTTCGTCCTCCCGGTGATCCGGTTCGTGGGCACCCACGTGCTGACCCGGGGGAATCCGCTCGGTCGTGCCGCCGCTGCGGCCTTCCGTGGTGCCCCGCTCATCCGCACCAAGGTCGCGGACCTCGTGGACGCCGGTGTTCAACGCGTTCCGCGCGTCACCGGAGCGCGTGCCGGCCAGCCGGTCCTCGCCGACGGCACCACCCGTGAGGTGTCGAGCGTGATCTGGTGCACGGGTTACCGGAATGACTTCGGCTGGATCGACCTGCCGGCGTTCGACGAACATGGCGAACCCCGCCATCGCCGCGGCGTGGTGGATTCCGTTCCGGGCCTGTACTTCCTCGGTCTCGAGTTCCTCTACGCGTTCACGTCAGCGACGATCCCCGGCGTGGGTCGCGACGCCCGTTACCTCGCTCGGCGGATGCGTCCGGCTTCGCCGGCCACACAGCCCGCGAGCGTCGGGCGGGCGGTCCGCGGCGGCCGCTCGGCGCACGTGGAAGAGCGGGTGCGATGATCCGGAGGATGATTCGGCGCGCTGTCGCGCTCTATGAGAATCTCCCGCTGCCGGCGGGATCGGTCGTCGGGGTCGTCGCGATCGTCGTGCTCGACCGTGTGCGCCCGACGCCGCTCCCCGGTCCGCGAGGCCTCCAACGAGCGGCGGGTGCCGCCGCGCTCGCCGCGGGGTGCGCGTTGAACGTGTGGGCGCTGCGCGAACGACGACGTCGGACGACCGGCGAGTTCCAGCTGGAGCAACCGCAATCGCTCGTGACGACCGGGCCGTACGCGCTGAGCCGGCACCCGATGTACGTCGGATGGTGGCTCATCCACCTCGGCGTCGGGGTCGTCCGCGGCTCCGCCTGGATGGTGGCGACCCTGCCTGTTGCGGTGCTCGTGGAGCATCTCGGCGTGCTCGCGGAAGAGCGCGGCCTCGGCCGCGAGTTCGGCGACGAGTTCGCCGATTACCGCGAGCGCGTGCCGCGGTACCTCGCGTGGTCGTGGCGCCGGATGTCGGCGGCCCGACCTACTTCGTGACGGAGTTCCGCGACGCGGGCTTCGCCGAGGCCGGCTTCGTCGCGGCGGACTTCGTCGCCGAGGCCGTACGCGGCGTGCGCACCGTCTTCGGCTTCGACGCGGAGGCCGCTTCTGCGGCATCCGTCACCGGCCTCGCAATCGGCACGAGCCGCGCGAGCTGGGTCACGTGCTGCGGCCCGAGTTCGTCGAGCGTCGCCACCTCGAGCAGCGTCATCGTGCGCACGATCTCGCTGCGGAGGATCTCGATCGTCTTGTCGACGCCGCGGCGCCCGCCCGCCATGAGGCCGTACAGGTAGGCGCGGCCGATGAGGGTGAACCGGGCACCGAGGGCGATCGAGGCGACGATGTCGGCGCCCGACATGATGCCCGTGTCGAGGTGCACCTCGAGGTCGGTGCCGACCTCGCGCACGACGTGCGGCAGCAGGTGGAAGGGGATCGGCGCCCGGTCGAGCTGGCGCCCGCCGTGGTTCGAGAGCACGATGCCGTCGACGCCGCGGTCGGCGAGGAGCTTCGCATCGTCGACGGTCTGCACGCCCTTGACCACGATCTTGCCGGGCCAGATCTCGCGGATGATGTCGAGGTCGTCGAACGAGATGGTCGGGTCCATCGCGGAGTTGAGCAGGTCGGCGACGGTGCCGCCGGTCGACGAGAGCGAGGCGAACTCGAGCTTCGGGGTCGTGAGGAAGTTGATCCACCACGCGGGGCGGGGGAGCGTGTTCAGCACCGTGGCAGGCGTGAGCTGCGGCGGGATCGAGAAGCCGTTGCGCTTGTCGCGCAAGCGGGCGCCGGCCACCGGGGTGTCGACCGTGAAGAAGAGGGTGTCGAAGCCCGCCGCGGCCGCTCGGCGCGCGAGCTCGTAGGAGATCTCGCGCTCGCGCATGACGTAGAGCTGGAACCAGTTGCGCCCATCGGGGTTCGCGGCCTTCACGTCTTCGATCGACGTCGTGCCGAGGGTCGAGAGGGTGAACGGGATGCCGGCAGCACCCGCAGCACCGGCGCCCGCGACCTCGCCCTCGGTCTGCATCATGCGGGTGAAGCCCGTCGGCGCGATGCCGAACGGGAGCGCGCTCGGCCCGCCGAGCACCTCGCGGCTCGTGTCGACGATCGGTACGTTGCGCAGGATCGACGGGTGGAACTCGATATCCTGGAACGCCTGCCGCGCGCGAGCGAGCGAGAGCTCACCCTCGGCGGCGCCCTCGGTGTAGTCGAACGGCGCCTTGGGCGTGCGGCGCTTCGCGATCGTGCGCAGGTCGGCGATCGTGAGCGCCCGCTCGAGCCGTCGGTCGGTCGGATTGAGGGTCGCCTTCTTGAACTGCATGAGCTCTGTGAGCTCGCGGGGATTCGGGAACTGGCGCTTCACCATGGTGTCGTTGCTCTCTGTCGTCTGGACGGTTAGGTCGCGGGGGTTCGGGCGGGATCGATGAAGGTCTCGGCGTAGTAGCCCGAGATGTGGTCGTGGATGCGGGTGCGGGCGGCTGCGGCATCCGCTGCCCTGATCGCCTCGACGATGCCGCGGTGCTCGGTTCGAAGGCGAGCGGATGTCGCATGCCAATCGGTGAGCGCGGCGAGCCCTTGGAGTGCGTAGCCCTCGATGCCGCTGCGCAGGCCGGCCATCGTCGCGGTGATCACCTGGTTGCCGGATGCCTCGGCGAGCGCGAGGTGGAAGGCGGCATCGAGCGCGAGGAACTCCTGGGGCGTGAGCGTGGGGGAGTCCATGGCGTCGAGCAGCCGGTCGGCCGCGGCGAGGTCGGGTGCCGGCGTCGCGTCGGCGAGATCGCCCGCGACCGAGGACTCGAGGATGAGTCGGGTGCGCACGATGTCGGCGACCGGGAAGCCCCTCGCGGCGACCTGCAGGCGCATGAGCGAGCTCATGGCTCCGCCGGGGGTGGCGATGATGATGGCGCCGGCGTTGGGCCCCGAGCCGGCGTGGGTGCGGATGAGCCCGAGCACCTCGAGCACGCGGATCGCCTCGCGCACGCTCGAGCGGCCGACGCCGAGTTCGGTGGAGAGGGCGCGCTCGCCGGGGAGCCGATGGCCCGGGCGCAGCCGGCCCTCGAGGAGCTGCGACTCGATGTGCTCGAGCACGCTCTGCCAGGCGCGGGGAGCGTCGGATGCGTCAGCTGCCATGCTGCTCGTCCTCTCGCCGCCCCGGTGTGGTCAGACCACAGTAGCAGATGTGGTCAGACCACAGCAGATCGGAAGACGCGTTCCGCCCTCGCCAACGCCGAAATGCGTTCCGCGCTCGACACCTACGCTTTCCGTGGAGTTCAACCGGGTGCCGAACAAGCCGTCAAGCCTGCAGGTGACGAATCCAGTTCAACCGGCCTGTTCGACCAGTCAACAACAGATCAACTCGAAGACGCCGACGCTCTCGGCGATCGTGAGCGACCCTGATGGGACGCTCGTTGCCCCGCATTTCCAGGTGTACACCAAGTCCGGCACCACGGAAACCGAGGTGTGGAACAGCACCACCCTGGCCGCGCAGGCGTCAGGCACCCGCGCCCAGGCGACGGTCGCTCCGGGCAAGCTTGTTGAGAACACGGGGTACTCCTCGTACTTCTGGCGGGCGACGTCGGTGGACACCGGCGGGCGCTGGTCGGGGTGGTCGGTGTCATGCGAGTTCAAAGTGGACATCACCCCGCCGGGGAAACCGACCGTAACGGCGGTGGGATCCGGTGCGGGGATCGAAGCGGTCTATGAACCGGACGTCGAGCGCGGCGGCGTTGGCCTCCTGGGCAAGTTCACGTTGAAGAGTCCGAACGATTACGACGTCAAGTTCGTCGAGTACTGGTTCACGGGAGAGACCCCGACGTTGGCATCGGTCACCCCGGGTTCATCCCTCGAGATCCCGCATGATCCGAAGGGTTCGGGGCCGATGACCCTCCACGCGAAGGCGCGCGACGGGGCCGGCAACTGGTCTGCCCCGTTCGACTACACATTCGATGTCGCGTCCCCGGTCGAGGACGTGATCTGGAAACTCGACGAGAACAATGGTTCGAGTGCGGCGGATTCGGGTCCGAAGGATGCGGGCCCGCTGGGTGTCACGGGTGCCGGGTGGGTTGCGGGCCCGCACCAGTTGTTCGGGTCGCGTGATGATGACTGGGCGCTGAGCTTCGACGGTGTGAACGATGCCGCGATCAGCGGAGGGCCGGTGTTGGACACGTCGAAGTCGTTCACCGTGTCCGCCCATGTGCTCCTGAACAAGTCGACGAGGGGTCAAGGGGACTACACGGCGCTGTCGCAGGACGGGCTGACCCAGTCGGCGTTCCGGCTGGGGTACCGGTCGAACTGTGGGAACGGGACGGACTGCTGGTCGTTCGGCATGCCCGACACCAGCGCCGGCACGAGTGTCACGGCTGCCACCTCGAGCGCGGAGGTGACCGATGGCCAATGGGTGCACCTGGTTGGTGAGCATGACGCGACCGCGAAGACGGTGCGACTGTGGGTTTGCGAAGTCGGCACCCCAGACCAGTCAGCGACGGGTGAGCCGATCGGTAGCGCACCGATAGCGCGTGGCGGTGCGGCGTGGCAATCGCCCGGCGCCTTCGCGGTGGGTCGCGGTCAAACCGCCGGGGCCGGCGCAACCTGGTGGCCAGGTCAGATCGACAACGTGCGGTTGTTCTCGGGTCAGATCACCGACGCCGCGAAGCTGCGCCGGCTGTGCAAAGGCGCAGAGATTGAGGACTTCGGAGAAGGTGTCGCCGCGTTCAACGCAATCGATCCGACGGTGAGCGAGCAGTGATGCCGATCAAGGGTGCCAAAGGGCTCCGCAGGAGTGGATGGATGACCACGAACGGGGTGCGCGTGCGCGAACGGCTCATGTTGACAGTCGCTGGTGGCCTGGTCGTGGTGCTCGGCGTGGACCCGGGCATGCTGGGGGCGGCGTGGTCGTGGGCAGCGCAGGCTGCGGCGACCGGGGTGATCGACGAGTCTCGCGAGCAAAATCTCGCCGCCGCCGGTGCGACGCTCGACCCGGAGACAGCGGCCGGGCCCATCCCGATCGCGGGCGCTGCGGAGGATCCGGACCAGCCGCTGGTCCCACTGGCACTGCCGGCCGACCTCCCGACCGCTGCTGAGGCGACCGTAGACCTGCCCGGCACGCAGACGCCGGGAACGGGGGTGCCGGTCGAGCTCGGCGGGATGTCGGTGATCGTCGCACCGGTCGAGGGCGAGCCGTCGCCCGAGCGGGTGTCGCTGAAAGTTCTCGATCAGGCGGCGACCGAGCAGGCGGGCGTCACCGGGGTCATCCTCGAGGTCGCCGACGCATCCGACACGCCAGTACCTCTGGACAAGACGGTCAAGCTGTCAGTCTCGTATGACGCGTTCGCCGGGGTCGGCGGCGGTGACTGGGCGTCCCGGTTGCAGGCGGTGTGGGTGCCGAACTGCGACACCACCGCTGAACCAACGCCGGAGTGCCGCCCGGTCCTGTTGGAGAGTTCGCACGACGAAACCGCCCAGACCGTGAGTGTCACGGTGCCCGTGAACCCGGCCGCGTCGGGTGGGGCTGCGGCGCCGGCGATGTTGCAGTCAACCACGACCACCACCACGACGACATCGACGGGTTCGTCGGGCGGGTCGGTCGCGATCACCGCAGGTGTCGCGGGGCCGTTGGGCGACTGGTCGGCGACGCCGCTGGCGTTGTCGTCTACGTGGGGCACGACCGGTGCGACGGGTGCGTTCACGTGGTCGTACCCGATGCGGGCGCCGCAAGTGCCGGCGGGGCCGGCACCAGAACTCGCCCTGTCGTACTCGTCCGCGGTCTCCGACGGGCGGATCGCGTCGACGAACAACCAGTCCGGGCTGGTCGGTGAGGGCTTCGATGTGGGTGCGAGCTTCATCGAGCGCACGTACAAGTCGTGCGCCGATGACGAGACCTCCGGGGCGAACAATGCCGGCCTGTCCGCGCCTGACCTGTGCTGGGGTCCTGCGAACGCGACGCTGTCGCTGAACGGCAGCGGATCTGAGCTGGTCAAGGACCAGAACAGCGGCACGTGGCACCCGAAGCGGGACGACGGAACCCGCATCGAGCACATCACCAGCGGCGGGGCGAAGGGTGAGTACTGGAAGGTCACCACAACCGACGGCACCCAGTACTTCTTCGGCCAGCAAGTCGACGCCTCGTCGGCGTGGACGGTGCCCGTGTACGGCAACCATGCCGACGAGCCGGGGCACGCGGCCTCGTTCAAGGACTCGTCCGACGAGCAGGTGTGGCGGTGGAACCTCGACCGGGTGATCGACCCGTCGGGGAACACGGCGTCGTACTTCTACACGGCTGAGTCCAACAACTACCGGCCCTTCTACGGTGACGCCGCCGTCTCGTATGTCGCGGGCGGGTACCTGAACCGGATCGAGTACGGCACACACGCCGACGACGGTGTCAGCCAGGCGCCGGCGAAGGTCGAGTTCACCCACACCCCCCGTTGCATCACGAACCTGGCCGTGCCGGACTCCTGGTGCTCTGGCGCGCAGTCCGCGACGACCGGGTACCACTGGCCCGACACCCCGGTCGACTTGATCTGCGAGACCACGACGGGTTGTGAGACGTACGCGCCTACATTCTTCAACCGCACCCGGTTGGCGAAGATCACCACCTATGCGAACGTCGGCTCGGACTTCCAGCCGGTCGACTCGTGGGCATTGTCGCAGCGGTTCGTGCCGCAGGGCGACGGGATCGGGTTGGAGTACGCGACCGGCATCATGCTCCGCCTGGAGGCGGTCGCCCACACTGGTCAAGCCGGCTCCAAGGACGATGTGGCATTGCCTGCGGTGAAATTCGATTACACGGCGTTGAAGAACCGAGTCCAGGCCGCCGACACTGGCGCAGACGCGCTCTACCGGCATCGGGTGACGAGCGTGCGGACCGAGTCCGGCGGGCGCCTCAGCGTGAATTACACGACCCGCTGCGTGGAGGGGCTGACCGCGGACCCTGCGGCGAACACGGACCTCTGCTTCCCAGTGAAGTCGAACGACGGAGACCCGCACACTGACTACTTCTACAAGTACGTGGTCGACACCGTCGTCGAGGGACACACCAACCTCGAACCGTCTGGCCCCGAGCTGATCACCGGGTCATTGGCCGTGACCACCCGGTACGACTACACGGACGCCGCATGGAAATGGGTGAAACCGGACACTCCGCTGATCGAGGACGCCGACAAGACCTATTCCGAGTTCCGCGGTGCGAAGCAGATCACCACGATCACCGGGAACTCCGGCGCCCAGCAGACCAAATCCGTCACCACCTACTACCGCGGGACCGGAGAATCCCTGACCGCCCCGATCAGCGGTGTCGGCACCGTCACAGACGTCGACCGCCTCGCGGGCGAGGTATTCACTTCCACCGAGCTCAACGGGACTATCAAGGTCTCCGAAACGGTGAGCACGTTCGGCAATCCGGTCACCGTTGCGACCAGCGCACAGGACGCCGCCTACACTGCGACCCGCATCCCGTCGCAGACCGTCGACGCGGTCACCTACAACGCGGCCGGGACATCGGCAGTGCACCACACCAAGACCACGACGACGTTCAACGCGTTCAGTCAGCCGACCACGGTCGACGACCGCGGCGACATCGAGACCGCGTCGGACAACCTGTGCACGACGACCACCTACGCGCACGAAACCGATGACGACCTCGCCGGGAAGCACCTTGTTGCATTGCCGTCCGTGCTCGAGACGGTCGCGAAGGCATGCGACCAGCTACCGCAGCGGCCGGCCGATGTGGTGTCCGCGTCCAAGCTCACGTACGACGCATCCGGTCGGCCGACCAAGGTCGAGACCATCGACCCGCAGGACGGTGATGGATTCATCCAGACATCGACCGTGAAGTACGACACCCGCGGCCGGGTCACCGAGAACACCGACGCTGCCGGTAAGACCACCACCATCGGGTACACCCCCTCGGCGGGTGGGTTGGTCGCGGAGACCACCACGACCAACCCCCTCGGGCACGTCACGACGACCGGATTCGACCCGATCCTCGGCGTCCCCGTCTCCTCGACCGACGCGAATGGGCGCACGACCACGGGGGTGTACGACGCCCTGGGCCGATTGCATAAGGTCATCTACCCGCAGCACGTGAACGCGCAGTTCCCATCCGTACAGTACGAGTACACCGTCCAGCCGAACGGGCTGAACGCGGTCGTCACCAAGACGATCTCCGCGGACGGGAAGCGCCAACACGCCAGCGCCGTCCTCTATGACGCACTCATGCGCCCGTTCCAGACCCAGCAAGAAGGGCGAGGCACCGGAACATCCGACCAGGGCCGGATGGTGGCGCACACCATCTACGACTCCACCGGCCGCATCGTGAAGCAAACCGAGCCCTGGTGGGTGCAGGGCGGCGTGTCCGCTACCCCGGAGACACCGCCCGCTGACACGTCCGGGCACACAACGTTCGAATACGACGACGCAGGCCGGCAGACCGCGCAGATCTTCTGGGTGCACACCGACTCCGACCCCGCCAACGAGAAGTGGCGCACCATCACCCACTACGACGGCGCGAAGACACTGCAGATCCCGCCCATGGGCGGAACGCCGACCAAGACCACCGTTGACGCCCGCGGCCGCACCGTCGAGTTGACCCAATACGTGCGCGATCCTGACGAGAAATCCGAGGCCGACACCGTCGCCGAAGTGTTGGCACTCGAGGACCCCGCCAGCAGGACTCCGACCACAACCACAACCAAATACACGTACGACGCGGCCGGGCGACTGTCAGGCATGGTCGACCCCGATCTCAACGAGTGGGCGTACGGCTACGACTGGGCCGGCCGGCAGATCACCGCATCTGATCCCGACGCGGGCGACTCGTCCACGACGTATGACGTGCTCGGCCGCGTGCTCACCCGCACGAATGGCAACGGCCAGACCCTCGGGTACACCTACGATGCGCTCGGTCGCACCACCAGTGTCCGCGACGGCTCCCCGACCGGCACCGTCCGCGCGGAATGGCAGTACGACACGGTCCTCAAGGGTGTGCTCACCTCAGCCACCCGGTACGTGGGCGGGCAGGCGTACGTCACCCGCACGGATGCCTGGGACGCCGCGTACCGGCCCACCCAGACTTCCCTCGTGCTGCCGAACACGGGCGCGTTCACGAACCTACAGACCCGGACGCTCAGCACGAAGCACGCGTACACCGTCGACGGGCAGACCGCGGCCGTCACCTACCCCGCCGTTGTGGCAGCCGACACGTCCGCGGATGGCAAGACGATCCTCGGCGCGGAGAAGGTCACCACGATCTACGACACCGCTTCGTCGATGCCGTCCTGGATGAGCGGCGGCTTCGGGTGGGGCACCTACGTCGCCGCGTCCCGATTCGCCGCCGACGGCCGCCCGCTGCTCGCAGACCTCGGGAACACGTACGGGGCGGTCGTGTCGTACCGGTATGAGGACGGCACGAAACGATCGGCCGGGATCAGCCTCGACCGCGAACGCATCAACGGCACCGAACTCGACCTCAGCTACACCTACGACCCGGCCGGGAACGTCACCAGCATCAAAGACACCCCGACGAATGCGCCGCTGTCCGGTGCAGCGTTCCAGGACAGCCAGTGCTTCAACTACGACGGCCTCGCGCACCTGCAAACCGCGTGGACACCCGGCAACGGGGACTGCGCGCAAGCACCATCCGCGGGTGCGATGGGCGGTGCGGCACCGTACTGGACGAACTACACCTACGACGTCCTCGGCAACCGCACCAAGCAGACCGCGACCGCCGCCGACGGCACCGCGATCACGACCACCTATGCGCACGGTGCCGGCACAGCGGGCCCGCACGCGGTCACGACTGCGACCATGGCTGGGCTGCCGATCAAGTACGGCTACGACGCGGCCGGGAATCGCACCACCGTCGAGGTCTCGGGCCAGACCGGGCGATACACGTGGGATGCCGAAGGCGAGCTCACCACCGCCGGCGACACGTCGAACGTGTACGACGCCGACGGGAACCGGATCGTCCGCACCGATTCGAGCGGCACCACCGTGTACGCCGGCGGGCAAGAGATCCACATTGCGGCCAACAGGGCGGTCAAGGCCACCCGGTACTACTCGTTCGCGGGCAAGAGCGTCGCGATCCGCACCGACCGCGGCCTCGGCAACGGCGTCACCTCCCTGGTCGCCGATCATCATGGCACCCCGATCGCGGCCATCCCGAACGGCGGCCACCCCGCCAAGACCGCGATCAAACGCCTCTACACCGATCCGTTCGGCGCCACCCGCGGCGCATCGGATGCCGCCACCGTGCCTGGCGATAGCCAGTTTCTCGGGAAGACCCGCGACGGAACCACTGGGCTCACGCAGGTGGGTGCGCGCTACTTCGATGAGGCTGTCGGTGCCTTCATCAGCGTCGACCCGCTCCTCGACCTCGCGGACCCGCAACAGTGGAATGCTTACGCGTACGCCAATAGCAACCCCGTCACGCGCTCCGACGCAACCGGACTGCGCGTCACAGACGTAGCGTCCGATTCCCCCGCGGACCAAGCGCGGATCACCAACGCCTACAAACACGCACGAGGACTCGAGATGGACGTCGTGCCGGATGTCACGGTAGATCCGCCGGTTCGTGAGTCGGCGTCAGATGACGACAACAGCATCAACCTGGGCGGTGGGCTGCCGAGTTGCGGTGGCCAGATGAGCTTCAATCGAGGCGCGTGCGGCGAAGGAACGAACTACAGCGAGCTCGACGATCCTCTCGATCCTCTCGCATGCGACTCATTCAGCTTCAATAAATGTCACGCCGGCGTCAACGTTGGGCTCGTTACATGCGCTGCTGCAGGGGGCAGCTCGGTGGTGGTCGCAATGGGCGCGAGCGTGTGCAACGTTGTCATGCCCGATGGCTCGCGAGTGGCTGTCGGAGGGGTGGACTTTGGGCTTGGGCCGAGCACGAAACTCGCAGCAGAGGCCGGAGCTGGGTTTGGCTACACGAACGCCCGTACGGCTGAACAACTTGACTCGCTAATGTGGTCGGCTGAAGGCAGCTATTCCCAAGGGTTTGGAGGAAAGGGCGTCTACGCGTACGGAGTCGGCCCGGATGGCGAGGATGTTTGGATGATTGTGGTCCTGGCCCAGGTCGGATATGGAGCCGGTTTTTCTGGCGGTGGATTCGGACTTGGAGGCGGAGCCTCATGTCGGATAGGCGAAACGTGTTGAACGAAGCTGTACTTCGCGACCTCATCCGTGGATCTGGCAGCGGCGAAGTAGTCGTGGCAGCGCGCTATGAGGTTGGACCGGAGCGCCTGTTTCGCCCTGGGCGTGTACGCTCATCAACTGTTTCAGCCGTGCTCTGGTCGATGTTCTGCGTTCTCTTTATCACCATCACAGTCATGCTGGTTTCCTCGGATGGTAACGTCGCCTCCTTCGCCGGGGTCCCGATGCCGGCAATTGTCCTGGCCGGAAGCTTCGGGGTTTTCGTAATCTTCTTGTGGGTTGTTCCGGTCATGTACCGGCGCTTCGGAAGCATGGCATCGCGCCTTGGGATCCGCCTCTTTGTCGTCGGCGCTACGCCGTTTTCGCGACAGTTCCTCGTCATCACGGAGTCATCGATCGTCCTTTTCCACTACTCGGGCCGCGTGATCGGCAGCTGGCCGCGTCGCGAAGTCGTCGTGACAGCGCTGAAGCAGTTCGGCCCTGCCGTGAGCTTGGTGATCACGACTGAATATGCATTCGCTGAGATTCCGATTGCGCTCGAGGTGGGCGGACCAGCGGCCCCATTCTGGTCCAACGGCGGGATCATTGGGCGCCATGCCTTGCGTGATGCGCTAGATAGCGTCTTGCGAGAATCGGGCTACGCTCAGGCGAAGGTCTAATCGGCCGTCCGGGTGGCAGGCTCGTCTTCCGACAAGCTGACTAGGGGTGTTCTCGGTCCCGCGACAAGGATCGCGGGCCAATCTTCGAGGGCTCGCGATGCCGTCTTGACCGAGGCTCAGTGGGACGGGATCTCCTCCGGTGCTCGCCGGACGAGGTGATTCGACATGCGCGCGGATGCGCCTGATCGACCCAGCGTGGACAAGCTCCAATCGTGCGGCGAGCGAGCACTGCGGTCGGCGCGGCACTCACGAAAACAAGTTGAATCATTAACTGTGCCCTTCAGCTTCTCGAGCGAGGTGTTCTAGTCGAATGAGTCCCTTTGAGCAGGTCGCTGAACATATCGCAGACCGAATCCGTCTATTGACGTTGCCTGCCCAAGTCGGGTTGTACGCCGCTGCCGGGTGAGCACTCATCAGCAGCTACATTTCCTGGTGCCAGGCGGTAGGACGGGTTCCGGCTACTGCTGTCCTCGATCAAGCAATTGACCTTGCGGTGCAGTTTGCTGTTGATAGCACGGCGACGGTTGATCCGGGTGCGCTTGAGGCTGTTGAGGCTGAAACTCCGTCTGAGCCGACCGACGCAGAGATGTTCACCGCTGCCCAAGACTGCTGGATCTGCGTCGACACCGCACTGCGTAGCGCGCTCGGCGAATTCGACCCGTCGGACTCCGCCTGGTACCTACTTGAGCCAATGTTCCAAGCAGTATCTGCCCGACTGTTCGGCCTCTCTGACGTCGGCAGCGAACGACAGGCCGACGCGGAGCGAGCGGCGCTCGACGACGCCGAGCTGGCTGCAGCCGTGGAAGCCGTTGAGGCTGCGATCACGATGCTCGAAGATCGCGCGGTAGATCGAACCCGCCTCGAGCTGCTGACAACGATTCTCGAGCCGGTAGCGCCCTGCTAAGCGAGTACCGGCCGTGGTGACTCGTCAAGTCCAATGCGCGCAGTGTGGACCGCGGGCTCAGGTCCTCGCGACCGATCCCGAGACCGGGGAGAGCGGACCGCGGCCGGTGACGGCGTTGATCACCGGTGATGGGGAGAAGGACCTCACGACGATCACGATCGCTGGTCAGGGCGGGGACGACGCAGGTGCGGTGGTCGCGACGGACGGGCACCCGTTCTGGGTCCCCGAGCTGGGCCGTTGGGTGGTCGCGGGTGACCTGTTGCCAGGGGACTGTGGGGGTACCGAGAACTTGTCGATGACCCGGACCACTTCTCGGCTCTCGTGGGCGAGAATCCCGACGCTGTCGCGATCTTTGCTCAGCAGATCGCGGAAGCAGAGTCAACGGGTGTGTAGCGTCGGTCCGCTCCGTACCCGAAATCACATCACGCGACACCCATCAAGAACTCGCCCGCCAGCCCTCAAACCGTGTTTAGCAACACGGCCTAGTGATGTCGCAATGCCGTCGGTGAGCAGGAGCGGATGATTGCTGCCGAGGTCGAGGCCTACGTGGTCGCGGACGTCGGCACCGTGGTCGCGGTGAGACGGCATCTCATGCCACGAGTGGGAATCGCTCCGATCGACGGGTCTTCACCATCGGGCGAAATGTGCGACTGCGGAGTGAGTCGGGCTCGGTGTCGCAGCCCCGGCAATCACACGCCAATCGAGTGGGACTGGTGATCACATGCGCAGCTACTGGACTCTCCCGGGATTCGAGGATGTCTACCTCGAGGACAGCTGGGTGCTCGGAATAGCGCAAGAGGTGGACAGTCTTACTTTCACGGTGGACGTTGTTCTGCGCGAGACTCATCCCTCTTATCAGCCACCTGTAGAAGGTGAGCAGTACTGTTACCGCCGCGGGCGGATCCTCTTCGAGAAGATTAGAGCCTTGTCCTGGACGGAACCGCCTGCGCTACCCGCCGTGGACGCTATGGGAGAGTCAGACTTCGGCTCGTTCGACGTGTTCGAAGTGAGCGACGGAGCATACGTAATTGCTGGGGATTTCGGACGACTTGAGGTTCACTCGCAGGAGCCAACCTTGGAATTGGTCGAATAATCCGCCACGTGGATCGCGTCGTCGTCGTGGCAGTGCATGCCATGTTGCTCGCCTGACTGGAGACGCGACTTGTGCCGGACACTCACGGCGTGAGAGTGAGTGGGAGGCGCTCATCCGCGTCGTTCTCGTGGCGTGTAGTGCCGTCCGTGCTGGGCGCGCTCGCGGGCGTCGCGGGCGTTGACATATCGCGTCCCAAGGTCCCATGCATCGGTCGGTACTCGGCCGGGATATTCGGTGCAGATGCCTCGCGAGTTGATCGGAGTCGCATAGGGGCTCGCGTTCGCGCGGATATCGATTACCAAGCCGCCGCTCGCAATGCTTGACAGCCCGGCTCGCTTCGCTCCATAGTGGACAACGCTATCCAACCAACCTTGCCCCAGCGGCGAGTCGTGTATCCCATCCGAACGACGAAGGAGTCCCGTGATGCAACGTCCGTTCGAGTGGATCCGGCGGAGGCGGCTGAGCCTCGCGGCGATCGCGGCCGCGTTCGCGCTGGTGGCGACCCCGGTGCCCGCGCTGGCCGCCGATGAACCGCCGAAGCACGTGGAGGTGTCGTTCGACGAGAGCACGAGCGACGACGGCTTCACGCACCCAGGAATCGGGGTGAGCGCCGAGAACCTCCTCCGGGCACGCGAGCACGTGCAGGAGGGCGCCGAGCCCTGGGCGACGTACTACGGCGCGATGGTCGCGACGAAGTACGCGTCGACGACCCTGCGTTCGGCGAACCAGTCCGCGGTGCTCGACCAGCCCGCGGGGACGGCCTTCAACTCGCAGGCGGTGCAGTCGAGGCTGATCCAGGACGCGTGGGGCGCATACACGCAAGCGGTGCTCTACGTGATCACGGGCGACCCGGTGCATCGCGAGAACGGCATGCGCATCATCCGGATCTGGTCGAACATGGATCCCGCCGCCTACGCGTACTACCCCGACGCCCACATCCACTCGGGCGTGCCGCTGCAGCGGCTCCTCATGGCCGCCGAGATCTTCCGCTACTCGACCGTCGCCGACGGCTACACGGCATACGACCTCGCCTGGCACGATTCGGACACCGCGAAGCTGACCGACAACCTCATCGTGCCGATGACCGAGACCTTCCTGCACACGAACTGGCGGTACCTCAACCAGCACATCTACCCGCTCATCGGAGCCATGTCGGGGTACATCTTCACCGACAACCGGGAACGCTACGACGAGGGCGTCGAATGGTTCACCGTCAACTCGACGACGACGCGGCCCGAGCAGAACGGCGCGATCGCCGCGATCTATCCGCTCATCGACAAGCACGATCCGCTGAATCCGTACGGGTACAGCTTCGTCCAGCACCAGGAGATGGGGCGCGACCAGGCACACGGCTGGGACGACGTCAACACGCTCGGCGTCATGGCGCGCATCCTCACGGTGCAGGGCACCAAGGTCGATCCGGTCACCGGTACCCGCTCCACAGCGGATGACGCGGTGTCGCCGTATGCGTTCCTGGGCGACCGGCTCCTCGACGGCGCGAATGCGTTCGTCGGGTACATGCTCGGACACGAGATCCCGTGGATCGATACGACGGGCGGCGCGGGCGTGCTCTCGGAGGCATACCGCGGCCGGCTGTTCAACTCGATCGATGAGATGTACCACGTCTACCGCTACGACCTCGGGCGCGACCTCGAGAAGGAGGCACCGAACCTCGAACAGTGGCATAAGCAGGCCGACGGCCCGATCTTCTACTGGGGTGCCAGCCTGTACAACTTCTGGGATCCGAACCCCGACTACGCGCCCGACTACTGGCTCTCCCTGCCCGAGGAGATCGCCGGCACGACGCCGCCGGCTCCGACTGACCCGAAGGTGCAACTCGAGCAGCGCGGCGTGCACATCGACGGCACCACGAAGGTGCTCACCGACGGCGACACCACGTTCGCGCGGTTGAAGGCCTCGAAGGCCGGAAGCACAGTCGCCGTGCGCACGCTCATGTACGTCGGCCGCACCGGCTACAGCCCGGTCGGCGTGAGGGTCCGCACCGACGGGCCCGCGACGCTCGAGATCCGCAAGCGCCCTGAGCTCGCGCCGTATCACTCACTGCCGCTGCCCGACACGCATGGCGAGTGGCGCTACATCACCTACGACGTCGACACGAAGGTGCTGCCCGGCAGCACGTTGGGCGACAACCTGGCGTACTACACGGCGAAGGGATCCGGCAAAGTCAACGTCGACCTCGACCACGTCGAGCTCGAGGCGAAGACCAAGCTCGACATCCCGGCGTTCCCACAGGGCTCGGCGACCAGGCTCATCGGTGTCGCGGGCGCCGAATCCGCTCGTGATCTCGCTGCGACGGATCCGAAGGGCGCGACGCTCGAGTACGAGGCATTCGGGCTTCCTGAAGGGGGGAGCGTGGATGCCGCATCCGGTCGCCTGACCTGGACGCCCTCCAAGAAGCAGGTCGGCAACCACCGGTTCACGCTCGCGGCGTCGAACGGCGAGGTCACCAGCACGCTCGAGGTCGAGGTCGAGGTCGCCGCCACCCGGCAGGCGGCGCTCGAGGCGGCCCTCGCCGGATTCGATCCCGGTGAGCGATACGTGTCGGATTCGCTCGCCGAGTTCCAGCAGGTGCGCGCGAGCGCAGAGGCATCCGTTGACACCGCAGACGACGGGACCTTCCTCACCGGACTCGCTGCGCTGCAGGAGGCCGTGGCTGCGCTGCAACTGCTCACCCCGCGCCTGGCCGACGATGGCTCGTTCGACTATCGCGGACTCGTCACCTCGACCCTGTCGGCGGCCAACGTCTCGAACCTCGTCGACGGCGACTTCAACACGACGACCGGCGACCTGCGTGCACCCTTCACGTTCGACTTCGGCGCCGGGTTCCGGGTGTCGGCTGACGCGATCGGACTCCAGGCACGGTACAACTTCGCCAACCGCTCGCAGGGCGCCAACGTCTACGGTTCCAACGACGGCCGCACCTGGACCCTGCTGACGTCGCGGGAGACCACCGACACGACCGCGCAGAACTTCGCGATCGAGACGATCCCGGTCATCGCCGAGCTGCAGGACTCGACCTGGCGGTACCTCAAGGTGCAGGTCGACCACCCGGGGGTGCCGACCGACCCCGTGTATCCCGGGATCTCGTCGTTCAGCGAGATCCGCCTCCACGGCGAACGCCACGAGATGGTCGACGCGATCGCTTCAGCCGCGCTCACGTCGACGAACGCCGAGACGGGGAAGGCGGTGAACGGCGACACGGTCACGCTGACACTGGTCGCCGACCAGCCGCTCGCCGGCGTCGATGCGACGATCGAGGGACGCCCGGCCACGGCCTCGTCGAGCGACGGGCTCACGTGGACCGCCGAGCTCGTGCTGCCCGACGACGTCGACTACGGGAGGAACCTCGTGTTCGCGGCCGACTATCGCACCGCGGCCGGAGACCAGGGTGCGACGGTCATCGAGACCACCGACGGATCGTCGCTCGCGCTCTGGAACACCCACGTGAGCTCCCTCGAGATCCGGCGGGAGTGGGTCGACGCCTCCACGGTGCCATGGCCGGGCACTTCGGGAACGACGCAGGACAACGGATGGCGCATGTTCGACGGCGACCTGACGACTTACCCTGACACCACCGTGGCCAACGGCTGGGTGACTGTCGTGCCGACTGACGAGACGACATTCACGTTCGACGTCGTGCGGATGCGGCCGCGAGCGTCGCAGCTCCCGCGTGCGAACGGGACCGTGCTCCAGGGCTCGAACGATGACGGAGCGACGTGGCAGACGCTCGTCACCTTCACCGGCGTCGCCGCCGATCAGTGGTACAGCTTCCCGCTGCCGGCCGAGGCGCACGTCGAACGGCTCCGCGTGCTCGACGAGCACGGCGGGCGAGTCAACATCGCCGAGGTGCAGTTGCTCCACGACGATCGCTGAACCGCGTCGAGGCGGGTGGGTGCTGCAGATGGGCACCCGCCCCGCCTCGCGTTGCGTTTGGGTCAGTCGGTCGGTTCCACCTGCGCGCGCACCGCGAATCGGTCCAGCTGCCGGTCAAGCGGAACGCTGCGGTCGCTGGCTTCGTCGCCCGTGTGCTTCGTCGTCACGGTCTCGACGAGCACGATGCCGCACTCCTCCTTCGCAACCGGGTTGTGGCGCACTCCTCTTGGAACGACGAATGCTTCGCCGGGGTTCAGTACCACGTCATCGCGATCTTCAAGTTGAATCACGAGCCGCCCGTAGACGACGAGAAAGAGCTCGTCTTCATCCGCGTGGTCGTGCCACATGAGTTCGCCGAACAACTTCGCAACCTTGACGTACTCGTTGTTGACCTGGCCGACGACACGTGGCGTCCAGTGGTCCGTGACAGCGGCGAGTTCGGCGGCGAAGTTGATGATCATCCGGTCAGCCTAATCATCACGGGCGGCGACCTACTCACCGTCGCCACCGCCAGGGCAGCCGCACTCAGCCGGGCGTCAGCCCTTCTTCGGGCGGATTCGCACGCGGTTGCCGCCGGCCTCGTCGAGCTCGACCACGCCGCCGCGTGACTTCAGGAAGTCGGTGAACGAGGCGAAGCCGAGCCGGCGCTCCTGGAACGTTGGGTCCATGCGCAGCATCTGGTTCTTCACTGCGCGCATCGTCTGCCACTCCTCGTCGTTCTTCGCACGCATGAGCTCGAGTGCCTTCAGCAGGAGGCGACCCGGATTGCGGGGGCTGCCCGATGGGGCCTCGTCGTCGTCGCCCGCCCCGAACTGCTCCACGGGAGCCACGAACGTCACCGACGTGGAGGGCACCGAGGGCGCCGCGGGCTCCTCGGGTGTGCTCGGCGCACCGCCGTCGACGACGACATCTGCGGATGCCGCATCCGTGGCCTTCTTCGTCGAAGCCCGTCGACGACGGGAGGGTGCCGGTTCGGCGGCAGGTTCAGCGGCCGGTTCGGGAGCGGGTTCGGGTGCCGCTGCGGCAGGACCCGCGCCGCGACCGCGGGCTGGCGGCGCCGCGGCAACCGTCGCCTCGTCGTCGCTCACTGCGGCATCCGTTGCCAGCAGCGCGTCGTAGTCGGCGTACTCGTCGCAGGCCGCGGTGAGCGCACGGCTCGTGCCGCCGGCCACGCCGATGCCGACGACGTAACGGCCGAGGCGCTTGGCCTTCTGCGCGAGCGCGACGTAGTCGGAGTCGCCCGCGACGATGACGATGTGCGAGAGGTCGTCGATGCGGAACATGTCTTCTACAGCGTCGACGGAGAGGCGGATGTCGGCGCCGTTCTTCGTCGCCGACAGCGGGAACAACTGCACGAGGTCGACGGCGCGGTTGATGAGCTGGCCGCGGTAGCTCGCGTTCACTGGGGTCGACCAGTCGGCGTAGGCGCGTGCGATCGCGATGGTGCCGAAGGTGGCGGCGAAGTCGAGCACGGCGTCGACGTCGACGGTGGCTTCGCTGAGCTTGGACGCCGTCTGCGTTCCGGCGGCCGGCGTCTTGCCGCGCGACGTGTCCTTGCGATACGCGCTGTCGCCGTGCAGTTGGTCGTAGCGTGAGATGACGATGTTGTCGAAGTCGAAGTAGAGCGCGACCCGAGGTTCAGCCGTGACGGCCATATGGACCTTTCGTCGAGGGTGTGGTTCCTCTCGATGGTAGGCCCGCCAGTTGCCGACCATCGCAGGGACCGGTCATATGTGGGGATTTCGGCACAAAGCGCCGATGTGAGAAAAACTGCACACAACGCAAATGTGGTGATATGGTCACATTGTTCGATGTGTGGAAACTCCAACATGAGGAAGGCGCCATGCCGACGATTGAAATCCGCAAACCGGCCGATCTCGGCCAAGCTCTCCGCGCAGCCCGTGAAGCGCGCTCGGTCACCCAGGATGAGCTCGCCTCATCGCTCGGCTTCTCGCGCTACTACCTCGGAGAACTCGAAAGCGGGAAGCCCACGACGTACGCGACTCGCCTCTTCCGCGTGCTGCGCAAGCTCGGCGTCCGTGTCACCGTCAGCTTCGAGGCGCCAGTTCGCCGGGACATGCTCGATGCCTGACTTGCTGGAGGTCTACCTCCACGACTCTCCGATCGCCATCGTGTCGAGAGCGACGCGACGAACCCGCGAGTTCATCCGGTTCACCTGGACTGATGAGTTCGAGCCGGGATCCGTGCGACTCACGGAGAGCTTCGCGGCGATTCCCAGCCGGGCGCCCGACGATCGCCTCGTATCGAGGTTTCTCGGCGGATACGCCCCGGAGGGCAACCAGCGGAAGGCGATGGCTGCCGAGCGAGGTATTCACGAACACGACCTGTTCGGAATCCTCCGCGAGTTCGGCGGCTCGCTCGCTGGAGCACTCACATTCCGGTTGCCGGACGAACCGCAGCGGCGCAACCCGGCATACGAAGAACTGACGGATGCGGAGCTCCGTCGGTTGTTGAAGAAGTCCGTTGATGAGCACGACCAGGGCATCCGCGACGACAGCCGTTCGATGCTCCAAGGGTTTCAGCCGAAGCTCCTCGTGGCGAAGATCGGGGACAGCGGCTGGCTGCTGCCGCATGGCCGGGCGCACTCGACGCACATCTTGAAACCACAGCTGGCATCCCGACCCCACAAGGTCAACGACGAGTTCTACAGCCACCAGCTCGCGCGTCACGCAGGTCTCGCCGATTTCCAAAGCGAATTGCTCGACGTCGGTCCGACCCGCTATCTCGCGATCGAACGGTTCGACCGCGTCGTCGCCGGCGATACCGTCGGCCTCATCCATCAAGAAGACACTGCCCAGGCGCTCGGCCTGGACTGGACCGATGACGAGGTGAAGTTCCAAGACCGGAGGCGTCCGAACAGCGCCGAGCGTCCGAGTGCGTACCGGATTGCGGAGATGGTCGCCAGTCTCGGTGACGAGGTCGTGTTGCACACCTGGTTGCGGCAGTTGATGTTCAGGGTCCTGGTCGGCGACAACGACGGCCACGCGAAGAACGTGGGTGTCCTGCACCTGCCAGGCGAAGATCGGCTCACCGATTTGTATGACGCGGTCCCCAACCTGCACCAGGACGGCCGGATCGACTGGACGATGGCGTTCGCGATCGACGGTGAGTTCGACCACCGGAAGGTCAGTGTCGACCGACTTGCGGCGGAGGCCCGGTCTTGGGGCGTGTTCAGCCGATCAGCGATCGAGGCGACGATTGCCGACGCTCTCAGACGATTCGAGGGTGCACTGAACGAGGTCCAAGTGCCGGGCGGTGTTTCCGAAGGGCTTCGCGACACGTTCGAATGGAACGTCACCCGGTTGGCTGCCGGAAAGGAGATCAGCGAACGGAAACGCTGAGGGCTTCAACCAGCGTCTGCGTGCGGACTGCGTGGCTGGCTCAGAGAGCCGCCGCGGCGACCGCGTTGTGCAGCTCGTCGGTGTCGATCCCGAGACGGCCCGGCGCCGCGATGTTCGTGAGCAGCACGAAGCAGACTCCGGCCGACGGCGTGATCCAGAACTCCGTGCCGGCCCAGCCGCCGTGCCCGAACGTGTCGCGGGCGAGCAGGCCCGGTGCCGAGTGGCGGAGGTTCCACGTGAAGCCCCAGTCCTGCCCGCGCGAGGCGACGTATGGCTCGAGCTTCGGGATGCCGCCGGTGAGCGGGGTGAGCATCGCGTCGTACGTGACGGGTGCCACGAGGGATCCGTCGTTCCGCAGCAGCGCGGTTCCGATCGCGAGCAGGTCGACGGCGCGTCCGAGGAGTCCGGCGCCCGGATGCCGCAGCGTCGCGAAGCGCTCGTAGTCGACGCCCTGGTCGGCGGCGTCGATGACCTCGTGCGGGGTCGCCTCGGCGTCGAAGGTGAGCCCCGCGGCATCCGCGCGCTCGGCCGTGGCCGAGATCGCGCGCTCGAACGCCACCCCACCCGCGTGCTCGATGAGCGCGGCGATGCCCTCGAACGCGATCGTCGAGTAGCGCGAGACGGTGCCCGCCGCGAAGTCGCGCCCCGGCACGAGCAGCAACTCTCGCAGGCCGGGGGCGTCCATCGGCGGCTCGACGATGCCCGACGCGTGGCTCACGAGGTGCCGCAGCTGCACGATGTCGTCGCGGTCGGCGCCGAAACCCGAGATCGCCCGGTCGAGCGGGGTCTCGGGTGTGAGGCGCCCCTGTTCGATGAGGTGCAGCGCGGCGAGTCCCACGATCGGCTTCGTGATCGAGAACAGCGGATAGTGGTCGTCGACGGATGCCGCGCGCCCCCGCTCGGTGCCGAACGCGTCGAGTGCCACGACCCCGTCGGCCGTCGCGATGCCGAGCACCGCAGTGGGATATGGGCCGTGCTCGACGTGGCGGCGAGCCCAGTCGAATGCATGGTCGAAGCGGGTCATCGAGGTCCTCGCGTTGTGTGTGGGTTGAGCCTGTCGAAACCCGGTGCTCAGCTGCGAAGCACGACGTTGAGCGGCTCCTCGCCGCGCAGCATCCGTTCGATCTGCGTTCGCAGGAGCTTCGCCATGCGGGGCATCATCGCGGTCGACGCGCCGCCGACGTGCGGCGAGATGAGCACGTTCGGCAGGGCGAAGAGCGGGTGCCCGTCGGGAAGCGGCTCGGGGTCGGTGACGTCGAGCGCGAAGCGGAGCCGGCCGCGTGTGGCGTGGTCGAGGATCGCCGCGGTGTCGGCGACCTTGCCGCGTGCGATGTTCACGAGCAGGGCTCCGTCGGGCAGCGCCGAGAGGAAGGCATCGTCGACGAGGCCGGTCGTGGCATCCGTGAGCGGTACTCCGACGATGACGATGTCGGCGGTCGGCAGCAGTGCCGGCAGCTCGTCGAGGCCGTGGATGGCGCCGGCTTCGTCGTGGCGCGCACGGCTCGCGACGCGCACGATCTCGACCTCGAACGGCGCGAGCCGGGCCTCGATCGCACGGCCGACACCGCCGTAGCCGAGCAGCAGCACCCGCCGGTCGGCGAGGCTCTCGCGCTGCTCGGGCGCCCAGCGCCCCTCGGATGCCGCCCGCACGAACTCGGGGATACCGCGCTGCGACGCGAGCACGAGCGCGAGGGTGAGCTCGGCGGTCGACGTCTCGTGCACGCTCGCGGCGTTCGCGAAGACGTGTCCGGGCGGGAGCGCCCCCAGCACGTGGTCGTACCCGATGGACTGCGACTGCACGAGCCGCGTGGTGACGTCGGCGAGGGCGCCGAGGAGCGCAGCGGTTCCCATGTACGGCGGCACGACGACGTCGAGGTGCGCCGCGGGCGGCGCGGACGCCATGTCCCACACGACGACCTCGACGCGGTCGGGCGGAGTGCCGAGTGCGTCGCGAAGCGTGTTGCCGGGCACGGAGACGATGAGCGGGGCGTCGGTCATGGGTCAATCCTTCCAGAGCGGATGCCGGGGCTCGAGGTCGTCTGGGAGGTGCGGGTGGGCGGGCGGGTGTTACTCGGCGGCGCGTGGGAACCGGAAACGGTAGTCGCCCGAGACGATCGTGAACTCGGTCAGTCCATCACCGACAACGATCTCGCTGATCCCCGTCGTCTCCTCGAGCGTCCCGGCGGACTCCAGCACGTCGCGGGAAGCGAGTGAGACCCGCGCCGTCGTGCCGGGCGGCACGGACGCCGCGACCTCGACGTCATCACCCTCGATCGACCACTCGGTCATGACGAGTCCGCGCGGTGTCTCGTAGCGCGCCGCCACACGGGTGAGTGAACCGCCGATCTGCGGGGCGATGCGGAGCTGCTCGTATCCGACGGACTCCGGCGTCTGGTCGATTCCGGCCACGAACCGCACGAGCCATTCGCCGACGGAACCGAGCGAGTAGTGATTGAACGAGTTCATCTCGGCCGACTGGAAACCGGCGTGCTCGGTCCATCCGTCCCATCGCTCCCAGATCGTCGTCGCGCCGTGACGCACCGAGTACAGCCACGACGGATAGCGGTCGGTCTCGACGAGCGCATAGGCGAGATCGCTGCGACCGATCTCGCTCAGCACGGGGCAGAGCAGCGAGACGCCGACGAACCCGGTGGTGAGCAGCCCATCATTCGCCTCGATCGTGCGCACGAGATGATCGGCCGCCCGTGCGCGGAGCCGCTCGGGGAGGAGTTCGAACGCGAGCCCCAGGAGGTAGGCGGTCTGGGTGTCGCCCTCGATCCGGGCATCGTCGTCGACGAACGCCTCGACGAACGACGTGCGCACCCGGCGGGCGAGCTCGCCGTAGCGCGCCGCCTGCAGGTCGTGGCCGAGCACACTCGCCGCACGTGCCACGAGTTCAGCGGATCGTGCGAAGTACGCGGTCGCCAGCACCGGCCGCGGTGTCACCGCGTCGATCTGCAGCCAATCCCCGTAGTGGTTTCCCACTCGCCGTCGCCAGAGGAGGTCGGGGTTCTCGCGTTCCACGAAGTCCACCCAGCGGGCCATGGACTCGAAGGAGTCCGCGAGGAGCCGCCGGTCGCCGTACACGCGGTAGAGATGCCACGGAATGATGACGCCGGCGTCGGCCCAGGCCGGCGCCCCGTCGGCGAAGAACTCCGAGACGACCGGCGCGACGTCGGGGAACGATCCTTCGGGGCTCTGCGCGAAGCGGACATCGCGGAGCCATCGGGTGAAGAAGGCAGCGACGTCGGCGCCGAGGGCCGCAGTCGGCAGGAACACCTGGGCGTCCGCCATCCAGCCGAGCCGTTCGTCGCGCTGCGGGCAGTCGGTGGGCACGCCGACGAAGTTTCCACGCTGACCCCATCGGATATTGCTCACGAGCTGGTTCAGGTCAGCGCTCGACGTCGTGATCTCGCCCACGAACGGGGTGTCGTTGTGGAGCACGACGGCGGTGACCTGGCCGGGGTCCGGCGGAGTGTCGAGCCCCGAGAGCTCGAGGTAGCGGAAGCCGTGCACGGTGAACGTCGGTTCGAAGAGGTTGCTCGCCGATCCCGCCGAGGCATAGACGTCGCGCGCCTCCGCCGTGCGCAGGTTCGCCGTATAGAGGCGGCCGTCGTCGTCGAGCACCTCGCCATGGCGCAGGACCACCTGCTGGCCCGCGGACATCGCGCCCAGCTCGATGCGTACCCGACCGACGAGATTCTGGCCGAAGTCGTAGACAGCGCGTCCGTCGGGATCCGCGAGCCGCTCGACGGCGGGCACCTGCAGTGTCGCCCGGATCGGTTCGTCGACCTGCGCGACGAGGAGATCGTGATCGTGGGCGAGCTCACGAGCAGGTGCCCACGCGGAGTCGTCGAAGCCGGGCTCCGTCCACCCGTGGAGCTCCTGGCGGGCGTCCACGTGTTCGCCCATGAGGGGGTCGGTGTACCTGATCGCGCCCCGACGCTCTCGCCACGCGGCATCCGTCGTGATGACCGTCTCTGTGCCGTCGTCGTGTTCGAGGACGATCATGGCCCACGCCTGCGGGGCGGTCCCGTAGTGCTTGCCCTGGCGACGCGAATCGAAGCCGACGTAACCCGACCACCAGCCGTCGGCGAGCACGATGCCGATCGCGTTCTCCCCGTCGCGCACGAGGGGAGTGAGGTCGTACGTCTGGTAGAGGATGCGGTCGCGGTAGTCCGTCCAGCCGGGCGCGAGCTCGTGATCGCCGACCCGCCGGCCGTTGACGTGCAGGGTGTAGAGGCCGCGCGCCGTCGCGTAGGCGCGTGCACGGGTGACGGGCGTCGTCACGCCGAACTCGCGCCGGAGGTGGGCAGCCGGAGGGATGTGCCTGACCTTCGCCGGGATGTCGTCGTCGACCGGGGGGTCGAGTTCATTGTCGGGGGCATCCCAGTGCACATCACGACCGATCCAGGCCCCGCGGAACGCCGAGCGCGACAGCAGGGCGGTCTCGAAGGAGGCCGTCTCGGGCTCGCCCGGCGAGGAGGTCTCGTCGAAGACCTGAAGCGACCATCGGTACGAGGTTCGCGACGCGAGCCGGGCGCCGACCTCGATCCCCGACGTCTGCGACGATTCAACCCGCCCGCTGTCCCAGACCTCCCGGTCGCCGCTGTGCACCACGATCCGGTAGGCGGACTGCGCTGCGCCACGCCGATCGCTTCGCAGGCGCCATGAGAACCGGGGGACGGGCGCATCGATGCCGAGCGGCTCGGTGAGATGCTCGGTGCGAAGGTCGTACACGCGGAGGGTGGAGGTCAAATCGACCGCCTCCTTAATCGATTCAATGGCGGGCGCACTATCCGAGCCGATTCGACGCGGCTGGGCATGCCTGGAGCGTGATCACCGACAGTACACCTGGTGCAGGCGCCGTCAAACTGGCTCGAGACTGGGTCTTGACGAATGCGGGCAACCTCCCTACGGTGAGTGATCGGTGGAATTTAATCGATTGAATTCACGACGAGGAGGTCGGAGACCGCGATGACAACCCTTCCTGCCGCAGCGCCGGCCGAGCTCGCACAACGAAGCCCCACTGCGCCCGAACCGGGGCGACGGAGCACCGGGCGCCGAAGCGGACTGCATCGGGGCACGTCCAAGCTCTGGATCTTCCTCATTCCCGCCGCCGCGTTCTACGTCTTCATCGTGCTCTGGCCGAGCATCCAGGGCGCCGGCCTCGCCTTCACCGACTGGGACGGCATCTCGCCGACCCGGGCCTTCGTCGGCATCGACAACTTCATCCAACTCGCCAACGACCCGAAGGCGGCGGGGGCGATCGGGCGCACGCTGGTCATCGCCTTCACGATCACGATCGTGCAGAACGCGGTCGGCCTCCTGCTGGCGCTCGGCGTGAACAGCCGGATCAAGAGCCGCAACCTGCTCCGCGTGCTCCTGTTCGCCCCGGCGATCATCACGCCCGTGGCAACGGCCTATCTCTGGCAGAACCTCTTCTCGCCGAACGGCGCGATCAACGCGCTCCTCGAGGGAGTCGGCCTCGGCGCGCTCACGCAGAACTGGCTCGGCGACGGCGAAGTGGCCATCTGGGCCATCTGCCTCGTGGTGATCTGGCAGTTCGCCGGATACTCCATGGTGATCTTCCTCGCCAACATGCAGGGCATCTCGACCGAGGTGATCGAGGCGTCGTATGTCGACGGCGCGGGGCCCTTCCGGCGGTTCTGGAGCATCATCCGGCCGGAACTCGCGCCCTCGATCACCATCAACCTCATGCTCTCGATCATCGGCGGCCTGAAGCTGTTCGACCAGGTGTGGGTGATGACCGGCGGAGGCCCCGGCGGCTCGACCGAGACGATGTCCACCCTCCTCTACAAGAACGCGTTCCAGTTCGGCGACTTCAGCTATGGCATCGCGATCGCGCTCGTGCTGACCGTGCTCGTCGCGATCCTCTCGAGCGGCCAGTACTTCGTCCTCAGCCGACAGAACAAGGACTGAACGCCATGTACCAGCGCTACACGTGGAAGACCGGCATCCTCGAAGTGGTCATGATCGCCGTTGCGGTGGTGTTCTTCGTGCCCGCCTACGTGCTGATCAACCTCTCGTTCCGGGAGTCCAACGACCCGGCCGGCCCGCTCGAACTACCGAGCTCGTTCACGCTGCAGAACTATGCCGACGCCTGGGTGCAGGGCAACCTCGGGAACGCGCTCGTGAACAGCACGGTCGTCTCGGTCGTGAGCGTCGTCGTGCTCGTGCTGCTGTCGGCGCTGGCCGCCTACCCCCTCGCGCGAGTCGGTCGTCGATGGTCGAAGGTCGCGTACTTCGGATTCCTCATCGGACTCCTGCTGCCGTTCCAGCTGGCGCTCATCCCGCTCTACACGACGATGCGCGATCTCGGACTCCTCGGCACCGTGTGGTCGCTCGTCCTCTTCTACATCGGCCTGCAGATGCCGTTCTCGATCTTCCTCTACACGGGATTCCTCCGCGCGCTGCCGATCGAGTACGAGGAGGCGGCCGCGATCGACGGCGCCGGTGCGCTCGGCACCTTCTGGCGGGTGGTGTTCCCACTCCTCAGGCCGATCACGGGCACGGTCGTGATCCTCAACGTCATCGTGGTGTGGAACGACTTCCTCACGCCGCTGCTGTACCTGAGCGGAAGCGGGCAGCAGACCGTGCCGGTCACCCTCTACAGCTTCGTCGGGCAGTACGTCTCGCAGTGGAACCTCGTCTTCGCGGGGCTCGTCATCAGCATCGCCCCCATCCTGATCGTCTACTTCGTGCTGCAACGCACGGTCATCCAAGGTTTCGCCAGCGGACTCAAGGGCTGACGCCCGGGCCGACGGGGAAGATGGTCCGCTGCACAGCGTCCGCGGACCGGTTCACGAACGAAAGGAGCAACACATGCGCTACAGAGCAGTAGTCACCCTGGCGATCGGCGCGGCGGTCGTCGCCTCCATTGCCGGATGCTCGAACGACACGGGCGGCGGCGGGGGAGAAACCCTCACGTGGGCCACCGTCACGAGCGACAAGACGGCCGCCAAGGAGGCCGCCGCGGCCTTCGAGGCCGAGACCGGCATCTCCGTCGAGGTGACGGCGTCGGGCGTCGACGAGTACCAGACGACGACACGGACCCAGTTGTCGAGCGGCACGGCCCCCGACGTCTTCTTCGTCTGGGCCGGCGACGGCAACCCGATGGCGATGCAGGTCGTGTCGGATGCCGGGCTCGTCGCCGACCTCTCCGACATGGACTTCACCTCCCGCATCCCCGAGGGCTTCAAGTCCGTCAGCCAGAACGGCGGCAAGACCTACACGGCGCCGATCAGCTCGGCCGGCATCGGATCGGCGTTCAACCTCACCGCGATGGAGGAGAACGGCTGGAGCATCCCGACCACCTGGAGCGACACCCTCGCCTTCTGCGGTGAGGCCAAGGCCGCGGGCAAGACGGCCTTCGCACTCGCGGGCGCAACGCCGTGGAACACGCAGCTCATCTCGTACGCCCTCGCACCGACCCTCGTGTACGGGCCCGACCCCGACTTCGCCGCCCAGATGTCCGCCGGCGACGTGACCTTCGCCGATTCCGCATGGGTCGACGTCTTCGACAAGTACCTGGCGATGCAGGATGCCGGATGCTTCCAGGACGACGCGCTCGGCACGGTGTACGAGGACGCCCTCGACATGGTGGCGAAGGGCGAGGCCATGGCCTCGGTGCAGGTGAACGCCTCCCTGGCGGCCATCCGCCAAGGTGCCGCTGAGGACACCGAGTTCACGCTCGCTCCGCTTCCCGCCACCGACGACGAGTCGCAGACCCGGATGGCCGCGGCCATGGGCGCCGCCTACGGCATCAACGCCAAGGCGAAGAACCCCGAAGGCGCGAAGAAGCTCATCGAGTTCCTGACCTCCGACGAGGGCCAGTCGGTGTACAACACCCCGATCGCCGCCATCCCCGCGCTCGGGTCGTCGACCTTCGAGCCCGACCCCGCGCTCGACTCGCTGCTCGAGTACCTGGAGTCGGGCAAGACCGATCCCTTCATGGACCAGCTGTGGCCGAACGCGAAGGTGCAGCAGGTGCACTTCGAGGTGGTTCAGCAGCTCCTGGCCGGCGATGTCGACGCGAAGGGCGCCCTCTCGCAGATGGATGCCGCCTACGCCGAAGGCTGAGCACGTTCCGCGGCAGCCGGCGGGTGCGCGCCGGCTGCCGCTCCCTCCCAGTACCATCCGATCGAGGAGAGTCGATGTCCACCGAGCTCGTCGCCCGCTTCGAGCGGCCCTCCGTGCGCTACGGCCCTGTGCCGCTGTGGTGGTGGAGCGGCGAACGCCTCGACCCCGAGCGCCTTCGCTGGCAGATGCGGCAGCTCGTCGAGCAGGGCATCTGGCAGGCCGTCGTGATGAACCTGGCACCGACCGGGCCGCTCTACGGTGCACTCGCCGACGACCCGCCCTTCATGTCGGAGGAATGGTGGGAGATCTTCGCAGGCGCCTGCGCCGACGCCGAGGAGCTGGGATTCCAGATCTGGCTCTACGACCAGATCGGCTTCTCGGGCGCGAACCTGCAGGGGCGCGTCATTGCGGCGCATCCGCAATTCGCCGGTCGGTCGCTCTCGCAGGCTCGCGTCGACGCGACATCCGGTGACGTCGAGCTCGCCGTTCCCGAAGATGCCGACGCGCTCGGCGCGTGGTTTGCCGCGCACGACGGCTCGCCGGTCGTGCCCGTCAGCATCGAAGAGGGTCGGGCCCGGCATCGGCAGGCGCCCGGTGAACTCGTGCTGTGCTTCGCGAGCGTGCGCGGCTTCGACTACTTCTCCCCGGCCGCGTGCGACGCGCTCCTCGACTCCGTCTACGGGGAGTATGAGCGCCGTGTCGGCAAGCACTTCGGGCGCGGCATCGGCGGAGTGTTCCAAGACGAGCTGCCGGATGTCCCCACGTGGTCCAACGACTTCGCGTCGCGGTTTCGCGACCACACGGGCTACGACCTACTCGAGGTGCTGCCGGCGCTCTGGGGCGATGCCCTGCCCACCGGTGCCGCAGGTGCCGAAGTGGACGCCGACCGGGTGCGGCTCGACTACCACAGCGCTCGCGCCCGGTTCGCCCGTGCCGCCTTCTTCGATCCGCTCGCAGCTCGTCTCGACCAGGCCGGGCTCGCGTGCGGCTTCGACCAGCAGAGCCCGGCGCGCGAGGGCGAGCCGATCGGCGCGACCGCGCACTACGGCGACTACCTCGAGACGCATTCGACCTACGCGATCCCGGGCAGCGATCACTGGGGCGACTCGAAGATCCATTCGTCGCTCGCCCACGCCCATGGGCACGAGCGGGTGTGGATCGAGGCGTTCCACTCGTCGGGCTGGGGTGGCACCCTCGAGGAGACGTATGACTGGCTCTCGCCGTTCCTCCGGCGGGGTGCGAACCTGTACGACCCCCACGCGGTGTACTACTCCACGCGGTCCGGCTGGTTCGAATGGGCGCCGCCCTCCACCTGCTGGCGGCAGCCCTACTGGCCCGGCTATCACGTGTTCGCCGAGGCGGTCACGCGGCTCTCCTCGGTGCTGACCGCGGGCGAGCATGTCGCGTCGACCGTGCTCTTGTTCCCGACCGAGTTCGTGCAGTCACGGCTCACCGCCGACGGGCGCGACCTGGGTGCCCGCGATGCGGAGCGCGTCTACTTCGACCTCAACGGCATGACGCCCTGGTACGCCGAGCAGCGGGGCATCCTCGAGCGCGCGGGCGTGGACTACGACACGCTCGGCGCGCACTCGCTCCGCGCGGCCGAGGTTTCGGGCGACGAACTGCGTCTGCGTGGTGAGCGATACCGCAACGTCGTGCTGCCCGCTACTGAGGTGATCCCGGCCGACGTCGCCGCGCTCCTCGCGGCATTGGCGGAGCAGGGTGGCCGGGTGATCTGCATCGGCGCCGCCCCGACCCGTTTCGTCGACCGCGAACTCGCCCCCGATGCGCCGGGGCGCTTCGCGGCACTGCTCTCGGCGGGACGCATCCTCCGAGTCGACGACGTCGAAGACGTGCCACGGATGCTGCGGGCGTCGGCCGTCTCGGTCGTCGCCGACGCCCCCGTGCTCCATCGCGTCATCGGCGACACGCACCTGATCGCGGCGATCGCCCACGACGAGCGCACAGGAACGGTGCAGCCGATGCTGCCCGAGTTCGGCGAGGCCTGGGAGTCGGGCGACTTCAACTGGAAGCGCTACTGGCAGCGCCTGAGCTCTGAGGGATACCACTTCGTGCCGCCGGCGGGCAGGGCCCTCACCGTGCGGCTGAACGGCGCGGGTCTCGAGGGACTCGACGGAGTCGCGGGCCAGCTCTGGGATCCTCGCACCGGCTTGCGGCGCGACGTTCCGCTCACCCGGCTCGGCGACGGTGCGGTCGAGGCGCACGTGGACTTCAGCGTCGGCTCCATCGCCCTCCTCGTCGTCGGGCCCGACCTCCCGGCTGCCACCGCTCCCGTGCTCGGCGAGCGCAGGTCATCGCAAGAGCTCGACGGCCCCTGGCTCGTATCTCCCGAGTCGACGCTCGACAACTCGTGGGGTGACCTCGACGACGTGGAGCAGCGCGGGGTCGTGCCAATCCAGGTCTGGGAGTTCGACCATGAGGATGACGAGAACGGCGACGATGACGAGAACGGCGAGGGTGGCGCGAACGGCGAGCGCCGGCGCGTCCTCGCGACGTTCGGTCCATTCGCCGAGGTCGCCGGCCCCGACGGCGACTGGACGCGGGCCGAATGGTCGCTCTCGCGAGGCATCCGAAAGGACCCGATCCACGATGAGAGCCTCGGCCCGAACGGCTACGTTCCCGAGGAGTTCCTGCTCTGGCGCGGCGTCACCCCGGGCGGGCGCTACCGCGTGCGCACGACGATCACGGTGCCCGACGACCCCGCGATCCGGCTGGCCGTCGGTGCCAACGCCGGCCGGAGCATCCGTGTCGACGGCGTCGAGCTCGCGCCCGGCGAGCCCGGTTACCTCACCTTCCACGCCGGCCTTCCCACTGGGTCCCGAGTGCTCGAGATCGAATTCACCGCGGCCGGGACGGGCGATCTGCGCGCCTACTTCGCGCTCACGACCGACCTCGAGCGGTTCGCCAGGCCCGAATGGATCGAGGCGGCCGATGAGCCGGCCCGCTCCACCTCCGTCGTGTTCTCTACGACCTTCGAGGCGAGCAGTGGCGTCGCCGACGCGCGGGTGCAGCTGAGCAGCGAGGCGCCGAGCACACTCGTCGTCAACGGAGTCGAGATCGGCCGGCAGAGCGACTTCGACCCCTACGCGGCGCGACGATTCACGCGCGTGCACCCGTACGATCTCCGCGACGTGCTCCGCGATGGCGGCAACATCCTCGAGGTGCGTTCGACGGATGTCGGTCGGCCCGTCGCGATCCGGCTCGACTCGGTGCCCGCGATCGACGGAGGCCTCGGCATCCGCTCGGATGCCTCGTGGACCGTCACGCGGGAGCTGGCGCCGGTTCCCGTGAGTCAGCGGCTGATGCAGTACGAGGATCCCCGATACGGATGCCTCGTGCCCCGGCCCCACCCGCTGCAGCGTGCCGGTTGGCTCGAGCGCGAATCCGTGCACGAGAGTGTGGTCACCCTCGTGCCCGATGTCGCACCGCGACCAGGGCGGGTGGAGACGCTGACCTTCGACGTGCCGATCGGAACCATCGAGGCGACGGTGCCCACCTCGATCCCTTGGGAGGTGCGGGCGTCCGATGTCGTCCGCAGCGGCGACCGGCTCGTCTTCGACCGGCCGGCAGCCATGGATCGACGACTCACGCTCTCTTTCCGACCCGAGGACGGCAGGAGAGCGGGCGCCCTGCTCGATGGTCCGATCGCCGTGACGGTCACCCCGGTCGAGGCAGAACTGCGGCCATGGGACGAGCTCGGGCTCTCGGCACTCGGTGGCGCGGTGCGGTACGCGCGGCGTTGCCGGATCGAGCGCCCCGAGGGGACGAGAGCGGTGCTCGACCTCGGTCTCGTGCGTGGGACGACGGAGGTGCGGGTCGACGGCGTGCTCGTCGACACGCTCTTCGCGGGCCCGTGGCGCAGCGATGTGAGCGAGGCGGTCGAGCACGGAGGCGAGCACCTCATCGAGGTCACCGTGCGTGGCACCCTCGCGCCATACCTCGACGTGGCGTCGCCGACGTCGGCCGTGATGGCCGGGCAGACGCGACACGGCCTCTTCGGGCCGGTCCGCCTCGAGATCTGGGAGCGAACGCCGAGAGCTGACACCGGACAGCTCGCTTCGATGAAGGGAAGCATGATGACGAAGATCCATTCGAACGACCGTTCGTCCAGCGTGCTTGACTGACACCGTGATGGGACAGCGTAATCTCGGGCTCGCCGCCGTGGCGCGGCTCGCCGGCGTCTCCACGGCGACCGTGTCGAACGTGCTGAATCGTCCGCATGTCGTCGCCGTGCCGACGCGCGAGAGGGTGATGGCGGCCATCGAGGAGCTCGACTTCGTGCCGAATCGCGCGGCGGCGACGTTGCGGCAGGGCACGAACCGGGTGCTCGGCCTCGTCATCCCCGACGTCGTGAACCCGTTCTATGCGGCGATCGTCGACGCTGTGGTCGTCGCCGCCGACCGCGATCGCTACGCCGTCGTGCTCTGCGTGAGCCACGAGGATCCCGCGCGGGAGCAGCGCCACTTCGACATGCTCGCTGAGCAGCGCGCGGCGGGCGCACTCGTGGTGCCGATCAGCGCGGACTGGTCGCGACTGTCGCAGTTGCGCATGGTCGGCACCCGGTTGATCGTCGTCGATCGCAGTATCGACGAGTCGGAGGCGTGCTCCGTGGCGATCGATGACGTGCATGGCGGCGAGATCGCAGTGGAGCACCTTCTCGGGGTGCCGGGGAGCGGCATCAGCATCGTCAACGGCAGCCACACCATCGTGCAGTGCGAGGATCGGCGCACGGGTGCGCGGTCGGCACTGGCATCCGCTGGCCTCGATCCCGACAGCCTCGTCGAGTTCGAGATGCGCGACATGACCATCGAAGCGGGTGTCGAGGCCGGCCGGCGCATCGCAGCGAGCGGAGCGCCGCGGCGGGTCTTCTGCACGAACGACCAGCTCGCCATCGGCGTGATGCGAGGCCTCGCCGAGACCGGGGTCGAGACGCCCCGCGATGCCGCCGTCGTCGGCTATGGCGACCTCGCGTTCGGCACCGAGGAGGCGCGCCGACTCACGACGGTGGGCCAGCCGAAGCAGGAGATGGGCGAGGTCGCCGTGGCCAAGCTCCTCGCCGAGCTGCAGGAGGGCAAGGCGCACCGGCACTCGGCCACGACGTTCCAGCCGCGACTGGTCGTCAGGGAGTCCACCGGCCGCTGACGCAGTCCCGGAATCCGAGACGCGACCGCACCCGAGCCCGGACCTGATCAACCACGACTCAGATTGAATCGATTGAAGATGCTCGAGAACAAGGAAGCCATGTCCGACACGACTGCACCGGTCCACCCACTGCTCGCCGCGAAGGTCCGTCGCTCGACCCGCATCGGGCTCGTCGCCGGCGGGCTCGGCACCTACTGGCCGCAGTTCCCCGACCTGCTTCCGCAACTCCAGGAGTCCGCCCGGTACGTCTCAGACCGGTTCCGCCGACTCGACGCCGAGGTCGTCGACGTCGGCTTCATCTCCGATGCACAGGAGGGCGCCGTCGCCGCCGAGAAGCTGCGGCAGGCCGACTGCGACCTCATCGTCATGTTCCTCACCACGTACCTGACCTCGTCGATGGTGCTGCCGATCGCCCAGCGGTCGAACACGCCCGTGCTCGTCATCGACCTGCAGCCGACCGCGCGCATGGACCATCCGAGCTTCGACACGGGCGCGTGGCTCGCCTACTGCGGGCAGTGCTCGGTGCCCGAGGTCGGAAACGTGTTCCGCCGCGCCGGCATCCCGTTCCGGTCGGTCTCGGGGCACCTCCGTCAGGAGTCGGCGTGGCGACGCATCGAGCAGTGGGTGAGCGCCGCACACGTGCGCGCCGCGCTCCGCCACGCACGCCACGGCCTCATGGGACACCTGTACCCGGGAATGCTCGACGTCTCCACCGATCTGTCGTTGCTGCCCGTCACCTTCGGCTCGCACGTCGAGGTGCTCGAGTTCGACGACCTTCGGGTGCGTGTCGAGCAGGTGACCGATGCCGAGACCGCCGAGCGGATGCACCTGGCACGACAGGTCTTCACCCTCGACGAGAGCGTCGTCGACGAGGACTTCGCGTGGGGTGCGCGGGTCTCGGTCGGCCTCGATCGACTCGCCGAGGACTTCGACCTCGACTCGCTCGCCTACTACCACCGAGGGCTCGACGGCGAGCAGCATGAGCGGCTCGGCGCGGGAATGATCCTCGGCGCCTCCTTGCTCACGGCCCGGGGCATCCCCGCCTCGGGGGAGTACGAATTGCGCACCTCGGTCGCACAGCTCGTGACGCAAGTGGTCGGCGCAGGCGGCTCGTTCTGCGAGGTGCAGGCGCTGAACTTCGAGGACGGCGTCGTCGAGATGGGCCACGACGGCCCGGCGCACCTCGCGGTGTCGAGTCGCGACCCGCTCCTGCGCGGACTCGGGATCTACCACGGCAAGCGCGGCTGGGGCGTGTCGGTCGAGTTCGACGTGCAGCCCGGCCCGGTGACGCTGCTCGGGCTCGGCCAGGACCGCGACGGCACCCTCTCGTTCATCGCGTCGGCGGGAACCGTCGTGCCGGGCCCGCTCCTCGCGATCGGCAACACGACGAGCCGGGTCGACTTCGGGCGCGATCCCGGCGAGTGGGTCGACGAGTGGGCCGCGACCGGGGTCGGACACCACTGGTCGTTGTCGATCGGGCACCGCGCCGCCGACTACCGCGCCGCGGCGAACCTGCTCGGCATCCCCTTCCGGTTCGTCTGAGCCGTTCCGCCGAGCGCGCCGGCTCGGATCGGAAATCGGTTTCAATGTCTGCGGCGGAGCAGCGCGAAGGCGTAGGCGGCGATCCACGCGAACGCGAGCGCCACCCCCAGGAACAGGCGCACGCTCATCCACAGGTCGAACGGCAGGGTGAGCACGAAGCACGCGACGCCGACCACGCGTGTCCACACGGCAGCGGCGCGGTGTCCCTCCCAGGAGAAGCGCCGTGCCACCACGAACGTCGCCGCCACGAACGCGAGGAACGAGAGGGGCGGCGCGATGGCGTGCACGATGCCGTGGACGGTGAGCTCAGTCGGGTAGCCGGCGGGCGCCCCGGCGGGAAAGCCGAGGGCGGGGTCCGCCGTGAATGCGCCACCGAGGATCAGCCCGGCGGCGTAGACGCCGAACAGCACCGGCGCCGAGCGATGTCCGGGCCCTGCACCCAGGCTTCGCCGCGTTCCGATGGCGAACGCGAGCATGAGCACGCCCGCGACGATGAAGTTCGCGATCTGCACCCACCCCCGGTCGCCGAGCGAGAGCAGGCTGAGCGGATGCCGCGTCAGGTCGAATCCCTCGCGGGTGACGGCCTGCACCGAAGCCACCACGACGAAGAGCGGCCCGGCGGCGGCGCCCGCCGCGACGAGCGCGCGGGTCAATGGATCGGTGGCGCGAGCGGAGCGGCGGTCGTCGGAGCGAGCCGAGGTGTTTCGGCTCGTGATGTCGGTTGCCATGATGTGTCCTTTCATCGTTCGATCCGATCGGTGTGACCGGGTCGTTCACCATGACGTCGCCGCGCGGCATCCGTTCTCGACATCCGCTCATCGAATCGGTTCTGGGATTTCTCGCACCCCGTGTCGAGAACCCGGCGAAACTGGCGACGTTAGGGTGAGGGCACACCGACGGGGCGTGCCGGAACTCGAGGAGGTCGCGATGCGATTCATGTGCATGGTCAAGATGGACGAGGCGAACCCGCAAGGCGAGGCCCCGCCCGAGCTCTACCAGGCGATGGCCGAGTACGACCGAGAGGGCCGACTGAACGGAACGCTCATCGACAGTCAGGGATTGCTGCCGAGCGCCGCCGGCGCGATCGTCTCGCTCGCCGACGGGAAGATCAAGGCGATCGACGGGCCGTTCGCCGAAGCGAAGGAGCTGGTCGGCGGCTACGCCGTGATCGACGTGCACTCCCGCGGGGAAGCCGTCGAACTCGGTCGCCGGCTCATGCAGATCCATGTCGACCACTGGCCCGGCTGGGAGGGGCACGTCGAGATCCGCCAACTGGCGGAATTCTGACCGGTGGTCGAGTAGCGCCGGCCGGAGGCCGCCGCGTATCGAGGCCGGCAGTTGCGCCTCGCGCGGCGCGTGTGGTCTGATCGCACCCGTGAGGGATGATCCCGGGGCGGACAAGGCGACGCGTGCCGCGATCGAGGCGATCTGGCGCCTCGAGTCGACGCGGCTCATCGCGTCGCTCGTGCGCATCGTGCGCGATGTCGGCGTTGCCGAAGACGTGGCGCAGGACGCCGTGGTCGCGGCGCTCGCGCAGTGGCCCACCAGCGGCATTCCCGACAATCCGGGCGCCTGGCTGATGACCACGGCGAAGCGCCGCGCCATGGACGTCTTCCGTTCCCGCGCGAAGCACGACCGCGCCGCTGCGGCCCTCGCGCACGACCTGGCCGAGACCGTCGACGACGATCCGGCGGCGGGCATCGATCACATCGAGGACGACATGCTGCGCCTCATGTTCATCTGCGCGCATCCGTCGCTGACGAGCGAGGCGCAGACCACGCTGACCCTGCGCCTCGTGGCCGGCCTCACCGCCAGGGAGATCGCCCGCGCCTATCTGGCACCCGAGTCGACGGTCGCGCAACGCATCTCCCGTGCGAAGCGCATCCTCACGGAGGCGGGCGCCGAGCTCGAGGAGCCGAGCGGGTTGGAACGCGCCGAGCGGCTCGCCACCGTGGAAGGCGTCATCTACCTGCTCTTCAACGAGGGATACGCCGCGACGGAAGGCGCCGACTGGATGCGGCCGGCGCTCTGCGACGAAGCCCTTCGGCTCGGCCGAATGCTCGTCGCACTCGCGCCGCATGACCCCGAGGTGCACGGCCTCACCGCGCTGATGGAGCTGCAGTCCTCTCGCCTCGCCGCTCGTGTCGGTCCCGACGGCGAGGCGGTGCTGCTCGATGACCAGGACCGCAGCAGGTGGGATGCCTCGCGGATCCGCCGCGGCCTCGACGCGCTCGCCCGCGCCGACGAGCTCACCACGGCGAGCGCAGCGGAGCCGGGGCCGTATGCGCTGCAGGCGGCAATCGCCGCGGAGCATGCGCGTGCGGCATCCGCTGACGACACCGACTGGACGCGCATCGCCCGACTCTACGAGGACCTCGGACGCAGAACCGGTTCGCCGGTCGCCGAGCTGAACCGGGCCGTCGCCCTGGGCCGGGCGTACGGTCCCGAGGCGGGACTCGCGTTGCTCGTGCAGCTCGAGTCGCTGCCCGCGTTGCGCGACTACCACCTCGTCCCGAGCGTGCGCGGCGACCTCTATGAACGACTGGGCCGCACCGAGGAGGCCGCTGTCGAGTTCGAACGGGCCGCGGCGCTGACCTCGAACGAGCGCGAGCGCGCGCTGCTCGCTCGCCGGGCCGATGCGGCCCGGGGCTCAGGTCAGCGCGGTTCGTAGCGCCGCGGCGCGAACGCCTGGGCGACGAGCGCACGCAGCGATTCGAGGCCCGCGCCGGTAAAAGCGGCCCTCGGTCGCTCCGCCCCTGAACATGCAGGTACGCTGCACGACATCCGACCACCGCACGAAGGAGACCGACATGGAGTACCGCAAGCTCGGGGCATCCGGCATGTATGTCAGCGAACTCGCCTACGGCAACTGGATGACGCACGGCGAGCAGATCGACCAGGATCTCGCGACCGCGTGCGTACGGAAGGCGCTCGACCTCGGCATCACCACGTTCGACACCGCCGACGCATATGCGGGCACGCGTGCGGAGACGGCGCTCGGCGTCGCGCTGCAGGGCGTGCGCCGCGAGAGCGTCGAGGTGTTCACGAAGGTGTACTTCCCGACCGGGCCCGGCCGGAACGACCGTGGGCTCTCCCGCAAACACATCCTCGAGTCGATCGACGGCTCGCTCCGACGTCTCGGCACCGAGTACGTCGACCTCTACCAGGCGCACCGCTACGACTACGAGACGCCGATCGAGGAGACGATGCAGGCGTTCGCGGACGTCGTGCGCGCGGGCAAGGCCGTCTACATCGGCGTCTCGGAGTGGACCGTCGGCGAGATCCGCGCCGGCGCGGCACTCGCGAAGGAGCTCGGTCTCCAACTCATCTCGAACCAGCCGCAGTACTCCATGCTCTGGCGCATCATCGAGTCCGAGATCGTGCCGGCGAGCGAGGAGCTCGGCCTCGGCCAGATCTGCTGGTCCCCGCTTGCGCAGGGCGTGCTCACCGGCAAGTACCTGCCAGGCTCGGATGCCCCGACGGCATCCCGATTCGCCGGTGGCAGCGAGCATCGCTACCTGTCGGACGATGTGCTCGAGCGGGTGCAGCGGCTGAGGCCGATCGCGGAGGAGGCCGGGCTCTCGATGGCCGCGCTCGCCGTGGCGTGGGTGCTCCAGAACGCGAACGTCTCGGCGGCGATCGTGGGTGCCTCGCGCCCGGAGCAGCTCGAGGACAACGTCACGGCAGCGGGGGTGGTGTTGGATCCGGCCCTGCTGGTACGCATCGACGAGGCGATTCTCCCCGTCGCCGAAACCGACCCATCGAAGGTCGAGTCCTTCCTGCAGCGCCCGTAGCCCGTTCCCGAGCGATGCCCGGGTCCGTGATCGGCCTGCAGCTGCTCGCCCACGCCTGGTCAGCGGGCGCGCCGCGGCTCGTACCGTCGCGGTGCGAACGCGGCCGCGACGAGCGCCCGCAGCGACTCCAGGTCGCCGCCCGCGAAGCCCTGCGCCCGTGCCTGCACGAGCACGTTGCCGATCGCAGTCGCCTCGACGGGTCCGGCGAGCACCGGCAGTCCCGCGCGATCCGCGGTGCGCTGGCAGAGCAGCTCGTTGAGCGCACCGCCGCCCACCACGTGGATCGTCTCGATGTGCGTGCCCGAGAGGCGCGCGGCATCCGACACCGCATCGCCGAACGCCTGCGCGAGGCTCTCGATGATGCTGCGCGCGAACTCGGCCCGCGAGGCGGGCACCGGTTCGCCGTGCTCGCGGCACCAGTCCGCGATGCGCGACGGCAGGTCGCCGGGGGTGAGGAACCGCGTGTCGTTCGCGTCGAACACGGCGATCGGCACGGCGACGGATGCCGCAGCGGCGAGCAGCTCGGGCAGGTCGACGGCCTCGCCGTCCCGCTCCCACTGACGCACCGATTCGCTCAGCAGCCACAGGCCCATGACGTTGTGCAGGAACCGGACGCGCCCGTCGACTCCGCCCTCATTCGTGAAGTTCGCCTCGCGCGCGGCATCCGTCGTCACCGGGTGCTCGAGCTCGACGCCGACGAGCCCCCATGTGCCGCACGAGATGTAGGCGGCGGACTCGGCGCGCATCGGCACCGCCACCACCGCGGAGGCCGTGTCGTGCGATCCGACGGCGACGACATCGAGCGGATGCCGCGAGCCCAGGCCGAACTCCGCCGCGAGCGCCGGCCGCGCCTGGCCGATCACCTCGCCCGGCTCGACGAGCCGCGGGAACACGGATGCCGGGAACCGCAGCCGCTCGATGAGCTCGGCGTCCCACTCGCGCGACTCGATGCCGAGCAGGCCTGTTGTCGACGCGTTGGTGCGCTCCGCGACGCGCTCGCCCGTGAGCTGGAACCCGATGAGATCGGGCACGAGCAGGAGCGAGTCGGCGGCGCCGAGGCATCCGCTCGAATCGCGCTGTTCCGCAGCGAGTTGGTACAGCGTGTTGAACGGCAGGAACTGCAGGCCGTTCCGGCGATAGAGCTCGTCGAACGGGGCGATCGCATGCACGGCGTCGACTCCGGCCGCGGTGCGCTCGTCGCGATAGTGGAACGGCTCGCCGAGCATGCGGTCGCCGCGGAGGAGGGCGTAGTCGACGGCCCACGAGTCGACGCCGATCGACGCGGCATCCGGCACCTCGCGGAGCGCCTGGGTGAGGCCCGCGATGACGTTGCGGTAGAGGCCCGTGAGGTCCCAGTGCAGCCCCGACGCGAGTCGCACCGGGTCGTTCGAGAAGCGCGCAATCTGGCGGATCTCGAGTGCGCCTGCGCCACGCCCGTCGACGCGGCCGAGGATGACGCGACCGCTCGTCGCCCCGAGGTCGACCGCCGCGACGGTGCCGGCGCCGCCGACCACCACGCTCATCGGGTCAACCCGATCTGCGGGTTGAGGAGCGACGGAGTCGCGTCTCGAAACCCGTGCGCCGGGGTCTCGAGACGCGCTTCGCGCTCCTCGACCCGCAAGTGGCCGCCGCTCATCGCAGGAAGGCGGCGGCGACGCCCGCGTCGACCGGGATGTGCAGGCCCGTCGTGTGGGAGAGCTCCGGCCCGGTCAGCACGATCACGGCGTTCGCGACGTTCTCGGGAAGCACCTCGCGCTTCAGGATCGTGCGCTGGGCGTAGAACTTGCCGAGGTCCTCCTCCTCGATGCCGTACGTCTTCGCGCGGTTCGCACCCCAGCCGCTCGCGAAGATGCCCGAGCCGCGCACGACGCCGTCGGGGTTGATGCCGTTCACCTTGATGCCGAACTCGCCGAGCTCCACGGCGAGCAACCGCACCTGGTGCGCCTGGTCGGCCTTCGTCGCCGAGTAGGCGATGTTGTTCGGCCCCGCGAACAGCGAGTTCTTCGAGGAGATGTAGACGATGTCGCCGCCGAGACCCTGGTCGATCAGCACGCGCGCGGCCGCCTTCGAGACGAGGAACGAACCCTTCGCCATGACGTCGTGCTGCAGGTCCCAGTCCGCCTCGGTGGTCTCGAGGAGCGGCTTCGAGAGCGAGAGGCCGGCGTTGTTCACCACGAGGTCGATGCCGCCGAAGGCGAGCACCGCGTCGTCGATGGCGCGTTGCACGGCGGCGGCATCCGTCACGTTCGCCTGCAGGCCGATCGCGACATCCTGGCTGTTCGGGAACGCAGCGCCGATCTCGGATGCCGCGGCCTGCGCCTTCTCGAGGTCGAGGTCGGCGATGACGACGCACGCGCCGTCGGCCGCAAGCCGGGTGGCGATGGCCTTGCCGATGCCGGATGCCGCGCCGGTCACGAGCGCGATGCGGGTGGCGTGCGGCTTCGGCTTCGGCATGCGCTGGAGCTTCGCCTCCTCGAGCGCCCAGTACTCGATGCGGAACTTCTCGGCATCGGAGATGGGGGAGTACGTCGAGATGGCCTCGGCGCCACGCATCACGTTGATGGCGTTGAGGTAGAACTCGCCGGCGACGCGGGCGGTCTGCTTGTTCGCGCCGTAACTGAACATGCCGACGCCCGGGATGAGCACGATGAGCGGGTCGGCGCCGCGGATGGCGGGTGACTCGGGCGTGCAGTGTGCGTCATAGTACGACTGGTAGTCGGCGCGGTACGCCTCGTGCAACTCCTTCAGGCGCGCGACCGACTCCTCGATCGATGCGTCGGCCGGAAGGTCGAGCACCATCGGCTTCACCTTGGTGCGCAGGAAGTGGTCGGGGCAGCTCGTGCCGAGGGCGGAAAGTCGCGGTTGCTCGGCGCGCGCGAGGAAGTCGAGCACCTCGGGGGCATCCGTGAAGTGGCCGACCATCGGGCGGTCGTGCGAGGCGAGTCCGCGGATCGTCGCGGCGAGTGCCGCCGCCTTCGCGCGCCGCTCGGCGGGCTCGAGCGGCTCGTAACCGGCCAAGGTGGAACCGAACGGATCGGCCTTCCCGTGCTCGGCGATGTACGCCGCGGCCGTGTCGATGATCCAGAGCGAGTTGCGCTCGGACTCCTCAGAGGTGTCGCCCCACGCCGTGATGCCGTGGCCACCGAGGATGCAGCCGATCGCCTGCGGGTTCTTGGCCTTGATGTCGGCGATGTCGAGCCCGAGCTGGAAGCCGGGGCGCCGCCACGGCACCCACACGACCTTGTCGCCGAAGATCTTCTGCGTGAGCTCTTCGCCGTCGGCCGCGGTCGCGATCGCGATGCCCGAGTCGGGGTGCAGGTGATCGACATGCGCGGCGTCGACGAGGCCGTGCATGGCGGTGTCGATCGACGGCGCCGCGCCGCCCTTGCCGTGCAGCGTGTAGTCGAACGCGGCGACCATCTCGTCTTCGCGGTCGACGCCGGGGTAGACGTCGACGAGGGCGCGCAGCCGGTCGAGCCGGAGCACGGCGAGCCCGGATTCGGTGAGGGTGCCGAGGTCGCCGCCCGAGCCCTTCACCCACATGAGCTCGACGGGCTCACCAGTGACCGGGTCGGTCTCGGTGCCCTTCGCAGATGTGTTGCCGCCCGCATAGTTCGTGTTCTTCGGGTCGGCGCCGAGGCGGTTCGACCGTGCAATGAGGTCGGCTGCTGCCTGGTTCGTCATGAGGGTGATCCTTCGGTGATTCGGATGGTGGTCAGGGTGGTGAGCCAGCGCACGACGCGATCGAGCGAGTCGGATGCTGCAGCGAGATCCGGCCGGTTCAAGTGCCCGTGCTCGGTGCCGGGCTCGGTGTGCAGCTCGATCGGCACATCGGCGGCGGCGAGGGTCGCGGCGAAGACCTCGCCTGAGACGCGGAGCTCGTCGGACTCGCCGTTGATCATGAGGGTGGGCGGGAAGCCGCGCACGTCGTCAGGCGTCGCGAGTCCGGGGACGGCCGGGAGTGGTGCTGACTCGACGGGGCCGCCGAGGTAGGTCTCGTACATCGCGCGAACCGACGCCGGCTTGAAGCGGTCAGCGGCGGGGTTCGCGTCGAGCAGCGCGCGGAGGGCGGCATCCGGCGCCGGCTGCACGGCGAGGAGCGTGGGGTAGGCGAGGAACACCCCTGCGGGCATGGTCGGTGGTTGAGTAGGCAGCGAAGCAGCCGTATCGAAACCACCACCCTGCGGTGGTTGAGTAGGCAGCGAAGCAGCCGTATCGAAACCACCCGAGCGCTGGAGCGTGGCCTCGATCCGCGGCTCCGCCGCTACTCGACCACCGGACGCGAGCAGACGCAGCACGGCGCCAGCCGCGAGGTTCGCCCCCGCGCTCGCCCCGCCGATCGCGAGGCGGTCGGGGTCGAGGCCGAGCGTGCCGGCGTGCTCGAGGGTCCAGCGCCACGCGGCGAGCACGTCGTCGGACGGCACGGGGTAGCGGCATCCGTCGCCGGCCAGCCGGTAATCCACCGAGACGACGGTCACGCCACGCTCGGCGAGCGAGCGGGCGACCCAGTCGGCCTCGGGCATGTCCAGATCGCCCCCGGCGAAGCCGCCGCCGTGCGCCCAGACGAGCCCGGGCGTCGGGCGCTTCTCCGCGGCATCCGCCGGGTACACCCGCACAAGCCCATCTGCGGCACCGTAGGGCGCGCTGTCTCGCGACATCCGCTCGCCTCCATCTCTCGTTCGTATGTTCAGTTCATCGAGTGGGCGAACTTGGCGTTCATCTGTCGGGATCACTGACCAAGATCGCCCACTCGAGTGGAAAAGGGGCTCAGGCGCCCCAGCCCGCCTGCACGCCGCCGACGCGGTCGGCCGCGATGCGCTGCTGGTAGCCGGATGCAGCGTACGCCGCCATCGGGTCGGCGGGAAGTCCGCGCGACTCGCGCCACTCGGCGAGCGCCGGGCGCACGTCGGTGTAGAACGCGTCCATGAACGCGGCGTTCGCGGCGAGCACGTCGCCCGAGAGCTGGGCGGTGCGCAGCGCGTCGTGGTCGAGGAGCAGCGCGCGAGCGGTCATCTCCTGCACGTTCAGCACGGAGCGGATCTGGCCGGGGATCTTGTCCTCGATGTTGTGGCACTGGTCGAGCATGAACGCGACGTCGGGGCTGTTGAAGCCACCGCCGCGCACGACCTCGACGAGGATGCGGAACAACTGGAACGGATCGGCGGCGCCCACGATGAGGTCGTCGTCGGCGTAGAAGCGCGAGTTGAAGTCGAACGAGCCGAGCTTGCCGAGGCGCAGCAGCTGCATGACGATGAACTCGATGTTCGTGCCGGGCGCGTGGTGGCCCGTGTCGAGGCACACCATGGCCTTGTCGCCGAGGGCGGCGACCTGCGCGTAGGAGGTTCCCCAGTCGGGAACATCGGTGTGGTAGAACGCCGGCTCGAAGAACTTGTACTCGAGCACGAGGCGCTGCTCGTCGCCGAGGCGCGCGTAGATCTCCTGCAGCGACTCCTGCAGGCGGTCCTGACGGCCGCGCATGTCGGCCTGGCCCGGGTAGTTGGAGCCCTCGGCGAGCCAGATCTTCAGGTCGCGCGAGCCCGTCGCGTGCATGATGTCGATGCACTCGAGGTGGTGGTCGATCGCCTTGCGGCGAACGCCGGCGTCTTCGTGGGTGAGCGCGCCGAACTTGTAGTCGTCGTCTTGGAAGGTGTTCGAGTTGATGGTGCCGAGGCCGACGCCGAGGTCTTCGGCGTGCTTGCGCAGGTCGTCGTAGGAATCGACCTTGTCCCACGGGATGTGCAGGGCCACGGTCGGCGCGAGCGCCGTGTACTGGTGCACCTGCGCGGCATCCGCGATCTTCTCGAAGGGATCGCGCGGGGTGCCCGGCGTGCCGAACACCTTGAATCGGGTGCCCGAATTGCCGAACGCCCACGACGGGAGTTCGATGGCCTGCTGCTCGAGCTGGGCGAACTGGTCGGTGGAGAGGGTGCTCACGAGTCGCTGCTTTCTGTGTCGGTGCCGGCCGTTGCCGGTTCGGAGTCGTCGGGGTCGGGAATGGAGTCGGAGTCGGATGCCGCGGCGGCGTCGAGTGCGGCGAGCTGGTCTTCGAGGTGGAACACCTCGGCGAGGCGAGGCGCGCCCTGGTCGGGGCGTCCCTCGAGTGCGACGAAGAAGTCGGCCATCTCGGCCTCCCACGCCACGGTGCGCTGGTCGCCCGCGAGTGCCGCCTGCGCTGCCGCGTCGTCGTCGACCTCGTAGTAGCCGATGAGCAGCCCGTCGTCGCGGAGGAAGAGTGAGTAGTTGCGTCGACCGGATGCCTCGATCGCCCGCAGCATGTCGGGCCAGACGGCCGTGTGCCGCTCGCGGTACTCGGCCAATCGGTCGGCCTTCACCTGCAGTTGGAAGCAGACCCGTTCGGTCGTGCCTGTGCTCATCGTCGAGCTCTCCGTTTCCTTGTGAATCGTTTCAAGATACGACACGGTTTCGAACTTCGCAACCGGAGCGCGTGCCCTAGGTCTTGCCCGTCGTGCCCCTCGCCGCCGTCGAGCGCCGCACGACAAGTTGGGGGAGGAACACCGTCTGGCGCGGAATGAGCGTCGGATCCGAGGTCTCCTCGAGCAGGATCCGCAATGCCGTGCGGCCGATCATGCCGCTCGGCTGGCGCATCGACGACAGGGGCACGGCTGCAGCGGAGGCGAACGCGATGTCGTCGAACCCGATGAGTGCGATGTCTTCGGGCACGAGCATCCGTCCGTCGACGATGAGGGCCTGCAGCAGTCCGAGCGCCAGGAGGTCGTTGGCCGCGAAGATCGCGTCGGGCCACTCGCGGCGCGGGCGCGAGATGATGCGCGCGCCGGCCGCTGCCCCCTCGGCGACGGTCAGCGCCGCCGTGGCGACCACGTCGATGTCGACGGGTTCGGTGCTGTTCTCCACCGCAACTCGTGCGCCGGCGAGGCGATCGGTGACCTGGCGGATCTCGAAGGGTCCGCCGACGAACGCGATCCGCCGCCGGCCCGTCTCGATCAGGTGCTCGGCCGCCATCCTTCCGCCGACGACGCTGTCGACCGACACGGAGCTGAAGCGGCCGTCGCCGCTGAAGCGGTCGACGAGCACAGCGGGGATGCCGCGGGTGCGCAGTCGCTCGAGCCGCGGGTTGATGTCGCTGTACGGGGAGATCAGCACGCCGCGCACCTGCTGCTCCTCGAAGAGGTCGAGGTAGAGGCGCTCGCGGGCGACATCCTCGTCGGTGTTCCCGTACAGCACGGCGATGCCGTGACTCGACGCCTCGTCTTCCGCTCCGCGCACGACGTCGCCGAAGAACGGGTTCTGTCCGTCGAGCACGACGAAGCCGACCGTGCTGCTCGTGCCGGCCCGGAGCTTGCGGGCGGCATCGTTGCGGACGTAGCCGAGATCTTCGATCGCACGGTGCACGCGCTGCATCGATTCCGCCGACACCTCGCCGGGGCGGTTCAGCACATTGGAGACGGTGCCGACCGAGACGCCTGCGTGCTGGGCGACATCGCGAATGCTCGCCGCTGCCATCCGTGCTCCTTCATCGTCGAGTGCTCGGGATCATTTGCGGAGGCCGACTTGACCGCCGCGCGTGGCCTACATAGAGTATGCCTGAATCGAACCTGAATCGATTCACTTCAGATTCGCCTCAAGGAGGAGGACGTGCCCGTGCAAGAGGACGCATCGCCGTCGGCGCCACCTGCGCTCGAGCTGTCGAGGGTCGTGAAGTCGTTCGGCGCCGTCGTCGCATTGCGGTCGGGCACGGTCACCCTCGAGGAGGGTTCGATCCACGCGCTGATCGGTGAGAACGGTGCCGGAAAGTCCACGCTCGTGAAGATCATCGCCGGGCTCTACCGCCGCGATGCGGGAACGTTCCGGTTGCGCGGCGAAGAGGTGGACTTCCACACCACCGCGCAGTCGAAGGCCGCCGGCATCGCCGTGATCTACCAGGAGCCGACGCTCTTCCCCGACCTCTCCGTCACGGAGAACATCTTCATGGGCCGCCAGCCCACGAACCGCTTCGGCCGCATCGAACGCAAGGCGATGCGCGCCGAGGCCCAGGCGATCTTCGCCCGGCTCGGCGTCTCGATCGACCCCGATCGCGTGACCGAGGGGCTCTCGATCGCCGACCAGCAGATCATCGAGATCGCCAAGGCGATCTCGCTCGACGCGCGCGTGCTCATCATGGACGAGCCGACCGCTGCGCTGAGCGGCGTCGAGGTCGAACGGCTCTTCGCGGTCGCCCGCAGCCTGCGCGACGAGGGTCGCGCGCTCATGTTCATCTCGCACCGCTTCGACGAGGTCTTCGCGCTCTGCGACAAGGTCACCGTGATGCGCGACGGCAGCTACATCGCGACCACGCCCATGAGCGAGACGAGCGTCGCCGAGCTCGTGCGCCAGATGGTCGGACGGGATGTCGCAGAGCTCTTCCCGAAGCTCCCGGCTGAGGTCGGCGGCGACCTCCTGGTCGTCGAGGGCCTGACGCGCACCGGCGTGTTCCACGACATCAGCTTCACCGTGCGCGCCGGCGAGATCGTGGGCCTCGCGGGTCTCGTGGGCGCAGGCCGCTCCGAGGTCGTGCGGGCGATCTTCGGCGTCGACCCCTATGAGAGCGGTTCCGTGCACGTCGACGGCCGGCTGCTGCCCAAGGGGAACCCGCGGGTCGCGATGGCCCGTGGTCTGGCACTCGTTCCCGAGGATCGCCGCAAGCAGGGCCTCGTGCTCGATGAGAGCGTGTCGCGCAACATCACGCTCGCCATCCGCTCGTCGCTCGCCAAGGCCGGCCTCCTGTGGGGCGGCCCCGAGAATGAGGCCGCCGCGGTGTGGTCGAGCCGGCTCGAAGTGAAAACGGCCTCGCTCGATGCCGAGACGGGCACCCTGAGTGGCGGAAACCAGCAGAAGGTCGTGCTCGGAAAGTGGCTCGCGACGAACCCGAAGGTGCTCATCGTCGACGAGCCGACCCGCGGCATCGACGTGGGCACGAAAGCCGAGGTGCACCGGCTCCTCTCCGAGCTGGCCCAGCAGGGGCTCGCGATCCTCATGATCTCGTCCGAGCTGCCTGAAGTGCTCGGCATGGCCGATCGCGTGCTCGTCATGCGCGAGGGCTACCTCACGGGTGAGTTCCCCCGGTCCGAAGCGACGCCCGAAGCGGTCATGTTCGCAGCAACCGCAGAGAAGGAGGGCGCGCTGTGACCGCGACCATGCCGCGCACCGGCAATACCGTGACCCGGGCAGCGGGGCGCACGTTCAAGGCGCGTGAGACCGGAATCCTGCTGGCGCTGATCGCGATCATCGCGGTGGCGACGATCCGGAACCCGGCGTTCATCTTCTCCAGCGACGGCTTCCGCGACCTGCTCCTGACGCCGTCGCTGCTGCTGCTCGTCGCGGTCGGACAGGCGATCGTGATCATCACGCGCAACGTCGACCTCTCGGTCGGCTCCGTCCTCGGACTCACCGCGTATCTCACCGGGCGACTGTTCATCGACCTCCCGGGAATCCCGCCGATCCTCGTGTTCATCTTGGGTGTCTGCTTCGGTGCCTTCCTCGGCCTCATCAACGGCGCGCTCGTCGCCTTCGCCAAGGTGCCCGCACTCGTGATCACCCTCGGCACGTTGTACATCTACCGGGGCATCAACGTGGCATGGGCGGGCGGCGACCGCATCAACGCCTCCGACCTTCCGGCCGCCTTCCGCGGAATCGGCACCGGCCAGTTGCTCGGCATCCCGTTCCTCACGATCATCGCCGCGGTCGTGCTCATCGTCGCGGCCTGGTATCTCCGCAACCTCAGGAGCGGTCGCGAGCTCTACGCGATCGGATCCGACCCTGCTGCGGCCCACCTCTACGGCTTGCGCGTCACCCGCAATGTGCTCGGCGCGTTCCTCGTGAGCGGTGCCCTCTCGGGTCTCGCCGGCGTGCTGTACGCCGCGCGCTACGGCACCGTCAGCTCGGGCGCCGGAACCGGGCTCGAGCTCCAGGCGATCGGCGCGGCCGTCATCGGCGGCGTGGCGATCTCGGGCGGCGTCGGCACGGTCTGGGGTGCGGCCATCGGCGCCTATCTCCTGCTGACCATCAACCGGGCCCTGCCCATCGTCGGAATCGAGGACTTCTGGCAGCGCGCCGTCGTGGGCGCCCTCATCATCGGCGCGATCGTGCTCGACCGCGTGCTCTCCCTCCGACAATCTCGAAAGCTCCTCGAAGCCAGGGAGGTTGAGCGATGACGACCACCGCTCCCGCGACCCAGACCGTGCGCACGTACAAGGCCCATGCGCACGCCGCTTGGCGACGCGTACTCGTCACGCGTGAGGCAGCCGTCATCGCACTGCTCGCCATCGTCATCGCGACGGCGCTCGCAGTCGTGCCGAACTTCGACAGCCCGCTCACGGTGACCTACCTGCTGCGGGACCTCGCGCCGATCCTCCTGATCGCCCTGCCGATGACCCTCATCATCATCACCGAGGAGATCGACCTCTCGGTGGCGAGCATCGTCGGACTCACGAGCGTCATGACCGGCATCCTCACGCAGGCCGGCTGGCCGTTCGCCATCGCGGCGATCACGGCGATCCTGGTCGGCACCGTCGCGGGCTTCATCAACGGGTTCCTCGTGACCGTGGTCGGACTGCCGTCGCTCGCGGTGACGATCGGCACCCTCGCGCTCTTCCGCGGCATCGCGGTGGGCCTGCTCGGAACCACCGCGATCACGGAGTTCCCCGAGTTCTGGACCGACCTCGCGAAAGACAACATCCCCGGCACTCCGATCCCCGGAATCATGGTGCCGTTCGCCGTGCTGGCGATCGCCTTCGCCCTGGTCCTGCACTTCACCCCGTTCGGGCGGTCCCTCTATGCGATCGGCCTCAACAAGGAGGCCGCCGCGTTCTCGGGAATCGACGTCGGCCGCACGAAGTTCCTGCTGTTCATGGTGAGCGGCACGATCTCGGGCTTCGCCGGCGTCTACTTCACCCTGCTCTACAGCAACGCACGGGGCGACAACGCGACGGGCATGGAGCTCTCGGTCATCGCGGCCGTGCTGCTCGGCGGCGTCTCGATCTTCGGCGGGCGCGGTGCACTCCACGGCGTGATCGCGGGTGTGCTGCTCATCGGAACGCTCGGAAGCGCCCTGCGCCTCGCCGGGGTCACCTCCGACATCATCAACGTCATCACCGGCGTGCTCCTCGTGCTCTCGGTGGTGTCCGCAAGCTTCCTCGCCTGGCTCCGCTCGCGGCGGATCTCGGCGATCGGGAGGAAGAAGGGTCGCAGTTCGACCGCACCAGAGCCGATCTGACCTCAGCACCTGCTCATCACACAGGCCGGTATCCGGCACCATGAAAGGAAACAACGATGTTCAATCATGACCGAACTCGCCGCCACGTCGGCGCGACGTTCACAGCACTGGCACTCGGCGCCGCGCTCGTCCTGACGGGGTGCGCGGCCGGGGGCAACGGCGGCGGCGACGACGCCGGCGACGGTGGCGGCGACGCCAACCTCGCGATCACCTTCCTCCCGAAGAACCTCGGCAACCCGTACTTCGACACGTCGAACGCGGGCGGCGAAGAGGCCATCGAGGAGTTCGGCGGCACCTTCGCCGAGGTCGGCCCCTCCGAGGCCAGCCCGACGTCGCAGGTCACGTTCATCCAGACGGCAGCACAGCAGGGCGTCGGCGGACTCGTCGTCTCGGCGAACGACCCCGAGGCCATCTGCGACGCGCTCAACGAGGCGCGCGATGCCGGAGTGAAGGTCGTCACGTTCGACTCCGACACGAACGCCGACTGCCGCGACCTGTTCATCAACCAGGCGACCGCAGAGGGCATCGCCAAGTCGCAGATCGACCTCATCTCCGAGCAGATCGGTGACGCCGGCCAGATCGCGATCCTCTCGGCATCCGCCAACGCGACGAACCAGAACGCGTGGATCAAGCTCATGGAGGAGGAGCTCGCGGCCAACCACCCGAACATCGAGCTCGTCGAGACCGTCTATGGCGACGACGACGACCAGACCTCGTTCGACAAGACGGCGGCGCTGCTGCAGACCTACCCGGAGCTGAAGGGCATCATCTCGCCCACGACCGTGGGCATCGCGGCCGCGGCGCGCTACCTCTCCACGTCGGAGTACAAGGGCAAGGTCGCACTGACCGGTCTCGGCACGCCGAACCAGATGCGCGAGTACGTCGAGGACGGCACCGTCACGGCGTTCGCCCTCTGGAACCCGGCAGACCTCGGCTACCTCGCTGCGTACGCCACCAAGGCGCTCATCGAGGGCGAGATCACGGGTGAGGAAGGCGACTCGTTCGAGGCCGGCAAGCTCGGGGAGTACGAGGTCGGCGCTGACGGGGTCGTGCTGCTCGGCGATCCGTTCGTCTTCAACGCCGACAACATCGGGGACTTCGACTTCTAGTCATCCCCAGCGGTGGCCCGGTCGGCGGAACGATCGCCGGCCGGGCCATCGGCACGTCGCGGCATCCGCGCCGTCTCGGTGCCCTGAGAAGTCGCGCACGGCACAGCGGGGCAGTACTCTCGACGGCAGCAACTGAATCGTTTCGGCGAGGGCCGAACGTGATCGGCATCGGTGGGAAACGGCCCGGCGGAGGAGGCGGAGATGGTCGTCAGTGTGCGGGATGTCGCTGCTGCGGCATCCGTCTCCGTGGGCACGGTCTCGAATGTGCTGAACCGGCCCGAGAAGGTCTCGCCCGCGACCGTCGAGCGGGTGCGTGCCGCGATCGCCGAGCTCGGCTTCGTGCGCAACGATGCCGCTCGCCAGTTGCGAGCGGGGCGCAGCAGCTCGATCGGCCTCATCGTGCTCGACGTGCGCAACCCGTTCTTCACGGATGTCGCCCGCGGCGCGGAGGATCGTGCGGCTGAAGACGGCATGACGCTGCTGCTCGGCAACAGCGACGAGAACCCCGACCGCGAGGGCGCCTACCTCGACCTGTTCGAGCAGCAGCGTGTGCACGGCGTGCTCATCTCGCCGCTCACCGACGACCTGCCGCGACTCGAGCGGTTGCGGAAGCGCGGCACCCCGGTGGTGCTGGTCGACCGCGAGTCTGCCGACCGGAGCTACTCGTCGGTCGCGGTTGACGACGTCGTGGGCGGCGAACTCGCCGTGCGGCACCTCGCCGAAACCGGACGGCGCCGCGTGGCGTTCGTGGGCGGCCCCTCGAGCATCGGTCAGGTGGCCGACCGCCTCGAGGGCGCGCGTCGTGCCGTCGCGGCGACCCCCGGGATGGCGCTCGAGGTCATCGAGACCGATTCGCTCACCGTGCTGCAGGGCCGCGCGGCGGGCGAGGTGATCCGCGAGCGGCCGGTCTCCGAGCGCCCCGACGCGATCTTCGCCGCGAACGACCTGCTCGCCATGGGCGTGCTCCAGGCGCTCAAGATGCTCGGCACCGTCGACGTGCCGGGCGATATCGCCCTCATCGGCTACGACGACATCGACTTCGCCTCGGCGGCGGTCGTGCCGCTCTCCTCCATCCGGCAACCCGCCTCGCTCATCGGCTACACCGCGGTCGACCTCCTGCTCAGGGAGGCTGCTGCCGGCAGCGAGTTCACTCCCGAGCAGGTGGTGTTCCAGCCCGAGCTCGTGGTTCGCGAGTCGACGCGCGCCTGACGCCGGCGGGTCGGGCGGCGCTCGCGCGTTCGTCATGCGGCGTTCGGCGTTCGCGCCGCTCGCGCGTTCGTCATGCGGCATTCGTCGTTCGCGGCGCTCGCGCGCGGTGGTCGCGAGTGCCGCCGAGACGGTAACGTGACGGATGAACCGGTGAACCGGTTATCGACGACGATTGCTGCGAAAGGCCCGATATGAACGACCGGCTCACCGGAAAGACCGCACTCGTCACGGGCGCAGCCTCGGGAATCGGGCGGCAGGTCGCGTTGCGATTCCTGGGCGAGGGCGCGCGCGTCGTGTTCGCCGACCGCGATGAGGCGGCGCTGGCCACGGTCGTGGCCGGGCTCGGCGACTCGGGCGACGGAGCCGGCGCAGCCCGGGCCGTCGTCATGGACATCTCCGACGAGGCATCCGTCGAGGCGGCGATGGCATTGCTCGCCGCCGACGGCTGGAGCCCGAACGTCGTCGTCGCGAACGCCGGCGTGCAGTTGTTCGGCCACGATGCGCGCGCGGGCGACCTCGACCTCGAGGTCTGGCGCCGCACGATCGACATCAACCTCACGGGAACGTTCCTCACCGTGAAGCACGCGGTGCGGGCGATGCTCGCGAGCGACGGCGGAGGCGGCGGCTCGATCATCCTCACCGGCAGCCCCACGGGCGTGCGCGGCGAGGGAGACGTCTTCACCGCCTACAGCGCCTCGAAGGCCGGCATCCACGGGCTCGGGCGCACGGTCGCCGCGGCGTACGCGCGCGACGGCATCCGGGTGAACACCGTCATTCCCGCGTACACCGAGACGCCGCTCGTCTCCACGCTCACCGGTGATGACGAAGCGCGTGCGTCGATCGTCAGCCGCATCCCGATGGGGCGCGCGGGGTCGGCCGCCGATGTCGAGGGCATCATGGTCTTCCTCGCGAGCGACGAGAGCGCGTTCGCCACGGGCGCCGCGTTCGCCGTCGACGGTGGGATGTCGAGCCTGTGACCGTTGAGAGCTGGTCCACCCGCGAGGCAGCCTGGGGTGACCACGAGCCCGAGCCAGTCTCGTTCGCCGTCGGGCCGTGGCGGTTCGAACTCCGCGGCGACGAGCTCGCCGACCTGACCTTCGACGGCTCACCCGTCGTGCGCAGCGTGCGCGCGGTCGCGCGTGACCGGGACTGGGCCACCGTGCCGGCGATCGTCGAGTCGGTCGTCGAACGTGCCGATGGCGTCGATCTCCAGCTCGCGTTGCGCGGCCTGGGCGCCGACATCGGTGCCGCGATCGAGGTGCGCGCCGACGACACCCGCTTCGCGGTACGGCTCGTGGCGACGTCTCGCGTCGAGTTCCTGAGCAACCGGTTCGGCCTCATCGTGCTGCATCCGCCCGTCGTGGCCGGCGCGGAGCTGACGATCGGCACGTCGAGCGGCGGCATCCGGAACACCGCCTTTCCCGTGGAGGTCTCGCCGCACCAGCCGGCCATGGACATCAGCTCGCTCGCGTGGGCCTACGACGGCGTCGCCACGACGGCGACCTTCGCGGGTGACGTGTTCGAGATGGAGGACCAGCGCAACTGGACCGACGCCTCGTACAAGACGTACAGCACGCCCCTCGCGCGCCCGTTCCCCGTCGTCATCGCGGCGGGCGCCGTGATCGAGCAGTCGGTCGAGTTCGAGTGCGCGCGGGTGGAGCCGCGTCGGGCGACGGATGCCGCGACCGGCGCCGATCAGGTCGTCGAGTTCGCCCAGACCGACCACCTCGTTCCCGCCGTGACCCTCGGCGCCTCGACCGTGCCCGACGCGGCGTTCTCGGCCGGCGGCCTGCCCGCAGGAGTCGCAGGGCTGCTCGTCGAGCTCGACACCCGGTCGCCGTCGTGGCGCGCTGCCCTCGCTCGCGCTGCGGTGGAGGCGGGCGGGCTGCCGCTCGACGTGCGCATCCCGGCCGACGATCCGGCCGCGGTGCACGCCGCGGTGGCCGCCGCCGCGGCATCCGGTTCCGTTGCCCGAATCGGCGTCTTCGGCGGCCGCGGGCACGTCACCGAGCCCGAGCTGTGGGAGGCGCTCACGGATGCCGCGCGCAGCAGCCTGCCGGAAGCCGAGCTCATCGGTGGCGCGCGGTCGCACTTCACGGAGCTCAATCGGCAGCACCACGAGCTGCCGGCAGATCTCGAGGGCATCACGTTCGCGATGACGCCGCAGATGCACGCGACCGAGCGTGCCCAGCTCGTCGAGTCGGTCGCGATGCAGGCGATCGTCGTGCGGGATGCGGTGCGGATCGCCGACGGTCGACCGGTGCATGTGGGCCCGATCACGTTGCGATCGCGCTTCAACGCGGTGGCGACGAGCGGAGGCGGAGCACGGCCGGCGACGGCGGCGGCGCTCGCCGAGGGGTATGGGGCCGCGCTCGTCGAGGGCGCGACCGACCCCCGCCAGGCATCCGTCGCGCTGGAGGCCTGGACGGTCGCGAGCTTCGCCGCGATCTGCGCGGGCGCTGTCGCCGGCGGCAACGGCGGCGACACCGGCACCGGCACCGGCTCGGTCGCGAGCGTCGACTACTTCGAGACGGTCGGGCCCCGAGGCATCCGCGACGCAGCCGGCCCGTTCCCCGTGGCGCGCGCGATCGAGGAGATCGCCTCCATCGCCGGTGCCCGATTGCTCACGCCGCGCAGCGACTCGCCCAACGGCATCTGGATCGTCGGCGGAGCGAGGCCCGACGGCTCATGGCGCGTTCTCGTGGCGAGCCTCGCCGACCGGCCCGTTGCGCTCAACGTGCGCCATGGTGGCGGCGAACGTCACCACATCGTGGCACCCTACGAGGTCGCGGTGCTCGACTCGCGCGACTGATGCCGGCGCTCTGACGGGGCCGGCCGATCGCACGCATCGCGCGGATCGACTCAGGCGGTTCCCGCGGCGTCGCTCTCCTGCGCCGCCGCGAGTCGCGCCGATGCCGTGGCCATGTGCGCCGCCATCGCCGAGGCGGCGGCGTCGCCGTCGCGTGCGGAGAGGGCGCGATAGACCGCTTCGTGCTCCTCGAGCGCGGTGCGGGCCTTGGCTTCGTCTTGCACGGCGCGATCGACCCAGACGCGCAGGAGCGAGCGCACGATCTGCAGCAGGTCGAGGAGCACCGAGTTGTCGGCGCTCGTCGCGAGCTCGCGGTGGAAGGCCAGATCGGCCTTCACGAAGGACTTCAGGTCGTCGTCGACCGAGGCGCGCATGCGGTCGAGGTGTCGTGCGAGCGCCGCGAGCTGTTCGTCGGTGAGCCGGTCGGCGGCGAGGCGGGCGACGTAGATCTCGAGGCCCGAGCGCAGCTCGAGCAGCTCGGTCGTGCTGCGCTGGCCGATGAGCACGCCCCAGCTGAGGCTCTGGGGGAGGAGCTCGCTCACGGTGCCGCGGAGGTAGGTGCCCGAGCCGGGGCGCACGTCGACGATGCCGAGGATCTCGAGCGCCGCGAGCGCCTCTCGCACGGCGGAGCGACCCACCTCGAGGCGCGCTGCGAGCTGGCGCTCGGGCGGCAACCGGGTGCCCGGCGGGATCGAGCCGCTCGTGAAGAGATCGAGGAGCTGCGTCGCGACCACCGAGACAGCCGAGCCCGATGGGAGCGCGCCGAGGGCGGCGGCGATCTCGGCCGAGCTGTCGTCGCGGAATACGGGCATACGCATAAACCTACCAACCGGAGCATCCGGTCGAATGGTGACGCGCGGCTTGCAATTGGTCAACCGGTTTGCCAATATGGGGACCCGGGCCCGATGTAGCAAGGGGCGATCGTCGGGCCCGGACCAGAGTCGGAAAGACAGGAGTCAGAGTGGACACCAGCACAGCGCAACCAGCCGTCGTGAGCGACGTCGAACGCGGTCATGGGCCGGACGCCGCGGCATCCGTCACCGCATCGGATGCCGCAGCGGCTCGAGCCACCGACGCCGCCTCGGCCACCGACGACGAGGTCTCGGGGGTTCCGCGATGACACGCCTGCACAACCGGCCCGAGGACTTCGCCGACGAGATGATCGAGGGCTTCGTCGCAGCGAACCGCCGCTACGTGCGGCACGTGCCCGGCGGTGTGGTGCGCTCGACCCGATCGCCCGAGGGGCAGGTCGCGGTCGTGATCGGCGGCGGCTCGGGGCACTACCCGGCCTTCGGCGGGCTCGTCGGCCAGGGGCTCGCGCACGGTGCGGCGATGGGCAATCTCTTCGCGTCGCCGTCGACGGGCCAGGTGCGCTCGGTCGCGACCGGGGCCCAGAACGGCGGCGGCGTGCTGTTCACCTACGGCAATTACGCCGGCGACGTGCTGAACTTCGACGCCGCGCAAGCGGAGCTGCGGGCGGCGGGCATCCCGTGCGAGACCGTGACCGTCACCGACGACATCTCGAGCGCTCCGACGACCGAGAAGCACCGCCGCCGCGGCATCGCCGGCGACCTCACGGTGTTCAAGGCCGCCGCCGCTGCAGCCGAGTCGGGATACGACCTCCCCGAGGTCGTGCGGGTGGCCCGCCACGCGAACGACCGCACTCGCTCGTTCGGGGTCGCGTTCACCGGCTGCACGCTGCCGGGAGCGGATGCCCCGTTGTTCACCGTGCCCGAGGGGCGCATGGCCGTCGGGCTCGGCATCCACGGCGAGCCCGGCATCGACGAGACCGACGTGCCGACGGCCGACGGGCTCGCCGAACTGCTCGTCGGCAGCCTCCTCGCCGAGCTCCCCGACGGCGTCGCCGGTGCGAGGGGCGCGCGCGTCGTTCCGATCCTGAACGGGCTCGGCGCCCTCAAGTACGAGGAGATGTTCGTCGTCTACCGCCGCATCGCCGGGCTCCTCGAGGAGGCGGGCATCGAGATCGTCGACCCGCACGTCGGCGAGTACTGCACGAGCTTCGACATGGCGGGCACCTCCCTCACGCTCTTCTGGCTGGACGACGAGCTCGAGCGGCTCTGGAACGCACCGGTCGACACTCCCGCGTATCGCAAGGGTTCGGTCGTCGCGGCAGAGCTCGACGAGATCGTCGAGGCGACGGATGCCGCGGCCGACGCGATCCCCGAGGGGTCCGCCGAGTCGCGCCGGGCCGCCGCGACCGCCGTCGAGGCGATCGCCGCGATCGCCGCCGTCGTCGACGCGAACGTCGATGTGCTCGGACGCCTCGACGCGATCGCGGGCGACGGCGACCACGGCATCGGCATGCAGCGCGGCGCGCACGCGGCACTCGCGGCGGCGCGGGCCACCGCCGGTGCCGGCGCCGGCGCCGGCGCGGTGTTCGCACGAGCGGCGGACGCCTGGTCGTACCGCGCCGGCGGCACCTCGGGTGCGCTCTGGGGCGTCGTGCTCCGCTCGGTCGGGCAGGCGCTCGGAGACGAGCACTCGCCAACGCGCGACGCAGTTGCGGCGGGAGTGCGCTCGGCAGCCGACGGCGTCGTCGCCTACGGCAAGGCGCAGCTCGGTGACAAGACGATGGTCGACGCGCTCATCCCGTTCGCCGACACGCTCGAGCGCGAGATCGCCGGCGGTTCGCGACTCGCCGAGGCGTGGTCGACCGCCGACGAGGCGGCGACCGCCGCGGCTGCCGCGACCACCGACCTTCTGCCGCGCATGGGCCGAGCCCGCCCTCACGCCGAGAAGAGCCTCGGCACGCCGGATCCCGGCGCCCACTCGTTCGCCCTCATCGTGCACGCGGTGGGGGAAGTGCTCGTCGGATCGACCGACGAGGGGAAGGAACACGAGCATGCCTGAACAGCTCCGCATCGTCGTCGGCAGTGATGACGCCGGGTTCGACTACAAGGAGATCCTGAAGCGCGATCTCGAGCAGCACGGCGGCGTGGCATCCGTCGTCGATGTCGGCGTCGACGCCGAGGGCCACACGTCGTACCCGAAGGTCGCCGTCGCCGCCGCCGAGCTCGTCGCGGCCGGTGAGGCCGACCGGGCGCTGCTCATCTGCGGCACCGGCCTCGGCGTCGCGATCGCGGCGAACAAGGTGCCGGGCATCCGCGCCGCGACCGCCCACGACAGCTTCTCGGTGGAGCGCAGCGTGCTCTCGAACGACGCCCAGGTACTCACGATGGGCCAGCGCGTGGTGGGCATCGAGCTCGCGCGCCGGCTCGTGCGCGAGTGGGTCGGCTACCGCTTCGATCCCGCCTCGGCGTCCGCTGAGAAGGTCGCCGCCATCGGCCAGTACGAGACGACCGGATCCTGCTGATGCCCACGAGCGTGTCGGTCGGGGTGAGCCTGAAGATGTACTTCGGGCACGCCGACGCGCGCCGCTGGTTCGAGCGGGTCGCGGAGCTCGCGGTGACGCATCCGGCGGTCATCGACGGCAGGGTCGAGTGCTTCGTGATTCCCACCTACGTGCAGCTCCTCCCCGCGATCGAGGCCTTCCGGGGCACGCGGGTCGTCGTCGGCGCGCAGGATGTCGCGACGGAAGACGCCGGCGCGTACACGGGCGAGGTGTCCGCCGCCGAGCTCGCCGAGGTCGGCGTGCGCCTCGCCGAGGTCGGACACGCCGAACGGCGGCGGTTCTTCGGCGAGACCGAGGATGTCGTGGCCGGCAAGACGGCCGCGGCCCTGCGCAACGGGCTCACTCCCGTGCTCTGCCTCGGGGAGGCCGAGCGGCTCGAGGCGACGGATGCCGCTGCCGAGGTCGTGCGACAGCTGCACGCCGCACTCCACGGCGCCCCCGCCGGGCGCGTCATCGTGGCGTACGAGCCCGTATGGGCGATCGGGGCCCCCGAGCCCGCGCCCGTTGGGCACATCGCCATCGTGGCAAGCGCACTCCGCGACGCCGTCGACGCGCTCGACGGCCGCCACGACAGCACCGTGATCTACGGCGGCTCGGCGGGTCCGGGACTGCTGACCCAGCTGGGCGACGCCGTCGACGGGCTCTTCCTCGGCCGCTTCGCGCACGACCCGGCCGCGCTCGCCGACGTGCTCGACGAGGCCGCCGCGCTTGCGGCCCGTCGCGAGGAGGTGCGCGCGTGATCGGCCTCGGCAGCTATGCCTTCTTCTGGCAGCACTCGGATCGCGTGCCGCAGCCGCTCGACCTCATCGGGGCACTCGAGCGCACCCGCGAGCTCGACGTCGACCTCTTCCAGATCTGCGACTACGCGCCGCTGCTGATGATGTCGTCGGCCGAGCTGCGCGACGCGGCGCTCGCGGCACGCCGGCTCGGCATCCGCATCGAGCTCGGCACGAAGGGCGTTGCGCCCGGTCACCTCATGACGTTCCTCCGTCTCGCGGAGCGGTTCGATGCCGACCTCGTGCGGAGCATGGTCTTCGCACCGGGCTTCCGGCCGACCCTCGACGAGGCAGAGCACATGCTGCGCCAGGTCATGCCCGCGTACGAGGTCGAGGGCGTCACGCTCGCCCTCGAGACCTACGAGCAAGTGCCGACCGCCGAGCTCGTCGGGCTCATCGAGCGCGTCGGCAGCCACCGGCTCGGCATCTGCCTCGACCCCGCCAACGTCGTCGCGGGCCTCGAGCTGCCGCGCGACGCCGTCGAGCGGTGCGCGCCGGTCACCCGCAGCATCCACGCCAAGGACTTCGCCTTCTCCCGGCAGGAGGGCTGGGTGGGGTTCACCTACAGCGGCGCCCCGATGGGGGAGGGACTGCATGACTACCCGCACCTGCTCGCCGCGGTGAATCCCGAGGCCCGCGGCGTGAACGAGATCGTCGAACACTGGTTGCCCTGGCAGGGCGACCCCGAGACCACAATCCAGGCGGAGAACGACTGGACCACCACCGCACTCGACTACCTGAGGAGCATCCGATGAGCACCGCCACCACTACCGAGACCTACACGATCGCCGTCATCGGCGCCGGCGGCAAGATGGGCATGCGCGTCTCCGACAACCTCGTGAAGACCGACCACACGGTCTTCTACAGCGAGAACTCGCCCGCCGGCCAGGAGCGCGTCCGCGCGGCCGGCCGCGAGCTCACCGACTCGCCCGACGCCGTGCGCGATGCCGACATCGTCGTGCTCGCCGTGCCCGACCTCGCCCTCAGCCCGGTCACGGCCGACCTCGTGCCGCAGCTGAAGCCCGGCGCGATCGTGCTCACCCTCGACCCGGCGGCTGCGTACGCGGGCCTGCTCACCACGCGCGACGACATCATCCAGGCGGTCGCGCACCCGTGCCATCCGTCGATCTTCCTGCAGCGCACCACCCCCGAGGAGTACGCCGACACGTTCGGCGGCATCGCGGCGCCGCAAGACGCGATCACCGCGATCGAGTCGGATGACCCGGCGAAGCAGGCGATCGTCGAGGCCACCGTGCGGGCGATCTACGCCCCCGTCATCGATGTGCACCGGGTCACGATCAAGCAGCTCGCCCAGCTCGAGCCCACCCTCGTCGAGACGATCGCGTGCATGGTCGGCGCGCTCCTGAAGGAGGCGCTCGACGAGGCCGTCAACACCATGGGCGTGCCCGAAGCCGCCGCTCGCTCGATCCTGCTCGGCCACACGCAGGTCGCGCTCGCGAACGGCCTCCGCGGCGACAACCCGTTCAGTGACGCATGCCTCATCGCGATGGACTACGGCAAGGAGTCGATCATCAAGGACGACTGGAAGAAGGTCTTCCGCGACGACGAGCTCGACCAGAACCTCGCCCGCATGCTCCACCTCGACAAGATCGAGCGCTGATCCTCGCGCACCGCGAACGCACCCCTCACCACCTGCAAAGGAGCAGCCGATGACCCGACCGACCCGTAGACGCCCGCCGATCAGACCGTGGATGGTGTGGACCGTCGCCGTGCTCGTGCTGGGTTCCGCCGCGGTGGCCAGCACGAGGTTCGTCACGACGGATGACGCGCAGGCGGCCACGAGCGGGAAGGCGTTCGACCCCGCCGGGTATGCCGCCGAACGCTACGAGTCGGAGATCGCGCCGCAGATCGAGGCGGACGCGATCGACCTCGCCGGCCTGCTCGAAGACCTCGCAGCCGGGGCCGACGAAGCGGAGTTCGGGCACACGCCGGGGGCGGGCAGCTCATACAGCTTCCCTGTGGAGTTCACGGCCGTCGCGGGAGCCCCGAACGGATCGATCCTGCCCGTCACGGTCGACGGAATACCTGGCGGCGTCACCGTGCAGGTGCAGATCGGCCCGGCGATCAACGGCACGGCAGTGCGTGACGTCACCGGCACGGTCTCCTTCAACGAGTTCAAGAACCAGCTCGAGTTCCAGGAGGTCGCGACCGAGCTGAACAACAGCGTGCGCGAGACGGCGCTGAGCGGTGTAGACCCCGCCTCGCTCGAGGGGCGAACGCTGCATGTCGTCGGCGCGTTCACGAGGGTCAACCCCGCACTCGTGTCCGTCGTCCCGGTGGTGTTCGAGGTGCAGCCGTGAGCGACGTCGCGATCGAACGCGACGCCGTGGTGATGCGCGCACGGCAGATCACGAAGACGTACGGCGCCACGAGGGCACTCAAGGGCGTGGACTTCGAGATCCGCAGCGGTGCGGTCACGGTGCTCTTCGGAGAGAACGGTGCGGGCAAGTCGACGCTCATGAAGATCCTCTCCGGTGTCGAGACGCCGACGAGCGGCATCCTCGAACTGGACGGCCGTGAGCTCCAGCTGGTCAGCACCGTCGACGCGGCCGAGCACGGAATCGCGATCATCCACCAGGAACTCAGCCTGTGTCCGAACCTGAGCATCAGGGACAACATCTACATGGGCCGGGAGCTCGTTCACGGGGGCATCGTCGTGGACGACCGCACCGAGGGCGTGCGAACGCGCGAACTGATGGCACGGCTGGAGGAACAGCTCGACCCGCGCACCCTGGTCGCGGATCTCCGCCTCGGCCAGCAGCAGGTCGTGGAGATCGCACGCGCGCTCGCCGGCGATGCGCGGGTGCTGATCATGGACGAACCGACGTCAGCGCTCTCGGGCAATGAGGTGGAAGTGCTGTTCCGGCTCATCCGCGAGCTGACCGACTCGGGAGTGGCCATCGTCTACATCTCCCATCACCTCGAGGAGGCACTGGAGATCGCGGACCACGCGGTCGTGTTCCGTGACGGCGAGCTCGTGGCGAAGGGGGAACGCGACGCGATCGACATCGCCTGGGTGATCTCCAACATGGTCGGACGGTCAGCCGACGACCTCAGCCCCGAACTGCGCGACGAGTTCGGCGAGATCGCCCTGTCGCTGCGGAACGTGACGGTCGCGGACCCATCCAACCCCACCCGGCTCGCCGTCGACGACCTCAGCCTCGACGTGCGGGCCGGCGAGATCGTCTGCCTCTACGGACTCATGGGCGCCGGCCGCACGGAACTGCTCGAAGCACTCGCCGGCCGTGCGCCGATCCAGCGCGGCACGGTCGCCGTCGGCGGGCGGGAGCTGCGCGGCGAATCGATCGCCGACCGCATCGCGATGGGGCTGGCGCTCGTTCCGGAGGACCGGCAGCGCGATGGACTCGTGCAGACCATGTCGGTGGGGGAGAACAGCTCTCTCGCGAGCCTGATCGCCTACGTGCGGGGCTTCTGGATCGGCGATCGCCGCGAGCGGCAGGCCGTCGAGAAGGGCATCGCCGACGTTCGCGTCAAGACATCCGGTCCCACCGCGCCGATCACCTCGTTGTCGGGCGGGAACCAGCAGAAAGTCGTCATCGGAAAGGTGCTCATGACCGAACCCGACGTCATCCTGCTCGACGAGCCGTCGAGGGGGATCGACGTGGGAGCGAAGGGCGAGATCTTCGCCCTCATGGCCCGTGAGGCCCGGCGCGGCCTCGCCGTGCTCTTCGCCACGTCGGAGGTGAGCGAGGCGCTCGGCGTCTCGAACCGCGTCGTGGTGATGTCGAAGGGCCGCATCGTCCGCGAGTTCGACCCGAAGAACGCCACACGCGAAGACCTGATGATCGCCTCCGGAGAGGCGACCGAGGAAGAACTGACGGGGAGCGCACACCGATGAACGCCATGACCACCCAGCACGCCGAACCCACGATTGCGAAGCCGGCGCCCGATCCGAAGCGGCCCTCCCGGAGCGTCGACATCTGGTCGCTGCTCATGGAAGGACGCGCTTTCATCGCGCTGATTCTCCTCGTGATCGTCTTCGCGTCGCTGTCGGACTCGTTCCTGACCATGAACAACCTCATCACGATGACCAAGCACGTCGCCTACAACGCGATCCTCGCGCTCGGCATGCTGTTCGTCATCCTCAAGGGGGGCATCGACCTGTCGGTCGGCTCCACCGTCGGACTGTCCGGCGTCGTCGCCGGCACCCTCCTGCAGGGGTGGCAGCTCGACCTCTTCGACATCGTCGCCTTCCCGCAGGTCTGGGTCGTCGTGATCGCCGCGCTCGCCGTCGGCACGCTCGTCGGGGCGGTCAACGGGGTGCTCGTCACGAGGTTCAACGTCGCCCCGTTCATCGCCACACTGGGCATGCTGTACGTTGCCCGCGGTGCCGCCCTGCTGATCTCGAACGGCACCACCTACCCGCGCCTCGCGGGCAGCGCGGAGCTGGGGAACCAGGGGTTCCTCCTGATCGGCGGGGGCCGCATCCTCGGTATCCCGACCGCCATCTGGATCATGGTGGTCTTCGCCCTCATCGCCGTCTTCGTGCTGCGCAAGACCCCCTTCGGCCGCTGGGTCTACGCCACCGGCGGGAACGAGCGCGCAGCCGAGCTCTCGGGCGTGCCGGTGAAGAAGGTGAAGATGCGTGTCTACATCATCAGCGGCTTCTGCGCGGCCACAACCGGGCTGATCATCTCGTCCGAGCTCACGAGCGCGGCTCCGCAGCTCGGCGAGACGTTTGAGCTGAACGCGATCGCCGCGGTCGTCATCGGCGGTGCAGCGCTCACCGGAGGCCGGGGCAACGTGCGAGGCGTGCTGATCGGCGCGTTCGTGATCGGCTTCCTCAGCGATGGTCTCGTGCTCCTGGGCGTGTCGACGTTCTGGCAGATCACGATCAAGGGCGCGGTCATCATCCTCGCGGTGATGCTCGATCAAGCCCAGCAGCGCATCAAGCGCTCCAAGAACGCCGCCCTCGCAGCGGCGGACCGACAATCTTCGCGTCAGGCGCCGCAGGCGGACAACTGACCGAGAGGGCGCCGGCCGTCGGCCGGTGCCCGTACGTGAAACACCCGATCGAAAGGCAAGACATGCGACGCAGGATCATCGCGGCTGCTGCGGCCACACTCACGGCACTGGCGCTGGCGGGCTGTTCGTCTCCCAGCGGAGCCGATGGCGGAACTGGCGGAGACGGTGAGGCGGGCGGGCTCATCGCGATCATCACGCCATCTCACGACAACCCGTTCTTCAAGGCGGAGGCGGATGCGGCCCAGGCCGAGGCTGAGAAACTCGGATACGAGACATCCGTCGCCTCTCACGACGACGACCCGAACAAGCAGAGCGAGCTCATCGACGCGGCGATCAGCAACGGCGCGAAGGCGATCATCCTCGACAATGCCGGCGCGGACGCCTCGATCGGCCCGGTCCAGAAGGCCGAGGATGCCGGCATCCCCGTCTTCCTGATCGATCGTGAGATCAACGAGACCGGTATCGCCAAGGCGCAGATCGTCGCCAACAACGCGCAGGGTGCGGCAGCGGTCGCGGAGGAGTTCGTCGCTGCACTTCCGAATGGCGGCAAGTACCTCGAGCTCACCGGCAAGGAATCGGACACGAACGCCGGCGTTCGTTCCGAGGCGTTCGCCAGCGTCATCTCGCAGTACCCGAACCTGATCCAGGTCGCGAAGGAGACCGCCAACTGGAGCCAGGATGAGGCGTTCAGCAAGATCGAGACACTGCTGCAGCGTAATCCCGATGTGCAGGGCATCATCGCGGGCAACGACACGATGGCGCTCGGTGCCGTTGCCGCGGTCGAGGCTGCGGGACTGACCGGCAAGGTCGTCATCGCCGGTTTCGACGGAAGCCCTGACGCAGTGGCGGCCATCGCGGACGGCAAGCTCCTCGCCACCGGATTGCAGCCGGCCGTGCTGATCTCGCAGCTCGCCGTGCAGCAGGCCGACCGCTTCATCACGAGCGGTGAGACCGGCGAGGACGAGAAGCAGTCCATCGACTGCATCGTGATCAACGCCGACAACGCGGGTTCCTACACGCTCTTCGCGCTCGAGTAGGTCTGGCAATGGGAGGGGCGCTCGCCGGCGGACGGTGGGCGCCTTCTCCATTGGCCGGGCCGCCGCGAACCAAATTGAGTGGGCGGCAGTGGACCAGTTCGAACTTTCGATTCCATCCATGCCTCGGTCGCTGGGAGTGCCCAACAACCGTTGAGGTACGCCGTTCATGGGTGCACGGGAGTCGAAACGTTTGCGCCGCGGGGTATCCCCTACTTGGCGCGAATAATGAGTTCTGACCAATGCTCGGGGCGGATTGTGACCACTTCGGCGGCCGTGTTCAAAAGCGATCGTTTCTGACAGCATCGCGCGCTCGATCGTCCGCGCAGGCGAGCTGGCCAGGAATACCTACGGTGCGGAATAGGGGACTGCACCAGGTGCGCGACCAGAACTCGACGTCGAGGGCGTCGAACCGCCGGGGAGTAGCCGGCCCACTCCGCTCCGATACGCCGCTGGGTGGTCCACTCGCTCATCGCCTCCGCCCCGATCGAGCGGGAGAACGCTATCGCAGGGGCGTTCCCGTCACTGGACCTCCGCGCATCGGCAGCCCACTGACCGTTCGCCGCTCGTTGTCGCGCACGCGAGGCTCGTAGTGCGCGAGAAAAACCGAGCTCACGAGCTCGCGACGGCTGCGCACACCGGTCTTGTCGAAGACGCTCTTGAGATGCTGCTGCACGGTGTGCGGTGAGATCACGAGTCGCTCGGCGATGTCGGCGGTGGTGCAGCCCTGCAGCACAAGTCTGGTCAGCTCCTGCTCGCGGTCGGTGAGGCGATACGCCGACATCAGCAGCGACGAAATCCGGTCGGGATGAGCAGGCTCGACGATCACCGCGACGCGTCGCTGGCCGCCCGCTATTAGCGGAACGCCGTGCAGCACCACCCACGTTCCTGACCGGGTGAGCACTCGTGCCACCGCCACCTGCGCGGCATCCGATCTGGTCGTCGCTTCAGCCCTGGCGAGTGCGCGGCCGGCCACCGCCAGCACGGACGGCGGGAGGCGGCCGGCATCCCACGCACCGTCGGGCAGCTCATGCAGCCACTTCTCGACACCGGGCGAGACCGATTCGGGCCGCCAGTCTTCGTTCAGCACGACGAGCCCCGGCGCGTCGGAGCTCTCCGGGTCTCCAGCCTCGCCGACGAGGAGTCCACGCCGGGCTCCATCGGCGAGAAGCGGTGCAACGGTGCGGACGAACTCGAGCTCGGCGAGATCGAAGCGCGGTCGGTCGGGCTCGCGATACAGGCTGAGGACGCCCCACACCTGACCGTCGCGCGTGCGAAGCGCGGCCATCAGCTCCTGGTCTCCTCCGTAGGCCATGTTCGTGTGCCAGCGAGGGCTGGTCTCAGGGTGACCGCCAGTCGCGTCGTACAGGGTCGAGACGCCGGCATCCGATCGCGCGATGTCCGCCAGGTGGTGCACATCGCCGTCATCGGAGTACTCGGTCGCCGCCCACTCGGCGGGGAACTCCGGAACCCCCTCCTGAAAGTGACTGGTCATAACGAGGGATGCCGGGTCGAGCGTGAACCAGCATGGCGCGAGGTAGTGCGGGACGGCGTCGCGCAGCACGTCGGCGCTCTCGCGCCAGAAGGTCGCCACGTGGTCGCCTCGCCCGGCGAGCGAAGCGATCTGCTCCGCCGCGCGGCGGGCGGCGTCGGCGTCCATGTGGCAAGGCTAGACCGCGCGACGCGTCAAAGAAATGCCAGGTTTGTGGTATTCCGACGCCGGATGCCGCGGACGTACCGTCGTGGTCATGACGATCACAACTCGCAGACCTCACATTGTGCGTTCGGACGAAGCGGACGCCACCGGCGCGCCGGGTCTGCTCAACCGCTACCTGCTCGAGAGCGCCGCGTCAGGCGGCGACGTCGCGCTCGTCGAACACGTGCTGGCACCGACGATGCTCGCCGCTCCGCTGCACCGCCACAGCCGCGAGGACGAGTACAGCATCGTGCTCTCCGGCACGCTCGGCGTCATCGAGGACGGCGTCGAGATCATCGCCACCGTGGGCGATCTCGTGGCCAAGCCGAGAGGACGCTGGCACACCTTCTGGAACGCGGGCGACGACACCCTCCGCGTGCTCGAGATCATCGTGCCTGGCGGGCTCGAGGCGCTGTTCCGCCTCCTGGGTGAGCCCGGTGGCGAGTACGACCCCGAGACGCTGCCTCCGCTCGCCGCCGAGTACGGCTGTGAACTGGACTTCGAGGGGACGATGCCGCTCGTGGAGAAGTACGGGCTGCTGTTCTAGGAAGCCGGACGCCGCGCTACCGCGTCGACGGGCGACATGGGTGAGCTGCTCGCCTAGTGCGGCGCATGGAAGACGACGTCGCCGCGCTTCCAGTACCACCTGACGACGATCCGGTCGGCTGATGCGCGACAGCGGCGGTCACAATCGATCGTTGCTGACCTTCACCAGCCTGAGCGGCATTCCCGCGCCGCGATCGTAGTCTGGCGCTGTGCATTTCGTCGCGTCGTGCGGCCCTGGGCTTCAGGGATGGCGGCGGATGGCTCGCACGGCGGTGTCGTAGAGGTCGAGCAAGTCGCCCTGCCCGCCGATGCGGACCCACTCCTCCGACGCCGCTTGGAGGCAAGTGATCGCCGCGGCCGCGATCGCGCGAGCCTCGAGGGTGCGGCGGTCGGAGTCGGGCAACCGCGGCTCGATCAGCGGAGCGAGCAGGCCCTGCCAGCGGGCCTGCTTCTCGGCATGCCCGAAGCGGAGGGAATCGTTGTCGAACAGGAGCGTCGTCACCTCGAGCCGGCTCTCCTGGGTCATCTCGATCTCCTCGAGCACATGGAATGCCGCTCGCAGGGATGCCCAGAGGTCCTCGTCGGCCGGGCGCTCGGCGAACCGTGCGGCGATCAGTTCGCCTTGCTCGGAGAGGCCGCTGAGTGCAAGGTCGTCCTTGCCGCGGAAGTAGTTGAAGAGGGTCCGTCGTGAGACGCCGGCCGCGGCGGCGACCTCCTCGACCGTCGTGTTGTCGTAGCCCTTGGCGGCGAACAGCTCCAAGGCGGTTCGGGCGAGCAGGGAACGGACTACGGCGCGGGTCTGCGCTCGGATGGGTATCACCTTCTGGGCCATGCACCCATGGTACACACGTTCACTACGTGTAGGGAGTTGCACGGAGTGCATCAACGTGTATATAGTGCATGGCATGAGCAAAATCGACTACCGCAACCAGACCACCATCGTCACCGGGGCCAGCTCCGGGCTCGGCGCGGAATTCGCGCGCCAGCTGGCCGCCCGCGGCTCCAACCTCGTGCTCGTGGCCCGACGAGCGGGCCGGCTCGAGAGCCTGGCCGACGAGCTCACCCGCGCCCACGGCGTCACGGTGACCGTCATCGCCCGCGACCTCGGCCAGCCCGACGCCGGCCGCTCGCTCCGCGCCGAGTTGGAATCCCGCGGCATCCATGCCACCGGGCTCGTCAACAACGCGGGCTTCGGCACCCACAACGCATTCGGCGACGAGGACCCAGACCGCCTCCAGGACATGATCGCGCTGAACGTCAGCGCCCTGGTCGACCTCAGCCGCGCGTACATCGAGCCGCTGACCTCAGCCGGCACCGGCGTCCTCATCAACGTGGCGAGCCTGCTGGGATTCCAGCCGACCCCGTACCTGAGTGCCTACGGCGCCACCAAGGCCTTCGTCCTCAGCTTCACCGAATCGCTCTGGGAGGAGACCCGCGGCACCGGCCTGCGCGTCCTCGCCATCTCCCCGGGAGCGATGCAGACCGAGTTCTTCGACGCCGCCGGCAGCCAGTCGGCCGACTACGGCGCCAAACGCGCCACCCCCCAGGACGTCGTCCGGATCGCGCTGAAGACCCTTGACCGACCCTCCGGACCGCCGTCGGTGATCACCAACGGCCGCGCCCTGGCCGTGGCGAGCCGATTCCTGCCGCGGCGCCAGGTCGTCCGGTTCATGGGCTCGACTCAGCGCCGCGCCATGAGCCACGCCTGACGCGAGGACGAGGGATGCCCGCCCGGTCCTGCCCTCGTCTCCCTCCCCGCCGACGAAGCCACCAATCGAGGAGCGATCCGATGACCACCACCATCACCCAGCCCAAGCCGGATGCCACGTCCACCGGCCAGTCCGACCGGGAGCGCTTCAGCGACATCCTCAGGCTCCAGCGCGCCGCTTACCTGCGTGACGGGGCGCCGTCACTGACGAAGCGGCGCAGTGACCTGAAGAACTTCAAGGCGGCACTGCTCGAACGGCGCAGCGCCATCGAGGAGGCGATCAACACCGACTTCGGCAACCGCTCACGACACGAGACGGCGATGATGGAAATCCTGGGCGTCGTCAACGGCATCGACTACCTCGACCGCAACCTGGGCCGATTCATGCGGCCCACCCGCCGCCACATCGCCCTGCAGCTGCGCTTCGGCAGCAACCACATCGAGTACCAGCCCCTCGGCGTGGTGGGCGTCATCTCGCCGTGGAACTACCCCGTCAACCTGTCGCTGATGCCGGTGGTCACGGCGATCGCCGCGGGAAACCGCGTCATGCTCAAGCCGTCGAAGTTCACCCCGGCGACGAATGCCCTGCTGTCGTTGATCGTCAGCGAGGTCTTCCCAGAAGAGCAGGTCACCATCGTCAACGGTGACGGCGCAGCGTTCTCCTCCCTGCAGTTCGATCACCTCGTCTTCACCGGGAGCAGCTCAGTCGGACGATCCGTGATGAAGGCAGCGAGCGAGAACCTCGTCCCGGTCACGCTCGAACTCGGCGGCAAGTCGCCGACGATCGTCGCCAAGGGGCACGTGCAGGACGCGACCGTGTCGTCCATCGTCTTCGGCAAGCTCCTCAGCGGCGGGCAGACCTGCATCGCCCCCGACTACGCCCTCGTGCACGAATCCGACGTCGACGCCTTCATCGAGAGCTACGACCGACTCGTCAAGACCGCCTACCCCGACGGCCCGACGAGCAAGGACTACACCTCGATCGTCAACGAAAAGCAGTACCAGATCCTCGTCGACCTCATCGACGACGCCCGCGCCCACGGAGCACGCATCATCGAGGTCGGACACCGGCCAGGCGACGCTTCCCGTCGGCCCCACACGTTCGCGCCGACCGTCGTGCTCGGCGTCACCGACGACATGCGAATCGCCCACGAGGAGATCTTCGGCCCCATCCTGCCGATCTTCCCCTACCGCAGCATCGATGACGCCATCGACTACGTGAACGCACGCCCCCGTCCACTCGCGCTCTACTACTTCGGCGCCGACGACGCAGACCGCCGCAAGGTCCTCAACCGCACCACGTCGGGCAACGTCACCATCAACGGCACGATCATGCATGTGGGCCAAGACGATCTTCCGTTCGGCGGGGTCGGCGAGAGCGGCATGGGCAAGTACCACGGGATCGAAGGCTTCCGCACGCTCAGCCACCCCAAGGGCATCTACGTGCAGGGCCGCTGGAACAGCATCAACCTCCTGCATGCGCCCTTCGGCAAGCGCGCCGACGCACTCCTCGACTTCTTCCTCCGATGAACGCACCACCCGCGTCCACCGGTCCTGACCACACCACCAAGAACACGGAGCGAGAAACGATGTCTACCGACTCAACGACAGCAACCGTCATGCGCGGCTCATGCGCCTGCGGCGCGAACACCTTTGAAGTGACGGCAGGAGTTCCCATGCAGCGGTTCTACTGCCACTGCCTGTACTGCCAGCAGTTCATGGGCAAGCCGTACACCGATGTGACCTTCGTCCGCGCGAAGAACGTCGTGATTCACGCCGAGCACGCGACGTTCGCCAACCCCAAGCTGCTGCCTCCGGGCTTCGCCCACGGGCGCGGCTCCCGGTTCGGACACCCCGACAAGGGACGCTTCGCCAAGTGCGCGCCCCTCGATCGCGCCCACTGCGATAAGTGCGGCGATCCGTTCATCGAGACCATCGGCGGATCCGCGGGAATGGTGTTCATCCCGAGCAAGAACTTCGCGAATCAAGACGCTCTGCCGCCCGTGCAGCGGCACATCTACTACCGGCTGCGGGAACAGGATGTCGCCGACGAACTGCCGAAGCACCACTACTACGCCAGCAGCCAACTGGCGATCGCCGCGATGATCAGCCGCGTCCTGCGCCGCGGCTGAATCGTCCCTCGGCCACTACCTGCAACTCGCACGACTGTTACCACCCCGCACGAATGGAGCACCACATGAGCACGTCCAGCACTGTCATCCTCGATCGTCCGAGCCCTGAGGTCGTGACGATCACGTTCCACAACCCGCCGGCCAACGTCGTGGCGGCGGAGACCGCCGTGCGGCTGCACGAGATCGTCACGGACCTCGAGAGCGACTCGGACGTCCAGGTCGTCGTCTTCAAGAGCGACGTGCCCGACTTCTTCCTCAACCACTTCGACCTCGCCGCGCTCGGTGAGCTGCCGCCGACGCCAGAAGGCGAGCTCCCGATCTGGACCGACCTCGTCGTGCGCCTCACCAATGCGCCGTACATCACGGTCGCCTCCATCCGCGGGCGCACGCGTGGCGGTGGCAATGAGCTGGCCCTGGCGCTCGACCTTCGTTACGCAAGCCTCGAGAACGCGTTTTTCGGACAGCCGGAGGTGGGGGCAGGCCTACTCCCGGGCGGTGGCGGCACCGAGCGGCTTCCGCGCTTCCTTGGGCGCGACCGCGCACTCGAGGCCATCCTCGGTAGCGGCGACTACGACGCCGCGCAGGCGGAGCGATGGGGCTGGGTGACGCGCGCGCTGCCGGATGCCGAGCTCGATGCCTTCGTCGACGATATGGTCGAACGCCTCGCCAGCTTCGACAGGAACTCGCTCGCGGCGGCCAAAGCTGCGGTCAACCGCTCCACGCTCCCGCCGACCGGTGACCTCGTCACCGCCTTCTCGGATTTCGCCAGGTCGCTGTCGCTGCCGGGCTTCCAGGCCCGCGCGGCCGCCACGCAGGCCATCGCCGCCGAGGTCGGGCTCGACTTCGAGTACCGCATGGGCGAGTACGTCGCCAAGGCCAACAAGCAGGCCTAACCACCGGCATCCGTCACTACTACACATCTTCACCGTCGCCCGGACAGGAGCAACACCATGAGCACCACGACCTACGCCGCATCCACGGCACACACGCAGTACATCGAGACGAAGTCCGCCCGGTTCGCCTACCGCCGCCTGGGGCCGGTCGGCGGCGCGCCGCTGCTGCTCCTGCACCGGTTCCGCGCCACCCTCGACTGGTGGGACCCGCGCTTCATCGAGGCGCTGGCCGCCGAGCGCGACGTCATCCTCTTCGACAACATCGGCATCGGCTACACCGAGGGGGAGCCGCTCAGGACCGTCGACGCGTTCGCTGAGGGAGCGATCGAGTTCGTCGAGGCCCTCGGACTATCGCAGGTCGACCTGCTCGGCTGGTCCTTCGGGGGTGTCGTGGCGCAGAAGCTCACCCTGCTGCGCCCCGACCTGGTCCGCAAACTCATCGTGGCGGGCAGCGGCTCTGGCACCGCGCCCGGCATGCCGGCGATGCCGGAGCGGGTCGCCACCATCATGCTGAAGCCCGAATCGGACCTCGAGGACGTGCTCTACCTGTTCTACCCCGAGACCGACGAGGCCCGCGCCAAGGGCCTGGACCACTTCGGACGCGTCAACGCCGAGATGCCCGATGGCGCCCCGCGGGTCACCCAGGAGGCCGCAATGGGTCAGCTCGAGGCAATCACGGCCACGCTGGCCGCGCCGTGGGACGACGTCGCGCGCGACCTGGAGACCATCACTGCTCCGGTGCTGTACGCCGGAGGCGCGCACGACGTCATGATCGACGCGTACAGCTCCTACGCGGCAGTGCAGGCACTGCCCAACGCGAAGCTCGTCCTCTACAGCGACGCCGGACACGCCTTCCTGTTCCAGCACCTCGATATGTTCGTGCGTGAGGTGCTGGTGTTCCTGGCGGACTGAGCCGTCGCGCGCCCGTGAGGGGGATCCCTCACCGCGAGGTCATCGAGACGATTGCAGGATGGGATCGGGCGCCGTGGGCCGCCGCGGCTGCGGTGCGCTCTCGGCGCCCGGATCCCGGTGGGCCTTCGGCAGGGGGATCGGCGAGGTGAGCGCCACCTGCTCCGAGAAGTCGGCCGGCACGAGCCGATCGTTCGGCACGGGCGGCACGAGCTCGCCCTCGCCCGGCCTCGCACGGTCGTGCACGAGGTGCACGGGCCGGGTGGCGACGACGGCGATCGCGGCGGTCGGGGTATCCGCGAATCGCACTGCCGGTCGCCAGGCGGATCGCGGATGCCGCACCACGCGCATTCCTCGTGCGACCACGAGCCAGCCGAGCCCGATGAGGGCCGCGACGGCGGCGGCGACCGCGGCGACGCCGAGCGCCCAGCGCGGACCCCACGCATCGGCGACGGCGCCCACGATGGGAGCGCCGAGCGGCGTGCCGCCCGAGAGGATCGCCATGTAGAGGGCCATCACCCGGCCGCGCAGCTCGGGCTCGGTCGTGGTCTGCACGTAGCCGTTCGCCGTGGTGAGGATGGTCACCGCGCCGAAGCCGATGAGCATCGTGGAGGCCGCGAACGTCCAGTAGGTGGGCATGAGCGCGGCCACGAGGACGGCGGCGCCGAAGAAGCCCGACGCGAGGATGATCACGCGCATGCGGGCGCGGTCGCGACGCGCGGCGAGGAGCGCCCCGGTGAGCGAGCCGATCGCGAGGATCGACGAGAGCAGGCCGTACTCGCCCGCGCCGCGGCCGAACTCGACCGCCATCGTCGAGGAGAAGATCGGGAAGTTCATGCCGAACGCGCCGATGAGGAACACCATGACGAACACGATCACGAGGTCGGGGCGGGACGCGACGTAGCGGAAGCCCGCGACGAACTGGCCGCGTGCGCGAGGGGCCCGCGGCATCCGTCTCAGTTGCCTGCCTCCCAGCATCGCGAGGGCGACGAGCACGGCGAGGAAGGTGGCCCCGTTGATGATGAACACCCAGCCCGAGCCGACGAGCACGATGAGGAACCCGGCCGCGGCGGGGCCGATCATGCGCGCGGCGTTGAACGAGGCGGAGTTCAGCGCCACGGCGTTCGACATGTGCGAGCTCGACACGAGGTCGGCGACGAAGGTCTGGCGGGCGGGCGTGTCGACGGCGTTGACGATGCCGAGGAGCAGCGCGAACACGTAGAGGTGCCAGAGCTCTGCCCGGCCGAACACGAGGAGAAGGCCGAGCGCGACGCCGAGCGTCATGAGCGCGCTCTGCGTGACCATGAGGATCTTGCGCCGGTCGAAGCGATCGGCGATGAGGCCGGTGACCGGCACGAGCAGCAGTTGCGGAGCGAACTGCAGGGCCATCGTGATGCCGACGGCGAAGGCGTCGTTGTCGGTGAGCTCGGTGAGCACGACCCAGTTCTGGGCGGTGGCCTGCATCCAGGCGCCGACGTTCGAGACGAGGGCGCCGATGAACCAGATTCGGTAGTTGCGGTGGACGAGGGAGCGGAACATTGCACTCACTGGGTGGCGAGTCCTCCCATCAGTTCGGCGGCCCGGGCGAGGGTCGCCCGGTCTTCTTTCGAGAGCTCGCGAAGGCGCGTGGTGAGCCAGGCGTCGCGCTTCGAGAGCGTGGCCTTCACGACGTCGCGGCCGGCGTCGTTCAGGGTGATGTTGGTCTTGCGGCGATCGACGTCGTCGACGGTGCGCGCGAGATAACGCGCCTCTTCGAGGTGGTTGACCGTGCGGTTCATCGACGGCGCCGACACCCGCTCGCGCTCGGCGAGCTGGGTGAGGGTCTGGCTGCCGTGCCGGTAGAGCTCGCCGAGCACCGCGAACTGCGCGTCGGTGAGGGCCTGGTCTGCCTTCTGCGCACGGATGCGGCGGGCCAGCCGGAAGGTCGCGAGACGGAGTTCGGTGCTCTGTTCCGCAACGGTCGCCATAGGTTACTTAGCATAGCTCATTAGCATTGCTAAGTAAAGTTCTCGGCGGATCTTCAGCGGTGCCCCATGCCACGCGCGCGACGCACCCCGGTAACATCGCGGTAACCACAGACTGGGAGCCTCGTGCCATGGGAACGCTCTTCGACGGCTACACCCCGGCTCGCTCGGGCCGGAAGCGCAAGCGCCAGGTGCAGCCGTGGGACGAGATGTTCCCGAGCGACGCCGTGAGCGTGCGCGAGCCCTATCGCGAGCTGTATCCGGCACTCGCCCGCATGACGCAAGAGGAGCTCCGCGGGCGCACCGACGCCCTCGCGAGCTCGTATCTCGCCCAGGGCGTCACCTTCGACTTCGCCGGTGAGGAACGGCCCTTCCCGCTCGATGCGGTGCCGCGCGTGATCGCGGCATCCGAGTGGACCACCGTCGAGGCGGGCGTCGCCCAGCGGGTGCGTGCCCTCGAGCGATTCCTCGCCGATGTCTACGGGCCGCTGACCGCCGTGCGCGACGGCGTCATCCCGGCCGCGCTCATCAGCTCCTCCACGCACTACCACCGGCAGGCCGCCGGGATCTCGAGCGCGAACGGGGTGCGCATCCACGTCTCCGGCATCGACGTCATCCGCGACGAGCGCGGCGACTGGCGCGTGCTCGAAGACAACGTGCGCGTGCCGAGCGGCGTGAGCTACGTCATCTCGAATCGCCGGGTCATGGCGCAGACCCTGCCCGAGCTCTTCGTCTCGATGCGCGTGCGGCCGGTGGGCGACTACCCGAACAAGCTCCTGCAGGCGCTGCGCGCGAGCGCGCCCGAGGGAGTCGAAGACCCCACCGTGGTGGTGCTGACGCCGGGCGTGCACAACTCCGCGTACTACGAGCACACCCTGCTCGCCCGCCTCATGGGCGTCGAGCTCGTCGAAGGCCGCGACCTCTTCTGCTCGGGCGGCCGGGTGTGGATGCGCACGACCGCCGGTCCCACCCGTGTCGACGTCATCTACCGCCGCGTCGACGACGAGTTCCTCGACCCGCAGCAGTTCCGGCCCGACTCGGTGCTCGGCGCCCCGGGCATGTTGCTCGCGGCCCGCCTCGGCCACGTCACGATCGCGAACGCCGTCGGCAACGGCGTGGCCGACGACAAGCTCGTCTACACCTACGTGCCCGACCTCATCCGCTACTACCTCGGCGAGGAGCCGATCCTGCCGAACGTCGACACGTGGCGGCTCGAGGAGCCAGAGGCGCTCGCCGAAGTGCTCGACCGGCTCGACGAGGTCGTCGTGAAGCCCGTCGACGGCTCGGGGGGCAAGGGCCTCGTCATCGGGCCGGATGCCTCGAAGGCCGAGCTCGCCCAGCTGCGCACGCAGCTCCTCCGCGACCCGCGCGGCTGGATCGCGCAGCCCGTCGTGCAGCTCTCGACGATCCCCACGCTCGTCGAAGACGGCATGCGGCCCCGCCACGCCGATCTCCGGCCCTTCGCGGTGAACGACGGCAACGACGTGTGGGTGCTGCCCGGCGGCCTCACTCGCGTGGCCCTGCCCGAGGGGCAACTCGTCGTGAACTCGAGCCAGGGCGGCGGCTCGAAAGACACGTGGGTGCTCGACGGCGACTCGGCGAACGGGTCGGTGGGCGCGATGCGCGCCGGGCGTGCTGCCGCGGGAATGGGTGCCCTCGTCGCCGATCAGGCCACGAAGGCGGTCGAGACGAGCGCGATCGCAGTCGTGGAGGCCGCCGATGCGGGGTCCACCGGCGGCTCCGGGCACGTACTGCATCCGCCCGAGGCCTCGCCGCAAGACGAGGAGGCGCCCGTGCGTCAGCAGCAGCAACAGCAGCAGCAGCAACTCCGCGGAGCGGAGGCGATCACATGCTGAGCCGCATCGCCGAGTCCCTCTTCTGGATCGGCCGGTACATCGAACGCAGTGACGGCACCGCGCGCATCCTCGACGTGCACCTGCAGCTCCTGCTCGAAGACCCGTGGATCGACGAGGACACCGCCTGCCGGTCCCTCCTCTCCGTGATGGGCAGCGAGGCGAACGACGACGTGGCGCTCGGCCGCGACGACGTCATCGCCCTCCTCGCCGTCGACCGAACCCACCCGGCGTCGATCGCGCACTCGATCGCCGCCGCCCGCGAGAACGCGAGGCGCGCCCGCGAGATCGTCTCGACCGAGCTGTGGGAGGCGCTGAACCAGACGAACGCACGGATGCCGCGACGCGTCGCCGGCGACAAGACGCACGAGTTCTTCCGCTGGGTCCGAGACCGCTCAGCGCTCGCGATCGGCGTCGTCGACTCCGCAACGAGCCGCGACGAGGCGTGGCACTTCTTCTCGCTCGGACGCGCCCTCGAGCGTGCCGACATGACCGCCCGACTCCTCGCGACGCGCTCGCTCACCGAGGCGAGTGGCCCGAGCTGGACCACGATCCTCCGCAGCTGCGGCGGCTACGAGGCGTACCTCCGCAGCTACCGCGGGGTGCCCTCCAGCCAGTCGGCCGCGGAGTTCCTGCTGCTCGACCGGCTCTTCCCGCGGTCGATCATCTCGAGCGTCATCCGTGCCGAGGAATCGCTGCGCGAGATCGACCCGCGAGCCGGCCGCGTCGGGGTCACCGACCAGGGGCAGCGACTGCTCGGGCAGATCCGCTCCGAGCTCGAGTACCGCCCGATCGCCGAGATCCTCACCGACCTGACGGCGCACATGGAACACGTGCAGGCGGTCACCTCGTCGGCGAGCGAGGCGATCCGGCAGCGCTACTTCCCGACGAGCGTCGCGCCGGTATGGATCGGGGAGGTCTCATGAGCCGCATCCGCATCGTGCACCGCACGGGCTTCAGCTACGAGCAACCAGCGACGGCGTCGTACAACGAGGCGCGCATGCTGCCGCACTCGGGCGGCGAGCAGTTCGTGCTGCAGGCCGGGCTCGACATCCGGCCGGGCGCGACCCAGCACTCCTACCTCGACTACTGGGGCACGAGGGTCTCCACGTTCGAGGTGCTGACCCCTCACCGCGAGCTCGCCGTCACGGCGACGAGCCTCGTCGAGGTGCGCCCCGCCCCCCACCGTCGCGGCGAGCTCTCGTGGGAGGAGCTGTCCGAGGCTGCGAAGTCGACACTCGCGCTCGTCGAGGCATCCACCCCCTCGCCCGTCACCGCGCCGCCGCCCGAGGTCGCCGCGCTCGCCGCGGAGATCGCGGCAGAGGGCGCACCCGTCGGCGAGACCGCCCTCGAGGTGTGCCGCGCCGTCGGCGGAGCCATGGAGTACATGTTCGGGGTCACGGGCGTGCACTCCACCGCGAGCGAGGCGTGGGGCGAACGCAAGGGCGTGTGCCAGGACATCGCGCACCTCGCGATCGGGGCCCTGCGCTCGATCGGCATCCCGGCCCGCTACGTCTCGGGTTACCTGCACCCCGACGCGAGCGCCGCGATCGGCGAGACGGTCGTCGGCGAATCGCACGCGTGGGTCGAGTGGTTCACGGGGGAGTGGCACGGCTACGATCCGACGAACCTCGTCGAGGTCGGCGATCTCCACGTGCTCGTCGGGCGGGGTCGCAATTACAGCGATGTGCCGCCGCTGCGCGGCGTCTACGCGGGGCCGAGCGCCTCCGAACTCTTCGTCTCGGTGGAGATCACCCGCGTCGCCTGACCTCGCGGTGCCACAATGGCCGCATGCCGATCTTCACCGACGCGTACGGCGTGCACATCCACTACCGGTCGTGGCGGGTGCCCGAGGCGACCGCGGTCGTGCAGCTCGCGCACGGCGTCGGCGAGCACATCGGCCGGTACGGCGAGCTCATCGAGGCGCTGAACGAGGCGGGCTACTCGGTGTGGGCCGACGACCACCGCGGCCACGGGCAGACCGGCTTCGAGCAGCACGGCGGCGATCTCACCCGCATGGGGCGACTCGGCCCGGGAGGTGTGCGGGCCGCGATCGATGCCGTGCAGCAGTTCACCGGCGTCATCCGTGAGACCGAGGGGCCCGACGTGCCGCTCGTGCTCCTCGGGCACTCATGGGGATCGTTCATGGCACAGCATGTGCTCAATCGCTCGCCCGACGCGTTCGACGGAGTCGTGCTGTCGGGCACCGCGCGGCTCATCCCGGGGTATGGCAACCTCGGCGACCTCAACAAGCGCTTCGCACGACCCGGCGGCACGTCCGTCGAGTGGCTGAGCAGTGATCCGGCCGTCGCCCAGGCGTTCCAGGCCGATCCGTACACGACCGATCGCACGCTGCAGCAGCTCCTCGGCTGGGTCGACGTGCTCCGGCTCACGACGTGGCCGTCGCGGCGCATCCCCCCCGACCTTCCGTTGCTCATCATGGTCGGATCGGAAGACCCGGTCTCCTCCGAGCGGAACACGGTGCGCCTCCTCCGCGACTACGTGCGCCGCTGCGGCCTCGTCGACGCGCAGCTCATCGTCTACGAGGGCGACCGGCACGAGATCTTCAACGAGAAGAATCGCGCAGAGGTGCGGGCCGACCTGATCAGGTGGCTCGACGAGCGGTTCGCGACCGACTGACCGGCGGGCGCGACCGACCGGCTGACCTGACTGACCGGCTGGCCGCCGACGCCCTGCCTACGCGCGCATCGGCACCGGCGGCACGTTGAACCCGAGCAGTCGTGCTCGCCCCGAACCCGCGGACTCGCCCTGCCACGGGAACTCCAGCGTGAGCAGTGCGCAGCCGTCGACCACCGGGAACACGTCACGGTAGTGGTCGGGGTCGATGCCGACGAGCTCGCACACGAGCAACCGCATGAGCGTCGCGTGGTACACCACGAGCACCCGGTCGTCGGGCTCCGGGAACTCGGTGGCCAGCTCCTCGAGCGCAGGCAGCGCTCGCGCGACCCCGTCGACTCCGGGCTCGCCGCCGGGCAGCGGATGCCACGCCGGTCGTCGCTCGAAGTCCGACCACTCGTCGGGGTAGGTCGCTGCCAGCTCGCCGGGCGACATGCCCTCGCCGGCGCCGAAGTCGATCTCGACGAGCCTCGCGTCGATGCGGAGCTGTAGTCCGGTCGCCTGCGCGGCGGGCTCCGCGCTCAGCCGCGCCCGGCTGAGCGGTGAGGCCACGATGCCCGCGAGCTGCGCCGTCGCGGCCCAGTCGCGCAGTGCAGCGGCCTGCTCGCGTCCGCGCGCCGTGAGCGCCACTTCGGACGAGCCGGCGTACCGGTGCTCGGCATGCCATTCGGTCTCGCCATGGCGAGCAAGGTAGAACGTCGTCATCCGTGGTCCCCTCCTGATGGGATCGTAGGCGCACCCGCGGCATCCGCGCTCGCATTCCCGCTCGCATCGGCGCTCGCCCCGCCTTCTGCAGTCGACAGCGGATGAGGCAGAATCACGCGACACGCCGAACCGATCTAGCCGACGCGCAGCGGTTCGGTCGGTTCTGCCTCATCGAGGCTCGACCGGCCCCGGACATGCCCGCGCACCCCCCGGTCGCCCGGTCACGACGGATGAGGCAGCAGGGTGCGACACGCCGATCCGACCCGGCTGACGCGCCGCGCGAGCGTCGGTTCTGCCTCATCCGCCACGCGACGAGAAGGAACCGCAGGCGACCAGGGCTCCGGCATCCGTAGGCTGTAGCGCATGCACGGTGAATACAAGGTGCCCGGCGGCAAGCTCGTGGTCGTCGACTTCGACGTCGTCGACGACGTCATCCGCAATCCCCGCGTCGCGGGCGACTTCTTCCTCGAGCCCGACGAGGCGCTCGGCGACTTCGACCGGGCGCTCACCGGGTTGCCCGCGGCATCCGACGCCAAGCAGATCGCGCAGGCGATCACCGCCGCACTTCGGCCCGGCACCGTGCTGCTCGGGTTCTCGGCGGAGGCCGTCGCGGTGGCGGTGCGCCGGGCGATGACGGATGCCAGGAGCTGGTCCGATTTCGAATGGGAGGTCGTGCACGACGGCGCGGTACCTCCCCGCACCCACCTCGCGCTCGACGAAGTGCTCGCGACCCGCGTCGGCGAGGGCCGCCGCAAACCCACGCTGCGTTTCTGGGAGTGGGACGAGTCGGCCGTCGTCATCGGCAGCTTCCAGTCGGTGAAGAACGAGGTCGATCCCGAGGGCGCCGAGAAGTACGGCTTCGAGGTCGTGCGACGCATCTCGGGTGGTGGCGCGATGATGATGGAGCGCGGCAACGTCGTGACCTACTCCCTCTACGTGCCGGGCGAGCTCGTGCAGGGCATGAGCTTCGCCGACTCCTACGCCTACCTCGACGACTGGGTGCTGCAGGGGCTCAGGGGGCTCGGCATCGAGGCGACCTACCAGCCGTTGAACGACATCGCGAGCCCGCTCGGCAAGATCGGCGGCGCAGCGCAGAAGCGCCTCGGCTCGGGCGGCGTGCTGCACCACGTGACGATGGCCTACGACCTCGACAACGCCAAGATGCTGGAGGTGCTGCGCATCGGTCGGGAGAAGATCAGCGACAAGGGCATCGCGTCGGCGGCCAAGCGCGTCGACCCGCTGCGCAGCCAGACAGGCCTCAGCCGCGCCGCCATCATCGAGAGCCTGAAGCAGACGTTCACCGACCTGTACGGGGCGACGGCCGGCAGCGTCACCGCCGACGAGCTCGCCGAGGCCGAGGCGCTCGCCGAGTCGAAGTTCGCGACCGAGGAGTGGCTCTACCGCGTGCCGTGAGCCACGCGGGCTCGCGTGAGCGGTGCGACACGCCCGGCCGGCGAGGGCCTGTGGACAGCGGATGGAACGCCCAGAGATCCCCGTTAGAATCGCCGGGTGGATTGGTGGATCTGGCTCGGGATCGCCGCACTCGTCGTCGCCTTCATCTGGCTGGCCGTGGGGCGCAGCTGGGTCGACCTCTCCGACAAGACGCGGCGCGGCGGTGGCGGTGGCGGCGTGATGTTCATCGGCGACGAGGTGTTCGCCCCCCGCAAGCACGAGGCGCAGGCCGAACTCGACCGGCAGAGCCGCCTCCCCGTTCAGGCTCCCACGCCCGACGGCGACAAGGGCATCTCATTCGCGGCGGCCGACGCCGACGAGGGCGACCCCGACCGGTTCCGCGGGCGCATTCGCCTCGACGTCGACCGCGGCTGACGCCAGCCCGAGTTGACCCGCGAAGCCGGAGCCCGGTGGTTGAGGAGTGCCCGGCGAAGCCGGACGCGTATCTCAACCACCTGCGCAACGGTGGTTGAGTAGCGCCCGGCGAGCCGGACGCGTATCGAAACCACCTGTGCGAAACGCTCAGCTGAGCGGAAGCAGCCCCGCGACCTCCGTGCCCCACTGCCGCGCGCGTTCGAGCTCACCGTCGGCAACGGGGCCGGTGTAGCCATGCACGCCGAACGACTCGGGTTTCGAGGCCGGACGGAATCCCTTCCCGACGAGCCGCTTCATCGCCTTCTTGGCCGCCGATCCGGGCAGTCGTGGGGTGACGACTCGCGTGTCGAACGTCGCGACGGGCACGGCGCGGGCCGGCGACGCGAGCGCCTCGATCCACTCGCGGATGCCCCACGCGGGGATGTGCACGGCGCCCTGCTGCCGCGCCGACTCGCGCGTCGACGCGGTCGACATCGAGAAGGCGTGCGTCGGTCCGCCGACCACGAGCAGGTCGACGTCCTCGTCGAGCGCGGCGGGGGCGGACTCGGCGTCGAGCACCTCGGTGCGCTCGCCGCCGATGCCGGCGGCGACCTCACGGGCGAGCTGCTCGGTGTTTCCCCAGATGGACTCGAAGATCACGACTGCGTGCATGACGCCCCCTCGTACGCGGCTCACGCTACGCCGATCGGCACGTCGCTGGAACCCCGGACTGGCAGACTGGGCGAGTGAGCGCCGACGAACCCAGCCGCATCATCCATGCGGACAACCTCGACGTGCTCCCGACCCTGCCAGACGGGCAGTTCACCCTCGTCTACCTCGACCCGCCCTTCAACACCGGTCGCGCCCAGGAGCGGCGATCGACCCGCCACGTGCGGCTCACCGACGCGACGGAGGTAGCACGCACCGCGACATCCGGAGCCATCACGGGCTTCCAGGGCAAGCGCTACGAGCGCATCCGCGGCGACCTGCTGCGCTACGACGACCGCTTCGAGGACTACTGGGGCTTCCTCGAGCCGCGCCTCGCCGAGGCCTGGCGCGTGCTCGCCGACGACGGCACCCTGTACCTGCACCTCGATTACCGCGAGGCGCACTACGCGAAGGTGCTGCTCGACGCGCTCTTCGGGCGCGAGTGCTTCCTCAACGAGATCGTGTGGGCCTACGACTATGGGGCCCGTGCGAAGCGGCGCTGGCCGACGAAGCACGACACGATCCTCGTGTACGTGAAGAACCCGGCCCGGTACTGGTTCGACTCGACCGCCGTCGATCGCGAGCCCTACATGGCGCCTGGCCTCGTCACGCCCGAGAAGGCCGAGCTCGGCAAGTTGCCGACGGATGTCTGGTGGCACACGATCGTCTCGCCGACGGGCCGCGAGAAGACGGGCTACCCGACGCAGAAGCCCGAGGGCATCCTGCGCCGCATCGTGCAGGCGTCGACGCGCGAGGGCGACTGGGTGCTCGACTTCTTCGCCGGGAGCGGCACGACGGGCGCGGTCGCGGCGACCCTCGGCCGGCGCTTCGTGCTCGTCGACGAGAACCCCGAGGCGATCGCCGTCATGCGCGGCCGCTTCTCGGGCATCGCCGACGTGGAGTTCCAGGTGGGCGTGGGCGCTTCCTCGGGCTGATGCCTCGGAGTGCCGTCGCGAGAGGGCGCGGATGCTGGGTCACACCGTGCATCCGCGCCCTCTCGTGGCACGAGAGATCCGTGGCATCCCACACACGGGCGGATACCGCGAAGTAGCGCCGCGGCATCCGCCCAGCGAAACTCAGCCGACCTTCGTCCAGTCGCCGCAGCGTTCGGACTGGAAGTCTTGTCCCGGTCCGACGGCGACGGCGATGACGCCGTTCTTGCCGAGGTCGTTCTCCACGATGTCGGAGTAGTTGGTCCCCGATACGGTGATCTTCCAGTAGCAGGTGCCACCGGTCGCATTCGCCTGATACGTTCCTGCCTCCATCGTGGAGCCGACGGTGTAGACGTATCCGTCCTTGAGCGTCGTCGCTGCGATGTGCTCTTCCGTCGCGGAGATCGCGGCTTCGCGCTGGTCGAGTTCCGCCTCCTGCGAGTCCACTGCGCCTTCCCGCTCGATAACGTCGAGCTCGCGATCCTTGTAGGTCGCGAGCTGGCTGCCCAGGCCGTCGACGCGCTCCTGCTCGCTTTCGAGCGCCGCGCGGAGTTCGGCCGTCTCGCTCGCCCGGGTCACGCTGACGAGCACGACGGCGACCAGCGCGACGACGGTGATGACGCCGGTCGTGATGAGCGGCAAGAACAGCCGATTTCGCGACTTCTTCCTGCTCGGCGTGGCACCGCGCTCGGGCACGTCGGGCACTTGGGGCGCGTCGGGCACGACTTCCTCGGACATCAGCCGGCCACCGTCGAGAAGATCGCCGCGTCGTACGCGAACGGCGTCGGGGCGATCGACACAGTCACGTCGGCGGCATCCGCCAGCGAGTACGCCATCGTCCACGAGAACGACTGCCCCGGCAGCACGTCGGCGTTGCCCCCGAACGGCTCGAGCGCCACCGTGTCGTTCGACAGGTCGGTGATCGACTCGCCCTTGACGCCACCCGACGTGATCTCGGGCATTGCCAGCAGTTCGAGGGTCTCTTCGCCGCCGCTGACGACGGTGAAGGTGATCGTGACGTTGTTCGGGTGGGTCGCGCCGGCCGCGTACGGCGACGGGGTGAACGGTGCGGGAGCGGCAGCGGTCACGGCGATGCCGTCCTCGTACGTGAACGTGCCACCGAGCGGGGTCACGTCGGGCTGGGCGGCCGCGGGGGCCTCGGATGCCACGGCCGCGGGCTCGTCGCGCGACGTTGTCGTGCCGCCGGTCTGCGAGCACCCGGTCAGGGCGAGGCCGGCGAGGAGGAGGGCTGTGGCGGTGATGGCGATGCGCGTGTTCATGTGGATTGCCTTCGCTTGGTGGTCGGATGAGCGGTCAGAACCGCGGGAGCTGCAGCAGGTTGTCGGTCTCACGGCCGTTTGCGACGGTCGTGAGGTGGCGGCGGCCACTCATCCCGTTGCGTGCGATGACGAGCGCCTTCGCCTGGGTGAGGTCGTGCGACGTGTACACGGTCGTTCCCGAGTCGATGGCACGCACCATGGCGTCGGTCGTGGCAACGGTCAGGGCGCCCGTGGTCGTGGCGGAGTACTGCACGGCGGTGATGTGTTCGCTGCGGGTGCCCGGCGACTGCACTCGAACGCGGCGGATGTACGGCATGGTCGAAGCTCCTTCGTTCGTCTTCAGTGCCGAAAGGGTTCGTCGGCATTGATGATGACGGTAGAGCTGATTTGCACGCTGGTGCAGAGCACAGCGTGATAAGTCGGGTTATCAGTGAAAACTGCGTTCTCCGTCGCCCGTCGCTGCTACCGTGGCGACACAGCGAGATCCGTAATCTGCAGAAGGAGGTCAAATGCCCGAGCCAACTCTCGCACCGACCGCCGACCTCCGTGCGCAGCTCATCACGCTGTCTGGCATTGCTCGCCTCGCTGCCGTGCAGCGCCCGGTGGTCACCGTATGGCGCGGGCGGTTCGCCGACGGCCCCGATGCCTTCCCCTCGCCGCGAACGAACGATGATGGCACCGAGCTCTTCGATGCCGGTGAGGTCGCGCACTGGCTCGTCGAGACGCGCCACGGCAATAACCCGAACGCGCTCGCTGAAGCCGCGCTCTACGCGAAGACCGGCGGAGGCGACATCGGGCTCGACGCCATCACCGCGATGCTCGCACTCCATGCAGTGCACGGTGGCCCGTTGGGCGGCCTCGACGCCGACGACTTGCTCGACCTCGCCGACGAGATCGACCCCGACGACGCTTGCCTCTTCCGTGAGCTCGAACGGCTCGGCGCCGACGCGCCCGGTATGGCCCGCCTCGCCGACGAGCTCGCCGATGCCGCGTACACCGCGTCGGCCGCATTCGAGCGCGTGCTCGCGGACCGGTCGCGCGGCGGCGTCGAGAGCTCGAGGCTCGTGCCCGAGGCATCCGCGCTCGTGAGCGAACTTGCCATCGAGCTCGCGCTCACGAATCCGCGCGCCGATGCGGGGGCGCCGTGCTTCGTTGACCCGACCGGGGTCGCCGGCGATCGGCTCGTGGATCTTGCCGCGCGCCTCGACGAACTGGCCGAGGTGGCGATCATCTCGGCTGACTCCGACGCAGCGCCGGCACGGCTGCTGCGTCGGCGGCTGCTCGCGCTCGGCGTGGCGCGAACCGGGCTCACGATCGGCAGTGCGGGTGACTTCGAGGTGCGTGGGGCGGTGGTGCACGTCGCGCAGTTCCCAACCTCGGCGGCGCCCACCGCGAGCCCGTTCGAGATGCTGAATGCCGTCGAGCAGATCGTGCTGCAGATGGACGACGCCCAGCGCGGCCTCGTGCTTGCTCCGGCGAGTGTGCTCGTCAACGGCGGTCTCGATCCCGAGGCTGCGAAGGTGCGCTCGGCCCTGCTGCGCGCGGGTCGAGTGCGGGCGGTCGTCGCGCTGCCGGCGGGGCTCGCCCCGGCACATCCCCGGCAGCGGCTAGCGCTCTGGGCGCTCGGCCCGGCACACGCGAGCGTGCCGATCGCCGAACGATGGACGTTGCTCGCCGACCTACGCGAGCGTGAGCTCAGCGATGCGGTGCGGGGCGATCTCGTCGGCGACCTGGCCGCGGCGATGGGCGACCGCGAGACGGTGCGGGCGCATGCCTTCGGCCTCGCCAGGCTCGTACCGATGAGTCGCCTGCTCGCGCGCTCCGGCTCGTTGCTCGCCGATGTCGATCCGGTGCTGCACACTCCGCGTGAGACTGGCGCGAGCGTCGACGCGGCTGAGCTGCCGGCTCGGGTCGACGAGGCGTTGCAGGCGCTCGGCGGCACCGCTCCGGCTTTTGCTCGGAGAATCGAACCGGCGGATGCGGCGGTGCAACTGCCGCCGGCATTGCTCGGCCGGCTCGCCGAGGAACGGCACGTGCGGTGCCTTCCGGGCGCGCGCATCGGCGCAGCCGACGTGTCCACGGGCGCCGGATTCACGGTGATCGGTCCCGATGAGGTCGCCGGCACGCGGACGCCCGGCGCACGCACGATCGATCGGCTGCTCCTCGCTGACCGCTATCCTTCGGCGCGGCTCACCGAGCCCGGCGACGTGGTGTTCGTCACGAGCCCACGCCCGCGGGCGTGGGTCGATGAGCGCGGGTCGTCGGTCGTCATCGCACCCGCTCGAGTGCTGCGCATCAGTGCAACGGATGCCGCTGGGCTGGTGCCCGAGGTGCTCGCGGCGGATGTCTCGGGCCAGCTCATTCGCAGCCGCGACTGGCGCGCGTGGCGTGCCCGTCGGGTCGTGCAGGGACAGGGCGCTCCGCTCGCAGCGGTGTTCCGCGACATCCGTGACGCGCGCGACGAAGCCCGTCGCCGCATTGACGACCTCACCCGCCTCGAGTCCCTGATCACCGCCGGGGTCACCGCCGGCACTCTCAAGCTGGCTGAGCTTGTCGAAGCCCCGCCGCCGGTCGAGTAGCGCGACGCGCGTAACGAGACCACGCCCGCCCCGCCCCACGAAAGGACCCGCACATGCCCCCCAGAACCAAGGCCGCGCCCGCCGCCCCGTCAACTGCAAGAGAACTGAAGGAAATCCTCTGGAAGGCCGCCGACAAGCTGCGCGGGTCGATGGATGCCTCGCAGTACAAAGACGTGGTGCTCGGGCTGATCTTCCTCAAGTACGTCGGTGACGCCTTCGAAGAGCGGCGCGAGCAGATCGCGGGCGAACTCGCCGAGGCCGGCATGGACGACGAGCAGATCGCGCAGCTCATCGACGACGTCGACGAGTACGCGGGTCGCGGGGTGTTCTGGGTGCCCGAGGCGGCACGGTGGCAGTTCCTCGCCGAGCGCGCGAAGGGGGCGCCACTTACCTCGGGCGGCGCGACGAAGTCGATCGGTGCGCTCATCGACGACGCGATGGCGGCGATCATGAGGGACAATCCGTCGCTCAATGGTGCGCTGACGCGGCTCTACAACCGCGACAATGTCGACCAGCGGCGGTTGGGCGAACTCGTCGACCTGCTCAACTCGGCGAGGTTCTCGGGCGAGGGCGCGGCGCGGGCGCGGGATCTGCTCGGCGAGGTGTACGAGTACTTCCTCGAGAAGTTCGCGCGCGCCGAGGGCAAGCGGGGTGGGGAGTTCTTCACCCCGGCGAGTGTGGTGCGGGTGCTCGTCGAGGTGCTGGAGCCCAAGAGCGGGCGCGTCTACGACCCGGCGTGCGGCTCGGGCGGCATGTTCGTGCAGGCCGAGAAGTTCCTCGAGGCGCACCATCGTGAGGGCAGCGAATTGTCGGTGTTCGGGCAGGAGCTGAACGAGCGCACGTGGCGGCTCGCACGCATGAACCTTGCAATTCACGGGTTGAACGGCAAGCTCGGCCCGACCTGGGGCGACACGTTCGCCCGCGATCTGCATGCCGACGTGCAGGCCGACTACGTGATGTCGAACCCTCCGTTCAACATCAAGGACTGGGTGCGCAGTGAGCAGGACCCCCGCTGGCGCTACGGAGTGCCGCCCGCGGGCAACGCGAACTATGCGTGGATCCAGCACATCCTCTCGAAGCTGAAGCCCGACGGGCAGGGCGCCGTGGTGATGGCGAACGGTTCGATGTCGTCGAAATCGGGCGGCGAGGGGCAGATCCGTGCGCAGATCGTCGAGGCCGACCTGGTGTCGTGCATGGTGGCGCTGCCGACGCAGTTGTTCCGCTCGACCGGGATTCCGGTGTGCGTCTGGTTCTTCGCGAAAGACAAGTCGGCTGGCGCAGGCGGCTCGGTGGATCGCCGCGGGCAGGTGCTCTTCGTCGACGCCCGCAACCTCGGCCACATGATCGACCGCGCCGAGCGCGCCCTATCGGACGACGACATCGCGCTCATCGCCCGCACGTACCACCAGTGGCGCGGCAGCGAATCGCTCGCCGAGCACGTCGAAGCGAGCGATTACGCGGATGTCCCGGGCTTCTGTTACTCAGCGGCGCTCGCCGATATCAAGGCCGCCGACTACGCGTTGACGCCGGGCCGCTATGTCGGAGCCTCTGACGTGGAGAACGACGGGGAGGACGTTCAACTGAAAATCGAAAGGCTTGCGAAGGAGCTCTTCGAGCAGTTCGCGGAGTCGGAGCGACTCGCGGGGGTTGTGCGGGAGCAGTTGGGGAGGGTCGATGTCTGAGTGGCGGTCGACAACACTCGGTGCTCTGGTGGAGGACTCAGGTGGGTCGATCCAGACGGGCCCGTTCGGGAGCCAGCTCCACGCTTCGGACTATGTCACGCACGGCATTCCCAGCGTGATGCCCGCGAACATTGGCGACAACGTGATCGTCGAAGATGGAATCGCGCGGATCAACCAGGCAGATGCTGAACGGTTGAGTCGGCATCGGCTGGAGCCCGGTGACATCGTGTACTCGCGTCGTGGCGATGTTGAGCGTCGGGCGCTCGTACGTGATGAGAATGCTGGCTGGCTCTGCGGAACCGGCTGCCTTCGCGTGCATTTCGGAGTTCGGCCGACCGTTGACCCCGCTTTCGTCTCGTATTGCCTCGGCGCCGACTGGACTCGCGAATGGATCGTTCAGCACGCAGTAGGAGCCACGATGTTGAATCTGAACACGGGGATCCTCTCCGCCGTGCCCCTCGATGTGCCCAACCTTGCTGAACAGCGTGCAATCGCGGAGGTGCTCGGCGCGCTCGACGACAAGATCGCCGCCAACACCAGGCTCGCCGAGACGGCCGATGGCTACGTGCGCGAGGCTCGCGTAGCCACCGGTGGGCAGGATCGAATCCGGGTGGGGACTCTTGTTGATTCTGTTCGGGATGCCGTCGATCCAGGCAATCTCGACCCCGCGACGCCGTACATCGGGCTCGAGCATATTCCGCGCCGGATGTCGTGGCTTCCCGATTGGGGATCAGCAGGTGACGTGACGAGCGGCAAGAACCGTTTCACGGCCGGCGACGTTCTGTTCGGAAAACTCCGCCCGTACTTCCACAAGGTCGTCACCGCGCCCGCAAGTGGCGTCTGTTCGACAGACGTCGTCGTCCTTCGTGCGAAGTCGGCCGAGCTTGCGGGGTTCGCGTTCGCAGCGATCAGCAGTGATGACGTCGTGCAGGCCGTGACTGCATCTAGCGAAGGCACGAGGATGCCGAGGGCATCGTGGAAGGACCTTGCGGCCGTTGAGGTTCCCTGGCCGGGCCAAGTCGAGGCAGAGCGATTCAGCTCACATTTCGAGCAAATTCGCGCCGCCGTGTTCTCGGCTCTCGCAGAAAACCGCACCCTCGCAGCCACCCGCGACACGCTCCTCCCGCAACTCATGTCCGGCAAGCTCCGCGTCCGCGATGCGGAACAGATCACCAACGAGGTGGTGGGGCCATGACAGCCACCGACAGGGCAGCGGTGTTCTGCCGAAACTGCGGCGCCGAGGCATCCGTCGGTGATCGCTTCTGTGGGAAATGCGGCAAACCGCACGGCGCAGTCGCCGGCGGAGGCAACCACATCAGCACCGGGGGTGGTGACCTGAAAGCGAAGCACATCACGCAGATCGCGGATTCGGTGATCCACGTGCCCGTGTCGTCCGAACCTGCCGCGCCCGACCTCGATGTGACGTGGTCGTGGAAGAGCCCGCTCACCCAGGCGGTGCTCGGCTGGATCAGCCTCACCGTCGGGCTCATCGGACTATTCGCGGCCTACCAGAGCCTTCAGCCGGCGCTTGGGCTGGCGAGCGGCCGTCATCCCGCCGAACTCGATGCGTCGACACTCGGGGTGTGGGCGTACGTGTTCATGGGGGCCGCTGCCGTGTTCGTCATCTCGCGGATGCTGCGCCGAATGGCGAAGCATCAGACCATGGCAGTCGGCTGGTCGTGGCTTCCGGCGCTGACCGGGTGGGGCAAGCGCATCGGCCTCGCGACGCTCACCGGCCGCTGCACGGGATGCGGCGCGAACTTGCGATTCGCGAGCAGACCGACGAAGTGGCTTATCGACGCAGCAGGCAACCGTGGAAAGACCATCGAACGCGACATGTTCGCCGAGTGCGTCGCCGACCCGGAGCATCACAACTGGCGGTTGGAACGACGGCTCGTGGGCCACGAGGCCGGGGTCGCGTGAACGAGGAAAGCGAAGGCAGACAGCTACGCGGGACCCAGAGCAGAGGCTCGGGCGGAGCTGGAACGGTATGCCCGGGTACGTAATGTGCTGTGATCGATCGCGCACTTTACAGATAGTGCGCGATCGATCACAATTGAAGATGTGCGCGAACGCGCACGTACTCTGGGGGTGAGCATGCGAGTCAGGTCGGTCCGTGAGCTCGGTGCGGCCGTCAGAGAGCGACGTGAGGCGCTCGGACTGTCGCAGCAGGCGATTGCCGAGCGTGCGGGCGTCACGCGCGAGTGGGTGGTGCGATTCGAAGGCGGCAAGGCGAGTGTGCGCCTCGACCGCGTCTTCGATGTGCTCACGGTGCTCGACCTCAGCGTTGAACTGAATCCGAGGCACGGGGACGCGGCGAAGCAGGGCGGCGAGCACTGATGGCGAGTCGCGTGCTCAATGTCTTCCTTGACGGCACGTACGTCGGGGAGCTTGTGCAGAGCGCGAGCGGCAACGTCACGTACACCTACGACGACGATTACCGCCGAACGCCCGAAGCCACGCCATTGTCGCTGTCGATGCCCGTTTCGCGTGCGACGCATCCGTCGCGTGTCGTAGTGCCGTTCCTCCAGGGCCTCCTGCCAGACAGCGCCGGGCGACTCGACGAATTGGCTCGCGAATACCACACCTCTGCCGCGAACCCGTTTGCCATGCTCGGCCACATCGGTCGCGACGTCGCCGGCGCCGTGCAAATCCTGCCACCAGGAACCGAATCCACGGATGCCGCTACGCGGACCGGCTCGGTCGAGGCGCTCTCTACTGATGACCTCGCCGACCTCGTCGCCGACCTCGTCGCGCACGCCGACACCTGGGGCAGCCGTGACTCGTCCGGTCGCTGGAGCCTCCCCGGCGCGCAGCCCAAGGTCGCCCTCTTCCGCGACGAGAACGGTGACTGGGGCGTCCCGCTCGATTCCACACCGACGACCCACATCCTGAAACCGGCGGTGCCACCATACGTCGAGCATGATGTCAACGAGTACGTGACGATGACGGCCGCGCGAATGCTCGGACTCGACGTCGCCGACGCACAGCTCTTCACCACCACGCGGGGCGATCGGGTCTTCCTGTCCGCGAGGTACGACAGAGAACTGCGCAACGGCCATCGCCGTCGCCGCCATCAAGAAGACTTCTGTCAGGCCCTATCGGTCGGCCCTGCGCGCAAGTACCAGTCGGACGGAGGTCCCGGCTTCGCTCAGATGGCGCAGCTCATCGACACGTTCCCCGACCTCGAGCAGCGACGCCGCAGCCAGCGGGCACTGTTCGATGCGATGGTCTTCAATGTCAGCGCGGCGAATACCGACGCGCATGCGAAGAACTACTCGATCCTGCTCGACGCCGAACACGCTCAGCTCGCGCCGCTCTACGACCTCGGCACACACCTCGCCTATCCGTCGACACGACCCTTGGCCTCGGCTATGAAGATCGGCGACGAGTACCGGCTCGACGCGATCGGGCTACGCGACCTCGTGGGCGTGGGACGCAAGCTCCGTGTTTCAGCCGATGAGGCCGAGGCTCGCGTGGTCGAGATCCGCGCGAAACTCGCCGACGCATTCGCCTCCGCGGCAGCGACGATCGCGCACAGGTCGGAGCGCTCGATCGCCGAGCGCATCGCGAACGCGGTCGACGAGCACGTCGAGCGGCGCGGGTGGGCCACCTGATGATGGGTCTTATCAGCACCCACACCGAGCAACCGCGCCATCGCCCATACGATCGCGGCGAGGCATCCGCCCGAATCGAAACACGCAGAAGGGGGAACACAGCGTGAGCGGCATTCCAGAAGACCAGTGGGAGCACGACGCCATGGAGCAGCTCGTCGAGCCGCTCATGTGGGGGCTCGCGCACGGCCCCGCGATCGCGCCGGGCTCGGGCGAGCGCGACAGCTGGGACGAACTGCTCATCCGCCCCCGACTGCTCGCCGCAATGCAGCGGCTCAACCCGGCGGTGCCCGCCCAGTATCTCGAGCAGGCGATCGCCGAGATCGCCACCCCGACCTCGCAGGATGCGGTACAGCAGAACCACCGCATCCACGAGTTCCTGGTCGAAGGCTACCGGCTCAGTTACCTCGACGACACCGGGGTCGAGCAGCACCCCACACTGCGGCTTGTGAGCGGCGACGCAGACGAGAACGACTGGCTCGCCGTCAACCAGGTCACGATCCGCCAGGCCGACCGCACCCGCCGCTTCGACCTCGTGCTCTACCTCAACGGCATGCCGGTTTCCATCATCGAACTGAAGAAGGCCGGCGCAGCCGGTGCGGATGCCTCGTCAGCCCACGCGCAACTCGCAACCTACCTGCGCGAATTCCCGATGGCGTTCCGCTTCTGCGTGCTCGTGGTCGCCAGCGACGGGATCGAGGCGCTGTACGGCACGCCGTTCACGCCGCTCAACCACTTCGCTCCGTGGAACGTCGACGACGATGGCCGCCCAGTCGAGCCGAATCGCGTCGTCGACGGCGACACGATCACGGCACTCGAAGACGCACTCCACGGGCTCTACAACCAGACCCGGTTCCTGCAGCTGCTCCGCGACTACACCGCCTTCGACGAGAGCGACGAGGGCCTCACCAAGCGCATTGCGAAGCCGCACCAGTACTTCGCGGTCTCGAAAGCGGTGGCCAAGACCATCGAGGCGGTGCGCTCCAACGGCAAGGCCGGCGTCGTCTGGCACACGCAGGGCTCGGGCAAGTCCATGGAGATGGAGCTCTACACCGCGCTCATTGCCCGCGAACCCGCCCTCAAGAACCCGACGGTCATCGTCATCACCGACCGCCGCGAGCTCGACGGGCAGCTCTTCGAGGGGTTCGACCGCAGTCTGCTGCTGCCCGAGAAGCCCAAGCAGATCAAGCTGCGCAGCCAGCTGCGTGACGAGCTCGCCAACCGGGTCACTGGCGGCATCGTCTTCACGACGCTGCAGAAGTTCGGGCTCAGCCCCGATGAGAAGCGGGCGGGTGTGGTGCATCCGCTGCTCTCCGATCGCCGCAACGTCATCGTGATCGTCGACGAGGCGCACCGCAGCCACTACGACGACCTCGACGGCTACGCCCGCCACCTGCGCGACGCGCTGCCGAACGCCACGCTCATCGCCTTCACCGGCACCCCGATCTCGTTCGACGAGCGCGACACACAAGAGGTCTTCGGCGATTACATCGACATCTACGACCTCAGCCGCGCCGTACGCGACAAGGCCACCGTGCCGGTGTACTTCGAACCGCGACTCATCAAGGTCGCCCGCGCCGATGAACTCACCGAGGCCGACATCGACGAGGCCGCCGACGAGGTCACGCTCGGGCTCTCCGACGACGAACGCTCGCGCATCGAGGCATCCGTCGCCGTCGTCAACGCCGTGTACGGCGCACCCGAGCGGCTCGAAGCGCTCGCCACCGATCTCGTCGCCCACTGGGAGGAGCGGCGCGCGAGGATGCACGAGTTCATCGAGAGCCCCGGCAAGGCGATCATCGTCGGCGGAACCCGCGAGATCTGCGCGCGGCTCTACGGTGAGCTCATCAAGCTGCGCCCCGGGTGGCACTCCGACGACCTCGACGGCGGTGTGATCAAAGTGGTCTACTCGGGCCTTCCGTCCGATGCGTCGCCGATCGTCGAGCACGTGCGCCGCGACAGCCAGAACGCGGCGATCAAGGAGCGACTGAAGGACTCCGATGACCCGCTCGAGCTCGTGATCGTCAAGGACATGATGCTCACCGGCTACGACGCGCCGCCGCTGCACACCCTCTACCTCGACCGGCCGCTGAAGGGCGCCCTGCTCATGCAGACCCTTGCACGAGTCAACCGCACCTTCCGAGGCAAGCAGGACGGCCTGCTCGTCGCGTACGCACCCGTCGCCGAGCACCTCAGCGCGGCGCTCGCCGAGTACTCGCCGATCGACCGCGAGGAGCGCCCCATCGGCCGCGACGTGGACGAGGCCGCGGCGCTCGCGCTCGAGGTCATCGATCAGCTGCGCGGCATGCTCGTCGAGGTCGACTGGCGCGGCATGCTCGCGGCTGGTGGGCGCAAGGCGTACCTCAACGCCGTCACCGCAGCGGTCGCCTACCTTCGAGACGCACAGAACCCGCTCAATCGGCCCGACCTCGACGAGACCCTCGCCAGTCGGTACCGGCGACTTTCGGGCAAGCTGGCGCGGCTCTGGGCGCTCGCCTCGGGGCGCAGGACCCTCGCCGCCGTGCACGACGAGATCGCCTTCTACGAGGAGGTGCGCGTGTGGATGGCGAAGTTCGACGCCATCGACCGCAAGGCCTCAGGCGAACCGATCCCCGAGGAGATCCAGCGACTGCTCGGCGGGCTCATCGCGCAGGCGACGGATGCCGGCGAGGTGCTCGACATCTATGAGGCGGCCGGGATGCCCCGCCCCTCGCTCTCCGAACTGACTCCCGAGTTCGTGCGAAATGCCCAGCAGGCGCGCAACCCTCAGCTCGCAATCGAGGCGCTCCGCGCGCAGCTGCTCGAAGAATCGACTGCGGTCACCCGCGGCAACCTGGTGCGGCAGCACGCCTTCTCCGCCCGCATCGCCGAGCTCATGAACAAGTACACCAACCAGCAGCTCACGTCGGCCGAGGTGATCGCCGAACTCGTCGATCTCGCGCGCGAGGTTGCCGCCGAGGGCAACCGCGGAGCATCCTTCTCCCCGCCGCTCAACGACGACGAGCTCGCGTTCTACGACGCGGTCGCCCAGAACGAATCGGCGGTCGAGATTCAGGGCGAGGGCATGCTCGCCGACATCGCGCGCGAGCTCGTCGCGATCATGCGCCGCGACGTGCGCACCGACTGGACGGTGCGCGCCGACGTGAAGGCCAAGCTCCGTTCCTCGATCAAGCGCCTGCTCGTGCTCAAGGGCTATCCGCCCGACAAACAGCCCGAGGCCATCAAGCTCGTCATGGAGCAGATGGAGTCGATGGCGCCAAGGTATTCCGAAGAACGCTCGGCGAGATAGGGCTGTCGTCGTCGGCAGCCACCAGAATCGGAGCAGAAGTTCGAGATCATCGGAGTCAGAATGAGCGAGTATCGGGCCACGCTGCGATTGGCGTCGGGACAGGATGCCATCCGGATCGCCGATGAGCAGATGCGGTCGTGGCTCCGAACGAAGTTGAAGACCGTCGGCCGCGGCACACTCGACACAGTGGATTGGGAGGGTCCAGGTACGCATGACCTTGGCCCTGAGGCCAGTCTCGGCGTCGCTCGGGCTGACAGCTCCGACGGCACTGCACGTCGTCAGCTGCTGCGCTTCACTGAAGTCAATGAGCACGGCGAGTGGGTCGTTTCTTTGTACGCCATCAATGCTGCACGCGACTCTTCCATCGTGGTGCGAGCTACCGGCCCGCAGTGGGTGGCTCCACCTCGCGTGGTCGGTCAGATATTGGAAGTGGCGGACGTCAGAGATGCCGGTACCCGTGTATTCAAAGGCGCGCATCTCGTGCATGAAAGCGATCTCGACGCGCTTGTGGACTACGTCAGGAGCGTAGAGAGGCGCAATGCATTGGTTGTGGCTCCTTCGCCCGGCGTCGAGCTCGAGGAGACCTGGCGGGCGATCGTCGATTCGTTGACGAGCCAAAGCGCGGGCATCGCCACGGTCTACGTTGTGCCGGATCGATTGCTCGCCGCACTCGATGGCGCGCTGCCACCGTCGCACCGCGTCGAGGCCGGGCGAGTTCGCACCTTCCTTCCTGACGTCGATTTGGATTCCTTGACCGATGCGTACCGTCACCGAGTCCTCGGGCCGGTGACACTCACGCGCGCGATACGCGGACGCCGAGTGGCGGACTCGCTTCAACAGGTTCACGCTGGCTCCATTAGAGCTTGGTCGCTGGACGATCGACTCCCGGGTGACCTACGCCGCGCGGTCGATCAACTCGATAAAGATCTTGCCGACATCCGCCGGGCTGAGTTGGTCGATGCCATGATTCAGGCCGATTCCACCGAGAGCGCTCCAGCCGAGGACGAGACAAGCCTGCCGACCGAAACGGAACCGACAGGGCCCACGGTCGGTTCGGGACTCAGTGTCCGGCGGCGAGACCGGCTCGCGCGGTTCGTTCGGCGTTGGTTGGGTCGCGATCACTCGGGCGATGAGGACATCGACGAGCTCGATGCGATCCTGCGGCGTCAGGTGAAGGAACTCGAACTGACTGGCCAACAAGCCGAGCGTACGAAGGAGCAGATCGAGAGGCTCGAGTCTGAGCTCGACGAGCTCCGGCGGCGCTATGAAGACAGCGAACTCGACGCCGCCGTCGAGGCTGACAATGCGCGGCGAATCGACTGGGAGAACCAGGTACTTCGACGACGTCTCAAGGAAGCCGGACGGTACGAGGACCTCTATGTCGAACCGGATTCGGCCGACTGGTCGGCACCCGAGTCGATGCTTGAGCTCGTGCTCCGCCTTCAACCGGGTGAACGATCCCATATCGCGCTCGAGCGAGTCGAGTTCTCAGGAGACATCGATTTCGCTGCCGAGGTGGATGCACGCGACCCCATCGGTCGCTACGCCGCCCGCATGTGGGACTACGTCAGGGTGCTCTACGACTACGCCACGCTGAAGGCAACGTCCGACTTCCGCGGCACCGTGCATGCGTACCTCACGGACGACTCGGTAGCAGGGACGAAGTGCTCACCCCAGCGACATGCGGGTACGGAAAGCGATGCGGTCGTGGGAAACCGGCGGTTGCGTGACCAGCGGTCGTTCCCAGTACCAGCCGCGGTACTCGTGGAGGAGCGAGCACCCATGTACGCCCATTTCAAGCCAACCCACTCCGACACGTTCGCACCGAGGCTGCATTACTACGACGACACGACGGGAACCGGAAAGGTCTACATCGGGTATATCGGGAGACATCTCGAGAACACGCGCACGAATTGATGCCGTGAGTCTGGATCCGCCGCCCTACGCCGAAGCTCGCCGCACCAGCCGGGTCGGCATGATGTTGCGACGGGGCACCGTGTTGTCGCCCGAGAGCACCCGCAGCAGCAGGTCGGCCATCGCGAAGCCCATGTCGGCTGAGGGCTGGTGCACCGTCGTGAGCGGAATGGCCGATGACGTCGCGGCCGGGCTGTCGTCGAATCCGACCACGGCGATGTCTTCGGGAACCCTGCGCCCGCGCTCCCGCAGCACCGAGAGCGCACCGGTCGCCATGAGGTCGCTCGCCACGAAGAGGCCGTCGAGGTCGGGCATCCGGGTGAGCAGCCGGCGGGTGGCGGCCACGGCGCCCGCCACGGTGAAGTCCGCGGTCTCGACAGTGTCGGAGGGTCGGCCTGCGCGCTCCATCGCCCGGCGGAAGCCCTCGAGCCGGTCGATGCCCGCGGGCATGTCGAGCGGGCCCGTGATCGTGCCGATGCGCTGTCGGTTGATCGCGAGGAGGTGCTCGGTGGCGGTCATGCCACCCTCGACGTTGTCGACGTCGACGTAGATCTCGGAGTCGGAATGACGCGACGGGCGGCCGCCGAACACCATCGGCACCGCTCCCACGGCCTCCCACAACGAGTCGTCGCCCTCGTGGTGCGAGACGACGAGCGCCCCGTCGACCACGCCCGATCGCAGGTAGCGCATGGTCTTGCGGCCGGGGTCGTTCGTGGAGATGAGCAGGTTCAGCAGGTACTCGCTCTTGTCGAGGCGTCGCGTGATGCCCTGCACGATCGCGGCGAAGTACGGGTCTCCGAAGAACCGCGTGGTGTCTTCGGGCACGACGAGTGCGATCGCGTCCGTCGTGCGGCTCGCGAGCGAACGGGCCGCGCGATTCGGCACGTAGTTGAGCTTCGCGATCGCCGCATTCACGGCCGTCACCACGTCGGGCCGCACTTTCGGCGAGCCGTTGACGACCCGGCTCACGGTGGCACGGGAGACGTTCGCCTCGCGCGCGACGGCCTCGAGCGTCGGCGCGGCTGGCCGTGCAGTGACTCCACCACCCCCATGCATACGGTCAGTCTATTTCCGAGGCGGCTCGATCGGTGGGTCGTCCGGTGGCCAAAGCTCGGGGGAGCGCCCGATTGCGGATGATCGACGCGTAGGCGAGCCCGCTGTCCTTCACCGTGCGCTCCTGCGTGTCGTAGTCCACCCGCACGAGGCCGAAGCGCTTGTCGTAGCCCCACGCCCACTCGAAGTTGTCCATGAGCGACCAGTAGAAGTAGCCGTGCACCGGCACGCCCTCGTCGACGGCATCGAGGATCGCGCCGAGATGCGCCTCGAGGAAGTCCGCGCGCTCCGTATCGTGCACGCGGCCGTCGCTCGCGATGACATCGTCATAGGCGGCACCGTTCTCGGTCACGTAGAGACGGACGCCGGCGGATGCCGCGTAGTCCCGCTGCACGCGCACGAGGAGCTCGCGCAGGCCGTCGGGCTGCACCTCCCACTCCATCGCCGTGAGGGGCAGGCCCTGGGGATGGTTGAAGACCCCGCCGGCCGCCGGATACGGCGATCGCGTCGGTCGGTCGGTCGGCGCGTCGGCGAGCAGCGGGTGCTCGGCGGGCCGGTCGCTCACGAGCTCGCCGTGGTAGTAGTTCACGCCAAGGGTGTCGATGGGCGTCGAGATCACCTCGAGGTCGCCGGGCTGCACGACCGCGTCGAGGCCGAGGTGACCGACATCCGCCATCAGGTCGTCGGCGTAGGCACCGAGGAAGATCGGGTCGAGGAAGAACCGGTTGAACTGGCCGTCGATGCGTCGGGCTGCATCGAGGTCGCCGGGTCTCGTCGGGTCGACCGGCTTGGCGACGGTGAGGTTGAGCGTGATGCCGAGCTCGAGCCCGGGGTCGCGCTCGCGCAGCGCCTGCACGGCGAGTCCGTGGGCGAGCAGCAGGTGGTGGCCGGCGGCGAGCCCGGCCGCGACATCCTGACGCCCGGGAGCATGCGCGCCGCCCGTGTAGCTCAGGAATGACGAGCACCACGGCTCGTTGAGCGTCGTCCACACGTCGATCCGGTCGCCGAGCGCCTCGTGCATGTCGAGCGCGTAGTCGCGGAACAGGAACGCGGTGTCGCGGTTCGCCCAGCCGCCCTTCTCCTCGAGCGCCTGCGGCAGGTCCCAGTGGTACAGGGTCAGCCACGGCTTGATGCCGGCGCCGAGCAGCTCGTCGACGAGCCGGGAGTAGAAGTCGATGCCCTGCGGGTTCACGGGTCCGCCGTCGGGGCGCACGCGGGACCACGATGTCGAGAACCGGTAGGTCTGCAGTCCGAGGCGCTGCATCAGGGCGACATCCTGCGGCATCCGGTGGTAGTGATCACACGCGACATCGCCGTTGTCGGCGTTCACGACGGCGCCCGGCACTCGGCAGAAGGCGTCCCAGATCGACGCGGTCCGGCCGTCCTCGAACGCGGCACCTTCGATCTGGAACGCCGCGGTCGCGGCGCCGAACAGGAATTCGGACGGGAACGACCGGCCGGTGACGGCTTCGCCCGTGGTGATGGTGTCGGTGTCGGTCATGGTGCGGTTGTCTCCGAGGTCGATGGTCATCCCTTCACCGCTCCAGCCATGATGCCGCTGACGAGCTGCTTGCCGGCGAAGGCGAAGAGGATGAGCAGGGGAATGGTCGACAGCAGCACGCCGGCGAGCACGATCGAGTAGTCGACGAAGTAGTTCGACTGCAGGAGCGAGAGCGCGACGGGAAGCGTCGGGTCGTTGCGGTCGAGCACGATGAACGGCCAGAAGAAGTTGTTCCACGCCGAGACGAAGGTGAACAGGGCGAGCATCGCGGCGGCAGGGCGGGCCGCCGGCATGCCGACGGTGAGGAACGTGCGGAACGAGCTCGCCCCGTCGACCCGTGCGGCTTCGATGAGTTCGTCGGGCACGGCCTGCTGCAGGTACTGGGTCATCCAGAACACGCCGAACGCGCTCGTCAGCGCGGGGATGATGATCGCGCCGATGTTGCCGGTCCAGCCGAGGTCGGCGAACAGGATGTAGAGCGGAACCACGCCGAGCTGCATGGGCACCGCCATCGTGGCGACGACGAAGACGAGCAGCCACCTGCCGCCGCGGAAGCGGAGCTTGGCGAACGCCCAGCCCGCGAGCGTCGAGAAGAAGACGACGGATGCCGCGATGAGACCCGAGCTGAAGATCGAGTTCCAGAGCGCCCGCCAGAAGTTGACGGCCGGGTCGTTGATGACGGAGAGGGCATTGTCGAGGAAGTTGCCGCCGGGCCACCACGACATGTTCGGGTCGCGAATGGTCGAGGCATCCCCGGAGCCGATCAGGAACGACCAGTAGAAGGGGAAGATCGCCGAGCCGAGCACGATCGCGAGGGCGCTGTAGACGAACCAGCCGGGACGCGAGCCGCGCACAGCCTTGGCGCGGCGCCGGGTCGCGGCATCCGATGCACGATCGTCGACCGGGGCCGGGGGGATGGACTTCGTTGCGGTCATCGCCGCACGCTCCCTTCGTCGCGCACCAGTCTTCGGGTGACGAGCAGGTTGATCACGCCGATGGCGAGGATGATCAGGAACAGGATCCACGCGAGCGCGGCGGCGCGGCCGAAGTTCCACTGGCCCCAGCCGATGTCGTAGAGGTAGAGGGTGATGGTCAGCCATTGCGAGTCGGCGCCACCGGTGCCGTACTGGTCGTACATGCGGGGCTCGTCGAAGATCTGCAGGCCGCCGATCGTCGACGTGATGATCACGAAGATGAGCGTCGGGCGGAGGCTCGGAACCGTGATCGCGAGGAACTGGCGGAACTTGTTCGCGCCGTCGATGGCGGCGGCCTCGTAGTAGTCGCGCGGGATGGCCTGCATCGCGGCGAGGAGGATGAGGGTGTTGTATCCCGTCCAGCGGAAGTTCACCATCGTCGCGATCGCGATGTGGCTCGCGAAGGCGTCGCTGTGCCACGGCACCGCGGGGATCCCGAGGTCGGCCAGGAGCGTGTTCACGAGGCCGTACTTGTCGCCGAACATGTTGCTGAAGATGAGGGCGACGGCGACGGGCGCCATCACGTAGGGGAGCAGCACGCCCATGCGCCAGAACGTCTTCGCGCGGATGTTCTGGTCGAGCATCGCGGCGATGAAGATCGCGAGGAGCAGCTGGGGCACGCTCGAGAGCAGGAAGATGCTGAACGTGTTGCGCAGGGCGATCCAGAACTTCGGCTGGGTCAGCACGTAGACGTACTGGTCGAAGCCGATGAACTCACCGGTGCCCCGCACCAGGTCCCAGTCCATGAAGGAGATCACGGCCGTATAGCCGATGGGGAACAGGCCGGTCACGATGAAGAGGATGAAGAACGGCGAGATGTAGAGGTACGGCGACAGCTTCATGTCCCACTTGGTGCGACGCTGCCCGAATGCGAGGCGCGTGGGCGTGCGTGCGGACGGGCCGGTGTCCGGCGCATCCGACCGGATGTCGGGTGGCGGCGGGGCGGTTGCGGTCGAGGTCACAGTCGTTCCTTCGGTTCCAGGTCGGTGCACGGGTGGTTCCGCGGTGGCCGGGTCGCCCCGGCCACCGCGGAGGTCACTCAGCCGATCGCGCCGACTTCCTGGACCCACTGGTCCCACGAGGCCTGCTTGTCCTGCGTGCCGTCCTCGACACGGGTCAGGGCCTTCTGCATGGCGTCGTTGACCTGGAAGTAGAACTCGCCCTTGAACGGAGCCACATCGACGGCCTTCGCGCGGTTGGTGAAGATCTCACCGACCGGTGCGCCGTTGAAGTAGTCGTTCGTGAACTCGGTGAGCGCCGTGTCGGAGTACGCCTCGGTCTGGCTCGGGAAGGTGCCCGCCGCGACGAACGCCTTGATCTGCTGCTCGGGCGCGGTCAGCCAGTCGGCGAGCTTCTGCGCCTCGTCGACGTGCTTGCCGTTGGCCGGAACCGTGAGGTACGAGCCGCCCCAGTTGCCGCCGCCGTTCGGGAAGACGTCGGCGACGTCCCACGTGGTCACGCCCTCGGCGTTTCCCGAGATCACGCCGAGCATCCAGCCCGGGCAGAGCATCGTCGCGTAGGCGCCGTTGCCGACGCCGGCGAACCAGTCGTCGCTCCACTGTCCGAGGTGGGCGGACTGCGTCGCGCTCGCGTCGAGCACCTGGTTGTAGATGTCCTCGACCTCGCTGTTGTCGGCGGCGATGATGTCACCGGAGTCGGGGTCCTCGTAGGCGGCCTCGACCTGGTTGATCATGCCCTGGTAGGTGCTGCCGGCGGAGTCGAACCAGGCCTTGCCGGTGGCGGCGGTGTACTGTGCGCCGACCTCGAAGTACTTGGCCCAGTCGCCCTCGAGCAGGGCGGCGACCTCAGTACGGTCGGTCGGCAGGCCGGCCGCGGCGAACAGGTCGGAGCGGTAGCAGACGCCCTCGGGGCCGATGTCGGTGCCGTAGCCGATGAGGCGTCCGTCGGCGTCGGTGGCGGCGTCGACCTTCCAGTCGAGCCAGCGGTCCGTGACGTCGGAGGGCACCTCGGCGAGGAGGTCGGAGTACTGCATGACCTCGGGCAGCCAGTCCACCTCGATCGCCTCGACGTCGGCGAGGCCCGTCTTGCCGAGCTTCTGGAAGTAGTTGGCGCGCGCATCGTTCGAGGTCGCGGCCTTGTTCTGCACGACCGTGACGCCGGGGTTGGCGTCCATGTACTCCTGGAGGAGCTCGTCGGTGTAGCCGAAGTCGTTGAAGGTGGCGACGGTGAGCTCGATCTCGCCGTCACCGCCCGAGCCTGCGTCGGCCGCCGGCGAACAACCGGCGGTGATGAGGGCGATGGATGCGGCGCTTGCGATGGCTGCGATCGCCGTAGTGCGTCGTGAAAGCTTCACGGTCACTCCCTTGTGTGCGTGGTGTCGGAATGGTCACGTGAGGACGCGCCGACCCACTTGGTGAGAGCGCTCTCACGATGCAGCCCCGATGATAAGCAGGCATGAATCGCAATGTCAAGAGAGCGCTCTCATTCTGTTGACCCGTGACCCGGACATGACCGCGCTGAGTGCTCCGTGGCCGCGGGCGTACACTCGAAACCGTGCCTGCAAGCGAGCGTCGAGAGTCGTCCGGTCGCGTCAAGCAGAACCGGCGCCTCGCGGTGGCGCTCACCCTGAGCCTCGTGCTGATCGCCGCGAGCGCAGTCGTGATCGGTGCCGTCGCCGGTGCCGATCCGACCGGCGATGCTGCCGGCCCCGGCGCGGCATCCGACGCCCCCAAGACCCCGACCTCGCGACCCGCGCCGGCCGAACCGCCGCCGGCGGCGAGCGTCGACACCTTCGATCGGGCCGCTCATTCACTCGACGATCCGATGAGCATCTGGGTCGTCGTCAACAAGCTGCGGCCGCTCAACCCGCCCGACTTCGAACCGCCCGACCTCGTCGACGTGCCCGTCGAGCACACGTGGGATCCCCTGCTACGGCAGGAGGCGGCTGACGCGATCGTGACCATGTTCCAGGCCGCTGCCGACGAGGCGGGTCTTGAGCTCGCCTCGAACAGCGCCTACCGGTCGTACAGCGCCCAAGAGGAGATCTACGACGGCGACGATCTGCTAACTGCACGGCCCGGTTACAGCGAGCACCAGACCGGCCTCACCATGGACATCGGCGCGGTGTCGGGGGAGTGCTCGCTCGCCGCGTGCTTCGCCGATACCCCCGAGGGAATCTGGCTGCGCGACAATGCCTGGCGCTTCGGCTTCATCCTGCGCTACGCGGCCGACAAGACCGACGTCACCGGGTACTCGTTCGAGCCGTGGCACTTCCGCTATGTCGGGGTGCCGCTCGCGACCGAGATGCACGAGACTGGCGTCGTGACCCTCGAAGAGTTCTTCGGCCTCCCGGCAGCGCCCGACTATGGCTGAACGGATGCCGCGGCGCGGCGTCTCGCTCGCAGTGCTGATCGTCAACCAGCTACTCGCGGGTGTCGGCGTGGCATCCGGCGTCGCGGTCGCGGCGCTCCTCGCCAAAGACCTCACCGGCACCGCCGTGCTCGCTGGGATGGCCCAGTCCTCGACCGTCCTCGGGGCCGCGCTCTCGGCGATCCCGCTCGCGCGGCTCGCGGTGCGCTCCGGCCGCCATGTCGCGCTCGCGGCCGGCTACGGGCTCGCCTTCGTCGGCGCCGTGCTCATCGTCGCCGGGGCGGCGCTCGGATGGATTCCGCTCGTCTTCCTCGCCCTCGCTGCGTTCGGTGCGGGAGCCGCCGCGGGTCTGCAGGCGCGATTCGCGGCCACAGAGGTGGCTGCACCCGGTTTCGAGGCCCGCGCCATGTCGCTCGTGCTGTGGGCGACGACCCTCGGTTCGGTCGCAGGCCCACTGCTCGCGGAAACGGGCGACGACCTGGGCCGCGCGCTCGGGCTTCCCCCGTTCGTCGGGCCGTTCCTGCTCTCGGGTGCCGTGTTCGGCCTCTCGACGGTGCTCGTCGCCGCGCTCCTTCGGGTGCCGCGGGCCGGAGCGCTCGCATCGGATGCCGCGACGAGCGCGCCGGCCGCCGACCCCGACGATGACGGACCGCTCGCACCCGACGGGGTCGCCGATGTCGCCGGCGCAGCGCCGGTGGCCGCAGAGGTGCCGGGCGCAGACGTCGCCGATGAGACGCCTGTGGCGGACGTCGCGCTGAAAGCCCCGGTCGCCGAACGTGTCGGCGCCTGGCAGGCGCTCCTCACGGCGGTGCGCAACCCGCTCTCCCTGGTCGCGGTTCTCGCCATCGTCTGTTCGCAGACGGTGATGGTCGGCGTCATGGTGATGACGCCGGTGCACATGACCGACCACGGACTGTCGCTCGCGCTCGTCGGGGTGGTCATCAGCATCCACGTGGTCGGCATGTACGGCGCGAGCCCGATCGTCGGCTGGCTCGTCGACCGTGTCGGTCCGGTGCGCGTCATCGTCGGCGGAGCGGTAATCCTCTTCGCGGCGGCGCTCGTCGGCATCCTCGCCTCGGGCGACGACATGCTGCTCGTGCCGGTCGCGCTCGGGCTCCTCGGGCTCGGCTGGTCGTGCGGACTCATCGGCGGTTCGACGTTGCTCACGACGTCGGTCGACCAGTCGATCCGGGTGCCGTTGCAGGGTGCGACGGATGCCGCGATGAACGTGACGGCGGCGGCATCCGCTGCCCTCTCGGGGGTGATCCTCGGCATCGGCGGCTTCGCGGTGGTGAACGTGGTGGCGATGATCGTGCTCGCGCCGCTCGTCATCGCCGTGCTGCGGCTCGCGCTGCGGCGTGCGAGCGTGCCCGCCTGATCATTGGGTGAGCGCGCTCTCACGCTTCTCCCAGCGTTTAGGAGGTTCCCTCACAATCTGTCGTGATGGGGTAACGCGGTCCCCCGAAATGCCGACCGGAGATCCCCCACGTGTTCGAGAAATTCACGCTGCCCGCGCTCCGCCGTTCGACCTTCCGTGAACCCGCTTCCGTCACGTACCCCTCGTTCGGCGACGCGGCCCCCGCCGATTCGTCCCCCTCCTTCGGTGACCCGGCTCCCGCCGATTCGTACGCCTCGAGCGCGGTGAATCCGGCCGAACCCGAGACGACTTCGGAGCCGCTGCGCGAGCCTCGCCATCGTGCCGACCCGGTTCGCAATCGCCGGTCGTTATCCGGGATGCGCCGCTCCTTTGCACTCGGTTGCGCCGTCGCGATCGTGGGAGCGAGCGCGTTCGGCGCGGTCGCTGCATCCGCCGGCGACGGCACCACGACGGTCGCCTCGGCTCGCGACGCGGGTGCCTCGGCCTCCGAAACAGTCGATCCTGCCGAAGCGGCGGCGGTCGACGAGCTCGTCTCGGTCATCGACTCCCACGACGGCCCCACGATCACGAGCGGATTGTCGGTCGCCGAGGTGCCCTTCACCGGCGGCACGCAGGTCACGGTCACCGGCGAAGAGCTCGACCAGGTGGCATCCGTCACCGTCGCCGGCGTTCCCGCGGCGATCGTCGCCCTCGATGCAAGCCAGGTGACGTTCGCCGTGCCGGCCGTCGCCGAGAACGCGCTCGGCAGCGTCGAGGTGCGATTCGCGGATGTCGCGGGCGAGTCCGTCGACGTCGAGGCGCCTGGCGCGAGCGTGGCCGCCGGCGCATCCGTGCCCACCGCACTCACCACCGAACTCCCCGGCATCGTGCACGCGTCGACGCAGTCCGTGCCCCACGCCCTCACGCTCGCGTACACGACCAACCCGGCCATCGACGCGCAGGTGGGCTACGTGCTCACCTACTGGAGCGGTTACAACACCGCGCAATACACCGTCTTGAGCGGTGTCGACTGCGCGAACTTCGTGAGCCAGTCGCTCATCGCTCGGGGGTGGGCGATGGACGGCGAGTGGTACTACGACGCCGGCACCGGCGCGATGGGTGGCGCGTGGGGGAGCTCCACCGCATTCCGCGACTATGTGCTCGCGCACCCTGAGCGGGCGACCGAGCTCGACGACTCGCAGCGATCACTCGTGAAGGTGGGCGACATCGCCCAGTTCGACTGGGATTCCTCCGGCGACCGCGACCACACGGCCGTCGTCACGCGCGTCGAGCACACCGAATCCGGAACCAAGGTCTGGGTCGGCGGGCACACCAAGGACGCCGACTTCTGGGACGTCGACGAGGCGCTTGCCACCGGCGGCGGCTCCGTCACCTACTTCTCGCTCACCTAGCCCCGGTGGTTGAGTAGCGGCGCAGCCGCGTATCGAAACCACCCTGCCCAGAGTCCGGTGGTTGAGTAGGCGCGCAGCGCCGTATCGAAACCATCCTGCCCGCACGTGCACGATGGTGATCTCGATACGCGTCGCCCGCGGCGGCGCTACTCGATCACCGAGGCACGCGTCGCGCTGGCGCGCGGCGCTACTCCATCGCCGGGGGCGTCACGCGTCGGCCAGAGCGTCATCGACGAGTTGCTTCGCCGCGGCCTGCACCGACTTCAAGTGTTCGGGACCACGGAACGACTCCGCGTAGATCTTGTACACGTTCTCGGTGCCGCTCGGTCGCGCCGCGAACCACGCGTCGGCCGTCGCGACCTTGACCCCGCCGATCGCGGCGGCGTTGCCGGGCGCATCGGAGAGTTTCGCCGTGATCGGGTCGCCGGCGAGGTCGGTCGCCTCGATCGAGGCCGCGTCGAGCTTGCCGAGCACGGACTTCTGGGCGGGGGTCGCCGCGGCATCCGTGCGCTCGTAGGCGGGATCGCCGAAGCGGGTGACGAGGTCGGCATAGAGCTGCGAGGGCGAGCGGCCCGTGACCGCCCGGATCTCCGAGGCGAGCAGGCACAGCAAGATGCCGTCTTTGTCGGTGGTCCACACGGTGCCGTCGAAGCGCAGGAACGAAGCGCCCGCGCTCTCCTCGCCGCCGAATCCGACCGAGCCGTCGAGGAGTCCGGGCACGAACCACTTGAAGCCGACCGGAACCTCCCAGAGCCGACGGCGCAGCGACGCGGCGACGCGGTCGATCATCGAGCTCGAGACGAGCGTCTTGCCGATCGCGGCATCCGCACGCCAGCCGGATCGGTGGCCGAAGAGGTACTCGACCGCGACGGCGAGGTAGTGGTTCGGGTTCATGAGGCCGCCGTCGGGCGTGACGATGCCGTGCCGGTCGGCGTCGGCGTCGTTGCCCGTGAGGATGTCGAACTCGCCGGCGTGCGCGAGCACCGACGCCATCGCCGAGGGACTCGAGGGATCCATGCGGATCTTGCCGTCCCAGTCGAGCGTCATGAACGACCACGTCGGGTCGACGCGCTCGTTCACGACGGTGAGGTCGATGTTGTACCGGTCGCGGATGGCACCCCAGTAGTTGACGGATGCCCCGCCGAGCGGGTCGGCCCCGATGCGCACGCCCGAGCGGCGGATCGCGTCGAAGTCGATGATGTTCTCGAGGTCGTCGACGTAGTTGCCGCGGAAGTCATAGGTCTCGACGCCGCTCGGCTCGGCCTCGAGCACGCCGCGCAGGTTGTCGGCGATGAGCCCGTTCGCGCGGTGCGCGATCCAGCTCGTGGCCTCGGAGTCGGCCGGGCCGCCGTGCGGCGGGTTGTACTTGAAGCCGCCGTCGCCGGGCGGATTGTGGCTCGGGGTGATGACGATGCCGTCGGCCTCACCCTCGGCCCGGCGCGCCGGGTCGTTGTTCCACTTCAGGATCGCGTGCGAGAGCGCCGGCGTCGGCACGAAGTCGTCGAACCGGTCGACGAGCACCCGCACCTGGTTGCCGACGAGCACCTCGAGGGCCGTCGTCATAGCGGGCGCGCTCAACGCGTGCGTGTCGGCGCCGATGAAGAGCGGGCCCGTGATGCCCTGCGACGTGCGGTACTCCACGATCGCCTGCGTGATCGCGAGGATGTGCTGTTCGTTGAAGCTCGTCGTGAGCGACGAGCCGCGGTGCCCCGAGGTGCCGAAGGCCACGCGTTGGTCGGGCTCGGAGACATCCGGATCGCGATCGTAGTAGGCCCTGACGAGAGCCTCCACATCGATGAGGTCGGATTCGGTCGCCGGGGTTCCCGCTCGCTCGTGCATCCACCCAGTCTGTCACCGGCGCCTCGCTCCGTCACGGGATCATTGCCATTCACACGCCCATCACTCGCCATCGCTCGCCCCGCGAGCTCAGAGGAGCGCGCCCACCCCGGTGGCGACCGAGAAGATCGCGAGCCCCGCGAGCGCGCCCACCACTGTGCCGTTGATGCGGATGAACTGCAGGTCGCGGCCCACCTGCAGTTCGAGCTTCTCCGTCGTCTCGCGGGGGTCCCACCGCTCGACGGTCTCGGTGATGACGCCGGCGATCTCGTGCCGGTAGGTGCGCACCACGTAGGCGGCGGCATCCGCGACCCACGCGTCGACCTTGGCCGCGAGCTCTTCGTCGGAGGCGAGGCGCGACCCCACCTCGATGACCGCCGCACGCAGCCCGGCGCGCAGTTCGCTGTGCTCGTCGGCGAGTGATTCGGCGAGCGTGTGCTTCACCGACTCCCACACCTCGCCGGCGAACTCGCGCAGCCGCGGGCTCTCGAGGAGCTCGGCCTTCAGGGACTCGACCCGGGCGATCATCGCCGGGTCGTGCTGGAGGTCGTCGGTGAGGTCGGCGAGGTAGCGGTCGATCGCGATCCGCAGCGGATGCCCCGGATCGGAGCGCACGGCGCGCACGAACGACCGCACCTCGCGTGAGGCCCGGTCGTCGACGATGCGGTCGACGAACCCCGGAAGCCAGCGGGGCAATCGGTCGGAGACCATGCTGCCGAACGCCTCGGGATGCGACTCGAGCCAGCCCTCGGCCTTCTCGAGCACGACGTCGATCGCCGTGCGCTGCTGGTCGGACTCCACGAGCCGAGCGCCGAGTCGCCCGATCGCCGGGCCCCACTCAGGCGCGAAGACGTGCCGCCGGGCGAGGCTCTCGATCACGTCTTCGACATCCTCGTCGCCGAGGAGGGTGAGCACTCCGCGCGCGGCGACGGCGACCTCGGCGGTGAGTCGTTCCGCGTGCTCGGGCATCGCGAGCCACTCGCCGAGGCGCCGCGCGACGCCCATCGACTCGAGCTTGCCGAGCACGACCTCGTCGGAGAGGAACTCGTTCTCGACGAACGCGCCGAGGCTCGCCCCGATCTCGTCCTTGCGGTTCGGGATGATCGCAGTGTGGGGGATCGGCAGCCCGAGCGGATGCCGGAAGAGCGCCGTCACCGCGAACCAGTCGGCGATCGCCCCGACCATCGCGCCCTCCGCGGCGGCGCGAACGTAGGCGAGCCACGGCACGGCGTCCTGCAACGCGAACGACACCGCGAAGACCACGGCGGCGACGGCGAGCAGGCTCGTCGCGACGCGCTTCATGCTTCGCAGCGCGACGAGCCGTTCGGCGTCGGACGGCACCGGGGTGCGTCGCGCAACCACCGCGAGCTCCGTGCCACCGCCGGCTTCAGAATTCAGGAGATTCATGCCACCTCCGAGCTCCAAGCTACGTGTTTCCCGCCCTGACCGTGCTCCGGGCGCGCAACGCTCCTGAATTCTGAACAGCTGGCTAGGCTTGCCTGCATGATGGATGCCGCGCCCGCTTCGCCCGAGGAGACATACTCCTACCTGGGGCCGGCCGGAACCTTCACCGAAGCGGCGCTGAAGCAAGTGCCCGAGGCCGTGGGCAAGCACTGGCGCTCGGTCAACAATGTCGGCGAGGCGCTCGCGGATGTCACCAGCGGCCGCTCGACGGCTGCGATGATCGCGATCGAGAACTCGATCGAGGGCGGCGTCACGGCCACGCAGGATGCACTCGCGACCGTGCCCGGGCTCCGCATCATCGGCGAGTACCTCGTGCCCGTGAACTTCGTGCTCGTGGCACGCGAGGGCACGACGCTCGCCGACGTGCACGTCGTGAACGCCCACCCGGTCGCCTACGCGCAGTCGCGCGGCTGGCTCGAGCGCGAGCTGCCCGACCACGGGCACATCCCCGCGACGAGCAACGTGCAGGCTGCGGCATCCCTGTTCGAAGGCAGCCAGGCGGATGCCGCGGTGGCACCGCCCGGCATCACCGAGCACCTCGACCTCGTGGTGCTCGCCCGCGACATCGGCGACAACCCCAACGCGGTCACGCGCTTCGTGCTCGTGAGCCGCTCGCACGTGCTCGCCGAGCCCACGGGCGCCGACAAGACGAGCCTCATCGTCGAGCTGCCCAGCGACGAGCCAGGCTCCCTGCTCGCGATGCTCGAGCAGTTCTCCACGCGCGGCGTGAACCTCTCACTCCTCGAGTCGCGGCCCATCGGCGACGCCCTCGGCCGCTACCGCTTCGTCGTCGACCTCGACGGCCACATCGCTGACGAACGCGTCGCCGACGCGTTGCTCGGCTTGCGCCGCACGAGCCCCAACGTCCTGTTCCTCGGGTCGTATCCGCGCGCCGATCGCCAGGAGGTCTCCTACCACTCGAGGTACGACGACGAGATCTTCATCGAGGCGCGCGACTGGTTGCGCGGCCTGCTGAGCGGGGAGCCCGACTGAGCCTTCCGCGGCCGCCCATCGCCCGCGTCGACCCGCCTGCACCTTCGTCATGCGATCGTCCTGTTGCGGAGAAGTCCTCAACATTGGTACGTTCCGGCTATGTCGCGCAAAATGGGGTACGTCGATGACACGGGGAAGTACATCGATCGGCGGGGCGCGGGACTCGAGTACGGCCGGCCGGCGCGCCGCCGCATGGGCCGGCGTCGGGGGATGGCCGTCGTGGCAGCCCTCGCTCTCGTCGCTTCGTCGCAGTCGCTGGCGCTGACTCCTGCCATGGCGGCGGAGTCGCCCTCCATCTCGGGCACGGTCACCCTCGGAACCGCGTCCACGCCTGCGGGGGACAGGGAAGTCGTCGTCACCGCACGGCTCTACAGCGACTTCAACGGCAGCTGGACCGAGTTGAAGACGAGCACTGACGCAGCAGGTCGCTACACGTTCGAGTCGTTGCCTCGCGGCTGGTACGAACTCGGGTTCGACTACGTCGGCGACGAAGGGTTCGCGACGATGTGGTGGCCCTCGCACCCGGTTCCGTCGCCGAACGTGACACGCTTCCAACTCGGCGAGGAAGCGCTGCTGAGGGACATCACGCTGCCCCCTGGCGCGTCGCTCGGGGGAACGGTGCGCAACACGGATGGCGTGCCGCTGGAGGCCGTTCGGGTGACCGCATCCGCGTTCGATCCGGCGGGTGGCGACGACCCTGTCACCGTTGGCACCCTGCTGACGGCTGCCGATGGGATCTACGCATTCGACGGCCTGCCTTCGGCCGAGTACTCGCTCGACTTCTGGACCGCCGCGGACTACGAGTCCGCGACGCTCACCGGTGACCTCGACCTCGCCGTCGGTGAAGAGCGCACCGGTGTCGACGTGATTATGTACCGGCACACGAGCCTCAGCGGCAACATCCTGTGCCCGAGATGCGGTGATCCCGAGGTGACGCCGCTCCTCTCCGTGGAACTCGAGCGCGATGCCGGCACCGGATCCGAACCGGTATGGGAGGGCGCCGGAACGACGCCGGTCTCGCCGACGGCTTCCATCGATCGCGGCTATTACACCCTCACCGGGCTCGAACCGGGGTCGTATCGCATTCGGGTCGTCGGCGATGAGAGCTGGACTCCCCAGCCGAACGCCTCCGAGGCGGTGGCCATCGAAGACGGCGACGATGCGCTGCTCGATCACAGCATCGAGTTCCCGAAACTGGATCGTGACTTCTCGGGCGACGACGATCCCGACGTGATCATACGCACGAGAGGAGGGGGCTTGAACCTCTATGCCGGTGACGGGGCGTCCGGCTGGTCGGGCGTCTCCTCGATCGGTTCGGGCTGGGCGACGATGAACCACGTGTTCACGGCGGGCGACTTCTCGGGCGACGGGAATGCCGACGTGATGGCACGTGATAGGGCGGGGCGCCTGTACCTCTACCGAGGCGACGGCTCCGGCGGCTGGCTGGGCTGGGGCGTGGTCGGAACGGGCTGGGGCGTCATGACCTCGATCTTCAGCCCCGGCGACTTCTCCGGAGACGGAAACGTCGACCTCCTGGCGCGGGACGGCGCGGGAGACCTCTGGTTGTACCCCGGTGACGGCCGCGGCGGGCTCGGAGCCGCGTCGAAAGTGGGTGTCGGCTGGAACATCTTCGATGAGGTCTTCGCGGTCGGCGACTTCGGCGGTTACGGACGCGCGAACGTCATGGGGCGCGACAGCGCCGGGCAGCTCTTCGTCTACCCGTCGTCGGGATCCGGTGGCTGGGCGCCATCCTCCCGCGTCGGCACCGGCTGGGGTGCGTTCGATGCGGTGTTCGGCTCTGGTGACTTCACCGGAGACGGCAACGACGACGTGATGGGGCGAGACACCGCTGGTCGTCTCTGGCTCTACCCGGGCGACGGATTCTCGGGATGGAAGCCCCAGTCGGTGGTCGGAACGGGTTGGAGTTCGCTCTTGTTCGTGAGCTGACCGGGCCGCCCCACGAAGGCTGGTGCGCGATATTGTGACCCTGATCGATCGTGAGGGGTGACCATGAGTGAGAGCCGGAGCGCGCAGGGCATCGACCCGAGGTTCGATCCACGGTTCCAGCGCGGGTATGTGCCGTCGCCCGAATCGGATGGGGGAGCGGCGGTCGAGACGCCGCCGCCCAAGGTGATGCGACCGGCGCGGGCAGCTGCCCTTCCCGTTCCTCCCGCTCCGGGGCGTCTCCCACCGATCGCAGCGAAGTCCACCGAGCCGGTGGAGCAAGCGGAGCACGTCGCGACGCCGCCCAAACGCCCCGAGGTCGGGTCGGCGGATGCCGCGGAGCCGGTCTCGTCGGGCGAGATAGCCGCCTTCGACGAACCCGAGCCCGAGTCCGAACCCGAGCCCGAGTCCGAGCCCGACACCATCACACGGCGCTGGATCGTGGCCGCATGGGTGGTCGCGATCGGTGCGCTCGGCCTCGGATTCTGGCTGTTCTGGAGCGTCGCCGGTGACCGCGGAATGTACTACGGCTCTTCCAGCATCGACCCGGTGCTCCAGCAGGCCGCCTGGACGATCGCGCCACCCCTCATGCAGGCGGGCGGCATCGGGGTCGTCGTCCTGCTCGCGTGGCAGGCGATCCGGCGTGCGCGGCGGAACGCACGTGACGACGAGACGGAGCGGCCGTGAATCCCTTCCGGCGGAACCCATCCGCGATCGCACTCGCGGTGCTGGCCGTCACGGCGCTCGTCGCCGGCGTGTGGGCCAACCAGACGCTCGCGGGGGGAGTGCGGGGATATTCGGAGACTCCCACCGACGAACAGCTCGCTGAGATCGCGTTGATGCAGTTGCTGCAGATGATTCCCGGTCCGACGATCCCGGTTGCCGTGCTCGCGGTGATCGCGCTCTGCCTCGTCGGGGCGGTGACCGCGTCGGGCGGGCGTCTCGGCACGGGCGTGAGGGAACGACGCCGCGTCAGCGACCGACTCGAACGATGAGCGCCGCCGGGTCGACGCGGAACCGCACCGACTCGACCGAGCCGAACTCGTCGCCGTCGATCTCGAACTCCTCGGGATCGCCCTCGATGTCGATGTCGATGGCGCGGCCCCGGGAGTAGAGGATCTCGCTTGGCCGCTTGTCGCCGGTGAGCTCGATGAACTGGCGGCCGACCGCGCTCTTGCGCAGCACCCGGTTCTCCCACGTCACCTTCCGCCAGATGAGGATCCAGCCGAAGACGTTCCGCGGCTGCAGCAGCACCACGTCGAGCTTGCCGTCGTCGATCTCGGCGCCGGGGATGAGCTCGATGTTTCCCGGAAGGTAGCCGAGGTTCGCCACGAGAATGCTCGACACCCGGGAGCGGTGGTGTCGGCCGAGGTCGAGCCGGTGAGTGATGCGGAACGGCTTGGAGGCCGGGATCGCGCGCAGTCCGGCGTCGACGTAGGCGAGCCAGCCGACCCGCTTCTTCAGGTCGGGATTGGTGTTCGAGATCATCGCCGCGTCGATGCCGATGCCCGCCATGACGAGGGAGACGTGCGTCTCGTTGGCTCCGCCGGGCCTCGTGACCTCGGCGACGAGCACGTCGACGGCATGATCGAAGCCCGAGAAGGCGAGCACGACGGCGTCGTGAGGGTCGTTCACGGGAATGCGGAGGTTGCGCGCGAACAGGTTGCCGGTGCCGAGGGGCACGAGGCCGAGGGGCACGCCGCTGCCGCGGAGCCCGCCGGCCACCGCACGCACCGTGCCGTCGCCGCCGGCCGCGATCACGAGGTCGACCCCCGCGTCGAGCGCCTCGAGCGCCATGCCGGTGCCCGGATCGTGCTCGCGCGTCTCGATCCACAGCGACGTGGCGAACCCCTGCCGCGCCTCGGCATGCCGCACGGCGTCGCGAACCGCGTCGACGCCCTGCTTCGAGGGATTGAAGATGACGGCTGCGCGCGGGCGTATGCTCGCGGCATCCGTCGACCCCTGCCTCCCCAGACTCGCCACGCTGCCAACGGTATTCCATCCAGCCGTGCGGAGGCCCGGAACCACGCGCAGTGGCACGACCTGACCGGCGGATGCCCACGGCTAGACTTGCTCGGGTGATCGACCCCCTGCTGCTCCGCGAGAACCCCGAACTGATCAAGCGTTCGCAAGAGCTCCGTGGCGAGTCCGTGGCCTTCGTCGATGACGCCGTCGTAGCGGATGCCGCGCGCCGCAGTGCGATCACCACGTTCGAGTCGCTCCGCGCCGAGCAGAACACCTTCGGCAAGCAGGTCGCCCAGGCTCCCAAAGAGCGGAAGGCCGCGCTCGTCGCCGAGGTGCAGCAGCTCTCGGCGCGAGTGAAGGCGGCCAGCCAGCAGGCGAGCGACGCCGAAGCGGCCTTCACCGAGGCTGTGCAGCGCATCGGCAACGTCGTCCTCGACGGTGTGCCGGCGGGCGGCGAAGACGACTACATCGTGCTCCGCGAGGTGGGTGACCTCCCCGCGTTCGGCTTCGAACCGCGCGACCACCTCGAGATCGGCGAGCTCCTCGACGCCATCGACATGCAGCGCGGTGCGAAAGTGTCGGGGGCCCGTTTCCACTACCTGAAGGGCGTCGGCGCGCGCCTCGAGCTCGCGCTCATGTCGATGGGCCTCGACCGGGCGCTCGCCGCGGGCTTCACGCCGCTCATCACGCCCACGCTCGTGCGGCCCGAGATAATGCAGGGCACCGGGTTCCTCGGGGCCCACGCCGAAGACATCTACTACCTGCCCGATGACGACCTCTACCTCACCGGCACGAGCGAGGTCGCGCTCGCCGGGTATCACGCCGACGAGATCATCGACCTGTCGAACGGGCCGCTGCGCTATGCGGGCTGGTCGACGTGCTACCGTCGCGAGGCCGGCAGCCACGGGCGTGACACGCGCGGAATCATCCGGGTGCATCAGTTCAACAAGCTCGAGATGTTCAGCTACGTCGACCCGGCCGACGCCGAGGCCGAGCACGAGCGGCTGCTCGGATGGCAGGAGGGCATGCTCCGAGACCTGGGCCTCGCCTACCGGGTGATCGACACGGCCGCCGGCGACCTCGGCTCGAGCGCCGCCCGCAAGTACGACGTCGAGGCCTGGGTACCCACGCAAGGCGCCTATCGCGAGCTCACCTCGACGTCGAACTGCACCACATTCCAGGCCCGCCGCCTCGACATCCGCCATCGCACCGAGAGCGGCAAGACGGCGCCCGTGGCGACCCTCAACGGCACCCTCGCCACCACTCGCTGGATCGTCGCGATCCTCGAGACCCACCAGCAGGCCGACGGCTCGGTGCTCGTGCCCGAGGCGCTGCAGGGCTACCTGGGCGGTCTCGAAGTGCTCGAGCCCGTCGCGGCCAGATAGGCGATCGGATGTCGCAGCAGCCAGCTCCCGGCGGGAACCGAGCGCCCGAACGCCACGCGGCGCCCGAATCGCAGCGTCCGGGCGCGGTCGACACGATCCCCGACGGGCGCTGGCTCGTCGCACTCGACGTCGACGGCACGATCATGCACGAAGACGAGTCGATCGACCAGGTCGTCGCCGACGCGGTCGCCGCGGTGCGCGATCGCGGGCACGAGGTCACCCTCGCGACCGGACGATCGTGGGCGACGACCCGTCCCGTGCTCGAGCGGCTCGGGCTCACGCCCGAGTACGTCGTGTGCGCCAACGGGGCCATCACCATGCAGCGCGACGAGGCGGCATCCGACGGCTACATGCGAGCCCATGTCGAGACCTTCGACCCCACCGAGGTGCTCGAGCGCATCCGCTCCTTCCTGCCCGACGGCCGGTTCATGGTCGAGGAGCCCAACGGCTTCCGCCTCTACACCGAGGGCATGTCCGACTGGAACCTCGACAATGCCCGCGAGGTCCCGTTCGAGCACCTGCTCGACCAGCGGGCGACGCGTGTCGTCGTCGTCTCGCCCGACCACGAGCTCGAGGAGTTCCTCAGCATCGTCGAGGAGATGGGCCTGCACCAGGTGAGCTACGCGATCGGCTGGACCGCCTGGCTCGACATCGCGCCCGAAGGCGTCAGCAAGGCCACGGCCCTCGAACGCGTGCGCGGCTGGCTCGACCTGCCGGTCGACCGGGTGATCGCGATCGGCGACGGCCGCAACGACATCGAGATGTTCACGTGGGCCGGAGCCGCCGGCCGGTCCGTCGCGATGGGCCAGGCTCCCGCCGAGGTGCGGGAGGCCGCCGGCGAGGTCACCGGCGACATCGACCACGCTGGTCTCGCCTCGGTGCTCGACTCGCTCTCCTGACGGATTCACCGGGGGATTCCGGCTCTGCGCGGATAAGATCCAGTTCGGGGAGGGGTTCCGTGAGCGCAGGCTCTGAGCAGGACTCGATCGTCGATGAGCAGGTCTCGATCGTCGATTCCGCCGGCATGGCGAGACATGGTCGGTTGTCGCGACACGATGCCACGCGCGCCTACCTGAAGCTCGCGGCATCCGCCATCGCAGTGCTCGCTGTGAGCGCCGGATCGGTCGCGGCATTCGCCGTGATCGACCTCGTGGGATCGCTGAAGCCGTCGGTCGAGCTCGAGGGCGAGGAGATCCTCGAGGGTGTGCCCGACATCGGCGCGATGGAGGGCGGGCTCAACTTCATTCTCGTCGGCAGCGACAAGCGGCCCGACGACGGTGCGTTCGGCGATCCCGAAGAAGAGTCGGCCGAGCTCAACGACGTGACGATGCTGCTGCACATCTCGCAGGACCACTCGCATGTCGAGGTCGTGAGCTTTCCGCGCGACCTCGTGGTGCCGGTGCCCGAGTGCACCGATCCCGAGAACCCCGAGGGCGACCCGCTCCCGGCGATGTCGGGCGTGAAGATCAACACCGTGCTCTCGCACGGCGGGCTTGGTTGCGTCGCCAAGACGGTGGCGCAGCTCACCGGAGTTCAGATCCTGGTCGGCGGGATCGTCGAGTTCTACGGTGTCGCGGCGCTCTCCGAGGCGGTCGGCGGCGTCGAGGTGTGCCTCGCCGAGCCGGTCGTCGACGAGTACTCGGGTCTCGACCTCGACGCGGGCAGGCATTCGATCTCGGGAATGGAAGCGCTCGCGTTCCTCCGATCGCGGCACGGCGTGGGCGACGGCAGCGATCTCGGCCGCATCTCGAATCAGCAGACGTTCCTCGCGTCGCTCATGCGCACGCTCCAGAGTGAGGGCACGCTCGGCGACCCGGTGAAGCTCTACTCGATCGCCAAGGCCGTCCTCTCGAACATGACCCTGTCGACGGCACTGCAGAACCCCACGCAGCTCGTCGCGATCGCGCGGATGATGCAGGACGTCGACCTGTCGAAGGTCGCCTTCGTGCAGTACCCCACGGTGTACACCGAGGATTTCGCGGCCGTCGAGCCCTCGGAATCGGCCGCCATCGTGAATGCGGCGCTGCAGGCCGACCGGCCTGTGCAGTTCGACCCGAACGCTACGGCCGGAGCGCAGTTCGGCACGGTCGAAGATCCCACCGCGCCGCCGGTGCAGGATCTTCCCGCCCCCGAGGCCACCGCTGAACCCGACGCCGAAGCCGGCGCACCGCCGGAGGCCCTTCCCGGCGACGTCACCGGCCAGACCGCTGCGGAAGTGCGCTGCTCCAACGCCAACGAGGGCTGATCGCGGCATCCGGCCCACTTCAGGACCCTCCCAGTTAGTACTGAGAGGCTCGTCGGAATGCGCGTCGGCTAGAATCGGGGCCTGCCTGCACGTAGATGTGCCGTCATCGAGACGGTGCTGCAGTGTGCGGGCGAGGAGGGCTGTCCGAGCGGCCGATGGAGCTGGTCTTGAAAACCAGTGGGCAGCAATGCCTCGTGGGTTCGAATCCCACGCCCTCCGCGCGAACCTGAGAGAGAAAGGACACCGGTGAACGAAGAGTTGCGACACAGCTCCCGACGAGCAGCGAAGAGTCCTGCCGTCGCGCGTCACGGCCGGCTCAAGCGGCACAACGCCTGGAAGACCCTCGCAAAGGTCGTCGGCTCCGTCGTCGCCGTCACTCTCGTCTCCGGTTCAGCAGTCGCGGCCTACGCCGCATGGGATCTCGCGAGCACCGCGCAGCCCACGATCACGCTCGGCAACGAAGCCGTGCTCGAGGGTGTGCCCGATGTCGGCTCCTACGAAGGCGGCGTGAACATCCTCATCGTGGGCAGCGACAGCCGACAGGGCCAGGGCGAGGCCTTCGGCGACCCCGACGAGGAGACCGCGGTCCTCAACGACGTGACGATGCTCATGCACATCTCCGAAGACCACTCGAATGCCTCTGTGGTGAGCTTCCCCCGCGACATGCTCGTCGACGTGCCCGAGTGCACCGATCCCGAAGACCCAGCCGACACGCTCTACGAGCAGTCCGACGTGAAGATCAACTCCGTGCTCTCGTACGGCGGCTTGCCGTGCGTCGTGAAGACGGTCGAGCAGCTCACCGGGGTGACCATTCCCTTCGCGGGCATCGTGCAGTTCATGGGCGTCGCGGGGCTCTCCGAGGCGGTCGGCGGCGTCGATGTCTGCGTCGCCGAGAAGATCGAAGACGAGTACACCGGCACCTTCCTCGACCCCGGTGTCCACACGCTCAAGGGTGTCGAAGCCCTGCAGTTCCTTCGTACTCGCCATGGCGTCGGCGATGGCAGCGACCTGGCCCGCATCTCGAACCAGCAGGTGTTCCTCTCCTCGCTCGCCCGCACGATGCAGTCGAGCGGCACCCTCTCCGATCCAGGGAAGCTCTACTCGATCGCGAAGGCCGCGCTCGCCAACATGCAGCTGTCCGACAGCCTCATGGACCCCACGCGCCTGATCTCCATCGCCAAGGCGCTGAAAGACACCGACCTCAACAAGATCGCGTTCATCCAGTACCCCACCGCGTACGTCGACGGGGGCGGCGCGGTCGCCCCGACGGGCTCGGCCGAGCTCGTCAACGCGGCGCTGCAGAACGACCTGCCTGTGACGTTCGACCCCGCTGCAGCCGAGTCGGATTTCGCCTCGGTGGGCGACCCGAACGCGGTCGCCGCGCCCCCGGCTGAAGCGCCCGCCGAAGAGGCGCCGGCCGACGCACCCGTGGCGGCGGCACCCGTCGAGGCGCTGCCGAGCGACGTGACGGGCCAGACCGCCGCCGAGGCGCGCTGTTCGGCAGGCCGCACCCTCGACGACCAGTAGGGTCGTGATCGGCCGAATCGTCATCAGGGGTACTGCCGGGTTATGATGGCTCTCGCGTGTTCGCGCAAGCGTTCACGAGGAGACGTCGCATAGTCCGGCCGAGTGCACCACCCTGCTAAGGTGGAGTCCCCGTAAGGGGACCGCGGGTTCAAATCCCGCCGTCTCCGCCCTGTGATGTGTCGGGACATCGTTTACAGATGTGTCGGGACATAGGTGACAGAAACCCTCTCCTTCGGGAGGGGGTTTCTTCATTTCCGGGGTTGGTAGTCGCGGTCGGGGTTGAGGGTGTGTTCGGCGAGGATCTCGCCGGTGTGCCGGTCGATGATCATGGTCTCGTCGCCGGCGGTGAGCAGGATGATCGGGTTGCCTTGGTGGCGGCGGCCGATGCCGAGGTGGCGGAGTTTCCCGGCGTAGCGGATGGTGATCTTGCCGTTCGCATCGCCCGAGTGGCTCTGTCAACCTGACTTGGGACCAGCTGACGGCCCGAATCAGGACCACCAGGGCAGGTTCATGGTGGCGCTCGCGCCCATGAAGATGAATAGGGAAGGGCTGCCGTCGTTACACAGCTGGTCGGGTTGCCCGCGTCATCGCGGCAGCCGTTCGAACCTCTTGCGCGGGGATTGAGTCGGTCATCGTCGGCCGGTGGAGTGATGTCCGTAGAACTGATGGACGCATTCACGCTCCGCCTTGCCGAGACGACCGCCCCATGCGGTTCGAGTGTGGCGGCTCGTGGTGCCGGAAGGGCCTCGGGCTCGTGGTTACTGACGAACTCTCGGGCCCAGATCGGGCTGCTCGGTGCAAGTCCGCTTATGTGCCGACTATCCCCCGAGATGGAGTCGCTCGTACGCTTTGGCCCGTCTGACGGAACGGCCTACCGAAACTCGGTTGCCGTCGCATCTCGGTCTACAGAGAGAAGGTACGGGTCTTGGGTTCGAAAGTTCGTAGGAGAGTTGGAGTAGGCGCAGCTGCAGGCATCGCGTTGGTGGCCTTGGTGCTAACCGCGCCGGGAACGGCGCAAGCCTTCAATAGCGGGGTGGAGGGCGCAGCATCACCTGCGCTCCCTCGTCCAGTTGAGGATTCACGGGAAGATGCTCCTCTCCCTGAGACTGGCGGAATTCCTTCCGACCTGCGCATGGAGATTCAGAAGCTAGTGGAGAGCCCCGAGGGCGAGCACATCAACGATCTCGCCTGGGACCAGGCAACTGGAACGCTCGACGTCCATGTCCTCGAAGGCGAGGCCAGCAAGATTGAGCAGAGCGTCCGAGAGGTTGTCGGTGAAAACTACCGATTCGTCGAGGACGTCTACAGTGCCCGAGAGCTTGAAGCGCAGGCACTAGAACTGGCGCAGTCGGCGGTCGACGCGGGAATTCACGTTGTCTCTGTCCGCACAACTGAGAACAACAGCGGGCTCGTCGTGTCTGTCGCCGAATCATCCACGACGCAGCGTCGTGCGGCCCAAGACGTCGATGGGCTTGCGTCGGCTGGTGGCGTTCCTGTCGTCGTCGAGACGACCGCTGAGGATCCAGCGATGGCGACCGGTTGGCGTTGGGGAGATTCGTCGCCGTTCTATGGCGGAGCACGCATCTACAAGCCAGCCAACGGCTATTCATGTACGTCAGCGTTCCCGGTGGTGGCTCCCATCACGGGCGGCTATCAGACCGCGATACTCACGGCCGATCACTGCGGCGCAATCGGCGATGCTTGGAGGTCGGGACAGGCCAACGGTAACAACTGGGCGCTGGGGACGATGCAGGACGGTAACTCGGGCGGTTCAGACTTCAAGCGCTTGAGCCTGGAAAACGGTGCGGGGATTCAGGGCCGCGTGTACACCGGTTCGTACACGAGTTCAACCTCGCTCGGAGTGAAGGCGCGCTACTACCCCATTGCAGGCGACATCATTTGCCCCAGTGGCGCGTACTCCGGATTGAACTGTCTGGCGGAGGTGCAAACCACCGGCGACGTGTTGTGTTTCTTCCCGGAATCGCTCTGCTACAACAACCTGATCACGGTGCACTCGACCACCGACTCCCCGCTATTTGGCAAGGGTGACAGTGGCGGTCCTGTCGTCGCGGGCTGGAACGGCGGTGTACTCGGTATGGGCGTAATTACCGGCGTCAACACAGGTGGAAGCAATGTGAAGCCGTGTAACGGTGACACGAGCGCCCGCTCATGCTCGGTTGTCGGCTACATCGCGAACATCAAGGCTTTCTTCGATAACAACCCCACTTGGAATCTCCTCGGGGGCTGACAACGACGGCTATGCATCTGCTGGCGGTGCGGCGACCGATTGCGGTTGCTGCGCCGCCAGTGCAGTTGTGACGCCAGAACAGAACCAAAGGACGAGGGCGACAACGACCAAGCCTGTCGCGAGGGCGTTACGGCCGCCTCGGACTCCGAAAAAGAAATTGTCGGAGCACCGGACGTCCGCTGGCCCGGAGCACTCAACCATTATCGCGAGCTCTGCGGGATTCGTGATCACGTAGAGTGCCGCGATTGCCGCTGCACTGCCAACGACGATGAGTGCGCAAGAAATCATCACGAGGGCACTCCTGCGTCGGCCGCGACCAGACCGCAATAACGCCACTGTAATGCTCCCTCCAGCTGCTGTTCAGGCTACAGGTTTGGATGCTGAATCCATCCCAGAGCCGCGCTTCAGTCGCGAACGTGCTGTGCGACTCGTAGTGATCCCCGGTAGGCCACAGCGGCCTACCGGCCGCGGGTTTGGGAGCTGGGTGGGTTCCGGGACGACGACGGTTGTCACTAATCGGTGGCATGCCGTCACAGTCATGGTTGCCGGCTACGGGTGTGGTTGAGCCGGTAGGAGGTGGTGCCGGTTTCGATGATGATGCCGTTGAAGGTGAGACGGTCAACGATCGCGGCGCACAGGCGCGGGTCGGTGAAGGTCTTGGTCCAGCCGCTGAAGGACTCGTTCGATGCGATCGCGACGGACGCCTTCTCTTCGCGTTCGGTGAGGACTTGGAAGAGGAGTTCGGCGCCGCGGCGGTCGAGTTCCATGTAGCCGAGTTCGTCGATGCAGAGCAGGTCGACGCGGCCGTAGCGGGCGATGGTGCGCGCGAGTTGTTTCTCGTCGGCGGCTTCGACGAGCTCGTTGACGAGCTTGGTCGCCAACGTGAACTTGACCCGGTACCCGCGTTCGGCGGCGGCGGTGCCGAGCCCGATCAACAGGTGGGACTTGCCGGTGCCGGAGTCGCCGATCAGGCAGAGCGGGTCGCCGCGGCGGATCCCAACGACTACTCCGTCGATCCGCGGGTGATCGGCCGGCTCGTGGCCGTGACGGCCACGCTTGGCCGGGTGATCGTCGTGTGCGAGGGCCGCACGGTCGCCGACCACGAACGCTGCTGGGCGTCGCGGGCCGTGATCGCCGACCCAGCCCACGTCGAAACTGCGCGCGGGCTGCGCGCTGCGTACTCGGCAGCCAAACAAGCATCTCTACCGTCTTTGAGCTGTTTGCCAATGACGATCACGGGCTAACGTTCTCTGCGTCGATGTAGTTCGCGGCTTGAATGGTGAACAGTCGTGCATATTTACCACCAAGCAGCATGAGCTCGCCGTGAGTCCCAACTTCGATCACCTTGCCGTCCTCCAGCACCAAAATTTTGTCGGCGTGGCGGACCGCACCCAGACGATGCGAGATCAAGAGACTCGTTGTAGACTCGCGGCGTTGTTGAAGACGTTCATGCACCGCCTGCTCGGCAGCAGCGTCCAGTCCGGCACTTGGTTCATCAAGGATGAGAACATCACGCCCGGATCGCATCAACGCACGGGCCAGGGCGATGCGCTGCCATTGACCACCGGACAATGAAACACCGATAGCGGGATCATCATTATCCTCGCCCGCGAAGAACGTTCGCGAAAGCATCGATCGATAGCCCCGATCCAAGCTGCTTATCTTCTCATGTATACCTGCCTGCTCGGCAGCGGACTGGATCCGTACCTGATCATCGATGCCTCTCAGGTCTCCGATTCCGATGTTCTCAGCTGCAGTCAGGTCGTATGGCATGTAGTCCTGGAACACTACTGACATTCGATCCCGTAGCTCGGACAACTTTAGTTGCTGCAGGTCGATGCCATCCCAGGTGATGGACCCACGCGCCGGGTCATAGAAGCGGCACAGCAGTTTCACAAGCGTGCTCTTGCCCGCTCCGTTAAGGCCGACAAGCGCAGCTGTAGTCCCAGCCGCGATGTCGAAGGAGACCCCTCGCAAGACCCACGGCTCTGATTCACCGTAACGGAACCATACATCTCTGAATTCGATGCCTTGCGCGAGGCTCGGGACCTGCTGCGGAGACGGTGTAGAGATCAAATCGGAGCCGGTCTGCAGGACGTCCAAGTAGTGGCGGAGCATCGATATCGCCTGGTGGTACTGTCCGGACGCCGCCACGAGGGCTGCGATTACCCCCTGCACGCTTGCCGCCGACGCGATGAAGGCCGATACGTCGCCGGCGAGGAAGTGGCCCTGTAATGCTTCAGTGGTGATCCAGATAAGTCCGACGGCCGTAACAATGGCGCTTAGCGCAGCCAATGGAAGCTGACCCACGAGGGTCTTGCGGTCGATCGATTCGTCAATCGCGTTGATGTCGACCGTCTCCTGGCGCATACGCGAAGCAAAGAAGTCTCCAAGACCGAAGAGTCGGATTTCCTTGACCGCCGAAAGGTCGAGCATCAGCATCTGATAGAACATCCTTCGGCGGCTTCCTGGAGTCATCGCCCACATCATTTTCGCTTGTTGTCTGCTGATCCGTATCTGGATAATAAATGCGGGGACTGCGGCCAGGACAATGATGCTCAAGATAAGCGGGCTAATGGTCAGCAGCACAGCGGCGAGACTCACAAGGCTCACCACACTCTGAACGATGCTGAACAAAGATGAGAAAACGGCATGAGGAGCGGTCGAGGCGACATTGCTGGCGAGACGCAGTCGATCCAAGAATGGTGGGCTTTCGAAATGTGAAATACCATCGAACCCGTTGACCGTTCGATATAAGTCGTCGTGAACTCGAAGACCGACGAGACGAACCAATCGAGCCTCAAGGTACGTGGTCAGTGGTGGGGCGACAGCGGCCGCCAATCCGAGAAAGCCGATCACGAGTACGAGCAAGGTGATCTCGCCTGGCTGTACCGTCCCCAATTGAATGTTGTCGAGCAACAGCTTCATGGACCAAGCGAGCGAAGCTGGTATCAGACCTTGCACCACCTTGACCACCATGATTATCGGCACGACGATGGGGCCTGCGCTCCATGTCAGTCCCAGGGCAATGAACGTAGATGAGGTCGCGTACCGGAGGCCGGGTCGGGCCGATTGTGTGCTCATCACACGCCTACTGTCCGATGGATGGCACCATCCACGAGTTGCACATGTTGTTGGCACAGTTCCGCGACCTTGAGATTATGCGTCGCAACGACGAGCGTCGTGCCCCACGTGTCGCTAGTGGTTAGTAATAGTTGCATGATCTCTTCGCCCGTCGCGCCATCGAGGCTGCCAGTGGGTTCGTCCGCGATGAGGAGGTCGGGAAAGCCAATTACTGCACGAGCGATGGCGACCCGCTGCTGTTGGCCGCCCGAAAGTTCATGAGGCATCGAAAGGGCGCGATCTCCTAGCCCGACCGACTCGAGAAGTTCCTGGGCTCGAGCACTCTTCTTAAACGAGACGCGGCGAGGCAACACCGGAGCAATGACATTGTCGATAACAGTGAGCCCGGGAAGCAGATGAAACTTCTGGAACACGAATCCCACGTTGCGCCGGTACCGGGTAAGGTCACGGACCGACAGCTGGTCGACGCGGGTCTCGCCTACGGTTATGTGGCCCTCACTGGGGCGCTCCATGCCGCCGATGAGATGAAGCAACGTCGACTTGCCGGAACCGGACGGCCCAGTGAGCGCAACGGTCGAGCCGGCCTTGATTGCGAGGTCCACGTTGTTGAGCGCCCGATGTGTCTGGCGCTTTCCTTGAAGGAACGATTTCGACACTCCCTCGACAGCGACTGGCACGCCTTGACGCATGGTGTGAGCGTTTGACATCGATTCAAGTCCTATTCGTCGGCGGCCAAAATCGTGGCGGGAGGCATTTGTGCAACTTGGCTGGTGGAACCGAGCAGAACAAGCAGTACCACGGCCAATCCGCCCACCATCGACGAACCTGTGGCGACAAGCATTCCGATGACTACCTCGGGGGTTACCAATGGACCACCCATTGCGATCACCACGGCGGCGCCGAGGGCGGCACCAACGAATCCGCCCATAATGGCCATGGCGATCCCCTCGTACCTAGTCACCTGTGCGAGTTCGCTGGTACTCCATCCGGTGGCACTGAGTACGGCATACTCGCCCGCACGCTCGCGCTGGTTCATCAGCAGCACGTCGACCAAAGCGACGGTCCCGAGCCCCATACTTACCGCGACGGCAAGAAAGTCAACGTCACGAACCTCAGCAGTCACGACGGTGCCGAGGAGCGTCCCAGCTACCTGGCCGCGGAAGGCGATCGTCATTCCAAGCAGAATTGTCAGGGCCGCTACAGCTAGAGCCAGGCCGGCCGCTCCAAGGATCGTGCGAGTTCTTCCCCGAGCCACATTTGCAAGCGCAAGCTCAAGTGGTGTCCGCACCTGCCGCGAACGATAGACAGGCGCGACCGGGGGTCGGAACGCCTCTACGGGCAAGATTCGCGACGCCAGCCACGCTGGAATTAGGCCCGCCACTAACGCGACGAGGACGGCCAGCGGGATTGCGAGCAGGACTTGACTGGTCGCTACGCCAATTCCGAGAAGCCCTGCTGTCACCCAAGCCACAAGTGCTCCAAGGAACCCACCCAGTGCACCGATGACGAGTAGCTCGGCCGCGATCACTAGGAATGCTGTAGCACGTGCCCAACCCATACCGAGCAAAGTAGCGATTTCCGCACGACGAGTTCTAACCGACGCGAGGGCGCCTTGCGCGAGATAAAGAGTGCAGACGACAAGCACCAAGACGAACAAAGCGCCACTCTTTGCGTCTATCGCATTGACGATCCTGACGCCGACACCCTTCTCGGCCCAGTACTCCTCTACAAGAATCTGCTCGGCACCGGCGACGCCAGCCGGAAGAACGACTTGCTGGGGGGCGGGTGAGGCCCCGACCGTGACTTCTACAACAACGGAATCCCCCAGTTGATTCTTGATCCCGGCGACAACGGCATTTATTCGGCTACGCGAGAGCTCGTCCACACCGGATACGCCCGCTACCCGGATCCGGATACTACTGATGGGCGTCGACGCACTCCTTTCCGCGTCGGCGCGACTGGACAGGAACGCTGTGATGCTCTGAAGTGTGGTGAGCATCGCAGGTGGCTGGCGCAAGTATCCGCCGAGGTTGCGATCTGGAAGCAACGCGTCGTTGTGGAGTATCTCGCGGGTTCTCTCATCGGCCCCGGTGACCTCCGGTTGACGATAGCTTTCCAGCGGGAGGCGGGAGAGTCCGGAGAAACCCGTGATCTCTTCTGGATCGAACCTGCCTGTCACGAAGGGACGAGGCACCTCGCATCCGGCGCTGCAAATCGCGGCCTCGATCAATGTTACATCGCGCACCTGTGTCGCTTGGTTATCCACCGGAATGTTCTGGTCGTACTTAGTCCACTGCGCCGCCCAAGTCTGCGGCTCTGGTGACGGCTTAATCGACGCCTCAAGCCTGCCCCCGGCGTCGTCATATGCGACCGGGCCGGTCGTCCAGTAGTTTCCGACCTCTGGGCTAAAGGAGTTGGCCGGCCCAACACCAAATGACAAACGCGACGACTGAGCCAAAGGCTCGAACACTCCCGTCAAGTCAACATTTATCTCGCCCACCTTCGATCCAGACAATCCAGTCAGCCATGGCCTGGCGGCAGGGCTGTCCAATTGGTCGAGAGCTCGTGTGCCGCCAATATCAAGCCGCGTCACGCTTAGGCCCATTGTTACGTCCGCGAATGCATCCGTCGAGAGAAGAACAGGAACATCCACCATCCCCCGCCCTTGCACTCGTTCTACCGATGGTTGTTCATCTGCGAGGAGATAGCTGCCTTCAGTGACTGCGTCCTCAAGACCCACGAGGGCGGCCTCTTGCTCGGCATCGATCGCTGCGATTAGAACCGGGAATGCGACGGGAATGCTCACCCCGACAAAGCCATCTGGTTGATCCGTAATCCCCGCTCCGGAGCTCGTTGATGGACTCACCGACGAGTAGCACTCCAAACCCGTGCGCAACTCCGGGTCGAAGGCCGACTGGCCGACGACAAATGCGTCGGTCTCCTGTCTGAAGGGCCGCTGCGGGGCGCTGCCGGTGCCGAGCGGATCGACATTGAAATACCAGCACGGCCACCGTTGTGCACCGCTGTCGTTCTCCACGGTCGTGACGCCCTGCGGCTCCCCATCGAATGCGCTTTCTGTGTAGTACAAATACCGAGGGGCGTCGCTGTACCGAGCGGCCCCGTTCGCCGCCGCGTAGGTAGGATCCACGCGGAACAATGATGCCCCATCGTTGACAAATGAACGAAGGTCAACATATGCGGTGCCCACCACGTTCACGTATCCCAAGTTCGCGATGGGGGCAGCGACTTCGACACCAGGAATATCCCGGATCTGCTCGTACGCATCCATGGAGATGCCTCCGAAAACTCCTGATAGGTAGTTGTCCTGGACGAGATTGCGGCTCTCCTCGATGTCCGTCAGAGAGCCTTTCGGTCGCACCAGCACGTCGTACGCCGACCGAGCGTTGTCCTGCACGGTGCCCACTACCTCGGCACGGGTTGACTGGACCGCCGAGGTCAGTAGAACGAAACTTGCCGATGCCACGACAACACCGATCACGAGTGATGTCGCTCGCCATCCATGACTTGCGAGACCTAGCCTGATGTAGCTCAGCATGTCTGTGTCCAAACAACCGCGATCACGCTGTATCGGCAGATTTCAGCACGGTGGGCCATCGGAGCCTGACGACCGGCTAGCATTTGATCTCATTGGGCCACAAGGCCAAGGATGCTCCGCGAACGGGACTGCTAATGATTATCGGAAGCATCGTCTTCGCCTTGTTCCTCGTCGCCGCAACCGCACTGGTCTTTCTCGGTCGACGCAGCTATCTGCTTGTAACGGTCCGCGGGATGAGCATGGCGCCGACACTTCACGACGGCGATCGCATTCTTGTTCGCCGACGATATCGCAAACCGCTTGAGCCGGGCGACATCGTCCTTGTTCGCCTTCCGAAGGATTATCGCTACTCACAGCAACTCGCCGATGGGGTTTCGCCGGATCGCCTATTAGTGAAGCGCGTGGCTGCCACCGGTGGGCAAAATCTTCCACACAACATTCCCATCGCTGGTTCCGACGGCAACCGCGTCCCCGATGGAACATTGGTTCTCTTGGGAGACAATCCACGAAGCGAGGACTCGCGTGAATGGGGTTGCGTGCCCGCACAGCATGTCGGAGGAATTGTGGTTCGGACGCCGCGAGGGCGTGCGTGCCATTGGCGGGATACGCCGCCGCCCGGGGGCTCCGTGCTAGCGAACGAGTTCTGAGGGCAGTCCGCCCATAATCGAGGTATTCGTGGTCACGACGCCATCCTGCAGTGCGATCAGCGTGGGAAACCGATCAACCTGGAACGACTCAATCAATTGCCCGCCGGGGCCATCGTCGATGATCACGCGGGCAACCCCCGTGGCTGCCGCCGCCATTTCGCTCGCGCCGTCTCCATCTTGGATAATGACCACAACGTCGTCTGGGCTTCTGCGCTGAGCGAAGCTGATGAATTCCGGCAGGCGCTCCCGGCAGGGCGCGCAGGTCGGGGAGAAGAATCCCATGTACTTCTCACCTTGGCTTGTAGTCGCGCTGCTCACGACTGACCCGTCGACAGCAGCCGCCTCAAAAGACGGAACAGACGTCCCGGGTGCAGGGCTTGCCGGACCGAGCGAGTCGGCGCCGCCCCCATTGCCGCCTGCTTCAACTTTTGAAAGGCGAGTGCCGTGCTCTCGGAGTCGCCGGACGACGCCATAGGTGAGCAATAGGTTCAGCAGCAAGAGGATGAGAATGGCAATTGCCACCGTGAGCTCTACAACGTTCAACTGAGGACTCTCCATACTTCTTTCTAGGTCTGGCTTCTGCGAGAACCGCACTACGGAAGCCTTGGACTACCGACGCTCTCTCGAGAAGAGCCCGAACAGTTCGTCAAAGGATGCGATGACGCCCACTCCGACGAGAGAAACAAGAACTACGACGGTGATTTCCATCGGCGTGAGCTGCCCTATCGGCAAACCGCTAACGAAAAGGCCGCATGCAGCGATTGACATGATCAGCAGGTTCCTTGCAATGTGCACGGGGCCGAGCGGTTGCCCCGTCACGCCAAAGCATCTGCACTCTGCCGTTCTCTTGTTGCGGATGGCAAAAAGAATCACCGCGCAGAACGCCGTCAACAGAATCAGAGCAAGGGACAGCCCATAAACGGACGTGCGCGGAATAATCACGAAGACGGCGATGGCGAGCTCGAATCCGACTACGCCGCTTGCGACCACCCCCGTAGCGATGGACGCAAGCCTCAATACTGGCAACTCGAGGGCGTCGATAGATTTGACAAAGCCAGACCAAGCCGACCTGCTTCGCAACTTGCTCAGAGCGGATGCTATAAATGTTCCCGCGATGATTGCGGAGAATACGACTGCCACTCCCTAGCAGCACCAACTCTGCCCTGTACAGGTGTCTGTGCAGTCGGGCTTTATGGTGCAGTAGTACCATCGCCGGCTACCGACACCCACACTGCAGCTGCCAGCGCAGACGTTGTAGCTGCCTGAACACGCGGCTAGCGCTTCTGTTCGAGGTGCTACGAGGGTCACCGCTCGGTCCGCAAGTTCGGTGATGAAACTAAACAAGGTGTACATTCTCAGACTCACGCACAGCACATGCCGGTGTTCGAGCACGTGTCGGTGCAATCCGGCTTGTACGTGCACCTGTACACCCATCTGGAATTCGGCGAGCAGAAGCCTGTGCAGATCGTATAAGAGCCTGAGCATGCGGCAAGCGCTTCAGTGCGCGGCGCGAAAAGGCCCACGGTGCGATCAGCGAGGCGGGCGATGAAATCAATCATGAATAGTCCCCAAGTTCGTTATTGATGATGCCTCAGTTGGAATAAAATCCCCAGTCGCTGCGTTCGAGGGATCTGATCGTGAGCCTAAGCCGTAAATGCCAGCAAAATCTGTCCGCAATTAGGGGGACACATGCTGTTGAGTCGCCGGCATCCCTATGTTCCATGGGAGGAATGTCCTCGCGTACGTTAGGGAGCATCCGCTCCCACTGCGGATCGTCGGGTCTACGCCTCGCGCTTGGCGTCGTCGACGATGCGTTTCGTGAACTCGTCGGTGAGCCGACGGGTCTCGGCCGTCTTCTCGGCCACGTTCTCGGCAGTCGCGGACGCCCACTCGGCGGCCAGCCGGTCATCGAGATCTTGAATTTGGACTCGGATCGCCTCGTTCGCCTGCTCGTTCGCGGTGCGGACCAAGCGCACCGCGTTGTCGATGATCCGCCGCTCCAGCAGCACCACGATGCCCACCAGTAGCAGCGTGGTACCGACGTTGGCCAGCACGCCGGCGAGGTAGCCCACGCGGTCGGCGGCGGGTGCCACGAAGTCCCCGACCATGATGGCGGCGAGGCCCAGCACGATGCATCCGGCGAACCAGCCCCAGCGGATGCGGAAGTGGGTGGGGGCCGGCGTCTCGCTCATTCCGCCAGCGTAGACAATCGGTGGGGTCCGCAGCCGGAGGCTACGCCCGCACCGGCCGGTAGGTGATGTGCGTCACGAGTGACGCCGCTCGCACCGATACCCGCTCCAGCGCCTGCGGCGGCACGCCGTCGAACACACGCTCGCCCGCACCGAGGACGCACGGCGTGACGTGCAGTCGCAGCTCGTCGAGGAGGCCCGTTGGTTCATGCCCGCCGCGAAGCCATCGGCCGAGACCGCGATGTCGCTGAACACCTTGCCCATGATCTGACTCCTTCACCCGGTCGTGAATTTCAACTGGTTGGCAGATTAGCTCGGAGGGCACTACGTGGCCGAGCGCGCGACCGCGCCACACGGGGTGATCCCGTGTGGCGCGGTAGCTCGAGCCGGGTTACACCCGTCGGCTCTGCCGGCGGCGAGCCGCGGCGATGACGAGGATGATCCCCCCCAGCATCCCGATCACCGCCGCCGACTGGAGCACCATGATGCTCGTGTCGTCGACGCCGGTGTCGGCAAGCCCACGTCCGCCACTGTGTCCGCGCGATGTGTTGCTCGGAGGTGCAGACGTATCCGACGTGGTGACGACCGGAGTGACTCCGGGAGCGCCGGGAGCGCCGGGAGCGCCAGGTTCGCCGGGCCCGCCAGGAGCGCCGGGCCCGCCGGGCCCGCCGGGTTCGCCGGGAGCGC
>NZ_JAGGPF010000010.1 GCF_018613935.1 Agromyces sp. ISL-38 | reverse complement strand
AACGACCCCTAGAACCCAAGCATCCGCGGGGCCTTTCATCGTGGTTCGGGTCGGCTCAGTTGACGTCTTGGTCGACCCAGTCGAACGTCTTCGAGACCGCCTTGCGCCAGAGCCGCAACTGCCGGTCGCGCTCGGCGGGCTCCATCTTCGGTTCCCAGCGGGAGTCCTCCTGCCAGTTGGCGCGAAGCTCGTCGAGGTCGGCCCAGAAGCCGACCGCGAGGCCGGCTGCGTACGCCGCACCGAGCGCCGTCGTCTCGGCGACGACGGGTCGGATGACCGGCACGCCGAGGATGTCGGCCTGGAACTGCATGAGCGTGTTGTTCGCGATCATGCCGCCGTCGACCTTGAGCTCGGTGAGGTCGACGCCGGCGTCGGCATTCACGGCGTCGAGCACTTCGCGGGTCTGGAACGCCGTCGCCTCGAGCGCGGCGCGGGCGATGTGCCCCTTGTTCACGAAGCGCGTGAGGCCCACGAGAGCGCCCCGGGCGTCGGGTCGCCAGTACGGCGCGAAGAGCCCCGAGAACGCCGGCACGAAATACGCGCCGCCGTTGTCGTCGACGGTCTTCGCGAGGTCCTCGATCTCCGCCGCGCTCGAGACGAGCCCGATGTTGTCGCGCAGCCACTGGATGAGCGAACCGGTCACCGCGATCGATCCCTCGAGTGCGTAGTGCGGGGCGTCGTCGCCGAGCTTGTAGCCGAGGGTCGTGAGCAGTCCGTTCGTCGAGTGGACGATCTCCTCGCCCGTGTTGAAGATCAGGAAGTTGCCCGTGCCGTAGGTGTTCTTCGCCTCACCGGTGTCGAACGCGGCCTGGCCGAACGTGGCGGCCTGCTGGTCGCCGAGAATGCCCGCGACGGGCACCTCCCGCAGGAGGCTCGAGGACTCCACCGTTCCATAGACCTCGGACGACGAGCGGATCTCGGGCAGCATCGACTTCGGCACGTCGAACGCGGCGAGGATGTCGTCATCCCACGCGAGCGTGTCGAGGTCCATGAACATCGTGCGGCTCGCGTTCGTGACATCCGTCGCGTGCACGCCCCCGTCGACCCCGCCGGTGAGGTTCCAGAGCACCCACGTGTCGGTCGTGCCGAACATCAGGTCGCCGGCCTCGGCCTTCGCACGCGCACCCTCGACGTTCTCGAGGATCCACACGATCTTGGTGCCCGAGAAGTAGGTGGCGAGCGGCAGCCCCACTTGTTGCTTGAAGCGCTCGACGCCGCCGTCGGCCGCGAGCCGGTCGACGATCGGCTGTGTGCGGGTGTCCTGCCACACGATCGCGTTGTATACGGGGTCGCCCGTGGTGCGGTCCCAGACCACCGCGGTCTCGCGCTGGTTCGTGATGCCCACCGCGGCGATGTCGTGACGGGTGAGGTCGGCCTTGCCGAGGGCCTGGCCGATCACCTCACGGGTGTTGCGCCAGATCTCGGCGGGGTCGTGCTCGACCCAGCCCGCCCGCGGGAAGATCTGCTCGTGCTCCAGTTGCCCACTGGCGACGATCGATCCCGACTTGTCGAAGATGATCGCGCGTGTGCTCGTCGTGCCCTGATCGATCGCCAGGATGTAGTCGGCCATGCAGTTCTCTCAATCTTTCCGCCGGCCGGAGCCGACACCTGATTCCACAGAAGTGTTCGAAAGTGGGCCGAAGTCGGCCCTGTGCCCTCCGAGTGCTCAGCCGATGAGGGGGAGCAGGGGGTACGCCGCCCAGCCGGCGATGAGTCCGCCGATGATCGGTCCGACCACCGGCACCCAGGAGTACGACCAGTCGCTGGCGCCCTTGCCCTTGATGGGGAGGATCGCGTGCGCGATGCGGGGACCGAGGTCGCGTGCCGGGTTGATGGCGTAGCCCGTCGGACCACCGAGGGAGGCGCCGATGCCGACGACGAGGAGGGCCACCGGTAGCGCGCCGAGCGCGGCGAGGCCGGAGGCGTCACCCTGGCGCCCGAAGCCGATCACCACGAACACGAGCACGAACGTGCCGATGATCTCGGTGACGAGGTTCCATGCGTACGAGCGGATCGCCGGACCGGTCGAGAACACGCCGAGCTTCGCGGCCGGCTCGGGTTCCTCGTCGAAGTGCTGCTTGTACGCGAGCCAGCAGGCGGCGGCACCGAGGATCGCACCGATGAGCTGCGCCCCGATGTAGGCGATCACAGAGAGGAAGTTGACGGGGACGGTGCCGAAGGCGGGATTGCCGAACTCGGTGGCGCCGTTGGCCACCAGCCCGAGCGTGACCGCGGGGTTGATGTGGGCACCGGAGGCCAAGGCGACGGTGACACCGGCGAAGACCGCAAGGCCCCAGCCGAAGTTCACCATCAGGAATCCGCCGCCGAAGCCCTTGTTCTTGACGAGCGCCACATTCGCGACCACACCACAACCGAGAAGCACGAGCATCGCGGTTCCGATGAGCTCGCTGAGGAACAACACTCCAAGACTGTCCACGCTGACCTTCCATCCTTTTCGCCGAGCCCGATGGGCTTCGCCCAGGGGCGGAACAGAGCCCACGATACTCAGACGGAGCGTCCCCCGGAAAGGGCGCGCCGGATTTCACCCGTGCCTCTTACGGCCGGGCTCTCCGCGGGCGTAGGTTTGCCGGAAGTACTGCGTCGGCGTCGATGCACGGTCGCACGGCGTCCGGCAGCCGAGGGAAGGGATGTCCGTGAAGAAGATCATCAACGATCCGAAGCGTGTCGTCGAGGAGTCCGTTGCAGGATTCGCTGCCGCCCACGCCGATCTCGTGCGGGTCGAGACGGATCCGATCCACGTGGTGCGTGCCGACGCGCCCATCGCCGGCAAAGTCGGCATCGTCAGCGGCGGGGGCAGCGGTCACGAGCCGCTCCACGCGGGTTTCGTCGGTTTCGGGATGCTGGATGCCGCCGTCCCCGGCGCCGTCTTCACGTCGCCCACTCCCGACCCGATCCTCGCCGCCACGAAGGCCGTCGACGGCGGGGCAGGCGTGCTGCACATCGTCAAGAACTACACGGGCGACGTCTTGAACTTCGAGACCGCCGCAGACCTGGCATCCGTCGACGGCATCGACGTGCGCGCGGTGGTGACCAACGACGACGTCGCGGTGAAGGACTCGCTCTACACCGCCGGACGACGCGGCGTCGGCGGCACGGTGCTCGTCGAGAAGATCGCGGGCGCGGCCGCCGAGCGCGGCGATTCGCTCGATGAGGTCGCCGAGGTCGCCGAGCGCGTCAACGCCAACGCGCGATCAATGGGCCTCGCGCTCACCCCGTGCATCGTGCCGCACGCCGGGGAGGAGAGCTTCACGCTCGCTGAAGACGAGATCGAGATCGGCATCGGCATCCACGGCGAACCGGGCCGCGAGCGGATCAAGCTCGAACCCGCCGACGGGCTCGTCGACCGCTTGCTCGCACCGATCCTCGAGGACCTCCCATTCGAGTCCGGCGACCGCGTGCTGCTGTTCGTGAACGGCATGGGCGGCTCGCCCCTCGTCGAGCTCTACATCGCCTATCGTCGCGCCGCCGAAGTGCTCGGCGAACGAGGCATCGAGATCGCCCGTTCGCTGGTCGGGAACTACATCACGTCGCTCGAGATGCAGGGAATGTCGATCACGTTGCTGAAACTCGACGACGAGATGGTCGAATTGTGGGATGCACCGGTGCAGACTGCTGCACTCCGGTGGGGACGATAGAAGGGGGCACGTCGGTGGGATTGGATATCACCTGGGCGGTGGACTGGGTCAGGCGGAGCGCGCAGGTCGTATCGGATCATCGGATCGAGCTGATCACGCTGGATCGCGAGATCGGCGACGGAGACCACGGCGAGAACATGGACCGCGGCTTCCAGGCCGTGCTGCCGAAACTCGACGACCTGCATGCCGGATCGACCCCCGGCGACGTGCTCAAGCTCGTCGCGACGACGCTCATCTCGACGGTCGGCGGTGCGGCGGGGCCGCTCTACGGCACCGCGTACCTGAAGGCCGCGGTCGCGGCGGGCGATTCGGTCTCGCTCGACGGGGAGGCGATCGCGGGCATCCTCACCGCGGCACGCGACGGAATCGTCTTGCGAGGCAAGGCCGAACCCGGTGACAAGACGATGGTCGATGCATGGACGCCCGCCGTCGACGCCGCCACGGCCGCCGCAGCGGACGGAGCGGATGCCCTCGGCGCCCTCGAGGCGGCGGCGAGTGCCGCGTGGGAGGGTGCAGCGGCGACGGAACCGCTCGTTGCGCGCAAGGGTCGTGCAAGCTATCTCGGCGAGCGCTCCGCCGGACACCGCGACCCGGGGGCCGAATCGAGCGCGCTCCTCCTACAGGCGGCGGCCGACGCGGCGGCGGCGTCGGCAGGTGCCTGACGTGGCGACGGCCGGGAAGGTCGGCGTCGTCTTCGTGTCGCACTCACAGCAGATCGCCGCGGGCCTCGTCGATCTCGCCCGGCAGATGGCGCCGACGGCGACGCTCACCGCCGCAGGGGGCACCGACGACGGCCGGATCGGCACGAGCTTCGACCTCGTGTCGGCGGCGATCACCGACGCTGACGCGGGGGAGGGCGTGGCCGTGCTCTGCGACCTCGGCTCTGCGATCCTGACCGCGGAGACGGCCCTCGACTTCCTCGACGACGAGGTGCGGGAGCGAGTTCGCATCATCGACGCTCCACTCGTCGAAGGCGGCGTCGCTGCCGCCGTGGCCGCTGAGTCGGGCGACGGGCTCGATGCGGTCGTCGCGGCGGCGGAATCCGCTCGTGGGGGAGCGGAACCGGTCGGGGCGGCCGCTGATGCCACGGTCGGCACGGATGCCGCGGGCTCCGGCGGCTCGGCGGCATCCGGTTACTCCCGCTCGATCACGCTCGTGAACGCCGACGGCCTGCACGCGCGGCCCGCCGCAGAGCTCGTCAAACTCGCGAGCGGGTTCGCGCAGAAGGTCACGGTGAACGGCACCGATGCGAAGAGCCTGCTCGGCATCATGTCACTCGGATTGACGAAGGGAGCGACGGTCGAGATCGCGAGTGCCGATCCCGACGGACGCGTCGCGGTCGAAGCCATCGCCGAGCTCGCAGAATCGGGCTTCGGCGAGGCCTGACGGGCGTTCCCCGCTAGTTGCCGCCGGCCACGCGGATGTCGGCGCCCGACGTGTAGGCGGCGTCGGCGGAGAAGAGGTACGCGACGGCTCCCGCGATCTCGTGCGGCTCGCCGGGTCGGCGCATCGGAATGCGCGGGGCTCGTTCGTCGGGCGCATTGGGGCGGCCCGCGGCCGCATGGATCTCGGTGCGAGTGGTGCCGGGCGAGACGGTGTTCACCCGCACGCCGACCGGCCCGAACTCCTTCGACGTGCCCGTCGTGAGCGCGTTGAGCGCGGCCTTGCTCATCGAGTAGGGGATGTAGGTATTCGGCGAACCGGTCGTTGCTGCGCCCGAGGAGATGTTCACGATCGAGCCGCCGGCGCCGCCGCGATCGGTCGCCATGTGTGCGATCGCAGCGCGCGTGAGCACGATCGGCGCGAGCACGTTCACCCGGAACAGGAGCTCGGACTCCTCGATGGAGGCGTCGAGGAATCCGCCGATCCGCCCGGTGATTCCGGCGTTGTTGACAAGGCCGGTGACCGTTCCGAACTCGGCGATCGCGGTCGGCACGATCGTCGCAGCCGCGTCAAGGTCGGCGAGGTCGACCTGGAGGACGAGCACCCGGGCACCGGATGCCTCGCACCGGCGTGCCACGGCTTCGGCATCCGCCACTCTGTCCCGGAAGGTCAACAGGAGATCGTGTCCGTCGGCGGCGAGTCGTTCGGCGATCGCCGCACCGATGCCGCGGCTCGCTCCCGTGATGATCGTGACCGGCCGTGACGAGGCATCCGCTTCCATGCCGGCAAGCTTAGATGCCGACAGTCGCCTCTGGCGGGAACGCGCAGTACGGGCGTAGCATCGTGCCATGGCACGCGAGACGGCGAGCGGCCAAGAGGGTAACGCGTTCACGCACTTCTTCGAGAGGGTGGATCGAGCGCTCTTCCCGATGTTCGGTCCGCCACCGATCACTGCGAGCGAACCAGAGCAGCGTTCGCTTGATGAGGCACTATGTCCGTTGTGCGGACACGCGATGTTCGAGCACTCCTTCGATCACTCAACGCCCAACACCGTGATGATGTGCCCCACCGATGAGCGGATTCCCGAGCGCGATACCGCACGACCGCTCAACGAGCTCGGCATGCCGGCGACCGGACGCCGCCTCGAGCGGTACGAAGAGCGCGGCGAAGCGCGCTGAGGCGCGAGTCGCCGGGGGCGCGATGGCGGCTGGTCAGCGTGTCGAACCGTCGCGCTGGGGCAGGGGGATCCAGCCATCCGCCGCTGGCGGCTGACCCTGAGCGGCCGAGGCGAGGCGAGGCAGGAAGTGCTGCCAGCCATCGACATGCCCTTCCACGTGCACGTCGGGAAGATCTGAGTGCAACAGCTCGACGCGAGTGCCTTCGCCAATCGGGGTGAGGGTGAAGCTCACTCGGGACGCTCCGCTGGGGAGCTCGTCGCTTCCGGCCACGCCCCATGAGACCACCACACGGTGCGGGCGAACCACCTCGAGGTACTGGCCACGAATCGGCGACCCGGCGATGTCGACCGAGAACGTGCCGCCGACGCTCGGCTCGAGCGTCGCAGTCTCACCCATCCAAGCGGTCATTCCAGCCGGAGTCACCAGGTAATCGAAGACGACCTCGGGAGTGGCATGGATGTCGATGGAGGTGCTGAACTCAGCCATCGGCCAGGCTCCCGCGAGATTCGACCGCGGTGCGGAGCGCTGCCAGCTTCTCTGGCCAGAACTCGTCGAGGTACGAGCGCACAGCGGCGAACCCGTCATCGTTCACCACGAACAAGTGCCTCGCGCCCGCCCGCGACTCGGTCACGAGTCCGGCGGTGCGCAGCACCCTGAGATGATGCGAGGTCGCCTGCTGGGAGAGTCCTACGTCATCGGCCACTTCGCCTACGGACTTCGCAGACGTGCGGATCACGCCGAGGATGGCTCGACGGTTGCCATCGGCCAACGCCCTCAACGATTGGTCGAGCCCGCCATCGGCGGCGTCAACTGCCAACTGATGCATGTGACCATTCAACCACAAATGAACACTTGTACATATCGCCACTTGTCGCTAGCGTGGGCGGCGACAATCGAAACGGAGTCCAGATCATGAGCGAAATGAACCCGGAGGCGGCTGCCCGCGCCTACATCGACGCCGTCGGCGGACGCGATCTCGCGCCGCTCGAGACGATCCTCGACGAGCAGATGGTTGCGACATTCTCCGGCACGCGACTCGGGAAGCAGGAGTGGATCGAGGCGATCCGACGTCTGCTGCCGGTGCTCATCCGCAACGACATTCGCGAGATCTTCGCCGCAGGTGAGCGGGCATGCGTCGTGTACGACTTCGTGACCGACACTCCCGCCGGCGCTGTGGTCTGCGTCGAACTCGTCACCGTTCGAGGCGGCCGGATCACCGAGATCGAGCTGGTGCTCGACCGGGTCACGTTCGCGCCCGTCCAGGAGGCACTGAAGGCACTCGCAGCGCAGGGGTGATTGCGCACGTCCGAAAGTGCATGCACGGCGCCGTCGAGTCACCGGCGTCTCCGGTCCCGGGGTGACGGCATTCCTGCTCACCTACGGCGTCGCAACCACGATCGGATCCTTCGGCGGCGGCCGCTTCGCCGACTCCAACGCCTCACGTTCATTGATCATCGGCACGATCGGCGTGACGGCATCCCTGCTCGCGCTGCCCCTCTTCGGCGGGAACGCGCTCGTCGTGGGCCTCGCGATCCTCGGCATGGGGCTCTTCGGAATGGGGCTGGCGCCGTCGACGCAGCACCGGGTGGTCAGCCTCGCCGGCCCCGGCGCGCCGCTCGCGTCGTCGCTGCCCGCGTCCGCGGTCAACGCCGGCATCGCGTTCGGCTCATTCGCCGGCGGGGCGGCGATCGACGGCGGCGGAGTTCCCGCTGCCGTCGTCACCGGCGCCATCATCGCCGCAATCGCCATCACCGCCGCTTGGGCTACCAGCTTCCTGAAGCCCGTGGCCGTAGCGGTCGCACCCGAACCCACCGCAACTCACTGATCGCAGACATCCGCCGGAAAAGGAAGGTTCGACTTCCTTCCATTTTCATCGTATCGCGCGGAGGGGGGCTTGCGGCAAGACCCCGGTCGTGCCCCAGAATCATCGACCGTGACCCTGATTACCAGCGCATTCGAACTTCCCGAACGTCTCGCCGCGAAGGCCGACCCGTCGCTGATCGCCGGCGACGACCAGCACTTCGCGGCCATCGCGGAGAGTCTCGAGCAATCGATCGCCGACCTGTCCGATCGCCTCGTTGCGGAGCGCAAGGCGCCCGGAGGCGTGGGGCAGGAGGCGATGGATCGGGACATGGAAATCCACCGGCTGACCGCTCGCCTGCGTACCCTGCGCCGCTTCGGTCTGGACCTCTGCCTCGGCCGCGTCATCCGGGAAGACCACCCCGAGCCGGTGTACATCGGTCGACTCGGTCTCACAGACGACGCGGGTCGTCGGCTCCTGGTCGACTGGCGTTCTCCTTTGGCTGAGCCGTTCTTCGGAGCGACCCACGCCAACCCGATGGGTCTCGTGAGCCGCCGGAGATATCGCTGGGCCGGCGGCCGGATCAGCGACTATTGGGACGAGGTCTTCACCCCGGACGGCCTCGAAGGGCATGCCGCCCTCGACGATCAATCCGCCTTCATCGCCACCCTCGGCAGCAGCCGCTCGCCCCGGATGCGAGACGTGCTCGGCACCATCCAGGCCGACCAGGACGCCATTGTCCGCGCGGGATCCCGCGGCGCGCTCGTGGTCGACGGCGGTCCCGGCACGGGCAAGACCGTCGTGGCCCTGCACCGCACGGCCTATCTCCTGTACTCCGACCCCCGCCTCGGTCACCGCAGGGGCGGCGTACTCTTCGTCGGCCCGCACCAGCCATATCTGGACTACGTCGCCGAAGTGCTCCCCGGCCTCGGCGAGGAGGGCGTGGAGACGTGCACCTTGAGGGACCTCGTTCCCGAGGGAGCCTCAGCAGCGATCGAGACCGACCCGAACGTGGCCCGCCTGAAGTCGTCATCCAACCTGCTGGAGGTGGTTGAGGCAGCCGTCAGGTTCTACGAGAAGCCGCCCCTCGAGGGGACGACGGTCATGACCGAGTGGTCCGACATCTGGCTGAGCGCCGAGGACTGGGCCGAGGCCTTTGACTCGGCAGATCCGGGCACTCCGCACAACGAGGCGCGCGATCAGGTGTGGGAGGCGCTCCTCGAAATCCTGATCGACCGGTTCGACGACGAGGAGGTGCCTCCTCAACTGATCCGCCGGTCGTTGGTGCAGAACGATGAGCTCACCAGCGCCTTTGCGAAGGCGTGGCCGCTGCTCGACCCGGCCGGAGTCGTCGGAGACCTGTGGTCGGTACCCGCCTACCTGCGCATATGTGCCCCCCGATTGGGTCCTGATGAGATCCAAGCGCTGCAGCGCGGGGATGCCCGGGCCGCCTGGACGGCATCCGACCTGCCCTTCCTGGACGCGGCACGGCAGTGGATCGGCGACCCGGGGGAGTCGCGCCGCAGGCGGCGGCACGAGGCAGCCGTCGCTACCGAGCGCGAGCGCATGGCCGACGTCGTCGGCGACCTGATCGCGGCCGACGACTCCGAGATGCTCGTGATGTCGATGCTGCGTGGGCAGGACCTCCAGAACGCCCTGGTCGACGAAGCCGCACTGCCGAGCATCGACCCGGACCTGCTCGCCGGCCCGTTCGCACACATCGTCGTCGACGAAGCACAGGAATTGACAGATGCGGAGTGGCGGATGCTGCTGCGCCGATGCCCTTCACGGAGCTTCACCATCGTGGGGGACCGCGCCCAGGCCAGACACGGGTTCCGCGAGTCGTGGCAGGAACGGCTCGAGCGGGTCGGGCTCAACCACATCAACCTGGCCTCGTTGAGCATCAACTACCGGACGCCGGAAGAGGTCATGGCGGAAGCCGAGCCCGTCATTCGGGCCGCCCTGCCGAACGCCAACGTGCCGACCTCCATCCGCAGCAGCGGCATCCCCGTCGTACACGGATCGACATCGGAGCTGGACTCGATCCTCGGAACATGGCTGGCCGCACACGCCGATGGCATCGCCTGCGTCATCGGCGATCCGACCTTCCGGCCGACCACCCGCGTCCGGTCGCTCTCGCCCGAGCTGTCAAAGGGACTCGAGTTCGACCTGGTCGTGCTCGTGGACCCAGATACGTTCGGCGACGGCATCGAAGGAGCCGTGGACCGCTACGTCGCGATGACCCGCGCAACCGAGCGACTCGTCATCCTCACGACCCCTGCCGTAGAGCAACCGGGGGTGAGCGCCACGCGCGGCTAGGCCCGATCGTAGAGCGCTGCAGGCCCTGGAGCGAGACGGTCTCGTGTCCCGGCCCGAGCAGCCGGCGACCGGAAGGGCGCTGCCGGACGAGTTGACGACGCTGGGTCGCGAGCAGCTGGCCGCCGCCGGTGTCGCCGTCAGCGAAGTGGAGGATCGCATGAGCTCCAGGCTCGCCGCCGCAGATCAGGAGCGGCTTCGGCAACTCCTCGCCACATGCGTGGCATCCCTGACGGGGACCGGACCATGAAGTGAGCCCACGTGAAGCCCCGATGAAGTTGATCTCTTGTCAACGCCTACTTCTCCAGGGGCTTCACGCGGATCGACGGCAAGGCTCGAGCATCGGGGCCAGGGACGTCAGACCCCTGCGCCACTACCGGCAGTCACAGCCGGTCACAGGGAGGGTTCACTGCCCGGGTGCCAGCACCGGGCTGTTGTGATACGCGGCGATCAGCCACTGGCCTCTCCGCCTCTCGAAGACCCAGGTCGCGTTCACCTTACCCGCGTCTGGAACCTCGGTCTCACCGGCAAACAGGATGCCGGATTCGCTGACGACGATCGCGGCATCCGTGCCGACGAAGCGGAGGCTGCGCTGGTTGTTGTAGGTCGAGCTGCCCTTGAGCGGCCCCTCGAAGGCCAGGGCCATGTACTCGCGGACCGCGTCACGGCTGTCGCGGAGCGAGCCGGTCATGATGGCGGTCGCGTCTGGAGTGTAGTTGGCGACCATGCCGTCGGCGTCGCCGGCCTCCCACGCTCTATAGGACGCAACCAATACGGCCTGGATGGCGGCCTCATCTTCTGCACGATTGTGTGACATCGGATTCTCCTTTTGCGATCGGTTCGCCCGGGGTATTCCGGCGAACTCGTCAATACATACCGGCGGTGGGGTCCGAACTCATCGCGCCCGCGATAAAGAAGCGCTAAACACCAGACCCGACGTTGACAAGCCCTTGGGCGTCGAGTCCGGCCGCCAGACCGAAAGACGCGAAGACCTCGGAATCCTGGAACACCGAATTCCGACTGATGCCCTCGGCGGTGACGGTGAAGATCTGAAGGGTGTGCAGCTCGTATCCGCCACCGACGCGCCGATAGGCGGCGAAACCGGGCTGGCCATTGGCCGCGACCGTCTTCAGGCGCCAGTCCGTTCCGGCCTTCTCGAAGACCCACTCCATGAAGAGTCCGTAGTTGTCAGGGCCGACGAACCAGTTGAGCATCGGCGGCATCTCCATGAGCACGTCCTCGGTGAGCAGCCGCTTGATACCTTCGACATCGGCCTGCTCGAACGCCTTCATGTAGCGATCGACCCACGCGCGCTGATCGGCAGCGGACGGCTCGCTGAGACGTTCCTGCCGGACTGCGACTTCCTTCATACGGGTGCGCGCCCGCTGCAGAGAACTGTTCACCGATACGACGGTGGTGCCGAGGATTTCCGCTGCCTCGGACGCGGAGAAGCTGAGCACGTCACGCAGGATCAGCGCACCACGCTGACGCGCCGACAGGTGCTGCAGGGCGGCGACGAACGCCAATCGCAGGCTGCTGCGGTCGACCACCGTCCTGGCCGGATCGTCCGCCTCCAGGAAGGAGTCCGGCAGGGGCTGGAGCCAGGCGGCGTGCTCTCCGGGCACGAGCGGCCCGCGCGGGTCCGACGCGGCCACGAGCCCCGATGGCAGCGGGCGGCGGCCGCGGACCTCCAAGGCGGTCAGGCAGGCGTTCGACGCGATTCGGTAGAGCCAGGTGCGCAACGAACTGCGAGTCTCGTCGTATTGCTCCCGCGCCCGCCACGCCCTCAGGTACGTGTCTTGGACCAGGTCCTCGGCGTCGTGAGACGAGCCGAGCATCCGGTAGCAGTACGCCAGCAATTCCGAACGGAACGGTTCGAGCAGGCGATCGAACCCATCTACCTTCGTCGCCACACCGACGCCCCTTCTCTGCTCCGAATCAAGAGCACCATATCCGAGGGGAGCGACATCGGATCAAGAGCCGAGCTGGTCGCGGCGGCGTGTCAGGTAGGCGCCCTCGGCGGAGTTGGCCGCCAGTTCGATGGCCTTATCGTAGGCCCCGCGCGATGCCTTGCTGCGACCCAGCCGCCGCAGCAGGGCGGCGCGGGTGGCATGGTAGGCGTGATAACCGGCCAAATCGACTTCAAGTCGGTCGACGGTCGTCAACGCCACTTCCGGCCCGTCAAGCTCGCCGACCGCGATGGCTCGGTTGAGCGCGACGGTCGGTGACGGGTCGAGGTTGACCAGCTGGTCGTAGAGGGCGACGACCTGTGACCAGTCGGTGTCGCGTATGTCGCGAGCTCAGGTGTGCACGGCGTTGATCGCTGCGAGGATCTGGTAGCGACCCGGAGCGATCCCGGTGGCCAGACGCTCGCGCACCAGGCGATGACCTTCGGCGACCAGCGCCGAGTCCCATGCCCCACGGTCCTGTTCGTCGAGGGTGACGAGTTCGCCGCTTGCCGAGACCTGGGCGGGGCGACCAGGACTCGCCGGTTGGCGCCGAGCCTAAACCGGGTAAGCTTCTCGGCGAACGTGACACGATTCGAGGAGGTGAGCCCGATGCACACACTGTCCACTCTGGGCGCTCCTTCGAGTTCACGATCGCGCGACTGACGTAGCCGTCGCGGGGAGCGCTGCACGCACTCTCAGAAAGCTACGACTATGAATCATTCACTTCAGTTCAACTCGGAGAAGACCTCTCACGACGTCTCGGAACACCACTCCCGTACAGCGTTGGTCCTTGGTGGTGGCGGATCGACAGGCAATGCGTGGCTGATCGGCGTCCTCGCCGGCCTGTTCGACGCCGGGCTCGACGTGACCACAGCCGACCTGACCATCGGGACGTCAGCCGGCTCGACGGCCGCGGCCCAGATAGCTGGCGCGACCCCGACCGAGCTGCTTGCCGCCATCCTTGCTGCTGCCCCCCAGCAACGGACCGGTCCGGTCGGATCCGACCGAGGACGCGCTCCGATCAGACCGGTGGCGGACCACTTGGAGAGGATAGGCAAAATCATTGCCTCCGCTGAGGATGCGGCTGACATGCGCCGGAGAGTGGGCGCGGCGGCGCTCGACATTGATGCGGCGTCCGACGGCTCCTGGCAAACACAGTGGCGCGCCACCGTCGCCTCGCGGCTGCCCAGTCAGCGCTGGCCGCAACGAACGGTGCTCATCACGGCGGTCGATGCCCGCACCGGTGAACCGGTCGTGTTCGATCGTCACAGCGGAGTCGACCTGGCGGACGCCGTCGCCGCCAGCTGTGCCAGTGGCCTTCCCTACAGGATCGGAGACAACCGATACATCGATGGCGGCTACCGATCCAACGCCGAGAATGCCGATCTGGCAGCCGGATACGAGCGGGTGCTGGTGCTGTCACCATTCGGCGGCCGAACACTGACTCCGGTGGACTGGGGCATGCATCTCGCAACACAGGTCGACGAGCTACGCGCACGCGGCAGCAGGGTGACAACGATCTTCCCGGATAGCAACTCCGAGCACATGTTCGGCGCCAATGCGATGGATCTGTCGCTGCGTCCGCCCGCCGCTCGAGCCGGTCACGACCGAGGCAGAGCACTTGCCGAGCAGCTCACCGAATTCTGGCGCTGACGCACACGAAAGCAGTTGGCTTAGGGGACGCCCAAGCGATATCCAATATCGCTCTGTGTGCAGATCACGAAGCCTGGCCGGGCAGGAGTGTCCAGGCTAGGCCAGCCCCACGTGCACCTCTGGGACGCGATAGTCCGCGACCGCTATTCGGGCGTCGCGTTCTGCTCTCTTTGGGCGAGCCGCTGGAGTTGCCATCTATGCACGTCGGGCAGCCAATCCAACGTGGCCGATGGACCGACCCGCGGGACGTCGGGAACACCGCCGTCTCGCAGGTCCTGCACGTACGTGCGATCCTGTTTGATTCGTGCTCGTAGCTGCTCAGCTCCGCCGACTGAGCCGTGACCGGGGATGACGGCATCAACGTCGTCGGCCACGCCCTCGAACAGCCGCAACGCGGCGAGGTAGTCCTCAATCGGATTCGCGGCCTCCAGGTCGAGGAACGGCATCAGGATGTCAGAAAGCATGTCGCCGGCGACGAGGACACGGCGCTCCTCGATCAACAGCGCCGCATGGCCTGGGGCATGGGCCTGATGCTCGATGATCCGGACTTTGGGGCCATCCCAAGGAATCTGCGCAGCTTCGGCGGGCAGACCGGTAATGAGACCGAGCAGATCCATCGGGATCTCCTCGGCGTACTCCGGCGGGAGCCCCACGGCGATGCGGGCTTTCCAGTCCGCGTTCGACAACAGATCTTGGATAGAGGCCGCGCAGCGGGCTGTACCGTAACGGGGCGCGTCGCCGAAGTTCGCGTGCCAGAGCAAGTGGTCCCAATCAGGATGCGTCGAGAAGCCTGCCACGACGGGCTGGCCCATTTCGTGAAGGTCGTTCGCGAGGGCCGCCATTTCGTCGCCCGTTATACCGGGGTCGATCAGCAACACACCGTCTGGGCCCTGCACGACAACGGAATTGCTCTGGATGAACTCGCTCTCGTGAACGAGAACGCCCTTAGCGACTTCCTCCAGCATGAAATGCCCTCCGGTTGTGGTTTGCCCGCTGGTCGTGACGGTATTGGTTGGCGGGAGTAGCTGCAAGCGCTCTGGGCGAAAGCGGGGGGGTGCTCAACGCGCGCGGCGGTCGGGGCGGCGCTCAGCCGGCCGCGGGGAGGCGAACTCCCGAAGCTCGCAACTCGAGGGCAGCGAGCCGCCTGATCACGTCCGTGTCGCCGCGACGCCAGGCGCCGATGACGTCAGGGTTCACGCTGGCGAGCTCTCGCGGTGACTGGGTGGCGAGTGCCCGGAAGGCAAGCAAGTCCATGGATGTGGGGGAATCGGCGAGTCGCTTCGCCGCGGCGTGGCGAGCAGCGCCGGTGATTCGGGGACGGATCCAACCGAACAGCAAAACCAACACGACCAGACCAACAACCGTCCATCCGGCGAAAGCCGCAAGAGTGTGCACGTGCCGCTGCCAAGCGTCGCCAGCGGCAGCGAGCGTGCCACTCGCGCCGCTGGCAGCGTCGAACGGTGCCCGGATGCTCCCACCGATCAGGGGTATCGCAGCCAAGCTGTCACCGATGTCGCTCATCGTCGACGCGAGCCCGGTTCCTGACTGCTCCACATCCCGACCGATCGCAGCGAATGCGGCGATCGCATTGTGGATCGAGACTGCCGTCACAATTCCGCCGAGAAGCACCACGAATGCCACGACGTCACCCACGATCTGCATCGTTCGTCGCCCGGAAAAATCTGAATACAGTTTCACAACCAGCCCCTACTCGCGAATACGAATGGTCCCACCATGCACACACTTTCATATTGGGATGTTCGCGGACAGCGGCGGGGCCCACGTCGAAACGTTGGGTTCTGCGCGTATCGTGCATCGCTTCTGTATCGTCCGCGCTCGAGCCAACCGAGCGGTCCACCGGGCGGGCAGGATCGTGACAAGAGGACGAGAGGCGCCAAATGATTCGATCGGATGCTTCGCGGTCAGTGTTCTCAATCGGGATGGCCATCGCAACCCCTGCACAGTTGTGATCGCATCCAATGCAACCGCGGACAAATGCCCGCTCAAAGGGCTGTGAGCGCGCAGTTTTCGCACATGGTGTGTTTCCTGCTGGGGAAACGCGTTATCCGTTTTCACTCTGAAGACGCCCGCTCGGGGGTTAGACCACTACAGGGCCCCAACTCGCGTGTGCCGGTATCGTAGGGCGACCGCCCCCGACCGGAACTCATGGCGGTCCACGAGCTCGAGCTGGATGCGCTCGCGCAGACCGGCGAGCAACGTCGGCCCGTGTCCGGCAAGGACCGGCTGCACAAGGAACTCATACTCGTCGATCAGTCCCAGATCTGCCAACGCCAGGGGGAGCGTCACGCCACCCACCCACAGGCCCTCGCCTGACTCCTGCTTGAGCCGCTGAACCGCTTGCCCCAAGTCGCCTCGCACAAGCTCGGCATTCCAATCGACCCCGCCCAGCGTGCTCGACACGACGTACTTCTTCGCTCGGTCGATGGTCTCGGCGAACGGGATCTGCAACTCATCCATCCAGTCAGGCCACGTGCCCGTGGCCGGCTTACGCCACGCCGACTCCATCATCTCGTAGGTCACCCGGCCGAATAGCAGGGCATCGGCTCGCTCCATCTCAGCGGTCCAGTAGCGCATCGACTCCTCGTCCGCGGGGAGCCCTGCCTCGTGATGGCAGCAGCCGTCGAGCGTGACGTTGATCGAGTATCGGAGTGGTCTCATCTCGTTGCTCTCCCTTGATGCGCGCCCCGCGTTCACCGGACCGTACTCAGACGACTGGCGGCGCCATTTCTCATCGGCGCCCCGATCGCACCTACTTTAACGCCGTCGTGATGCGAACCAGACCGCAGACCGAGCCAGCGATTGAGTGAGACAGCAGACTTCTCGCCGGTCGGGGTGGAGCGCTCTCGGAGCGAAGGGGAGCGTTGTCCGGGTTCTCTCTATGTGCGAAACCTGCACATAGAGTCTTTTCTGATGGTGAAGTCTCTTAACCGCTTTTCCACAAAGCTCGCTCGAGCTTGAAGCGTTTAGGGCGCCTCACCGGGCAGTCGTCGCGGGCGAGTCATGCGCGAATCTTTATCGTCCGGCTTGTGGACTTTGCCGCTCTTCGGCGGCGTTTTTTCATCTCTGAATGGCGGAGTTTGCGCCTTGCAGATCCGACCGCGATCCGTTCATCTCTCGAGGGAAGTAAAGCGCAATCAGCAGATGCTTTGGGTGAGGGCGGCCCGTGGGTGCGGATGCACCGCACTCACGGGCGAGCATCCAGACTCAGGGACGTTCGATGCCGTCGAACGTGTTCAGGACTTGGACCGCATGGGTGGTGGGGTCATAGGGCGGGTTGCCGATGCCTTTCGTGGTGGGCTCCGCTGTCACCGCGTCCCACATGTCGTTGATGTTCCCCTCGGCGAGTGCGAGGACGGTGTCGCGGACAAAGGTGTCGCGGACGATCTGCTCGTCGCTGGCGTCGGGGCGCTCCTGTCCAACTATGCCGAACATCTCCGTGCCATGTACCGCGTGTGCCCCTTCGACCGACCCCACCGATAACAAGTGCGCGTTTCCGCCGGCTGCGGCGTGTGCGAGCGCGCCACGGACCTGAGGCAGGGTGAAGGAGAAGTCGGTGAGCAATGCCCCGCGGGCCTCGACGGGGGTGCGCCCATCTACGTCGTATGCGGCGACGATCTTCCGGGCGCGGCTGCGTGGGATGCGGTTCCGGGCGGCGAATTCCTCGACCAGGTCGTCGATGCTGCCGGGGTCGAATTCATCGGTCTTGTTGAGGACCCACCAGTCGGTCTCGTGAGTGGTGCTGCTGAAGAGGATGTCGACGTCTCGGTGCCGTCCGGACTCGAGGACCTTCAGGGGATGATCGGCGAGGATGCCGTTCGGCTGGGCCCGGTCATCGACGATCGCGATAGCTTCGTTATCGACCCCGTGCGGAGCGCCAGGGTCTGACGATAGCGTCTCGCTCATCGTCTCGGCGAGCAGCTTTGCGTCGACGTTCAGCAACTGCTCGGGATCGTCTTGCACCCCAAGCGCGGTGAGGACCGCCAGCGCGCGCTCTTCTGCCCCCCACGCCGGCACCTGGCGTGACGGCATGCCGGAGAATGCGGCGAGGTGGTGGTAGAGGCCGTCGGCCGAGGGGGCGGCAAGCAGGCTGAGGGCGGAGAAGGCGCCGGCGCTGTGGCCGGTGACGGTGACGTTGCCGGGGTCGCCGCCGAATCGGGAGATGTTCTCCCGCACCCACCGCAGAGCGGTGATGATGTCTTGCAGGCCGAGGTTCGTGGCCTCTTCGAGTGCACCGCCGTATTGGGAGAGTGACAGCCATCCGAACGGGCCGAGCCGATAGTTCAGGGAGACCCCGACAGCTCGTCCGGTCGCGGCGAGGCCGGACGCGTTCGAGGTGGTCTGCGTGTTCGCGCCCAGCACCCACCCGCCGCCGAAGATGTAGACGACCACGGGCAACGGCTCGTTGCCGGCGTCCTCGGGGGCCCAGACGTTGAGGTTCAGGCAGTCCTCGCTGAAGCCGTTGTCGGCTTCGAGCCAGCTGGTGTCCCCGGCTTGGAGCGGGGCTGGGCCCTTCTGGTCGTAGGGCAGGTCGGGGTCGAACGGCACGAGGGTGGGGCTGTGGAAGCGTTCTGCTGTGGCGTAGGGGATTCCGAGCCAGGAGCGGACGGCGTGCGGGGCCGGAAGGTTGGTCATGTGACTGGTCCTTTCGAGGAGGTGTCGGATGCGTGCGGTGTCTGGGGTACGGGTGGTGCTGCTCGGAGCCGCGCCCAGTGGTGCAGCCGTTCGCTGATGGCGCGTTCGTAGCCGCCAGTGGTGGGTTCGTAGAAGGTTTCCCGGGGCATGGTGTCGGGGAAGTAGTTCGCGCCGGAGAATCCGGTCTCGGTGTCGGGGTCGTACTGGTACCCGTCGCCGTAGCCGAGGTCTTTCATCAGACGGGTCGGGGCGTTCAGGATGTGCGCCGGCGGCATCAACGACCCGGTGCGTTTCGCCGCAGCGCGCGCTTTGTTGAACCCGCGGTACACACCGATGGATTTTGGCGCTGTCGCGAGGTAGATGACGGCTTGCGCGATGGCGAGTTCGCCTTCGGGTGAGCCGAGGCGTTCGTAGACGTCCCAGGCGGCGAGGGCCTGCTGGACGGCGTGCGGGTCGGCCATGCCGATGTCTTCGGTCGCGAACCGGGTGATCCGGCGGGCGATGAACAAGGGGTCCTCACCTCCGTCGAGCATCCGCGCCAACCAGTACAAGGCCGCGTCCGGGTCAGAGCCGCGCATGGCTTTGTGGAGCGCGGAGATGAGGTTGTAATGACCTTCCTGCGCCTTGTCATACAACGGCGCCCGTTTCTGCACAGCCGCAGCAAGCACCGCTGTGTCCACGGGCGCGGGAAGGCCATGCACTTGCTCGATCATGTTCAACAGGTACCGGCCGTCACCGTCCGCCATCGCAACCAACGCCTGCCGGGCATCATCCGTCAGCGGCAGCGGTGCACTGAGGAGGTCCTCGGCGCGAGTGATGAGGGTCTCGAGCGCGGCGTCGTCGAGGCGTTTCAGGACGAAGACCTGGGTTCGGGACAGGAGTGCTCCGTTGAGTTCGAAGCTGGGGTTCTCCGTCGTGGCGCCGACGAGGATGATGGTGCCGTCCTCGACGTAGGGCAGGAACGAGTCCTGCTGGGCGCGGTTGAAGCGGTGGATCTCATCGACGAAGAGCAATGTGCCCTGACCGAGCTCGCGCCGGCGCTGCGCCGCGGAGAACACTTTCCGGAGGTCGGCGACGCCCGAGAAAGTGGCGGACAGCGGTTCGAACGCGAGGTCGGTCTGCTCAGCGAGAAGCCGTGCGATCGTGGTCTTCCCGCACCCCGGTGGACCCCACAACACCATTGACACCAGCCGCTGCGCATCCACCATCCGGCCGATCGGGGCATCTGCTGTGAGCAGATGGTCCTGCCCGACGACGTCCTGCAGGGTGCGAGGCCGGAGCCGGTCAGCGAGCGGCCGTGAGGCGTCATCGACATCGAAGAGGGATGGTGTGTCGTTCACGACTGCTCCGGGTGATGACCGTCCGCGAGGTCGTAGGAAGTGTGGATGAGGTTCTCGATCAGCTGTGTCGTGATCCCGGTCCCGGGCCCGATGGAGATCCAGTGTCGTTTGTCGAGGTAGTGCCCGGGGGTGATCGTGTCGTGGTCGCGGCGGAGCGCGTCCCCGTGGTGCGGGTCGATCTTCAGAGTGATGATCTGCAGATCAGGGTCGTCATCGGTGACGATGAGGAAGACTTTGTCGCGCACTTTCCATACGTCCAGGTGCGGGGTGAACGGATGCCCGTGGCTCACGTCGGCAAGTGACGCCGCGGTGTCGCGGGCGATCTGCTGCAGCCGCGCCCCAGAGAGCGTCACCGGTTATCCCGCCCGAATGTGGCAGGGTCGACCGGGCGCTTCGCGTGCGGGAGGTTCTCCACGACGAGCAGATACGAATCCGTGACCAGATCATCGATCAGCTGTGTCTGCAGGTCGCCTGAGGGGTGCAGCGTGATCCAGTGCTTCTTGTTCATGTGGTACCCGGGAGTGATGTCGTCATGCTGCTCCTGAAGGGCCTTGCCGTCCTCCGGATCGGTCTTCAGAATCACGATCGGCTCACCGGTGACATCCGTCATCAGCATGAAGACCTTGTCCCGCACCTTGAAGACCTCCCAGTCGGGCCCGAACGGATGCTCCAGGCTCGCGCCGGGAAGCTCGTCAACTCGTGCCCGCGCGCGCTGCTGCAGTTCCTCGCCAATCATGCGATCTCCTTCGTCCTGAGCTAGATTGAAACCGGGTACGTACGAGTGTACGCACTTGGTCTGACATTGGAGAAAATGTGCGCCGAGGGAAACCGAACGACCCGGGAAGACGGTCCCGCATTCTGCAGGCGACTCTTGATGTGATCAGGGCCGACGGGGTGCACGCGGCGTCGTATCGGCGCATCGCCTCGCACGCCGGGGTGCCGCTGGGGTCGATGACCTACTACTTCCCCAGCCTCGAGGGCCTGATCGTGAGCGCCTTCGACTCGACCCGAGGCGAACTTGAACCCCGCTACGCAGCACCGCTGCGTGATGCCCGCACCAGCGCAGACGTCGTCGATGTGCTCGTCGACGCCACGATCGGTGCGACGAGCCCGAGCCTCGTCGACATTCGCCTCTACGAGGAAATACGCCACTACGGGGCCCGTAACCCGAAGGTGGAAGACGTGCTCCGCACTGTCGAGGCGGAGTCACTCGTGATGCTCCACCGCGTACTCCCGGATCGCACAGCCCTTGCCGTCAATGCCCTGCTGTGGGGCTGGTGGAGTCACCGCGTGATCCACCCCGACAGTCCGCTCGACGAAGAGACCGTGCGCCAGGCCTACGAAGCTCTCGTCGCGCTACCGTCCGCCGATCACCCATTCCACAAGAAGGAGCAGAATGATGCCTGACACGATGCGCGCAATTCGCCTCACCGACCCCGTAGACATCGACGGTCTCACCGTCAGCGACGTGCCGATCCCCGAGGTGCGACCCGGGTGGGTCCGTATCCGGGTGATGGCGTTCGGGATCAACGAATCCGAGGCCACCAGCCGGGTAGGCAAATCCAACGCCGACTTCACCTTCCCCCGCATCCTCGGCATAGAAGCGGTCGGTGTGGTTGACGCTGTCGGAGATGGTGTCGACCTCGAACCGGGCCAGAAGGTCGCAACGATGATGGGCGGCCTCGGCCGCTCCATCGACGGCAGCTACGCCGAATACACCGTCGTCGACGCCAGGAACGTTATTCCCTTCGCCAGCGACCTGCCGTGGGAAACCCTCGGCGCCTTGCCCGAAATGCTACAAACCGCGCACGGCACGCTCGCCACCGCACTGCAACTGCAACCCGGGCAGAGCATCCTCGTCCACGGCGGGACCTCCACCGTCGGACTGACAGCGATCGCGATTGCACTCCAGCTCGGCGCCACCGTCATCGCCACCACCCGCAACCCAGCCAGCCTCGATCTCCTCACACACGCCGGCGCCGACCACCCCATCCTCGACGACGCCACGCTCTCCACCACCGTCCAGGCCATTGCCCCGACAGGACTGGATGCGGCGCTCGAATTCGTCAGCGCCACCGCACTGCCCGCCACACTGTCCCTCGTCCGCCCGGCCGGCACCGTCTGCTTCGTCGGCGCACTCACCGGGCAGTGGACCATCCCTGACTTCTCACCGTTCAGCATCCCCTCCGGCGTTCGGCTCACCAGCTACTCCGGCACCGCCCAAGACCTCCCGGCCGCCGCGCTCGACCAGTACCTCAGGGCGATCGAAGCCGGGAGCCTCCATGTCACCATTGCCAGTACCCACCGGGGACTGGACGGCGTCGCGGCCGCGCAACGCGCGCTCACCTCCGGCGGTCAGCCAGGGAAACACGTCGTCGTCCTCGCCTGATCCCCTCGAGCACGGCCCAAGCCGGCGATGACCTACTTCAACTTGCTCCAGAGAGCGACAAGTTCGTCGAGCCCGGTACATCCACAACGAGTGTGCGCCCCGCGTTGCGCGCGTCGCGTGCAGCTCGACAGGAGCGGCTGGCAAACGTCTCGATCAATTTCAGCTTTCCGAGACACCGGCCGGGAGCTGCAAGGACAAAAGAAGTTGGTGGCTTGCGGCAGCGCTGATGTCTCGGAAACACTTCTCGGCGAACACTGTCGCAGTCATAGCGTGCCGGGGGGTATTGAGTCACATTTGTGAATGCCGGGCACCTCTTATGTTCCCGCTGAGGGATCCCTTTGCGGGCCTTGTTCGCGGGCTCGAGCGCGCCAGTTCCTGCATCTTTTGCAGACTGGGGATTTACTATCGGTGAGAAGCAGTATTCGATCTGTCGATATTGGGGCCCGCCATGTCGTGAGTGGTTGCGGGTAGGCGCGCCGGGTGGACGGCGGGCCGTCCGAACCGAATAGCTGGGATCTTGATTTCTCCAGATCCTCAGATCCAAATTGAAGGTGAACGGCGTGGGTAGAGTGTTCCAAACGCCTGCGCCGCCGGCCTATTGCAATTGGTAGAACACATGGTGAACACGAAAATTGCCACCCGGCAGTTGTGGCTAACTGGGGGAGTGGCCATGGCAGGACCGTTCCTCGTTGGCACGTTCGACTTGCTCCTCCTCATGCCGCAGACGATCAGCCAGAACATTGTGGAGGCCTTCGGAGGTCTTCCAGAGCCCAATAGAACACAGTTCCTGGTGATGTTCACCATTTGGCTGGCGATCGGTTTCGGAGCGATCGGGCTCGCGATTCGCAAAGAACGCATGGATGGCCCGGGTCGCCTAAATCCACGGCGAAGGCTGGTACTCATCGCCATGCTGCTATTCTCGACCGCTTCCGTTTCCGTGCTTCTCCCGTACAGCGCCATGTCCATCGGAATCGCCAACGTGGTCCGCGACATCGACACCGCGGGAAGTATCATCTCGACGACGCTCGCTCTCGTTGGCGTAGCGACGGCGCTGTCGGCATTCATTCTGTGGATTATCTGGCAGACACGAGCATCACGCGAACGCGGCGCCGACCCGTCGTTGACACATCCAGGAATTGATCGACGAGCGTCAGGGCGTGACTCAACGCTCGAGTAGGTCGGCGCGCGTTCCATGGGCCGAGTTGAGCGCCGCATATCGTTCGAAGCCCTTGCCGACGTGCTGCTCGTGGAGCGTGGTCGCTGCGTAGCTGTAGCCGAGGGCATCGGCGACGAGTGGTGCGGGCATTTCCTTGACGAGCTGGTCGAGGGCACCGTTGCGTGCGGCGAGCACGTTGATTCCGAGGTCGGTCATCCGGTTCCTGAGGTGGCCCTGGGTGAGGTGCGTGCCGGCCCGCCCGCCCGGGAAGAGGTAGGGGTTGCTCGCGGATGTCTGCGTTCGTGTTCGCGCTCGTTTGGCGACGTGGGTGCGAAGCAACCTGGCGAAGAGTTCGGGTACCTCGAACGGTTCGTCGGCAAAGCGGATGTGGAGGCGTCCGTTGATGGTCGAGAGTGCGTCGGCGCGAAGCCCGACGACGCGTACAACAGGTTGCGCGAAGAGGAGGACGAGCATCGCGGCGCAGCGGCCGGCAACCGTGTCGACGTCGTCGACCAGGCACGTGCGAATCCAGTCGAGTCGCTCTTCGGCTGTAAGTCGGCGTGTGGATCGGGCTGCGCGTTTGGGTACGTCGACCTGAGGGCAGAGTCGCTTGTCGACGGCGAAGACGAGAAATGAGCGCACGGTGAAGTGCGTTGTCGGACCGTCGGCGAGCCATCGGTCGACGTCTGTCTGTGTGCATGCTGCGATGCCGCGCCCGCGATTATTGGCGAGCCAGGTCAGGAAGTTGATGGCGACAGTGACTTCTTGTTTTGCATTGTGCACCGCGGCGTGGCTGTTGCTGTGGTCCGAGCTGGCGTTTCGGATGCGGCGGAGATGGTGCCAGGTCGCAAACCGCTCAACGGGCTTCTTGATGGAAGGTTCGAGCGGCGTGAATTTCTGCTCGAGCCAGTGTTCGAATCGGCTGATGGCCTCGTCCCGCGGAGGCAGGAGCGTCAGGTCGACCAGGATCGCGCGGAAATGCTGCACCGCGTTGTTGCGGGGGAGTGCGTCGAGCGCCTCATGGCTGAGCGCGGTCGCGTCGTCGCCGAGGTGGGTGAGCAAGCCCTGTACTTGCGGGTTGCGCATCCATGTGTGGATGCTCTCTGGTCGGCTTACCGAGACGAGGCGGTCCCGCAGGGTGGTGAGTTCGCGGGTCTTCGTGCTGGCGTTGGGTCTGAGAAGGTCGTTGAGATCGGACTCGAGGCTGCATTGGATGCACTGGCGGGTGCGGAACGGTGGTCGTTCGTTTCCGCAGGTGGAGCATTCGTATCGTTGAGTGATTCCGGCGCATTCAACGCAGACGGGCTGGCCGGCGCCGTTTCGGCCAGGGAGCATCCGGTCGCTGCGGCATTCGGGGCATTGACCGCGGGTGTGTGTGGCGTCGTAGTGGCAGATCCCGCAGATGGCGCCGTCGGGCCAGTGCACGGCGATCTTCGCGCACGCACGGCCACATCGGTCGCAGATGAACCGTCCTGTCGTACGCGGCCGGCCGCGGGGACGGCGGGCGGGTTGCGGCTCAGTCATCGTCGATGTGCACGTGTGCCCGTCGAGGGCGGACTTGTGCGTTCAAGTCGATGACGGGGGCGTTGACGGCCTGCTTGATCTGGTTGTCCGCGGCGTGCGTGACGACCAGATCTGCGGGAGTGCAGTGGAAGATGTCGCAGAGCGCGGCGAGGATCTGCAGCGAGATTCGCTCTGGCCGCTGTGTGACGAGCCGGTACACCTGCGAGGGGGAGAGGTTGATGTCGCGTTCTTTGAGGTGGGATGCCAGGTCGGTTGTGTTGTGCATCCCGTTTCTAGCCATGAGCTCAGCCAGGGTCCATTCGTAGCTAACGGTGCGTCTCATCGTCTTCGTCCTTGTCGTCGTTCCTGCGCTGGAGTGCTGCGCCGAGCGTTCCATCGAGCGTCGCGCGAAGGATCTTGGTGCGGTAGTCGCTCGAGACGCCGGTGTAGATGCTTGTCGTCGACGCGTATTCGTGACCGACTTGCTCTTGCACGAATCGAGCGTCCCAACCATCTTCGATGTGATGAGTCACGTAGGAGCGGCGCAGGGAGTGGAAGTCGAGTTCTGGGCCGAATCCGAGGTCGTCACGATACCGGCGGAATCGGGCACTCAGGGCAGCTTGTGAGACAAGGGATCCCCGCTCGGTTGTGAAGAGATCTGGGCCGCTGCCCGAGAGTTGTTGGTGGCCGCGTTCGAGCCACTCCTCAAGAATTGACGTGGACCAGGGGAGGGTGGCGAGCACGTTCCGTTGCTTGTGCCCGGATCGTTTCATCGCCTTTCCGAATCTGACGTTCAGGTGCCCGAAGCCTTTGAACTCCGGCGCATAGGGGTTCTTGCTGAAGTCGACGGTCTGGAGATGGCGCACCTCGTTTCGGCGCAGGCCATAGGCATAGGCAATTTTCAGGATCACGCTGTCGCGAAATGCCGGCAACCATCCCTTGCGGTGCCATCGCGCGATGCTGTCGACTTCATCGTCAGCGCGGTCGAAGAGCAACTGCAGCTCGCTGCGCGTAAAAGGGCGCTTGTCGCCGCCGTGCTCAGCATCTTGCACGTGTGTCGCGGTATTCCACTCATGGCAGATCTGCGTCGGGTGGGTGCCGAAGTACTGGAGGCACCATCGATCCCAGCCGTAGCCCGGGTCGGACACGTAATCGCAGAACAGGCTGATTGCGTTCTGATAGGAGCGGATAGTCGAGCGCTTGTTCTGATGGAGAACACGTCGATCAGCGAAGAACTCATCGGCGTGGGTCGGCGTCCAGTTCCATGGGTACTCATTCGTCGCAGCGAGGAATCGTTCGACGAGCCGTTCGCGCTGCTCGATCGTCTGGAAGGAGAGGTTGCGGCTCAGCTGCTAGTTCCGCCACCCGTTGAGCATGTCGCGGACGGTCTGTTCCTCAGGATGGAGCATGCGAATAACGTCCTCGCGAACCACCCGGCCACGGTCATCCACCAGCATGCAGCCCTCCAACCTCGTGCATTCAATGGCTGATTCTTGCATTCGATGAACGATTCACGCAACCATTAGCCAAACGCGATGGTCTCGACGACGCGCAAATACTGTCGAACCAAAAGAACGGGTCAGGTCAACTGGTTCGGGGTTCGCAGAAGTCACTGATCAGATGGAATATCGGACAACCTGGCATAGTCGCCGCACCGGGGAAGTGCTCAGCATCCGGATCGTGCATCTGCTGCAATAATGCCTCATCATTCGGACATAATGTGCATTATCGGCGGCAGGGCCATTCGGCCTCCATTCCGATTGAGAACCCAGATGCCTGCGAGATCTCGCGGGATTTGGAGACCAGCCCGATTTGGCACAGACTCGATCGCCTTCGTCGGGAATCAGATGCGACTCGCAGGATCCCGTGTGATTCCGCAGACGATCATCGTCGGCGTCGTCGTCAGATTCGGCCGCCCAGCTGAGACCAACTCAAGCGCACGCCGGCGGCCGTCTTCGTGCCCAATGAATTCGGCTAGGGAGAATTGGTTCAACCAATCGATCACGCTACGCAGACCAGTGCGCGCACCAGGTAGTTGCGAAAACAGTCGGAGCGTCGATCGTCTCGAGCGGCGATCCAGGAGCTGTATCAATCTGATGTGAAGTTCGCGACACAGAGTCTTCCTTAGACTTCGTCGACGACCAGCCCGAGCCCACGTGCAATCTCAGCAGCCTGGTCGCCAGTAACCGAGGCGCCTCGAAGATTCACCGTGAGCGGGTCGATCTCGCCGAGGGCGCTCCCACGCAGATCGGCGTCAGCGAAGTCAGCGCCGTGCAACACGGAACCGGAGAAGTCACAGCCAGCAAAGGTCGAGCGGGCGCATCGCGCGTTCGTAAAGTCGGCCTCGCGGAGTCGTACACCTGTGAATTCGACGCCCTGGAGCTCCGCGCGACGGAACCCCGTAAACGACCAGTCGCCGCCATGGACCTTCAGGATGCTGAAGTCGCAGCTGTCGAAAATGCTGCCGATGAGCTTGCAGCCGGTGAAGGTCGCGTCGAAGAAGTTGCAGCCGCGGAACGTGCAGTTCACGAACGCGGTGGATTCGTGGGAAGAGACGTTGAACTTCACATTGACGAAGACGCAGTTGGTGAAGGTCGCGCCGGAATTCGATGCCTCGGTGAGGTCGATGTCGACGAATCGCACGTCGGAATACTCCGCGCCGCCGAACTCGCGGGCGTACCAATCCTCGTCGCTGATCGTCGACGTGGTCTCAGAGGGAGGCGCACCGCCACGTCGTTCTGACATGCGCTCATCCAACCATCAGCGGCTGACACAGTGGCCGTCATCCTTCGATTCTCTACGCGCCTCTACCGATCAAGCGTCGGGAGCTCGATTCGGTGGGGAGAACCCGGCTCGGCATCGATCCAGACCGTGGCATTGCGTTGAGCGACGAACTCGAGACGCTCTATGGGGTGACGACCACCTTGCCGAGTGCGCGCCCCTCACCAACGTGGGCGAGCGCCTGCGGCACCTCGTCGAGCGGGAAGACTCGATCGATGTGGATGCGAAGGTCGCCGGCGACGCAACGCTCAGCGACGGGCTCGAAGTGCTCCGGCCCCTGCCTTACAACCAGGACCCCCAGTCGGCGTCCGGTAAGCAGGCCGAGCGCCGCCCCGACCGTCACAACCCGCAGCAAGGTTCGAACCGGTCCACCGACGCAGAGGTATCGGCCGCCCCGAGCCAACGCCCGTCGGTAGGCGAACACGGATCGGTGGGCGACAAGATCGAGCACCAGGTCGTACGGTTCGAGCCGGGTGAAGTCCTCGCTGCGATAGTCGACTACTTCGTCGGCGCCGAGTTCCCGCATGAAATCAAGCTTGCCCGCGTTGTCGACGCCGGTCACGTGTGCCCCGGAGCGCGAGGCGAGCTGGATCGCGAAGGACCCTGTTCCGCCGCCCGCCCCGTTGATCAGCACGCGTAGCCCGGGGCGCGAGCGGGCGGTGCCCTGAAGAGCGATCGAGGCGGCCTGGGGCAGCGCGGAGGCCTCAGCGAACGTCAACTCCCGAGGCTTGCGTGCGAGCGCCGCTTCGGGTGCCACCGCGTATTCGGCGAAACCGCCCATGAGTCCCAGATTGTCTCCGTAGACCTCGTCGCCGACGACGACACCGGTGACGTCCGAGCCGACTGCTGCGACCCGCCCGGCGATGTCCGACCCGAGAACCCGATGCGCGGGGGTTCGCAGTCCCCCGAATCGCGCGTATGCCGGGCTTCCGGTCAGACTCTCCCAGTCCGAGAGATTGACGGATGTCGCGACGACCTCGATGAGCACCTGCTTCGCGCCCGGCGACGGCATCGGAACCTCCTCGACTCTCAGCTGGTCGGGTGAGCCGTACTGGTCATAGACGACGGCCCTCATGCTGGTCGGCCGTCTCGACATGCGAGTCAGTGTACGCCGGGTCTGGCGGAGCCCCGGTGTCGGTGGTCCGTGCGATCGTACGGGCATGGCAGCCATCCAGCGCATCCGTCCCGAAGGGCTCGTCTCGAGCCCGGCCTTCAGCCACGTGGCCATCGTGCCGCCTGGCGCAACCACCATCTACGTCGGCGGTCAGAATGCCGTCGACGTCAATGGCTCGCTCGTTGGCGGGGATGACGTTGCCGTGCAGTCTGCACGCGCCCTGGAGAACGCGAAGACCGCGCTCGAAGCGGCCGACGCGACGCTCGGCGACGTCGTGCAGTGGACGGTGCTCTTCGTCGACGGCGTCGATCTTGCGGCGGGGTACGGCGCGATCGCATCCGAACTCGCGTCCGATGAACCGGCTCTGGTGACCGCGGCGCGTGTCGCCGGGCTGGGCGTGCCCGGCGCGCTCGTCGAGATCAGCGCGGTCGCCGCCGTGCTGCGATGAGCGTCCGGCGGTCATCCGAAGAGGCTGGCTTCGCATGATTCAAGTTGCCCATACGACGGCGTATTCTTCCGCTGCGGCGCTCCAGTTCGGACAGGATGTCCAGCACAGCCTCGAAACAGACCTCGCCGCGCTCGTACAACTGCTCGACGAAGAGGTCTGAGCCCGAGTCCGTCTCCCCCGACGTCAATCGCGAGCGGCCAGGGCCTGTTCGAGCTGTTCTCGCGTGGGTCGACCAGCGAGGCCGTCGGGCGTCTTGTACACCCGGCACGCGAGGTCACTGGTGCGTCCGCCGGATGGAAAGAGGTCGGCGCCGTCGATGAGGATCGTCGGCGAACCTGCGAATGGAACTTGCTCCGCCTCATCAGGGGAATCGAGGAGGGTGTAGGTGATGGGGACGTCGCCGTGCCCGGTCGCGTCGAGGGCCGCGCGGAGGCTTCGGCCTGCTTCTGCCCAGTTTGCGCACTCGTCGATGTGCAGGATCACCGCCTTCATCGAGCACCTCCGCAATATCGCCCCCGGATCCCTCCGCAGATCGCAGCGGTCGTCTGCATCGACCCTACGCGGGCATGAGTCGCATCAGGAGGCGCCAAGACTCGCGGGACACATCCAACACCCAGCCGATTGTGAGGAATACCCTGATCCCGCACGTCATCGTTGCCAGAAAGGACACTCCATGTCTACTCCGCAGCCCAACGCGATGTTCGCCTCGTTCTCTCTCGACGCCTCGAGCCTGTCCAAGCAGGCCATCAACACGGTGCGCACGACGCTCGGCATCACCGGTGCCACGGCGCTCATCATCGGCCTCTTGATCACGTTCTGGCCGAAGGATTCCGCTGTGGTGCTCACGGTGATGCTTGCGATCTACCTCGTGATCGCCGGCATCGCCTACCTGGGTCTCGGCATCTTCTCGAAGGGCATCTCCGGCGGCGCGAGGGCCATGGACATCATCCTCGGCATCCTGTTCCTCGTCGGCGGCATCCTCGCCTTCGCCAATCTCGCCGCGACAGCCGTCTTCCTCGCGGTCTTCATCGGCGTACTCATCGGCGTCCTCTGGATCGTCGAGGGCGTCGTCGCCCTCGCGCAGCTCGGCGATGCCCCGTCGAGAGGGTGGGCGATCTTCTTCGGCATCCTCAGCATCATCGCCGGAATCGTGCTGCTCTTCTCGCCGCTCTGGGCCGCCATCGTGTTGTTCATCATCGCCGGCATCAGCCTCATCGTGCTCGGCATCATGCAGATCGTGCGGGCGTTCACGTTCGGTCGCGGCGCGCCGGCGACGGTGTGACTCCAGGCGAACGACGATGAGGCCGGCCCGGATGCTCCGGGCCGGCCTCATCACGTCAGAGGGTCACACCTCGCGGTTGAACCCCGAGGTGTCCCCCACATAGCGCGTGTGCTCGGACGGCACCGGCTCCACCGCGGCGGAGGCCACCTCGGCGGCGAACTCCGCCACGTTGAAGAGACGACCCGCGTCTTGCTTGCGAGCCTCGATCGCGCCGGGGTTCGCTCGCTCGAGCAGGGTCGCGGTGATCGTGCCCTCGATCATGTCGCCGGAGACGACCACGAACTCGAATCCGGCCGCCTCGATGGCGGGGATCTTCTCCCGCAGTGCGTCTTCACCAGCACGCTTCGACAGCGCGACCGGCTCGTACTCGGGCATCGTCGGCGTCGTGCGGATGAAGTGCGCCTGGTGGCTTGTGACGAACACGATGCGAGCGCCATCGGCGAGATGCGGGAGTGCTCCGTCGACCACGTTCACCTGCGCGTCGCGGTTGAGGCGCATCGCGTAGTCCTCCCCCATGCCCGACTCCATGCCGCCCGAGGCATTCAAGACGAGGATGTCGATGGGACCGAGCTCGGCCACCGTGCGCTCGAACATCGCAGCGACCGATGCAGGATCCGTCAGGTCGGCACCCACCGCGATCGCCCGGCCGCCGGCAGCGACGATCTCGTCGACGAGCTTCGCGGCCCTGGCCTCCTTGTTGCGGAAGTTCACGACGACGGCGGCACCAGCTCCGGCGAGGTAGCGCACCGTGTCGGCGCCGATGCCGCGCGATGAACCCGTCACGAGGGCGACACGCCCGGCGAGCGAATCGGGGGCGAGTGGGTTGGTCACGAGTCGACTCCTCGAAGCTTCGGAAATGGGACCCTCGGTCCCGTGGGCAGGACGCCGAACCGAGACTATCAACTCCCCCGTCTCGAGTTCCGCACTGCTAGTTTCGGAAGAGGGCGGGTGCGAAGGAGAGCAATTGGATGTGCTGACCCAGTACGCCTGGATCGTCTGGCTTGTCCTGATCCTCGCGTTCGCCACGATCGAGGTGTTCACGCTCGAGATGACGTTCCTGATGATGGCCCTCGGCAGCGTCGCCGGGCTCCTCTCCGGACTGTTCGGCATCCCCTGGTGGGCACAGTTCCTCATTGCAGCGGTCGTCTCCGTCGTGCTCATCCTGGCCCTCCGGCCGCCGCTGCTGAGGCTGCTCCGCCGTGGCGGCGATCCGGCGCGCAGCAATGTCGACGCGCTCATCGGTGCCGATGGATCGGCGGTGCGCACAGTCACCCCAACGGGCGGCCAGGTTCGTCTCCAGAATGGAGAGGTCTGGACGGCTCGCCTCTCCCCCATCACCGAGCAGTCGGATGTCTCCGTGGGCGAGCGCGTGCTCGTCACCGGCATCGACGGTGCGACCGCAGTCGTCGTGCCTATCGAGCGCAGCACGCCGAACGCGTAGGCATGCCGCCCGACCCCCCGGTGATAGGTTCAACACAGAGGATGTCGAAGGGGCGATCGCATGGTGGTGGACCTCACCCAGTACGTCTGGATCGCATGGCTCATCCTGATCTTGATCGCCGTGATCATCGAACTCCTGACGCTCGAGTTCACCTTCCTCATGATCGCCTTCGGTTCGGTCGCCGGTCTCGGCGCGAATCTCCTCGGCTGGGAATGGTGGGTGCAGTTCCTCGTCGCCGCCGGCGTCTCGGTGTTGCTCCTCCTCACCATCCGCCCCGTCATGCTCCGCTACATGCGCCGAGGGGCAGACCCGGCACTGAGCAACATCGCCGCACTGCACGGGATGTCGGGGCGGGTCGTCTCCCCCGTCGCGGACACGACCGGGCTCGTCAAGCTTGCCAACGGCGAGACGTGGACGGCGCGGCTCGCACCCGAAGCGGCCCAACGCCTCGTCGACACCGGGGCATCCGTTCGCGTCGTCCTCGTCGACGGCGCGACCGTCGTCATCGTTCCCGCCGAGCGCGAAAGCGCTTGAAGCCGCCGTTCGTTCAACCGCAGAGGAGCTCACCATGATCGGCATCGAGGGATTCGTCGGCCAGATCTTCGTCATCGCGCTACTGATCGTCGTCGGGATCTTCGTCCTTGTCGTCCTGGTTCGTGCGATCCGCATCATCCCGCAGGCCTACGCCGGCGTCGTCGAGCGGCTCGGTCGCTATCACAAGACCCTCATGCCGGGCTTGAACATCCTCGTGCCGTTCATCGATCGGGTGCGCCCGCTCGTCGACATGCGCGAGACCGTCGTCTCGTTCCCTCCGCAACCGGTCATCACCGAAGACAACCTGGTCGTGTCGATCGACACCGTCGTCTACTTCCAGGTCACGGATGCCAGGGCTGCGACGTACGAGATCGCCAACTATCTCGGTGCGGTCGAACAGCTGACCACCACGACACTCCGAAACGTGGTCGGCGGATTGAATCTCGAAGAGGCGCTCACGTCGCGCGACAACATCAACGGGCAGCTTCGCGTCGTGCTCGATGAAGCCACCGGCAAGTGGGGCATCCGCGTCTCCCGAGTCGAGCTCAAGGCGATCGACCCGCCCCACTCTATTCAGGACTCGATGGAGAAGCAGATGCGCGCCGAGCGCGACCGCCGCGCGCTGATCCTCACCGCGGAGGGAACCAAGCAGTCTGCGATCCTCACTGCAGAAGGCGCCCGCCAGGCCGCCATCCTCCAGGCCGAGGGGTACGCGCAAGCGGCAGTCCTTCGAGCTCAGGGTGAGGCGGAGGCGATCCTCAAGGTCTTCGAGGCCATTCACCAAGGCGATCCCGACCCCAAGCTCCTCGCGTACCAGTACCTGCAGATGCTCCCCCAGATCGCGCAGGGCGAGTCGAACAAGCTCTGGATCGTGCCGAGCGAGCTCACCGAGGCGCTGAAGGGCATCGGGCGAGCGTTCGTGCCGTCGCAAGACGGCCCGCATGACTCCTCGCCGCCCAGGAGCTGACGCCGAGCGTGGCGTCCACGTACTTCGAACCGATCGGGCCGCGTGTGCTCGCCCATCGCGGCTTCGCGGTCGACGCGCCTGAGAACACGCTCCTCGCGTTCGAGAAGGCCGTCGCCATCGGCGTGCAGTACATCGAAACCGATGTGCACGTCAGTCGCGACGAAACGGCGGTCGTCGCTCATGACCCGTCGCTCCTGCGCGTGGCCGGTCGAGACATCACGGTGGCGCAACTGGCGATGGCAGAGCTCGGCCGCGTCGATCTCGGTCGAGGCCAGGGCTTCTGCTCGCTCGAAGAGGCGCTCGACGCGTTCCCCGAGACGCGATTCAACATCGATGTGAAAGTCGAGCGGGCGGTGGAGCCTGTCGTCTCAGCCGTCATACGCACTCGCGCCGAGTCCCGCGTGCTGCTCACGAGCTTCTCAGAGCGGCGTCGGCTCCGGCTCGCGTCGCTCGTACCGGGCGTCGCAACGTCGGCCGGCAGCGCCGGCGTCATCCGTGCCCGCATCGCGGTGTTCGCGGGGCCGGATGCTCGACTCGTTCGCGCGCTGCGCGGTGCAGGTGCCCTGCAGATTCCCGAGCGCTCGGGCAGGATTCGGCTCGTGACACCCCGCTTCGTGGAGGCGGTGCAACGGGCCGGCAGCGAGGTGCACGTCTGGACCGTCAACGAACGCGCTGACATGGCACGACTGCTCGACCTCGGCATCGATGGACTCGTCACTGACCGCCCCGACGTCGCGCTCGAGGTTATTTCCTCTCGAAGCTGAGAATTCCCCGGCAATCCATCAGCCTGCGGCAAGGGAATGCCCAGCTTGATCGTCTATACCTGAAGAGGATCGAGAGGAGTACGCCATGGCGGACAGGAGCCTTCGGGGCATGCGAATCGGCGCCCAGAGCCTGCAGAGCGAGGACGGCGTAGTGTTCGCCGACCGCGCCGACTACACCTACCGTTGCGAGGTGTGCGGCCGCGAGACGGTGATGACGTTCTCGACCGAGGCTGAGCTCCCCGAGACGTGGGAGTGCCGCTTCTGCGGTGCAGCCGCGACGCTGCTCGTCGACTCCAAGCCGGTCGAGATCGACCGTTCGGGTGAGAAGGTCGCCCGAACCCACTGGGACATGCTGCTCGAGCGCCGCACGCGCGCCGAACTCGAAGAGTTGCTCGAGGAGCGGCTCAACTACCTGCGCGCCCGTCGGGGTCAGCAGAAGATCGGCGCGTAGACGCGAACCACGCCGCGGCTGCTCGCCGTTTCGCGAGCACTGCCGCGGCGATCAGCCCGCCCAGCGCGCCGATGATGACGAGGAACGGGATGCCTCCGCCGATCGCGACCGCGGGTGTCAGGCCTTCACGAAGCTCGACCTCGGTCACCATCGCCCCCTCTTCATAGGCGGGCAGCGAATCGATGGTGCGCCCCGTCGGATCGATCACCTGGCTCGTGCCGACCGTCGAGATGTTCACGACGGAGCGCCCGGTCTCGATCGCGCGGAGCCGCGCGATGGCAAGTTGCTGTTCGTTCTCGTCAGTGCCGCGGAAATCGGCGTTGTTGGTCTGGAACATGTAGAGCTCGGCGCCCTCGCGCGCCCCTTGCCAGATGAGCTCGTCATAGATCACGTCGAAACAGATCGCGAGGCCCGTCACGGCATCACCGAGATCGAAGACGGGCGGGGTGGTGCCGGGGGTATAGCCGCGCTGGATCAGCCCGACGAGGTCGGGGGCAAGCGACTCGTAGAACCATCGATCGGGGATGTACTCCCCGAAGGGCACCGGATTCTGCTTGTCGTAGCTCGCGACCGCCCCCTCTCCTGCGCGCCAGAGCAGCGAGGTGTTGAAGAACTTCTCGTCGAGGCTCGTCACGGTATTGAGGATCACGGGTGCATCGAGGCGCGCGCTCAGTGAATCGAAGATGCGCGCGGTCTCCGTGCTTCGCATCGGATCAACGTCTGAGCCGCCCTCGGGCCACAGGAGCACGTCGATGCCCGACTCGTCGAGGATCGGTTCGGTCGCGTCGAGCTGCGCGGCGAGGACGTCTCCGGGTGACCGTTCGTCGAAGTATCCGGCCGGGCCATCGCCCTGCACGCTCGCCACCGTGAGTTCTCCGTTGGGCGTCGTCGGCCACGCGGGGAGCACCATCGCGACGATGATGACCGCTGCAGCCGGCACGGCGGTGCGCAGGTCGCGCCATCCTCGCAGTCGCACCCACTCGATCAGCGCGGCCACGATCGCGACCATCACGAAGCTGAGTCCGGTCGACCCGATCCAGGAGACCACGTCGGCGAACGGGCTCTCGGACTGGCTGAGCGCCGCACGGCCCCAGGGGAAGCCGCCGTAGGGCACCGATCCCGTCGCGGCTTCGCGCACGCACCAGAGGCCCGCAACGAGCAGTGGCAGCCAGATCAGTCGCACCCACCGTGACGGACTCGCCTGCGGCAGCCACCGGTACGCGAGCGCGATCAGCACCGCGCCCGCCGCGACGAACGTCGATTCGAGGAACGACAGCGCGAGCCACGGCACCGGGCCGAGGTACAGCGAGGTCCACGACACCTGCAGCAGGTAGAACGTGAGGCCGAAGGCGAAGCCCACGAGCAGCGCCGACCATGAGGTACGGCCGATCAGGCTGACCAGTGCGAGCCCAATGCCGAGGAATGCGAGCGGCCAGACGCTCGCGCCGGGAAAGCCGAGGTCGTAGACGGTGCCGCCGGCGACAGCAACGAGAACGGCGGCCCAAGTCGGCAGCACAGGACGCTGGAGTTTCTCGGGCACTCGTTCAGCCTAGGCGACCAGCGGGTGTGATCAGCCCAGCGAGCCGTACGCCACAACGCCACGGCGCACCGTGTCGATGGCGGCTCGAGCGGTCGCACCGAGCTCGGCGTCGGCGACGATCGACACCTGATCGAGCAGGTCGACCACTTGCTTCGTGAGGCGTACGAAATCGCCCGCGGCGAGTTCGGTGTCGTCGAGCACGTTGCCCAGCGCGGCCCCGCGCGCCCACGCGTACATCGCCGACGAGAGTGCCGGCGACGGCTGCTCGCTGCCCGCGAGCCGATGTTCGCGTTCGAGCTGGTCGAGCTCGCTCCAGACGTCGAGCGTTCGCTCGAACGCCTCACGGAAGCCGGCGCGCGGCAATCGGTACTGCTCGCCGCGGTCGTCGCGGCGCGGCTCGTAGACGAGCGCGGCGGCCATCGCGGCGAGGCCCGCGGTGTCGAGGCCGTCCCACAGCCCGCGCCGCAGCGATTCCGCCACCAGCAGGTCGCGCTCACCGTAGATGCGTTTCAGGATGCGACCCGCGGAGGTCGACACGAGGGCGCCGTGCTTGTCGTACTCGAGGTACCGGAGGGACTCGAGCACCTCGGCGACCCGGTCGAAGCGCTTGGCGACCTGCCCGGTGCGGGTGCGGATCTGCCGCGACAACTGCTCGTGCTCCTGCTTCAGTCGCCACCATCGCTCGGCCCACCGTGCGTGCTGCTCGCGCTCTGCGCAGCCGTGGCACGGGTGCGCGCGCATCGCCTTGCGTGCAGCGGTCAGCTCACGCTGCATCCGCTCGCGCTGGCCGTGCGAGGGATTGCCTTTCGACGCCTGCCGCTCGAGCTCGCCGATGCGCCGCCGTAAGGCCGCGTACTCGCCGAAGTCGCCGAGGTGACACCGCATCGCCTCCTCGAACCCGACCATCGACTCCTCCTGCTTGCGCAGGGTGCGGGCGAGATCGACGACCGCACGATCGGCTTGGAACTGCGCGAACGAGAGTTCGAGGATCTGGCGAGTGCGCTCGCGTCCGAACTGGTCGATGAGGTTGACGGCCATGTTGTACGTCGGCTTGAAGCTCGAGTTCATCGGATAGCTTCGCCGGGACGCGAGTGAGGCGACCGACTCGGGGTCGAGGCCGTCGACCCACTGGATCACCGAGTGCCCCTCGACATCGATGCCGCGCCGGCCGGCGCGGCCGGTGAGCTGGGTGTACTCCCCCGGTGTGATCGGCACTCTCGCTTCGCCGTTGAACTTCTCGAGCTTCTCGAGCACGACCGAGCGCGCCGGCATGTTGACGCCCAGGGCGAGCGTCTCGGTCGCGAAGACGACCTTCAGGAGCTTTCTCTGGAAGAGATCCTCGACGATCTCCTTGAAGGCCGGCAGCATGCCCGCGTGGTGCGCCGCGACGCCCCGTTCGAGGCCTTCGAGCCACTCCCAGTAGCCGAGCACGGCGAGATCCTCGTCGCGCAGCATCCGTGCCCGCTCCTCGACGATCGCCTTGATCTCGGCGCGCTCGTGCGATTCAGTGAGCCGGATGCCGGATTGCAGCACCTGGCGAACAGCTTGATCGCAGCCCGCCCGCGAGAAGATGAACACGATCGCGGGGAGCAGGTTCTTGCCCTGCAGGAGCGCGACCACCTCGGGCCGGTCGGCGCGGCCGCTGCCCTGCCCTGGCTGGTGGTACCGCCCCCGATCGCCGCCGCGACGGCCGCGCTCGGAGCGCGCCGTGATCGAGCGACCGCCGGCCCTCGCGAGGCGCTGCAGTTCGGGGTTCACCCGGTGCGTGGCCACCGGGCCTGAAGAATCGAACAGGTCGAGCAGCTTCGCCTTCACGAGCACATGCTGCTCGAGTGGCACCGGACGCTCCTCGGAGACGATCACGTCGGTGTCACCGCGCACGGCCTGCAACCAGTCACCGAACTCCTCGGCGTTCGACACGGTCGCGCTGAGCGAGACGAGTCGCACCGCTTCGGGGAGGTGGATGATCACCTCTTCCCAGACGGCACCGCGGAACCGGTCGGCGAGGTAGTGCACCTCGTCCATGACCACGTATGCGAGCCGATCGAGGAGTGGCGAGTCGGCGTAGAGCATGTTGCGGAGCACCTCGGTGGTCATCACCACGATGCGCGCACCTGAGTTGATGTTCGTGTCGCCCGTGAGCAGGCCGACCTTGTCGGCACCCCATGTGTCGACGAACTCCTGGTACTTCTGGTTGCTGAGCGCCTTGATCGGCGTGGTGTAGAAGACCTTCTCGTGGCTGGCCTGCATCGCCAGGTACAGGGCGAACTCGGCCACGATCGTCTTGCCGGCACCGGTGGGCGCGGCGACGAGCACGCTGCGCCCCTCGTCGAGCGACGCACACGACGCGCGCTGGAACGGGTCGAGCTCGAACCGGAGCCCGGCGGCGAACTCGGCGAGCCGAGGCTGGCGGCGTTCCTGACGCGAAAGCGCGTAGCGCTCGGACGGCGAGAGGCTCATCACCCCTCCAGCCTAGACAGCCGCCCCGAATTCGCGGGCGTTCCGCCGTTCGACACGGCGATCGTGCAAATGGGCGATGAACCACGCCGCGAAGTACAGCGCGATCATCGGGATCGCCAGCATGAACATCGACACGATGTCGGCCGACGGCGTCGCGATGGCCGTGAAGAGCACGATCACGAGGATCGCGACCCGCCACGACTTGATGATCGCCGCGGCGCTGAGAATGCCCGCGGCGTTCAACAGCACGATGAAGACCGGCACGACGAAGGCGACGCCGATCGCGACCACGAGCTTCAGGACGAAGTCGATGTACTCCTTCGCGGTCAGGAGCGACAATGCACCTTCGGGCACGAAGCCCGTCATGAGCTTGACGATGTTCGGCAGCACGAACCATCCGGCGGCACAGCCCGCGAAGAACAGCGGGATCGCCGTCGCGAAGAAGGCGAGCGTGAAGCGGCGTTCACGCTTGTTCAGCCCCGGCACGAGGAATGCGAAGATCTGGTACAGCCACACCGGGCTCGAGATCACGAGACCGAGCGTGAACGCGATCTGCAGGAGCAGGTCGAACCCGCTCGAGATCGTCGGGAAGATGATCGCCGTGTCGGAGCCCTGCGCATCGGCAACGCGCTGCACGGGTTCCTGGATCGCCTTCCAGACGAACAGGTCGGTGAGCCACCAGCCCAGGCCTGCGCCGACGACGATTGCGATCGCGGAGATGAAGAGGCGCTTGCGCAGCTCGATCAGATGCTGACCGAGCGACATCCGCTTCTCGCGGTTCTTCTCGCCGCGATCTTTCACCGCGGTCACCGGAGTCAGGACTTCTTGCCGGAATCCGGCTCTTCGGAGCTGGCCGGCGCGTCGCCTGCGGCGGGCGCTTCGCCGTCAACCTTGTCGGAGCGCACCTCGCTCTTCAGGATCTTCATCGACTGGCCGAGGCTGCGCGCGAGCGCGGGGAGCTTGGGCGCGCCGAAGAGCAGCAGGATGACCACGAGGATGATCAGCGCGTGCCAACCAGTGAAGCCTTGCCACATAGGTGTTCGTCCGTTTCTCGGAGGATGGGTGACGACAGTCTACCTGTCGGGGGTCTCCGCGCCGTTCTCGTCGCCGAGCGGGGGCGCCTCGTCACCATATCCCGCGAGTCCGGCGGTCGCCCACTCGGCTACGACGGCGCGCGCCTCGGCCGGTGCGACGACCGTGACGAGGCCCGGCAGGCCCGCGACGAGCCGCTTCAACCCATGCACGTGGGCGAGCCGCAGCGTCACCCGCATCCGCCCGTCGACCTCGACGGATGTGGAGTCGGCGAGGTAATCGGCGAGCAACGGAATCGTCTCGGGGGCGACGTCGACGACGACGTCGAGGTCGGAGTCCGAGACCTGGAAGAGCGTGTCAGGCACCTCACGATCGGAATGGTCGTCGATCGGCACTTCGGTCACCGCGAGACCGCTCATGCGGTCGACGCGGAAGTTGCGCACGTCTTCGCGCGTGTGGCAGTAGGCCTGCAGGTACCAGTCGGCGTCTTGCGAGAGGATGCGCAACGGATCGACGCGACGGCGACCCGCCTGCCCGAGTGCGTTGCGGTAGTCGAACTCGAGCTGTCGGCCGCCGGTCACCGCGCTGCGGATGACGGCGAGCGACGAGTCGGCCTCGGTCTCGGCAACGGCGAGTCGACTTGGTGCTGCGGAGGCCCCCGCCGTGAGTTTCGCCATGAGCGAGGCGAGCGAGGCGCTGCTCGCGTTCTCGGGCGAAGCCGAGAGGTATTGCAGGCCCGCGATGAGCGCCGCGGCCTCACGCGCCGAGAGCCTCGGTGCGTCGTCGATCGCGACATGGTGCACGATCACGATCACGTCATCGTCTTCGAACGAGTCCCAGTCGATGTCGAAGAGATCGTTCGGCTGGTAGGTGCCCGTGGCGCCGGGCAGGCCCGAGGTTGCGATGAGACGCACTGCATCGCGGATCTCTTCTTCGGTCATCCCGAAGTGCTGGGCGGCCTCCGCCACGTCGACGACCCGCTGTTCGAGCAGGTAGGGCACGAACGAGAGCAGGAAGACGAGCTTGTCGGGCGCCTTCAGGGGCTTGGTGCGCTTGGCCATCAGGATGCCTCCTCCACGCCGTCGCGGTGGGCCGCGGCGACGGCGCGTAAGCGCTCGCGCACCGCCTCACGCAATGACTCGGGTGAGAGCACGCGCACCTCGGGACCGTAGGCGGCGAGCTCATCGGCCAGCACTGCGGCATCCGTGTAATGGAGCCGGATGACGCCGGCGTCTTCGTCGCCCTCGACGGCTCGCTTGCCGAGTCGCACCTCGGCGTCGCTACCGGCGGTGACCGCGAGGTCGGCACTGTTCCGCAACCGGAGTTCGTTGAGCTCGGCGATCACCCGGTCTTGGATGCCGGCAGGCGGCGCCTCGAACGTGGAACCGGCGACCGGAGTCACCGCTTTGATGATGCGGGAGAGCAGGAACGTGCGGGGGCCGTTGGCGTCGAGGTCGAACGCGTGCAGATGCCAACGGCTCTCGTGGAGGATGACCGCGAGCGGATTGACCGTGCGGAGCCTCGCCTCGGGCTCCCCGGGCTTGAAGTACCGGAATCGCACCGTCTGGCGACGGTCGAGTGCCTGGCGGAGCGGTTCGAACGCGGCATCCCGAACTCGGAGCCTCGGCGCATAGCCGATGACGGGGTCACGAGGCTCGATGCCGAGCGAGCGCAGCTTGGTGAGCGCGCGCTGGGAGTCGGCCGAGAGGGATGCCTCGCGCCAGACCTCTGCGGCGAGGCCGAGCAGCGCGAGCTCGTCGGGAGTGAAGCGCACCTCGTCGGGCAGGTCGTACTGCCCCTTCGGGATGCGATATCGCAGGGCCTGGTTGTCGCCGGGCCGATCGGGCGACTCCACGGTCTCGAGCGGGATGCCGAGCTCGCGGATGTCGTCTTTGTCGCGCTCGAACTGCCGCTCGAGGTTGGCGTTCTGCCCCGAGGTGTCGAAACGCTCGGCATAGCCACGCACCGTCGAGAGGATCTCGGCCTTCAGCAGCCCGGTCTCGGTTGCGAGCAACGCGAGCACGAGACTGAAGAGACGATCCTCGACCGGGATCCTCGAATCGCCCTTGCCCCCTCCACCAGCCACACGTGCGATCATACTGGCCCGCGGGCGGGCAATGGCTGCCTGCACGGGCTCAGTAGGTACCCAGGATGTCGATGACATAGAACAGGGTGGAGCCGGCCGGGATCTTTTCGCTGGCTTGGTCGCCGTAGCCTTCGGACGGCGGCACGATCACGGCGACCTGGGAGCCGACCTTCTGCCCGATGATCGCCTTCGCGAAGCCAGGAACCACTTGTGACTCCTCGCCGGTACCGACGGTGAACGTCACCGGCGTGCCGCTCTTCCAGCTCGAGTCGAAGACCTTTCCGTCGGCCCAAGTTACTCCCGTGTACTGCGCGACGACCGTGTCGCCGTCTTCGACGACCCCACCGGCGCCCCGCTTCAGCACCTCGACCTCGGACTCCTTCTTCGTCGGCGGATCACCCTTCGGCACGGTGATTCCTGGTCGACCGTCGGGCGCGAGTACGACTGCCGGGAACCCGTCGCGCGTGAGCTGAGGCGTTCCATTGGCGTGACCCGGGAACGCGCGCTGCACGTCGAACACCGCCACGATGCTGTCGCCGCCCTTGGCACTCTCCGGATCTTCACCCGGGGGGATGATCTCTTCCGAGGGAGCCACGATCACGACGCGGGAACCCTCTCGGGCACAACTCAGGCCCTTCGTGAAGGCGATCGCCGTCTTCTCACCGCCGAGTGCGAGCGGCGCTGGTTGGTCGTCGTAGCCGATGGCCCGCAGCTCCTCACCAGTGGTGCCATTGAAGAACGACGCGCCGAGCAGCACGAGCTGGCCCTCCTGGAGCAGCTCCCCTTCGCCTGCGATGACCTCGGTGCACTGCGTCTCGCCCGGCGACAGCGGCGTCGGGAAATCGACCTTCGGTGCCTCGCCGAACTTGCCCGACACGGTGACGGCATCGGACGAGTCGCCCGCCGAAGCCTGGGGTGCAGGCGCGGCGGCGCAACCGGAGAGCGCGACGGCGACGAGGCCGGCGGTGGCGATGAGCGCGAGAGACGAGCGCACTGATCCTCGATTCTTCGATGGTCGCGGGGGCGGTGAAAAGTCGTTGAAAGCCTACCCGGCTTCGGCCGGGGGTTCGGTGCCCGGGCCGTTCCCCGCACGGGAGCGCTCGGCAGCGGCATCCGCAGCCCTGACGCGCTTGCGCAACGCCTTGTCGCTGACCGATCGCTCGCCGAGGGCGCCCGGGGTCCACGCCTCGAAATCCTCGTCGCTGAACTCGGTCTTCGATGGACGGCGCTTGAGCTCGGGCAGCACCGTGCCCGGCGCGAGGCGGCGGGCGGTGATGAGGAATCCGGTGTGCGCGATCATGCGGTGGTCGGGCCGAACCGCGAGCCCCTGCACGTGCCAGCCGCGCACCATCGTCTCGCTCGAGCTCGGCTCGGTGTACTCCCCCGTCGCCCGGATCGCCTCGGCGACCCGGGAGAGCTGCGTGGCGGTCGCGATGTAGCAGAGCAGCACGCCGCCCGGCTTCAGCGCCGTCGAGACGACGTCGAGGCACTCCCACGGCGCGAGCATGTCGAGCACGACGCGGTCGACGGATGCCTCGGGCGCCAGGTCGGGCAGCACCTCGGCGAGGTCGCCCAGGGTGATCGACCAGTTCTCGGGGTCGGCGCCGTGGAAGGTTGCGACGTTGCCGCGCGCGACATCGGCGAACTCCTCACGGCGCTCGAACGAGAGCAGGCGACCCGCGGGGCCGATCCCGCGAAGCAGCCAGAGCGACAACGCGCCGGAGCCCACTCCGGCCTCGACGACGGTGGCGCCGGGGAAGATGTCGGCCTGCGCGAGGATCTGCGCCGCGTCCTTCGGATAGACGATCGCCGCGCCGCGCGGCATCGACATGACGAAGTCGCTGAGCAAGGGCCGGAGGGCGAGGTATTCGATTCCGACCTTGTTCGCGACGACGGAGCCGTCTGGCAGCCCGATGAGATCGTCGTGCGCGATCGGGCCCTTGTGCGAGTGGAAGAGGGCACCGGGCTGGAGGGTGATCGTGTGCATGCGGCCCTTCGGGCCGGTCAGCTGCACGCGGTCGCCCACGCGGAACGGGCCGCTCTGCTGGCCCCTGCTCTCATGCCTGGGCTCGTTCGTCGGTTCGTGCGTGGACTCGCTGACCGGCTCGCTCATCGGCTCTTCTCCCGTGCAGGCACGAGCGCTGCGACATCCGCCACCGACTTGCCGGCGAGGGTCGTCCAGAGCACGCTCGCGGGCGTGTCGTCGAGCGACAGGATGTTCGGCACGCCGACCACCACGGCCCCGGCACTGAAGGCCGACATGACGCCGGCAGGCGAATCCTCGATGGCGACGCAATCGCGGATGTCGACGCCGAGCTCGGCGGCGGCGGTGAGGTAGGGCTCGGGGTGAGGCTTGGCCTCCGTCACCGAATCGCCCGTGACGATCACGTCGAACGCCTCGAACGGGATCGCGGCCACGACCTCATCGGCCATCGACCGGACCGACATCGTGACGAGCGCCGTGGGAACGGATGCCTCGCGCAGCGCCTCGAGCAGTTCGCGCGCCCCCGGGCGCCACGGCACGCCGTGCGCGACGAGCTGCTCGCTCACGCGCCCGGTGAGGCGCGCGACGATCGTGTCGGCATCGAGGTCGACGCCGAAGGACTGGAACACCGTCGCAGCCTCCCACAGGCCGGTGCCGACGAGCGCGAGGGCGTCTTCATGGGTCCAGGTGCCGCCGAAGGAGCCCACGAGCTCCTCTTCGGCGGTCATCCAGTACGGCTCGGTGTCGACGAGGGTTCCGTCCATGTCCCAGAGGACGGCGGCAGGCAGGCGTGTAGTCACAACCCGCAAGTCTACGGGCACGGCCTATTGTGGAGGGGAACCCGGAGATCCGGGGCGGGAAGCGGGGCACCAGGAGTGATTCAGCCGGCCGGATTCGAGGGCGGAAGGCTGCTCGTCGTGGCATTCGAGGGATGGAACGACGCCGGCGAGGCGGCGACCGGAGCGGCGAGGCTGCTCGTCGAGCGACTCGGCCTGGTCGAGATCGCCGCCGTCGACCCCGAACTCTACTTCGACTACCAGTTCACGCGACCCACCATCGTCGTCGGTGACGACGGCGACCGTCGCATCGAGTGGCCGGGTGCCGCGATCCTCGGCCCGAGCGGTGACGAGCTCGACGACGACCGCGTCACCGGCCCCGGCGCCGGCACGCTGCACGTGCTCATCGGCGCTGAGCCGGCGCGCAGTTGGAAGGGCTTCGCGGCCGAGCTCATCGACGCGGCGCTCACCGCCGACGTCGAGGGCATCGTGCTGCTCGGCGCGATGCTCGCCGACGCGCCGCACACGAGGCCGCTCTCGGTGTTCGCCTCGAGCGAGAACCCCGACGTGCGGGCCGCGCTCGGCGTGGAGCGCTCCAACTACGAAGGACCCGTCGGCATCCTCAGCGTGCTCGCCGACCAGGCGGAGCGAGTGGGCATCCCCACGGTCTCGCTGTGGGCCTCGGTTCCGCACTACGTGCACAACGCACCCTCGCCGAAGGCGGTGCTCGCCCTTCTCGGCAAGCTCGAGGAGCTCACCGGGCTCAGCATCCCCCGCGGCAACCTCGAGGCCGACGCGAAGGCGTGGGAGGCGGGCGTTGACGCCCTTGCCGCCGACGACGACGAGATGGCCGGCTACATCACGCAACTCGAGCAGGCACGAGATGCCGTCGATGCCCCAGAGGCGAGCGGCGAGGCGATCGCGCAGGAGTTCGAGCGGTACCTCCGGCGACGCGGCGAGGGCCCCGAGGGTCGCGCCGACGGTCGGGGCGAGGGCCCGCGCGACGAGCCGTGGCGGCCGCGCGAGTGATGCGGCCGTGCCGCTGAGGTCGCACGCCGGCGGATGCCGCGGCGCCGCGGCATCCGTCATTCGTCAGGCTTGGATGGCTCCCGTGCCGAGCAGTACGAAGATGAGGCCGCCGAGGAGGATGCGGTAGATCACGAACGGCAGGAAGCTGCGCTTCGAGATGTAGTTCATGAAGAACGCGATCACGACGATGGCGACGAAGAACGCGAGGATCGTCGCCGCGGCCGTCTCGATCGGGCCGTATACGGACGGCTGCCCCCAGCTCTTGAAGACCTGGAACAGGCCGCTGCCGAAGACCGCCGGAATCGCGAGGAGGAAGGCGTAGCGCGCCGCCGCCGGACGCTCGTAGCCGAGCAGCAGGCCGGCCGTGATCGTGCCGCCCGAGCGGGACACGCCCGGCACGAGCGCGAGCGCCTGCGCGAACCCGAAGATCACGCCGTGCGGAACGGTCAGCTGGTCGAGCGTGCGCCGCTTCTCACCGGCCCAGTCGGCGAGGCCGAGCACGATGCCGAAGACGATGAGCATCGTCGCGACGATCCAGAGGGAGCGCAGGCTCGTCTCGATCTCGGCTTGGAAGAGGATGCCGAGCACGACGATCGGGAGCGAGCCGATGATGATGAGCCAGCCCATGCGTGCGTCGGGGTCGCTACGCGGCACCTTCCCGAAGAGCGAACCCCACCAGTGCGAGACGATACGCACGATGTCGCGCCAGAAGAACACCACGACAGCGGTCTCGGTGCCGAGCTGGGTGATCGCGGTGAACGCCGCCCCCGGGTCGTGCGCTCCGGGCAGGAACTCGCCGAGGATGCGCAGGTGGGCGCTCGAGGAGATCGGCAGGAACTCGGTCAGCCCTTGCACCAGGCCGAGGATGAGCGCTTCGAACACGTGGGCATCCGCCTTCCGCCTCCGCGGAACGCCGGAGGATCGAGACCGTCAGTAGTCGAGGAGCAGGTCCCGCAGAACGTGCCTACCGAAGACTAATGCGTCGAGCGGCACGCGTTCGTCCACCCCGTGGAACATCGCCGGGAAGTCCAAGCCTTCTGGCAGCCTCAGTGGCGCGAAGCCATAGCCGGCGATGCCGAGCCGGCTGAGCGACTTGTTGTCGGTGCCACCCGAGAGCAGGTAGGGGAACACCGGGGTGCCGGGGTCGTGCACGGCGATCGAGCGTCGCACGGCATCTACGAGGGCGCCGGATGTCGGGCTCTCGAGCCCCACGTCGCGGTGCACGATCTCGACGACGATCTCGGGCCCCAGGAGCTCTCGGATCTCGGCGAGCACCGCGTCCTCCTCGCCCGGGAGCGTGCGGATGTCGACGAGGGCCTCCGCCCGATCGGGGATGACGTTGTGCTTGTAGCCGCCCGCGAGCAGCGTGGGATTCGACGTCGTGCGGAGCGTCGCGGTGATGAATCCCGAGGCGGAGCCGGTCGCGAGGGCGAGCTCATCGGGCGAGACCCGCTCGGGATCGACGCCGAGGACGCCGGCGATCTCGCCGAGGAGCTCCCGCGTCGTGTCGGTGAGGCGGACCGGCCATTCGGTCCGCCCGAGCCGCGCGACGGCCTCGGCGAGCTTCGTGATCGCATTGTCGCGAACGAGGCGCGAGCCGTGCGCGGCGACCCCGTGCGCGACGAGCCGGACCCAGATGAGCGACTTCTCCCCCGTCTGCAAGAGGTAGGCGCGCTTCCCGTCGACGGCGATCGAGTAGCCGCCGACCTCGCTGATCGCCTCGGTGGCGCCCTCGAAGAGCTCGGGATGCTCGTCGACGAGCCAGCTCGCACCGAGGCCGCCGCCGGCCTCTTCGTCGGCGAAGAACGCGACGATGAGCTCGCGCTCGGGTTGCGACCCGGAGCCGATGATGTCGCCGAGCGCCGTGAGCATCATGGCGTCCATGTCCTTCATGTCGACGGCGCCGCGGCCCCAGAGCATGCCATCGCGGATCTCCCCCGCGAACGGGTCGACGCTCCAGTTGCGGGCGTCGGCGGGCACGACGTCGAGGTGGCCGTGCAGCACGAGCGCGGGCTTGGCGGGGTTGCGTCCCGGCACCCTGGCCACCACGCTCGTGCGGCGGGATTCGGGCTCGTAGAGCCTCGGGGCGAGGCCGAGCGCGGTGAGCCTCGCCTCGACGTACTCGGCCGCCTCGCGCTCGCCGTTCGCCCGCCCTTCGCCGTAGTTGCTCGTGTCGATGCGGATCAGGTCGCGCGCGATCTCGGCCGTCTCATCGAGCTCTGGGGTCGGGTTCTGGACTGCGGATGACTCGGCCATGAACTTCACGCTAGCCGCCACCGCAGACGGCGACCAGCGGGGCCCTGCCGGCGTTCGAGGCACCCAGTAATCCGTGCTAATGTCTTCTCTCGGGCCTCCGAGCGATCGGGTGGCCAGACACATGCGCGGGTGGCGGAAATGGCAGACGCGCTAGCTTGAGGTGCTAGTGCCCTAACGGGCGTGGGGGTTCAAGTCCCCCCTCGCGCACGATGTGTCGAGAAGGGCCGGATCATCGAGATCCGGCCCTTCTCGCGTTAAGGCTGCGTTGTGCGCACGACGTGGACAGTCGGCATTCCCGACTTGCCCTCTTCGAACATATGTTCGAAACTGGGGTATGACCATGACCGCTCCCCTCACCACGGCCTCGCCCGCACCTGCGCGGCTCGAGCGTGTTGAAGAGCTGCAGGCCCGAATCAGCGGCATGCAGGCGACGCGGCTCGATTCGAAGGCCGTGCCGACGCATCCGGCATTCGAATCGGTGCTGCCGGGCGGCACCCTCCGCGAGGGCACGGTCGTGCAGGTCGAGGGATCGACGACACTGCTCATGGCACTGCTCGCGGCCCCCTCGGCGAGCGGGCGCTGGGTCGCGGTCGTCGGGCTGCCCGACTTCGGCGTCGAGGCCGCCTCACGCTTCGGCATCGTGCTCGACCGCCTCGTGCTCGTGCCCGATCCCGGCGGGCAATGGCTCACCGTGGTCGCCGCCCTCGCCGACGTCATCCCCATGGTCGCCGTGCGGCCCGTCGGCCGGGTGTCGCCCGCCGAGGCGTCCCGGCTCTCGGCGAGGCTCCGCCAGCGCGGCTCGACCCTGCTCGTCGCGGGCGAGTGGCCGGGCAGCGACGCGAGACTCGGCCTCGAAGAGAGCGAGTGGCAGGGGCTCGAACGCGGGCACGGCCGCTTGCGTGAACGCGAGGTCGTCGTGAGCGCCGCCGGTCGAGGCGGGTTCGGGCGGCGTGCCCGATCGCGGCTCCTCCTGCCCGATCGCTCCCTCGGGTTCGCGGTTGCCGGCGAGGCGCTGCCGCTCCCCGAGCGGGTGCGCACCCTGCCGACCCGGGTCGAACCCGAGTGGGCCGAGCCGGTTCCCCTCGGCGACGTCGAACGGCGGGCCACCGGATGACTTCCGAGCTCTCCCGCACGATCGTGCTCTGGTGCCCCGATTGGCCGATCCTCGCGGCGTGCCGCGAGCGTGCGCTCGATCCCGGGCAGCCGATCGCCCTCATCCGGTCTGGACTCGTCTTCGCCTGCTCGGCAGCCGCCCGCCGCGACGGGGTCATCCGCGGGTTGAAGCTCCGCGAGGCGCAATACCGCTCCCCCGAGGTCGTGGTGCTCGACTACGACGCCGCGCTCGATGCGCGCATCTTCGAGCCCGTCGTGCGCCGGGTCGAAGAGACCGTGCCGGGCGTGCAGCTCATCCGCCCCGGCTCGCTCGCGATGCGAGCGAGGGGTCCCGCCCGCTACTACGGCGGCGAGGATGCCGCGGCTGCGGCCCTGCTCACCACCGTCGCCGAGCTCGGGGTGCCCGGAGCGAGGGTCGGCATCGCCGACGGGCCGTTCGCGGCCGAGCAGGCGGCGCGGGCCGCCACGGCGTCTCCCGTGGGCATCGTGGCGCCCGGGGCATCCGCTGCATTCATCGCCCCGCTGCCCGTCGGTCTCGTCACCGACACCCGCACGACGACCCTGCTCAACCGGCTCGGAGTGCGCACGCTCGGCGAGTTCGCCGAGCTGCCGCGAGAAGATGTGCGGCGGCGTTTCGGCGCAGCAGGGGCCTTCGCCCACGACCGCGCAGCCGGGCGCGAGCAGGCCAGGGTGATCGCCCGCACGCCGCCGCCCGAGTTCGCCGTGCAGCAGGAGTTCGAGCCGCCGCTCGACCGCATCGACCAGCTCGCCTTCGCCTTCCGCGTGCTCGCCGAGGAGTTCATCGAGCGCATGCGGGCGGTGCGGCTCGTGTGCACCGGCATCCGCGTCGAGCTCGACGACGAAGGCGGCGGGCACTCCAGCCGCAGCTGGCTGCACCCGCAGTGGTTCACGCCCGCCGACGTCGTCGACCGGGTGCGCTGGCAGTTGCAGGGCGCGGGCACCGCGAGCGGGCTCGCCTCCCCCATCGTGCGGTTGCGGGTCGTGCCCGAGCGCATCGACTCCACCGGCAACCACGAAGAGGGACTCTGGGGCGGCGGACCCGACGAACGCGTGCATCACGGCCTCACGCGCGTGCAGAGCATGCTCGGGCACGAGGGCGTCGTGACCGCGACGATCGGCGGAGGGCGCATGCTCGCCGACCGGCAGGTGCTCGTGCCGTGGGGCGACCGTGCCCCCGAGCGCCCGAGCGATGCGCCATGGCCCGGGAGCCTGCCCGCGCTCGCCCCCGCGAGCGTCTTCCGCGAGCGACTGCCGATCGCGCTCCAAGGTTCCGGCGGGGTCACCGTCGCGATCGACGGGCGAGGTGCGATCACCGCGACCCCCGAGGTCTTCGCCGTCAGCGGTGGCACGCCGGCCCCGGTGCGGGCCTGGGCAGGCCCCTGGCCGGTCGTGGAGCGCTGGTGGGACGCCGAGCATGCCAAGCGCGTGCACCGCTTCCAGATCGTCGACGACGACGGATGCGCCTGGCTCCTCGTGCGCGACGACGAGGGCTGGTGGGCCGAAGCGAGGTACGACTAGCCATGGGCTGGAACAATCCCGCCATTCCGTGGTCGGAGCTCGAGCGCAAGCTCTCCGACGCACGGCGGCCGGGAGGGCCCCCGCTCATCGCCGACGGCGGCGACAGTCCGGCGTGGAGCCGGAAGCGCCATCCGTACCGCCCCTCTGAGGGGCTCGAGGCCCCGACCGGTCCGGTCGTGCCCTACGCCGAGCTGCACGTGCACTCGACGTTCAGTTTCCTCGACGGCGCCTCGACGCCCGAGCAACTCGTCGAGGAGGCGCAGCGCCTCGGCCTCACCGGGCTCGCCATGACCGACCACGACGGCTTCTACGGCATCGTGCACTTCGCCGAGGCCGCCGAGAGCTTCCCCGAACTGGCGACCGTGTTCGGCGCCGAGCTCTCGCTCGGCCTGACCGCGCCGCAGAACGGTTCGGCCGACCCCGAAGGCGAGCACCTGCTCGTCCTCGCTCGCCGCGAAGAGGGCTACCACCGCCTCGCGTCCGCGATCACCGCAGGCCAGCTCGCGGGCGGTGAGAAGGGCCGTCCGGTCTATTCCCTCGACGAGCTCGGTGAGCGCGCGGGCGGCGAGTGGGCGGTGCTGACGGGCTGTCGCAAGGGAGCCGTCAGGCGAGCGCTCGCCGCCGAGGGGCCGGATGCCGCGAGGCGCGAGCTCGACCGTCTCGTCGCCCTCTTCGGCCGCGAGAACGTCGTCGTCGAGCTCTTCGACCACGGGCATCCGCTCGATCAGGAGGCGAACGACGCCCTTGCCGAGCTCGCCGAACGCACGGGGCTTCCGCTCCTCGCGACGAACGCCGTGCACTACGCGAGCCCGTCCGAGCACCGGCTCGCGAGCGCGCTGGCCGCCGTGCGGGCGCGGCGCAGCCTCGACGAGCTCGACGGCTGGCTCCCGGCATCCGATGGGCTGCATCTCAGGAGCGGGGCCGAGATGGCGCAGCGCTTCGCCAGGTATCCCGGTGCGGTGGAGCACTCGGTACGACTCGCCGAAGAGCTCGGCTTCCGGCTGCGGAGCGCGAAGCCGCGGTTGCCGCAGCAGAAGGTGCCGGCCGGCCACACGCCGATGAGCTGGTTGCGCGAGCTCGCGTGGGCGGGTGCCGAACGACGCTATCCCGGCCTGCCCGAGCACGTGCGGGAGCGCATCGCCCGCGAGCTCGACGTCATCGAGCAGAAGGACTTCCCCGGCTACTTCCTCATCGTGTACGACATCGTGCGCGAGGCCCGCAGCCGCGGCATCCTCTGCCAGGGCCGCGGGTCGGCGGCGAACTCCGCCGTCTGCTATGTGCTCGACATCACCGCGGTCGACTCGATCGGCTACGGGCTGCCCTTCGAGCGGTTCCTCTCCGCGCTCCGAGACGAGGAGCCCGACATCGACGTCGACTTCGACTCCGACCGGCGCGAAGAAGTCATCCAGTACGTCTACGACAAGTACGGCAGGCACAACGCCGCGCAGGTCGCGAACGTCATCAGCTACCGGCCGAAGGCCGCGGTGCGCGACATGGCGAAGGCGCTCGGCTACTCGACCGGCCAGCAGGACGCGTGGTCGCGACAGGTCGAGCGCTGGGGTGCGATGGTCTCGACCGACGACCATGACATCCCCGATGCCGTCGTCGAGCTCGCCGAGCAGGTGCTCACCTTCCCACGCCACCTCGGCATCCACTCCGGCGGCATGGTGCTCACCGACCGCCCCGTCGGCGAAGTGTGCCCCATCGAGCACGCCCGCAAGGAGCGCCGCACGGTACTCCAGTGGGACAAAGACGACTGCGCGTGGATGGGGCTCGTGAAGTTCGACCTGCTCGGCCTCGGCATGCTCGCGGCGCTGCAGTACACGTTCGACCTCGTGCAGCAGACCACCGGCGAGACATGGGAGCTCGCCACCATCCCCAAAGAGGAGTCCGCGGTCTACGACATGCTGTGCCGTGCCGACTCGATCGGCGTCTTCCAGGTCGAGAGCCGCGCGCAGATCGGCACGCTCCCCCGCCTGAAGCCACGCTGCTTCTACGACCTCGTCGTCGAGATCGCGCTGATCCGTCCGGGGCCCGTGCAGGGCGGTGCGGTGCACCCCTACATCCGCCGCCGCACCGGCGAGGAAGAGGTGAGCTACCTGCACCCGAAGCTCGAGCCGGTGCTCGAACGCACCCTCGGGGTGCCGCTCTTCCAAGAGCAGCTCATGCAGATGGCGGTCGCCGTCGGCGACTGCAGCGCTGCCGACGCCGACCTCTTGCGGCGGGCGATGGGCTCCAAGCGCGGCGTCGAGAAGATCGAACGCCTGAAGTCGAAGCTCTACGCGGGCATGGAGCGCAACGGCATCGAACCCGACGTCGCCGACTCGATCTACGCGAAGATCGAGGCCTTCGCGAACTTCGGCTTCGCCGAGAGCCACGCGATCAGCTTCGGCCTGCTCGTCTACGCGAGCTCGTGGCTGAAGCTGCACTACCCCGCCGCATTCCTCGCCGCGCTGCTGCGCGCCCAGCCGATGGGGTTCTACTCGCCACAGACGCTCACCGCCGACGCGAGGCGGCACGGCGTCGAGATGCTCCGGCCCGACATCCTGCGCTCCGGCGTGCACGCGGGACTCGAGGCGATCGGGGTGGCGGGGACATTCACGGCGGCCGGGGCATCCGAGGCATCCGGTGCTGGCGATCGGCAGCGCGGATCGCGCGCGCCAAGCGGCCTCGACTCGTGCATCGATCCCGCACAACCGCCCGTCGGGAAGTTCGACATGCACGCACCCGATCGCTCCGCCGAGCATCGCCGTGATGCGGCCTTCGCGGTGCGGCTCGGCCTCGCCGACGTCTCGTCGATCGGCACCGCCGTCGCAGAACGCATCGTCGCCGAGCGTGACGCGCGCGGGCCGTACCGCGACATGGCCGACGTCTCACGTCGCGCGGCGCTCAGCGCCGAACAGCTCGAGGCGCTCGCCGCAGCCGGCGCGTTCTCCGGCTTCGGACTCGAGCGCCGAGAAGCCCTCTGGCTCGCCGGTGAGGCTGCAGAAGACCGCGCCGAGTACCTGCAGGGCTCCGTCGTCGTGGTGCAGCCTCCGTTGCTGCCGATGCTCACCCCCGCCGAGCAGGTCGTCTACGACCTCTGGGCCACGGGCATCTCCCCCGACGACCATCCCATCCGGCACGTGCGCGAGCGACTCGACGAACGCGGCGCGATCCGCATCGATCGGCTGCAGCACGCGGAGACCGGCCGGCGCATCGAAGTGGGCGGAGTCGTGACCCACCGCCAGCGGCCGGCGACGGCGAGCGGCATCACCTTCCTGAACATCGAAGACGAATCGGGCACCCTCAACGTCATCGCTGGGGTGGGCGTGTGGAACCGATACCGGCGAGTGGCACGCGAAGCGCCCGCGATGATCGTGCGCGGCATGCTCGAGCGGTCGCCCGAGGGCGTCACGAACCTCGTCGCCGATCGATTCGAACGGCTCATCGTGTCGGCGCCCGGCCGCTCACGCGACTTCCGTTGACGGGCGAACACGTCGGCGCAGGCGAACAGATCGGCGCGCCCGGGCGCATCAGGAATACAGTGGGCGTGTGGCTGAGACACGATCCGCCGCGAACACCTTCCGGGGCGATGAACCATGAAGCGGCGGCAGCCGACTGAGCGGCTCTTCACGCGCCAGTTCATCGCGCTCGGGATCTCAGATCTCGCCTACTTCACTGCAGTGGGCGTGGCGATCTTCGCCCTGCCCCTCTACGTGACCGGTCCCGTCGGTGGCGACGAGGTCGGTGCGGGGTTCGCGTTCGGCGTGTTCGCGGTGTCTGCGCTCGTGCTGCGACCCTTCGCCGGCCGGATCGCCGACGTCTACGGCCGCCTGCCCCTCCTCCTCGGTGGCGCAGTGCTCGCCGCCGTCAGCCTCGCACTCATCGCGCTGGCCGAAGATCTCTTCGTGATCGTCGCACTGCGCCTGCTCGCCGGCGTGGCCGAGGCCGCCTTCTTCGTCGCGGGTTTCGCGGCGCTCGCCGACCTCGCACCGGCCAAGCGGTTGGGCGAGGCGCTCTCGTACAACTCCCTCGGCCTCTATCTCGGAATCGCGCTCGGGCCCCCGCTCGGCGAGATCCTCGTGCAGGCCTGGGGATTCGGCATCGCCTGGCTGGGCGCCGCAGCGCTCGCCGCGCTCGCCGCAGCGCTGACGCTGCTGATCGGAGAGACCCGGGAGGACACCTCGGCCGACGCCTCGCCCGACCTCTCGCCCCGCCGGATCATCCATCGGCCCGCCATCCCGATCTCGATCGGATTCATCACGTCGCTCGTCGCGATCGGCGGCTTCCTCACCTTCGCCTCCCTGTACGCGGTGCGTATCGGCCTGAACCAGGCGAGCCTTGCGCTTTTCCTCTACGGCACGGTCGTCGTGGTGTGCAGGATCGCATTCGCGCGCGTGCCCGACCGATTGCCGTCACTCCCGCTCGGTGCCGCAGCACTCGGCGTGATCGGCGCCGGGCTCGGTCTCGTCGCCGTCTGGCAGACCCCGGTGGGGCTCCTGGTCGGCGTTGTCATCATGGCCGTCGGCGTCTCATTCAGCACTCCGGCGTTCTTCTCCGCGATCTTCTCGACAGCGACGCCATCGCAGCGAGGTGCGGCTTCCGGCACCGCCAGTGCGGCCCTCGACTTGGGGCTCGGTCTCGGACCGATCGCGCTCGGCCTGATCGCCGGACCATTCGGAATCCCGTGGGCGTTCGGCACAGGGGCGGCCGTCGCCGTCGCGGGTGGCATCTGGACGCTGCTGCTGCAGCGCCGCACTCGTCAGCGGCAACCCGTCGACGTCGCGTGAGCGCGTCGGTCACGACAGCGGCCGCCGGCGTCCGTTAGCCTCGACCGGTGCCCGCTACGCCCCATGACCCCATCAGCCACGATCGGTACGGCGGCGATGTGCTCGCCGGCGACTGGAAGGCACGCGGCCGCCGCACGATCCCGGTCGTCGAGGCCGAACGCGACCTCGTCGTCGAACTCGCGAGCAACGGCTTCTGCGGCGCCGTCGTCGCCGTCGAGAAGCAGACCGTGACCCTCGAAGACCGGTTCGGCGCACGGCGCATGTTCCCGCTCGGGCACGGCTTCCTCGTCGAGGGGAAGGTGGTGGAGCTCGTCGTGCCGAAACCCAAGGCGCCGGCCGGCCGGCTTCGCACCGCCTCGGGCTCATTCGCCGTCGCGTCGGCTCCGGCGAAAGTCGCGTTGCCGAGCCGCATTTTCGTCGAGGGCCGGCATGACGCCGAACTCGTCGAAAAGGTGTGGGGCGCCGATCTCCGCATCGAGGGCGTCGTCGTCGAGTACCTCGAGGGAGTCGACGTGCTCGGCGACGTGCTCGACGAGTTCCGACCGGGTCCCGGCCGGCGTGTCGGCGTACTCGTCGACCACCTCGTGCCCGGATCGAAGGAGCAGCGCATCGCCGACGCCGCACGGCGCGGGCCGCATGGAGCGCATGTGCTCGTGGTGGGGCATCCGTATATCGACATCTGGCAGTCCGTGAAGCCCGCACGCCTCGGCCGCGACGCCTGGCCCGAGATTCCCCGCGGCATCGAGTGGAAGCACGGCATCTGCGAGGCATTCGGATGGCCACACGAGGAGCAGGCCGACATCGCCCGCGCCTGGCAGCGCATCCTCGGGCAGGTGCGCGGCTACGGCGATCTCGAACCGACGCTGCTCGGCCGCGTCGAGGAGCTCATCGACTTCGTGACGACGGCGCGCTGACTCAGGCGATCGTCGTGCCGAATGCGAGCCCGAGCAGGTAGGTGACCGCGGCGGCCCCGAGTCCGATGGCCAACTGGCGCAGCGCCCGCTTCAGCGGAGACGCACCCGAGAGCAGGCCCACCGTCGCACCCGTGGCGAGCAATGCGATGCCGACGAGCACGGTGGCCGTGACGATGGCGGCGGCACCGGTCAGGCCGAAGAGGTAGGGCAGCACCGGGATGAGCGCACCGGACGCGAAGAAGAGGAAGCTCGAGACCGCGGCCGACAGCCCCGTGCCGATCGCTTCGTCGTCGTGGTGAACGATGGCGAGCGACTCGGTGGGGGGTGCGGTCTGCTCCGCTGCGTGCACACGAGCGACGACGAGGGCGGCATGCTCGATCGCCTCCTGCTCCCCCATGCCGCGTGCGCGGTAGACGAGGGCGAGTTCGTTCGCGTCGATGTCGAGGTCGGGCAGGGCCTCGCGAGCGGTGGGATCGGGAGCGGATGCCTCGAGCAGTTCACGCTGCGAGCGCACCGAGACGTACTCACCGGCGCCCATCGAGAGCGCCCCGGCGAGGAGGCCCGCGATGCCCGTGAACAGCACGACAGCGGCGGGCACGCCGGTCGCTCCGATGCCGAGCACGAGGGCCAGGTTCGACACGAGCCCGTCGTTCGCGCCGAAGACCGCCGCGCGGAAGGATCCGGCCAGGCGGCGTCGGCCACGCGACGCGAGCCCGCGCACGACCTCGCCGTGGATCCGCTCGTCGGCCGCCATCGCCGCCGTGGCATCGGGATCGTTCGCATAGGGAGACCGTGCTTCGGCGCGTTGCGCGAGTGCGAGCACGAAGATCGAGCCGAAGCGACGGGCGAGGGCGGTCAGCATGCGGGTGCGGACGTCGGCGCGGGGTGTCCCGGCGTCGTCGCCGCCGAGCAGGGCGAGCCAGTGCGCTTCGTGACGCCCCTCGGCGGCGGCGAGGGCGAGGAGGATCTCGCGTTCCTCGCCGTCGCGGCGCGCTGCGAGCTCCCGGTAGACCGCAGCCTCGGCGCGCTCGTCGGCGAGGTAGCGGCGCCACCTGGCGCGCTCGCCCGCCGATCCGCTCGACTGCTCGGTCACTCGTGCTCCATCCGTTCACCAGAGGCTCGGCGATCCGCTCGGCGCTCGCCCGCCCCGTCGCGTCCACGCCGCGATCGCGGCCGTCAGCCACGATATCGGCGCGATCATTGTGGGGGGCGCCCACCCGGCGGAACTGGCAGGTTTTCGGAGCGCCGAACGAGCCGGCGGTGCGTCAGCCGACGAGGCGGTTCCAGCCGTCGCCGTCAACATGCTCGAAGATGAGATTCGTCTCCGTGTGCGCGACCGCCGGATGTCCCGTGAGGTGATCGAGCACGAACTGGCGGAGTTCCTCGGCATCGCGAGCGGCAACGTGGAGGAGATAGTCCTCGGCGCCCGCCATGTGGAACACGCCAAGTACGCCGGGCAGGTGCGGCACCTGCGCACGGAACGCGTCGATCTCGCTGCGATCGTGCTTCACGAGCCGGATCGCGATGAGCGCCTGCAACGAGACGCCCAGTGAGGCGAGGTCGACGTCGACGCGGTACCCGCGAACGGTGCCGAGCGCCTGCAGCCGACGGAGCCGAAGCGATACGGTCGACTCGGCGACCCCCACCTCGGCGGCGAGAGCGGCGCCCGAGGCGCGTGCATTCGAGGAGAGCGCCTGCAGCAGCGCCCGGTCTACGCGGTCGAGTTCGGGTTTCTGCGCCACGACGGGCCTCCTGACAAATCGGAATGCAGAACATTCGATGTTCGAAGATTGTCGCATGGATCCTGCACGGCAAGTAACCTCGATACGCAGAATCTGTTCGATTCGAGCCATCAGGCACCGTCGTCGTGCAAAGAGGGCCCTCCGCCGAGCTCGACCGAGTACGCGAGTTCGGCGGTCCATGCGCGCCATGCTCACCGCGACCGCGGACACCCTGGAGTCCCGCCGGCCGGCTCAGCGACTGCCGAGCCGCCGCCGCAACAGCTCGATGCGGGCCTGCAATTGCGTGACGCTGGCCTGCGCGACCGCAGGCCCCCCGCAGACGCGCCGCAACTCGGCGTGCACCTGCGAGTGCGCCTCGCCCGTGTGCCTCGCCCAGAGGCCGACGAGGCTGTTGAGGAGCGAGCGCTGCTCCTTGAGCGTGCGATAGAGGGCGACCGGTTCGGGCTTCTCCTCTTCGGCGACCTGCCGTCGGCGCTCACCCGCGCGCCGGGACTGCCGTGACTGCCGATGGCGCAGCAACTCTGCGACCTGGTCGGGCTCGAGCAGCCCCGGGATGCCGATGAAGTCGAACTCCTCGTCGCTGCCGGGTTCTGCGAGCGTGCCGAACTCGGTTCCGTCGTAGAGCACGCGGTCGAAGGAGGCATCGGACCCGATCGCCTCCCAGGTGCCGAGTCCGGCCTCCTCGGACGCGCGTTCCTCGCGGTTCGCCGCGTTCAGTAGCTGGTCGTCGAGGAGCCCATCATCGTCGTCATCGCCGCTTCGACGATCGAGCGCGTGATCGCGCTCGAGCTCGAGCTGCGCCGCGAGCGCCATCAGCCCGGGCACGTTCGGCAGGAACACCGATGCGGTCTCACCGCGCCGCCTCGCCCGCACGAAGCGGCCGATCGCCTGCGCGAAGAACAGGGCCGTGGAGGCGCTCGTCGCGTAGACGCCCACGGCGAGCCGTGGCACGTCGACGCCCTCGGACACCATGCGCACCGCGACCATCCATCGCCTCGTGTTGCCCGAGAACTCCTCGATGCGCGAGCTCGCCTCCTTCTCGTCGGAGAGCACGACCGTGACCGGCTCGCCGCAGATCTCCTCGAGGATCTTCGCGTAGGCGCGCGCCGTCGACTGGTCGGTCGCGATCACGAGCCCCCCGGCGTCGGGGATCCCGTGCCGCACCTCGGTGAGCCGCCGGTCTGCAGCGCGCAGCACAGCCGGAATCCACTCTCCTGTGGGCTCGAGGGCCGTGCGCCACGCCGACGACGTGATGTCCTTCGTGTTGTCCTCGCCGAGCTTCGCCTCCATCTCGTCACCGGCCCTCGTGCGCCAGCGCATGTGGCCGGCGTAGACCATGAACAGCACCGGGCGCACGACACCGTCGTGCAGCGCCCGCGCATAGCCGTAGTTGTAGTCGCTCTTCGAGACGCGCACCCCGGAGGCGTCGGGCTCGTACTGCACGAACGGGATCGGCGCGGTGTCGGACCGGAACGGCGTGCCGGTGAGCGACAATCGCTTGGTCGCCGGCTCGAACGCCTCGCGGATCGCGTCGCCCCACGACAATGCGTCGCCACCGTGGTGCACCTCGTCGAGGATCACGAGGGTGCGGCCCGAGAGCGTGAGCTCCCGATGCAGTGCCGGCCGCATGGCGACCTGGGCGTACGTCACGACGACCCCGTGGAAGTGCCGCGCGCTGCGGCCGTGGGCATTGCGGAATCCGGGGTCGAGGCGGATGCCGGCGCGCGCCGCGGCATCCGCCCACTGTCGCTTCAAGTGGTCGGTGGGGGCGACCACAGTGATGCGGTCGATCACCCGGCGGGCGCGCAGTTCGGCCGCCAGGCGCAGGGCGAACGTGGTCTTGCCGGCGCCGGGCGTGGCGGCAGCGAGGAAGTCTCGGGGCTGTTCGGCCAGGTAGAGCTCGAGGGCTTCGGCCTGCCACGCGCGCAGCTTGCTCGCCGTTCCCCATGCGGCGCGCTCTGGGAAGGACGGAGAGAGGTGCTCGGCGGCCGAGGTGCCCGGCAGGGGGCCGGAGGGGGTCGCGGTGCTCACTGGATTCGAGGCTACCCGAGGCGGCCGACATCCCCGAACCACGACGAGTGCACAATGGAGTCATGGTCACGCAGCAGCACCCCTGGTCTCGCTTTGTCGCCATCGGCGACTCGTTCACTGAGGGCATGGGCGATCCCGATCCCAATGTGCCGGGCGGCCATCGGGGCTGGGCCGACCGCGTGGCCGAGGTGCTCGGCCAGGGCGTCGACGATTTCGCCTACGCGAATCTCGCCGTGCGGGGCAGGCTCATTCAGCAGATCATCGACGAACAGCTCGAGCCCGCGCTCGCATTGCACCCCGACCTCATCACGATCTCTGCGGGAGGTAACGACGTCATCCGCCCCGGCACCGACCCCGACGAGATCGCGGGCAGGTTCCAGTACGCGATCGAGCGGCTCTCACGCGACCGTGCCACCATCGTGATCTTCACGGGCGTCGACGTCGGCTTCTCCCCGGTGTTCCGCGGGATCCGCGGCAAGGTCGCGATCTACAACGAGAACCTCCGTACGATCGCCGCGAAGTACGACTGCATCGTCGCCGACCTGTGGGCGCTCACCACCATTCAAGACCAGCGCATGTGGGCGCCCGACCGACTGCACCTCAACTCGCTCGGTCACCACACGGTCGCGCGCATGGTGCTCGCCGCGCTCAACGTCGAGAACTCGCTCGAGCCGCTGAAGCCCGAGCCCCTGCCCCTCAGCACCTGGCGCCAGGCTCGCGTCGAAGACTTCGCGTGGGCTCGCGAGTACCTGGTGCCGTGGGTGCTCCGCCGGGTGCGGCACCAGTCCTCGGGCGACTTCGTCACGGCGAAGCGGCCCGATGCCGGGCCCTACTCGCGCGGCGGCTGAGCCCCTGCTTCGAGGGCACCGGGATTCGACAATCGCCACCAAGCGCCCGGATCCTCGATCGCCGCGTCGAGCTCGAGCGCGACGCGGATCTCCTGCGTGCCGGCTCGCACCGTTGCCGTACCGACCTCGGCGCCGCTCGCCGCGACGGTGACTGGAGCGGCCACGACCTCGACGTCGACCGGGGTGTCGCTCCAGATGACGACGGATGCCCCTTCCGCCGCACGTGCATGGGCGGTGTCGCCCCACGCCGTGGAATACGACGCCAGCTCCTGGCCGGCCTCGAGCGCCGTGACCTCGTGGAATCCGGGCGCGATGCTGTCGAGGAGGGCGGCGATGGCCTCGTCGAGCACGGTGTGGTTCTCGCCGCCGAGCACCACGCCGACGACCGTGACGACCTGGGAGCCGACCGGGTAGTCCGCGGAGAACAGCAGGTTCGCCGCGTCGTCGGTCGTGCCCGTCTTGATGCCGTCGACGCCGTGGGTGCCGAGCATCTTGTTCGAGTTCTTGACGGTGCCGATCACGGGCAGGTCGATGCTCTGCGTCGCGGCGAGCTCGGAGACCGTTGGGTCGGCGAGGGCGATCTCGCCGAGTTCGACGAGCTCGGCGGGCGTGCTCACGTTGTCGAGCGAGATACCGCTCGAATCGACGAGCCGGGTGTTCTCGAGCCCGTGCTCATCGAGCCAGCCTCGGGCGGCGTCGAGGAACGCCTCCATCGACCCGTACGCCCAGGTCGCGAGGGAGATGGCGTAGTTGTTGCCCGACGCGAGGAGCATCGCCGCGAGGCTCTGCCGCTCGCTCAAGGTGCTCCCCGCGCTGACGGGGGCGACCGAGCCGTTCTCGGCGACGACCTGCCAGTAGAGATCGACGTCGGCTTCGGTGTACTCGATGCCGGGGCCCTCCTCACCCGTCGCGAGCGGCTTGGCCTCGAGGATGAGCAGTGCCGTGACGATCTTCGTGATGCTCGCGATGGGCATGAGCGACTGGTCGGGGCTCGCGGCGAGCAGGCCGTCGAATCCGACGGCTCCGACCGCGTAGCCGCCGAAGCCCGGCAGTGCGAGCGGTTGCGCCGGTGCGACGATCTGATCGGGAGTCGACACCGACGGCTGCGCAGCGGGGATCGGAGCGCCGAGCGCGTTGCCCGCGTACACGCCGCCGGTGAGCAGCAGGGCGAGCACCACCGCGAGTGAGCCGAAGACGACGATGCGCCGGCGCCGGTAGGTCTTGGTGCGATCGGGTCGGCGCTCGCGCGAGAGGGTCGGCAACTGCTGTGACATCCGTTCGAGCCTAATCGTCGGCGCTGAGCGCGTAGAGCACGACGGCGGCGGCGGCCGCGACGTTCAGGGAGTCGACACCGTGCGACATCGGGATCGTGACGACCGTGTCGGCTGCCGCAAGTGCGTTCCGGCTGAGCCCGTCGCCCTCGGCGCCGAACACGACGGCGAGCCGGGCGGGCGGATCGGCCGCGAGGGCCCTGAGCGAGACGGCCTCGTCTGCGAGGGCGAGCGCGGCGATGGCGAAATCATGGGCGCGCAGCATCCGTTCCGCCTCAGGCCACTCGGGCAGCCGGGTCCACGGCACCTGGAAGACCGTGCCCATGCTCACGCGAACGCTCCGGCGATAGAGCGGATCGGCGCAGCGAGGGCTGATGAACACCGCATCGGCGCCGAGCGCCGCGACCGAGCGGAAGATCGCGCCGACGTTCGTGTGGTCGACGATGTCCTCGAGCACCACGACACGGCGCGCCCCGGCGAGCAGCTCCGCGGGATCGGGCAGCTCAGGCCGCTCGAACGCGGCGAGGGCCCCGCGGTGCACGCGATACCCGGTGATCGCCTCGAGCTGGTCGGGGTCGGCGAGGTGCACCGGGATGTCGAACGGGGCAAGGGCCTCCTGCAGTCCTGGCAGCCACTTCTCCTCCATGAGCACCGAGCGCGGCCGGTGCCCCGCGGCGATCGCCCTGCGGATGACCCTCGCCGACTCGGCGATGTAGAGCCCCCGCTCGGGCTCGTTCACACTCCGCAGGGTCACGTCGGTGAGCCGCGCGTAGTCGGCGACGGTGTCGGATGCCGCGTCGCGGACTCGCTCGATGTGCATTGGTCTCCTCGCCTCCAGCTTGCCAGTGCGCGAAACATACCGGAAAACCGAGACGTCTAGAATCAGACCACCGTCGAAGGGAGACGTGTGTCAATTGGCACCGGAGCACCGGTAACGACCGACGCCCGGCTCGAAGAGGCGATCGGCCTCATGCGGGGCGCGCGAGTGGCCGTGCTGACGGGCGCCGGCGTGAGCACCGACTCGGGCATTCCCGACTATCGCGGTGAGGGTGCGCCCGTGCGCACGCCGATGACGGTGCAGGCGTTCATGGCCTCCGAGACGTCGCGCAAGCGGTACTGGGCAGGAAGTCACCTCGGATGGCGCAGCTTCGGAAGCGCCCGGCCGAACACCGGTCACCTGGCACTCGCACGGCTCGAAGCGGGCGGGGTCGTCTCGGGCATCGTCACGCAGAACGTCGACGGGCTGCACCGCCGCGCGGGCAGTCGTCACGTCGTCGAACTCCACGGCAGCATGGATCGCGTGCTGTGCGTGATCTGCGGCCAGCACTATGCGCGCCAGGCGATCGCCGACCGGCTCACCGAACTGAACCCGGAGATCGAACTCGGCACCTCGATCCGCCTCGCGCCCGACGGCGACGTGCAGGTCGACGACGTCGAGGCCATGGCCATTCCCGCGTGCACCGTCTGCGGCGGGGTGCTGAAGCCCGACGTCGTCTTCTTCGGCGAGTTCGTGCCGGCCGATATCTTCCAGTCCGCGGCGTCGCTCGTGCAATCGGCCGATGTCCTGCTCGTCGCGGGCTCGTCGCTCGTCGTGAACTCGGGCATGCGGCTCATCGAGCAGGCACGCCGGCGGCGGCTGCCCATCATCGTCGTGAACCGCGGCATCACGAAGGGCGACAGCCGCGCCGTCGTGAAGATCCACGCCGGCGCGAGCGAGACGCTCACGGCCATGGCCGCCGCGCTGCTGGCGTAATCCGCCCCGCGTGGCCTGAGCTCGGAGCGTTCAGGCGCGGGCGCTGCGTCGGCGCCGACGTGATCCTGGCGCGACCGTGCGCTGCATGAGATCGAGCAGCCGCTCGGCGGACGCGCTCCAGGTGTACCCCGCCGCGGCTTCGACCGCTGCCGCCGAACGGCGCTCCCACTCCCCCTCGCGCTCGAGCGCCCACAACGCGGCCACGAGTGCCTCGGGATTGTCGGGATCGAAGAACATCGCCGCCGCGCCGCCGATCTCGCGGAAGATCGGGATGTCGCTCACGACGACCGGGGTGCCGAGCCGCATTGCCTCGACGAGCGGGATGCCGAAGCCCTCGGCCCGCGAGGCCGTGACGAGGGCCGTGGCGCCGGCGAGCAGTTCGGCGTATTCGGCATCGGTCACGCCGTCGTGGAAGACGAGTCTCGCCTGCGGCGCGAGCCTCGTGAGCCGGGTGCGCTCGTCTCGAGTGATTCGGCTCAGGAGGTGCAGCTCGTGGTCGGGCAGCGCGGCGACGGCGCGCACGAGCGTGTCGACGTTCTTGTAGGGCATGAACGAACCCATGTAGACGAGCCGATTCGCGGCGGGGCTGCGCCGGGGAAGTTCTGGGCGGCCGAGGTCGTCGTCGGCGGCGTTCGGCACCACCGTGACAGGACGATCGGTGAGGTGGTGTTCGCGGATGAGCGCCGCTGTGGTCTGCGAGACGGTGACCACGCCATCGGCGCGATTCAGCAGCATCCGCTGCGGCCACCACGCGAGGTGATAGAGCCGCCACAACAGGCGCACGGCGACCGGCAGGTCGCGCGGCGGGGTGCGGTTCTCGTAGTAGATGAGATCGTGCACGGTGAGCAGGAGGCGATAGTCGCGGCCCCAGGAGCCCATCGTCTGCATCGGCGTGAAGACGAGATCGGGCCGGAGCTTTCTCACCTGCAGCGCCACGAACGGTTCACGGATGCTCGTGACCGCGCTCACGAGCTGCCACGGCAACGGCGGCAGCATCTCGAGCTGCCGGTGGTCGCTGATGAGCATGGTGAGCGGATGCCGCTTGCCGAGCTCGGTCACGATGCCGGCCGTGAACCGGCTGATGCCGTCGTGTTGCCCGATGCGGATGTACCGGCAGTCGACGACGAGCCTCACGCGCGTGCTCCGGAGCGCAGGAACTTCTGGATGCGCGCCGCGGCGTCGCCGGGGGTCTCGTAGTGGATGAGGTGGCCCACCTCGGGGATGACCTCGAGCGTGGCATCGGGGAACAGGGTGACGAGCAGGTGCTGGGCGGCGATCGGGGTGACGTCGTCGCGCTCGGCGGCGACGAGGAGCGTCGGCACGTCGATCTGCGGAGCGTATTCGCGCACGTCGTGACTCACGGAGGCCTGGAACGCCTCGAGCACGGCGTCGCGATCGCCGAACGCCGAGAAGTAACGATCGTGCTGGTCGTGGATCCAGCGCCGGAGCGTCTTCGACCGGGTCTTCGCCATGGTCACGCTCATGACCCGGACGATCGCTCCGTTGCGCAGGAGCGCGAAGCCCGCGCGCTCGGGCAGTGCGGCAGCCATGCGGTAGTAGAACACGGCGAGTCGGGTCATGACACCGCGGGAACCCTCGAGTGCCGGCGCTCCGATCGGGTTCACGAGCACGAGCCGCTCAGGCGCGAGCCCGCCGGCAACCGCCGCCGCAGCGATGATGGAGCCGAATGAGTGGCCGAGCAGCGCGAAGCGGCCCTCGATGCCGACCGCGGCGACGAACGCCGTCAGCCAGGCCGCGTAGCCGTCGATGTCGTGGGGGCGGTCGGCGAAGTTCGCAGAATCGCCGAAGCCCGGCAGGTCGGGTGAGACGATGCGGAAGCCGGGCAGCTGCGCGACGACCGGTTCGAGTCCGTGGTGGTCGCCGCGGAATCCGTGCACGAGCACGAGCACGGGAGCGCGCTCGTCGCCGTACTCCCACCAGGCGGTCTCGGTGCCGGCCACGTCGATGCGGTGCTCCCGCACGGGAATGCGAGCGAGCTGCTCTGCGTACGGGGAGGCGATCATCCCCGCCATTCTACGGGCGCGGGCTGGGCGACGGCGCGCTCTCCACAACGGATGCTGCGGACACGCGGGGGGCTCCCCCGCTGTTGACGGTGGCCACCCCTAGCCTGACGACATGGATGACACGACCGCAGCTCCCTGGGCCGACACGCTGGCCGTCTTCGACCTCGAGACCACCGGCATCGACGTCGAGACGAGTCGCATCGTCACCGCGTACGTCGGCGTGCTCGGGCGCGACGGCGAGGTGATCGAGCAGCGCGACTGGATCGTCGACCCCGGCGTCGAGATCCCGATGGCGGCATCGATCATCCACGGTGTCACCACCGAGCGTGCGCGCCTCGAGGGGCAGACGCCGCCGGCCGCCATCGCCGAGATCATCGCGGCCCTCACCGAGGTCGCGAGTCGCGGCCTGCCAATCGTCGCCTACAACGCCGCCTACGACCTGACCCTGCTCGATCGCGAGGCGCTGCGGTACGGCCTCACCGCGCTGCCGGCGCCGGGCGCCGTCGTCGACCCCCTCGTCATCGACAAGGCCGTCGACCGGTACCGCCGCGGCAAGCGCACCCTCTCCGCGACCGCAGCGCACTACGGTGTCTCCCTCGTCGACGCCCACGACGCCGGCGCCGATGCCGTGGCCGCCGGCCGGGTCGCCCAGGCGATCGCCCGCGCCTTCCCCGAGCTGGCCACGACCGCCGTCGCAGCACTGCACGCCCGGCAGGTCGACTGGAGCCGCGAGCAGGCCGAGAACTACCAGGCGTGGCGCCGCGCGAACGGCAGTCCCGAATTCATCACGTCGGGCGAGTGGCCGGTGCGCTGAGCAGGGCTGCAAAACGCGGCATCCGTCGGCTGGGCTCGACTCGGAAGGGCACGGCCATTGCTCGAAGCGGAATCGCTCTCAGGCACGACGAAAGGCGGGCGACCTCGGTCGCCCGCCTTTCGTATCGGCTCTTACTGGCCGAAGCCCTTGAAGCGCTTGTTGAACTTCTCGACGCGGCCGGCCGAGTCCATGATGCGCTGCTTGCCCGTGTAGAACGGGTGCGACTCCGACGAGATCTCGACGTCGATCACCGGGTAGGTGACGCCATCGAGCTCGATCGTCTTGTCGCTCGAGACCGTCGAACGGGTGAGGAACGTGGCACCCGAGGCGAGGTCGCGGAAGACGACGGCGGCGTAGTCGGGGTGGATGTCGGTCTTCATGGAGACTTCCTTGGAGTTCAGATGGCGGAGTGTTCGAACGGTGGTTTCGCACCTGCCACACGGGCAGGAAAGCTGTCGGCCCACGGGCCAGCTATCGATCCTAGCAGAACCGACGTGATTGCAGGTCAGGCGGCGCGAGCGGCGAAACGCCCCTCGGCCTCGGTGAGGTCGATCTGGAGGCCGAACGTCTCGGTCAAGGCCTCGGACGTGAGCGACTCGGCGATCGGGCCGGCCGCGACGACGGCGCCGTGCGCGAGCAGCATGGCGTGCGTGAACCCCGGAGGGATCTCCTCGACGTGGTGGGTGACCATGATGATCGCCGGCGACGCGGGCGAGGAGGCGTACCCGCCGAGGAGCCCGACGAGTTCCTCACGAGCACCGAGGTCGAGGCTTGCGGCCGGTTCGTCGAGGAGCAGGAGCTCGGGGTCGGTCATGACCGAGCGCGCGATCTGCACGCGCTTCTGCTCGCCATCGGAGAGACTGCCGAAGCGGCGCTCGGCGAAGCCCTCGAGGCCCCACTCCTTGAGCACGCGCTGGGCGCGGCGGAGGTCGATCTCCTCGTACTCCTCGTTCCAGCGACCGGTGACCGAATAGGCGGCGGTGAGCACGACATCGAGCACGGTCTCGTTGCGCGGGATCTTCCGCGCCATCGCGGTGGACGCGAAGCCGATCATCGGCCGGAGCTCGAACACGTCGACCTTGCCGAGGGATTCCTCCAGCACGTGCGCAGTGCCCTTGGAGGGATGCATCGCAGCCGCCGCGATCTGCAGCAACGTCGTCTTGCCTGCGCCGTTCGGTCCGAGGATCACCCAGCGCTCGTCGGAGTCGACGCTCCACGTCACCCCATCGAGAATCGAATTGCCGTCGCGGACCACCGACACATCGCGGAACTGCAGAACCGTGCTCGCCATGGCTCCAATGCTATCGGGCACCGAGTGGGCTCCTGACGCGCACGCGCTCCGCCGACGGGCTATCGTGCCAGAACGGCCGCATACACCTCGCGAGTGCGTGCTGCGATGGCATCCCAGGCGAATCGCGCCTCGGCGCGCAGCCGGCCCGCCTCGCCCATGGCCCGCGCACGCGCCGGGTCGGCGACGACACGGCTGAGTGCAGCGGCGAGGTCTGCGACGAAGCGATCGGGATCGAGGGGCGTGCCGGTGCCGTCGTCGGCCTGCTCGATCGGCACGAGCACGCCGGTGACGCCGTCGTCGACGACTTCGGGAATGCCGCCGGTCGCCGTGCCGACCACGGGTGCCCCGCACGCCATCGCCTCGAGGTTCACGATGCCGAGCGGCTCGTACACCGACGGGCAGACGAACACCGTCGCGGCCGTGAGCAGCGCGGTGAGCTCGGCACGCGGCAGGTGCCGATCGATCCAGACGACGCCGCTCCGCTCGGCGCGCAGCGCCTCCACGAGCGCAGTGACCTCGGCCATGATCTCTTCGGTGTCGGGAGCGCCCGCGCACAGCACGAGCTGCACGTCGTCGGGCAGCAGCCGCGCGGCACGGAGCAGGTACGGCAGCCCCTTCTGGCGGGTGATCCGGCCCACGAAGATCACCGCCGGACGGTCGGGGTCGACACCGAGCGCGCGCACCGTCTCGGGATCGTCGAGCGGCCGCCAGTCGTCGAGGTCGATGCCGTTGTAGACCACTTCGACCCGATCGGGGTCGATCGACGGGTAGGCGCGCAGGATGTCGCGTCGCATCCCCTCGCTCACGGCGATGACCGCGTCGGCATCCTCGAACGCCGTTCGCTCGACCCAGGACGAGACCCGATAGCCACCGCCGAGTTGTTCCGCCTTCCACGGACGAAGCGGCTCGAGGCTGTGCGCCGTCACGACGTGCGGCACGCCGTGCAGTCGCTTCGCCGTAAACCCGGCGAAGTTCGCGTACCAGGTGTGCGAGTGCACGAGGTCCGCCCCGGCGGCGTCGCTCGCCATCAGGAGGTCGACCCCCATCGTGCCGAGCGCCTGGTTCGCCGCGGCGAACTCGGCGGGTGCCGGGTAGCCGAAGGTGCCGGCCTCGTCGCGTGGTGCGCCGAAACAGCGCACGACGACCTCGAGGTCGCGGCGCAGGGCACGCACGAGCTCGGCGACGTGCACGCCGGCTCCTCCATAGACCTCGGGTGGGTATTCGCGGGTGAGCAGGTCGACGCGCATGGTGCAACGGTAGCGCAGCGGCATCCGTCATGCTCCGACTTCGGTGCCCATCGATGCCTCGCTCTGGCTACGCTGGGGGGCATGGTGACGCGCAAAGTATTCGGCATCGTCCTCGCCGGCGGCGAGGGCAAGCGACTCATGCCCCTGACCGAGGACCGCGCGAAGCCCGCCGTTCCGTTCGGCGGCCAGTATCGGCTCATCGATTTCGCACTCTCCAATCTGCTGAACTCCGGGTTACGGCAGATCGTCGTGCTCACCCAGTACAAATCCCACAGTCTCGACCGGCATGTCTCGCAGACCTGGCGCATGAACGGGCTGCTGAACTCGTACGTCGCGTCGGTGCCGGCGCAGCAGCGGCTCGGCAAGCGCTGGTTCTCGGGCTCTGCCGACGCGATCCTGCAGAGCCTCAACCTCATCTACGACGAGCAGCCCGACATCATCGCCGTCGTCGGCGCCGATCACGTGTACCGCATGGACTTCAGCCAGATGATCGACGCGCACATCGAGTCGGGCGTCGACGCGACCGTCGCGGCGATCCGGCAGCCGATCTCGCTCGCCGACCAGTTCGGCGTCATCGAGGTCGATCCCGCGCGCCCCAACCACATCAGCCGGTTCCTCGAGAAGCCGACCGACCCGGTGGGCCTCGCGGATGCGCCGCACGAAGTGCTCGCCTCGATGGGCAATTACGTGTTCAACGCCGACGCGCTCATCGATGCCGTGTTGCGCGACGGCGAACGCGCCGATTCGAGTCACGACATGGGCGGCGACATCATCCCCGCGTTCGTGGCCCAGGGCAATGCGGGAGTGTACGACCTGCGGAACAACGTCGTGCCGGGTTCGACCGACCGCGACCGCTACTACTGGCGCGACGTCGGCACGATCGACTCGTTCTTCGAGGCGCACCAAGACCTCATCTCCGTGCTGCCGGTGTTCAACCTGTACAACCGCGAGTGGCCCATCTTCAGCCAGCAGCTGAACTCCCCGCCCGCGAAGTTCACCCGCGACGCGCGAGGCTCGCTCGGCACGGTGATCGACTCGATCGTCTCGCTCGGCTCGGTCATCTCGGGTGCGCACGTCGAGCGCAGCGTGCTCGGCCCATGGGCGATCGTCGGTTCCGGCGCGCACGTCGCCGACTCCATCCTGTTCGACCGGGCGCGCATCGAGGCCGGTGCGACCGTGCAACGGGCGATCCTCGACAAGGAGGTCGTGGTCGAAGCCGGTGCACGCATCGGTGTCGATCGCGCCGACGACCTCGCGCGCGGCTTCATCGTGACCGACACGGGCATCACGGTGGTCGGCAAGGGCTCCAGGGTCCGGGCCCTCGCGTGACGGATGGCGCCCCGGGCCGCGCGAGCGGCCCGCTCGTCGTGCTCGACGCCGACTCCACGCTCATCCGTGAGGAGGCGATCGAGCTGCTCGCCGAAGCCGCTGGCAGCCTCGCGCATGTGGCGCTCGTCACCGAGCGGGCGATGCGGGGCGAGCTCGACTTCGCCGCGAGTCTGCGGGAACGCGTCGCGACCCTCGCGGGGCTCGATGTCGCAGTACTCGCCGAGGCACGCGAGCGGATGACGCCGACGCCGGGCCTCGGTGAGCTCATCGCCGGCGTGCACGCCGCCGGCGGGCGCATCGGCGTGGTGTCGGGCGGTTTCCATGAGTTGCTCGACCCGCTCGCCGAAAGCCTCGGCCTCGACTTCTGCCGGGCCAATCGGCTCGAGGTCGACGGCGATCGGCTCACCGGGCGAGTCGACGGCCCGATCATCGACGCTCATGGCAAAGCCGCGGCACTCGATGAATGGGCGGCGGCCAGCGGCATCCCACTGAAACGCACCGTCGCCGTGGGCGACGGCGCCAACGACCTGCTCATGCTCGGGCGCGCGGCGCTCGGCGTGGCGTTCTGCGCGAAGCCGATCGTGCGCGAACACGCGCACGTCGCGATCGACCGGCCCGATCTCTCGGGCGTCCTCGCACTCCTCGGACTTCGGGGATAGAGCCCCCCGCGGGGTCCTAGCCCCGCGGGGTCCTAGTGCCCCATGCCGAGACCGCCGTCGACCGGGATGACCGCGCCCGAGATGTACCCGGCGTCGTCGCCGGTCAGCCAGGCGACGACCTTGGCCACTTCGGCGGGCGAGGCGAACCGGCCGAGCGGGATGCTCTTCTTGTACTCGGCCTGCTGTGCTTCGGGCAGTTCGTCGGTCATGTCGGTCTCGATGAAGCCGGGCGCGACGACATTCGCCGTGATGTTGCGGGCGCCGAGCTCGCGCGTGAGCGACCGGGCCATGCCCACGAGACCCGCCTTCGACGCGGAGTAGTTGACCTGGCCAGCCGAGCCGTAGAGGCCGACGACGCTCGAGATGAGCACGATTCGGCCGAAGCGGGCCTTCAGCATGCCCTTCGATGCGCGCTTGACGACACGGAACGCGCCCGAGAGGTTGGTGTCGATGACACTCGTGAACTCGTCGTCGCTCATGCGCAACAGGAGCGTGTCGCGGGTGATGCCGGCGTTCGCCACGACAACCTCGACGGGACCGAGCGCCGCCTCGACCTCGGAGAACGCCCGGTCGATCGACGCCGCATCCGTGACATCCGCCCGCACCGTGAGCGACCCCTCGGGGCCCTCCCCAGAGCGCGCCGTGACGGCGACACGATGGCCTTGTGCGAGGAACTCGCCGGCGATCGCGAACCCGATGCCCCGATTGCCCCCGGTCACGAGGACGGTGCGGCTCGTCGTCATTGCTGGACTCCGTTTCTGTGCGTGCGGCCGATCGGCCCGTCCCAGCATACGGCTGTCCATTCCGGCATCCGCCCGGGCGCAGCGGACGTAGGCTTGAGTAGGAGGAGCGCCGAGTGACCAACGGCGAGCATTATGAAGCAGCAGTCGATCACCTCGCTCCCGCCCTCGCCCGAAGCGGAGCGGCGCTCGCGCATGATCAAATACACGATCGCGATGTCGATCCGTGTGCTCTGCATCTTCGCGATGCTCTTCGCGCAGGGCTGGTGGCTCGTGGTGTTCGCAGCGGGGGCGATCTTCCTGCCGTACATCGCGGTCGTGCTCGCCAACGTGGGCGGTCCGACCCGCGCACCGGAAGTGCTCCGCCCGGGAAATATCCTGCCGACGACTCCCCCGAACGCGGTTCCCGGCACGGCCGACGCGCCGCCGACAGCGGAGACGCCGACGACGACTGAGGCGCCGACCGTCGATGCACCCGAGGCGAACGACGAACCCGACGCCGAGCGGGACGGCCGATGATCGGCGGCCTCGGCGGCCTCGGCGGCCCGGGCGGCGAACTCGCGAAGGCCACCTGCTCACGTGCAGGGTGCCGCGAAGCGGCCACATGGCGCATCGAATGGCGCAACCCACGCATCCACACGGGTGACCGTTCGAAGACGTGGCTCGCGTGCGAGGAGCACGTCGGGTACCTGCGCGACTTCCTCGAGGCGCGCTCGTTCCCGGTCGAGGTGGGGCCATTCGAGGCATCCGAAACCAGCGTCGAGATCGATTCGGCTCCGAATGCCGCGACGAGGAGTGACTCGTGAGTTCCTGGTCGTTCCTCCGCTCGCCGCGCTGGGCCGGGTACCTGGCCCTCACCGTGGTCTTCGCGGTGGCCTGCTCGGCGCTCGGCACGTGGCAGCTGAACCGCCGCGCCGAGGCGCTCGCCGAGGTGGCGAGGATCGACGCCAACTACGACGCCGACCCCGTGCCGCTCGCCGAGGCCCTGCCCGACCCGGCCGCGTTCGACGCCGACCAGCGCTGGCAAGTTGTCGAGCTCTCGGGCCGCTACCTCGTCGAAGAGGAGGTCGTCGTGCGCAACCGCCCGTTCGAGGGCAACTCGGGCTTCGAGGTGATCACCCCGTTCCGACTCGATGACGGGCTCGTCTTCATGGTGGATCGCGGGTGGATCGCGCAAGCTCCCAATGGGCGCCCGAGCGAGGTTCCGCCCCCGCCCGACGGCCAGGTCGAGATCACCGCGAGGTTGAAGGCCGGTGAGGGCCGCATCGCCGGTCGCACCTCGACGGGCATCGAGCTCGCGACGATCGACCTCGATGAGCTTGCTGCTCGCATCGACGAGCCGACCTACACCGGTGCGTACGGCGTGCTCGTGCAATCGCGCGCGGAGAGCGATGAACCGCCGCTCGCCGCCGCGCGCCCGGTGCGCGACGAGGGGCCGCACCTGTCGTATGCGCTGCAGTGGTTCGTCTTCGCCCTGCTCGGGTTCATCGGACTCGGGTGGGCCGCGAATCAGGAGCGCAGGGCGCTCGCCGAGCTCGCAGCGGGACCGGATGCCGCACCGCCTCCGCCGCGCAGGCCGAAGCGCGAGCGTGGCGACGCCGACGTCGAGGACGAGATTCTCGATCGGCGATAGTGGGCTGCGGGCAAGAGTCTCGCAGCCGAGTCTGCCGAGTGCGCTTCGCGACGCTGGCGCGCCTCGACCGCTCCTGCTCCGCCTTTGCTTGAGACGCGCGTCGCTTCGCGCCACGCGGACTCAAGCCAGCTCGATGAGCTCCTGGTACTCACTGCTCCAGTGGTCTTCCGTGCCGTCGGGCATGATGAGCACGCGCTCGGGGTTCAGTGCTTCGACCGCGCCCGGGTCGTGGCTCACGAGCACTACGGATCCCTCGTAGTGGGCGAGCGCGTCGAGGATCTCGGCGCGGCTCGCGGGGTCGAGGTTGTTCGTCGGCTCGTCGAGGAGCAGCACGTTCGCCCCCGAGACGACGATCATGGCGAGGGCGAGACGGGTCTTCTCGCCGCCCGAGAGCACACCGGCGGGCTTGTGCACGTCGTCACCCGTGAAGAGGAACGAGCCGAGCACCTTGCGTGCCTCGGTCTCGGTGAGGTTGGGTGATGCGCTCACCATGTTCTGCAGCACGCTCCGCTGCACGTCGAGGGTTTCGTGCTCCTGGGCGTAGTAGCCGACACGCAGTCCGTGGCCGGGCTCGATGACACCCGTGTCGGGCTTGTCGACCCCCGCGAGGATGCGGAGCAGGGTCGTCTTGCCTGCACCGTTCAAGCCGATGATGACGACCTTCGAGCCGCGGTCGATCGCGAGGTCGACGGCCGTGAAGATCTCGAGCGAGCCGTAGCTCTTCGAGAGGTCGCTCGCCGTGATCGGGGTGCGGCCGCACGGGGCGGGCGTCGGGAAGCGCAGCTTCGCCACGCGATCGACGGCGCGCACCTCGTCGAGGCCGGCGAGGAGCTTCTCGGCACGAGCGACCATCTGGTGCGCCGCAGCAGCCTTCGAGGCCTTCGCGCCGAACTTCGCGGCCTGCAACTGCAGGACGCCGGCCTTCTTCTCGGCGTTCGCCCGCTCCTTCTTGCGACGCTCTTCATCGGCGGCGCGCTGGCGCTGGTAGTGCTTCCACCCCATGTTGTAGACGTCGATCATCGAGCGGTTGGCGTCGAGGTAGAACACGCGGTTCACGACCTCGCCGACGAGCTCGACGTCGTGGCTGATGACGATGACGCCCCCGCGATAGCCCTTGAGGAACTCGCGGAGCCAGACCACCGAGTCGGCGTCGAGGTGGTTCGTCGGCTCGTCGAGGATCATCGTCTCGGCGTCGGAGAAGAGGATGCGGGCGAGCTCGATGCGCCGGCGCTGGCCGCCGGAGAGCGTCTTGAGGGGCTGGTCGAGGATGCGATCGGGCAGGTTCAGGTTCGAGGCGATCGAGGCGGCCTCGGCCTCGGCCGCATACCCGCCGAGCGCCGTGAAGCGGTCGGTGAGGTTGCCGTACTTCTTCATCGCGCGCTCGGCGACGGCCGCGTCGTCGCTGCCCATCTGCATCGAGGCCTCGTGCATGCCGAGTACGAGCGAGCCGAGTCCGCGGGCGTCGAGGATGCGCGTGCGGGCGAGCATCTCGGGGTCGCCCGAGCGCGGATCTTGCGGGAGGTAGCCGATCTCGCCGCCGCGATCGATGCGGCCGCCGGTGGGCAGGGTCTCGCCGGCGAGTGTCTTCGTGAGGGTGGTCTTGCCGGCGCCGTTTCGGCCGACGAGGCCGACCTTGTCGCCCGGGGAGATGCGGAAGTCGACGTGCTCCATGAGCACTCGTGCGCCGATTCGGATCTCGAGATCATGGACGGCGAGCACGGGAATCCTCCGGAGCGACGGGTGTGGGATGGCGTGCCGAGCGGCACAGCCTCCCAGTCTATCGTTCCGGGGCAGCCGAACATCGACGTCAGCTGTACGGCGGGCGACGGATGTCGCCGGATCGCGAGAGACTCGTCGCATGCCGAAGCTCGCAACCGACGCTCGCGTTCGCGCCGCCCGGCTCGACGCTCACGGGCTCCGCGGCGGCCTGCCGTCGGTCACCGCTGCGGTCACCAGGCTCGGCGCCACGCAGGCGCAGGACTTCACCGCCGCGAAGTGGGTGATCGGGGCGCGAGTGCCGGGTTCGGTCGCCGCCGATGTCGATGCGGCGATCGCCTCCCGCGAGATCGTGCGGTCCTGGCCCATGCGAGGCACGCTGCATCTGCTGCCCACAGCGTCGCTGCGCCCCATCCTCTCCATCACCGGCCGACGCGAATTGCAGCGCGCGGCCACGCGGCATCGACAGCTCGAGCTCGACGATGTCGTCTACCGGGCCGCCCGGGCTGTCGCCGAGCGCGAGCTCGCGGGCGGCGCCTCCCGCTCGCGCGATGAACTGCAGGCGGCATGGAACGCCGCCGGCATCGAGACGACCGGGCAACGCGGCTACCACCTCATCTGGTGGCTCGCCAACGACGCGGTGGTCTGCTGGGGCCCGACCGAGGCTCGTGGGCAGCGACTCGTGCTGCTCGACGAGTGGGCGCCTGGAAACGCGCCGCCTACCGACCGCGATGAGACGCTCGCGGCCATGTTCGTCGCGTACGTCACCGGGCACGGGCCGGCGACCGTTCGCGACTTCGCGTGGTGGAGTGGCCTGACGCTCAGCGACGCTCGCGTCGGCCTCCTCGCCGCAGGCGACGCCGTCACCCCGTTCGACGACGAACGCTTCGTCGCTTCCGACGCCGGATGGCCGGCCGACGCCGACTCCGACACGCCGCGTGGGCGGAGCCGACTGGCGCTCGCCGCCTTCGACGAATACTTCCTCGGCTACGCGGATCGCACGGCGGTGTGCGATCCTGCGCACGCGACGAGCGTCGTTCCGGGTTCGAACGGCGTCTTCCAGCCGATACTCGTCTCGAGCGGACGCGTCGTGGGCACGTGGAAGCGCACGCCCGGCCGCGGGCGACAAGCGGTCACGCTCGCGGGCTTCGACGCGACATCCGAGCTCGAACCATCGGCCTACCGCCATGCGCTGGGCGAATGGGCCCGCTTCTGGGGAGTCGAACTCGGCGAGATCACCGTACGAGCGTGACGGCATGCGAACGGGCGGCCCCGACCAGCGAGACCGCCCGTTCGATCGCGCGAACTACTGCTCGAGCGCGGCCTGGAGCTCGAGGGTGATCGTCACGGCTTCGCCGAGGAGCACGCCACCGGTCTCGAGTGCCGCGTTGTAGGTGAGGCCGAAGTCCTCGCGGTTGATGACGGTCTTCGCCGTGGCGCCGCCCTTGTAGTTGCCCCAGGGGTCGCCGCCGAAGCCGCCGAAGTCGAAGTCGAACGTGACGGGCTTGGTGACGCCGCGGATCGTGAGGTCGCCGTCCACCTTGAAGTCGCCGTCGTCGACGCGAACTCCCGTCGACACGAAATCGATCGTCGGGTAGGTCTCGGCGTCGAAGAAGTCTCCCGTGCGCAGGTGCCCGTCGCGAGTCGGGTCGTTCGTGCTGATCGATGCCACTTCGGCCGACGCCGTCACGGTCGAGTCGAGCGGGTCCTCACCGGTCACGAACGTCGCGTCGAAGCGCTCGAACTTGCCCTTCACCTTGCTGATCATGAGGTGGCGGAGGCTGAAGGCGACCTCGCTGTGCGCGGTGTCGATCTTCCAGGTGCCAGCCTTGTAGCCGGGGATCTCGATCGTCGGGGCGGTACTCGTCATAGTGCGGTCTCTCTCCAGGTCGATGTCGCGCGGCCGTTCGGCCACACACATGCAAACACATGAATCTGAGATCTATTCCCGATCCCCAGCTGCGACTCAGGTTGAGAGTGCGCGGCGCATGGTGAGCACGCGCGCCACGGCGTCATCGAGGCGCTTCTCGCTGATGCGGCCGCTCTGCACCGCCGCCGCGATCGATCCGGCGAGTGAGGGTACTGAGATGCCGAACTCAGCGGGATCCGCCGGCAGCACGTAGAGCAACAGGTCGGCACCCGCCGCAACGGCTCGAACGGCGTTCTCGCCCGGGTCGGCGAACTCGGGCAAGCCGTTGTGCTGCAGCATGAGCATGTCGTCGGTGACGACGATGCCGTCGAAGCCGAGGTCGTCTCGAAGGATCCGGTGCCACTCCGGGGAAAGCGAGGCCGGGGCGGCATCGACCGCCGGATATGCCAAGTGTCCGGTCATGACCATCTCGGCGCCGGCATCGATTCCCGACTGGAACGGCAGTGCCGGTCCTGCGCGCCACTCCTCGATCGTGAGGGGTGCACTCGGAACGCTCGAATGAGAATCTCCAGGTGCGGCGCCGTGGCCGGGGAAGTGCTTGAGTGTGCTCGCGACGACCCCGCGCTCCCCCGCGACCGCCGCGGCGACGCGGTCGGCCGAACCTGCCGGATCGGTGCCGAGCACGCGGCCGAAGATGAAGGAGCCCTGATCGGCCGTCACGTCGGCCACGATGCCGAAGTTCGCCGAGATCCCGCTGTCGGCGAGGTAACCGGCACGCGAGGAGAATGCGTCGCGCGACGCCGCGGGCGGCTCGGCGCGCAGGCCTTCAGCGCTCGCCGCGTCGTCCCAGTCGAGCCGCTGCACCTCACCGCCCTCCTCGTCGATGCCGATGAGCGGCGGGGCTTCGGGGTCGACCTCGAGCGCCGTGGTCAGCGCGGCGAGTTCGGCCGGCGTGGCTGGCATGTTGTCGCCCATCAGGATGAGTCCGGATGCGCCGTCCTCGATGAGCGCGCGGAGCGGCGCCGGGTCGAGCCCGGGCGCATGCAGCATGAGCAACGCGGCGGACTTCTGCTCGAGGGTGAGCTGCGACATCCGCTCGTCGACCCAGGCGGCGATCGGATCGACGGGAATCGGCGTCCGCGTCGCGGCGGGCGCGGGCGTCGTCGATTCAGGTGACCGTTCCGCCACACCACCGGCGCACGCGGCCGACCCGATGAGCACTGCCGTCACCAGGAGCGGCAGCGCAGCCGTTCGCTTCACTCGCACCGGCCCGAGTTTACGCTGCGTGTCCGAACGAGCGCGCCGTCGACGCTGTGTAGAATCGCGTGGCCCGAGGGGGGTGGGGATGCGAACGGGGATTCGTGTGCTGGCAGGACTCGCGGTGGTGCTCGCGACGACGCTCTCGGTGCCGGTCGCCGCCCTCGCCGAGGACTATCCGAGCTGGGAGGAAGTGGAGTCCGCCAAGCGCGACGTCGCGGCGCGCGAAGCCGAGGTGACCCGCATCACGGCATTCGTCGACGAGCTCGAGGCGGAGTCCGGCCGGCTCGGCGATGCCGCCGTCGCCTCGGCGGCCGCAGCGGCGACGGCGGAGGCGGCGCACACCGACGCCTCGGCACGTGCCGCGACGTTGCGCGCGGGCGCGGACGCCGCCGAAGCCGAAGCCGCATCGACCGCCCGGCAGCTCGGCCGGGTCGGCGCCGTGCTCGCGAGATCAGGCGGTGCGGATGTCACATTGCGTCTCCTGTTCGGAACCGGCGACGACCGCGACCTCCTCATCGGCCTCTCGCGGGCTGCGCAGCTGACGAACGTCTACGGCTCGGTCGTGGATCGAGCGCGCGCCGCCGAAGCGGACGCGGCGGCCCTCAGCGCACAAGCCGAGGTCGCCGAACGCGAACGTGCCCGCCTCGCGCTCGAGGCAGCCGCCACCGCCGAGTCGGCCCGCGCCGCGCACGAGGCCGCCGCTGCGCGCGTTGCCGAACAGCAAGGGGCCCTCGACACGTTGTATGCGCAGCTCGCAAGCTTGCGCGACCGCACGGTCGAGCTCGAGCGAAGCTTCAAGGTCGGCCAACAGGCGGCGGCCGAAGAAGCCGCGCGACGAGCCGCAGCGGCAGCCGCCGCCGGCGGCGGATCCAACACCGGCGGCGGCGCTCCCCCGCCCGGCATCGTCGTCGATCCGGCGGCCGCGAAGGCGTACGCGGCCGGTGCGATCGCCCGCTACGGCTGGGGCGACGGCGAGTATCGCTGCCTCGTGCTTTTGTGGACGCGCGAATCGGGCTGGCGCGCCGACGCCTACAACGCGTCGAGCGGTGCCTACGGCATCCCGCAGTCGCTGCCGGGCAGCAAGATGGCCGCCGCGGGCGCCGACTGGCGCACCAACGCCGCGACGCAGATCGAGTGGGGACTCTCGTACATCGCGGCACGTTATGGCGCACCCTGCGGTGCATGGGCGCACTCAGAGGCGTACAACTGGTATTGATGCCACATCAGGATGAACGCGATGCCTTCCGCCGGCACGGGGCGGAGGGCGTGCTGCTCCTCGGTGGCGGGGCCGCGATCCTCCTGCAGCTCGCCGATCCCCGTGTGGCGCGAGGCGTGGCACGTCACAGCGGTTTCCAGGAGCGACCGCTCGACCGCCTGCTCGGCACGCTCGACTACGTCTATGCAGTCGGCTTCGGCGACGACGATCTCGCCGAAGCCGCCGTGCGCACGGTGAACGCGCGTCATGCGCCGGTGCGTGGGCGTGCGTCCGCAGAGGGTCCCGAGTACGACGCATTCGACGCCGATGCGCAGCGCTGGGTCGCATCGACGCTGCTCGCGGTCGCACTGGAACTGCACGAACGACTCTGGGGACCACTCGACGCGGCGACCGGAGACGCGATCGTACGGGGCTATGCCCCGTACGGCCTCCGCCTGCAGTCGGCCCGGGCCGGCTGGCCGGACTCCCGAGCCGAGTTCGACGCGTGGTGGGTCGACCGCGTCGCACGGCTCGAGGTCGGCGCCGACGCTCGATCCGTGGCCCGGTCGTTGCTCTCAGGAGCATCCGCCCTGCCATTCGGTGCCGCGGCACTCCTTCCACCGGTGCGCATCATCACCGCGGCGCTGCTGCCCTCCGACGTGCGGGAAGCCTATGGATTCCGGTGGACCCCTCGGGTCGAACACGTCGCGAACGGATGGCTCGACGCGATCGCGACCGTCTGGCCGCTCCTGCCTCGGAGAATCCGCCAGGCCCCGATGCACGCATCTCTCCGACGCGCGCGACGCCGCAGCCGGTACGCTGAGCTTGAGCATGAGGACGACGATGACCCAACCACCGCACCGGAACGAGGCGCTCGACAACATCGATCGGCGTATCGTCGCCGAGTTGAGCCGTGACGGGCGACTCTCGGTGCGAACCCTCGCCGAGCGCGTGCACATCTCACGCACCGCGGCGCACAATCGGGTGCAGTTGCTGCTGAAGCGCGGCGTCATCACCGGCTTCGGAGCACAGATCGACCGCAAGGCCATCGGCCTGCACATCTCCGCGCTCGTCGTCGTGCGCATCGGCGAGGTCTCGTGGGAGGAGATCGCCGCGAAGCTCGCGACGCTGCCCTTCGTCGAGAAGGTGCAGGCCGTCTCCGGCGACATCGACATCATGCTCACCGTCAGCGCTCCCGACCACGAGCAATTGAGCCAGGCGATCCTGCGGGACATCCACGACATGCCCGGCGTCATCTCGACGAGATCGCACCTGATCCTCGCCGAACTCGACGGACATCCGCCCGCGCAGACCCTGGACATCTGGCACGCCTGAGCGGCGCGAACCGGACGCGCGGCACCGCTTTCGTGCCCGCCGGGCCGATCGTTCACGCTTGCCGAAAAGGCGATGCGGCGGCCTCACGAGAGGCGCACCATGGCTCCATGAGCCTCAATGTCGAGCATCACGCAGCCCGTCGAGCCCTTCCCTCCGAGAAGCCGCTCCGGCTGCTCGACAATGCCGGGCACGCGGTCACCGGGGCCGCCACCGGCGGGTTCAGCCTGCCCGACACCGAGACCCTCCTCGACCTGTACCGCAAGATGGTGGTCGCCCGTCGGTTCGACGTGCAGGTCACCGCGCTCACGAAGCAGGGCCGGCTCGCGACCTATCCTTCTGCGTATGGGCAGGAGGCGTGCGAGATCGGTGCCGTCTCCGCGATCTCGGCAGACGACTGGCTCTTCCCGACCTATCGCGAGAGCGTCGCATTGCTCACGCGGGGCATCGACCCCGGCGACATCCTGAAATCCTTCCGAGGCGACTGGCACAGCGGCTACGACCAGCGGTCGCACCGCACGTCCACGCAGACGACGCCCCTCGCGACCCAGGCGCTGCACGCCGTCGGCTTGGCGCATGCTGCACGGCTGCGTCACGACCCGATCGTGGCGCTGACCTTCCTGGGCGACGGCGCGACGAGCGAGGGCGACGCCCATGAGGCCTTCAACTTCGCCGCGGTATGGCAGACGCCCACGGTGTTCATCGTGCAGAACAACCAATTCGCGATCAGCGTCCCGCTCGCGCGGCAGACGCACGCGGCAACGCTCGCCGACAAGGCGGTGGGCTACGGCATGCCCGGCTTCCACGTCGACGGCAACGACGTCGCCGCCATGTACGCCGTGACCCGCGCCGCGGTCGACCGCGCGCGAGCAGGCGGTGGCCCGACGCTCATCGAGGGGCTCACGTACCGGATCGAGGCGCACACGAACTCCGACGACCCGACCCGCTATCGCCCGGCCCGCGACGTCGAGCACTGGAAGCGGCGCGACCCGATCGAGCGACTCGAGAAGTACCTCGTCTCCGAGGGCGCGCTCACCGAGGCGACGAGATCCGAGATCACGGATGCCGCCGAGGCGCTCGCCGCTCACACGCGCGACGTCATCACCACCGAGTCTGAACTCGATCCGCTCGAGCTGTTCGACCACGTGTACGCCCGCCCGCGGCGCGCCCTGCTCGAACAGCGAGCCCGTCTCGAGGCAGAGCTCGCCGAGGCCGCGAGGAACCCACGATGACCGCGACGAAGACGAGAACCGGCGCCGACGCGGCATCCGCGCCCACGGAGCTCACGATGGCGGGCGCACTGAATGCCGCGCTCCGCGATGCGATGGCCGAGGACGATCGCGTCGTGGTCTACGGCGAGGACGTCGGCCCCCTGGGTGGGGTGTTCCGGGTGACCGACGGGCTGCAGGAGCGATTCGGCGACGAACGCATCTGGGACTCGCCGCTCGCCGAATCGGGCATCGTGGGCACCGCGATCGGCATGGCGATCTACGGAATGCGACCCGTCGTCGAGATGCAGTTCGACGCGTTCAGCTATCCCGCGTTCGAGCAGATCGTGTCGCACGTCGCGAAGATGCGCAATCGCACGAAGGGGCGGGTGAGCCTGCCGCTCGTGGTGCGCATTCCGTGCGCCGGCGCGATCGGGGGCGTCGAGCACCACTCGGATTCCTCGGAGTCGTACTGGGCGTCCACGCCCGGCCTCACGGTCGTGATGCCCTCGAACCCGGCCGACGCCTACTCGATGCTCCGGGAGGCGATCGAGAGCGACGACCCCGTGATCTTCATGGAGCCGAAGAGCCGCTACTGGGCGAAGGCGCCGCTCGCGCTGCCCGTGACCACCGCACCGATGGACCGTGCACTCGTCGTGCGAGAGGGGTCGGACGTGACGCTCATCGGTTACGGCCCTACGGTGCGCACCGCGCTCGAAGCCGCCGATGCAGCAGCTGAGGAAGGGCTCTCGATCGAAGTCGTCGACCTTCGCAGCCTCTCCCCGTTCGACGATGAGACGGTGTCGGCCTCGGTGCGGAAGACCTCGCGGGCAGCCGTCATCCACGAGGCGGCGCAGTTCGGCGGCTTCGGCGCCGAGGTCGCCGCGCGCGTGACGGAGCGGAACTTCTACCACCTCGCGGCACCCGTGCTGCGGATCACGGGCTTCGACATCCCATATCCGTCGCCGAAGCTCGAGGAATACCACCTGCCCACCGCGGACCGCGTGCTCGCCGCGCTCGAGACCTGGGAGTGGGAACTCGCATGAGCCGTTCATTCATCCTGCCCGATCTCGGCGAGGGACTCACCGAGGCCGAAATCGTCGCGTGGCTCGTCGAGCCCGGCGACGAGGTGGCGATCGACCAGCCCGTGGTAGAGCTCGAATCGGCGAAATCCGTCGTGCAGCTGCCGAGCCCGTACGCGGGCGTCGTCGAGGCGCTCGGCGGCGAGGTCGGGCAGGTCTTGCACGCGGGGAGCGTGCTCATGACCCTGTCGGGCGGCACCGATGCGGGGCCGGCCGGCGGGCAGGCCGAGGTCGCCGTCGCGGAGCCGGAGGAGAGCGATGTGGTCGAGGTCGCCGACGCGACGGATGCCGCGGCATCACGCTCGTCCGAAGCCTCCGGCGCCGTGCTCATCGGGTACGGCACGCGCGAGTCGACGATCACGAAGCGGGCTCCGGGCACGCCGTCCCGGTTCGGACGCCGCTCCTCGGGCGGCCCGTCGATCCAGCGGCAACCGGCACCTGCGCGGCTCGATCCGGCTCGGCGCTCCCCCGTCGTCTCCCCGATCGTACGTCGCATCGCGCGCGAGAACGGCTTCGATGCGAGCCAGCTCGTTGGGTCCGGCCCCGACCATCTCGTCGTGCGCCGCGATGTCGAGTCATTCATCTCCGAGCGGGCCGGCACGCAGACAGCATCCCCCGCCGGCGCCCCGGGCGAGGCGCCCGTGTCCGCGCCGGCACCGGTCGCGACCGCCGAGGGCGATCGCCGCGTACCGCTCGACCGCATGGGCCGAGCTGCCGCCGCCCACTTCACGCGCTCACGCCGGGAGATCCCCGAGGCGACCGTGTGGATGGACGTCGACGCCACCGAGTTGCTCGCAGCGCGCCGGCAGCTGCAGGAGGCGACGGGTGAACGCTTCGGGGTCACCGCGCTCGTGGCGCGCTTCGTCGTCGCCGGATTGCGCAAGCATCCGGCTCTCAACTCGAGCTTCGACGCCGCTCGTGAGGAGATCGTCTACCACGCGGCCGTGAACCTGGGACTCGCCGCGCAGACCCCCCGCGGGCTGCTCGTGCCGGTGGTGCACGGAGCCGAGCGGATGACGCTCCGCGAATTGCGCGACGCCATCGCCTCCCGCACCGAGGAGGCCGAGACGGGCGCGTTCTCGCCCGCGTCGCTCACGGGTGGCACCTTCACGCTGAACAACTACGGCACGCTCGGCGTCGACGGTTCGGCGGCGATCATCAACCATCCAGAGGCGGCGATGATCGGCATCGGCAGGCTCATCGAGCGACCGTGGGTCGTGGACGGCGAGCTCGCCGTGCGCCGCGTCACCGAGCTCACGCTCTCATTCGACCACCGGGTGTGCGATGGCGCGGAGGCGGCGGCGTTCCTCACATTCGTCGCCGCGTGCATCGAGCGTCCGGTGTCGGTGCTCGCAGAGCTCTAGGCCGCTCTCTCTAGGCCGCCCGCACCAGGCCATGCCCCTCGCTCGCGTGGAGAGGAGGCTCAGAAGAACTCGTCGGGCGTGCCCGCGGCACGCTCCACATCGCGAGTGTCCTGGCCGGCTGCTCGGAGCTTGGCGACGGCGACGCGCAGTCCCGACTCCATCTGGGCCGCCCAGGCGTCGGACTCGCGAGCGGTGACCTCGGCGGCGCGTGCGCGCCCCTCCGATGCCTCCGCGGTCTCGCGTGCGTCGCTGACCTGGCGCAACGCGAGCGAGATGCCGTAGTAGGCGGCGACCATCGTGGCGATGGGTGCCGCGATGATCGCGAGTGCGCTGATCGCGGCGCCGGTCGGGCTGAACGCGATGAGCAGCGCGAAGGCGAGGAAGAGCACCACGATCGCGGCGAGCACGACGAGCATGAATCGGATGTCGCGGCTCCAGAATGCGCCCGCGCTGCGTCGCTCGGGCTCACCGGTCGACTGTGACGGCGCGCCTTCCTCGCCTTGCGGGGCGCCGCCGACGACCGCGCCGGCTCCCTCATCGATGATCGGACGAGTGTACGTGTCTGACATCCGTTCCTCACGCTCCCTGCAATCGGATAGACCCCCAATTGTGGGCCGCGCGCCATGAGTGGTCAAGACAGCGCGCCGTGCGATGCGATGCCGCTCGGACGATCGGTCAGGCGGCCGCTTCGTCGGCGAGGCCACGCTCGATCGCCGCGATGATCGCCCGATCATTCGGGAGGACGTCGGGGCGGAACCGCTGCACCTCTCCGCTGGGCTGGATCACGAACTTCTCGAAGTTCCACTTGACGCGCCCGGCCTTGCCCCTGGCGTCGTGAACGGTCGTGAGCTCTGCATAGAGCGGATGCCGGTTCCGGCCGTTGACCTTGACCTTCTCCATGAGCGGGAAGGTCACACCGTAGGTCATGGAGCAGAACTCCTTGATGTCGTCGGCGCCGCCCGGCTCCTGCCCGGCGAACTGGTTGCACGGGAACCCGAGGACCGTGAATCCGCGCGGGCCGTATTCACGCTGCAACGCTTCGAGCTGTTCGTACTGGGGCGTCAGCCCGCACCGCGAGGCCACGTTCACGACCAGCACCACGTCGTCGGCCCACTCGGCCAGTGACGTCGGGTCGCCGTCGATCGTCGTGAAGGGGATGTCGCGAATGTCCATGCTTCAGCATACGTCCCGTCTTCGCGTCAGCAGCCCTCGAGGACGCGACGGGCGGCGTCGACATCCGGTTGCGGCATCGAGAGGTCGTACTTCGCGGTGACCTCGACGAAGTCGATGACGTACTCGCAGCGATACCTCTTGTTCGATGGCAGCCAGGCAGCGGGGCCGGAATCGCCCTTCTGCCCGTTCGCGGGACCGTCGACGGCGACGAGGTTGTCGAAGTCGTTGGCGAACGCGATGCGTTGATCCTGAGTCCACTGTTGCGCCCCCTGACGCCACGCCATGCCCAGAGGGTAGATGTGGTCGATCTGCACCGCAGTGGAGGTGTCCTGCCCGCGCGTGAATCGGATGGTCACGCCTGTGTACGGATCATCGAGAGTGCCGGTGATCACGACGCAATCGCGCGTGTCGGGCTCGTACGTCTTGGCCATCAGATCGCGGTCGAGAACATCGTTGCGCTGGTCGCATCCGTTGCGGTCGCTGTCGATCCATGCGGTGCCGAACATGCCTTCACGGTCGTAGCCCGTCATCGGCGCCTTGCCTTTCACCGTGACGGTGTCGAGCTCGGCGAGGGCGGCTGCAGCATCCCCGCTCGCCTCGACCTCGATGCCGAAGGCGTCGGCGAACGCCTCCGTCAGCGGATTCCAGGCGCCCGTCCAGACGAGGAGTGCGACGAACAGAAAGGCGACGATGGCGCCGGGGATGATTCGGGAGGAGCGGGGCATGTCAGGGCGCGGCAATCGTTCAAGGTGTTGCGGGTGTGGAGACGGGCGGGTCAACCCTATTGGGCGTGACATCCGTGCCCGGACGCGACGCGCCCACGCTCCGATTGTGTCGACGAGCCTCAGGTCGAGCTGATTGCCACCCGGTAGCCTGCTGCGGCCTATATCGACGCGATGCCGGGACGGAAACGCGGTGTCTAGCTCAACGGCTCATCGCTGGGCCCGCTCCCTCCGGGCGAGTCCAAGCATGAGCGCGTACGGTACCTCGACCTCCATGAGGATGAGGAGCTCCACGAGGAGCTCATTCCGAGCTGGATCCGCGATCCTCGCCGAGCTGCCCGGCGAGGATCTCTTCTGAGTGAGACGAGAAAAACCCCTGATCAACTTGGGATCAGGGGTTCTTGGTGGATCTGAGGGGACTCGAACCCCTGACCCCCTGCATGCCATGCAGGTGCGCTACCAGCTGCGCCACAGACCCGTACGCCCCGTTCGAGGCAACGAATTGAGCTTACACCAGCCGCAGGTCTCGGATGAAATCGAGGCCCGCTCGGCGGATGCTCGCGGCTGTACTCAGCTGCTCGCTGCCAGGAGCGGTGCGACGGGCAGCGACGGGCAGTCGAGCCAGAGCCGTTCGAGGCCGTAGTAGAGGCGCTCCTCCTGGTGGAAGACGTGCACCACCAGGTCGCCGAAATCGAGCAGGATCCAGCGGCCGGCGTCGTGACCCTCGCGACGACGGGTCTGGGTTCCGGAACGGCCGAGCACCTCCTCGACCTCGTCGGCGATGGCGACGACGTTGCGCTCGGAGTTGCCGGTGACCAGCAGGAAGATGTCGGCGAACGGCAGCGGACCCGACACGTCGAGTGCCACCAGGTCTTCACCGCCCTTGGAGTCTGCCGCCCGCGCCGCGATGGCGAGCAAGTCGAGTGCCTCGTGTGATGCGGTCATACGCTCTTTTCCGGATTCTGAGAAGTCGATGTGGATGCCCCAGCTCAGAAGAGGCCGGCGACGGCACCGATGACGAGTGTGGCGACGACGCCGAGTGCGAGCACGCCGGCAGTGACGGCGAGCACGAGGGGGGCGTTCACGCCCTCCTTCTTCGGCGGAGCCATCATCGCGCGAGCGGCGCCCTGGGTGCTGATGGCGCGTGTCGCTGCGATCGGCGCGCCGCCGGTGCCTGCGCCGTCTTCGACCTGGTCGAACAGCCGGTCGACGTCGCTCGAGTCGATGTGGCTCGGGTGCACGCCCGTCGCGCCGTAACTGCGCGGCAGGTTGATCGATCCGGTGACGATGATCTCACCGCTCGATGCAAGCGGATTGTTGCCGACCGGCGCCTGATTCGGCAGCGACGGCAGGATGAGCGCGTTCGTGGTGGTCGGAACGCCGTGGCTCACGCCGCCACGTGAGAGCAACTGGTCGAACGGCTCGGCGCGATCGGCCGGCACGTTCAGCTGTGCAGTCCAGTGACCGACGGGCTTCTGCGCCACGACGGCGTCGGCGGCGAGGCTCACGTCGGCGGCCGGCTGGTGCGGCGCCGGTGCTCGAGTCGGAACGGGAGGCGACAGCAACGGATGCTCCGTGGGAGCTGCTGCAGCGGGCGGTGTCGCGATGACCTCGTCGTCGAGGTCGAGTTCATGCTCGTGCTGCGCATCGAGCATCGCCCGGAGCTCGCGTCGCGTCAGCGTGCGCTCGGGGGCGCTGGTCTCGACGCTCGGTTGGCGCTGCGCGGGCGACGACGGCGCCGGGAACGGCGACCCGAACTGGGAGGGCGCGGCGGGCGTCGGCGGCGCGGCAGGTGCAGCGGGCTGCGGATACCTGGGTGCGAACGGGTTCTGCTGCGGTGCGGCGACGGCTCCCCCGAACGGCGACGGCTGCTGGCCGGACGCTCCTGCTGGGCGCGGAGCGGCATAGGCCGGAGCTGCGGCCGGCGCAGGCGTGGGGGCCGGGATCTGCTGCTGCGGCGGCTGCACGGGCGGTGCGGCAGGCTGCGGCGGGACGGCCCGAACGGGCTGATCGGCCTGCGGATCGCGCGGAGCGGGAGCGGCTTCGGGGGTCGTCGAGGGCGCCTGCTGCTCACGCAGGCGCTCACGCTCACGAGCCTCGCGGCGCGTGAGCGGTGGTTCCTGTGACGACGTCATTCGACACTCCGATAGAGATGGTGCTTGGAGATGTACTGGACGACCCCATCGGGCACCAAGTACCACACCGGGAATCCCCGGCGCACCCTGTCCCGGCAGTCGGTCGACGAGATCGCAAGTGCCGGAACCTCCAACAAGCTTACGTCTTGCTCTGGCAAACCCGAAACGGAGAGCACATGTCCCGGGCGACTCACAGCCACGAAGTGCGCGAGTTCCCAGAGTTCGCCGACGTTCTTCCAGGAGAGGATCTGGGCGATCGCGTCGGCACCGGTGATGAAGTACAGGTCGGCGTCGGGGCGCTGGCTCCGGATGTCGTGGAGCGTGTCGATCGTGAACGTCGGCTTCGGACGATCGATGTCGACGCGGCTCACGGTGAACCGCGGGTTCGACGCCGTCGCGATGACCGTCATGAGATACCGGTGCTCGGCTTGCGTGACGTCGGATTTGTAGCTCGGCTGCCCGGTGGGCACGAACACGACCTCATCGAGCTCGAGGTGCTGAGCGACCTCGCTCGCGGCCACGAGGTGCCCGTGGTGGATGGGATCGAAGGTGCCACCCATCACACCGACCCGTGGTCGGCGTTCCTCGCTCGTGATCACGCGACCGCCCGCTCAGTGACCGCCGTGCTCGTCTCCTGAGTGGCGGGCAGCGTAGGCTGCCGATCTGCTGCTGTGGCGGTTGGCCACGTCGCGGTACGACGCGACGATCATGGCGAGCACAGCGAAGATGACGAGCGCGATGAGACCGTAGACCCACGAGTCGATCGGCAGTTCCCTGGCGTGCACCGTCTCGGTCAGCACTGCGGTCACGAGGCTCATTCGCCGTTCCTTTCGAATCCTGCGGGTGTCGCTCCGGACAGTCTAGCGAGGTCAGGCACGCACATGCCCGGCGCCGCGCACGATCCACTTCGTGCTCGTGAGCTCGGGCAGTCCCATGGGCCCTCGCGCGTGCAGCTTCTGCGTCGAGATTCCGACTTCGGCGCCGAATCCGAACTCCGCGCCGTCGGTGAAGCGCGTCGAGGCGTTCACCATGACCGCCGCGGCATCCACCTCCTTCAGGAAGCGTTCCGCATTGCCGAGGTCGTTCGTCACGATCGACTCGGTGTGCTTCGTCGAATAGCGACGGATGTGCCGCAGCGCGTCGTCGATCGAGTCGACGACGCCGACCGACAGGTCGAGGCTCATGTGCTCGGTGGCCCAGTCCTCGTCGGTGACGGGAAGGGCGTTCGGCCGGAGTGCGCGCACCCGCTCGTCGCCATGGATCGTGACGCCGGATGCCTCGAGCCGGTCGAGCACCGCGGGCAGCAGCCGCTCAGCCGCCGCCTCGTGCACGAGCAGGGTCTCGAGGGCATTGCAGACGCTCGGTCGTTGCACCTTCGCATTGTGCACGAGCTCGACGGCCCAGTCTTCCCGCGCGCTCTCATCGAGGAACATGTGCACGACCCCGGCGCCCGTCTCGATGACGGGCACCCGCGCTTCGTCGACGACGGCCCGGATGAGCCCGGCACTCCCGCGCGGGATGAGCACGTCGACGTAGTCGCGGGCCTGCATGAGATGGCGCGCACCGGCGCGGCCGAAGTCGTCGACGGTCTGCACGGCGTCGGCGGGGAGACCCACCGCGTCGAGCGCGTCGCGCAGCACTCCGACGAGCACCCGGTTCGTCTGCTCGGCCGCGCTGCCGCCGCGGAGCACGACCGCGTTGCCGCTCTTCAGCGCGAGCACGGCGATGTCGACGGTCACGTTCGGTCGCGCCTCGTAGATCGCGCCCACGACGCCGAGCGGCACGCGTACCTGGTCGATGCGGATCCCGCTCGGCAGCGACCGGCCACTCACGGTCTCGCCGATCGGATCGGTGAGCGCGATGACCTCGAGCACCGCCTCGGCGAGTGCGTCGACCCGGCGCTCGTCGAGTTCGAGTCGGTCGAGGAGTCCTGTGGCGAGACCCGCATCGCGGCCGGCGGCGAGGTCGAGCGCGTTCGCGGCGACGATGTCGGCCGCCCGTTCCCGGAGGATCGCGGCAACCTGTTCGAGGGCGGCATCCTTCTCGGCCGTCGTCGCCTGCGCGAGCCGGAATGACGCGTCCTTCGCGGCAGCGAGCCGCGCGTCGATCAGGCTCGTGTCGACTTCGTGGTGCTCCATGGAATCAGCCTAGGCGAGCGCCGGTTCGCCGTCGGCCGTGTGACGTTCGGGGGCGGGCTCGAACCAAGTACCGACCTCGCGTCCGGCCAGCGCGTCGGCGACGAGGCTCGTCGCCGTGATCAGCACCGCGGCACCGGCCTCGGCCGCGATGCGCGCCGCCGACACCTTGGTCTCCGCTCCCCCGGTGCCGACGCCGGTGCGTCCCACCGAACCGATCTCGACGCCCGTGAGGGCGTCGCCGAACGGCACGTGCTCGATGCGCTTCGCCCCGTCGAGGTGCGGCGGCTTCGTGTACAGCGCGTCGACGTCGGAGAGCAGCACGAGCAGGTCGGCGCCGATCAGCTCGGCGACGAGGGCCGCGAGCCGGTCGTTGTCGCCGAACCGGATCTCGTGGGTCGCGACGGTGTCGTTCTCGTTCACGATCGGCAGGATCTTCAGCGCGAGCAGCCGGTCCATCGCGCGCTGCGCGTTCGAGCGCGGCGTGGGGTTCTCGAGGTCGCCCGCGGTGAGGAGCACCTGCCCCGCGACGATGCCGTAGCGGTCGAGCGAGTCCTGGTAGCGGAACACGAGCAGGTTCTGCCCGACGGATGCCGCGGCCTGCTGGGTCGCGAGATCGGTGGGCCGCTCGTCGAGCTTGAGATACGGCATGCCGGTCGCGATCGCCCCGGAGGAGACGAGCACGACCTCGATGCCACGCTCATGGGCGGCGGCAAGCGCGTCGACGAGCGGCGCGATCTGGCCGGCGTTGTCTCCGCTGATCGAGGAGGAGCCGACCTTCACCACGATGCGGGTGGCGTGTGGGATCTCCGTGCGCCGCCGGGGTGTCACCGTTGACCCTCCTCGCCCGCACCCTCCTGAGCGGAGACAGCGGCGGTCGACGGCTCGTCGCCTTCGACGACGGGCTCGCCCTCGGCATCCGACTCCGACCACATGCCGGCCGCGCGCTCGCGCTCGAGCTCGGCTCGCGCCTCGGCTTTCGCGTCCATGCGCTCGTGGTAGTCGCTGCGGCGCTCGTTGCGCGTGGCACGTCGTTGCTCGTCGAGCCGGAGGTCGGAACCGCGCGGGGCCGTGATGAGCTCGGCGGTGGAGGTGAGGGTCGGCTCCCAGTCGAAGACGACTCCGGCACCGGGGCCGATGACCACGGCAGAGCCGGCGACGGCTCCGGCGCGCACGAGCGCATCCTCGATGCCGAGGCGTGCAAGGCGGTCGGCGAGGTAGCCGACGGCCTCGTCGTTCGTGAAGTCGGTCTGCGCGACCCACCGCTCGGGCTTCGAGCCGAGCACCCGGTACAGGGTGCCGTAACTGCCGCCTTCGGCGCGCACGGTGAATCCGGCGTCGTCGACGCTCCTCGGGCGCATGACGATGCGCGGTGCAGCGGGGGCTTCGGCCGCTTCGCGTCGCGCGTTCTCGACGACCTCGCCGAGGGCGAACCCGAGCTGCCGCAATCCTTCATGACTCACCGTGGAGATCTCGAACACGCGGTAGCCGCGCGCCTCGAACTCGGGCCGCATGAACGCGGCGAGCTCGCGTGCCTCGGGCACGTCGATCTTGTTCAGCGCGATCAGCTGCGGCCGCTCGAGCAGCGGCACCTGGCCCTCGGGCACAGGATACGCGCCGAGCTCGCCCAGGATGACATCGAGGTCGCTGACCGGGTCGCGGCCCGGCTCGAGCGTCGCGCAGTCGATGACGTGCAGCAGGGCCGAGCAGCGCTCGACGTGGCGGAGGAACTCGAGCCCGAGGCCCTTGCCCTCGCTCGCACCCTCGATGAGGCCCGGAACGTCGGCGACGGTGAACCGGCTCTCGCCGGCCTGCACGACGCCGAGGTTCGGATGCAGCGTCGTGAACGGGTAGTCGGCGATCTTGGGGCGCGCCGCCGACAGTGCGGCGATGAGGCTCGACTTGCCGGCCGAGGGGAAGCCGACGAGCGCGACATCCGCAATCGTCTTCAGCTCGAGGATGACCTCGCCCTCGAATCCGGGCGTGCCGAGCAGCGCGAAGCCGGGAGCCTTTCGCTTCGTCGACGAGAGCGCGGCGTTGCCGAGACCGCCCTGGCCGCCGGGCGCGACGACGAATCGCATGCCGGGCTCGGCGAGGTCTGCGAGCTCTTCACCGTCGTGGTCCTTCACGACGGTGCCCACGGGCACCGGCAGCTCGAGAAGCTCGCCGGCCGCGCCCGAGCGGTGGTCGCCCATGCCGGGTCCGCCGTTCTCCGATGAACGGTGCGGACGGCGGTGAAAGCCGAGCAGGGTGGTGACGTTCGGGTCGGCGACGAGCACGATGTCGCCACCGTTGCCGCCGTTGCCGCCGTCAGGGCCCGCGAGGGGCTTGAACTTCTCGCGGCGTACTGAGACGCATCCGTTCCCACCGTGACCGGCACGCACGAACAGTGTCACCTCGTCGACGAAGCTGACCATGTGCTGCATCCTCCTCACGGATGAAAACGCGTGAGGGCGAGCCGAAGCCCGCCCTCACAGAATCGTTCGGTCGACTATTCGCCGGCCGCCACGATGTTGACGACCTTGCGGCCACCCTTCTTGCCGAACTGGACCGCACCGGCCTCAAGTGCGAAGAGCGTGTCGTCGCCACCGCGACCGACGCCTGCACCGGGGTGGAAGTGCGTGCCGCGCTGACGGACGAGGATCTCGCCCGCGCCGACGACCTGGCCGCCGAAGCGCTTCACGCCGAGGCGCTGGGCGTTCGAGTCACGACCGTTGCGAGTGGAGCTCGCTCCCTTTTTGTGTGCCATGTCTGATTCTCCTTGCGGCCGCTACTTGATGCCGGTGACCTTGACGCGCGTGAGCTCCTGACGGTGCCCCTGGCGCTTCTTGTACCCGGTCTTGTTCTTGAACTTCTGGATCACGATCTTCGGACCGCGGAGGTCGTTGAGGACCTCGGCGGTAACCGTGACCTTGGCAAGCGACTCGGCGTCGGAGGTGATCTTCTCGCCATCGACGAGGAGGACCGCGGCGAGTGAGACGTTGCCGTCCTTGTCTGCCTTGATACGGTCCATCGTCACGATGGTGCCGACTTCGACCTTCTCCTGCCGGCCGCCGGCGCGCACTACTGCGTAAACCACTACTCGTACCTATCTTTGGGGAGCCGGAGCTCCGGCTGCTGATGGGATGTCACTGCGCGGGACCCCAGCGGGAAGGAGGGTCGTCACTGCCAGAAAACTGTGCGGGCACACCGTGATAAGCGGTGGCACCAACGGTCGAGTTTATCCGATCAGGGGTGGCCGGTCAAACGCAGCACTTACGGCGCGTCGCGAACACTCCCGCGTAGGATCGGCGCATGACCGTGCTCATCGACACGCCGCTGTGGCCCAAGCACGGCACCGTGTGGGCGCATCTCGTGAGCGACGCCTCGATCGAGGAGCTCCAGGCCTTCGCCCGCCGCGTCGGGCTGCCGCCGCGTTCGTTCGACCTCGACCACTTCGACGTGCCCGTCGAGCGATACGACGAGCTCGTCGCGGCAGGTGCAGAGCCGGTCTCGCCGCGCGAACTCGTCGCCCGGCTCCGCCGCAGCGGGCTGCGGGTCACGCCGCGTGAGCGGCGCGCCCGCTCGTCGGGGTCAGCGGTCGACGGATGACTCCGAGACATCGGAGCCGTCGGCGCGCGTGATCACCGGCGCTCCGCCTGCACCGCTGAGCGCCGCAGTCGACACGCGACGACTGCGTGCGCGACCCTCGCCCGCCTTCTTCGGAGCCGGCAGCGCGTCGAGCACTGAATCGAGCAGCACCTCGGCCTCGGGCGCCCGCGCCGGGCGCTTGCGCTCCGCGGGCGGCACCGGCAGGTCGAGAAGCTGCACGGCGTCGTGAACGAGGTCATCGGCGGGCGCGGTGGCGGTCGAGCCGCTCGGCTCTGCTGCGGAGACGTGCTCCGCCGCCCCCTGCTCCTGCGTCACCCGGCGGTGACGGCTGCGACGGCCGCCCGCGGTCCTCGCGGTCGATGCGGCAGGCGCGCCACCGGTCTTGTCGGCCGACCGCGTCGTGCTCACGGCATTGGATGCCGCGGTCTCGGGCTTCTGCTCGGGGTGCACGATCGTCGACGCCGCGATCTGCGCGAGTGCGTGCTTCACGTCGTCGGTGATCGCGTGGGTGCCCGTCTGCGCCTTGTGCTCGTCGGGCTGCTGAGCCGGCTGCGACGGTGCACCGCCACGACCACGACGGCGCTCGGGCTGCTGCTGTTGCTGAGGCTGGCGGTGCTTCACGACGGGCTCGTGGTGCACGATGATGCCACGGCCGGCGCAGACCTCACACGGCTCGCTGAACGACTCGAGCAGGCCGAGGCCCAGCTTCTTGCGGGTCATCTGCACGAGGCCGAGTGAGGTGACCTCAGCCACCTGGTGCTTGGTGCGGTCGCGGGAGAGGCACTCGACGAGCCGGCGCAGCACGAGGTCGCGGTTGGACTCGAGCACCATGTCGATGAAGTCGACGACGATGATGCCGCCGATGTCGCGCAGTCGCAACTGGCGCACGATCTCCTCGGCCGCCTCGAGGTTGTTCTTCGTCACCGTCTCTTCGAGATTGCCGCCCGAGCCGACGAACTTGCCCGTGTTGACGTCGATGACGGTCATGGCCTCGGTGCGATCGATCACGAGCGAGCCACCCGACGGCAGCCAGACCTTGCGGTCGAGCGCCTTCTCGATCTGCTCCGAGATGCGGAACTCGTCGAATGCGTCGCGCTCGCCCTCGTAGGGCTGCATGCGCTCGAGCAGGTCGGGGGCGACCTGACGAACGTAGGACTCGATCGTCTGCCGGGCCTCGTCGCCGGCGATGACCATCTGCTGGAAGTCCTCGTTGAAGACATCGCGGACGATCTTGATGAGCAGGTCGGGCTCGGAGTGCAGCAGCGCAGGCGCCTGCACCTTCTCGAGCTGGCTCGAGATGTCGGCCCATTGCGCGATCAGACGGTTCACGTCGAGCGTGAGTTGCTCCTCGGTGGCGCCTTCGGCCGCCGTGCGCACGATGACGCCGACGTTGTCGGGAAGCACCTCTTTGAGGATCTTCTTCAAGCGGGCGCGCTCGGTGTCGGGAAGCTTTCGGCTGATGCCGTTCATCGACCCGTTGGGCACGTAGACGAGGTAGCGGCCCGGCAGCGACACCTGGCTCGTGAGCCGGGCGCCCTTGTGGCCGATCGGATCCTTCGTCACCTGGACGAGCACCCGGTCGCCGGGCTTCAACGCCAGCTCGATGCGTCGCGGCTGGTTCGCCTGGCCGTTCTCGGCGGCGGCATCCCAGTCGACCTCGCCGGAGTACAGCACGGCGTTTCGGCCGCGGCCGATGTCGACGAACGCGGCCTCCATGCTCGGCAGCACGTTCTGCACGCGACCGAGGTAGACGTTGCCGATGAGCGAGGACTCCTGGTTGCGGGCGACGTAGTGCTCGACGAGCACGCCGTCTTCGAGCACGCCGATCTGGATGCGCCCGGCCTTCGAGCGCACGACCATCTTGCGATCGACGGACTCCCGGCGGGCGAGGAACTCGGCCTCGGTGATCACGGTGCGGCGGCGGCCGGCATCGCGACCATCACGACGGCGCTGCTTCTTCGCCTCGAGTCGCGTGGAACCCTTGACCTTCTGCGGCTCGGTGATGAGCTCGGGCTCGCGGGGCTTGCGCACCTTGACGACCGTGTTGGCCGACTCCTCGCCGGCGGTGCGACCCTCCTCACCGCTCCGGCGCCGAGTGCGGCGGCGCACGCTCGACGGCTCGTCGCCCTCGGGCGCGCCACCGCGCTCTTGCCGTTCGCCGCGCTCGGGCCGATCGCCGCGCGCCTGGGGCTCTTCACCCTCGGGCGTGACGAGCACAGGCGGGGCGTGGAAGATCAGGGACGTCGTCGAGAGCACGGCCGGGATCGGCGAGCGCTTCGCCGCGGCGGGGACGCCATCGGTGTCGGATGCCGCGACATCGTCGCTCACCGTGACCCCGGCGCTGCGCCCCGACGTCACGTCGCCGCCGCCTGCGGCTGCGGTCGTGCGCTCGAGCGCCGGTGCCGTCAGCACGGCCTCGGGCGTCGCGGCATCCGTCACCTCGATGGGCGGCGGCGTGGGATCGAGCGTCGCGGCAGGCCGCTGCTCCTGACCCGCGCGGCTCCGAGCCGAGCGCCGGGCTCCGAAAAGGCCCCCACGTCGCTTCGGTGCGCCACTGCCGGTTTCGGGTTCGTTGTTGTTCTTCTCGTTGCCTTCCACCATCTCTGGTGCACTCCTACGCCGGTTCCGACGGCCGCGCCGTCGTTCCGTACTCGTCTCGAGCGGTTCTACGCCGTGCGCAGACCCGCCAATCCTTCATTACTGCGACCGGCAGGTTGCCTGTGTCGCCACGTCTCGCGGTGCGTTCGCCCGCCCACTCGGATGCGGTGCATCCTCAAAGCCTTCATTGGCGTCGTGCCGGGCGCGGCCCGGACGACTCCTTCGATTATCGCACGGTCTCACAGCATGGTGTGGAAACGGCATGCCATAATCCGAGCATGGCGGACTCTTCCCGGCGGGCTCGGCCCGTCGCCCTGGCGATCTTCCTCGTGATCGCAGGGGCCCTCGGCCTCCTGGCTGCCTTCGACCTGTCGGTCGAGAAGGTGCTGTCGCTTGCCGATCCCGGCCACGTTCCGTCGTGCAATGTCGGCGTTCTCGTCGGATGCAGCGTGAACCTCGACTCCGCCCAGGGAGCGGTCTTCGGATTCCCGAACCCGTTCATCGGCCTCATGGCGTGGCCCGCCGTGATCGTCGTCGGAGTGGCGGTGCTCGCCGGTGCCCGCTTCGCGCGCTGGTTCTGGGTCGTCTTCAACCTCGGCGTGGCCGGGGCGCTCGTCTTCGTGATCTGGCTCATCGTGCAGAGCATCTACGTGCTCTACGTGCTCTGCCCGTGGTGCATGCTCACCTGGGCGGTGACGATCCCCACGTTCTGGGCGGTCACCCTGCACAACCTGCGCGTCGGGAACATTCCCTCATCGGCACGAGTGCAGCGGGTTGCAGCCGCGTGGTTCAAGTGGATCCCGCTCATCACGGTCATCTGCTACGGCGTCGTCATCCTGCTCGCACAGGTGCACATGAACGCGATCCCGCTCGTGATGATCGACCTGCAGAACCTGTTCCGCTGAGTCGAGGGGCGCCCGCCGACCGGGTGAACCGGCCGGCGCGGCATCCGCTTAGGTGAACCAGAGGTCGAGTTCGCGCTCGGCCGACTCGGCCGAGTCCGAACCGTGGATGAGGTTCTGCTGCACGCGCAGGCCCCAATCACGGCCGAAGTCGCCACGGATCGTGCCGGGTGCCGCGGTGGTGGGATCGGTGGTGCCGGAGAGCGAGCGGATTCCCTCGATCACCCGGTTGCCGGCGACGCGCATGGCGACGACCGGCCCCGACTGCATGAACTCGACGAGCGGCTCGTAGAACGGCTTGCCCTCGTGCTCGGCGTAGTGCTTCGCGAGGATCTCGCGGTCGGCCTGCACGAGCCGGATGTCGACGAGGGAATACCCCTTCGCCTCGATGCGCCGGAGGATCTCGCCGGTGAGGTTGCGGGCGACGCCGTCGGGCTTGACGATCACGAGGGTCTCTTCGATCGGGGTGGTCATTCCTGTTCCTTTCCTGGATCGGCTGCAGCCGTCCGTTCTCGGTCGATTCGTGCGCCGACGACCATGCAGTACCACCACATGCCGCCGAACAATGCCCCGACGACGAACATCGCCGGGTTGAGGAAACCCGCGGCGAGGATCAGCGCCTGGAGGACCCAGCCGAGCGCATACGCCCAGCGGAATCGCAGCAGGCCGATCGTCGCGATGAGCCCGACGATCATGACGCCGCCCGCGACGAGCGCGACCCAGGCAGGCATGTCGCCCTCCGCGGCCGGAGCCGCGAGCCCCCAGATGACGAGGGACGCGAGGAAGACGACGATCACCTCGAAGGCGAGCACGATCGAGGCGAGGGTCTGCTGAAGAGAGCGCGGCGTGGCGGCCGGTGCAGCCTCGCTCATGCGCGGCCCCAGCCCCGGTCGGCCGCGATGGCCATCGCCTCACCCACGAGGGCGATCGAACCCGTGACGACGACGGCGCGCTTCGGCGCATCGGCCGCCCACCCGCGCGCGTCCTCGAGCGCGTCGTCGATGCGCTGGGCGAACTGCACGCGCCCGGCACCGACCCGGTCGGCCACGAGCGCGGCGAGCTCCGCCGCAGGCAGGGCCCGGTCGGATTCGGGTTCGGTCACGACGAAGATGCCCGCGGTGCCCGCGAGGGCGTCGACGATGCCGGCGGCGTCCTTGTCGGCGAGCACGCCGAACACAAAGGCGACCTCGTCGAAGTCGAAGTACTCGTCGAGGGCCGTCACGAGCGCCGCGGCTCCGTGAGGGTTGTGCGCCGCGTCGACGAGCACGGCGGGGTCGGCGGCGACGCTCTGCAGTCGTCCGGGCGACGACGCGGTGCCGAGCCCCTCGTGCACGACCTCGTCGGCGAGCCGCAGCGCTCCCCCGCCGATGAACGTCTCGACGGCGGCGACCGCGACGGCCGCGTTCTCGGCCTGATGGCGCCCGAAGAGCGGCAACACGACCTCGGCGTACTCCCCTGCCAGGCCGCGGATCGACACGAGCTGACCGCCGACCGCCACGCGCGAGTCGAGCACGTCGAAGGCGTCTCCTTCGAAGGCGAGGCTCGACTCGGTGAGCTCGGCGGCTTCGGCGAGCACCGTGCGCGCCGCGTCGGGCTGCTTCGCCGAGACGACGGATGCCGCGGGCTTGATGATGCCCGACTTCGTGCGTGCGATCGCCTCGATCGTCGACCCGAGCCGGTTCTGGTGGTCGAGCGCGATGGGCGTGAACACGGCGACCTGCCCGTCGGCGACGTTCGTCGAGTCCCACTCGCCGCCCATGCCGACCTCTAGCACGACCACGTCGACCGGGGCGTCGGCGAAGCACGCGAACGCGAGCACGGTGAGCACCTCGAAGAACGTGAGCGGGGCGGAATCGGTCGCCTCGAGCTCGGCGTCGACCAGGTCGATGAACGGCGCGGTCTCGTGCCAGTTGCGTGCGATCGCCTCGTCGGAGATGGGCTCGCCGTCGATGCGGATCCGTTCGGTGAACCGCTCGAGGTGGGGGCTCGTGAGCAGTCCCGTGCGCAGGCCCGAGGCACGTAGGAGGCTCTCGATCATGCGGCTCGTCGAGGTCTTGCCGTTCGTGCCCGTGATGTGGATCACGGGAGCCGCGCGATGCGGGTCGCCGAGCAGTTCGACGGCACGCCGCGTGGGCTGCAGTCGCGGCTCGGGCGAGCCTTCGCCGACGCGTGCGAGCAGCGTCTCGTAGACGGCGTCGGCAGCCTCGCGCTCGTCGCGGTCGAAGGCCTCGGTCTGGTCGTCGGTCATCGCTGCTCCAAGTCGATGAGAAGTGCGGATCCGTCGCCCACGGGCTTCGCGGCGACGGCGTTCGCGACATCGGATGCCGCGGCGATGTCGAGCTCCACCGCGAGCGTCTCGCCCGCGATCAGCCCACGGTGCCTGGTCGCCGCCTCGGCGCCGGCGTGGTCGAGCGTGAGGGCCAGGCGGATCCGGTCGCCCACGGCGAGCCCGGCCGACTTCCTCGCCTCCTGGACGGCGCGCACGACGTCGCGAGCGAGACCCTCCGCCTCGAGCTCTGGGGTCGTGGAGGTGTCGAGGATGACGAATCCGCCGTCGGCGAGGAGCGCGAGCGCTCGCGATCCGTCGCCCGATCCCCCGGCTTCGAGCACCAGGTCGTATTCGCCGGCCTCGAGGGCGATGCCACCGGCGACGACGGTCTCGCCGTCGAGCATCCAGTCGCCGTCGCGAGCAGCCTTGATCGCCTGCTGCACGGTCTTGCCGAGACGCGGCCCCGCTGCGCGTGCGTTGACGGTGAGCCGCTTCGTGACGCCGTGTGCTGCCGCACTCGACTCGTCGAGGGCGACCAGGTCGACGGCCTTGACGTTGAGCTCGTCGCGGAGGATGCCCTCGAACGGCGCGAGCGCCGCGGCATCCGTCGTGACGACCGTGAGGCTCGCGAGCGGCAGTCGCACCCGGCGACCGGACTGCTTGCGCAGCGAGAGTGCCGCCGAGCTGATCTCGCGCACGGAATCCATTGCCGCGACGAGCGCCGGGTCGGCCGGGAACTCCGAATCCTCGGGCCAATCGGCGAGATGCACGCTGCGCCCGGCGGTAAGGCCCCGCCAGATCTTGTCGGAGACGAGCGGCAGGAGCGGTGCCGCGAGCCGCGTGAGCGTCTCGAGCACGGTGAAGAGCGTGTCGAACGCCCCACGGCCGGCGCCGTCGGCGCCGACGCCCGCCCAGAACCGGTCACGCGAGCGCCGGACGTACCAGTTGGTGAGCACGTCGCCGAAGTCCCGGAGCTTCGCTGCCGCGAGGGGCGAGTCGAAGTCCTCGAGGTCGGCCGTGACCGCGGCCACGAGGTCTCCGAGCTTCGCGAGCAGGTACCGGTCGAGCACATCCGTCGAGTCGGTTCGGCGGGATGCCTCGTAGCCGCCCTCTCGCGCTGTGTTGGCGTAGAGGGAGAAGAAGTACCACGTGCTCCAGAGCGGCAGCATGAGCTGCCGTACGCCCTCGCGGATGCCTTCCTCGGTGACGATGAGGTTGCCGCCGCGCAGCACCGAGCTCGACATCAGGAACCAGCGCATCGCGTCGGAGCCGTCGCGGTCGAACACCTCGTTCACGTCGGGGTAGTTGCGCAGCGACTTCGACATCTTCTGGCCGTCGTTGCCGAGCACGATGCCGTGGCTCACGACGTTCTTGAACGCGGGGCGCCCGAAGAGCGCCGTGGAGAGCACGTGCAGCGTGTAGAACCATCCGCGGGTCTGCCCGATGTACTCGACGATGAAGTCGGCCGGGTTGTGCGCCTCGAAGAACTCACGGTTCTCGAACGGGTAGTGCACCTGGGCGAACGGCATCGAGCCCGAGTCGAACCACACGTCGAGCACGTCGGGGATGCGCCGCATCGTCGCGCGACCGCTCGGGTCGTCGGGATTCGGGCGCGTGAGCTCGTCGATGTAGGGCCGGTGCAGGTCGGGCTCGCCGGCGGCGTTCACCGGCAGTGCGCCGAAGTCGCGCTCGAGCTCGGCGAGCGATCCGTAGACGTCGACGCGCGGGAACGCGGGATCGTCGCTCTTCCAGACCGGGATGGGCGAGCCCCAGTAGCGATTGCGGCTGATCGACCAGTCGCGGGCGCCGCCGATCCACTTGCCGAACTGGCCGTCTTTCACGTTGTCGGGCACCCAGTTGATCTGCTGGTTGAGCTCGACCATCGAATCGCGGAACTCGGGCACTCGAATGAACCAGCTCGACACCGCCTTGTAGATGAGCGGATTGCGGCAGCGCCAGCAGTGCGGGTACGAGTGCTCGTAGCTCGCCTGGCGGAGCAGGCGCCCCTCGGCCTTCAGTACCTGGGTGAGCGGCTTGTTGGCGTCGCTCCAGAGCAGCCCCGCGACATCCGTGACGTCGGGCAGGAACCTGCCGCCTTCGTCGAGCGAGATGATCACCGGGATGCCGGAGGCCTCGCCGATCTTCTGGTCTTCCTCGCCGTAGGCGGGCGCCAGGTGCACGATGCCCGTGCCGTCTTCGGTCGTGACGTAGTCGGCGACGAGGATGCGCCACGCGTGCTGCAGCCCGAAGTGCTCGACGTCGGCGTAGTACTCGAAGAGGCGGTCGTAGGTGACGTCGGCCAGCTCGGCGCCGCGCACTGTGCGCGACACCGCGGCGCGCGCGTCGTCGGCGGTCTCGTAGCCGAGCTCCTTGGCGTAGTTGCCGACGAGATCGAGCGCGAGGAGGTATTCGCCGCCGAGCACCTCGGTGTCGGATGCCCCGACCCGTTCGCGCAGCACCGTCGCGTCGGGCGTGCCGTTCGGGCCGGCCGGCACGACGGCGTACTCGATGTCGGGACCGACCGCGAGCGCGAAGTTCGTGGGCAGCGTCCACGGCGTCGTGGTCCAGGCGAGGGCCCGCACGGCCGTGAGGCCGAGCGACTCGGCCTTGGGCCCCGTCAACGGGAAGGTGACGGTGACCGTCTGGTCTTGCCGCATCTTGTAGACGTCGTCGTCCATGCGCAGCTCGTGGTTCGACAGCGGCGTCTGGTCGCGCCAGCAGTACGGCAGCACTCGGTAGCCCTCGTAGGCGAGGCCCTGGTCGTGCAGGGTCTTGAACGCCCAGATGACGGACTCCATGAAGGTCACGTCGAGCGTCTTGTAGTCGTTCTGGAAGTCCACCCAGCGCGCCTGGCGCGTGACGTACTCCTCCCACTCCTTCGTGTAGCGGAGCACGGCGTCGCGGGCGGCCTGGTTGAACGCCGCGATGCCCATCTCCTCGATCTCGCTCTTGTCGGTGATGCCGAGCTGGCGCTCCGCCTCGAGCTCGGCGGGCAGGCCGTGGGTGTCCCAGCCGAACCGGCGGTGCACCTGGTGGCCGCGCATCGTCTGGAAGCGCGGGAAGAGGTCTTTCGCGTAGCCCGTGAGCAAGTGACCGTAGTGCGGGAGGCCGTTCGCGAACGGCGGTCCGTCGTAGAACACCCACTCGCGTGCGCCCTCGCGCTGGTCGACCGAGGCTTGGAAGGTGCCGTCGGCCTTCCAGAAGGCCAGCACTTCGCGCTCGAGGGCGGGGAAGTCGGGCGACGGGGCGACGCCGTGGTCGTCTGGGGTACGCGGGTACACGCTCGCTCCTTGCGGGGACGGATGCTCACACGAGGACGCCGGCCACTCGATCGAGCTCCGCCGCGGTACCACCTCGCTTGTTCCGGCGTCTGGCGACTCCGGAACCCCTCATTTCGGCTGTGACGGGCCTGCCCGTTCGGGTCTAGTGACGAGCGGATGCCGCGAGGCATCCGTTCGCGTTCTTCCGAAGACTCCCCGGTGATGGCCGGATCGATGTCGGTCGCCCCAGCTTATCGTGTCGCCGCCGGCCGAACCACGCCGTGGGCCGACGGGCTCCAGCGGTACGCCTCGCTGATGAGCTCGAGCAGGGCAGGCTCGGGTACCTCGTGCGCCTTCGCCTCGTCGACGAGGTCGTGGATGGCGCCGGCGAGGGCAACGTGGCCGCCGATGCGCACGACGACCACCGCGCCGCGCCCTCGGTGCAGTTCGATGAGGTGCTCGTCGCGCAGCAGCCGGTAGGCACGGAGCACGGTGTGCATGTTGACGTCGAGGGAGGACGCGAGCTCGCGCGCCGCCGGGAGGCGTTCGCCACCCGAGATGCGGCCGTCGATGATCGAGGCCCTGATCGCTGAGGCGAGTTGCTCGTACAGCGGCGTCGAACGAGCCGGGTCGATGTGGATGAGCACTCGTTGAGTCTATTGTTCTATCTAAACTAGAACAAGTCGCTTGTTGCCTGCGACGCGCGGTGACAGGATGAGTCCGGGCCCACGTCGAAGAGTGCCCCGACTCATCTCTCCCTCCTGCTAGGACCTCGATGCGTGCTGCTCCCGTGACCACCCGCCAGAACCGCCGATTCGGCATCCTCGCCATCGGCCTCGTGTCGATGATCGCGCTCGCCGGCTGCCAGGCCGCCGAGCCCGAGGCATCCGGCGACCCGGTCTCGGGCGGCACCCTCACCTACGCGAGCGGCGACGCCGAGCCCACGTGCCTCGACCCGCATGTGGGCGGCAACTACCCGCAAGCGCTCATCGCCGGCCAATTCCTCGAGTCGCTCGTCTCGCGTGACGCCTCGGGCGAGATCATCCCGTGGCTCGCCGACTCGTGGGAGGTCTCCTCCGACGGCCTCGTCTGGGACTTCACGCTCCGCGATGACGTGACGTTCACCGACGGCACGCCGTTCGACGCCGAGGCGGTCAAGGTGAACGTCGAGCACCTGCAGGACCCCGCGACCCAGTCGTCGACCGGCTACCTTGCTCTCGGCAAGGTCGAGCAGGTCGAGGTCGTGGACGACCTCGAGGCGCGGTTCGTGCTGAGCACGCCCGACAGCGCGCTCCTCGAGTCCCTGAGCCAGCCGTGGACCGCCATCCAGTCCCCCGCCGGCATCGCGCGCGGCATGGAGGAGAACTGCCAGGCGCCCGTCGGCACCGGCCCGTTCATCGTCGACGAGTGGGTGAAGCAAGACCACATCTCACTCGTGCGCAACGACGACTACTCGTCACCGCCCGCCGACGCCGAGCACGACGGCCCCGCCTACCTCGAGGGCATCGAGTGGCGGTTCGTGCCCGACTCCGCCTCGCGCTACGCAGCACTGCAGGGCGGCCAGGTCGACGTCATCGACAACCCGCAGCCCGACACGATCGCCGCCGCCGAGCAGGGCGACGCGTTCAAGTGGATCGACGCGCCCCGGCCCGGCGCCTCGAACCGCATCGAATTGAATTCCGGCCAGGCCCCGTTCGACGACGAGCGCGTGCGTGAGGCGTTCGTCCGCGCCGTCGACGTCAACGACGGCATCGAGGCGCTCTTCTTCGGCACCGCTGAGCGGTCCTACTCCGCGCTCTCCTCGGTGGAGGCGCTCGCCTACTCCGACGAGTCGCTGTTCGAGACCGATCTCGATCGGGCGAACGAACTCCTCGACGAAGCCGGCTGGACCGAGCGCGACGCGGAGGGCTATCGCGTGAGGGACGGCGCCCGGCTGACGCTCCGCTTCCCCGTGAGCACGAACCAGTCGATCCCCGCGGAACAGTCGCTGTTCGAGCAGGTGCAGGCCACCGCGAAGGACGCCGGTTTCGAGGTCGTCATCGAGCTCCTCGACCTCTCGGGGTGGTACGGCGCCCTGTTCGCACACGAGTATGAGATCGTGAGCGCCCCGTACACCAAGGTCGGACCCGATGTGCTGCGCATCGTCTACCACTCCGACAGCATCACCCCGGCCCCGAGCGGGTACTTCGCGAACCTCTCCCAGCTGAACGATCCTGCCGTCGACGCGCTGCTCACCGAGGCGGCCGCCACGAGCGACCCCGACGCACGCGCCGAGCTCTACGAGCAGGCGCAACAGATCATCCTGGGCGGGTACTACCTCCTGCCGCTCTACGACCAGCAGAACAGCTTCCTGCTGAGCACGAAAGTGCAGGGCGCACGCGCCATCTCCACCGTCTCGACGCCGAGCTTCTATGACGCGTGGCTCGCCGGCTGACCCCCGGGGGCAGCGGCGAGGTCGCACGATCCGCCACGCCGGCCTCCTCGTCGCCGGCGCCGTCTTCGTCATGTGGGCGGTGGCGACCCTCACCTTCTTCGCGATCCGGCTGATCCCCGGCGACCCGGCTCAAGCGATCCTCGGGGGTCCCGGCTCGCAGGCCTCTCAGGAGGCGCTCGACCAGGTGCGCCGCGACTACGGCCTCGACCAGCCGCTCATCGTGCAGTACCTCGCGATGCTCGGCCGGCTGCTCACCGGAGACCTCGGCACGTCGTACGCCCTCAAGGTGCCGGTTGCCGACCTCCTCGGCGCCCAGCTCGGCGGCACGTTGCTCCTCGCGCTCCTCTCCCTCGTGCTCGCGTGGATCCTCGCGCTCGGCCTCTCGCTCTGGTCGACCGGACGCGGACGCATCGCGACGGCCGTCGGGGAGGGCATCGAGCTGACGGCCGCAGCGCTGCCGCACTTCTGGCTCGCCGCGGTGCTCATCGCGATCTTCAGCTCAGGCCTCGGCTGGCTGCCTCCGGTCGCGACCGGCACGGCGGCAGGCCTCGTGCTCCCCGTGGTCACGCTCGCGGTGCCGCTCGCCGGGTTCCTCGCCCAGGTGATGCGCGAGAGCCTCCTCGACGCGATGCAGCAGCCCTTCGTCGTCTCCGCCCAGGCGCGCGGCGAGAGTACGACCGGCGTGCGGCTCCGGCACACCGTCCGGCACGCGGCGCTACCGGGCATCAGCCTCTCGGGCTGGGCCCTCGGATGGCTGCTCTCCGGCGCCGTCGTCGTCGAGACCATCTTCGCGATGCCCGGACTCGGCCGTACTCTGCTGCAAGCCGTCACCCTCCGCGACATCCCGGTCGTCACGGGCGTCGTGCTGCTCATCTCGCTTGTCTACGTGCTGATGACCGTGCTCACGGATGTCTCGTCGCGCATCGCCGACCCGAGGCTGCGGCAGGAGGCGAATCGATGAGCGAGCTCGAACTGCGCCAGACGACGGTCGAGGCATCCGCCGAGCATCCTCCGACCCGACGACGCGATCGGCTGCCGCGCATCGGCACGCTGCTCGCCGCCGCGTTCGTGCTGTTCCTCGCCGCCGCGACGTGCTTCCCCGGGCTCGTCGCCACCCAGGACCCCAACCAGATCGCGGCGGCCGAGGCATTCCGCCTGCCCTCGCTCGAGCACTGGTTCGGCACCGACGAATCGGGGCGCGACGTGTACAGCCGAGTCGTCGCCGGCACCGGCACGTCACTGCTCATCGGCGTGACGGCGACGGGAATCGGCCTCGCGCTCGGACTCGCCCTCGGCGTGCTCGCGAGCTTCGGAGGGCGCGCGCTCGACTTCAGCGTCAGCCGGCTCGTCGAGGTGCTGTTCGCGTTCCCCGGCCTGCTGCTCGCGCTCCTCGTGATCGTGATCTACGGGCCGGGCCCGGTCACCGCGACCATCGCTGTCGGGCTGTCGACCGCACCCGGCTATGCCCGCATCATCCGGGGCCAGCTCGTCTCGATCCGCTCGGCACAATTCGTCGAGTCCGCGCGGGTGCTCGGGCACTCCCCCGCCCGCATCCTGACCCGGCACATCGTGCCGAACGCGCTCGTGCCGATCTTCGTGCTCGCCACGCTCGGCATCGGCCAGGCGATCGTGTGGGCGTCCGCACTCAGCTATCTCGGACTCGGTGCGCAGCCGCCCGCCGCCGAGTGGGGCGCGATGCTCGCCGCCGGCCGCACCTACCTTGCCGGTGCCTGGTGGATGACCGTGTTCCCGGGCCTGATGATCGTGGGCACAACGATCGCCACGACCGTGCTCGGGCGAGCGCTCGCCCGGCGGGGCAGGATGCACTCGTGACCATCGATCCCGACTCCCCCGTGCTCGACGTCGCCGACCTTCGGGTCGCGTTCGGCGGTACCGACGTCGTGCGTGGCGTCTCGCTGCGAATCAGTCCCGGCGAATGCGTCGCGATCGTCGGCGAGTCGGGCTCGGGCAAGAGCGTCACCGCGCGTGCGCTCCTGGGGCTGGCCGGCTCGAACGCTCGCACGTCGAGCGGGCGGCTGCGGGTGCGGGGGCGAGAACTCGGTTCGGCCGGCGAGCGGGAGTGGCAGCGGGTGCGAGCACGCGACGTCGGCCTCATCCTGCAGGACGCCCTCGTGTCACTCGATCCGCTCCGTCCCGTCGGTCGCGAGATCGAGGACCCGCTGCGGCTCCACGAGCGGATGCCGCCGGCCGCCCGCCGCGCACGGGTGCTCGAACTCCTCCACCACGTCGGCATGCCCGACCCGGACCTCGCCGCGCGCCAGCGGTCGGGCGAGCTGTCGGGCGGACTCCGCCAGCGCGCGCTCATCGCCGCCGCCATCGCTCTCGACCCGCCCCTGCTCATCGCCGACGAGCCGACGACCGCGCTCGACGTGAGCGTGCAGGCGCGGATCCTCGCGCTCCTCGCCCGATTCACGGCGAACGGCACCGGCCTGCTGCTCATCAGCCACGATCTCGCGGTCGTCCAGGAGCTCGCCGACCGGATCCTCGTACTGCGCGACGGAACGGTCATCGAGGAGGGCACGGCGGCCGAGGTGCTCGGGGCGCCCCGCACCGCGTACACCCGCGCGCTCATCGCCGCGGTCCCAAGCGGCAGGCCGCGCGGCGTGCCGCTCAGCGTCATCGACCGGCCGCCCGGGGTGGCCGCTTCCGTTCCGCATGCGACCGCGCCGGCATGGCCCGACCTCGGGAACGACCGCCCGCTGCTGGAACTCGACCACGTCACCAAGGCGTTCGAGGTCGCGGGCGGGCGCTTCACCGCCGTCGATGACGTGTCGCTGAGCGTCCACCGCGGCGAGACGCTCGGACTCGTCGGCGAGTCGGGCTCGGGCAAGACCACCGTCGCGCGACTCGCGCTTGCGCTCACGAAGCCCGATTCGGGCGACGTCGTGCTCGACGGCATCGAGTGGTCGCGGCTCCGCGAGGCGGAGCGGCGTCCGATGCGCCAGCGGATCGGCGCCATCTACCAGGACGCGCTGAGCTCATTCGACCCGCGCTGGAACGTCGGCCGGATCCTCGCGGATGCGATGTCCAGCGTCGAGCGCGGCGCTCCCGCCCCGGGCGTGGCGGCACTGCTCGAGCAGGTCGGACTCGCGGCATCCGTTGCCAACCGGCGTCCGCTCACCCTGTCGGGAGGGCAGCGCCAGCGCGTCGCCATCGCTCGCGCGCTCGCCGCGTCGCCCGACGTCCTGATCTGCGACGAGCCCGTCTCGGCTCTCGACGTGACGATCCAGGCGCAGATCCTCGACCTGCTCGACGAGCTCCAGCGCTCGCGCGGGCTCGCGTGCCTCTTCATCTCGCACGACCTCGGCGTCGTGCAGCACATGGCCGACCGGGTCGCGGTGATGCAGGGCGGCAGGATCGTGGAGACCGGCGCCGCGGAGCAGGTGTTCGGGCATCCGGTGCACTCGTACACCGCGCAACTCGTCGCCGATTCACCGCGGCTCGTGCACTGACGGCCGAAGAGCTGCCAAGGGTCCCAGATCGCGCCAACGGCGCGTGCGACGGTCTCCGCTAGGCTGGATCGTCACAATCAGGCACCTCACCACAGACACGGTGCCGCCGATATCGAACCGGAGCATCATGACCGACACCCCGCGCATTCCCGACAAGCCCGCTCTCGAGGGCCTCGAATCGGTCTGGGGAGACGCATGGGAGCGCGAGGGCATCTACCGCTTCGACCGCGAATCGGCAACTCGCGGGCAGATCTACTCCATCGACACTCCCCCGCCCACGGCCTCGGGTTCGCTGCACATCGGCCACGTCTTCTCGTACACGCACACCGATGTCATCGCGCGGTTCCAGCGCATGCGGGGCCGGAGCGTGTTCTACCCGATGGGCTGGGACGACAACGGCCTGCCCACCGAGCGACGCGTGCAGAACTACTACGGCGTGCGGTGCGACCCCACCCTTCCCTACGTCGCGGGCTTCGTGCCGCCGTTCGAGGGCGGCGACGGCAAGAGCAGCAGGGCAGCCGATCAGGTGCCGATCAGCCGGCGCAACTTCATCGAGCTGTGCGAGCGCCTCACCGTCGAAGACGAGCAGCAGTTCGAGGCCCTCTGGCGCATGCTCGGCCTCTCGGTCGACTGGACGCAGACCTACCGCACGATCGGCGACGAGTCGATCTTCGCGTCGCAGCTCGCCTTCGTGCGCAACGTCGAGCGCGGCGAGGCCTACCAGGCGCTCGCCCCGACCCTCTGGGACGTCACCTTCCGCACCGCCGTCGCCCAGGCCGAGCTCGAGGACCGCGAGCAGCCCGGGCACTACCACCGGGTGACCTTCGGGCGAGCCGACGGCGATGGCATCGAGATCGAGACGAGCCGCCCCGAGCTCATCCCGGCCTGCGTGGCACTCGTGGCGCACCCCGACGACGAGCGGTATCAGGAGCTCTTCGGCACCACCGTCACGACGCCGGTCTTCGGCGTCGAGGTGCCGATCGTGGCGCACCACCTCGCCCAGAAGGACAAGGGCACCGGCATCGCCATGATCTGCACGTTCGGCGACATCACCGACGTGGTCTGGTGGCGTGAGCTCGACCTGCCGAACCGCGCGATCGTCGGCTTCGACGGCCGCATCATCACCGACACCCCTGCCGCGATCACGTCGGAGGCGGGCCGCGCCGCCTTCGCCGAACTGGCGGGCAAGACCGCCTTCTCCGCTCGCCAGGCAGTCGTCGAGCGCCTCCGCGCCTCGGGCGACCTCATCGGCGAGCCGAAGGCGATCACCCACCCGGTCAAGTTCTACGAGAAGGGCGACCGGCCGCTCGAGATCGTCTCGACGCGCCAGTGGTACCTGCGCAACGGCGCGCGTGACGAAGAGCTCCGATCACGCCTGCTCACCCACGGGCGCGAGATCGACTGGCGTCCCGACTTCATGCGCGTGCGCTACGAGAACTGGGTCGGCGGCCTCTCCGGCGACTGGCTCGTTTCCCGCCAGCGCTTCTTCGGGGTCCCGATCCCCGTCTGGTACGCGCTCGACGATGCCGGCGAGCCGCGCTTCGACGAGCCGATCGTCGCGACCCGCGAGATGCTGCCCGTCGATCCGTCGTCGACGGCGGCTCCCGGCTTCGACGAGGCGCAGCGCGGCGTTCCCGGCGGGTTCGTCGGCGAGCACGACATCCTCGACACGTGGGCGACCTCGTCGCTCACGCCGCAGCTCGCGGGCGGCTGGGAGCGCGACCCCGAGCTCTTCGAACTCGTCTTCCCCTACTCGCTGCGCCCGCAGGGCCAGGACATCATCCGCACGTGGCTGTTCTCGACGACGCTTCGCGCCGAGCTCGAGCACGGCGTGGCGCCGTGGTCCAACGCGGCGATCTCGGGATTCATCGTCGACCCCGACCGCAAGAAGATGTCGAAGTCCAAGGGCAACGTCGTCACTCCGGCGGGTCTGCTCGAGCAGCACGGCTCCGACGCGGTGCGCTACTGGGCGGCATCCTCGCGCCTCGGCACCGATGCCGCGTTCGACCCGCAGAACCCGACGCAGGTGAAGATCGGCCGGCGACTGTCCATCAAGGTGCTGAACGCGGCGAAGTTCATCCTGGGCTTCGAAGGGTCGGCGGATGCCCCGGTCACCGTGCCGATCGACCGCAGCATGCTCGCCGCGCTCGGCGAGGTCGTCGACAGTGCGACTCGGGCACTCGACGGCTACGACCACGCTCGCGCGCTCGAGACCGCCGAGACGTTCTTCTGGATGTTCTGCGACGACTACCTCGAACTCGTGAAGGAACGCGCCTATGGCGAGCCGAGCCCCGAGCAGGCCTCGGCGGTCGCGGCACTGAAGACCGCGCTCAGCGTGCTGCTCCGGCTCTTCGCCCCGGTCATCCCGTTCGCGACCGAGGAGGCCTGGCGTTGGTCGAACACGACCTCGGTGCACACGGCTCCCTGGCCGACCGAAAACGAGCTCGCCGCGCGCGGCGAAGCCGGGATCGAACTCCTCGAGCTCGCGAGCCTCGCGCTCACGGGCATCCGTCGCGCGAAGACCGATGCCAAGGCATCCCAGAAGACGCCGGTCGTGAGCGCCGCGATCGCTGCGCCCTCCGCTGCGATCACCCTGCTCGAAGCAGCGGCACCCGACCTGCGCGCGGTGGGGCGGATCGCCGAGCTCGACTTCGTCGAGGCCGACGAGTTCCATGTCCGCGACGTCGTCTTCGAGACCTCGTCGGAATAGGAGGAGCCATGACGCACGAGATCCGGATGGCCGGTGATGAGGACTTCTTCGGCTGGCTGCCGCTCTTCGAGGCCTACTGCAACTTCTACGAGACCGAACTCGATGACGCCAAGGCGCTCATCGTGTGGACCTGGATTCGCGACGAGGCCAACCCGCTCGACGCCGCGCTCGCAGTCGACGAGGAGGGGAGACCGGTGGGCCTCGCGCAGTTCCGCGCCGTTCCCGACACCCTGCGTGCGACCCGTGGCATCCACCTCGATGACCTCTATGTCGATGAGGAGCACCGCGGCGCCGGCATCGGGCGTGCGCTCATCGAGTTCGTGCACGCTCGCGCCGCCGAGCTCGGCACGGGTGGCGTGACCTGGACCACGGCGGCCGACAACGCCGAGGCGCAGCGGCTCTACGACGTGCTCGCCCGGCGCACCAGCTGGGTGACCTACGAGATGGACGCGTGATGCGACTCGGCACGCGATGGGCGTTCGGCGACGAGCCTCCGGCATCCGTTCCGGCGGAGCTCCGAGATCGCATCGCGGCCGCGGAGGATTCGCACCCGGGCGACGGCGCCGACCGTCACTGGACCCTCACCTGGCTCGAGGGGAGGCCGATCGCCGAACTCGACGACGGCACCGTCGTGCGCGACACCATCGTCGACGCCCACGACGCCGACGAGGACTGGTAGCCCGCGCTCGTCAGGCTCGACCGATGAGCTCGCCGTGCGGCATGAGGAACCATCCGTCGTCGTCGGCCGCCCAGTCGCGCCATGCCCGGGCGATCTGGCGAAGCTCCTCGGGATTCGAGTGACCCGACTCGATCGCGTGCGCCGCGAACTGCGACTCGGTCGACCGTTCGGCCCACGCGCCGCCCCACCACTCGCGCTCGAGCGCTGACGAGAAGACCCAGGTGGTGCCGCCCGCCTCGAGGTCGGAGAACCCCGCCTCCCGCGCCCAGCGCTTCAGATGGCGACCGGCGTGGGGGTCGCCGCCGTTCCAGTCGTGCACGTCGTGGTAGAGCGACAGCCACCGGGTGAGGCCCGCTGATGGGGGGCTCCAGATGATGCCGCCGTAGTCGACGTCGCGAACGGCGACGATGCCGCCCGGCTTCAGTACGCGCCGGAATTCGCGCAGCGCGTCGACCGGTCGTGCGAGATGCTGCAGCACCTGGTGTGCATGCACGACGTCGAACGTGTCGTCCCCGAAGTCGAGCGCGTAGGCGTCGCCGGCCCGGAACTCGACATTGCGCACGTCTTCGCTCTCAGCGAGGCCGTTGGCTTTCGCGACGATCTCCTCCGACGCGTCGACGCCGATGACCCTGCCGGGCCGCACGCGACGGGCGAGGTCGATCGAGATCGTGCCCGGCCCGCTGCCGACGTCGAGGATCTGGAGACCCTCCCTGAGGTGGGGCACGAGGTACGCGGCCGAGTTCTCCACGGTGCGCCAGGAGTGGATGCGAAGAACGCTCTCGTGATGACCATGGGTGTATGCGTCTCGGGGTGCGGTCTCACCGGTGCTGGCGTCTTCGTGCATACCTCGACCCTATGCTCCCGGGCGAGCCGTGCGACACGAACTATGGTGGACGCATGGGCGACCAGACGAACCCGCTCCTCGAACCGAGTCCGCTCCCGTACCTGCTTCCGCAGTTCGCCCTCATCGGGCCCGAGCACTATCGCGAGGCGATCACGATCGGCATGCGCGAGCAGCGCGAGGAGGTCGAGGCGATCGCGGCCGGCTCCGAACCCGCATCGTTCTCGAACACCATCGTCGAGCTCGAGCGATCGGGCCGACTGCTGCGGCGAGTGCTCCCCGTCTTCGAGAATGCGAGCTCGGCGAACTCAGACGAAGCGATCGACGCCATCGAGGCGGAGTTCGCGCCATTGCTCTCGGCGCACCGCGATGCGATCCGTCTCGATCCGCGGCTCTACGCCCGCATCGACACCCTCCGCGCAGCTGCAGGGCACCTCGATCTCGACGCCGAGTCGGCATACCTGCTCGAGCGCTACCACCGCGAGGCGACCCTCGCGGGCGCCGCCCTCGACGCCGCCGAGCGCGAACGACTCACCGCGCTGAACGAGCGCATTTCGACGCTCACGACCGCCTTCCAGCAGCACCTGCTCGCTGACACGAACGAACTCGCGCTCCACCTCACCGACGAGTCCGAGCTCGCGGGCCTCGATTCCGGCACCAGGTCCGCCGCGCGCGAAGCCGCGACCGCCCGCGGCCTCGACGGCTGGCTGCTCACGCTCGTGCTGCCGACGAGCCAGCCGGCGCTCGCGAACCTGACGTCGCCCGAGGTGCGCGACCGGCTCCTCGCGGCCTCGCAGGCTCGCGGATGCCGCGGAGGCGAGCATGACACACGGGCGACGCTCCTCGAGCTCGTGCGCCTCCGCGCCGAGCGGGCCCGACTCCTCGGCTTCCCGAACCATGCGGCGGCGGTCACCGCCGACGAGACGGCCGGCACGCCCGAAGCGGTCGCGGCGCTGCTCGAACGCCTCGCGCCGATCGCCGCCGACAACGCCCGCCGCGAGGCGGCGGATCTTGCAACGCGGGCGGAGCGGCTCGGGCAACGGCCCGTCGCAGCATCCGATTGGGCCTTCCTGACCGAGCAGGTCCGCGCCGAGCGGTACGCCGTCGATCTGCAGGCGATGCGCCCGTACTTCGAGTTCGAGCGCGTGCTGCGTGACGGGGTGTTCCACGCGGCGACGCTGCTCTACGGGATCCAGTTCAGCGAGCGCGCCGACCTCGTCGGGTACCACTCCGACACCCGGATCTTCGAGGTGTCCGAAGACGACGGCTCGCCCGTCGGCCTCTACCTGATCGACCCGTACACGCGCGATTCGAAGCGCGGCGGGGCCTGGATGAGCTCCCTCGTCGAGCAGTCGGAGCTCGCCGGCACGATGCCCGTCGTCGTCAACAACCTCAACGTGTCGAAGCCCGCTGCGGGCGAGCCGACGCTGCTCACGTTCGATGAGACCGAGACCCTCTTCCACGAGTTCGGCCATGCCCTCCACGGACTCTTCGCGCGCGTGACCTACCCGTCGCAGGCGGGCACGAACGTGTACCGCGACTTCGTCGAGTTCCCGAGCCAGGTGAACGAGATGTGGATGCTGCACCCCGAGGTCCTCGGCAACTACGCCGTGCATCACCAGACGGGCGAGCGGATGCCGCAGGAGCTCGTCGACCGGCTCCTCGAGTCGCGCGGCTTCAACGAGGGCTTCTCCACGACGGAGTACCTCGCTGCGGCGATGCTCGACCAGGCCTGGCATCGGCTGACTGCCGACGACATCGTCACGGATGTCGCGGCGTTCGAGCACTCGGCACTCCACGCGGCCGGGCTCGACGACGCGCTCGTGCCGCCGCGGTACGCGAGCACGTACTTCGCGCACGTCTTCGCGGGCGGTTACGACGCCGGCTACTACTCCTACATCTGGAGCGAGGTGCCGGGCGCCGACGCGGTCGAGTGGTTCGAGCAGCGCGGCGGAGCCACGCGAGAGAACGGCGAACGGTTCCGGCGCCACCTGCTCGCGATCGGCGGGAGCAAGGACCCGCTCGAGGCGTACCGGGAGTTCCGCGGGCAGGATGCCGCGATCGAGCCGCTGCTCAGACGCCGGGGACTGGCGGGTTGATCAGATCGCGAAGCCGAGGGCGCGCATCATGTCGCGTCCGTCGTCGGTGATGCGCTCAGGACCCCACGGCGGCATCCAGACCCAGTTGATGCGGAACGCGTCGACGGTGCCGTCGAGCGCCTCGGCGGTCTGCTCTTCGATAACGTCGGTGAGGGGGCATCCGGCGCTCGTGAGCGTCATGTGGATGATGAGGGCGTCGTTCTCCTCATCCCAGCCGAGGTCGTAGATGAGTCCGAGATCGACGATGTTCACGCCGAGCTCAGGATCCATGACGTCTTTCAGCGCCTCGGTGACCTGGTCGAAGCGCTCAGGTGCGAGTGAGGTGACCATGTCGGCAGTCTACTTCGCCGCGGGCTCGAGGTAGCGGTCGTAGCCCTCGTCTTCGAGACGGTCGGCGAGTTCGGGGCCGCCCTGCTCGGCGATGCGGCCGGCGACGAACACGTGCACGAAGTCGGGCGTGATGTACCGAAGGATGCGCGTGTAGTGCGTGATGAGGAGGATGCCGAGGCCGGTGTTGGCCTTCGCGCGGTTGACGCCCTCGGAAACGATCTTCAGCGCATCGACGTCGAGGCCCGAGTCGGTCTCGTCGAGCACCGCGAACTTCGGCTTCAGGAGCTCGAGCTGGAGGATCTCGTTGCGCTTCTTCTCGCCGCCCGAGAAGCCCTCGTTGACGTTGCGCTCGGCGAAGGCCGAGTCCATCTTGAGGGCCGACATCGACTCGCGCACGTCTTTCACCCAACCGCGGATCGCCGGCGCTTCGCCGTCGATCGCGGTCTTCGCGGTGCGGAGGAAGTTCGTGATCGTCACGCCCGGGATCTCGACGGGGTACTGCATCGCGAGGAAGAGGCCGGCACGCGCGCGAGCGTCGACCGACATCGCGAGCACGTTCTCGCCGTCGAGGAGGATCTCGCCCTGGACGACGTGGTACTTCGGGTGCCCGGCGATCGTGTACGCGAGGGTGGACTTGCCGGAGCCGTTCGGCCCCATGACGGCGTGGATCTCGCCCTCGTTGATCACCAGGTCGACGCCGCGGAGGATCTCGCGGGTGCCCTGGTCGGTCTCGACGTTGACGTGCAGGTTCTTGATCTCGAGAACGGACATGTTCGTGTGTGGTCTCTTTCGGTAGCCGGCCGCTCGGGCCGGAGGCTGTGTCAGACGGTCAGGGTGACCGCGGGATCGATGTGGACGCCGCCGTCGACGAGCTCGACGCGGAAGACCGGCACCGGCTCGTAGGCGGGCAGGGTGAGCGGCTTGCCCGTGCGGAGCGAGAACTTGGAGCCGTGCGCCCAGCACTCGAGGGTGTCGTCTTCGACGAACCCCTCGGCCAGCGAGATGTCGCCGTGCGTGCAGGTGTCGCCGATCGCGAAGATGTCGCCGGCCGAGTCCTTCACGACCGCGATGGGGACGCCGTCGATGACGAAGCGGGCCGCCTGGTCGACGGCCAGCTCATCGATGCTGCAGACGCGAACGAATGCCACGTCAGCTCCCCAGGAGCTCAGCCTCGATCGCGGCAGTCAGCCGCTCCTCGAGGTCGGGTGAGCCGATCTTCTGCACGATCTCCAGGAGGAAGCCGCGCACCACGAGGCGTCGCGCTTCGTCTTCGCGGATGCCGCGCGCCATCAGGTAGAACAACTGCTCGTCGTCGAATCGACCGGTCGCACTCGCGTGCCCCGCGCCGGCGATGTCGCCGGTCTCGATCTCGAGGTTCGGCACGGAGTCGGCACGCGTGCCGTCGGTGAGCACGAGGTTGCGGTTCTGCTCGTAACTGTCGGTGCCGACCGCCGCGTTGCCGATGAGCACGTCGCCGATCCACACCGTGCGGGCGCCCTGGCCTTGGAGCGCACCCTTGTAGGTGACGCGGCTGCGCGTGTGCGGGGCGTCATGGTGCACGAACACCTGCTGCTCGAGGTGCTGGCCGGCGTCGGCGAAGTACAGGCCGAGCGCCTCGATGTCGGAACCCTGCTCGGCGAGGTGGGTCGACGGGTTCACTCGCACGACCTTGCCGCCGAGCGAGACGACGATGTGCTTGAGGAAAGCGTCGCGGTCGAGGCGGGCGAAATGGCTCGCGAGGTGCACCGCGTCGTCGTTCCACTCCTGGAGCGCGACGACGGTGAGCAACGCGCCTTCGCCGACGATGATCTCGACGTTCTCCGAGAGCCGGGCGTCGCCGATGCCGCGCAGCACGACGAGGCCGCGGCTGTTCGGCGCCGCCTCGATGATCGTGTGCGCTGCGCGCGGCGTGGCGCCGAGGCCGGAGCGGGTGACCGCGACGACCTTCTCGTCTTCCCCGCTGACGGCGATGAGCAGCGCCTCGTCGAACGAGCTCCACGCGTTGGCGGCGGCCCGCTCCTCAGGGATGCCGGCGCGGCCGATGCGGGCGTCGCCGCGGCCGATCCAGGAGACCTCGACGCCCGCGGCATCCGAGGTCTCGATCTCGAGTCGCGAACCGTCGAGTTCGCCACCGGTGAGGTCGGCGAACGTGGCGACGGGCGAGAGCTTCCACTCGTGCTCGCGGCCGGTGACCTGCGCGAAGTCGTCGACGTTCACGGAGCGGAATCGCTCGGATCGCGTCTGGACGGGCACGATGGGGCCGTCGGTGTGCGGCCGGAAGCCGTGCTGCTCAGCGGTGGGCATAGCTGTGCTCTGCGTTGCGGCGGCCATTCTTAACCGACCGATCCTTCCATGCCCATCTCGATGAGCTTGTTGAGTTCCATCGCGTACTCCATCGGGAGCTCGCGGGCGATCGGTTCGATGAAGCCGCGCACGATCATGGCCATCGCCTCGTCTTCGGGCAGGCCCCGGCTCATCAGGTAGAAGAGCTGCTCCTCGCTCACCTTCGAGACCGTCGCCTCGTGGCCGAGCTTGACGTCGTCGACGCGGATGTCGATCGCCGGGTAGGTGTCGGAGCGGGAGATGGTGTCGACGAGGAGAGCGTCGCAACGCACGGTGTTGGCCGAGTGATGCGCGTTCGCATCGATGCGGACCTCGCCGCGATATCCCGCACGACCGCCGCCGCGGGCGATCGACTTCGAGACGATCGAGGACTGCGTGTACGGCGCCATGTGGATCATCTTCGCGCCGGCGTCTTGGTGCTGGCCCGGGCCCGCGAACGCGACCGAGAGCGTCTCGCCCTTGGCGTGCTCGCCCATGAGGAAGATCGACGGGTACTTCATCGTGACCTTCGAGCCGATGTTGCCGTCGATCCACTCCATGGTGGCGCCCTCGGCAGCGGTGGCGCGCTTGGTGACGAGGTTGTAGACGTTGTTCGACCAGTTCTGGATCGTCGTGTAGCGAACGCGGGCGTTCTTCTTCACGATGATCTCGACGACGGCCGAGTGCAGCGAGTCGGACTTGTAGATCGGGGCGGTGCAGCCCTCGATGTAGTGCACGTAACTGCCCTCGTCGGCGATGATCAGCGTGCGCTCGAACTGGCCCATGTTCTCGGTATTGATGCGGAAGTAGGCCTGCAGCGGGATCTCGACGTGCACGCCCGGCGGCACGTAGACGAACGATCCGCCCGACCACACGGCGGTGTTCAGTGCAGCGAACTTGTTGTCGCCCGCAGGGATCACGGTGCCGAAGTACTCCTCGAAGAACTCGGGGTGCTCGCGAAGTGCCGTGTCGGTGTCCATGAAGATGACGCCCTGGCGCTCGAGCTCTTCGTTGATCTGGTGGTAGACCACCTCGGACTCGTACTGGGCGGCGACACCGGCGACGAGGCGCTGGCGCTCCGCCTCGGGGATGCCGAGCTTCTCGTACGTGTTCTTGATGTCGTCGGGCAGGTCTTCCCAGGTCTGGGCCTGCTTCTCGGTGGAGCGAACGAAGTACTTGATGTTGTCGAAGTCTATCTCCGAGAGATCTGCGCCCCACGTGGGCATCGGCTTGCGCTCGAAGAGCTGCAGGGCGCGCTGACGGCGCTGGAGCATCCATTCGGGTTCGCTCTTCAGCGCCGAGATGTCGGCCACCACCTGGGGCGAGATTCCGCGTCGGGCTGATGCCCCGGCGGCGTCGGAGTCGGCCCAGCCGAACTCGTAGGTACCGAGTCCTTCGAGTTCCGGTCGGTCGATCAGTACGTCCGTCATGCTCTCCCTCTTCTCCTCCCGTGCAACCGGATATGAGTCCGGCTCATTCCCCTCGCGAGTCGAGGTGCTCGGGATCGGGCGATGATGTGCGGGTGGCTCCAGTGCGAACCTAAGATGGCTGGGAACCCGCATCGCGCATTGTCGCGCGCCTCGCGGGATACCCAACCCTTCAAGTCTATAGGGTCGCACTGCCGGTGGGTCAGTCCAGTAAGTACTCCCAGTACCGTCACAGCGCGCCCGGATCAGGATCGAACGAGCGTGAACCGCTTCACCGAGTGGCTGCCAGATCGAGTCGACGCGAAGATCCGCCTCGTGGCATGGCTCTCGTTCGTCGCAGAGACGATGATCATCGCCACCGGCGGCGCCGTGCGGCTGACCGGTTCGGGCCTCGGATGCCCCACCTGGCCCACCTGCACTCCCGACTCCCTGATCCCCACCGCGGAGCTCAATTACCACAGCCTCATCGAGTTCGGGAACCGCATGATGACGGGTGTCGTCGGCATCATCGCCCTCGTGCTCTTCGTGCTCGTCTGGCGCATCCGCGCCCAACGGCGCGACCTCTTCACCCTCGCGTTCATCGTCGGTGCCGGGGTCGTCGCGCAGGCGATCGTCGGTGGCATCACCGTGTGGACGGGCCTCAATCCGTTCATCGTCGGCTTCCACTACGTCTCCTCACTCGTGCTCGTGTGCGTCTCGGCGGCGTTCATCGCCCGGATGAACCAGTCCCCCGCGCCGCGCGAACGCGCCGTGCCGGATTGGTACGCCGCCCTGACCCATGCGACGAGCGGGGTGCTCGCGGTCTCGATCGTCTTCGGCGTGCTCACCACCGGCTCCGGCCCCCATTCCGGAGACGCCGACGCCGGTCGAACCGGATTCGACTCCGGGCTCCTCGAGCACGTGCACGCCTGGCCCGGCTACGCGCTGCTCGCGCTCACGCTCGTGCTCGTCGCTGCAGCGTTCCGGCTCCGCTTGCCGACGCTGCGCTGGGCGCTCGCGCTCCTCGCGGTCGAGCTCGTGCAGGTGGCCGTCGGGCTCATCCAGGCCCGCACTGGCCTGCCTCCCCTGCTCGTCGGCATCCACATGGTGCTCGCAGCCCTCACCGCCGCGGCCATGACGGTGGTCGTACTGCGGCTCAAGCGTCCCGCGGGCTCGCCGTATTCGCTGGCAGAGGCGCCGGCTGCGGCATCCGCTCGCTGACGCCCACGGCACGGAAAGGAACCCGCCTTGCGCATCGAACACCGAGGCGAACGGCCGCAGGTCGACCCGTCCGCGTACGTCGCGCCGACGGCGGTGCTCTCGGGCGCCGTGACGATCGGAGCGGGCGCCCGCATCCTCCACGGAGCGGTGCTCACCGCCGAGGACGGCGAGGTGCGCATCGGGGCGCGCGTCGTCGTCATGGAGCACACGCTCATCCGGGGCCGCGCGACGCATCCTGCCGTGGTCGGCGATGACGTCATGATCGGCCCGCACACACATGTCAACGGCGCGATCGTCGAATCCGAGGCGTTCATCGCGACGGGAGCCTCGCTCTTCCCGGGAGCGGTCGTCGGAGCCGGTGCCGAGGTTCGGATCAACGGCGTCGTGCAGGTCAACAGCCGAGTGGAGCCCGGTGCGGTCGTGCCGATCGGGTGGGTCGCCGTGGGCGACCCCGCCACGATCCTGTCCCCTGAGCGACACGATGAGATCTGGGCGATCCAGCGCACCCTCGACTTCACGGGCACCGTCTACGGCACTCCGGCGCCCTCGGGCATGCGCGAGATCATGCGGCGGCAGTCGGAGTACTACGGGGCGCACGACGCCGACGTCATCATCTCCGAGGAGTAGCCGCCGGCCGCGCGACCGTCAGAACGGCAGCAGCGGGTCGATCCCGATCGCGAGGAACACGAGCGACAGGTAGGCGATCGAGCCGTGGAACACGCGCATCGGCGACACCTGCTCGTGACGGATCGCGAGGCTGTAGAGGCGATGCGTCTCGGCGATGAACCACACGCCCGTGACGACCGCGACGGTGGAGTACACGAGCCCCATTCCGGCGATCGGGATGAGCAGGAGTGAGCATGCCACGGTCGCCCACGCGTAGAGGATGACCTGGAGGCCGACCTGTGCACGGCCGCGCACCACGGCGAGCATGGGCACTCCGGCGGCGGCGTAGTCGTCTTTGTACTTCATCGACAGCGGCCAGTAGTGCGGCGGGGTCCACAGGAAGATGATGAAGAAGAGGATGAAGGGCGCCCAGTCGAGGCTCCCGGTGACCGCCGCCCAGCCGATCAGCACGGGCATGCAACCCGCGACCCCGCCCCACACGATGTTCTGCGACGTGCGGCGCTTGAGGATCAGGCTGTAGAAGACGACGTAGAGCAGGATCGCCGCGAGTGAGAGCACGGCCGCGAGCCAGTTCGTGAAGAGCCACAGCCAGCCGATCGAGGCGGCGCCGAGCGCGTAGGCGAAGACGAGCGCCTGACGGTCGCTCAACTCGCCGGTGACGAGCGGGCGACCGCGCGTTCGCTTCATGAGCCGGTCGATGTCGCGGTCGATGTAGCAGTTGAACGCACCCGCCGAGCCGGCGCTCATCGCGCCGCCGATGAGGGTCGCGAGGAGCAGCCAGAGATCGGGCAGACCCTGCTGGGCGAGGATCATCGTCGGCGCCGTCACGACGAGCAGCAGCTCGATCACGCGCGGTTTCGTGAGGGCGAGGTAGGCGGCGAGCTTGCGCCGAGCGGTCGTCGCCGATCGTGCGCCACGGGTGTCTACGGCTGCCTGCATCGTTCCTCTTCCGGCGCGCGTGCAGGTTTCTGCGGACCTCGCGCGACCCCAGACGATTCTAGGCCATGCGCGTCATCCGGATGCTCCGGAGCCTCCCGAAACCTCACAATCTCAGACGCTCGCTGTGAAGTCACGCCCCGTCACAGAGCCTCGTCAAGTCCATATACTGAGGAAAGCGCGCCCGGCGGCGTGACCCGGGATCGCCGTTTTGTCAAGGCACCCGACCGGGTCGATCGCCAGGCGGAACCGCGCCGCAACGTCCTCGGCGGGTCGGGGGCAGATCGGTTGCCCGACGCCGTCACGATCGGAAGGAACAGCACCTCGTGGCACCTCTGCAATGGGAACCCCTCGACGACCGCGCGGTCGACACCGCCCGCGTCCTCGCGGCCGACGCCGTGGAGAAGGTCGGCAATGGTCACCCCGGCACGGCGATGAGCCTCGCTCCAGCCGCCTACCTGCTCTTCCAGAAGGTCATGCGCCGTGATCCGGCCAACCACGACTGGCTCGGTCGCGACCGTTTCGTGCTCTCGGCGGGCCACAGCTCGCTCACCCAGTACGTGCAGCTCTACCTCGCCGGCGACGGCCTCGAGCTCAGCGACCTCGAGTCGCTGCGCACTTGGGGCTCGAAGACGCCCGGCCACCCCGAGTACGGTCACACCGCGGGCGTCGAGATCACCACCGGCCCCCTCGGCCAGGGCCTCGCCTCGGCGGTCGGCTTCGCCTACGCCGCTCGCTTCGAGCGCGGTCTCTTCGACCCCGATGCCGCACCGGGCACGAGCCCCTTCGACCACTTCGTGTACGTCATCGCCGGCGATGGCGACCTGCAGGAGGGCGTTACCAGCGAGGCCTCCTCGCTCGCAGGACACCAGCAGCTCGGCAACCTCGTCGTGATCTACGACTCGAACCAGATCTCGATCGAAGACGACACGAACATCGCCTTCACTGAGAACGTGGGCGAGCGTTATGCGTCCTACGGATGGCACGTGCAGACCGTCGACTGGAAGGGCACCGGCGAGTACGTCGAAGACGTGCCCGCGCTCGACGCCGCGATCGCGGCCGCGAAGGGCGAGACGTCCAAGCCCTCCATCATCATCCTGAAGACGATCATCGGCTGGCCGAGCCCCGGCAAGCAGAACTCCGGCAAGATCCACGGATCGGCGCTCGGCGCCGCCGAACTCGCCGCGACGAAGGAGGTGCTCGGCTTCGACCCCGAGCAGAACTTCGTCGTCGACCCCGAAGTGCTCGAGCACACGCGGCGTGCCGGCGAGCGGGGTGCAGCGGCTCGCGCCGAATGGCAGCGCTCCTTCGACGAGTGGGCCGAGGCGAACCCCGACCGCAAGGCGCTGCTCGACCGGCTCGAGGCCGGAGAGCTTCCCGACGACATCGAATCCGTGCTGCCGAGCTTCGAGGGCGGCACCGAGGTGTCGACCCGCGCGGCATCCGGCAAGGTCATCAACGCCCTCGCCGGCGCGCTCCCCGAGTTCTGGGGCGGCTCCGCCGACCTCGCCGAGTCGAACCTCACGACGATCAACGGCGCGCCCTCGTTCATCCCCTCCGAGTGGTCGACGCACGAGTTCGCGGGCAACCCCTACGGGCGCGTGCTGCACTTCGGCATCCGCGAGCACGCGATGGGCGCGATCCTCAACGGCATCGTCCTGCACGGCAAGACGCGCGCGTTCGGCGGCACATTCCTCATCTTCAGCGACTACATGCGCCCGGCCGTGCGCCTGGCCGCCCTCATGAAGGTGCCCTCGATCTTCGTCTGGACGCACGACTCCGTCGCACTCGGCGAAGACGGGCCGACGCACCAGCCCATCGAGCAGCTGGCGACGCTCCGTGCGATCCCCGGCTTCACCGTGGTGCGACCGGCCGACGCGAACGAGGTCGCGCAAGCGTGGCTCGAGATCCTGAAGCGTCGCGACGCCCCGGTCGGCATCGCCCTCACGCGCCAGAACATCCCGGTGTTCGAGCGCGGCGACGGCGCGGCATCCGGCGACACCCTCGCCGCCGCCTCGAACCTCGCGAAGGGCGCCTACGTGCTCGCCGATGCACCGTCGGGCACGCCCGACGTCATCCTCATCGCCACGGGATCCGAAGTGCAGCTCGCACTCGGCGCGCGTGACGAGCTCGCTGCCGACGGCATCGAGGCTCGAGTCGTCTCCGCCCCGAGCCTCGAATGGTTCGAGGAGCAGGATGCCGCCTACCGCGAGTCGGTGCTGCCATCGGCCGTGACGGCACGAGTGTCGGTCGAGGCCGGCATCGCACTCACCTGGCAGCGCTACGTCGGCGATCGGGGCCGCAGCGTCTCGATCGATCACTTCGGCGCATCCGCCGACTACAAGACCCTGTTCCGCGAGTTCGGCATCACGACAGAAGCCGTCGTCGCCGCCGCGAAGGAATCGCTCGCGTCCTGACGCGAGCACGAAGGAGAAACACCCTCATGTCAAGCAACACCCCAACCGCCGCGCTCTCCGAGGCCGGCGTCAGCATCTGGCTCGACGACCTGTCGCGTCAGCGGATCGTCTCCGGCGGGCTCGAGCGGCTCATCGCCGAGCGTGACGTCGTCGGCGTGACCACCAACCCGACGATCTTCGCCGGCGCGCTCGCGAACGGCGCCGCCTACGCCGAGCAACTGCACGCCCTCTCCATCGCAGGCGCCGACGTCGACACCGCAGTGTTCGAGATCACGACCGACGACGTGCGCGACGCCGCCGATCACTTCCGCCCGGTCTACGACCGCACCGGCGGATACGACGGCCGCGTCTCGATCGAGGTCGCACCCGGCCTCGCCCACGACACGGCAGCGACCATCGAGCAGGCCAAGGAACTGTGGGCGAAGGTCGACCGGCCGAACGTCATGATCAAGATCCCCGCGACGATCGCCGGGCTCGACGCGATCACCGAGACGATCGCCGCCGGCATCAGCGTCAACGTCACGCTGATCTTCAGCCTCGACCGCTACCGCGAGGTCATCGACGCGTACCTCACCGGCCTCGAGCGTGCGCGGGCGGCCGGCATCGATCTCGGCACCATCCACTCCGTCGCATCGTTCTTCGTCTCTCGCGTCGACACCGAGATCGACAAGCGACTCGTCGCCATCGGCACCGATGAGGCGCTCGGGCTCAAGAGCAAGGCCGGCGTCGCGAATGCGCAACTCGCCTACGAGCTCTTCGAGCAGGTCTTCGCCGACGAGCGTGCAACCGCGCTGCTCGCCGGCGGTGCGAACCGTCAGCGTCCGCTGTGGGCCTCGACCGGCGTGAAGGACCCGTCGCTCTCCGACACCCTCTACGTCACCGAGCTCGTCGCCCCCGGCGTCGTCAACACGATGCCCGAGAAGACCCTCGAGGCAACCTTCGACCACGGCGAGATCGTCGGCGACACCGTCACCGGTGCCTACGCCGAGGCGGGCGCCGTGCTCGACGCGCTCGCCCGCGTGGGCGTCGACTACGACGACGTCACCGCACTCCTCGAGCGCGAGGGCGTCGAGAAGTTCATCGTCTCGTGGAACGAACTGCTCGACACCGTCCGGGGCGCGCTGGAGGCAGCAGCATGAGCTTCCGCATCTCGGTGAGCGGGGCCGCGGCCGATGCCGTGCGCCGCACCGTGCCGGGCCTCGTGGCCGACTATGTCGCAAGCGGCATCACGGGTCTCGACGCCGCACTCTGGGGACCCGAGGCCGAAGACGAGGCCTCGAAGCGACTCGGCTGGACCGAGGCAGTCGCGATCTCGCGGCCGCTCGTTCCCGAGATCGTCGCGCTCCGCGAGAGCCTCCGCGCCGACGGCGTCGACCACATCGTCCTCGCCGGCATGGGCGGTTCGTCGCTCGCCCCAGAGGTCATCACGCGCACCACCGGCGTGCCCCTCACCGTGCTCGACTCGACCGAGCCCGGGCAGGTGCGCGCTGCGCTCGCCGACCGGCTCGCGTCATCCGCTCTCGTCGTCTCGTCGAAGTCGGGCTCGACCGTCGAGACCGACAGCCAGCGCCGGGTCTATGAGCAGGCGTTCCGCGATGCGGGCATCGATCCCGTCTCGCGCATCATCGTGGTCACCGACCCCGGTTCGCCGCTCGACGAATCGGCGCGCGCCGCGGGCTACCGCGTGTTCAACGCCGACCCCAACGTCGGCGGGCGCTACTCGGCGCTCACCGCATTCGGCCTCGTACCGTCGGGGCTCGCCGGCGTCGACATCGCCGAGCTCCTCGACGAGGCCGAGACGATCGAGCTCTCGCTCGCCGTCGACACCGAGGACAACCCCGGCCTGGTGCTGGGTGCGGCCATGGCTGCCACGGCACCGCTGCGCGACAAGCTCGGCATCATCTCCGACGGCACGCACATCGTCGGGTTCGCCGACTGGGCCGAGCAGCTCATCGCCGAGTCGACGGGAAAGAACGGCACCGGCATCCTGCCCGTCGTGCTCGACGTCGACGCGCCCGAACTCGGCGCCGACCTCCCCGACCTGCAGGTCGTGCGGCTCGTCCGCGACGCGGGCGACCACGTCTTCGGGCACGACAACACCGGAGAGATCCGCGTCTCGGGCACGCTCGGCGCGCAGTTGCTCGTCTGGGAGTACGCGACCGTCGTCGCGGGCCGCATCCTCGGCATCAACCCCTTCGACCAGCCCGATGTCGAGTCGGCGAAGATCGCCGCTCGCGGACTCCTCGACTCGCGGCCCGAGCCCGCCCCGGCGGCGTTCGTCGCCGACGGCATCGAGGTGCGCGGCACTCCCGAGGTCATCGGCGCGGCGAGCGATCTCGTCTCGGCGATCGATGTGCTGCTCGAAGAGCTGCCGGCGAACGGCTACATCTCGGTGCAGGCCTACGTCGACCGCGTCGCACATCCCGAGCTCGCGCGCCTCCGCGACGCGCTCGCCGCGCGATCCGGCCGCCCTGTCACGTTCGGCTGGGGCCCCAGGTTCCTGCACTCGACCGGTCAGTTCCACAAGGGCGGCCCCGCCGTCGGCGTGTTCCTGCAGATCACGCAGGCCGCCGCCGACGACCTCGAGATCCCCGAGCGTCCGTTCACCTTCGGCCAGCTGATCGCCGCACAGGCGTCGGGCGACGCGAGCGTGCTCGCAGAGCACGGCCGGCCCGTGCTCACGCTCACGCTCACCGAGCCGCAGGCGAACATCGCCACGCTCTTCGACGCCGTCGGCTGAGAGCCGGAAGGAACCGCATGGAACCGGCCCCGATCACCGCGCAGCACAATCCGCTGCGCTCCCCGAAGGACTACCGGCTGAATCGCATCGCCGGCCCCTCGAGCCTCATCATCTTCGGCGTCACGGGCGACCTGTCACGCAAGAAGCTCATGCCCGCGGTCTACGACCTCGCGAACCGGGGCCTGTTGCCGCCCGGCTTCGCACTCGTCGGCTTCGCGCGCCGCGAATGGGCCGACGAGGACTTCGAGCGGGTCGTGCACGACTCGGTGAAGCAGTACGCCCGCACGGAGTTCCGTGAAGACGTCTGGAAGCAGCTCGCCCGCGGCATCCGCTTCGTGCAGGGCGATTTCGACGACGACGCGGCATTCGACCGACTGCGTGAGGTCGTCGCCGAACTCGACGAGAAGCGCGGCACGATGGGCAACCACGCGTTCTACCTGTCGATCCCGCCGAAGTCGTTCCCGCTCGTCACGGAGCAGCTCAAGCGATCCGGACTCACCGAGCAGAACGGCGACCAGTGGCGCCGCGTCGTGATCGAGAAGCCATTCGGGTCCGACCTGCAGACGGCGCGCGAGCTCAATGACGTCGTCGCCTCGGTGTTCCCACCCGACTCCGTGTTCCGCATCGACCACTATCTCGGCAAGGAGACGGTTCAGAATATCCTGGCGCTCCGGTTCGCCAACCAGCTCTACGAGCCGATCTGGAACGCGAACTACGTCGATCACGTGCAGATCACGATGGCGGAAGACATCGGGGTCGGCGGCCGAGCCGGCTACTACGACGGCATCGGCGCGGCTCGCGACGTCATCCAGAACCACTTGCTGCAACTGCTCGCGCTCACCGCCATGGAGGAGCCCATCTCCTTCGAGGCGAGCGACCTCCGCGCCGAGAAGGAGAAGATCCTCGCCGCGGTGCGACTGCCCGAAGACCTCGCCACCGGCACCGCGCGCGGACAGTACGCGGGCGGCTGGCAGGGAGGCGAAGAGGTCATCGGCTTCCTCGACGAAGACGGCATGAACCCCGAGTCGACCACCGAGACCTACGCGGCCATGAAGCTGACGATCGGCACCCGTCGATGGGCCGGCGTGCCGTTCTACCTGCGCGCGGGCAAGCGACTCGGCCGCAGGGTGACCGAGATCGCCGTCGTCTTCAAGCGCGCACCCCAGCAGGTCTTCGCCGCCAGCCAGACCTCGCAGCTCGGGCAGAACGCCCTCGTCATCCGGGTGCAGCCCGACGAAGGGGTTACCATCCGCTTCGGCTCGAAGGTGCCCGGCGCCGGCATGCAGGTGCGCGACGTGACGATGGACTTCGGCTACGGCCACGCCTTCACCGAGGCGAGCCCCGAGGCCTACGAACGCCTCATCCTCGACGTGCTGCTCGGCGACCCGCCGCTCTTCCCGCGTCAGGAGGAGGTCGAGCTCTCCTGGAAGATCCTCGATCCGATCGAGGAGTTCTGGGAGACCCAGGGTCAGCCGGAGCAGTACCGCCCCGGCACATGGGGGCCCGCCTCGGCCGATGAGCTGCTGCAACGCGACGGACGAAGCTGGAGACGCCCATGATCGTCGATCTGCCCGACACCACCACGAGCCAGGTCTCGAAGACCCTCGTGAAGATTCGGGAAGAGGGCGGCGTCGTTGCGCTCGGCCGAGTCCTCACGCTCGTCATCGCCACCTCCCCCGGCGCCGAGGAGGAGGCCATTGAGGCCGCCAACGACGCGTCCCGCGAACATCCGATGCGCGTGATCGTGGTCTCACGGGAGCCGGGCACCGAGACCTCAGCGGTCGAGCCGCGGCTCGATGCCGAGATCCGCGTGGGCGGCGACGCCGGCGCGAGCGAGGTCATCGTGCTTCGAGCGTGCGGCGACGCGGCCAGCGACGAGGAGAGCCTCGTGATGGGCCTGCTGCTGCCCGATGCGCCCGTGGTGACCTGGTGGCCCGGCGCCGCACCCGAGGTTCCCGGGCGTTCACCGCTCGGTCGCATCGCGCACCGCAGGATCACGGATGCCTCGACGCAGCCCGATCCCCAAGCCGCCCTGCACAATCTCGCCTCGAGCTACACTCCCGGCGACGCGGACTTCGCGTGGACTCGCCTGACGCTGTGGCGCGCGCAACTCGCAGCCGTGCTCGACCAGCCGCCATACGAGCCCGTCACGGAGATTCACGTGACGGGGGCGATCGACTCTCCCTCGACGACGCTGCTCGCCGCGTGGCTGAAACTGGAGCTCTCAGCTCCGACCTCCTACGAGTTGACGAGCGTCGAAGCCGGTTCGCACGGAATTCACGGCGTGCGACTCGGGCGAGATGGCGGCGCCATCGAGCTCGTGCGCGACGTGCCCGGCATCGCGACGCTTCGTCAGCCCAGCCAGCCGGTGCACGATCTCGCCCTTCCGCGACGCAATCTGCGCGACTGCCTCGCCGATGAGCTCCGACGCCTCGACCCCGATGAGCTGTACGGTGAAGTGATCACGAGTGGGCTCGCCCTGCTCGCCGACGCCGACGCCGGAGGAGGCCGCGCAGCATGACGAATGAGCGCCGCGTGCTCGTGCACCCCGACAAGGCCTCGCTCGCCGGAGCCGTGGCGGCGCGATTCATCACGAAGACGCTCGATGTCCTCGACGCGCAACCGGTCGCACACATCGTGCTCACCGGCGGCACGATGGGCGCCTCAGTGCTCGAGGCGGTCGCCTCGTCCCCCGCCCACACGTCGGTCGACTGGTCACGCGTGCACTTCTGGTGGGGCGACGAGCGGTGGGTTCCCACCGGAGATGCGGAGCGCAACGACGCACAGTCGCGAGCCGCGCTGCTCGACCGGCTCGAGCTACCGGCGGCGAATGTGCACCCGTTCCCGGCCTCCGATGACGGCATCTCGCTCGACGAGGCCGCCGACGTCTATTCGGCCGAACTGGCCGCGCACGGCGCCGACGGCCTGCCGCATCCGGTGTTCGACATCACGTTCCTCGGCGCCGGCCCAGACGGGCACATTGCCTCGCTGTTCCCGCACCGATCGGGAATCCAGGTCACCGACCGCACGGTGATTCCAGTGCGGAACTCGCCGAAGCCGCCGCCCGAGCGACTGAGTCTCACGCGACCGGTGTTGAACGCCTCGCAACGAGTCTGGATCGTGCTCGCAGGAGCCGACAAGGCATCAGCGCTCGGCCTCGCCCTCGCCGGTGCCAGCCGCGACGAAGTGCCTGTCGCCGGCATCAAGGGACGCCGACGCACGGTGTTCTTCGTCGACCGTGAAGCGGCAGCCGAAGTTCCCGAGTCGCTCATCGCGCCCGACTACTGAACCCGTTCGTCGCAGACATGAAGCAGGGCCGGCCACTTGGCCGGCCCTGCTTCATGTCTGGTGCGCGTTCGGGAAGGTCAGGCCTGTCCGCGGCGGGCGCGCAACTGCGTGAGTGCGTCGTCGAGCAGGGCAGCGGCCTCTTCGTCGGTGCGACGTTCCTTGACGTAGGCGAGGTGCGTCTTGTAGGGCTCGAGCTTCGAAACCGAGGGCGGGTTCTCGCGATCGCGCCCGGCAGGCAGCCCGGTGGACGGGCTGTCGATGATGTCGGGAATCTCCTCTTCGGGCAGGTTCGCCGCGAAGTACCGCACCGTCTCATTGCCCTGGGCATCCCAATAGCTCACCGCGACGCGATCGGCGTGAAAGCCACGATCCTGTTCGCCCATCGGCCCCGCGCCCACGCGCGAGCCACGGATGGCGCTGTTTCCTGATGCCATGTTCTTCTCCCCCGTCAGATTCCGGCGTCGAACTTGGTGATGAGACCGAGCACGACGATGCAAGTCACCCAGATGAGGCCGAGGATGATCGTGATCCGGTTGAGGTTGCGCTCAGCGACACCGGATGCGCCGAGGCTCGAGGTGACGCCTCCACCGAACATGTCGGAGAGACCGCCGCCACGGCCCTTGTGCAACAGGATGAGCAGCGTCAGCAGGAGGCTCGTGAGACCGAGCAGTACCTGCAGGACGACCTGGAGAATCTCCACGGTGAACCTTTCCGGGCACGACGCAGGGGGTCGGGCCGACAATCAGTATAACGGCACGCGAGCCGCGGCCGAGGAGGCTTCGCTCAGGCGCCGACGTGCTTCTTGAACCGCGCGATGCTCGAGAACTCGTCGATGTCGAGGCTCGCCCCGCCGACGAGTGCACCGTCGACGTTCGGCTCGCGAAGGAACGAGGCGATGTTCGCCGCCTTGACCGAGCCGCCATAGAGCACACGCGTCGCCTGGGCGGTCTCCTCGCTGAAGACCTCGGCGAGCACGCCGCGGAGAGCTGCGGCGACCTGTTCGGCCTGGGCGGGCGTCGCGGCCTGACCCGAGCCGATGGCCCAGACCGGCTCGTACGCGACGACGAGTCCCTTCGACCCGTCGACGCCTTCCAGGGCGGCGCGCAGCTGCGCTACCGGCACGGCGCTCGGGCCGTGGGCCTCGAGGTCTTCGGCGGTCTCGCCGACGCACAGCACGGGGATGAGGCCGTGCCGATGCGCTGCGAGCACCTTCGCGTTGACCTCGTCGTCGCTCTCCCCATGCAGGGTGCGTCGCTCGGAGTGTCCGATGATCACGTATCGGCAGTCGAGTGCCGCGAGGAACGCCCCCGAGATCTCACCCGTGTATGCCCCGGAGTCGTGCGCCGAGACATCCTGGGCGCCGTACGAGATCGGGAGCGAATCGGCCGAGATGAGCGTCTGCACCGATCGCAGGTCGGTGAACGGCGGGAACACCGCAACCTCGGCGTCGGCGAAGTCATGCCTCGCGTCGGAGAGACTCCACGCGAGCTTCTGCACGAACGCGATCGACTGCAGGTGATCGAGGTTCATCTTCCAGTTGCCTGCGATGAACGGGGTGCGCTTCACTGCCATCCGAGGACCTCCAGTCCGGGGAGCTTCTTGCCTTCGAGGAACTCGAGGCTTGCGCCTCCGCCCGTCGAGATGTGACCGAATTGGTCGTCGGAGAACCCGAGCTGCCGCACCGCGGCCGCGGAGTCTCCTCCTCCGACGACGCTGAGGCCATCGACTGCGGTGAGGGCCTCCGCCACCGTGAGGGTGCCCGCAGCGAACGGCGCGAGCTCGAACACGCCCATCGGCCCGTTCCAGAAAACGGTCTTCGAGCCGCGGATGTGCTCGGCGAAGACCGCCGCAGTGTCGGGCCCGATGTCGAGGCCGAGTCCGGATGCCCCGAACGGCGTCTGCTCGATCGCATCAGCGGCCGTCACCACGTGCTCAGCCTCGGCCGAGAAGGCGGATGCCACGACGACGTCGGTCGGCAGCACGATCGAAACGCCACGCTGCGTCGCCTCGGCGAGGTATCCGCGCACCGTCTCGATCTGGTCTTCCTCGAGGAGGCTCGAGCCGACCTTGTGTCCCTGCGCGGCGAGGAACGTGAAGAGCATGCCGCCGCCGATGAGCAGGGTGTCGACACGGGGCAGCAGGTGTGCGATGACCCCGAGCTTGTCGGAGACCTTCGATCCGCCGAGCACGACCGTGTACGGGCGCTCCGGCGATTCGGTGAGGCGGTCGAGCACTTCGAGCTCGGTCGCGATCAGCAGTCCGGCCGCGCTCGGCCGGAGGTCCTCGAGTTCGAAGACGCTCGCCTGCTTGCGATGCACGACACCGAATCCGTCGGACACCACGGCGTCGGCGAACGCGGCGAGCTCTCCCGCGAAGGCGGTGCGCTCCGCCTCGTTCTTGCTGGTCTCCCCCGGGTTGAACCGGAGGTTCTCGAGCACGAGCACCTCGCCGTCGCCGAGCGCCGCGACCTTGGCCGCGGCATCCGTGCCGACCGTGTCGGCGGCGAAGCCGACCGGGGCGTCGAGCAGCTCACCGAGACGCGCAGCGACCGGTGCGAGGCTGTACTTCGGGTCGGGCGCGCCGTCGGGCCGCCCGAGGTGGGAGACCACGATCACGCGGGCGCCCTGGCCGACGAGGGCCTCGAGCGTGGGGACCGATGCCCGCACGCGGCCGTCGTCCGTGATGACCGCGTTCTGGAGAGGAACGTTCAGGTCACAACGGACGACGACGCGCTTGCCGGCGAGCGGACCGAGGGTATCGATCGTTCGCAGGGTCACGATGACTCGACTCAGAGACGTTCGGCGACGTACTCGGTGAGGTCGACGAGACGGTTGGAGTAACCCCACTCGTTGTCGTACCAGCTCGAGAGCTTCACCTGGTCGCCGAGGACGCGCAGCAGGCCCGCGTCGAAGATCGACGAGTGCGGGTCGCTGACGATGTCGCTCGAGACGATCTCGTCTTCGGTGTACTTCAGGATGCCCTTCATGGGACCATCGGCGGCAGCCTTGTAGGCGGCCTTGACCTCGTCGACGGTGACCGGGCGCGAGGAGGTGACCGTGAGGTCGGTGATCGAACCGGTGGGAACGGGAACGCGCAGCGCGAAGCCGTCGAGCTTGCCGACGAGCTCGGGCAGCACGAGGCCGATGGCCTTCGCGGCGCCCGTGGAGGTCGGCACGATGTTGACGGCGGCCGCACGCGCACGACGCAGGTCCTTGTGCGGGCCGTCCTGCAGGTTCTGGTCGGCCGTGTACGCGTGCACCGTGGTCATGAGACCGCGCTCGATGCCGAACTCGTCGTTGAACACCTTGGCGAGCGGCGCGAGGCAGTTCGTGGTGCACGAGGCGTTCGAGATGATGTGGTGCTTCTCAGCGTCGTACTCGTGCTCGTTGACGCCCATGACGAACGTCGCGTCCTCATCGGTGGCGGGAGCCGAGATGAGCACCTTCTTGGCACCGGCGTTGATGTGCTTGCGCGCGTCGGTGGCCTTCGTGAAGAAGCCGGTCGACTCGATGACGATGTCGACTCCGAGCTCGCCCCAGGGCAGGTTGGCGGGGTCGCGCTCTGCGAAGACCTTGATCGCCTTGCCGTTGACGATGATCTGTCCTTCGTCGAACTCGACGGTCGCGTCGAGTCGCCCGGTGATCGAGTCGTACTTCAGCAGGTGTGCGAGTGTCTTGTTGTCGGTGAGGTCGTTCACCGCGACGATGTCGAGGTCTGCGCCCTGCGCAAGGGCGGCGCGGAAGTAGTTGCGGCCGATGCGGCCGAAGCCGTTGATGCCGATCTTTACAGACACGGATGTCTCCTGTTTGACGGTGCGCGATCGCGCTATTGCAAGGGTGAATTGATCGGACAGCGGTGTCCCCGGACGGGTCCGGGGACACCGTCCGCTACGACAGTAGCAGCAGCCCTGAGGTCTTCTCGCGTGCGGTGGTGAAGCGCTCCTGGACGTTCGCCCAGTCTGCGATGTTCCAGAACGCCTTCACGTAGTCGGCACGCACGTTCTTGTAGTCGAGGTAGTACGCGTGCTCCCAGACGTCGAGCATGAGGAGGGGCACGATGCCCGCGGGGAGGTTGCCCTGCTGGTCGAAGAACTGCACGATGATGAGGCGCTGCCCGATCGAATCCCAGGCGAGCACCGCCCACCCGGAGCCCTGCACACCGAGCGCGGTCGCCGTGAAGTGGGCCTGGAACTTGTCGAACGAGCCGAATCCGTCGTCGATCGCCGATGCGAGCTCGCCGGTGGGCTTGTCGCCGCCGTTGGGCGAGAGGTTCGTCCAGAAGATCGAGTGGTTGATGTGCCCGCCGAGGTTGAACGCGAGGTCCTTCTCGAGCTTGTTGACGTTCGCGAGGTTTCCCGAGTCGCGGGCTTCAGCGAGTTGCGCGAGCGCGGTGTTCGCGCCGGTGACGTAGGCCTGGTGGTGCTTCGAATGATGCAGTTCCATGATCGTGCCGCTGATGCTCGGCTCGAGCGCCGAGTAGTCGTAGGCGAGATCCGGGAGGGTGTAGTCAGCCATTGCTTCTCCTTCTCAGATGCCGGGCGTGCCGGGCTCCTGCCCGGTGTTCCGCGGCTGCGTTTCGAGTCTATGCCCGTCGCGAGCGGCGCCCGCGTGGCGCATGACGCACAGCGACGCTCTCGGGCGGAAGCCGCTCAGACGTCGTCGAGGTCGGCGGGCAGGCTCGCCTCGGTGCCCGGCACGCCGAGTTCGGCGGCGCGCTTGTCGGCCATCGCGAGCAGGCGACGGATGCGGCCGGCCACGGCGTCCTTCGTCATGGGCGGGTCGGCGTAATGGCCGAGCTCGTCGAGACTTGCATCGCGGTGGGCGAGGCGCAGCTCGCCGGCGTACTTCAAGTGATCGGGGATGCCGTCGCTCAGGAGCTCCATGGCACGCTCGACGCGTGCGCATGCGGCGACGGCGGCCTGGGCCGAGCGGCGCAGGTTCGCGTCGTCGAAGTTGACGAGCCGGTTCGCCGTGGCCCGCACCTCGCGGCGCTGCCGGAGCTCCTCCCAGTTGCGCACGGTCTCGGTGGCGCCCATCACGGCGAGCATCGCGCTGATCGCTTCGCCGTCGCGGATCACGACTCGGTGCACGCCACGCACTTCACGCGCCTTCGCCGAGATGCCGAGCCGGCCGGCGGCGCCGACGAGCGCCATCGCGGTCTCATTGCCCGGGCACGTGATCTCGAGCGCAGCCGACCTGCCTGGATCGGTGAGACTCCCCTGCGCGAGGAACGCGCCGCGCCAGATGGCCGCGACCTCGTCACGTGAACCCGTCGTGAGCTTGTTCGGCAGCCCACGCACCGGTCGGCGGCGCGCGTCGAGGAGGCCGGTCTGACGGGCGAGCGTCTCTCCCCCGTCGAGCACGCGCACGAGGTACTGGTTCGAACGACGGATGCCGGATGGGGAGATCACCGACACGTCGGGGCGCACGCCGTAGATCTCGCCGAGATCGCGTGTCACGCGGCGCACGATCGTGGGCGTGTCGAGCTCCGCCTCGATCGCGATGCGGCTGGAGATGATGTGGAGCCCGCCGGCGAAGCGCAGCACCGACGCGAGCTCCGCGGACCTCACGCTCGTCTTCGGCACGTCGACTCGCGCGAGCTCTTCTTTCACATCCGCGGTCAATGCCACTTCACGTCCAATCTTTCGTCATCTTGTCGTCACGCCTCATTCGAATGCCACGTCACGCCGGGGTCACTCGCGACCGAGATCGCGATCCTTGACACTCACGGCGACACCGGGCATCTGCTCGATCCGCTTGCGGAGTTCCCGGATGATGGCGACCGAGCGATGCTTGCCCCCCGTGCATCCGATCGCGATCGTCGCGTGCCGCTTGTTCTCCCGCTGGTAGCCCGCCAGGACCGGCTCCAGTGCCTTGGCATAGGCGTCGATGAACTCGCGTGCGCCCGCCTGCTCGAGCACGAACTCCGACACCGCGCTGTCTTCACCTGAGAGATGGCGGAGCTCGGGAACCCAGAACGGGTTCGGCAGGAACCTGGCGTCGGCCACGAGATCGGCGTCGGATGGCACGCCGTACTTGAATCCGAAGCTCAGCATGGTCACGCGGAGTCCGGCTTGCCCCTCTTCGGCGAAGGTCTCGGTGATGAGATTCGCCAGCTGGTGGATGTTGAGGTCGGTGGTGTCGACGACGATGTCGCTCGCCTCCCGAAGCTCTGCGAGACGTGCCCGTTCGTCGCCGATGCCGTCGAGCAGCGTGCCCGACCCCTGCAGCGGGTGCGGTCGTCGCACCGACTCGAAACGGCGCACGAGCACGGCGTCGGTCGCATCGAGGAAGACGACGCGCACGTTCACGCCCGTGCGCAACGCCTGGATGATCTCGCGGAGCTCCGAGAAGAAGTTGCCGCCGCGGATGTCGACGACCGCCGCGATACGGGGTAATGACGCGCCGGCGCGTTCGACGAGTTCGACGAGCGGGCGCAGCATCTGCGGAGGCAGGTTGTCGACGACATACCAGCCCAGGTCTTCGAGTGCATTGCCGACGGTGGATCGGCCCGCGCCGGACATCCCGGTGACGATGAGCATCTCTTGCTGCTCGGCCTCAGCTGCCATCGTCTCGAGGTCCCCTTCCGCGTGTCGACACCCCAGCCTACCGGGGCGCCGACACGCCGACAGCGCGCAGCTGCCGATGCACCGTCGCCGCAAGCACCGGCCCGATGCCGCTCACTTCTGCGATCTCGAGTTCCGTCGCGGCACGAAGTCGCGTGACCGAGCCGAAATGACGCAGCAGTTGCTTCACCCGCGACGGGCCGAGACCCGGGATCTCGGAGAGCACCGAGCCGATATCGCGCTTGCGGCGTTGCCGCTGATGCGTGATGGCGAACCGGTGCGCCTCGTCGCGAACACGCTGGAAGAGGAAGAGCGCGTCGCTGTTGCGCGGCAGGATCACGGGGAAGTCGGCATCGGGGGTCCAGATCTCCTCGAGCCGCTTCGCGATGCCGCAGAGCGCGATGCCCTCGACTCCGGACTCGGCGAGTGCACGCGCCGCGGCCTCGACCTGCGGCTGGCCTCCGTCGACGACGAGGAGGTTGGGGCGGTAGGCGAACTTCTTGCGAGATGCGGATGCGGCGGCGGCATCCGTTGTTGCGTGCGGCCCATCGATGCCCGCCGCACCGACCCCGGTGATCTCACCGTTCGACTCCGGCCGTGCAAGGTAGGCGAGCCGCCTCGTGAGCACCTGGTGGATCGAATCGGTGTCGTCGCTCGACTGCGGGATGGTGAATCGGCGGTACTCGTCTTTGCGCGGCAACCCGTCTTCGAACACGACCATCGATGCGACGATGTTGGTGCCGCTGAGATGCGAGACGTCGAAGCACTCGATGCGCAGCGGCGCATCGGCCATGCCGAGCGCCTCCTGGATGTCTTCGAGCGCGCGCGACCGGGTGGTGAAGTCGGCGCTCCGACGCGTCTTGTAGAGCATCAGGGACTGCTTCGCGTTCTGCGTCGCGGTCTGGAGCAGTGCCGCCTTGTCGCCGCGCTGGGCGGCGCGGAGCCGCACCTTGCGCCCGGCGAGCGTTCCGAGCCAGGTTTCGAGCGCGGCGGCGTCGTCGGGCAGTTCGGGCACGACGACTTCACCAGGCGGACGGATGTCGTCAGCGTAGGCGTTCTGCACGACCGAGTCGACGAGTTCGCCGAGCGGAACGTCGAGCTCCTTGTCGACGGTCCAGGAGCGCACGCCGCGGACCCGACCGCCGCGCACGATGAAGAGCTGCACCGCTGCCGAGAGCTCGTCGTGGTCGATGCCGAACACGTCGATGTCGACCGACTCGCCGAGCACCACCGCGCTCTTCTCGAAGAAGGACTCGGCAGCCTGGAGTTGATCACGCCGGCGCGCCGCGGTCTCGTAGTCCTGCGCGGCGGCTGCCGCCTTCATCTGCTGTGTCAGCTCTCCGATGATGCGTCGGTCTTGATTCTGCATGAACGCGACGAACCTGTCGACGTTCTCGCGGTGCTCCTCGATCGTGACGAGCCTCGAGCACGGTCCGAAGCATCGCCCGATCTGCCCCGCGAAGCAGGGCCTGCCGCTCGCCATGGCGCGCTTGTAGTCGGAGTCCTTGCACGTGCGGATCGGGAACAGCTTGAGCAGCACCTCGAGCGTCTCGTTGACTGCCCAGACCTTCGGGTACGGCCCGAAGTAGCGCGCACCGGGGATGCCGCGGCGACGCGACACCATCGCCCGCGGCGCCTCATCGGTGAGCGTGACGACGAGGTAGGGGTAGGACTTGTCGTCTTTGAACCGAACGTTGAACGGCGGGCTGAACTCGTTGATCAGCGTGATCTCGAGTTGGAGCGCCTCGACGTCGTTCGCGACCACCGTCCATTCGACGGACGTCGCAGTGGTAACCATGCGGCGCGTACGCTCGTGCAGGCTCCGCAACGGCGCGAAGTAGTTCGACAGCCGCGCCCGGAGATTCTTCGCCTTGCCGACGTAGAGCACGCGTCGATCGGCGTCACGGAAACGGTAGACGCCCGGAGAGGTCGGGATCTCCCCCACCCTCGGGCGGTACGCGACGGTCTCGTTCATCGCCTCAGCTGGCGACCTCGGCGCGCACGGATGCCGCGCCGAAGATCTCACGCAGGAAATAGCCGGTGTGGCTGTCGTGGATCTCTGCGACCTGCTCGGGTGTGCCCGTGGCCACGACCTGCCCTCCACCGGAGCCGCCCTCGGGCCCGAGGTCGATGATCCAGTCGGCCGACTTGATGACATCGAGGCTGTGCTCGATCACGATGACGGTGTTGCCCTTCTCGACGAGCTTGCCGAGCACCTTGAGCAGCTTCTGCACGTCTTCGAAGTGCAGGCCCGTGGTCGGCTCGTCGAGCACATAGACGCTTCGACCGTTCGAACGTCGCTGGAGCTCGGTCGCGAGCTTGACGCGCTGCGCCTCGCCGCCCGAGAGCGTGGTGGCACTCTGGCCGAGTTGCACGTAGCCGAGGCCGACGTCGACGAGCGTCTTCAGGAAGCGGTGGATCGCCGAGATCGGCTCGAAGAACTCCGCCGCCTCGCTGATGGGCATCGCGAGCACCTCGGCGATGTTCTTGCTCTTGTAGTGCACCTGCAGCGTCTCGCGGTTGTAGCGCTGGCCTCCGCAGACCTCGCACGCGACATAGACGTCGGGCAGGAAGTTCATCTCGATCTTGATCGTGCCGTCACCCGAGCACGCCTCGCACCTTCCGCCCTTGACGTTGAAGCTGAAGCGACCGGGCAGGTAACCGCGTGCCTTCGCCTCATTCGTCTCGGAGAACAGGGTGCGGATCCGGTCGAACACGCCCGTGTACGTGGCGGGATTGGAACGCGGGGTGCGACCGATCGGTGCCTGGTCGACGTGCACCACCTTGTCGAGCTGATCGATGCCGGTCACGCGGCGATGCTTGCCGGGCACCTTGCGGGCGCCGTTCAAGCGGTTCGCGAGCACGCGATAGAGGATGTCGTTCACGAGCGATGACTTGCCGGATCCGCTCACGCCCGTGACCGCGGTGAACGTGCCGAGCGGGAACTCGACGTCGACACCGCGGAGGTTGTTGGCTTCGGCGCCCTGCACGCTGATCATCCGTTCGGGATCGATCGGCCGCCGGTGCGACGGGATGGGGATCTCCTTGCGACCCGAGAGGTAATCGCCGGTGAGCGAGCGCGTGTTCTTCACGAGGTCGGCATAGCTGCCCGAATGGACGACGGTGCCGCCGTTCACCCCGGCACCCGGTCCGATGTCGACGATCCAGTCGGCCGTGCGGATGGTGTCCTCGTCGTGCTCCACGACGATGAGTGTGTTGCCGAGGTCGCGCAGTGCGATGAGCGTGTCGATGAGCCGGCGGTTGTCGCGCTGGTGGAGGCCGATGCTCGGCTCGTCGAGCACGTAGAGCACACCGGTCAGGCCTGAGCCGATCTGGGTTGCGAGCCGAATGCGCTGGGCTTCCCCGCCGGAGAGCGTGCCGGCGGCTCGTGCCAGATCGAGATAGCTGAGCCCGACCCGGATCAGGAAGTCGAGGCGCAGCTTGATCTCGCGGAGCACCTGTGCCGCGATGGTCTGCTCGCGCTGCGTCAGGTCGAGACGGTCCATGAAGGCACGAGCGTCGGTGAGGCTCAGTAGGCACGCGTCGGCGATGCTCATGTCGTGCACGAGCACCGAGAGCACTTCGGGCTTCAACCGCTTGCCGTCGCAGACCTGGCACGGCACTTCGCGAAGGTACTCCGACCAGCGAGCGCGCTGTGCATCGGTCTCGGCCTGGAGGTACTGGCGCTCGATGTACGGCACCACGCCCTCGAATCCGGAGCTGTAGCTCATCTCGCGACCGTAGCGGTTGCGCCAGCGCACCTTCACCTCGAAGTTGTCGCCCCGGAGCACTGCGGCGCGTGCATCGTCGGCGAGCTCCTCCCACGGAGTGGCGAGTGAGAATCCGAGATCGCGGGAGAGGCCGTCGAGCAGCTTCTCGTAGTAGTTGTAGAGGCTCTTGCCCTGTGAGGTCCACGGCAGGATGACACCCTCGGAGATGCTGAGGGCGGGATCGCCGAGCAGGAGCGACTCGTCGACCGACATGCGCGTGCCGAGACCCGAGCACTCGGGGCAGGCACCGAACGGCGCGTTGAAGGAGAACGTGCGAGGCTCGATCTCAGTGAGCTGGATCGGATGCTGATTCGGGCACGAGAGCTTCTCGGAGAACGTGCTCCACGCGGAAGGACCGGTCTCGTCGACGAAGTTCACCTGCACGAGCCCGTCGGTGAGGCGCAAGGCGGTCTCGAGCGAGTCGGTGAGCCGGCCGAGCACATCGGGACCGGCCACGAGCCGGTCGATCACGACCGAGATGTCGTGCTTGACCTGCTTCTTCAGCGTGGGCGGCTCGGAGAGCCGGATCACCTCGCCGTCGACGACCGCGCGCGAATAGCCCTGCGCCGCAAGCTCGCGGAAGAGGTCGACGAACTCGCCCTTCTTCTGCGAGACGACGGGGCTGACGATCTGGAAGCGCGTGCCCTCGGGCAGCTCCATCAACTGGTCGGCGATCTGCTGCACGGTCTGCCGCTGGATTCGCTCGCCGCACACCGGACAGTGCGGCACGCCGATGCGAGCCCACAGCAGTCGCATGTAGTCGTAGATCTCGGTGATCGTGCCGACGGTCGACCGCGGGTTGCGGTTCGTCGACTTCTGGTCGATCGACACAGCCGGGCTCAAGCCCTCGATGAAGTCGACGTCGGGACGATCGACCTGGCCGAGGAACTGGCGCGCATAGGCCGACAACGACTCGACGTACCGACGCTGCCCTTCGGCGAAGATCGTGTCGAAGGCGAGCGACGACTTGCCCGACCCCGACAGCCCGGTGAAGACGACCATCGCGTCGCGCGGGATCTCCACATCGACATTCTGCAGATTGTGCACGCGGGCACCGCGAACACTCAGGCGCGAATGGGCATCGAGACGTGAAACTGGCACCCTACGAGTCTAGAGAAGCCCACTGACACCCCTACCCGGCCAGCGCGTGCTGTCAGCGAACATACGTTCGATTCTCGGTTTCACGCGCCGCGCCCTCGAGCAGTCGCCCGCGAGGATTCAGCAGGTTCCTCAGCCGAGGTGCCCGGCCTTCTCCATCTGGCGGAGCTCGCGCTTGAGGTCGGAGACCTCGTCGCGCAACCGTGCCGCGAGCTCGAACTTCAGCTCACCCGCGGCTTGCAGCATCTGTTCGTTGAGGTCACGGATGAGCTCTTCGAGGTCGTTCGCCCCGGCTGCCGCGATGCCCTCACGACGGAGGTTCGGCACGGGCGCCTTCCGCTTCGCGTCACGACCGGCGAGCAGAGCGGCGGTGTCGGCTTCTTCACGCGCGAGCACTTGCGTGATGTCGGCGATTCGCTTGCGCAGCGGTTGCGGGTCGATGCCGTTCGCGCGGTTGTACTCGAGCTGCCGGTCGCGGCGACGGGTAGTCTCGTCGATCGCGGACTTCATCGAGTCGGTGAGCACGTCGGCGTACATGTGCACCTCGCCGGAGACGTTTCGCGCCGCGCGACCGATCGTCTGGATGAGCGACGTCGACGAGCGGAGGAACCCTTCCTTGTCGGCATCGAGGATCGCGACGAGTGAGACCTCGGGCAGGTCGAGTCCCTCGCGCAGGAGGTTGATCCCGACGAGCACGTCATAGACGCCCGCACGGAGCTCGGTGAGCAGCTCGACCCGGCGCAGGGTGTCGACGTCGGAGTGCAGGTATCGCACGCGGACCCCCGCCTCGGTGAGGAAGTCGGTGAGTTCCTCAGCCATCTTCTTCGTGAGCGTCGTGACGAGCACCCGCTCGTCGCGCCCGGCGCGAAGCCGGATCTCCTCGAGCAGGTCGTCGATCTGCCCCTTCGAGGGCTTCACGACGATCTGGGGGTCGACGAGGCCGGTCGGCCGGATGATCTGCTCGACCACGCCGTCGGCGATGCCCATTTCGTAGCGGCCCGGCGTTGCGGACAGGTAGACCGTCTGGCCGACGCGCGACTTGAACTCGTCCCACTTGAGCGGCCGGTTGTCGAGCGCACTCGGCAGCCGGAAGCCGTGCTCCACGAGGGTGCGCTTGCGTGACGAGTCTCCTTCGTACATCGCGCCGATCTGCGGCACGGTGACGTGCGACTCATCGATGACGACGAGGAAGTCGTCGGGGAAGTAGTCGAGCAGGCAGTGCGGTGCCTCACCAGCGGCGCGGCCGTCGATGTGCCGCGAATAATTCTCGATGCCCGAGCAGAACCCGATCTGCTCCATCATCTCGAGATCGAATGTCGTGCGCATTCGAAGGCGCTGCGCCTCGAGGAGCTTGCCCTCGCGCTCGAGCTCGGCAAGGCGCTCCTCGAGCTCGATGCGGATCGTGCCGATCGCGCGCTGCATCACATCGGTGCTCGCGACGTAGTGCGAGCCGGGGAAGACGGGCACGGCGTCGAGCTTGGCCACCACCTCGCCGGTGAGCGGATGCAGGCTGTAGAGCGCCTCGATCTCATCGCCGAACATCTCGATGCGGATCGCGAGCTCCTCATAGATCGGGATGATCTCGATCGTGTCGCCGCGCACCCGGAAGTTGCCCCTCGAGAAGTCGACGTCGTTGCGCTGGTACTGCATCGAGACGAACTTGCGGATGAGCCAGTCGCGATCGACCCGTTGGCCGACCGTCAACGGCATCATCGCGCCGAGATACTCCTCGGGCGTGCCGAGTCCGTAGATGCACGAGACGCTCGAGACCACGACGACGTCGCGCCGGCTGAGCAGGGAATTCGTGGTGGAGTGACGCAACCGCTCGACCTCGGCGTTGATCGACGAGTCCTTCTCGATGAAGGTGTCGGTCTGCGGCACGTAGGCCTCGGGCTGGTAATAGTCGTAGTACGAGACGAAGTACTCGATGGCGTTGTTGGGCATGAGCTCGCGGAACTCGGTGGCGAGCTGCGCGGCGAGCGTCTTGTTGTGCGCCAGCACGAGCGTGGGCCGCTGCACCTGCTCGATGAGCCACGCAGTGGTCGCGGACTTGCCGGTGCCGGTTGCGCCGAGCAACACGACGTCGGTCTCACCCGCGTTGATGCGCCCCGCGAGCTCGGCGATCGCAGCGGGCTGGTCACCGCTCGGGCGATAGTCGCTGACGACCTCGAACGGTCGAACGGATCGGGTGGCCTGCATGCTCTCCAGTCTAGGATCGCCCGCCGACACTGCGGCCGGCCCGCTCCTCCTCGATACGGTTCCAGAGCGCGTCGGTCTGGCTCATCGTGTGCGCGACCGAACCGTCGGTGTCGATGACGACGTCGGCGATCGCGAGACGCGCCGCATTGTCGGTCTGGGCGTCGACGCGCGCCTCCGCCTGGATCGGGTCGAGCCCGCGCTCCTCGACGAGGCGTTTGACCTGCGTGCGGCGCGGTGCACTCGTCACGACCACGAGATCGAACGGGTGATCGACGGATGCCTCGACGAGCAGCGGCACGTCGTACACGACGACCGCATCGGGGTCTTCCCGCTCCGCCTTCGCGATCAGCCGGCTGGACAATTCTCGCACCGCCGGATGCACGATGGCGTTGAGCCGGGCGCGGGCCTCCGGATCGCCGAACACGAGTTCACCGAGCTTCGCCCGATCGAGCGAGCCGTCGTGACGGATGATGTCGGGGCCGAACTCCTTGGCGATCGCCGCGAGTGCCGGGGTGCCCGGCTCGACTGCACGACGCGCGAGCTCGTCGGCATCGATATGCACTGCTCCGTGCTCGTAGAGCCTTCTCGCGACGGTGGACTTTCCGGAGGCGATTCCGCCAGTGAGACCGATCAGATACACGCCTCCACTCTAATCGTGCGACACTCGACGCGAAGGCCAGGGAGGGGTGCCCATGCTCGAGTTGCTCACCGGCTCCGGGCTCGCACTCGCGGCCGGGTTGAACGCGTGGATACCGCTCGTGGTCATCGGCGCCCTCGACCGCTTCACCGGGATCGTCGAGCTGCCACCGGGTTGGGCGTGGCTCTCGAACGAGTGGGTCCTCGCAATTCTCGTCGTGCTGCTCATCGTCGAGTTCGTCGCCGACAAGATACCGGGCTTCGACTCCGCCAACGACCTCGTGCAGACGGTCGTGAGGCCCACGGCTGGCGGCCTCGCATTCGGATCGGGAGTCAGCGCCACGACGGCCGCGGTGACCGATCCCGAGGCCTTCGTCGCCTCGCAGGACTGGGTGCCCATTGCCATCGGCGTGGTGCTCGCGCTCCTCGTCCACCTCGCGAAGGCGGTCGCTCGTCCGGTCATCAACGCCGCGACCGGGGGCGTCGGCGCACCGGTCGCAAGTGCCGCGGAGGATGTCGGCAGCTTCGCCCTCGCCTTCGCGGCATTGCTCGCCCCACTGCTCGTGGTGCTCGGCATCGTGCTCATCGTGATCATGGTGGTCGTACTCGTGCGGCGCCGGCGAAACCGCCGCTCGCGACATCCGCAGACCGCGCCCTGAAACGGCGGAAGGCCGGCCCCCGAGGGGACCGGCCTTCCGTTCGTCGCGAACGACTAGTTGTTGCTCGACAGCTTCTCGCGAAGCGCCGCGAGCGACGCGTCGTCGGCGAGGGTTCCCGCGCCGGCGGCATCGCTCGAGTACGAAGCAGCACCGGCGAACGTCTCGTCGGTGGCCGCAGCGGTGTTCGCCTGCGCGACCTGCTTCTTGTGCGCCTCCCAACGAGCCTGGGCGGCAGCGTAGTCCTGCTCCCACTTCTCGCGCTGGGTTTCGAAGCCCTCGCGCCACTCGTTGGTCTCGGGGTCGAAGCCCTCGGGGTACTTGTAGTTGCCCTGCTCGTCGTACTCGGTGAGCATGCCGTAGAGGGCCGGGTCGAACTCGGTGCCCTCGGGGTCGACACCCTCGTTGGCCTGCTTGAGGCTCAGCGAGATGCGGCGACGCTCGAGATCGATGTCGATGACCTTGACGAAGACCTCTTCACCGACGGACACGACCTGCTCCGCGAGCTCGACGTGCTTGCCGGAGAGCTCGGAGATGTGGACGAGACCCTCGATGCCGTCGGCCACGCGGACGAACGCACCGAACGGCACGAGCTTCGTGACCTTGCCCGGCGCGACCTGACCGATCGCGTGGGTACGGGCGAAGACCTGCCACGGGTCTTCCTGCGTCGCCTTGAGCGAGAGCGAGACGCGCTCGCGGTCGAGCTCGACGGAGAGCACCTCGACGGTGACCTCCTGGCCGACCTCGACAACCTCGCTGGCGTGCTCGATGTGCTTCCACGACAGTTCGGAGACGTGCACGAGGCCGTCGACCCCGCCGAGGTCGACGAATGCGCCGAAGTTGACGATCGAGGAGATGACGCCCTTGCGGATCTGGCCCGGGTGGAGGTTCGCGAGGAAGGTCGAACGCGACTCGGACTGCGTCTGCTCGAGGAGCGCACGGCGCGAGAGCACGACGTTGTTGCGGTTCTTGTCGAGTTCGAGGATCTTCGCTTCGATCTCCTGGCCGAGGTACGGCGTGAGGTCGCGCACGCGGCGGAGCTCGATGAGCGAAGCCGGGAGGAAGCCGCGGAGGCCGATGTCGACGATCAGGCCGCCCTTGACGACCTCGATGACCGAACCGGTCACGACGCCATCGGCTTCCTTGATCTTCTCCACGTCGCCCCACGCACGCTCGTACTGCGCGCGCTTCTTCGACAGGATGAGGCGGCCTTCTTTGTCTTCCTTCTGAAGGACGAGTGCCTCGACGGTGTCGCCGACGTTGACGACCTCTGTGGGGTCTACGTCGTGCTTGATGGAAAGCTCACGGGAGGGGATCACACCCTCGGTCTTGTATCCGACGTCGAGGAGCACCTCGTCGCGGTCGATCTTCACGACGGTGCCCTCGATGAGGTCGCCGTCGTTGAAGAACTTCAAAGTCTTCTCGACCGCGGCGAGGAAATCGTCAGCAGATCCGATGTCGTTGATCGCGACCTGCTTGGGTGCCTTGGTCGTTGCGGTTGTCATGTAGTGAATGCTCCGTATTGGACAATATCGGGCCCGTCGCAGAGGTAGAGCGTGTTGTTGGTTCCGCGATGGGCATGCGGACAGGGATGTCACACGAGTGACGATCCATCCTAACGGAATCCGGACGCGAGCGGCAACCGCGGGTCGAACGCACGCGCGTGGCCTGAAATGCGGCCCCTCGAACGGGCGCGCGGCACACGTCGTGCCCGAGTCTCCTACCCAACGGACGCCACGTCAACGACCGCCGTGGACGTTTGTCCGGACTTTGTAAGTTTATCTTGACAAAGTATCGGAAAACCTGAAAGCGTTTTCCCGAATTGCCGGTGCACACAGCCACGGCGAGAATCACATGGACGCTCAGGGACGAGCGATCACGCCTCATCGGTCGAATACGACCCGCTTGATCCAGGCGGGCTCGTGCTGCGCGAGGAACTCGCCGCTGGCTACTATCAACCTCTGCCGGAGCAGCTCCGGCGATCGAACGGCGTCTATCCACTCGAATTCGAAGGACGCTTCGCGGCGGCGATGGCGTTCAGCGAGCGGTCGGTGGACCTTCTCCCCCTGCGCACGTCGATGACGGCGAAGCTCACCGACGACGGCGCCGAGCTCACCGTCACGACCGACGGCCCCGCCACTGCACATGCGCTGGAGATCGCCCTGCGCGATGAACCGGATGTCGCCGGCGCAGCGCCCCTCGGTGACGGCCGCTACCACCTCGGCGACGACGCGGCCGCGATCACGGCCGCGGGAACCACCGTGCGGGTCGCACTGCACGGCGCCACGGGCGCCGCGCCCGCCCCGCAGTACCACCCCGGCGAGGCGTACACATTCCTCGACGGCACCGATGCCGTGGGCGGAACACGCCTGTATGCGACGTGGAGCTCGCCCGGAACCGTCACAGTAGGGCTCCGCCGCACCTGAGGCTCCGCCAGCCGCACCTGAGGCCGGCCTCCGCTCAGCCGAGGAGCGCCGTGCGAAGCGTGTCGAGGCCGACACCGCCGAGGTCGAGCGCACGCCGGTGGAACTCGCGGATGTCGAACGCAGCGCCCTCGCGGCGCTTCACCTCGTCGCGCAACTGCTCCCAGATGCGCTGGCCGACCTTGTACGACGGCGCCTGACCCGGCCAGCCGAGGTAACGGTTCACCTCGAACCGCACGAATCCCTCGTTCATGTTGACGTTCTGGCGGAGGAACGCGAGGGCGTACTCCCCTGTCCACACACCCTCACCGTCGGGGCGCTGCTTGCCGAGGTGCACGCCGATGTCGAGCGCGACGCGAGCCGCGCGCATCCGTTGGCCGTCGAGCATGCCGAGCCGGTCGGCGGGGTCGTCGAGGTAGCCGAGGCCCTCCATGAGCCGCTCGGCGTAGAGCGCCCAGCCCTCGGCGTGACCCGACGTGCCCGCGAGTTGCCGGCGCCACGTGTTGAGCTTGCCGCGATTCACGACCGCCTGGCCGATCTGCAGGTGATGGCCGGGTACCCCCTCGTGGTACACGGTCGTCAGCTCACGCCACGTGTCGAACTCGGTGACGCCCTCGGGCACCGACCACCACATGCGGCCGGCCCGGCTGAAGTCGTCGGTGGGCGCCGTGTAGTAGATGCCGCCCTCCTGCGTGGGGGCGATCATGCACTCGAGGGTACGGATGTCGGCGGGAATGTCGAACTGCGTGGCACCGAGCTCGGCGACGGCCCGGTCGCTCGTCTCCTGCATCCACCGCTGCAGGGCGTCGGTGCCGTGGAGCTTGCGGCTCGCGTCGCCGTCGAGGAAGGCGATGGCCTCGGCGACGGATGCCCCCGGCACGATCTCGCGCGCGATGGACTCCTGCTCGTCGACCATGCGAGCGAGCTCCTCGATGCCCCACTCGTAGGTCTCGTCGAGGTCGATCACGGCGCCGAGGAAGCGGCGCGACTGGAGGGCATAGATCTCACGGCCGACGGCGTCGTGCTCGCCCGCTGCCGGAAGGAGCTCCTGCTCGAGGAAGGCGGCGAGCCGGGCATAGGCGCTCCCCGCTTGCGCAGCACGCCCGGCGAGGTCGGCACGCAAGGTGGCGGGCAACTCGGCCGGCGCTCCCCCGGTGAACTCGGCGAAGAAGCCGCCGTTGCGCTCGAGCTTGTGCGCTTGCGCCGCGACCTCACGCACCTGCCGCGCCGCCGGGACGATGCCGCGCTCGATGCCGAGCCGGAGCGTCTCGATGTAGCCGTCGAGTGCAGCAGGCAGGGCGCCGAGACGAGTGGAGATCGTGGACCAGTCGTCGGGGTCGTCGGTCGCCATGAGGTCGAAGACCTCGCGGATCTCCTGTGCCGGGCTCGCGATGACATTGAGGTCGCGGAGCGGCAAGCCCGCCTCGTGCGCCTCGAGGTCGAGCGTGAGTTCGCTGCGGAGGTCGGCGAGTGTGACGGCGTCGATCTCATCGACCGCCGCCGCCGCGTCGAGCTGCGCGAGGGTGTGACGCACGGCCTCGGCCGACCGTTCGAGGCCCTCGGGCGAGTAGTCGCCGAAGCGGGAGTCGGCCTCGGCACGACCGATGTAGGTGCCGAGCGTGGGGCTCAGCTCGACGAGGGTGTCGACCCACTCCTCTGCGATGCGGTCGATGTCGGTCGGAATGCGTTCACTCGCTGCCATGGAGCGAGCCTATGACACACCTCCGACGCACGGCGAGGGATGATCGGAGACCGCGACGATGGGGATGCCTCGGGGTGCGCGTGCTCGGCTCAGTGCGCCGCGTCGTCCCAGTTCGCGCCCTGGCCGATCTGCACATCGAGGGGAACGAGGAGCTCGGCGGCGTTGGACATCCGATCGCGCACGACCTCTTCGAGCACCTCGGACTCCCCCGGCGCGACCTCGAAGACGAGCTCGTCGTGCACTTGCATGAGCATGCGGCTGCCGAGCCCTCTCGCGGCGATGTCGGCCTCGACGCGCGACATCGCGACCTTGATGATGTCGGCGGCGGATCCCTGGATCGGCGAGTTGAGCGCAGCACGCTCGGCATTCTCGCGGTGGACGCGGTTCGGGCTCGCGAGATCGGGGAACGCGCGACGCCGGCCGAAAATGGTCTCGGTGTATCCGTCGATCTTCGCCTGCTCGACGACGCCGCGGAGGTAGCCGCGCACGGCGCCGAAGCGCTCGAAGTACTCCTTCATGAGCTGCGTCGCCTCGGCGCGGTCGATGCGGAGCTGCTTCGAGAGTCCGAACGCACTGAGCCCGTAGGCGAGGCCGTACGACATCGCCTTCACCTTCGTGCGCATGAGCGGCGTGACATCGGCCGGGTCGACCGAGAACACCCGGGCACCGACGAATCGGTGCAGGTCTTCGCCGGCGTTGAACGCCTCGATGAGCCCCGGGTCGCCCGAGAGGTGCGCCATGATGCGCATCTCGATCTGCGAGTAGTCGGCCGTGAGGAGCTCGGTGTACTCGGGCCCGTGACGGAAGGCCTTGCGGATGCGGCGACCCTCTTCAGTGCGAATGGGGATGTTCTGCAGGTTCGGGTCGTTCGAGGACATGCGGCCGGTGGCCGCACCGATCTGCCAGTAGGTCGTGTGGATGCGACCGTCGGCGGCGATCGCCTTGTCGAGCGACTCGACGATCTGCCGGAGCTTCGTCGCATCGCGGTGCTCGAGCAGGTACCCGAGGAACGGATGCGGGTTCGACTCCTGCAGGTCGGCGAGGGCGCTCGCGTCGGTCGTGTAGCCGGTCTTCGTCGCGCGGGTCTTCGGCATTCCGAGCTGGTCGAAGAGCACCTCCTGCAATTGCTTCGGCGAGCCGAGGTTGACCTCGCGACCGATCTCGGCGAACGCCGACTCGGCCAATGCCGCGGCTCGCTCGGCCAGCTGGCCGGACAGCGTGGCCAGCTCAGGATGGTCGACCGTGACCCCGCGGAGCTCCATCGCCGCGAGCACGGACACGAGCGGCATCTCGACCTCGGCGAGGAGGCGTCGGGAGCTCTCAGACAGCGAGCGCAGCACCACTGGTGCGAGGCGGAGCGTGTACCACGCATACTCTGGCGCACCTGCGTCGGTGCCCTCTTCGGGCAGCAGCTGGGTCGGATCGGCTTGCGGAACCGTCTCGCCGAGATACTGCGACACGAGGTCGGCGAGCGTCTTCTCGGCGAGGATCGGACGCACGAGCCATCCGGCCACGAGCGTGTCGACGACGAGGCCGTCGAACGCGAGCCCCGACCGGGTGAGCGCCTTCAACTGCGTCTTCGCGTCGGTCATGATCTTCGGCGACTCGCTTGCGAGCCAGCGTTCGAACGCGGCGTAGTCGGCGCGCCCCGGCTGCCAGGGCAGATGCACGGTCTCGTCGGAGGTCGCGATGCCGGCGCCGATGACCTTGCCGTCGACGATCTCGAGACTGAGCCCGAGACCAGCAGGTTCTGCCACGACCGCGCGCTCGAGCCACAGCGCCAGCTCTTCGTCGAGCAGGAGACGAGGTGTGGGGGCGGATGGCGCTGCCACGGCCTCGACGACCGGCTCGATCGCCTCGACCTCGGCCGGTGCCGAGATGCCGCCGTTGCCGTTCGCCGCGGCGATCTTCATCACGCGTTCGAGCAGCGTTCTGAACTCGAGACGGCCGAAGAGCTCGCGCACCGCGTCTTCGTCGATCGGCTGGGTGGCGAACTCGTCGAGCGCGACATCGAGCGGCACATCGCTGACGAGCTTGTTGAGCCGCCGGTTGCGGATCGCGTTCTCCTTCTCGTCGCGGAGGTTCTGCCCGACGACGCCCTTGATCTCGTCGGCGTGGGCCAGGATGCCGTCGAGGTCGCCGTAGAGGCCGAGCCACTTGACGGCGGTCTTCTCGCCCACCTTCGTGATGCCGATGAGGTTGTCGCTCGACTCGCCGACGAGCGCCGCGACGTCGGGATACTGCTCGGGACGGATGCCGTAGCGCTCGATGACCGCGGCGGTGTCGTAGCGCTTCAGTTGCGAGACACCCTGGGTGTTCGGGTACAGCAGTGTGACGTCGTCGTTCACGAGCTGGATGGTGTCGCGGTCGCCCGAGACGAGCAGCACGCGGTAGCCCTCGGCCACGCCACGCGCGGCGAGCGTCGCGAGGATGTCGTCGGCCTCGAAGTCCTCCTTCTCGAGCGTGCGCACGCGCATGGCCTTCAGCGCATCTTGCAGCAGCGGCACCTGCCCCTTGAACTCGGGCGGCGTCTCACTGCGGGTGCCCTTGTACTCGGCGTAGTCGCGGTTGCGGAACGAGAACCGCGAGATGTCGAACGCGACCGCGAGGTGCGTTGGCTTCTCGTTCTGCAGCAGCAGGAGGAGCATCGAGAGGAACCCGTGGATGGCGTTCGTGTGCTGGCCATCGCGGGTCTGGAAACTGTCGACCGGGAGGGCGTAGAACGCCCGGAACGCCAACGAATGGCCGTCGATCACGAGGAGGGTAGGCTTTTCTGCGTCCGACACCCCCCAAGCCTACAAGCGACCGACGACACGGTTCGCCGGGCCGATCTCGAAGGCGAGCATGACGCAGACGACCGATCCGATCGACTACCTCTTGGCCCGGGGAATCGGCGCGCTGGCCGACAAGATGGGCATAGAGTTCCTCGAGTTCTCGGTCGAGCGCTCGGTCGCGAAGATGCCGGTCGAGGGCAACACGCAGCCCGCGATGCTCCTGCACGGCGGGGCCTACGTCGTGCTCGGCGAGTCGCTCGGTTCGATGGCCGCGAACCTGTGGGCGGGCGAGGGCCGGCTCGCCGTGGGCATCGAGATCAATGCGACGCACACGCGCTCGGCCACGAGCGGCTGGGTCACGGGTGTCTGCACGCCGATCCACCTCGGCCGCACTCTCACGACGCACGAGATCGCGGTCACCGACGAAGAGGGCCGGCGGTGCTCGACGATCCGTATCACGAACTTGATCCGCGACCTGCAGCAGGCCTAGTCCCGCAGACGACGGATGCCGCGACGAACGGGTCGTCGCGGCATCCGATGATCGGCGTCGGCGTTACTTCTTCTGCGAGAGCTGCTCGATGATCGCCTGCGAGACGTCTTTCATCGTGAGCCTGCGGTCCATCGACGCCTTCTGGATCCAGCGGAACGCCTCAGGCTCGGTGAGGCCCATCTTCTCGTTGAGCAGGCCCTTCGCCCGATCGACGAGCTTGCGGGTCTCGAAACGCTCGACGAGGTCGCCGACCTCGGCTTCGAGCGCGATGATCTGCGCGTGCCGGGCCAGGGCGATCTCGATCGCGGGCAGCAGGTCGTTGGGCGTGAACGGCTTCACGACGTAGGCAAGGGCGCCGGCTTCGGTCGCGCGCTCGACGAGCTCCTTCTGGCTGAACGCCGTGAGGAGCACGACCGGAGCGATGTGGCCCTTCGAGAGGCGCTCCGCCGCGGAGATGCCGTCGAGCTGGGGCATCTTCACGTCCATGATCACGAGGTCGGGACGAAGCTCGGTCGCGAGTGCCACCGCGGTCTCGCCGTCACCGGCCTCTCCGACGACCTCGAAGCCGTTGTCGCGAAGGATCTCGACGATGTCGAGGCGGATGAGCGACTCATCCTCCGCCACGACGACGCGGCGCGGCGCCGACTGGGTGCTTTCGGTGTCTGTCACGCAGGAAAGCCTACGGTATTCTGAGCAGGGCCCTTGGCCGGTGTGGCGGAATGGCAGACGCGGAGCACTCAAAATGCTTTGCCCGAAAGGGCGTGTGGGTTCGACCCCCACCACCGGCACCCGATGCCGACCCGCGAGTGCGCTCAGCCCGCGGTCGCGTCGCGGAGGAACGCGTTGCGCCGCTCGATGAGACGCTGCAGGTACGGGCCGACGACGAGCTCTGCAACCCGTCCGAGCACTCCCAACGGCGCCACGAGCCGCACCCGGTCGATCATGATGGTGCCACCGTCGTGATCGGGCACGAACCGGTGCTCATGGCGGAACGACCGGAACGGTCCCCTCACCTGCTCGTCGACGAACACGTCGGGCGGCGACATCCGCGTGATCCGGCTCGTCATGCGGATCGGCAGGCCTAAGTGCCAGGCGCGCCACGTCACCTCCTGGTCGAGGCCGATGAGACCCGAGGTGACGCCCGCGACAGCGCGCTCGCGCGAGGCGGCCATCGACGCCGTGTGCGCGTCGATGCTCCTCGACCGGTCGAATGCCTCCTGCACGCTGAGCGGCAGGCGAGTGCGGCATTCGAACTCGACGGTCATAGCCGCATTCTGACATGAGTCGGGCCCGGCACCCCGTGGGATGCCGGGCCCGACGGGCTGCAGCCTAGAGCACGTCGCCGACGACGTGCACGCGCACGTCGTTGGTGGTGCCCGGGATTCCGGGAGGGGAACCCGAGATGATGACGACCTTCTCGCCCTTGGCCGCCTTGCCGGTCTTCGCGAGCACATCGTCGACCTGTCCGACCATCTGGTCGGTGTGGGTCACGCGGTCGACGACGAACGACTCGACGCCCCAGTTCAGCGCCATGCGGCGCCGGATGGCGGGGTCGGGCGTGAACGCCAGGATCGGGATGACGGAACGGATGCGGGACATCCGTCGAACCGACTCCCCCGTCTCGGTGAACACGCACAGATACTTCGCCCCGACGAAGTCGGCGACCTCGACGGCGGCGAGGGTGATCGCGCCGGCCTGGGTGCGCGGCTTCGTGCCGAGCGGCAGGATGCGATCGAGACCATGCTCTTCGGTCGACTCGACGATGCGCGCCATGGTCTGCACTGTGATCACGGGATAGTCGCCGACGCTCGTCTCACCGGAGAGCATCACGGCGTCCGCGCCATCGAGCACGGCGTTGGCGACATCCGAGGTCTCGGCGCGGGTGGGCACCGGGCTGTGGATCATCGACTCGAGCATCTGCGTTGCCACGATGACGGGCTTCGCAAGGCGACGGGCGATCTCGACCGCTCGCTTCTGCACGATCGGCACGGCCTCGAGCGGGAGCTCGACGCCGAGGTCGCCTCGAGCCACCATGATCGAGTCGAACGCCTCGGCGATCTCCTCGAGCGCGTCGACGGCCTGCGGCTTCTCGATCTTCGCGATGACCGGCACTCGCCGGCCGACCTCGTCCATGATCTCGTGCACGCGTGTGATGTCGGTGGCGTTCCGCACGAACGACAGGGCGATGAGGTCGGCGCCGAGCTCGAGGCCCCAGCGGAGATCGTCCTCGTCCTTCTCGGAGAGTGCGGGAACGTTGACCGCGACACCCGGGAGGTTGATGCCCTTGTTGTTCGACACGGGGCCGGCCACCACGACGCGGGTGGTGACGACGGTGCCATCGGTCTCGAGCACCTCGACGCGAACCTTGCCGTCGTCGATGAGGAGGAAGTCGCCCGCGCTCACGTCGTCGGGCAGGCCCTTGTAGGTCGTGCTGACGATCTCCCTCGTGCCGACGATGTCGTCGGTCGTGATCTTGAAGGTGTCGCCCTCAGCGAGCTCGTACGGCCCGCCCTCGAACTTGCCGAGCCGGATCTTCGGCCCCTGCAGGTCGACGAGCACGGCAACCGCCCGGCCCGAGTCGTTCGCGGCCTTCCTGATGTTCTGGTAGACCCCCTCGTGCACGTCGTAGGTGCCGTGGCTCAGGTTCATGCGAGCGACGTCGACGCCCGCATCGATGATCGCCCGGATCTGTTCGTAGCTCGACGTCGCCGGGCCGAGGGTGGCGACGATCTTCGCTCGTCTCATGTGGTTGTGCTCCTGGTGTTCCGCGCCGAAGCGCTGGTTCGGGGGTCGGGGCGCGCCGTGCGGCGCGTCGGGGTTCAGATGGAGAACGCGCGAGCCGTCGCGGGGATGGGGCTCGGCAGCAGGGTCTCGCCTTCAAGGTACCGGTCGACGGCGGATGCCGCAGCGCGACCCTCGGCGATCGCCCACACGATGAGCGACTGGCCGCGGCCGGCGTCGCCGGCGACGAACACTCCCGGCTGCGCCGTGGCGTAGTCGTCGTCACGGGCGATGTTGCCCCGGTCGGTGACCGGAAGCTGCAACTGCTCGTCGAGCGTGCGGGTCTCGGGGCCCGTGAATCCGAGGGCGAGGAGCACGAGGTCGGCGGGGATCTCACGCTCGGTGCCGGCCTTGGGCACCCGGCGCCCGTCGAGGTACTCGGTCTCGGCGACGCGGATCGCCCGCAGCTCGCCCACGTCGTTCGAGACGAACTCGACGGTCGAGACGAGGTAATGGCGGTTGCCGCCCTCCTCGTGGGCGCTCTGGACCTCGAAGATCGTCGGGTGCATCGGCCAGGGCTGCTCGGGCGGGCGAACCGCGCTCGGCTCCTTGCCGATCGCGAGGTTCGTGACCGAGAGCGCACCCTGCCGGTGTGCCGTGCCGATGCAGTCGGCGCCGGTGTCGCCGCCGCCGAGGACGACGACGTGCTTGCCCTCTGCGGTGATCTGGTCGAACACGTTGTCGCCCGCGAGGTGGCGGTTGGACTGCGTGAGGTAGTCCATGGCGAAGTGCACGCCGGGCAGGTCGCGACCCGGGATCGGCAGGTCGCGAGGCACCATCGCACCCGTCGCGACCACCACGGCGTCATAGCGCGCGCGGAGCTGCTCCCACGTGATGTCCACGCCGATGTCGACGCCGGCACGGAACCGGGTGCCCTCGGCCGTCATCTGCGCGAGACGCTGGTCGATGTGCTTCTTCTCCATCTTGAAGTCGGGGATGCCGTAGCGCAGCAGGCCGCCGATGCGGTCGTCGCGCTCGAAGACGGCGACCGTGTGACCGGCACGAGTGAGCTGCTGGGCCGCCGCGAGTCCGGCCGGGCCAGAGCCGACGACCGCCACCGTCTTGCCGGTGAGCCGGCCGGGCGGCTGCGGCTGCACCCAGCCGTTGCCGAACGCCTCGTCGATGATCGACACTTCGACCTGCTTGATCGTCACCGCCGGCTGGTTGATGGCGAGCACGCATGCCGACTCGCACGGCGCCGGGCACAGCCGGCCCGTGAACTCGGGGAAGTTGTTCGTCGCGTGCAGCCGCTCGATCGCGGCCCGCCCTTCACCGCGCCACGTGAGGTCGTTCCACTCGGGGATGAGGTTTCCGAGCGGGCAGCCCTGGTGGCAGAACGGGATGCCGCAGTCCATGCAGCGGCCGGCCTGTCGGCGGAGCTGGGCGGGGTCGCCCTGTTCATAGACCTCTTTCCAGTCCATGATGCGCACCGGAACGGGCCGCCGCTTGGGCAACTCACGCTCGGTGACCTTCAGAAAGCCCTTCGGGTCAGCCACCCGTCACCTCCATGCGGTTCATGGGCACAGTCGGGGTCGAGACGACCGTCGATTCAGCCACCTGTCACCTCCAGAATTCTTGTCCAGACGACGTCGCCGTCGGGGTCGAGCCCCTCGTCGACGGCGCTCTGTCGGGTACGGAGCACGGCCGCGTAGTCGCGCGGCAGCACCTTCGTGAAGCGATCGAGCGCCGCGTCGCCCTCGGCGAGGAGCTGCGCCGCGACCGCGGAGTCGGTGGTCTCGAGGTGCTGCTCGAGCAGGTCGCGCACGATCTCGCGGTCAGCGCTGCCGAGCGGCAGCAACTCGAGCTCGCCGCTCGTGAGCGATTCGCGGTTCACCCGGCCCTCTCGCAACCCGAGCACGTATGCGGTGCCGCCCGACATGCCGGCACCGAGATTGCGGCCGGTCTCGCCGAGGATGAGCGCGAGTCCGCCGGTCATGTATTCGAGCGCGTGATCGCCGACGCCCTCGACGACCGCGGTCGCACCGGAGTTGCGCACGAGGAACCGTTCACCGACGATGCCGCGGATGAACATGCTCCCTTGTGTGGCGCCGTATCCGATGACGTTGCCGGCGATGACGTTGTGCTCGGCGACGAAGCCGCTGTCGCGCGAAGGACGCAGCACGAGCTGACCGCCCGACAGGCCTTTGCCGACGTAGTCGTTGGAGTCGCCCTCGAGGCGCAGGGTGATGCCGCTCGGCAGAAACGCGCCGAACGACTGCCCTGCCGAGCCGGTGAGCGTGACGTCGATCGAACCCGGGGGCAGCCCGTGCTCGCCGCGACGCACCGTGACCTCATGGCCGAGCATCGTTCCGACCGCGCGCTCGGTGTTCTTGATCGGCAGTTCGATCTGCACGTTCCCGCCGCCGTCGATCACGATCTGGCTGCGGCGGATGAGCTCGTTGTCGAAGTGCTCGTCGAGCTCGTGGTCTTGCGACCGGCCGTTCCGGCGGGGCTCCGACTCCGCGAAGTCGGGACCGACGAGCACCGGGGACAGGTCGAGCCCCGAGGCCTTCCAGTGCGACACGGCGCGGTCGATGTCGAGCAGCTCGCGGCGCCCGATGATCTCGTCGATGCTGCGGTAGCCGAGCGCTGCGAGGTACTCGCGCACCTCCTGGGCGATGAACTCGAAGAAATTCACGACGAACTCGGGCTTGCCGCTGAACCGCTTGCGGAGCTCGGGGTTCTGCGTCGCGACACCCACCGGGCAGGTGTCGAGGTGGCACACGCGCATCATGACGCAGCCCTGCACGACGAGCGGAGCCGTGGCGAACCCGAACTCCTCTGCGCCGAGCAGCGCGCCGATGATGACGTCGCGGCCGGTCTTCAGCTGGCCGTCGACCTGCACGACGACGCGGTCGCGCATGCCGTTGAGCATGAGCGTCTGCTGCGTCTCGGCGAGGCCGAGCTCCCAGGGCGTGCCCGCGTGCTTGAGCGAATTCAGCGGGCTCGCACCCGTGCCGCCGTCGTGCCCGGAAACGAGGATGACGTCGGAGAGCGCCTTCGCGACACCTGCAGCGACGGCGCCGATGCCCGACTGGCTCACGAGCTTCGTGTGGATGCGCGCCTTGGGGTTGGCCCGCTTCAAGTCGAAGATGAGCTGCTTCAGGTCTTCGATCGAGTAGATGTCGTGGTGCGGCGGCGGCGAGATGAGCCCGACCCCGGCGGTCGCGTGACGGGTGCGCGCGACCCACGGGTAGACCTTGGTGGGCGGCAGCTGGCCGCCCTCACCGGGCTTCGCACCTTGGGCGAGCTTGATCTGGATGTCGTCGGCGTGCGTGAGGTACATGCTCGTGACACCGAAGCGGCCCGACGCCACTTGCTTGATCGCACTGCGGCGCTCGGGGTCGAGCAGCCGGTCGAGATCTTCGCCGCCCTCACCGGTGTTCGACTTCGCGCCGAGCCGGTTCATCGCGATCGCGAGCGATTCGTGCGCCTCTTGCGAGATGGAGCCGTAGCTCATCGCTCCGGTCGAGAACCGCTTCACGATGGACTCGACCGATTCCACCTCGTCGATCGGCACTGCCGGCCTGGTGCCGGTGCGCAGCGCGAACATGCCGCGCAGCGTCATGAGCTCCTCGGCCTGCGAGTCGACCATCGAGGTGTACTCGCGGAACACGTCGTACCGGCGATTGCGGGTCGAGTGCTGCAGGCGGAAGACCGTCTCGGGGTTGAAGAGGTGCGGCGAGCCGTCGCGACGCCACTGGTACTCGCCACCGGTGCGAAGCCGCTCGTGTGCGCGCACCGCGGCGTCTTGCGGGTACGCAGCGGCGTGCCGGTCGAGGTTCTCTGCCGCGACGACGTCGATGCCGATGCCGCCGAGCTTCGAGGTCGTGCCGGTGAAGTACTCGTCGATGAACTCCTGCGAGAGGCCGACTGCCTCGAACGCCTGCGCGCCGGCATACGACGAGATCGTCGAGATGCCCATCTTCGACATGATCTTCAGCACGCCCTTGCCGAGCGCCTTGATGACGTTGCGAACGGCCTGCTCGGGGGTCACGCCCGTGATGACGCCGGACCGCACGAGGTCTTCGCATGTCTCCATCGCGAGGTAGGGGTTGACGGCGGATGCCCCGAAGCCGACGAGCAGTGCCACGTGATGCACCTCGCGCACATCGCCGGCCTCGACGACGAGCCCGACCTTCATGCGGTTCTCGGACCGGATCAGGTGGTGGTGCACGGCCGAGAGCATGAGCAACGACGGGATCGGCGCGAGGTCCTTCGTGGAGTCGCGATCGCTCAGCACGATGAAGGACGCGCCCTCGTCGATCGCCTCGTCGACCTCGGCGCAGAGCGCGTCGAGCCGCGCCCGCATCGCCTCGGGGCCGTCGTCGACGCGGTAGAGGCCCTTCAGGGACTTCGTCGTCGACGAGCCGACGCGCGGATCGATGTGCACGATCTTCGCGAGTTCGTCGTTGTCGATGACGGGGAAGTCGAGGGACACCTGGCGGGCATGGTCGGGCCCGGCCGTGAGCAGGTTGCGTTCGGGGCCGAGCGACGAGCCGAGCGAGGTGACGACCGCTTCGCGAATGGAGTCGAGCGGCGGGTTCGTGACCTGCGCGAACTGCTGCGTGAAGTAGTCGAACAGCAGTCGCGGGCGCTCGGAGAGCACGGCGATCGGCGTGTCGGATCCCATCGCACCGAGGGGCTCCTGTCCGGTGCGCGCCATCGGCGCGAGCAGGATCTTGACCTCCTCCTCGGTGTAGCCGAAGGTGCGCTGCCGCCGGGTGACGGATGCCGGCGGGTGCACGATGTGCTCGCGCTCGGGAAGCTCGGTGAGCCGGATGCGGCCCTCTTCGAGCCAGTCGTCCCATGGCTCGGATGCGGCGAGCTCGGCCTTGATCTCGTCGTCTTCGATGAGGCGCCCCGCCTCGGTGTCGACGAGGAACATGCGCCCTGGCTGCAGTCGGCCCTTCCGAACGATTCGGCTCTGCTCGATGTCGAGCACGCCGATCTCGCTCGCGAGCACCACGAGCCCGTCGTCGGTGACGACGTAGCGCCCGGGGCGGAGCCCGTTGCGGTCGAGCGTCGCACCGACGAGGGAGCCGTCGGTGAACACGATCGCCGCCGGGCCGTCCCACGGCTCCATGAGCATCGAGTGGTACTCGTAGAAGGCGCGACGGGCCGGGGCGATCTCGGTCTGGTTCTCCCACGCCTCGGGCACCATCATCATGATCGCGTGGGGAAGGCTGCGTCCCGACAGGGTCAGGAGCTCGACGACCTCGTCGAAGGACGCCGAGTCACTCGCCCCGGGCGTCACGATCGGCAGGATGGGCGCGAGGTCGCCGAGCAGCTGCGACTCGAGCTGCGACTGGCGGGCGCGCATCCAGTTGCGGTTGCCCTGGATCGTGTTGATCTCGCCGTTGTGCGCGATCATGCGGAACGGCTGCGCGAGCGGCCACGACGGGAAGGTGTTCGTGGAGTAGCGCGAGTGCACGAGCGCGAGCTTCGAGGCGAACCGCTCGTCGGACAGATCGGGGTAGAACGGCTCGAGCTGGAGCGTCGTGACCATGCCCTTGTAGACGAGGGTTCGGCACGACAGCGACGCGAAGTAGAGCTCGAGCTCACGCTCGGCCCGCTTGCGGAAGCGGAACGCGAGCCGATCGAGGGCGATGCCCTCGCGGTGCTCCCCCGTCGACGTCGTCGCCGACGACTGCACGAACAGCTGCTGCACGACGGGCATCGCGGCGCGAGCGAGCGTGCCGAGCTCATCGGGCCGCACCGGCACCTCGCGCCATCCGATGACCGAGAGGCCCTCGGATGCAGCGATCTCCTGCACGCGCTGCTTGACCGCGCTGCGCGACGTCGGGTCGACGGGGAGGAAGGCATTGCCGACCGCGTAGGCGCCGGCAGCAGGCAGGGGGAAGGGCACGACGGCGCGCAGGAACGCGTCGGGCACTTGCGTGACGATGCCCGCGCCGTCACCGGTGCCGGCGTCGGATCCGACGGCGCCACGGTGCTCGAGGTGGCGGAGCGCGTCGAGCGCGGTCGTGATGATGTCATGGCCCGCCGTGCCGCGAAGGGTCGCAACCATCGCAAGGCCGCAGGCGTCCTTCTCGTCGGCAGGGTCGTACATGCCCTGCGCGGCGGGAACGGAGCCGAACCTCGAGAAGGGTGGGGTGAGCGACACTTGGACCGTCCTCATCAACTAGTTGTCAGCGGGGGACGTCGTCGGCCCTGCAAGGGGATGTCGCGGCGCATGGTGCGGCGTCGCGTTCGGTGAACGTGGTGAATGGGCGTCCTATGGTGAGGTTGACCGGCTCGAGCTTGTGGCTGCGGTCTCGCCCGTGTCGTTCCCGCCCTCGACGTCATCGTCGAGAGAGTCGGAGTCGGACTCGGTTTCGTCCGAGTCTACCTCAGCGTCGGCGCCCTTCCATTCACGGCCCGGTTCGTAGGGCGTCGGCTCGTCACCGGTGTGCCGTCGGCGCTGCAGCAGGAAGATGACGATGCCGAGCAGGATGGCCGCGAACGACGCCCACACGTTGACCCGGACGCCGAGGAACATCTCGCTCGGGTCGACGCGGATCGACTCGAAGACGGAGCGTCCGAGGCCGTACCAGATGAGGTAGACGGCGAACGCCTTGCCCCAGCGCAGGTTGATCTTTCGCTCGAGGAAGAGGATGAGTGCGACGCCGGCGAGGTTCCAGACGATCTCGTAGAGGAAGGTCGGGTGGAACAGCGTGCCGTCTTCGAGCCCAGCAGGGAAGGCGGCGTTGTCGGAGGAGATCTCGAGGCCCCACGGCAGGTCGGTCGGCGAGCCGAACAGCTCGTGGTTGAACCAGTTGCCGAGCCGGCCCGTGGCTTGCGCGAGCAGGAGGCCAGGGGCGAGGGCGTCGGCGAACGACCAGAAGCGGATGCCGGTCATGCGGCATCCGATGTACGCGCCGATCGCTCCGCCGATGAGCGAGCCGTAGATGGCGTTGCCGCCCTCCCAGATATTCCAGATCGCACCGTGCTCGAACGGATTCCAGACGTTCGCGCCCTCGTAGAAGTAGTCACCAGGGTGCGTGAGCACGTGGTAGAGCCGCGCGCCGACGATGCCGAGCGGCACCGCCCAGAGCACGATGTCGAGCACGATGCCCGGCTCCGCGCCGCGCTTCGTGAGGCGACGCGAGGTCATGATCGTCGCGAGGATGATGCCGAGCAGGATGCAGAGCGCGTAGGCGCGGATCGGAAGCGTGCCCCACGGCACTGGGATCTCGAAGCCGTCCCAGTCAGGGCTCGGAATGCTGAACGCTGCGATCACGGCGGGCTGCTGCCTTTCCTCATGGATCCGACGGCCACGAGGGCCTCAGTCAGCGTACTTCACTCGGACGCGTGCCGCGCGCGAGCTCGGCCGCGAGCGCCCCGGCCGCCGGAACGCCGCCCGTCGCGAGCGCGTTCACGAGTGCCGAGCCGACGATCGCCCCGTCGGCGTACTCGAGCACCTCGGCCACTTGGGCCGCGGTGGAGATGCCGAGACCGACGCAACTCGCCGGGGCGCCGGCGTCGGAGAGGCGTGCGACGAGCTGCCGCGCCGCCTGGTCGATGTCGGTGCGGGCTCCGGTGATGCCCATCGTCGACACCGCGTAGACGAAGCCGCGGCTCGCGTCGACGGCCTGCCGGATGCGGGCATCGCTCGACGTGGGCGCGGCGAGGAACACTCGGTCGAGACCGGTGCGCTCCGCGGCGGCGATCCAATCGCCGGCTTCGTCGGGAATGAGGTCGGGCGTGATGAGCCCCGCTCCCCCGGCGGCTACCAGATCGTCGGCGAACCGGTCGACGCCGTACTGCACGACGGGGTTCCAATAGGTCATGATGAGCACCGGGGCATCCGTGCGCTCGGTGATGCGGCGCACCGCCTCGAATCCATGCGTGAGCCGGAATCCGTTGGCGAGCGCCTGTTGGGTCGCAGCCTGGATGACGGGGCCGTCCATGACGGGATCGGAATACGGAAGTCCGAGCTCGAGCACGTCGACGCCGTTCTCGACGAGCGCGACGGCAGCCTCCACGCTCTCGTCGAGGGTTGGGAACCCGACCGGCAGGTAGCCGATGAGCGCGCCATTCGCCTCGTCGTTGCGCCGGCGGATGACGGGGCCCGCGGTTCTCACTTGGGGTTCTCCTGGTCGTAGAGCTCGAAGTAGGTCGCGGCGGTGTCCATGTCTTTATCGCCGCGGCCCGAGAGGTTCACGAGGATCGTCGCCTCGGGGCCGAGCTCGCGGCCGAGCTCGAGGGTGCCCGCGAGCGCGTGCGCCGACTCGATCGCGGGGATGATGCCCTCGGTTCGGGTGAGCAGCCGGAGCGCGTTCATCGCAGCGGCATCCGTCACCGGCCGGTAGGTCGCCCGCCCGATCGCCGAGAGCCAGGAGTGCTCCGGGCCGACGCCCGGATAGTCGAGGCCGGCTGAGATCGAGTGCGACTCGATCGTCTGGCCGTCGTCGTCTTGCAGGAGGTAGCTGCGGGCGCCGTGCAGCACGCCCGGGCGGCCGCGCGTGATGGTCGCGGCGTGGCGTTCGGTGTCGACACCCTCGCCGCCGGCCTCGAAGCCGTAGAGCGCGACGTCGGCGTCGTCGAGGAACGCGTGGAAGATGCCGATCGCGTTCGAGCCGCCGCCGACGCACGCGGCGACCGCGGTCGGGAGCGCACCCGTGAGGTCGAGGACCTGCTGGCGGGCCTCTTCGCCGATGATCTTCTGGAAGTCGCGCACCATCTCGGGGAACGGGTGCGGACCGGCGACGGTGCCGAAGATGTAGTTGGTGGTGGCGACGTTCGTGACCCAGTCGCGCATGGCCTCGTTGATCGCGTCTTTCAGGGTGCGCGAGCCGGCCTTCACCGCGACGACCTCGGCGCCGAGCAGGCGCATGCGGGCGACGTTCAGCGCCTGGCGCTCGGTGTCGACCTCACCCATGTAGATCACGCAGTCGAGGCCGAAGAGCGCGGCGGCCGTGGCGGTCGCGACGCCGTGCTGGCCGGCGCCGGTCTCGGCGATCACGCGGGTCTTGCCGATGCGCTTCGTGAGCAGCGCCTGGCCGAGCACGTTGTTGATCTTGTGCGAGCCCGTGTGGTTCAGGTCTTCGCGCTTCAGGATGACGCGGGCACCGCCGGCGTGCGCGGCGAATCGCGGCACCTCGGTGATGATCGACGGGCGCCCCGTGTAGCTGCGGCCCAGTTCGGCGAGCTCGGCTCCGAATCCGGGGTCGAGCTTCGCGAGGTCGTAGGCCTCGCCGAGCTCGTCGAGCGCTGCAATGAGCGATTCGGGAACGAAACGCCCGCCGAAGTCGCCGAAGTACGGACCGGTCTGCGCTCTGAGCGCCATGTCACACCGCCAGGAAAGCTGAGAGATTGGCAATCGGGTCGCCCGTGACGAGCGCCTCGCCGATGAGCACGACGTCGGCGCCCGCTGCGCGATAGTGGGCGACGTCTTCGGCCGCCTTCACCGCGGACTCCGCCACGCGGATCGCGCCCTCAGGGAATCGGCCGGCGAGCCGGCCGAACAGGTCGCGATCGAGTTCGAAGCTCGAGAGATCCCGGGCGTTCACGCCGATGAGCCGGGCGCCGAGCGCCGCGGCACGATCGAGCTCCTCGGCCGAGTGGGTCTCGACGAGCGGCGTCATGCCGAGTTCGACGATGAGGTCGTAGAGCTCGCGGAGCTCACGATCGTCGAGGGCCGCGACGATGAGGAGCACGAGGTCGGCGCCGGCGGCGCGCGCCTCGAACACCTGGTAGGGCGTCGCGATGAAGTCCTTGCGCAGGATGGGAAGGGCCACGGCCGCGCGCACCGCTTCGAGGTCGTCGAGCGATCCGCCGAACTTACGCCCCTCTGTGAGCACGCTGATCGCGCTGGCACCGCCGAGCTCGTAGCTGCGAGCGAGCGCTGCGGGATCGCCGATCGCCGCAAGCGAGCCGCGCGAGGGGCTCGATCGCTTGATCTCGGCGATCACCTTCACGTGCGACGACGGCCGGAGCGCCTCCAGCGCATCGAGGGCGGCCGGGCGCGCGAGCGCGGCGGCTTCGACCTCGGCAAGGGGGCGCGTCTCGCGGCGCACGAGTGAGTCGGCGACCGCGTTCGCGGTCAGTTCGGAGAGCACGACTCAGTGCACCTTCGTGGTGACCTTCTCGCCGCCGACGCCGTAGCCGGCGCGCGCGAGAACCCAGCCGACCACGAGACCGATGACGAGCAGCACCGCAGAAGCCCACACGAGCCACTGCACGTCGAGGAAGAAGGAGACCGTGCCGACCACGAACGCGATGAGCATGATCGTGACAGAGGTCCACGCCGCGGGCGAGTGTCCGTGGCCGGGATCGTCGGTCTCAATGCTCATGATGCTCCTTCGTTGCAAGATTCGACGGCAAGTCTACCGGGCACGGACTTCCCGCAGGGAACGGGGGACCGTCGCTCGCGATCCGCACCGGACGAGGCATGCCGCCCGGTTCGGGCGGCGCCGGATCACCCCGTGGGGTCGTCGCCGCGACTGAGCTCGTCCCAGTCGTCGATGGCGCGATCCGAGGCCGCGCGCGCCGTGGGTTCGGCGTGGTCGTCGGCCTCGGCGAGTCGAACGCCGCGGTAACGGCGTGAGGAGGCGGGCCATGTGTGGCCCGTCGCGAGCACGACGACGCCCGCGATCACCACGAGCACGCCGCCCGCGATCGCCGCAGCGGGCCAGGCCGATGCGGTCACGGATGCCACGAGCTCGGCGGTCGGCCCGGCGCCCGAGACGCCCGTGGCATCCGTCACCGCCGGCGACACGGCGGCGACCGGGTCGCCGATCGAGACCCACGCGGCGAACACGATACACGCGCCGAGCACCACCTCGAGCACGCCGAGCACCACGCGGATGCCGGGGCCGGCGAGCGCGAGCGCGGCGACGAGGGCGAGCCCGGCGAGTGCGAGGGCCGCGAGGGCGGGCGACGCGACGCTCCCGGCGACCGGGATGGCCTCGGCGATCGTGCCGGCCACTGCCCCGTCGGCGATGCGGAGGTCGAACCAGTTCTGGCTCCACGAGAGCAGCGTGAGGCCTGCGCCGACGATCGTCGCGATGATCGCGGGCGACTTCATGCGCGATGCGTTCACGACTCGACCCGTCGCATGGCATTGGCCACCGCGACCGCACGCAGCGGCGCTGCGGCCTTGTTCTGCGACTCGCGGAACTCGGACTCGGGGTCGGAGTCGGCCACGAGCCCGCCGCCGGCCTGCACCCGCGCGACGCCGCCGGCGATGGTGGCAGTGCGGATGGCGATCGCGAGGTCGGCGTCTCCGCCGAACCCGAAGTAGCCCACCACTCCCCCGTAGAGGCCTCGTTGGGCGGGTTCGAGCTCGTCGATGATCTCGAGGGCCCGTGGTTTCGGCGCGCCCGAGAGCGTGCCGGCCGGGAAGGCGGCCCGGAACACGTCGACGGCGTTCGCACCGGGTGAGAGGTCGCCCTCGACCGACGAGACGAGGTGCATGATGTGGCTGAACCGCTCGACGCGCATGAACTCGGTCACTTCGACCGACCCGGCCGTGCACACCTTCGCGAGGTCGTTGCGCGCGAGGTCGACGAGCATGAGGTGCTCGGCCTGCTCCTTCGGGTCGGCGATGAGCTCGGCTTCGAGGTCGGCGTCTTCTTCGGGTGTCGCCCCGCGCGGCTTCGATCCGGCGATCGGGTGCGTGAACACCCGCCTGTCTTGCACCTTCACGAGCGCCTCGGGCGACGAGCCGACGATCCAGTATGACTCCCCCGCCGTGTCCTCGAGGTGCAGCAGGTACATGTAGGGGCTCGGGTTCAGGCTGCGGAGCACGCGGTACACGTCGATCGGATGCGCCGTGGCCTCCTGCTCGAAGCGCTGCGAGATGACCACCTGGAAGATGTCGCCGTCGCGGATGTACTCCTTCGAGCGCTCGACGGCGGCGAGGAAGTCGGCCTTCTCGGTGCGGTGCACCGGCTCGGCGGCGCGGGTCAGGTCGATCTCGGCGAGCCACGCCTCCGAGGGCCGCGAGAGGTCGCGCTGCATCCGGTCGAGGCGCTCCTGCGCGTCGGCCCACAGTCGCTCGGGAGCCTCGACGTCGTCGTTGAGGACTGAGGCGATGAGTTGCACGGTGCCGGTGCGATGGTCGATGACGACGAGCTCGGAGACGAAGGCGAACGCCTGTCCCGGCATCGAGAACTCCGCTGGGGGCCGGTTCGGCAGGCGCTCGATCTGGCGGATCGCCTCCCAGCCGATGAAGCCCACGAGCCCTCCGGTCAGCGGAGGCGCGCCCGGGACATCCTCGGTGCGCCACCGCTCGTAGAGCGCCTCGAGGGCGGCGAGAGGTGCAAGGCCGGCAGCATCACCGAGCGCGCGCTCGGCCGGGAGTCCGTAGTCGAGCCACTCGACGTCGTCGTCGCGCTGGGTGAGCACCCCGTACGACGAGACGCCGACGAACGAGTACCTCGACCAGATGCCGCCCTGCTCGGCGGACTCGAGGAGGAAGGTGCCGGGCCGGCCGCCTGCGAGCTTGCGGTAGATGCCCACGGGTGTCTCGCCATCGGCGAAGAGCTCACGCACGACGGGCACGACCCGCCGCCCGGCCAGGAGCGCGGTGAAGTCCTCGAAACTGGTGGTGGCGTCGGCCAACGGTCTCTCCTCGTCGTCAGTCTGCCGGCGGGAAGCCCTGGACGACCGCGATTGGGTCGCCGTCGAAGCAGCGCCGGGTGCCCGTGTGACATGCCGCGCCGACCTGCTCGACCTGCACGAGCAACGTGTCGGCGTCGCAATCGAGCGCCGCGGAGCGCACGTACTGCACGTGTCCGGAGGTGTCGCCCTTGCGCCAGTATTCCTGGCGCGAACGTGACCAGAAGCTCACTCGCCCCTCGGTGAGGGTGCGGCGCATCGCCTCGCGGTCCATCCAGCCGAGCATGAGCACCTCACCCGTGTCCCACTGCTGGATGATCGCCGGGAGCAGCCCGTCGGCGGTGAACGCCGCACGGTCGATCGCCGTCGCACCGTCGGTCCATGGCTCTTCGTCGCGCTCGAGTTCCTCGTCGCCGGGCTCGCTCATCGCACGATCCTTCCGTCGGCGGCGAGGGCGGCCTTGACCTCGCCGATCGTCACCTCGCCGTTGTGGAACACGGATGCCGCGAGCACCGCGTCGGCGCCGGCTGCGATCGCCGGCGCGAAGTCGGCAACCCGTCCGGCGCCGCCCGAGGCGATCACGGGGACGCTCGCGAGCTCGTGCATGAGCGCGGTGAGCTCGAGGTCGAACCCGGCCTTCGTGCCGTCGGCGTCGATCGAGTTGACGAGCAGCTCGCCGGCGCCGAGCTCGATGCCCAGTCGCGCCCATTCGAGGGCGTCGAGGTCGGTCTCGGTGCGGCCGCCGTGCGTCGTCACGACGAAGCCCGACGGAGTGCGCTGCGATCGCTTCACGTCGAGGGAGAGCACGAGCACCTGCGCGCCGAAGCGATCGGCGATCTCGCCGATGAGCGGCGGCCTGGCGATCGCGGCGCTGTTCACGCCGATCTTGTCGGCGCCGTGCCCCTGCAGGCGCGCAACATCGTCGACCGAGCGGATGCCGCCGCCCACCGTGAGCGGGATGAACACCTGCTCGGCCACGCGCTGCACCATGTCGTAGGTCGTGGAACGGTCGTCGACGGTCGCGGTGACGTCGAGGAACGTAAGCTCATCGGCGCCCTGCTCGGCGTACCGGGCGGCGAGCTCGACGGGGTCTCCGGCGTCGCGGAGGTTCTGGAAGTTCACGCCCTTGACGACGCGGCCGGCAGCCACGTCGAGGCACGGGATCACGCGGACGGCAAGCGACATCGGGTCACCTCACAACCGTGCCGCGTGGATCGCGCTCACGAGGATCGCCCGTGCGCCGAGCGAATAGAGCTCGTCCATGACGTGGTTCATGTCGATGCGCGGGACCATGACGCGGACGGCCACCCACTCCGGATCGTGCAGTGGCGACACCGTCGGCGACTCGAACCCGGGCGCCACGGCGGTCGCGCGTTCGAGGTGCTCGACCGGCACGTCGTAATCGAGGAGCACGTACTGGCGGGCGACGAGGACGCCCTGGAGGCGGCGCACGAGGGTGTCGGTGCCCGGCCGCTCGACGCCGGAGCCGATGAGCACGGCCTCGGACTCGAGGATGACCGGGCCGAATATCTCGAGGCCCGCCTGGCGGAGCGTGGAGCCGGTGGAGACCACGTCGGCGACGGCGTCGGCGACACCGAGTCGCACGGCCGACTCGACCGCTCCGTCGAGCTTGACGAGATTCGCGGTCACGCCGTGGCCCGCGAGGAACCCGCCGACGAGGCCGGGATAGCTCGTGGCGACCCGCACGCCGTCGAGCTCGGCGAGCTCGGTGAAGTCGCCCGCCGGCCCCGCGAAGCGGAACGTGGAGTCGCCGAATCCGAGCGAGGCGATCTCGGCGGCATCCGATCCGGAATCGAGCAGGAGGTCGCGGCCCGTGATGCCGACGTCGAGCGCGCCCGACCCCACATAGGTGGCGATGTCACGGGGGCGGAGGTAGAAGAACTCCACCCCGTTCCGCGGATCGGCGGTGTGCAGGTCGCGCGGATCGCGGCGACCGGTGTACCCGGCCTCCCACAACATCTGCGCGGCGGTCTCGGCGAGCGAGCCCTTGTTGGGCACGGCGATTCGGAGCATTCCCTGACTTTCGTGTCGACGGTACTGATCGGTCATGAGCGTGATCAGAGATGTCGGTACACGTCGGCGGTCGTGAGGCCCTTCGCGAGCATGAGCACCTGCAGGTGGTAGACGAGCTGGGAGATCTCCTCAGCCGTCTCGTCGTCGCTCTGGTACTCGGCGGCCATCCAGACCTCTGCGGCCTCCTCGACGATCTTCTTGCCGATGGCGTGCACGCCCGCATCGAGCTCGCGCACCGTGCCGGACCCCGCTGGGCGGGTGCGGGCCTTCTCGCTGAGCTCGACGAAGAGGTCGTCGAATGTCTTCACCCGTATAGGCTACCGGTGCACGTGAGGGTGAACGGACGCAGCCCGGCGCAGCGCCTCGATCTGCTCGGCCGGTGAATCCGCACCGAAGACGGCCGATCCGGCGACGAAGGTGTTCGCACCCGCCGCGGCGGCGACGGCGATCGTCTCGAGCGAGATGCCGCCGTCGACCTGCAGCCACACGTCGAGGCCGGCTGCGCGCACCGAGTCGGCGACGAGCTCGAGCTTGGGCATCGTCTCGGGCCGGAATGACTGGCCGCCGAAGCCCGGCTCGACGGTCATCACGAGCACCTGGTCGAACTCGGGCAGCAGCTCGAGGTACGGCTCCACCGCGGTGTCCGGCTTCAGGGCGATGCCGGCGCGCGCGCCGAGCCCGCGGAGTCGCCGGGCGAGCCCGACCGGATCGGCCGTCGCCTCAACATGGAACGTCACGGAGAACGCGCCCGCCTCGGCATACCCGGGTGCCCAGCGCTCGGGATCGTCGATCATGAGGTGCACGTCGAGCGGAATCGGCGAGACCTGTTGGAGGCGTTCGACCATCGGCAGGCCGAACGTGAGGTTCGGCACGAAGTGGTTGTCCATGATGTCGACGTGCACGAGGTCGGCGCTCGCGATGCGACCGAGCTCGCGCTCGAAGTTCGCGAAGTCGGCAGCGAGGATGCTCGGGTTGATCCGCGTCGTCATGGTTTCACCCTATCGATCGGCGACGGCGGCATCGGCGCCGGTGCGCCGGACGAGGGCGATGAACATCGCATCGGTGCCGTGCCGGTGCGGCCAGAGCTGCACTGTGGCGGAGTCTCCGGCGAGGTCGAGCGGATGCCGCGACAACGCCTCGACCACTGCTCGCGTGTCGAGCTGCTCGACGCGCTCGTCGCTCCGGGCGAGCGCCGCGCCGAGCGTGCCGTGCGTCTCGGCGGTGTGCGGGGAGCATGTGACGTACGCGAGGATTCCGCCGGGCGCGAGCGCACCGACCGCGGCGTCGAACAGGTCGCCCTGGAGCTTCGTGAGCTCGGCGACATCCGCCGGCGACTTGCGCCATCGCGCCTCGGGCCGGCGACGGAGGGCGCCGAGGCCGGTGCACGGGGCGTCGAGGAGGATGCGGTCGAAGCCGCCGGGAGCGCCGAGGGCCGTGAGGTCGAGATCGCGGCCGTCGCCGACCCGCACGTCGACCTCGATCGGCACTCCGGCGATCGCGTTCCGCACGAGGTCTGCGCGCGCCGGCACCGCCTCGTTCGCAACGACGCTCGCGCCACCGGCGAGCGCCTCGGCGGCGAGCACGGCGGTCTTGCCGCCCGGGCCGGCGCAGAGGTCGAGCCAGCGCTCCCCCGGCGCGATGGGAGCCGCACGAGTGAGGGCGAGCGCCGCGAGCTGCGAGCCCTCGTCCTGCACGCGGATGCGGCCGCCTGATGCTCGCGCGACACCGATCGGGTCATCGGTGACCGCGCCGATCGGCGAGTAGCGGTCGGGCTCGAGCATGGCGCCGTCATCCGACTCGGCCTCTTCGCCGTTGCCGTCGCGGTCGCCCTCGCGGCCGCCCTCGAGGCCCGGAAGCACCGCGAGATTGACCCGTGGTGAGTCGTTGTCGGCCTCGAGGAGCGCCTCGAGCTCGGACTCGCGACCCTCGCGGGCGAGCGCGGTGCGGAAGGCGCGCACGATCCACGCGGGGTGGCTCGAGAGCCGGGCGAGCCGGTCGTCGCCGTCGGCGGCCCCCTCGGCGACGAGTTCACGCCAGGATTCGGCCGACGTGCGCGACACGGTGCGCAGCACGGCGTTCGCGAACCCCGCGGCCTTCGGGGCGACCTTGCGGGCCAGTGCCACTTGCTCGTAGACCGCCGCGTGCGTCGGCACCCGGGTCGCGAGCAACTGGTGCACCCCGAGTCGCAGCACGTCGAGCACTCCCGGGTCGATGCGCTCGGTGGGCCGGTCGGCCGCGAGCTCGATGACGAGATCGTAGAAGCCCATCATGCGCAGGGTGCCATAGGTGAGCTCAGTCGCGAAGGCCGCGTCGGCGCGATTCAGGCCGGCCCGGCTGATGCGCGTGGGCAGCAGGAGGTTCGCATAGGCCTCGTCGGCCCGCACGGCCTCGAGCACCTCGAAAGCGACGCGGCGCGCCGGCGAGACGCGCTCCGTTCCCCCGCCGCGTGAGTTCGATCGTGCGCCGCCGCTCATCGCGCGACCGCCTCTTCGCGGGCGGCGCCGCGCCACCAGTCGGCGGCGGCCATCGCGGTGCGTCCTGACGGCTGCACGCGCCGGAGCTCGAGCGGCGCGCTGCCGGTGCCGATCAGCACCCGACGACCGCGCATCGCGATCATGCCGGGCGGCAACGTCGCGGCATCCGCGGCATCGGTGATAGTCGCGAGCTCGAGCACCTTCAGCCGTTGCTCGTCGAGGGTCGTCCAGGCCCCGGGCTCGGGCGTCACGCCGCGGTACCGGGCGAGCACCTCTGCAGCCGGGCGCCTCCAGTCGAGGCGCGCGTCGTCGATCGTGAGCTTGGGAGCGAAGCTCGGCTCTCCTGATTGGGCGGTCGCGATCGCGGTGCCGGCGGCGATGGCGTCGACCACCTCGGTGAGCAGCTCGGCACCCGACACCGCGAGATCGTCGAGGAGTTCGCCCGAGGTCTCGCTGCCGTCGATCGCGCGCGGCCGCATCGCGAACACGTCGCCCGCGTCCAGTTCGGGCACGAGCCGGAACACGGATGCCCCGGTCCGGGCGTCGCCGGCGATGAGTGCGTGCTGCACGGGCGCGGCGCCGCGCCATGCGGGCAGCAATGAGAAGTGCAGGTTCACCCAGCCGTGGGCCGGCGCGGAGAGCAGCGGTTCGCGCACGAATCCGCCGTAGGCGACGATGACTCCGAGATCGGGACGGAGCGCCTCGATCGCTGCGGTCGGCGCGGCATCGAGCCGTGCGGCCTCGATGACGGGCAGCCCGAGCCGCTCGGCCGCCTGCGCGACCGGCGACGGCGTGAGCACCCGCTTCCGTCCGAGCGGCGCAGGCGGCCTCGTCACGACGCCCACGAGCTCATGATCGCTCGCAGCGAGGCGTTCGAGCGCCGGGACGGCGGCGGCCGGAGTGCCGGCGAAGACGAGGCGAAGGTTCTGCACACTCCATTGTCGCCGACTCGGATGCGGCAGCTCGCCGCTCGCCCGGCGCACCACCGGCGATTACGGCACGTCGGGGTCGTCGAACCGCACCCGCAGCACGGGAGGACGCTTCGGTGGGCGCCCGCCGACCGGGCGCCGGCGTTCGGTGGCCGCGCGGATCATCTCAGCGCGGAGCGCCTTGGCGACCGCGGCTCCTGCGGAGTAGTCGAACCGCACGATCGCCCGCTCGAGCCCATCGCCGAACGCCGTCGGGCCGAGTGCGTCGACCTCGTCGGCGGCTGCGCGTGCCTGGTCGAGCGCACGGGCCACGGCGGCGGGTGGTGCCGTCACGCTCGCGACGCGAACCGAGGGTGGGAAGCGCAGGGACCGCCGCGACTCGAGTTCGGTGGCCGCCCACTCCGCCTGCCGCCATGTGGAGAGCGCGGTCGCGAGAGCGCCCGCGACCCCCACGAGGAAGACCGGGGCGCCCGGCGCGGCGAGGGCGGTCGCGTTCGACCACCAGCGCAGGCAGTCTTCAGCGACGCGGAGCGACTCGCGCAGCAGCATCCGCTCGCCGTCGAGGAGGAGCACGGCACGGTAGCCGCCGTCGGCGATGGGCTCGGCCCCTCGTGTGGCGACGACGAGCGCGGACTCGGCGCCGACCCGCAGGAGCGGGTGTTCACCGTCGGAGAGGAACACGCGCGCTCGGGGGAACGCTCGTCCGAGCTCCTCGGCGGTACGACTCGCCCCTACGGTGGCCGCGCGGAGCTTCGTCGCCTCGCACACCGTGCAGCGCCAGCCGCTCGCGCTCGTTCCGCACAGCACGCACCGGGCGTCGCCGCCGCTGCGGGGCACCGTGATCGCACCGCCGCACGCGTTGCACCGCGCCGGCTCGCGGCAGCGGTCGCAGACGAGGAGCGGCGCATGACCGGGCCGTGCCACCTGCACGAGCACCGGGCCCTCGCGCACGGCCTCCTGCGCCTGTCGCCAGGCCGCGGACGGGATGCGAGCCGAGCCGGGCTCGGGGTTGGCCTGCTGCTCGGTCGGGATGACTCGTGGCCGCACGGGCTTCACGGCGGCAATCGCACGCACCCAGCCGATCTCGACGAGCCGCTCGACCTCGACGCTGCGAGTGTGGCCGAGGAAGCACAGCGCCGCTCCGGACTGCCCCTGCCGGATGAGCGCCGCGTCACGCGGATGCACGCCCGGCGCGAGCGGCTCGTTCTGGAGGCTGTCGCCGTCGTCCCAGAAGGCGATGAGGCCGAGCCGTGCGGCCGGCGCGTAGATCGTCGAGCGGTTGCCGATGATGATACGGGCATGCGCGCCCGTGGACTCGAGGAAGGAGCGGAACCGCTCTCCGCCCGCCTGCCGGGCGTCGGTGCGCAGCACCCGGCGGGAATCGACGAAGGCGGCGAGAGCGGCCTGCAGCTGCTCCTGGTCGCGGTAGTCGGGAACGATGAGCAGGCTCGACCGGTCGCCCGCGAGCGTGTACGCCGCGGCGTGCGCGAGCGTCACGGCCCACGCGCCGACCCATTCGCCCGAGGGGAGGCGCACCGGTCGCGGGTCGGCCGCGAGCGCCATCCGTTCGCCGCCGTCGATGCCCCCCTCGACGCGACCCGCCTCGTATCCCCCGATCGGGGCGACCGCCGTCGGAAGCTCGCCGGGGTCGGATTCCGCTGCCCGCCAGGTGCGCTCGACGCGCACGTACCGGTTCGGCACGGCGATGCGGAGGATGTCGCTCGCATTGCCTGCGGCACGATCGGCCGCAGCGCGCACGAGCGCCCACACCTCGGGTGTGAGGAGCGGCACCTCGGAGACGACGTCTTCGATCTCGCTCAGCGTGCCCGTGTACTCGCTCGACTCGGCGAGCTCGACGAGCCAGCCGTTGGCGATGCGGCCCCCCGATCGGAGCGGAACGCGCACGCGCACGCCGGCCCGGGCCGCGTCGCGGAGTCGATCGGGCACGTGATAGTCGAAGAGCTGGTCGAGCTGCGGCAGCGGCGAGTCGACGAGCACCCTGGCGATCGGGCCGCCCGGCACCGTCAGAGCCCGGCGACGGTGCGCAGGTCGTCGACGCGGTCGAGCAGCTCCCAGGTGAAGTCGGGAAGCTCGCGGCCGAAGTGCCCGTAGGTCGCGGTCTGCGCGTAGATGGGCCGGAGCAGGTCGAGATCGCGGATGATCGCTGCGGGGCGCAGGTCGAACACCTCGCGGATCGCGGCGATGATGCGCTCTTCGGGAACGTGCGCGGTGCCGAACGTCTCGACGTAGAGGCCGACCGGAGTGGCCTTGCCGATGGCGTACGCGACCTGCACCTCGAGGCGATCGGCGAGGCCCGCGGCGACGGCGTTCTTCGCGACCCAGCGCATGGCGTAGGCCCCGGAGCGGTCGACCTTCGACGGGTCTTTCCCGCTGAACGCGCCGCCGCCGTGCCGGCTCGCGCCGCCGTAGGTGTCGATGATGATCTTGCGGCCCGTGAGGCCGGCATCGCCCTGGGGGCCGCCGATCTCGAACCGGCCGGTGGGGTTGATGAGCACCGCGAGCTCGGGCCGAGAGAGCTCGACCAGGTCGAGCACGGGCCGGATCACGAGCTCCTCGACCTCGGCGCGCAACTGCTCGGTCGACACGCTCGGCGAGTGCTGGGTCGACAGCACGACCGTCTCGATCGTGCGAGGGACCTGGCCCTCGTATCCGACGGTGACCTGGGTCTTGCCGTCGGGCCGGAGGTAGTCGAGCTCACCGGCCTTGCGAACGGCGGCGAGCCGCTCGGCGAGCCGGTGCGCGAGCCAGATCGGCACGGGCATGAGCTCGGGGGTCTCACGCGTGGCGTAGCCGAACATGATGCCCTGGTCGCCGGCGCCCTGCAGGTCGAGCGCGTCGATGCTCGCACGCTCGCGAGCCTCGAAGGCGCGGTCGACGCCTTGCGCGATGTCGGGCGACTGTCCGCCGATCGACACCGAGACGCCGCACGAACGACCGTCGAACCACACGTCGGAGGAGTTGTAGCCGATCGAGGTCACGCGTTCACGCACGATCGCCGGGATCTCGACGTAGCCCGATGTCGTCACTTCGCCCGCCACGTGCACGAGACCCGTGGTGACGAGCGTCTCGACGGCGACGCGGCTGTGCGGATCGACCGTGAGCAGCGCGTCGAGGATCGAGTCGGAGACCTGGTCGCAGATCTTGTCGGGATGGCCCTCGGTGACGGACTCGGACGTGAAGAGGCGGAGTGCGCTCATGTGGGCTCGGGTTCCTTCGGTGTCGTCGCGGCTCGCGCCGTGGTCGTCAGCTCTGAGACAACCACGTCGAGGATGTCGTGCGCCACCGACAGTTTCGTTCCGTGTGCTCGTGTGACGACGTCGCCGTTCGCGCCGATCACGACGACCGCGTTCTCGTCGCTCGCGAACCCCTCGTTCCATCCGACGCGGTTCACGACGAGCAGGTCGGCGCCCTTCGCCTCGCGCTTGGCGCGCCCGAGTGCGACGAGATGTTCGTCGTCGGGCTCGGTCTCGGCGGCGAATCCGACAAGGAGGGTTCCGGGGTGCGGCTCGCTGCCGAGGCCGGCGAGGATGTCGGGGTTGCGCACGAGCTCGAGCGTGAGGCCGGCATCGCTCGTGTCCTTCTTGATCTTCGCGTCGCTCACGCTCACCGGCCGGTAGTCGGCGACGGCAGCGGCCATCACGACGACATCGGCGCCCTGCGCGGCGGCCACGACCTCGTCGCGGAGCTCGAGCGCAGTCGAGACCCGGCGCAGATCGCACCCCTCGGGATCGGCGACCTCGAGGTTCGCGGCGATGAGGATGACCTCGGCTCCTCGTGATCGCGCCGCCTCGGCGATCGCGATGCCCTGCTTGCCGCTCGACCGGTTGCCGAGGAAGCGCACGGGGTCGAGCGGCTCGCGCGTGCCGCCGGCCGAGACGACGACTCGCCGCCCCCCGAGATCGCCGGTGGGGTGATGCGCCGCGGCGGAAGCGGATGCCGCGACCCGGTCGAGCGCGGCTGCGACGATGACCTCCGGCTCCGCCATGCGGCCAGGGCCGCTGTCGCTGCCGGTGAGCTGGCCCACGGCCGGGCCGACGACGGTGACGCCGCGAGACCGGAGCGTGGCGATGTTCGCCCTCGTGGCAGGATGCCGCCACATCTCGGTGTGCATCGCCGGCGCGATGACGACGGGCGCCTCGCTCGCGAGCACCGTGTTGCCGAGCAGGTCGTCGGCGAGGCCGGTCGCGAGCTTGGCGATGGTGTTCGCGGTCGCCGGCGCGATCACGATGAGGTCGGCAGCCTGGCCGATGGCCACGTGCCGCACCTCGGCGACGCCCTCGTAGAGGTCTGTGTGAACCGGGTTGCGGGAGATCGCCTCGAGGGTGGGGCGCCCGACGAAGCGGAGCGCACCCTCGGTCGGGACGACGTGCACGTCGTGACCGGCGAGCACGAGCGCACGCACGACGCCCACGGCCTTGTACGCCGCAATGCCCCCGGTGATGCCGACGACGATGTTGAGCGGCGACATCGGACCCCCGGCTCAGTCGGCGATCGGGCGGAGCCGGAGCTTGTCTTCGTTGATCTCGTGCAGTGCGACCGAGAGGGGCTTGTCGTCGATCGAGGAGTCCACGAGCGGGCCGACGTTGTCGAACAGGCTGCCCTCGTGCAGGTCTGCGTAGTAGTCGTTGATCTGGCGCGCGCGCTTCGACGCGAAGATGACGAGCTGGTACTTCGAGTCGACCTTCGACAGCAGGTCGTCGATGGGCGGGTCGATGATTCCGGACAGCTTCTCAGCCATGGAGTGACTCCTTGATCGTGGGGTGCGCACCCTCGGTGCGCGAAAAGTCGTGGCGAGGGCAGCTCAACGCCGACCCTTGCGAGGTCTCATCAAGTCTACGACCTTCTGGGCGGCATCGGCGACGTCGTGGTTGACCACCTGGTGATCGAACTCGTCGACGGCCGCCAATTCGACCTTCGCGGTCTCGAGCCGGCGCTGCTGTTCGGCGGGGCTCTCGGTGCCCCGGCCGACGAGGCGGCGCACGAGTTCCTCCCAGCTCGGCGGGAGCAGGAACACGAGCGTGGCGTCGGGCATGGCCCGGCGCACGGAACGCGCACCCTGGATGTCGATCTCGAGCAGCACGCTGTTGCCCGCGGCGATGGCCCGCTCGACGGCCGCACGCGGCGTGCCGTACCGCGACGCGTTGTGCACCGTGGCCCACTCGAGCAACTCGCCGGCCGCGATCATGCGGTCGAACTCGGCGTCGTCGACGAAGATGTAGCTCTCGCCTTCGACCTCGCCGGGCCGGGGCGCGCGCGTGGTCGCCGAGACCGAGAGCCGCACCTCGGGATGGTGCCGCCGGATGTAGGAGGCGACGGTGCCCTTGCCCACGGCAGTGGGGCCGGCGAGCACGACGAGCCGGTCGCCGGTGCCGCCATGCGCGGCCACCCAGTCGGCGACGAACTCGCGAAGCCGCTTGCGCTGCAGGCGACCGAGGCCGCCGAGCCGCTTCGACGTGGAGATCTGCAACTCATGCATGATGCGCGCGCTCTTCGTCGCGCCGATCGCCGGGATCGACGTGAGGAACTCGCTCACGCGCAAGCGCCCCTCGACGCCCTCCGGCGATTCGTACGCCACGCGCAGCACGTCGAGCGGGCTCCGCGCCGCGCTCGCGACGTCGGCCTTCACGGCCGCTCGGGCGCGACGTGCCGCCACCGCGGCGCGGGATGCGGCGACGCGATCGACCTCGGGCGGCGACGACGGTGATACCGATACCCGCTCAGGCACTCGCGGCTCCGACCTCGTCGACGCGACGCGCAATCGCGTCGGCGATGCCGTCAGGGCCTGCGCCGAGGATCGAGCGCGACTCGCTCACGATCACGCCCGCTCCGAGCGACCCGTAGATCCTGCGGAAGTCGGAGAGCTCGGCGCCCTGGTACCCGAAGCCCGGCGCGAGCACCGGGAGTCCTGGCCGCGAGGGCTCCGATTCGGTGTCGATGCCGGCGAGGGCGAGCTCGTTCGTGGCGCCGAGCACGACGCCGACCGAGCCGAACGACCGGGTCGCGGCATCCGCTCGTCCCTCGTTCCATGCGATGACGCCGGAGGTGATCGCCTGCGCGACCGTGGATCCGGCACGGCTCGACTGCTGGAGCACTGCGCGCTGAATGGCGGCAGCCTCGGGATTCGACGTCGCGGCGAGCACGAAGAGCCCCTTGTCCGCGGACTCGGCGGCGACGAGCACGGACTCGATCGAGCCGAGGCCCTGGTAGGCGCTGATCGTCATCGCGTCGGCCTCGAGCGGGGAGCCCGGACGCAGCCACGCCTCGCCGTAGGCCTCGACGCTCGAGCCGATGTCGCCGCGCTTCACGTCGGCGATCACGAGGAGCCCGGCGGCGCGCGCTTCGCGGATAACCCGCTCGAGCGCCGCGTAGCCCGCCGCACCGTGGCGTTCGAAGAAGGCGACCTGCGGCTTCACGATGCCGGTGTGGTTCGCGGCGGCCTCGACGACCCGCAGGCCGAACTCGCGCACGCCGTCGGCGGAGTCGGACTGCCCCCACTCGGCCAGGAGCGAGGCGTGCGGGTCGATGCCGACGCAGAGCCGCCCGCGGATCGCGAAGATCGCGTCGAGTCGATCGCCGAACGACGTCGGGCCGCTCATACGTGCGCCTCCCGCCGGGCCTGGTACTCCTGCAGGCTCGTGACCTCGAATCCGGTGCGCACCGCGTCGAGCGATGCGACCGCGGCCGAGAGCTCGGCGATGGTCGTGAACAGCGGGATGTCGGATGCCACGGCCGCGGCGCGGATCTCGTAGCCGTCGGCACGTGCCGATCGGCCGCTCGGCGTGTTCACCACGACGTCGATCTCACCCCGGTGGATCAGCTCCACGACGGATGCCGCGTCGGGCGAGGGCTTGTCGCTGAATTTCAGCACGACGCCCGCCTCGATGCCGTTGCGGCGCAGCACCTCAGCGGTGCCCTCGGTCGCCGCGATCTCGTAGCCGAGCTGCTTCAGGCGGAGCACCGGCAGGATGATCGCCCGTTTGTCGCGGTCGGAGACCGACACGAAGACCGTGCCCGAGAGCGGCATGCCGCCGTATGCGGCGAGCTGGCTCTTCGCGAACGCCGTCGGGAAGTCCTTGTCGATGCCCATGACCTCGCCCGTCGAACGCATCTCGGGGCCGAGCACGGAGTCGACCATGATGCCCTCGCGGGTGCGGAAGCGGTGGAACGGCAGCACGGCCTCCTTCACGGACACCGGTGCATCGAGCGGCACTCGAGACCCGTCTGACGCGGGGAGCATGCCCTCGTCGATGAGCTCGGCGATCGTGGCGCCGACCATGACGCGTGAGGCCGCCTTCGCGAGCGGGATGCCGAGTGCCTTCGAGACGAAGGGAACGGTGCGGCTCGCCCGGGGGTTCGCCTCGAGCACGTAGAGCACGCCGGCCGCGACGGCGAACTGGACGTTGAGCAGGCCCCGCACGCCGATCCCCTCGGCGATGCCGCGGGTCGCCTCGCGCACCCGGTCGACCTCGGCGCGGCCGAGCGTCACGGGCGGGAGCGTGCAACTCGAGTCGCCGGAATGGATGCCGGCTTCCTCGATGTGCTCCATGACGCCGCCGATGTAGAGGTCGGTGCCGTCGTAGAGCGCGTCGACGTCGATCTCGATCGCGTCGTCGAGGAAGCGGTCGACGAGCAGCGGATGCGTCGGGCCGACGATGCCCTGGCCCTCGATGCGCACGAAGTAGTCGGCGAGCGAGGCGGAGTCATAGACGATCTCCATGCCGCGGCCGCCGAGCACGTAGCTCGGCCGCACGAGCACCGGGTAGCCGATCCCCTCGGCGACGTGCACGGCACCGGCGACGTCGATCGCGGTGCCGTTCTTCGGGGCGAGCAGGCCCGCCGCGTCGAGGATGCCGGAGAACAGCCCGCGTTCCTCGGCGAGGTCGATCGCGTCGGGGCTCGTGCCGAGGATCGGGATGCCCGCCGCCTCGATGCCCTTCGCGAGGCCGAGTGCGGTCTGGCCGCCGAGCTGCACGACGACGCCGACGAGCTCGCCGGACTGCGACTCGGCGTGGATCACCTCGAGCACGTCTTCGAGCGTGAGCGGCTCGAAGTAGAGCCGGTCGCTCGTGTCGTAGTCGGTCGAGACGGTCTCGGGGTTGCAGTTGATCATGATCGTCTCGAAGCCCGCGGCCGAGAGCGCGAACGACGCGTGCACGCACGAGTAGTCGAACTCGACGCCCTGGCCGATGCGGTTCGGCCCCGAGCCGAGGATGACGACCTTGCGGCGGTCGGAGGGCTCGACCTCGGTCTCGAGGTCGTAGCTCGAGTAGTGGTAGGGCGTGAGCGCCGGGAACTCCCCCGCGCACGTGTCGACGGTCTTGTAGACCGGGCGGATGCCGAGGATGTGGCGCACCTCGCGTGCGTCTGCTTCGCCGAAGCCGCGGAGCTGGCCGATCTGCGCGTCGGAGAAGCCGTGGTCCTTCGCGAGGATGAGGAGGTCGGTGTCGAGGTTCTCGGCGGAGGCGACCGTCTCGGCCACCTCGTTGATCAGCACGATCTGGTCGAGGAACCAGGGATCGATCTTCGTCGCCTCGAAGAGCTCTGCGACCGTGGCGCCCTTGCGCAGTGCCTGCTGCACGAGCACGATGCGCCCGTCGGTCGGGATGCTGGATGCCTCGACGAGCTCGGCCGCGCTGCGTTCCTCGTCGCCCCAGTGGAACGAGGAGCCGCGCTTCTCGAGCGAGCGGAGCGCCTTCTGCAGCGCCGTCGAGAAGTTGCGGCCGATCGCCATGGCCTCGCCGACCGACTTCATGGTCGTCGTGAGGGTGGGATCGGCGGCGGGGAACTTCTCGAACGCGAAGCGGGGCACCTTCACCACGACGTAGTCGAGCGTCGGCTCGAAGCTCGCGGGCGTGACACGCGTGATGTCGTTCGGGATCTCGTCGAGCCGGTAGCCGATCGCGAGCTTCGCGGCGATCTTCGCGATCGGGAATCCGGTGGCCTTCGAGGCGAGCGCCGACGAACGCGACACCCGCGGGTTCATCTCGATGACGATGATGCGCCCGTCGGCGGGGTCGATCGCGAACTGGATGTTGCAGCCGCCGGTGTCGACACCGACGGCGCGGATGATGTCGATGCCGATATCGCGCAGTTGCTGGTATTCGCGGTCGGTGAGGGTGAGCGCGGGCGCGACGGTGATGGAGTCGCCGGTGTGCACCCCGACGGGGTCGACGTTCTCGATCGAGCAGACGACGACCGTGTTGTCGTGCATGTCGCGCATGAGCTCGAGCTCGTACTCCTTCCAGCCGAGGATCGACTCCTCGAGCAGCACCTCGGTGGTCGGCGAGTCGTGCAGGCCCTGCGTCACGTACCGCACGAGGTCTTCCTCGGTGTACGCGAAGCCCGAGCCGAGTCCGCCCATCGTGAAGGACGGGCGCACCACGAGGGGGTAGCCGAGGTCTTGCGCGAACGCCTTGGCCTCATCGAGCGTCTTCGCGACGTGGGAGCGGGCGACCTCCGCGCCGGCCTCGATCACGAGGTCCTTGAAGAGCTGGCGGTCTTCGCCCTTGCGGATCGCCTCGACCTTGGCGCCGATGAGCTCGACGCCGTGCTTCTCGAGGATGCCCGCGTCGTGCAGTGCGATCGCGGCGTTCAGCGCCGTCTGGCCGCCGAGCGTCGGCAGCACCGCGTCAGGTCGCTCCTTGATGATGATCGACTCGATGATGTCGGGCGTGATCGGCTCGATGTACGTCGCGTCGGCGAAGTCGGGGTCGGTCATGATCGTGGCCGGGTTCGGGTTCACGAGGATGACGCGCACGCCCTCGGCCCGGAGCACCCGGCACGCCTGCGTGCCCGAGTAGTCGAACTCGGCCGCCTGGCCGATGACGATCGGACCCGAGCCGATGACGAGGACGCTGTTGATGTCGTCGCGCTTGGGCATCAGACTTCGGTCTCCTTGCTGGCGAGCACCATGTCGCGGAATCGGTCGAACAGGTAGTTGGCGTCGTGTGGCCCGGCGGCCGATTCGGGGTGGTACTGCACCGAGAACGCCGGGATGTCGAGGCAGCTGAGGCCCTCGACCACATTGTCGTTCAGGTCGTAGTGGCTCACCTCGACGCGGCCGAACCCCTCACTCGAGTCGCTCACGCCCTCGATGGGCGCGTCGACCGCGAAGCCGTGGTTGTGCGACGTGATCTCGACGCGGCCGGTGGCCTTGTCGAGCACTGGCTGGTTGATGCCGCGGTGGCCGAAGGGCAGCTTGTAGGTGCCGAAGCCGAGTGCACGGCCCAGCAGCTGGTTGCCGAAGCAGATGCCGAAGTAGGGCAGGCCCGCGCGCAGCGTCGTGCGCAGCAGGTCGACATGGCGATCGGATGCCCCGGGGTCGCCGGGCCCGTTCGAGAAGAACAGCGCGTCGGGGGCCATGGCGAGCACCTCCTCGGCCGTGATCGACTGCGGCACCACGTGCACGTCGAAGCCGCGCTGGGCGAGGAAGCGGAGCGTCGAGGTCTTCACCCCGAGGTCGAGCACCGCGACCGACCCGACCCGCTCGCCTTCCGCGGCGAGCGTGTAGGGCTCCTGGGTCGAGACGGTGCCCGAGAGGTTGCGCCCGGTCATCTCGGCGGCGCCGCGCACGAGGTCGAGCTGCTCGCCCGCCGTGAGCGCGGCATCCTCTCCGGAGAAGATGCCGGAACGCATCGCACCCGCCGAGCGGAGGTGTCGGGTGACCGCGCGGGTGTCGATGCCGCTGATGCCGACGACGCCCGCCTCGGCGAGGTCGTCGTCGAGGCTCCGCTGCGAGCGGAAGTTCGAGACCACGCGGGAGGGGTCGCGCACGATGAAGCCGGCGACCCAGATGCGGGCGGACTCCATGTCTTCATCGTTCATGCCGGTGTTGCCGATGTGCGGCGCCGTCATCATGACGATCTGGTCGGCGTACGACGGGTCGGTGAGGGTCTCCTGGTAGCCGGTCATGCCGGTGGCGAAGACGGCCTCGCCGAGCGTGCGTCCGCGTGCCCCGTAGGCACGCCCCTCGAAGCGGCGTCCGTCTTCGAGCACGAGCACGGCGGGCTCGCTCGTGCGCGCGGTGGTCGCGGTGGTGGTGGTCTCAGTCATCCGAGGCCTCACTCTCTTGGTTCTGCTTCGGCCGCGACGCGGCGGGCGCGGCGGCGATGTCGTTGATGGCCTGGATGATCCTGGCCGGGTCGCCCGGATACCTGGCCCGGAGGTAGCTGTCGACGCGTGGCGGCGCCTCGATGGCGCGCTCGCTGGCGATCCAGGTGACGGCGATGAGGCCCTCGGGCTCCACACCGCGGTCGATCGCGTAGCTCGCCAGCTCGGCGCCGGCCAGCCGGTCGGCGGGGATGAAGCTCGTCGACTCCCCCGCGATGCGGAGGATGAGGCCCTCGGGCAGCACCTCGATCCGCGCGGAGCCTCGGTACGCGAGCCCCTGCACCGCGAGCCGTTCGAGCGGCTCGCCGATGGGGGTCGTCGCGACGTACAGCACCTCGGTCTCGAGGAGCGGCTCGGCGTGGCTCACCGGAACCGGGTAGGCCGACAGCGACTCGTCGCGCACGGTGCGGCGACGCCAGGAGCGGTACATCAGCCAGACGGCGAGGGAGACGATGGCGAGGGAGACGATCGCGCCGATCCACTTATCCATGGGAGTCCTCCGGCGCTTCGGCGGCGCGCTGGGCCACCTCGTCGGCGGGTCGCAGTGCTCCGTCGAGATAGGTCGGGTACCCCGCGTGGAACGTCGCGACGACCGCGCCCGGCAGGGTTCGCCCGAGGTACGGCGAGTTGGTGCTCCGGCCGGCGAGGCGATCGAGATCGAACGCGGATGCCGCATTCGGGTCGTAGAGCGTGAGCTCACCCCGCGCACCGGCGACGAGCGCGCCGCCGTGACCGCGGAGGCGACCGATGCGGGCCGGCGCCTCGGAGAGCACTCGCGCGACATCCGCCCAGCCCATGAGGCCCGTCTCGACGACCGCGGCGTGCACGACGGCGAGAGCGGACTCGAGGCCCACCATGCCGTTCGCGGCGGCGTCCCACTCGCTCTCCTTGGCTTCGACCGGGTGCGGTGCATGGTCGGTCGCGACGATGTCGATCGTGCCGTCGGCGAGGCCGGCGCGCAGCGCCTGCACGTCTTCGGTGCGCCGCAGCGGCGGATTCACCTTGAAGCGGGGGTCGTAGCCCGCCACGAGGTCTTCGGTGAGCAGCAGGTGATGCGGCGTGACCTCAGCCGTCACGTCGATGCCGCGCGCCTTCGCCCAGCGGATCACCTCGACCGAGCCCGCGGTCGAGACGTGGCACACGTGCAGGCGGCTGCCGACGTGCTCGGCGAGGAGCACGTCGCGGGCGATGATCGACTCCTCGGCCACGGCAGGCCAGCCCGTGAGGCCGAGCTCGCCCGAGAGGGCGCCTTCGTTCATCTGCGCGCCCTCGGTGAGGCGCGGCTCCTGGGCGTGCTGGGCGATGACCCCGTCGAAGGCCTTGACGTACTCGAGCGCGCGGCGCATGAGCAGCGGGTCGGAGACGCAGAAGCCGTCGTCGGAGAAGACGCGCACGTTCGCCCGGGAGCGGGCCATGGCGCCGAGCTCGGCGAGTTCGGCACCCTGGAGGCCGACCGTGACCGCGCCGATGGGCTGAACGGTCGCGTAGCCGGCGGCGCGGCCGAGGCTCGCCTCCTGCTCCACGACGCCCGCCGTGTCGGCGACCGGGAACGTGTTCGCCATCGCGAAGACCGCCGTGAACCCGCCCGCTGCGGCGGCTTGCGTGCCGGTGAGCACCGTCTCGCTCTGCTCGTAGCCGGGTTCGCGCAAGTGCGTGTGCAGGTCGACGAGCCCGGGCAGGGCGATGAGCCCGTCGCCGTCGACGATCGTCGCGCCGGCGGCATCCGTCACCGTTCCGACCTTCGCGATGAGGCCGTTCTCGAGGAGGATGTCGGCGCGCTCGCCGTTCGGCAGCGTCGCGCCGGTGATCAGGTGGGACTCGCGCATCACGACTCCCCCCGTTCGCCCGACAACAGGAGATAGAGGGCGGCCATTCTCACTGATACTCCGTTCGCGACCTGCTCGCGCACCGTGGATTGCGGCGAATCTGCGGCGCGGGCGGCGATCTCCAGCCCGCGGTTCATCGGGCCCGGGTGCATGACCATCGTAGTCGGGGGCAACCGGTCGAACCTGGCGTCGTCGAGACCCCAGGTGCGCGCATACTCGCGACTGTTCGGGAAGTACGCGGCCTTCATGCGCTCGGCTTGGATGCGCAGCATCATGACGGCGTCGGGCACCTCATGAAGCGCGGCGTCGAGGTCGTAGCCGATCCGTGCCGGCCATGCACTCGTGTCGACGGGCATGAGGGTCGGGGGGCCGACGAGCTCGACCTCGGCGCCGAGCGTCGTGAGCAGCCACACGTTCGATCGCGCGACGCGGGAGTGCAGGATGTCGCCGACGATCACGACTCGGGTGCCGTCGAGGCCGCGCCCGCGCGAGGCCGGCCCGTGCAGGCGGCGCCGGAGGGTGAACGCGTCGAGGAGCGCCTGGGTCGGATGCTCGTGCGTGCCGTCGCCGGCGTTCACGACGCCCGCGTCGATCCAGCCGCTCGTGGCGAGCGTCTGCGGCGCCCCCGAGGCGTGGTGCCGGATCACGACGCCGTCGGCGCCCATCGCCTGGAGGGTCTGCGCGGTGTCCTTCAGGCTCTCGCCCTTCGAGACGCTCGAGCCCTTCGCGCTGAAGTTGATGACGTCGGCCGAGAGGCGCTTCGCCGCGGCCTCGAAGGAGATGCGCGTGCGCGTGGAGTCCTCGAAGAAGAGGTTCACGACGGTCTTGCCGCGGAGCGTCGGGAGCTTCTTCACCTCGCGCTCCTGCACGGCGGCCATGTCCTCGGCCACGTCGAGCAGGCCGATCGCCTCCGGGCGTTCGAGATCGCGGGTGCTCAGGAGGTGCCGCATCAGTCGTCGCGCCCGTCGATCGTGACGGCGTCGTCGCCGTCGATCTCGGCGAGCCGCACGTTGATGCGCTCGCGCGCCGAGCTCGGCAGGTTCTTGCCCACGAAGTCGGCTCGGATCGGGAACTCGCGGTGACCGCGATCGACCAGGACCGCGAGGCGCACCGCGCGAGCACGCCCGAGGTCGGCGAGCGCGTCGAAGGCCGCGCGGATGGTGCGGCCCGAGTAGAGCACGTCGTCGACGAGCACGACGGTCTTGCCGTCGATGCCGCCCTCGGGAACAGCCGTCGGGTGCGGCGCACGCACGGGGTTGCGGCCGAGGTCGTCGCGATACATCGTGACGTCGAGGGCGCCGGATGGGATGTCGGATGCCGCGATACGGCCGACGATCGCGGCGAGCCGTTCGGCGAGCACGACCCCGCGGGTCGGAATGCCGAGGAGCACGAGGCCATCGGCTCCGCGGTTGGACTCGAGGATCTCATGGGCGATGCGAGTGAGCGCCCGGTCGAGGTCAGCTTGCTGTAGCACGATGCGCACAGCCATGCGGACTCCCTTCTCCGCCTCACAGGACGGGCTTCAAGGTTGTCAGTGCCTCCGATCATACCAGCGTCGCCGTGGCCCGCCCGGACATGCAGAAGGGCGAGACGCTCTGCGCCTCGCCCTCCCGTCGGGTTCACGGGGAACCGCGATCATCACGACGGATTCGAGGATCGCGACGGTCCGTGGAGCACGCGCGAGGCGACGACGAGTGCCGCCGCGACGAGCACGATGTTCTTCATCACGTACTGTCCGAGCAGCGTCGGTCCCCCGTCGGCGAACAGTTCGGCGGGGAAGAACACGAGCGGCGAGAAGATGCCGACGAATGCGACGGCGAGCATCACGAGGCCGAAGCGCGCGAAGACGCCCGAGATGAGGGCGAGGCCGGCGACGGTCTCGATGGTCGCCGTCAGCACGAGGGCCAGCTGCCCGCCGACGACGCCGAAGGTCAGCACTCCCCAGGTCGCGGTGACGAGCGACTCGACCGGGCTGACACCGGGGAAGAACTTGAGGACGCCGAAGACGACGAACACCGTGCCGAGGGCGATGCGGAGCGCGGGGGCACTCCAGCGCTCGAGCAGCGACTTCAGCATCGCCTCGGCCGCGGTGAGGCGCTCGCGCACCGCGATCGGGCTGACGGGGACGGGACGGGGGCCGACGGGCTGCAGGCCGGGAGTCGGGGCGGGGATGGATGACATGGTCGGGTGCTCCTTCCAGAGCGGTTCACGGGTTGTGGTCGGGATGCCGCGTTCTGCACCGTCAACCAGTGAATCGCCAGCGCTCGGCCGCCAGATCAGGGTGGGCGCGGGAATCCGGAGAGGGCTGCCACGCAGCCGGCACAGGGGCGAGTACTGGGACCGGAGTGAGGCCAGCACTGGGGCTGTCGCCTCGGCTGTCGCACGTGATCGAATCGACCATGGCCGAAGTGATGATCGCCGTGATGCCGTTCCACGGGCACGTCGCGCCCATGGCCGCCGTGGCAGAGGCGTTCATCGAGGCGGGCCACGGCGTGCGCGTGTACACGGGCTCCGCGCACGCGTCGCGTTTCGCCGCGCTCGGGGCGCGGGTCGTGCCGTGGCGGGCGGCAGCCGACTTCGACGAGCACGATCTCGCGGCGACGTTCCCCGTGCTCCGCGGCAGGAAGGGGCCACGTCAGATGCTCGCGAACGTCGAGCACCTCTTCGTGCGCACGGGCGCCGACCAGGCCGCCGATCTCGTGGCGGCGTTCGACGAGCAGCCGTGGGACGTCATCGTCGCCGACGGCCTGAGCCTCGGCAGCCACTTCGCATCGGAGCTGACCGGCACTCCATGGGTCACCGTCAGCATCGTGCCGCTCGCGATCCCGAGCCGCGACCTTCCACCGCCGATGTTCGGGCTCACCCCGGCGACGGGACCGATCGGACGGCTGCGGGATCGCGCACTGCGAGCGCTCGCGCGCGTGGGCAGCAGCCGCATCCAGCGCGCGTACGCCGACGAGCGCCGTCGCGCGGGGCTCCGGCAGAACTCGCTCACGTTCGATGAGGCGTGCTACTCGCCCATGCTCGTGTGCGCCAGCGGTGTTGCGGAGCTCGAGTTCGCCCGCTCCGACCTCGCGACGCACGTCGTGTTCGTCGGCGAGCTCACTCGCCCGCGTCATGGCGACGCGCAGCTTCCCTCGTGGTGGGGCGACGTCGAGGCATCCGCGATGCCCGTCGTGCACGTCACGCAGGGCACGCAGAACGTCGACCCGCACGATCTCATCGAACCGACCTTCGGCGCGCTCGGCCGCCAGCAGGTGCAGCTCGTCGCCGCCACCGGCCGGGCGGCCGATCCGAGCCTGCCGTTCCCGGCGCCGCCGAACGCGCGCGTCGCAGGCGTCGTGCCCTACGACGCGCTGCTCCCCCGAACCGAGGTCGTCATCACCAACGGCGGCTGGGGCGGAGTGCTCGCCGCCCTCGCCGCCGGAATCCCGCTCATCGTGGCAGGTGGCGACCTCGACAAGCCCGAGGTGGCTGCACGCGTGGCGTGGGCGGGCGCGGGCGTCGACCTCCGCACCGGCCGGCCGTCGGCACGGTCGGTGCTGCGGGCCTGGCGACGAGTGTCGACGGATGCCTACTACCGCGCGAACGCGAAGCGACTCGCCGCCCGGCTCGCCGAGCACGACGGCCCTCGGGAAGTCGTCGAGCACGCCCTCCGTCTCGTCGTCGGGACTGCCTCGACCTAGCTCAGGCCGAGGCTCGAGGTGGGAGCGTGCCGCGACCGCCTGGTGAACGCGGGGCTGGAGATCGGCGACGACATCGTCGTCGAATCGTACAGGTCCGTCGTGAGATCGCCGATTCCGCGCTCGCCCGACCGCTCGTAGCCTGAGGGGATGCTCAGCCGCACGCTCGACTCCGGCGATCCGGCTCTGCCCCTGCACGCGGTGGCGAACGACCGTCTGCGGCTCGTCTTCCTGCCGACGATCGGCGGACGGCTCATCTCCCTGCGCGTCGACGGGCGCGAGTTGCTCTGGCACAACCCGGCCCTGCTCGACGACGAGTCGCGAACAGTCGTGCCGATGTCGTCATGGCCTGTCGTCGACGGCACCTTCGCGAGCTGGGCCAACGTCGGCGGCTCGAAGTCGTGGCCCGCGCCGCAGGGCTGGAACGGGGCGGATCAGTGGCAGGGGCCGCCCGACGCGGTGCTCGACTCCGGTGAGTACGCCTGGCGCGAGTCGCCGACCGACGATGGCCTGCTGTTGAGCCTCACGAGCGCGGACGACCCGCGCACGGGCCTGCGCATCGAGCGACGGTTCGAGATCCCGCACGCGGGAGCCGAGTTCGTCGAGACGCTCGCGCTGACGAATGCGTCGGACCGTCCCGTGCGGTGGGCGCCGTGGGAAGTCTGCCAGGTCGACATCGACGCCGGCGCGAGAGCGCAGGACGCGGCGGTCGTCGTCGCGGTCAAGGGCAGGCTCGAGCCGATCGACCTCGGGGACCATCACGGCACGCTCGCCACGAGGCGGGTCGACGGACATGTCGAGGTCCCCGTGCAGGACGTGATCGGAAAGCGGGGCTTCGCCGACGCCACCGGATCGATCGCCTGGCGCGGACCCGACGGCGAGGGACTCGAACTGCGCTTCGAACCCGTGGCGCATGCCGAGTATCCCGATCACGGCTCGCGCGCCGAGGTGTGGATGCAGACGCCGCTGCCCGGTCCGCTGCCGTCGCTGAGCGGCATGCGCGTCGACGCTCGGCTCGCGGAGCTCGAGGTGCTCGGCCCGCTCGTCACGCTCGAGCCCGGCGGGAGCACGGAGCTCGTCATCCGATGGATCGCTCGGTCGACCACACGGTCGGCCACGCGGTAGGCGCCCCGCGATCGGGCGGTTCGTGCAGGCGAGGCAGCGGCGAGTGCTGCCGTGGTTGGGACATCCACGTGCTGCGACCATCGAATCGTGCAGGCCTTGCCAGCGATCCCCCCATTCCCGGGCTCCGCGGGCGATCGTAGGGTGACGGCATGCGAGCCACCGACGTCGCCCGGTTCACCCTGCCCGATGCCCCTACGGAGCAGCAGCGCGAGCTCGACCGAGGCGGCGCGATCGTGTGGGAGCAGCCCGTCGAGCTGGCCACCTACGCGCCGGGCGAGCCCAGCCGATACCCGATGTTCCTCGACCGTCGGGTCTACCAGGGTTCGAGCGGGCGCGTGTACCCCCTCCCGTTCATCGACCGCATCGCGTCCGAGGCTGCCCCGGTGAGCTGGACCGCCGTGCATCTCGAGAACCGGTGGGTGCGTCTCATGGTGCTGCCCGAGCTCGGCGGACGCGTCCACGTCGGCTACGACAAGACCGCCGAGTACGACTTCTTCTACCGCAACAACGTCATCAAGCCCGCCCTCGTGGGCCTCGCGGGGCCGTGGCTGAGCGGCGGCGTCGAGTTCAACTGGCCGCAGCACCACCGGCCGGCCACGCACCTGCCGGTCGAGTGGACGATCGAGCACGGCGAGGACGGCTCTGTCACCGTGTGGTGCAGCGACCACGAGCCGTTCGCTCGCATGAAGGGCATGCACGGCGTGCGCCTGCACCCCGATCGGGCGGTCGTCGAACTCGTCGTGCGCCTGCACAACCGCACGAGCGAGCGGCAGACGTTCCTCTGGTGGGCGAACGTCGCGGCGCGCGTGCACGATGACTACCAGTCGTTCTTCCCGACCGACGTGCGGTTCGTCGCCGACCACGCGCGACGCGCGCTCACGGCCTTCCCGACCGCCGACCGGCCGTACTACGGCGTCGACTACCCCGTCCGGGCCGCCGACCGGACCGGCACCGACCGCATCGACTTCTACCGCAACATCCCCGTACCGACGTCGTACATGATCGTCGACTCCGACGGCGAGTTCTTCGGCGGCTACGACCACGCCGCCGACGCCGGCTTCGTGCACTGGGCCGAGCGGCGCATCTCCCCGGGCAAGAAGCAATGGACATGGGGCGACGCGCCCTTCGGCCACGCGTGGGACGCCCACCTCACCGACGGCGACGGCCCCTACGTCGAACTCATGGCCGGCGTCTACACCGACAACCAGCCCGACTTCTCCTGGCTCATGCCGGGCGAGACGAAGTCCTTCAACCAGTACTGGTATCCCATCAGCCGCATCGGCGTCCCCGTTGCGGCGACCCTCGACACCGCCCTGCACGTGTCGCGCGATGGCGATGCCCGCTCGCTGCGCATCGGCGTCAGCGCGACCCGCGAGCTGCCCGAGGCTGCGGTGCGCATCGTCGACGATGGGCACGAGCTCGCGAGCTGGGTCGTCGACCTCGACCCCGCGCGTCCCTTCGTCGTCACGGCGGCGGATGTCCCGGGCTCGGCGCGCGTGCTCGTCGAAGACCGTGCCGGCAAGCTGCTCGTCACCTCCCCCGAACCCGTCGGTGAGCGACCCGAGCCGTGGACCGCGACCGAGCCCCCGCGCCCGCGCGACGTCGGGAGCGTTGAGGAACTGCACCTCATCGGCGTGCACCTCCGGCAGTACCGGCACCCCACACGCTCTCCCCTGCCGTATTGGCGGGAGGCCATCGCACGCGACCCGGGCCACATCGGCTCGCACCTCGCGCTCGCCGACGCGGCGCACCGGGCGGGCGACTACGACACGGCGGCCGAGCATGCGCGCGCAGCCGTCGCGCGCCTCACCGCGCGAAACCTCAACCCCGCCGACACCGAGGCGCTCTACCTGCTCGGGCTCATCGAGTTGCGGCGTGGACGGCTCGATGCCGCGGCATCCGCGTTCGGCCGAGCCACGTGGGACCGTAAGTGGGCGCAACCCGCGCTCGTCGAGCTCGCGCGCCTCGAGGCGCGAGCCGGCGACGTCGACCGCGCGCTGACCGATCTCGAGGTGGCAGCTCGGCTCGATGCGGACGACCTGCGTGTCGCGGCGCTCCGCGTGGTGCTGTTGCGACGCGTCGGCCGCGCCGACGAGGCCGATGCGCTGCTCGCCGAGGTCCGGGGGCTCGACCCGCTCGACGTCGCCCTGCGCGTGATCGCGGGCGAGCTCGTGCTCCCGAGTGACGGGCACGTGCTGCTCGACGTCGCGTCCGACCTGCGGGCTGCAGGTGAAGTGGAGGTCGCGCTCGCGCTCCTCGCCCGAGCGGCGACGGAGGCGCCCGCCGCCGTCGGCAACGTACGGCCCGTCGCACACTACCTACGGGCGCAGCTGCTCGACGAGCTGGGCCGCGCCGACGAGGCGCGCGCCGAGCGCGCGGCCGCGAGTCGCGCCGATCGGCGCTGGGCGTTCCCGGCCGGACTCGACGCCCACGACGCACTCCTCGCGGCGATCGCGGCCGAGCCCGGTGATCCGATCCCGCGCGCCCTGCTCGGCATGCTCCTGTTCGACGCAGGCCGCAAGCCGGAGGCGGCCGAACAGTGGCGACGGGCGATCGAGCTCGGCGACGAGGACGCCGTCACGGCGCGCAACCTCGGACTCGCGGCGTACAACGTGCTCGGCGACGACGAGCTCGCCTGGGCGTCGTACGAGCGCGCCCGGCGCCTGGATCCGCACGACGGGCGACTGCTCTACGAGCTCGACCAGCTCGCCGCCCGCCTCGAGCACGACCCGCGGGAACGGCTCGAACGACTCGAGGCCGACCGCGAGCTCGTGCTCAGCCGCGACGACCTGACGATCGAGTACGCCGAACTGCTCGTCGACGCCGGCCGCGCCGACGAGGCCGTCGGGATCGTCGAGTCGCGCGCCTTCCAGCCGTGGGAGGGCGGCGAGGGTCGCGTGCTCGCCGCCTGGGATCGAGCCCGCGCCGCCGCTGGACTCCCCCGCATCGACCCGCCTGCGAATCTCGGTGAGGCCCGGCCCGTCGTTCCGCCGCCCGCCGCCACGCGCGCGGACGGCAGCACGGACTACTTCGCGACGAGCCTGCCCGCCCTGCTGCTGTTCGCGCGGGAGTGAGCGGGGTCGCCGGCGGGCCGTGCCTCGGCCTGGGCAGCGGCCTCAGCCGATCGGCAGGAGCACCAGCAGGTCGGCGTCCGGCGCGAGCTCGAACGGCACCTCGATGCCGAGGGACCGCGCCGACTCGCGCGTGACCTCCCGCTCAGTGCCCTCGACTCGGTACCGCACGCCTGGGGTGAGCTGCGTCGGATGCACGCGGGGCCGATCGAGGTCGCGCGTTCGGTCTCGGTCACGGTCGTACACGAGCACCACGATGCGAGGATCGTCCGCCGGCCCTGCGTACTCGATCGCGTAGAGGTCGCCGTGCGGATCGCCGTGGCGCACGACCTGCCCGCGCTGCACGACCGGCCGGATGTCGCGATAGCGCGCAACGAGCCCCGTCGCCTCGGCGCGCTCCGCCTCCGTCCACCGTCCGAGGTCGGCTCCGATGCCGAGCACGCCCGACATGGCGACCGCAAAGCGGTAGCCGAGCGAGACGGGCATGCGGTCACGATGGCCCGGGTCATCCGCCACCCACGAGCTCATGACGTGGGCGGGGTACGCGTCAAGGAAGCCGTGCTGGATGACGAGTCGGTCCCTCGGCCCTACCTGGTCGCTCGTCCACACGACGTCGGAGAGCGCGAGCACGGCGTTGTCGATGCGGCCACCGCCGCTCGCACACGCCTCGATGGTCACGTGCGGGAACGCGTCTCGAAGCATCCGCATCACCCGGTAGTAGCCACGGGTGTGCTGCACCGACCATTCGCTGCCATGCAGGTCGCCGGGGCGCCCGCCGTCGCTCACGGGCCGGTTCATGTCCCACTTCAGGTAGCTGATATGCGCAGAACGCAGCAGCTCCCGCAGGCGATGCTCGATCCACTCGACGACCTCGGCGCGGCCGAGATCGAGCACCAGCTGGTTGCGAATTGTCACGAGCGGGCGGTCCCCTGCGCGATACACCCAGTCGGGATGCGCGCGGTACAGCTCGCTGTCGGGGTTGACGCATTCCGGTTCGATCCAGAGCCCGAGCCGCATGCCGAGCGCCACGATCTCGTCGGCGAACGGCCGGAGCCCGCGCGGGAACTTCGACGGATCGGGCGTCCAATCGCCGAGCCCCGCACGATCCGACGTTCGACCCGCGAACCAGCCGTCATCCACCACGAAGGCTTCGACACCGAGCCCGGCGGCGATGCGCGCGAGCTCCAGCTGGTGGTCTTCGCGCACGTCGAACCCGGTCGCGTACCAGGAGTTGTAGACGACGGGTCGCGTCATGGGTGAGAGGTCGCGTGCGAGCGCGACGCGCTGGTACCGGTGCCATTCGCGCGTCAAGCCCTCGGGCCCTTCTGAGCTCATGATGCCCGTCGACCACGGCGAAGTGAATGATTCCCTCGGCAGCAGCGTCACGGTCGTCGTGTCCTCGTCGACGCCGCACGAGACACGCGTGTGCGCCGCGATCGACGTCGAGTCGACCTGGAGGCGCCACGATCCGCTCCACTCGAGGGCTACGCCGTAGGCACGGTCGGGATGACCCGTGCGCACGTTCGCGGCCGTCACCGTGACGACGGGGCTGAACAGCAGCCCCGTCACGCCTTGCCGGCTGCCGATCGAGAACGTGCCCCACTGCAGCTCGATCGAGCGCCGCTGGAACTCGGTCGCCCATCGCCCAGCGAGGTAGTCGACGTGCAGCGCCTGGCCGAGTGGCAGGTTCCACCCGGCAGAGAACGCGCGAGGCAGCTCGATCCGCGTCGTGCCCTCGTTCCGCACGGTCATCCGGCGGCGCACGACGTCGTGCCGTGTGGAGGTCTCGTACTCGAGCACGAGCACGAGGGTGCCGGTCTCGTCGGCGAACTCGGCGGTAAGACGCGAGCCGTCAACGGATGAGACGGTCTCGAGGTCACCCCTGAGCGTCCAGGCGGCGCCGAGCCAACCGTCGCCGCGATCGACGAGCAGCTCGGAGAACTGCACGTGTCGCTGGCCCGCCGAGGCGAACTCGAGCGGAGCGGCATCCGCTGTCGTGGCGAAGGAGACGATGCGATCGGGCTCGGACCACGCCTCGACCGGCCCGTCGATCAGCTCGCCCCAGTGATCGAGCACCAGCCCCGAGCCGTCGGGCAGCACGCTCACCACGTACTCGGTCGTGCGGGTACGCAGCCGAGCTTGCGCGCTCACTTGCCTGAACCGAGCGTGAGGCCCGAGACGAAGTGCCGCTGGAATGCGAAGAACACGATCGCCGTCGGCAGCGCGGCCACGATCGCACCCGAGGCGACGACGTTCCACTGGCTCACGTAGCCGCCCTGGATGTTGAGCAGCGCCGCCGTGATCGGGAAATTGGTCTCGGTGCGCAGCACCGTGAGCGCCCAGATGAGGTCGTTCCAGATCCACGTCGTGGCGAGCGCGGCGAGCGCCGCGAGCGACGGACGACACAGGGGCAGCACGAGCTGCCAGTAGGTGCGGATCTCCCCCGCACCGTCGACGCGGGCCGCCTCGAAGATCTCGGGCGGGATCGCACGCATGAAGCCGTGGAGCACGAAGGTGTAGAAGCCGAGGCCGAAGCCGACCTGCACGATCACGAGCGCCGCGAGCGTGTCGTAGATGCCGAGCCCCTCGGTGATGCGCGCCACCGGAATGAGGAGGATCTGGGGCGGCAGCAGGTTGCCGGCGAGCATGACGAGAAGGATCGTGCGCCGGAACGGGATGTGGAACCTGCTCAGTGCGAACGCGGCCCACGTCGCGAGCAGCAGCGTGAGGAAGACGGTCGCGATCGTGACGATCACGCTGTTGACGAGCGCCTCGCCGACGAGCCCCGCCGTGAAGACTGTCACGAATCCGCTCAGGTCGATCGAGAGCGGCAGCGCGGCGAGGCCTCGGTCCGTGAGGTCGCCGAACGAGCGCACCGCCACGAAGACGACGAAGATCATGGGCGCGATCCAGAGCAGCGAGAGCGGCGTCATGATCGCGTGGAAGCGCCATCCGCCGCGTCGTCCGCGTCGGACGCCAGCGATGGAAGCGTCGGTCGAGCGACCGTCGGTCCGGGCCGGAAGCACGGGTGCCGTGGACATCCTCAATCCTCCTTCGCTGCGCGGGCGAGGTACGTGATGATGAAGACGATCGCGAGTGCGAAGATGACGACGGCGATGGCCGAACCGTAGCCGAGGTCGAGCACGGTGAAGCTCGTCTGGTACATGTACGTCGAGAGCAGCTGCGTCGAGTTGTACGGCCCGCCACGGGTCATCGCCCACACGATGTCGAAGGTGCGCAACGAGTCGATGACCGTCACCGCGAAGACGACGCTGTTCACCCCGCTCAACTGCGGCATGACGATGCGCCAGAACCGCTGCCACGGACTCGCGCCGTCGACTGCGGCGGCCTCCTCGAGTGTCGGATCGACACCCTTGAGCCCCGCGAGGTACAGCACCATGATGTAGCCGACCTGGCGCCAGACGGCGGCCACGAGCACGGCGTAGAGGGCGGTGTCGGGATTCGCCAGCCATTGCGTCTCGAGCGAACCGAGGCCGATCGAACCGAGGAACGCGTTGACGGCGCCGTCGGGCTGGTAGATGACCCGCCAGAAGAGGCCCGTGACCGCGAGGGAGAACACCATCGGCAGGTAGATCGCGCTGCGGTAGAAGCCGACTCCGCGGCGGGGCTTGTTGAGCGCGACGGCGAGCGAGAGCCCGACGATGACCGAGAACCCGCCGAACCCGATCACCCAGATGACGTTGTTGAGGATCGCCTGGCCGAAGATCGGGTCGGAGAGGAGTCGCTCGAAATTGCCGATTCCGATGAACTCGGGGTCGCCGATGCCGTTCCACCGCGTGAGCGAAAGCCAGAAGCTGTTGATCGCCGGCCAGAACACCCATGCGAGCTCGACCGCGAGCGGGATGAGCAGGAAGAACCAGACGACGCTCGGCACGCGGTGAAGTCGCCGACGTCGAGCTCCCCCTCCTCGCCGTTCGGGCGGGGAAGCGGTCTCGACGACCAGGGTTTCGGGACCCATCGGTGCGATGGTCACCCGTTGAACACCTGCTCAGCCGCGGCCTGCCACTCGGTGAGGATGGAGTCGACGTCGGCGGGGTTCGCGAGGAACTTCGTGAGCGCCGTGTCGGCCGTCGTCTGAAGCGCGTCGGACGAGTCACGGTTGAAGAACTGCGTGATCTGGTCGGTCTCGCTGAGCATCTTGAGTCCCTTCTGCACGAGCGGCGAGAAGCCGGAGGTGTCGACGTCGGGCGAGGTCGGCAGGTTTGACGACTGCGCCTCCTCGATGAACGCCTGCTGCGACTCCGCGCCGGCGAGGTATGCCAGGAACTCCTTCGTCGCCTCGGGATTGCTCGTCTTCGCGCTCGCGAAGTAGCCGTCCGTCGGCGCCTCTTCGGCGGTCGGGATGGAGGGGTCGATGACGGGCACCGAGAAGAAGTCGAGGTCGTCGGGATCGGAGTCGACCAGGTTCTGGCTGATGAACGCTCCTGTGAGGTACATCCCGTTCTTCTTCTGCACGAGCGGGGTCACCGCGTCCTGCCACGCGTAGGAGGTCATGTTGGGGTCGAAGAACGGCACGATGTCGGCGTAGTACCGCATGGTGTTCTTGACCTCCGTGCTGTCGAACGACGCCTCGCCGGAGAGCAGCTGCTTGTGGAAGTCGGCGCCGTTCACGCGCAGGTTGAGGATGTCGAACCATCCCGACGCCATCCACGGCGTCGAGCCGATGCCGTTCGAGAGCGGGTTGATGCCGTTCGACTTGAGCGTCTCGCACAGGGTGATGAACTCGTCCCAGGTCGTCGGCTCGGAGACGCCCCACTCCTGGAAGGCGGACTTCAGGTGGAAGACGCCCCACCAGTAGTAGTTCGTCGGCAGGAAGATCTGCCGACCGTCGTCATCGGACGAGAGATCGCGCAGCGCGGGCGAGTAGCTCGCGGCGGCACCGTCGCCCTCCCACATGTCCGAGAGGTCGAGGAGGAACCCTTTGCTCGCATAGTCGCGTGCGACGGAGCCCGCGTACCAGGTGAGCACGTCGGGCGGGTTGCTCGAGCTGAGGTAGGTCGACAGCTGCGCACGGAACTGCTCGATCGCGACGGTGTTGAGGGTGACGTCGCCGCCGCCGTACGCCTTGACGATCTGCTCGAGAGCCGCCTTGGGCGCGGGGTCCGAGAGGGATGACTGCAGCACCAGGCCGGTCTGGGATGCGCCGCCACCGCCGCCGCCCGCCATGCACGAGGTGAGGAAGGCGAGCACTCCGGCTCCAGCGGTGCCGGCGAGCAGCCCGCGGCGGGTCAGCGACGCCTCCGCGAGCGAGCCGAACGGGCCGAGCGAGCTGGGGGTTGGGATTCGGTTGTCAGTGGCCAAGGGGTCCTCCTCGATGAGGTGCGGGGTGCGGGTGCGATCACTGGTGCAGGGGTGGAACGGATGGTGCGGTGAAGAGGGCGTTGCACTCGCGCTGGAGCGCGACATCCGCCCACATCGGATGGTGCGGTGCGGCATTGGAGCACACGATCGTGCCCCAAGCGCCGACGCGGCGGGACTCGCGCACGGCGCGACGGCAGAACTCGGCTCCGACCGGGCCCTCCTCGAAGTCGCCGTGCAACGGGGTGTAGCCGATCCAGCCCTCGCCGAAGACGACGGGGATGCCGCGGGCGAGGGCGTGATCGGCCGCGACGGCGACCCAGTCGCCGAGCGTGCGGTCCATCTCGGTGCGGTGCGACTCGTACCGCTCGTAGAGGAATCGGTCGAAGGCGTCGGGATCGACCCAGTCGTGGAAGAAGATCTCAGGTTTGCCGACGATGGTCGCCTCGAGCTTCCACGATGAGTCGGGTGGGAGCGTCCATTCTGTTGCCGCCGGCGCGCCCTCGCGCAACAGCCCGAAGGCGTCGACCTGCTCGCGCGGGAAGTCCTCGAGAGGCCCGCGCAGGTCGAAGGCGGCAGTCGTCTCGCCGAGCACGCCGTAGATGTACGGATGCGCCACGAGCACGTCGATGTTGTCGGGGATGCCGCGCATGGCGCCGACCGGCACGTGCGCGTAGTTGACCGTGACCGGGCGGTCGGGGTGCCGATCGTGGAACCGGTCGAGCGCGGCGGTGAGGGACGGCTTCAGCTCGAGGATGGCGGCGTCGCCGTCATCCTCTCCCCACGCCGCCTCCAGGCCGTCGACGAGGTGCGTGAACTGCACCTCGTTGTGCAGCTCCGTGAACGCGACGCGGTGGTCGAGCCCAGCCATCGCGAGGAAGTCGACGAGGTCGGCCATCGCGTCGGCGAGCCGCAGCGGCCGCTCGCTCGGCGGCACCGCCATGAGTGCGTCGAACCAGTCCCGCTCGACGGCGAACGACGACGACTGCTGGTACTCCCACGATGAGAGCACCACGACGAGACCGTGCGCGTCGAGCGCACGGAACAGTGCGAGGAGGTGCTCGCGCGCGTCGATCACCGTGGCGGCGCCGACATCGTACCAACGCACGCGCTGGGCGTACTCGCCGCCGAGCCGGTCGAGGCGCAGCGCGCTCGTGTCGAGCCCCGAGCCGAAGAGCAGGAACGGCATCGCGCAGATGCGCACCGCGTTGTAGCCGCGCTCGACCGCCTCCGCGACGGCGCGGTCGAGATCCTCGAACGGTTCACCGGATCCGGTGCGCACGTACCAGGAGAAATCCCACAGGCTGATCGTCAGCTTGTCAGGCAGATGGGCCGGGATGGGGACCGGTCGGTAGCCGTTCACAGTTCGAACTCGTCCTCGAGCATATGGTCATGCTAGGGAGCCGCTTGCGGCGCCTGAATGCGCGATCCAACGGTTCTGCTGGACGATTCGCCGATTCCGGGTAACCTAGTCGCCATGCTCGTCCCCGACGGATTCCCGGGCCAGCGACTCCGTGTTCTGCCGCAGCCGCTGATCAAGGCCGCGCTGAAAGACCCGCTCACGGGTCGCCTGCTCGTGACCGATGCTGGACACTTCCCGCATGCGAACTCGCACGGCCGCTCCCGGCCGGATGGGATCCGGCAGGCCATCCTCATCCTCTGCACCGCGGGCGCGGGGTGGCTCACGATGAACGGAGCGGACCACACGATCTCAGCCGGCGAGGCGGTGCTCATCCCGCCCGACGTGCCGCACCGGTACGGCGCCGACCAGCACGATCCGTGGTCGATCTGGTGGCTGCACGCTGAGGGCGTCGACGTGCCGACGCTCGTCGACGCGGTGCTCGGCACCGACCGGCAACCCGTCATCCCCGTGCGCGACATGTTCGGCGCGGTCGCGCTCGCCCGGCAGGTGGTGTCGGAGGTCGAGCGTGACGAGACCCGAGCGAGTCTCTACGCGGCGGTCGGCCCCGCGTGGAATCTCTTCGCGCAACTCGCCGCCGACCGGCTGCGGGGCCGGGCGGGGTCGGTCGACCGAATCCACCTCGTGCAAGACCATTTGCGCGCCCACCTCGCCGAGCCGACGAGCGTGCCCGCGCTCGCCCGCCTGGCCGGCATGAGCACCTCGCATTTCGCCGCCCTCTTCAAGGCCTCCGCCGGCACGGGGGTCGTCGAGTACGTCAAGCGGCTGCGCATCGCGCGCACCCGCGAGCTGCTCATCACGACGGACGCCCTGGTCGCCGAGATCGCCTCCGCCGTCGGCTACAGCGACGCGTTCTACTTCTCGCGCCAGTTCAGGTCGGTCAACGGCATGAGCCCGACCGAGTACCGCACGCGGTCGCGCCGCGAACTGATCTGAGGCACGCGACATGCTCCGCGGTCTGAGGCGCGAGCCGAGCTCTTTCGGAGACGACCTATCCTTTCGAGTGCGAGATCGCCGCGAGCAGGCCGTTCACGAATCCGGCTGAGTCGTCGGTCGAGAGCACGGTTGCGGCTTCCACGGCCTCGGAGATCGCGACGGGGTCGGGCACCGCGTCGTTGTAGAGGATCTCCCAGACCCCGATGCGCAGGAGCGCCCGGTCGACCGCCGGCATCCGGTCGAGGGTCCACCCGCGCGAGTGGGTCTCGATGAGCTCGTCGATCTCGGCGCGGTGGTCGACGATGCCGTCGACGATCTCGCGCGCGTAGAGCCACGATGCTGCCCGCTCGGGCTCGCTGACGGCCTTCTCCGCTTCGACGACGAGCATCTGCTCGACCGGCACCTGCCGCATGTCGGCCGAGTACAGCATGTCGAGCGCGCGCTTGCGCGCCTTGGTGCGAGCGCTCACTAGTCGTTCACGCGGCCGAGGTAGTCGCCCGTTCGAGTGTCGACCTTGACCTTGGTGCCGGTCTCGAGGAAGAGCGGAACCTGAATCTCGTAGCCGGTCTCGACGGTCGCCGGCTTCGTGCCGCCCGTGGAGCGATCGCCCTGCAGGCCGGGCTCGGTGTAGGTGATCTCGAGCACGACGGATGCCGGGAGCTCGACGTAGAGCGGATTGCCGTTGTTCAGGGCGATCGTGACGGACTGGTTCTCGAGCATGAAGTTCGCGGCATCGCCGACGACGGTGGCGGGCACCGTGAGCTGGTCGTAGTCGCTCGCGTCCATGAACACGAAGGCTTCGCCGTCGTTGTAGAGGTAGGTGAAGTCGCGACGGTCGACGTTCTCGACGTCGATCTTCGTGCCCGCGTTGTACGTGCGGTCGACGGTCTTGCCCGAGACCACGTTCTTCAGCTTCGTCCGGACGAACGCACCGCCCTTGCCGGGCTTGACGTGCTGGAACTCGATGACGCTCCAGAGCTGGCCGTCGATGTTCAGGACGACGCCGTTCTTGATGTCAGCGGTGCTTGCCATGCGAATGTGATCCGTTCAGTTGCGAAGTTGCTCGGCCGGAGTCGGCCGGAACACAGAGTTCAGTCGGTCGAGTGTAGTCGCTGCCGTCGGACGGCGCCAATGCAGGGCACCCGGTCACGCGCGCCGCAGCATCGCGGCTCACGCGTGCCGCAGGATCCAATCGACGGCGAGCCGGTAGGAGTCGGATCCGAAGCCCGCGATGACGCCCGTCGCGACCCCCGAGATGACGCTCGTGTGTCGGAAGGTCTCGCGCGTGTGCGGGTTCGAGAGGTGCACCTCGACGAGCGGCACGCCCGCTTGCCTGAGCTGCGCGGCGGCATCCCGGAGCGCGTAGCTGTAATGAGTGAAGGCCGCCGGATTCAGCACGACCGGCACTCGCTCGTCGACCGCATGGTGGATCCAGGCGATGAGCTCGGCCTCGTCGTCGGTCTGCCTGAGGTCGATCGACACACCGTCGGGCACGGATGCCGCGAGCGACGCCTCGATGTCGGCGAGCGTCTCGCTGCCGTACACCTCGGGCTCGCGCGTGCCGAGCCGGCCGAGGTTCGGTCCGTTGAGGACGAGGATCGTGGAAGTCACGCGGCAAGCCTATCCATCCGGTGAACGGGAGGGTGACGGGGGTTGCACGTCACCCGGCGAACGCGACTCCTGTTCACCCATTCGTCGACATCGGGATCGTCGGCGGCCACTCCAACGTGCGCTCCGCCCGATTGTGTTGCGTGCATGCCACATCGCACAGCTCGCGCGCAGACGCGCCTCCTCGCCCTGGCCGCGGCGGCCGCCACCGCGGCCGTCATCCTCATCCCCTCTCCCGCGAACGCTGCCGGCAACGGCGAGCCGCAGGGCCCGACCGCCAAGACGGTGGAGCCGACCCTCGTCGCCCGCGCGACGCTGTCGGCGGACCACCTCGAAGCAGGGCCGGCGTCCGGCGCGCTCGCGTCGCCGGCGAATGGCCGCACCGGCCCCTTCGCCGGGCAGGTCGTCCCGGGCTTCTCCGCGGCGATCGACAACGGCGACGGCTCGTTCTGGGCGCAGCCCGACAACGGCTTCGGTTCGAAGGCGAACTCGGCCGACTTCCTGTTGCGCAGCTATCTCGTGCGGCCCGCGTGGGAGACCGCCGACGGCGGCCATGGCGAGATCGCGATCGAGCGCTTCATCTCCTACAACGACGCGAACCACGTGCTCGACTTCCCCATCGTGAACGAGTCGACGCCCGAGCGTCTGCTCACTGGGGCGGACTTCGACATCGAGTCGCTCGTGCAGGCGAAGGACGGCTCATTCTGGGTTGGCGAGGAGTTCGGGCCGTTCCTGCTGCACTTCGGTGCCGACGGCACCCTCCTCCAGAAGCCGGTCCCGCTGCCGGGCGGCGCCAAGTCGCCGCAGAACCCGTATCTCGCGTCCGGTGAAACGCCACGGGTGCGAGCGAGCCGCGGGTTCGAAGCACTCGCGGCATCCGGGAGCGGTCGATACCTCTATCCCATCCTTGAGGGCGCGTACACCGACGACCCCGACCTGCGGCGACGCGAGATCCTCGAGTTCGACACGACCACCGGCGCCTACACCGGCCGCACCCGGAACTACCAGACGGACCAGGACGCGAACGTCGTCGGCGACGCGTTCATGGTGCGGGGCGACGTGCTGCTCCTCGTCGAGCGCGACGATTTCGAGGGTGACCAGGCGGTCACCAAGCGCGTCTACGAGATCGACCTGTCCCGCACCGATCACGAGGGCTACGTCGAGAAGTCGCTCGTGCTCGACGCCCTGCGCATCGCCAACCCCGACCTCATCGGCGCGGGCGACGGCTACGGCACGGGCGAGGTGTTCTCCCTGCCGGTGCAGTCGTTCGAGACGGTCGTGCGGTTGCGCGACGGGCGCCTCCTCATCGGCAACGACAACAACTATCCGGGCAATGACGCGCGTATCACGGGTACTCCCGACGACACCGAATTCGACCTCATCGATCTCGAGAAGGAGCGGGTCCCATCGTCGGACATCACGATCGTGAGCCACCGCGGCGCGAGCGGGTACCGCCCTGAGCACACACTCGCCGCGTACGAGACGGCGATCGCGCAGTGCGCGGACTTCATCGAGCCCGACGTGGTCGCGACGAAGGACGGCGTCCTCGTCGCCCGCCACGAGAACGAGATCAGCGGCACGACGGATGTCGCGTCCCGCACGGAGTTCGCCGCCCGCAAGACGACGAAGACGATCGACGGCGCTTCGGTGACCGGCTGGTTCACCGAGGACTTCACGCTCGCCGAGCTGAAGACCCTCCGCGCGATCGAGCGGCTCCCCCAGGTGCGCCCGCAGAACACCGCGTTCAACGGGCTCTACCAGGTGCCGACGCTCGACGAGGTTATCGACCTCGCGCGACACTCCGTGAGCTGCCAGGGTGAGCCGATCGGGGTCTACCCCGAGACGAAGCATGCGACCTACTTCGACTCCATCGGCCTCTCGCTGGAGGAGCCGCTCGTCGCCCAGCTCGCGGCGAACGGTGTCGACGACGCCGACGCTCCGGTCATCGTGCAGAGCTTCGAGGTCGCGAACCTCAAGGAGCTCGACGGCCTGACGGAAGTCGCCCTCGCCCAGCTCATCAGCTCGAGCGGCCGGCCGTACGACTTCACCGTCGCCGGCGATGTGCGAACGTACGCCGATCTCGTGACCCCTGCCGGCCTGGCTGAGATCGCGGGCTACGCCGACGGCATCGGCATCGAGAAGAGCGTCGCGATCCCCCGCACGGCGGATGGCACGCTCGGCACGCCGACCCCGGTCATCGGCGACGCGCATCGCGCGGGGCTCGACGTGCACGGCTGGACCTTCCGCCGCGAGAACGCCTTCCTCCCCGCCGAATTCCGCTCGAGCGCCGACCCGGCCGGCATCGGCGACCTCGCCGGCGAGATCCGGGTCTTCGTGGAGGCCGGCCTCGACGGAGTGTTCAGCGACAATCCCGACGTCGCGGTCGCCGCGATCGACTGAGCACCGCGTCTCGGAGCGAGGGTGGGTGATGCCGTGGCATCCCCACCCTCGCTGCTCGTCAGGAGCCGATCTCCTGGTACGCGGCGAAGAGCAGCGACTGGTCGGGAGCGTGCAGCACCGTGGGCCGCGCGATGTCGTCGAGCACGATGAACCGCAGCGCTCCCCCGCGAGCCTTCTTGTCGCGCTGCATGGTGGCGAGCAGCGTGTTCCACCGGCCCGCCGGATACGTCGTCGGCAGGCTCAGCAGTTCGAGCACGCGGCGATGCCGATCGACGACCTCGTCGGAGAGGCGTCCGCTCAGCCGGCCGAGCTCGGCGGCGAACATCATGCCGACCGCGACCGCCGCGCCGTGGCGCCACTGGTAGCGCTCGGCGTGCTCGATCGCGTGCCCGAGCGTGTGGCCGTAGTTCAGGATCTCGCGCAGGCCCTGCTCGGTGAAGTCCTCGCTCACGACCTCGGCCTTCATGCGGATGGCCAGTTCGACGACGCGACGGAACTCGGGAGCGGCCGGGTCGGTCGCGGCTTCGGGGTCGGCCTCGATCACGTCGAGGATCTCGGGGTAGCGGATGAACCCCGCCTTCACGATCTCGGCGAATCCGGCGAGGATCTCATTCCTCGGGAGCGTGTCGAGGAGGTCGAAGTCGCAGAGCACCGCCGCGGGCGCGTGGAACACGCCCACGAGGTTCTTGCCCTCGTTCGTGTTGATGCCGGTCTTGCCGCCGACCGAGGCGTCGACCATGCCGAGCACGGTCGTGGGCACCTGGACGATCCGCACGCCGCGGAGCCACGTGGCGGCGACGAAGCCCGCGAGATCGGTGATCGCGCCGCCGCCGAGCCCGATGACGGCGTCGCTGCGCGTGAAGTCGGCCTGGCCGAGCACCTGCCAGCAGAACGCGGCGACCTCGACGCGCTTGGCCGCCTCGGCGTCGGGCACTTCGGCGAGCAGCACCTCGTACTTTCCCTGCAGCTCCTCGCGCAGGGCCGCGGCGCGAGCGCCGAGGGTCGACGGATGCACCACCAGCACCTTCTTCGGTGCCGTGCCGAGCACCTCGGGGAGCTCGGCGCGGACCCCTCGCCCGATCACGACGTCGTAGCCGTCTTCGCCTCCGACGTGGATGGTCGTTCGCGATTCGCTCGCCATCATCGTGCTCCTTCGAACCACTCGGTGATCTCGTCGACGATCCGCGCGACCGAGCGACGCGAGGTGTCGATGCGCAGGTCGGCGAGCGCCTCGTACACGGGCCGGCGCGACTCGAGGATCGCCTTCCATGCTCCGATGCCGCCTTCGGCGATGAGCGGTCGGGTGCTGCCCGAGAGCCTCGGTGCCACCGCCTCGGGCGAGACCTGCAGCCACACGACCGGCAGGTCTTCGAGGTCGGCCTGCGTCTCGGGGTGCAGCACGGCGCCCCCGCCGAGCGAGATCACGGACTCCTCCCGCAGCGCGTCGGCGACGATCTCGCGCTCGATGATGCGGAAGTACTCCTCGCCCTCGCGAGCGAAGATCTCGTCGATCGGACCGTAGCGCTCGGTGATCCGGGCGTCGGTGTCGATGAAGGGGGCGTCGACGGCAGTGGCGAGCCGTTGCCCCACGCGCGACTTGCCGGCGCCCATCGGGCCGATGAGCACGATCGGCAGGCCCGGGCGGCGCCCGTCAGGCACGATCGGCCGCGGCGGTCGCCGAGGCGCCCGCAGTGCGGAGCGTCTCTGGGATCGCCGCGAGATAGGCCTCGAGGTTGCGACGCGTCTCCACCACGGAGTCGCCGCCGAACTTCTCGATCATCGCGTTCGCGAGGGTCAGGGCAACCATGGCCTCGGCCACGACCCCGGCCGCGGGCACCGCGACGACATCGGAGCGCTGGTGATGTGCGACAGCGGGCTCGCCCGTGGCCACATCGATCGTCGGCAGCGCGTGCGGAACGGTCGCGATGGGCTTCATTCCGGCTCGCACCCGCAGCACGGTGCCGGTGCTCATGCCGCCCTCCGTGCCTCCGGCACGGTCGCTGCCGCGCAGGATGCGGCCGTCGCCCTGGTGGAGCTCGTCGTGGGCCACCGAGCCGCGACGCGTCGTGGTGAGGAATCCGTCGCCGACCTCGACGCCCTTGATCGCCTGGATGCCCATGAGGGCCGCGGCGAGTTGCGCGTCGAGCCGACGGTCCCAGTGCACGTAGGAACCCAGCCCCGGAGGCACGCCGTAGGCGAGCACCTCGACGACGCCGCCGAGGGTGTCGCCGTCTTTGTGGGCCGCATCGACCTCGGCGACCATCGCCGCGGAGGTCTCGGGGTCGAAGCACCGCAGCGGGTCGGCGTCGAGCCGGTCGACATCGTCGGGCAGCGGCAGCGGCCGACCCTCGGGAACCCGCACGGGGCCGATCGCGATCGTGTGCGCCACGAGGCGAACGCCGAGCTCGGCGAGGAAGGATCGTGCGACGGCGCCGAGCGCGACGCGGGCGGCCGTCTCGCGTGCGCTGGCGCGCTCGAGCACGGGCCGCGCCTCATCGAAGCCGTACTTCTGCATGCCGACGAGATCGGCATGCCCGGGCCGTGGACGGGTGAGCGGGGCGCCGCGGCCGCGGCCGAGCGTTTCGGGATCGACCGGCTCGGGACTCATCACCTCGGACCACTTGGGCCACTCGGTGTTGCCGATGCGCAACGCGACGGGGCTGCCGAGGCTGAGTCCGTGGCGCACTCCGCCCGAGATGGAGAGCTCGTCCTGCTCGAACTTCATGCGCGCGCCCCGGCCGTAGCCGAGCTTGCGGCGCGCGAGGTCGGCGCGGATGTCGTCGAGCGAGACGGGGATACCGGCGGGAAGACCCTCGAGGATCGCGACGAGCTCAGGGCCGTGCGACTCTCCGGCAGTGAGCCAACGGAGCATGTCCTCTATCCTTCCACAGGCGCGCTACAGCGATTCGCGCATGACGGCGAGCACGGCGTCTTCGTCGGGCAACGGCGCGAGCGGGTCGCCGTGCACGAAGATCCGCACCTGGATGAGCGCCTGGTGCAGCAGCATCCCGAGTCCGTGGACGACGGTGCCGCCCGCTCCGATCCAGCCGGCGGCGAGCGGCGACGGCCACGGGTCGTATGCGACGTCGAGCAGTGCTGCGCTCTGCACGAGGGTGTCGGATGCCGCGACGCCGAGGTCCGTGCCGCCGGGAACGGTGCTCACGACGAGCTCCGCCTCGCGCGCCCGCGCGAGCTCGCCGATGCGTGCCTCGTCGACGACGAGGCCGAGCCGCGAGCCGAGCGCGATCAGCTCTGCGGCTGCACCCGGCCGGCGCACGAGCACCTGCACGTGCGCGGCCCCCAGTTCGGCCATGGCGACGAGTGCGGACGCAGCGGTGGCGCCGCCGCCGATCACGACCCCGTGATGAACTCGGGTGACGCCCGCCTCGCCGAGCGCGCGCACGATGCCCGCGACGTCGGTGTTGAAGCCGCGCCTGATTCCGGCCTCGAAGAGCACGGTGTTCGCCGCGCCGGCGAGCACCGCGAGCTCTTCGACGTCGTCGAGGAGCGGCAGCACGTCCTGCTTGAGCGGCATCGTGAGCGAGAGTCCGCGCCACGAGTCATCCAGCCCCTCGACGAACGCGGCGAGGCCGTCACCGCGCATCTCGATCGCGGTGTACTCCCAGTCGAGGCCGAGCAGCCGGTAGGCGGCGCGGTGCAGTCCTGGGCTCTTCGAGTGGGCGATCGGCGAACCGAGCACCGCGAGTCGGCGCATCGGTCAGTTCCCGTACTCGGGGTGCTCGTCGAGCCAGGCGCGGAACCGCACGACGGCGGCCTCATGCTCCTCGATCGTCGACGAGAACACCGTCTCCCCGCTATCGAGGTCGACCGTCACGAAGTACAGCCAGGGTCCCGCGGCGGGGTGGATCGCCGCGTCGATCGCGAGGTCGCCGGGGTTGCCGATCGGCCCCGGCGGGAGACCCGGATGCACATAGGTGTTGTAGGGATTCCCCGGGTCGGCGCGCTGGGCATCCGTCGTCGTGACGACGGAGTCATCGCCGATGCCGTAGTGCACGGTGGAGTCGAACTGCAGGAGGCCGCTCTCGAAGAGCTCGGGGTTCAGCCGGTTCTCGATGACGCGCGACACCTTGTAGTAGTCGTCGCGGAGCCCTGCCTCACGCTCGATGAGCGAGGCCTTCACAACGGTGCGCCACCGATCCTCGGGTGCCACGCCCGCGGCATCGAGCGCCTGGAATGAGCGATCGACGAGCATCTTCACGAGGTCGGAGGCCGTCATGCCCGGAGCGACGGTGTACGTGGCGGGAAACAGGAATCCCTCGACGCTCGTCGCCTCGGGAGGCAGGCCGAGTGCTGGCAGGTCGGCGGCCGCGGCCTGCAGCTCCTCGATCGGGATCTCGGAGACGGTGGCCGCTTCGGCGAGGGCGTTGCTCGCCCACATGCCCTCCTGGATGACGAAGGTGTTCTCGAGCTTCTTCGTCGGGTCGAGGAGCGCGTCCAGCGCCGACTGGGCACTCATCTTCTCGGCCAACTGGTAGGCACCGGGATGGAACTCGGGGTCGGGCGTCTGCTCGAGCAGCAGGTCGTAGAAGGCGTCGTAGGAGGCGGTGACTCCCTCGTCGACGAGGTTCTCGGCGATATCGGCGCCGGTGTCACCGTCGTGGATCATGAAGACCACCTCGCCGGTGCCGGCTCCCGTGTAGTCCTCGGCGGGCGTGAATCGCTCGATGAGCATGTTGATCGGACCCCGCAGCACGAAGAACGCGCCCACGACGAGTGCGGCGACGACGAGGAGTCCGACGAGGCACCCCCAGGGTCCCTTCCTGCGCGGCTTCTCGTCGTCGTGGTACCCCCCGTGCTTGAGGGCGCGCCGCTCCGCACGGCTCAATCGATGCGAAAAGGACTCGTCGTCATCGGGGTCGCCTGACCACGGCTGTGGCTCCTCGCTCCATGGCAGACGAATGTCCTCCTCATGCTGCTGCGGCTGCGAGTCGGGGGCATCGAGCTGCCACTGGAACGGGGCCTCGTGCGCGGTCTGATCCGGCGGGACGCCCTGCTGGCCGGCCAGCCACTGCGGAGCGGCCTGCTGCTCAGCCGGCCATTGTGGCGTACGTCGGTCATCGGACTGCGTGTGGGACGCCTGTTGACGCTCGGCGGCCTCTTGTGCCATCCGTTGCTCGGTCGGGTAGTGCGCATGCGGCGGCGTTGCGGACGACCGTACGGCTTCCTTCTCCCGCTCCTGCTCCTGCTCCTGCAGCGCGGCCCTGCGCTGCTCGGCCTCGCGGGCCTCGCGACGGGTCATCGGGGGGCGATCGGATCCGCCGGCCGGCGAGCCAGGAGGGAGCTGGGTCACAGGGGGGACGACCCTTCGTCTGTCGTGAGCATCCGGCCGGGCTCCCGGCCCGACGCCCGCTCCGTGTCGATGGCGTGTTGCAGAATGATAACCGCAGCAACTTGGTCGATAACTGGACGTTGGGAGCGACTCGACCGCCCCGAAGCCCGAAGCGCCTGCTGGGCACTCACTGTGGAGAGCCGTTCGTCGACGAGTCGCACGGATACACCGGCCCCGGCCAGACGCTCGGCGAAGGCGACCGCATCGTCGGTCGATGCGGTCGCTCCACCCGACAATGAGAGCGGATGCCCCACCACGAGTTCGAACGCGCCGAATTCCTCCGCGAGCTCGAGCACGCGGCGGATGTCGGCGTCGCCATCGGGCGCGCGCGGAACCGTCTCCACAGGCACGGCGAGGAGCGCCCCGGCATCGCAACGTGCGACGCCGATGCGCGCTCGCCCCACATCGATGCCGAGCCGCACGCCCAGTCGCATAGTGCCTACCGGCCGAGCTCTCGTCGTGCGGCGTCGAGTGCTGCGGGGATCGCGGAGACGTCGTTGCCGCCGCCCTGTGCGAGGTCGGGCTTGCCGCCGCCGCCGCCGCCGAGCACCGCGGCCATCGCCTTCGCGAGCGCACCGGCGTTCGCGCCGGCGTCTCGAGCGGTGGGTGACGTCGCCACGATCGCGAGGGGCTTGCCGCCCACCTCGCCGGCGAGTGCCACGACGGATGCCGCGGCGCCGAGCTGGGCTCGCACGGAGAGGGCCAGGGAACGAAGCTCGTCACCTGAGCCGAGCTTCCCGACCGACTCCGCCACGAGGAGCACGTCGCCGGTGCGCACGGTCTTCGCCGCGAGTGCAGGCACGCGGTCGTTCAGCGCCTTCGACTCGAAGGCCTGGATGCGCTTCTCGGCGGCCTTCAGGTTCGTGACGAGCTCGCCGACGCGATCGACAAGTTGCTCGGGCCGGGTCTTCAGGGTCGTGGTGAGCTCGGAGACGAGCGCTCGCTCGGCGGCGAACCGGCGGAACGCCTCGAGCCCGACGAGCGATTCGACACGACGATTCGAGGCGCCGACGGATGACTCGCCGACGATGTTGATCATGCCGATCTCGGCACTCGTCGACACATGCGTGCCGGCGCACAGCTCTCGCGACCACGGGCCGCCGATGTCGACGACGCGCACGACGTCGCCGTACTTCTCGCCGAAGAGCGCCATCGCGCCGAGGGACCTCGCCTCGTCGAGCGGCATCTCCCGGGTGCGGACCTCGAGGTTGTCGCGGATCGCGGCGTTGGAGATCTCCTCGATCTCGCTGCGGGTCTCAGACGAGAGCGCCGAGTTCCAGCCGTAGTCGAGTCGCAGGTAGCCCGCCTTGTTGAACGAGCCCGACTGGTGCGCGTTCGGTCCGAGCACCTGGCGAAGGGCCGCGTGCACGATGTGGGTGCCGGAGTGCGCCTGGGTGGCGCCACGCCGGTACTGCTCATCGACGAGGGTCGTCGCGGGCACCCCGACGCCGACCTCACCGTGGCTGACCTTCACCGTGTGGCTGATGAGGCCCTTGATCGGCTTCTGCACGTCGAGCACCTCGAGCTCGAAGCCGTCGCCCACGATGCGGCCCTGATCGGGCGCCTGACCGCCGGACTCGGCATAGAGGGAGGTCTCGGCGAGGATCACCTCGGCGGTCTGCCCCGTGCTCGCACGAGAGACGGGCCGGCCGTCGACGAGGAGCCCGAGCACGTTCGACTGGGTGGTCAGGTCGGTGTATCCGGTGAAGATCGTCTCGCCCTTGGCCCGGAAGTCCGCGTACACCGAGAGGTCGGCGAGCACCTTCTTCTTCGACTTCGCGTCGGCCTTCGCACGGCTCCGCTGCTCGTTCATGAGCGAGTCGAACGCCCCGCGATCGACCGCGAGGCCGGCTTCCTCGGCCATCTCGAGCGTCAGCTCGATCGGGAATCCGTAGGTGTCGTGCAGGAGGAACGCGGTGTCGCCCGCGAGTTCCGCACTCCCCGCCCGCTTCGTCTTCTCGACGGCGAGATCGAGGATGCCCGTGCCCGCGGTGAGCGTGCGGAGGAACGTCTCCTCTTCGCCGAGCGCCAGCTGCTCGATGTGCGTGTAGTCGGTCGCGACCTCGGGATAGGCCGCCTTCATCGCGTCGCGCGATGCCGCGAACAGCTCGCGGAACGTCGGACCCTCCACGCCGAGCAGGCGCATGGCACGGATGCTGCGACGCAGGAGCCTGCGGAGGATGTAGCCGCGCCCCTCGTTCGACGGGCTCACGCCATCGCTCATGAGCATGAGCGCGGACCGGATGTGGTCGGCGATGATGCGCATGCGCACGTCGTCGTCGTGATCGGCTCCGTACCGACGACCGGAGAGCTCCGCCGCGCGATCGAGCACGGGGCGCACCTGGTCGATCTCGTACATGTTCTCGACGCCCTGCTTGATGAACGCCACGCGCTCGAGACCCATGCCGGTGTCGATGTTCTTCTTGGGCAGCTCCCTCACGATGCGGAAGTCGGTCTTCGACTTCACGTCGTCGATGAGGTACTGCATGAACACGAGGTTCCAGATCTCGACGTAGCGGTCGTCATCGGTGGCAGGGCCGCCGTCGGCACCATAGGCCGGGCCGCGATCGAAGAAGATCTCCGAACACGGGCCGGCGGGGCCGGGCTGGCCGGTGTGCCAGTAGTTCGTGTCCTTGTCGAGGCGCTGGATGCGCTCTTCGGGCAGCCCCGCGATCTGCTTCCAGAGCTCGATCGCCTCGTCATCGTCTTTGTAGACGGTGACCCAGAGATCGTTCGGGTCGAACCCGTATCCGCCGTCGGCCTCGGGAGTGGTGAGGAGCTCCCATGCCATGCCGATGGCGCCTTCTTTGAAGTAGTCGCCGAAGGAGAAGTTGCCGCTCATCTGGAAGAACGTGCCGTGTCGCGGGGTCTTGCCGACTTCCTCGATGTCGTTCGTGCGGATGCACTTCTGCACGCTCGTGGCGCGCGGGTACGGCGCGGGAACGAGTCCCGTGAGGTACGGCACGAACGGCACCATTCCGGCGACCGTGAACAGCAGCGTCGGGTCGTCGGAGACGAGCGAGGCCGAGGGCACGACGGCGTGTCCGCGCTCGGCGAAGAAGTCCAGCCAACGCTGGCGGATGTCGGCAGTCTGCATGGTTCCGTTCTGGATCACGCCCGGGTCATCCGGGCCTCAACGTGGTCGGGCGCTCAGCGACCCGGCGCCGCGTCGCCCGATTCAGCGCGCAGCTCGGCGTCGCGGGCGTGGTAGCCCTCGGCGATGGCGTTGCCGAATGCCCGGGCCTTCGCGTCGATGGAGGAGAAGAAGTCCTGACCCTGTTTGGTCTGGTTCATCTGGTGCGCGACGACGAAGCCGGCTGCCACGCCGGCGGTGAACCACAGAATGCTCTTCACGGAATGCTCCCTGCTCGATCTCTCGCCGATGCGGTGGGCTCGGCACGCCTCGAACCAGTCTAGTGGCGCGCAATGCCGTCGCCGAAGACGGAACAGGGGCCGCGGGGAAACCCCGCGACCCCTGTTCTGATGCCGTTGCGTCAGCGAGCGGCGTAGTACTCGACGACGAGCTGCACGTCACACGTGACGGGGACCTCGGCGCGCTTCGGGCGACGCAGGAGGCGGGCCTGGAGCTTGTCGAGCTCGACCTCGAGGTAACCGGGGGTCCTCGGGAGCAGGTCGACGTGACCGCCGGCGGCCGCGACCTGGAAGGGCTCGGTGCCCTCGCTGCGTGCCTTGACGTGTACGAGCTGGCCCGGCTTCACGCGGAACGAGGGACGGTCGACGAGCTGCCCGTCGACGAGGATGTGGCGGTGCACCACGAACTGGCGAGCCTGCGTGATGGTGCGGGCGAAGCCGGCGCGAAGCACGAGCGCGTCGAGGCGCATCTCGAGCAGCTCGACGAGGTTCTCACCCGTCAGGCCGTCGGTGCGGCGGGCCTCGTTGAACGCGATGCGGAGCTGCTTCTCGCGGATGCCGTACTGGGCGCGAAGGCGCTGCTTCTCGCGCAGACGCACGGCGTAGTCGGAGTCGGTCTTGCGCTTGGTGCGGCCGTGCTCACCGGGAGCGTAAGGACGCTTCTCCATGTAGCGGGCGGCCTTCGGGGTCAGGGCGACGCCGAGCGCGCGGGAGAGGCGGGTCTTGCTGCGTGACTGGTTCGACACGAATGTCCTTTCGGAAGAATCTCAAACGGTGTGTTCCAGGCGCGCTGGGCGCCGGAAGTCTTGTCAGAGGGGTTCGCCACGGGCAGACCGGCTACAGGTCTCGCCCCTTCACCGTGGAAACCGCGCAGCCGCACGCGAGAATCAGGCTTCAGGCCAACGGATATGCTATCACGCCGAAGGCCCGATGCCCACGCCCCGCCGAGCGCATCAGCGTTCGCCGCCCACGATGCGCCTGATCTTCGCGAGGCGGGCCGAGACGTCACGTTCGTTGCCGTGCTCGGTCGGCTCGTAGTACACCGCGCCGCGGAGCGAGTCGGGCAGGTACTCCTGCGCAACGACGCCGATGGCGTCGTCGTGAGGATACCGATAGCCCTTGCCGTGCCCGAGCCGCTTGGCGCCGGGATAGTGCGCGTCACGGAGGTGCTTTGGCACCCGCCCCGCCTTGCCCTCGCGCACGTCGGCGATCGCTCGGTCGATGCCCAGGTACGCGGCGTTCGACTTCGGCGCCGTCGCCAGGTGCACGACCGCCTGCGCGAGGGGGATGCGCCCCTCGGGCATGCCGATGTACTGCACGGCATCGGCCGCGGCGACCGCCACGCCGAGCGCACTCGGATCGGCGAGGCCGATGTCTTCGGAGGCGAGCACGATGATGCGTCGCGCGATGAACCGCGGATCTTCGCCCGCCTCGATCATGCGGGCGAGGTAGTGCAGGGACGCATCGACATCGCTCCCCCGCACCGACTTGATGAACGCGCTGATCACGTCGTAGTGCTCGTCGCCGTTGCGGTCGTAGCGGAGCAGCGCGCGGTCGACGGCACGCGCCACGATGTCGGCGGTGATCACGGGCTTCGCGGGCGCTGCGGCATCCGTCTCGGTGCCGTCGGATGCCGCCGATTCGGCTTCGGCCGTCGGGGCGGACTGCGAGGCCGCCACGGACGCCGCCTCGAGGGCCGTGAGCGCCCGGCGGGCGTCGCCCGAGGCGAGCCGGATGATCGCAGCGCGTGCCTCGGCCTCGAGCTCGACCTTGCCCGCGAGCCCGCGCGGATCTACCACCGCCCGGTCGACGAGCATGCCGAGGTCGTCGTCGGTGAGGAGTTCGAGCGTGAGCAGGAGCGAACGCGACAGGAGCGGCGAGATGACCGAGAACGATGGATTCTCGGTGGTCGCCGCGACGAGGATGACCCAGCCGTTCTCGACGCCCGGCAGCAGGGCGTCTTGCTGGGCCTTCGTGAAGCGGTGGATCTCGTCGAGGAAGAGCACTGTCGAGAGCCCGTAGAGATCGCGGCTCGCCCGCGCCTCCTCCATCACCTGGCGGACGTCGCGCACTCCGGCGCTGACAGCCGAGAGCTCGACGAACTTGCGGCCCGACGAGCGCGCGATCGCCTGCGCGAGCGTGGTCTTGCCGGTGCCGGGCGGCCCCCAGAGGATGACGGAGACCGAGCCCGACTCGCCCGAGCGGTCGCTGGCGAGTGCCACGAGCGGTGAACCAGGAGTGAGAAGGTGTCGCTGGCCGGCGACCTCGTCGAGGCTCGTCGGCCGCATGCGCACCGCGAGGGGGGTAGCGCCGGAGCGCAGGCCCGGGCCAGAGTCCACCATGCTTCTCAGCGTAGTCGCGGCATCCGACATGGAACCCGCGTGCAGGAGCGCCGAACCGGCGATGTCCCAGGGCGGGGACGGGGCGGCGATTGGTGCGCACACCGGGGCTTGCGTAGAGTCGGCACGCAGGAGTCCCGAGAAGGAGCATGCGTGGCATCGAACGACCGACAGGCGCGTGAAGAACGAGTGCGCCTGCGCACCTACCAGGCCCGGCAGGAAGTGCACGTCCGAAAGCAGCGCCGCCGCACTCGCGACAACGTCATCGCGAGTCTCGCGCTCGTCGTTGTGCTCGCCCTCGCGACGGGCGCGCAGCTGTTCTACTTCAGCGGCGGACCGGGCACGCCCGAGCCGGTGGCATCCGAGACGCCCACGCCGTCCGCGCCTCCCGGCGAGAACCAGGGCGATGTGCCCTCCGCCGACATCGCCGAGGGCCGTGCCTGGACCGGCACGCTCACGCTCAACGGCATCCCCCTCGGGGTCGAGCTCGACGGTGCCGCCGCGCCGCAGGCCGCCTCGAGCGAGATCAGCCTGATCCAGGCCGGCTTCTACAACGGACTCGGCTGCCATCGCCTCACGAAGGACAACATCTGGGTGCTCCAGTGCGGTGACCCGGTCGGCGACGGCTCTGGTGGTCCCGGCTACAGCTACGGCCCGGTCGAGAACGCGCCGGCCGACAACCAGTACCCCGCCGGCACGATCGCGATGGCCCGCCAGCAGCAGAACGCCTACAGCCAGGGCAGCCAGTTCTTCATCGTCTACGAGGACACGACGCTCTCGCCCGACGAGGCTGGCGGCTACACCGTCGTCGGTCACGTCACGAGCGGGCTCGATGCGCTTCGCGCGGGAGTGACCGACGCCGGCACGGCCGACGGCCAGAGCGACGGCGCCCCCGCGGTGCCCGTCACGATCAGCGGGTTCACGATCGAGTGAGGCCCTCGCCGCCCGTGAGCGGTGCAATAGGCTTGATGCCGTCAACGCCGCCCCCGGGCGGCACCCGACTTACGACAAGGTGAGGCCGTGTCCGAATCAGAGCAGCAACCGTGGGGCCGCGTCGACGAGACGGGCACCGTCTTCGTGCGGACGAACGATGGCGAGCGTGCCGTCGGTCAGTATCCCGACGGCTCGGCTGAGGAGGCCATGGCGTACTTCGAGCGCAAGTACGCCGATCTCGCCGGGCAGGTGACCCTGCTCGAGCAGCGCGTTCGTAGGGGCGCTCCGGCCGCGGATGTCGCGAAGGCCGTGACGAAGCTCCGCGACTCGGTCGCCGGTGCCAATGCCGTCGGCGACCTCGAGGCACTCGCGCGCCGTCTCGAGGCGCTCTCGGGCACCGCTCAGGAGCTCACCGAGCAGCAGCAGGCGGAGGCGAAGGCCGCCGTGGCCGAGGCGATCGCCGAGCGTACCAGGGTCGTCGAGCAGGCCGAGGCGCTGGCCGCGCAGGATCCCGCCAAGACGCAGTGGAAGCAGGCGACCGCGGAGCTCGACGAGCTCTTCGCGACGTGGCAGAGGCAGCAGCAAGACGGTCCCCGCCTGCCCAAGAACGAGGCCAACGAACTCTGGAAGCGCTTCCGCACCGCACGATCGACGATCGAGCAGCACCGCAAGGCGTTCTTCGCCGAACTCGACGCCGCCCACCGCGACGTCCGTTCGCGCAAGCAGCAGCTCATCGAGCGGGCCGAGGCCCTCGCACCCCGCGGCGCCGACGGCGTCGCCGACTATCGCAGCCTGCTCGACGAGTGGAAGCTCGCCGGCCGCGCCGGCAAGAAGCTCGACGACACCCTGTGGGCGAAGTTCAAGGCAGCGGGCGACGTGCTCTTCCAGGCCAAGGCCGAGATCGACGCCCAAGAGGACGAGGCCTACCAGGCGAACCTCACCGAGAAGCTCGCGCTGCTCGACGAGGCCGAGAAGCTCCTCGCCGAGCGCGACCCGAAGCAGGCTCGTTCGTCGTTGAACCGCCTCCAGAGAGCGTGGGACGAGATCGGCAAGGTCCCCCGCGATCAGGTCCGCGTCGTCGAAGACCGTCTCCGCAAGGTCGAGACGCACGTGCGGTCGCTCGAAGACGAGCACTGGCAGCGCGAAGACCCTGAGAAGAAGGCTCGATCCGAGGGAATGCTCGGCCAGCTCCAAGACGCCATCGCCAAGCTCGAAGACGAACTCGCCACCGCGGAGGCATCGGGTGATACCAAGGCGGCGGCAAGCGCCCGCGAGGCGCTCGAGGCTCGTCGCACGTGGCTGAAGGCCGTCGGCGGCTGAATCGCAGGCGGACTCTTCACGTCCGACCTTCGTGCGCCGAGCGGCGCCCCCGCGGGCCGCTCGGCGCCGCTGACTCTGCCGCGGCGCCACGCCATGACTCGCGGTTGTCCACAGTTCCGGCTCGGCGGCATTCCACAGGCCCCCGAATGCCGCACGATGGGCTCCATGGCTCGACTTCCCATGGTGCTCGGCACCGATGATCTCCCCCTCGCCGAACTCTGCGCGGCCCGCATCGACGGCGAGCTCGTCGCGATCGACGACGGATGGAGCCCGATCGACGAGCCCGACCTTCCGGCGCTTCGCGCGGCCGTCGTGGCGCTTCGCGCACCCCGGGCGCTCGTGATCGAGCGATTGTCGGCCGCGTGGGTGTACGGGGGCCTGCACACTCCCCCGGCGATTGCGCAGTTCTGCGTTCCGCACCGGTCGAGGATCGCGGTCATCAGCGATCATCGGTCGATCGTCCGCGAGGTCACGATCAACGAGGCCGACATCGTCGACTTCGGTCCCTCCCGCTGCACGACCGTCGCTCGCACCGCATTCGACCTCTTGCGCGACGCTGCGCTCACCGACGACGCATCCGAATCCGTCGTCGCGACGCTCTTCGCCGACCGCCCCGGCCTTGCCGACGAGGTAGCGCTGCGGTTCGACGAGGCCCGACGGATGCCGCACAAGCTTCGCGCACTCGAGCGACTCGACCGCGCACGTCGCGCCGGGTCAGTGCGGCAGGCTCAGCCGTCGCTCACTCGATAGACGTCGTAGACCGCATCGATGCGGCGCACGGCGTTGAGCACGCGATCGAGGTGCGTCGTGTCGCCCATCTCGAAGACGAATCGGCTGAGAGCCAGGCGATCGGTCGAGGTGGAGACGTTGGCCGAGAGGATGTTGACGTGGTGCTCCGAGAGCACGCGCGTGACATCCGAGAGCAGTCCGGCACGATCGAGGGCCTCGATCTGGATGTGCACGAGGAAGATGCTCTTCGAGCTCGGCGCCCACTCCACGTCGATCATGCGCTCGGGCTCGCGCATCAGCGACTGCACGTTGTGGCAGTTCGCCTGGTGCACCGAGACGCCCGAGCCTCTCGTGATGAAGCCGACGATGGCGTCACCCGGAACCGGAGTGCAGCAACGCGCGAGCTTCACGAGGATGTCGGGAGCCCCGCGCACGAGCACACCCGAGTCGGAGCTGCGCGGCAGCGGCCGCGAGCGCACCGGGATCGGCAGGTCGGGCTCATCGCCTTCGTCGACGTCGCGCACGAGCGCGACGACCTTCTCGAGCACCGACTGGGTCGAGACGTGCCCCTCGCCGACTGCCGCATACAGCGACGAGACGTCGTCGTAGTGCAGCTGTGCCGCGACCTCGGCGAACGACTCCTGGCTCATGAGCTTCTGCAGCGGCAGGTTCTGCTTGCGCATCGCGCGCGCGATGGCATCGCGTCCCTGCTCGATCGCCTCGTCGCGGCGCTCCTTCGTGAACCACTGCCGGATCTTGTTCCGGGCACGCGGGCTCTTCACGAAGCCCAGCCAGTCCTTGCTGGGGCCCGAGTCGGGGTTCTTCGACGTGAACACCTCGACGACGTCACCGCTCGACAACTCGCTCTCGAGCGGCACGAGCCGGCCGTTGACCTTCGCGCCCATCGTGCGGTGACCGACCTCGGTGTGCACGGCGTAGGCGAAGTCGACGGGAGTGGCGCCCGCAGGAAGGCCGATCACGCGGCCCTTCGGCGTGAAGACGTAGACCTCCTTGGCACCGATCTCGAACCGCAGGGAGTCGAGGAACTCCCCGGGATCGGCGGTCTCGGCCTGCCAATCGGAGATATGCGCGAGCCAGGCCATGTCGGTCTCGCTCTGCTCGCCGGTCTGCTTGTCGGCGGTGCGGCCCGCGGCGAGCCGCTCCTTGTACTTCCAGTGCGCCGCGACGCCGAACTCGGCGCGCTGGTGCATGTCATGGGTACGGATCTGGATCTCGACCGCGCGGCCCTTCGGGCCGATGACCGTCGTGTGGAGCGACTGGTACAGGTTGAACTTCGGCGTGGCGATGTAGTCCTTGAAGCGGCCGGGCAGCGGGGTCCATCGTGCGTGGATGGCGCCGAGCACGGCATAACAGTCACGAACCGAATTCACGAGCACGCGGATACCGACGAGGTCGTAGATCTCGTCGAAGTCCCGGCCGCGCACGATCATCTTCTGGTAGATCGAGTAGTACTGCTTCGGGCGCCCGACGACCTTGCCACGGATCTTCGCGCTCTTCAGGTCGTCATTCACGAGATCGATGACGTTCTGAACGAACTCCTCGCGCTGCGGCGTGCGCTGCTTCACGAGGCTCTCGATCTCGGCGTAGAGCTTCGGGTAGAGCACCGCGAACGAGAGGTCTTCGAGCTCCAGCTTGATGGCCTGGATACCGAGCCGATGCGCGAGCGGCGCGTAGATCTCGAGCGTCTCGGTGGCCTTGCGCGCCGCGGACTCCGCCGGGACGAATCCCCAGGTGCGGGCGTTGTGCAGCCGGTCGGCGAGCTTGATGATGAGCACGCGAATGTCTTTTGACATCGCGACGATCATCTTGCGAACGGTCTCCGCCTGCGTGGAGTCGCCGTACTTGACCTTGTCGAGCTTCGTGACGCCGTCGACGAGCATCGCGATCTCGTCACCGAAGTCGGCGCGCACCTGATCGAGCGTGTAGGCCGTGTCTTCGACGGTGTCGTGCAGGAGGGCCGCGGCGATGGTCTTCGATCCGATGCCGAGGTCGGCGAGGATCTGCGCGACCGCGACCGGATGCGTGATGTAGGGCTCACCGCTCTTGCGCTTCTGCCCCTCGTGCGCGCGCTCCGCGACGGTGTATGCGCGCTCGACGAGCGAGATGTCGGCTTTCGGGTGATGCATCCGCACCGTGCGCAACAGCGTGTCGACTGCTCCGGAAGGCTGCGCCTTCGAGAAGATGCGCGGCACCAGACGGCGCAGCGATGCCGTCGAGTTGACCCCGGTCTCCGTCATCGCTCAGCACCTCCAGAACTCAATTATCGCCGTTCCGGAGAGCTGTCCCCGTCGGCAGGCTGACGCCTGGCGCGAACATCATGTGGCCGGCAGCGCCTCGAGGTCGGCATTCGCGGATGTCGCCCGCTCGCGCTCCTTCAACACCCTCTGGTCGTGCCGGCTGATCACGGCCTCACCCTCGCGCAATTGCGAGTAGAGCGGAGCGGCGATGAAGACCGTCGACCAGGTGCCGACGACAATGCCGATGAGCAGTGCGAGCGAGATGTCGCGGAGCGTGTCAGCCCCGAGCACTCCCGCGCCGATGAACAGGATCGCCGCGACCGGCAGAGCCGCGACCACGCTCGTGTTGATGGATCGCACGAGGGTCTGGTTCACGGCGAGGTTCACCGACTCGGCGAACGTGCGACGCGATTCGGCGCCGTCCTCTGTCGTGTTCTCGCGGATCTTGTCGAACACGACGACCGTGTCGTACAACGAGTAACTGAGGATCGTCAGGATGCCGATCATCGCCGCGGGGGTGATCTCGAAGCCGACCGCGGCATAGACGCCGACCGTGACGACGAGGTCGCCGAGCAACGCGAGGATCGCCGCGACCGACATCTTCCACGTTCGGAAGTAGAGCGCCATGATGATGGCGGCGAGCAGCAGGAACGAGATCAGGCCGACGACGGCCTGCCTCGTGACATCCGCGCCCCAGCTCGGTCCGATGAAGGAGGACGTGACCTCTGAATCGGGCACGTCGTAGGCCTCGGCGAGCGCCGACGAGACGGCTCGCGAATCGTCTTGCGCGAGCTGGTCAGTCTGCACGCGGACGCCGTCGGCGCCGACGATGGTGACTCTGGCCACCGTGTCGGGCACGACCTCGGCGACCGCTTCGATCGCGGGCTCAGCGGCGGCCTGCGCTACACCGGAGATCTGGAACTGCGATCCGCCGCGGAACTCGATGCCGAAGTGGAATCCGCTCACCACCGGCACGAGCACCGAGAGGATGATCAGCACGCCGGCGATCGCGTACCACTTCTTGCGTCCGCCGACGAAGTTGAGCGAGCGCTTGCCCGTGTAGAGATCGTTGCCGAAGGTCGTGAGGCGACTGGCCATCAGGACTCCTTCCCGTCGTTCGACGTAGAGCCGGCACCGACGGATGCGGCCTTGCGCTCGGCGATCGTCTGGCGGCGCTGCGCCTCTTTCGAGCTCGACGCCACCTTTCGTGGTGCGACGGCGACGGGCTTGCGGAACTCGGCACGGCCACGGTAGACAGCGCCGAGCGCGTTCGGGTCGAGTCCGGACAACGGGTGGCCGCTCGAGAAGAACCTCGTCTGCGCAAGCAATTGCAGCATCGGGTGCGTGAAGAGGATCACGACGAGGACGTCGATGATCGTCGTGAGTCCGAGCGTGTAGGCGAAGCCCTTCACGTTGCCGACCGCGAGGATGAAGAGCACGACCGCCGCGAGGAGGTTCACGCCCTTCGACGCGAGCACCGTGCGGAACGCGCGCTTCCAGCCGGCCTCGACGGCGCCCACGATGGGCCTGCCGTCGCGAAGCTCGTCTCTCACGCGTTCGAAGTAGACGATGAACGAGTCGGCGGTGAATCCGATCGCGACGATGAGGCCCGCGATGCCGGCGAGCGAGAGTCGATAGCCCTCACGCCACGACAGGATCGTGATCATGAGATAGGTGATGACCCCCGCGATGATGAGCGATGCGATCGTCACAGTGCCGAGCAGGCGGTATTGGAAGAGCGTGTAGATGACGACCAGGATCAGGCCGATGAGGCCCGCGACGAGGCCGCTCTGCAGTTGCGAGGTGCCGAGCGTGGCCGAGATGGTGTCGGACGACTGCACCGTGAAGCTGATCGGCAACGCGCCGAACTTCAGCTGGTCGGCGAGCGACTTCGACGACGCCTGTGTGAAGCTGCCGGTGATCTGCGGTCGGCCGTCGGTGATCGCGCCGTTCATCTGCGGTGCCGTGAGCACGGCGCCGTCGAGCACGAACGCGAACTGGTCGCGCGGCGATGCACCCTCACCCTGGAGGCCGAAGAGACGGGTGCTGACCTTGGCGAAGTCGTCGGTGCCCTTGGCGTCGAAGACGATGTTGACCGCCCACTGGCCGGTCGAGGCGCCCGTCTGGGTCTGCACGGTGCCGTTCGTCGCGTCGACGATGTTCTCGCCGCTCGCCTCGACCGGACCGAGGAGGTACTTCACGCTGCGTTCGACGTCGCACGTCACGAGCGGCTCGTCGGTCGGCGCGGCGTTCGTGGATGCGTCATCCATCGTCGCGCAATCGAAGGTGTCGAACTCGTCTTGCAGCGCGGGAGTGATCCACGCGAGGTCGCTCCCGTCGGTCGGCTCCGTCGTCGGGGTCGACTCGAGCTCCTCGGCCGCGCCGTCGGTCGGCTCGGGGCTGGCACTCGGATCGATCGACTCGCTCGTGGCGGCACCCGCGAGGAGGACCGCGCGAAGCTCGAGCTTCGCCGATGACTCGATGCGGGCCCGGGTCTGGTCGTCGAGCTCTCCGGGGATGCGTACGACGACGTTCGAGCCCTCGGTGTTGATCTCGGCCTCGGCGACGCCGGAGGCGTCGACGCGTTGGCGGATGATCGAGACGGCCTGGTCGAGCTGCTCCTGCGAGACGGTCTCACCGCTCTCGACCTTGGGCGCGAGGATGATCTGGGTGCCGCCCTCGAGGTCGAGCGCGAGCTTCGGGGACCATGAACCGTTGGCCCAGATCACTCCGGCCGCGTTGATGCCGAAGAGCAGGGCGATGATGACACCCAGCCACGTGAGTGAACGCCAGGCCTTGCGGACGGGCGTCGGGCGGGATGACCGCTTCGATGGTGCAGCCACGTTTCTGCTTTCTCTGCAGGAGCCCGCGCGACGACGCGCGAGCCGAGCCTCGGGGTAGGGAGCTTAGTCGTCCGACTTCTTGGTGTCGGGCGTCTCGTCGGTCGCGTCGTCGACGCGCTCGCCGAACGCGGGCTCACCGCCTTCGAGCGCCGGCGACTCGTCGTCGGCGATGACGGTGTTGGGCTCCACCACGCGTGCGACGGTCTGGCGGTGCACCGTGAGCACCGTGCCGGGCGAAGTCTCGAGCAGCACCTGGTTCTCGTCTTCGTCGATTGAGAGGATGGTGCCGAACACGCCGAAGTTGGTCATCACCTTCGCTCCCGGCTGCACCTTCTCCTGCAGGTTGCGAGCGTCGGCCTGACGCTTGCGCGAGTTGCGGAACATGAAGAAGATCAGCACCGCCAGGACGGCGAGCATGATGAGAGTGAAGGGATCGAAGGGCATGAGGGGAGGAACCTTCCGGTGTGCGGCGACCGCACGAAGTCATTGGCGGCGAGGGCTTCGCCTCAAAGGATTATAGGTCATCGATGGCGAGGGTGGCTCCGACCTCGGGGAGCCCGAAGTGCCGCCATGCCGAAGGTGTCGCCATCCGCCCGCGGGGGGTGCGCGTGATGAGGCCGATGCGTACGAGGAACGGTTCGACCACCGCCTCGATGGTCTCCGACTCCTCGCCCACCGAGACGGCGAGCGTGTTGAGGCCCACCGGCCCGCCCCCGAACCTCGTGAGGATGGTCTCCATGACGGCGCGGTCGAGTCGGTCGAGGCCGAGCGGGTCGACGTCGTAGAGATCGAGCGCGGCACGCACCGCACCGATGTCGGCGCGGCCGCCGTGCACGAGGGCGTAGTCGCGCACCCGCCGCAACAGCCTGTTCGCGATGCGAGGAGTGCCCCGGCAGCGCCCCGCGATCTCGGCGAGCGCTTCGCGATCGACGTTGAGCCCCAGCATCGTCGCCGCGCGCACGAGCACCTGCTCGAGCTCGGACTCGTCGTAGAACTCGAGGTGCGCCGTGAAGCCGAACCGGTCGCGCAGCGGATTCGGGAGGAGTCCGGAGCGGGTCGTGGCGCCGACGAGCGTGAACGGCGCGAGGTCGAGTGGCACCGACGTCGCCCCCGCTCCCTTGCCGACCATGATGTCGATGCGGAAGTCTTCCATCGCGAGATAGAGCATCTCTTCGGCCGATCGCGCCATGCGGTGGACCTCGTCGATGAAGAGCACCTCCCCCGGCACGAGCGAGCTGAGGATCGCGGCGAGGTCGCCCGCGTGCTGGATCGCGGGCCCGCTCGACATGCGCAGCGGTCGCCCGCCCTCGTACGCGACGATCATTGCGAGCGTCGTCTTTCCGAGCCCGGGCGGGCCGGCGAGCAGGATGTGGTCGGGCGTGCGCTGCTGCATCGTGGCCGCGGTGAGGAGCAGCTGCAACTGCCCGCGCACGCGGGTCTGGCCGACGAACTCCTCGAGGCTCTTCGGGCGGAGTGCACCTTCGAACGCGAGCTCGGCCTCTGAGGAGAGCGCGGGGTCGGTGAGGTCGAGGTCGGCGTCGCTCATCGAGTCCTGCCCGAGTGCTGGGCCGGCCCGAGCCGCGAGAGCGTCAACCGCAAGAGCGTGGGCACGGATGCCGCTTCGGTGTCGGATGCCGCGCCGATCGTCTCTTCGACCGCCTCGGCCGCGACCCGCTCCGACCAGCCGAGTCCGGTGAGGGCCGCGAGCACGCTCTCGGCGACGCCGCCCGTGACGACCGTGGACGCAGCAGGCGCGGCCGTCGCGACGAGCTTGCCGGCGAGCGACACGGTGATGAGCTTTGCCGTCTTCGGGCCGATGCCGCTCACCTTGCGGAAGACGGCGTCGTCGTCGTGCTGCACGGCGAGGGCGACCTGGTCGGGCGAGAGGGCCGAGAGCACTCCGAGCGCCGATTTCGGGCCGACTCCCGTGACGCCGATGAGCAGGTCGAACACGTCGAGCTCGGGCCGCGAGGCGAAACCGAACAAGGTCAGCGAGTCTTCTCGGACGACGAGCGTCGTGTGCACTGCGAGCTCGTGGCCCTCACGGCTCGCGAGCGCGAGTGCGGGAGTGGTGTTGACGTGGAACCCAACGCCGCCGACCTCGATCACGACCGAACTGCCGGCTGCGGTGAGCACGCGGCCGCGAAGAGAGGAGATCACTCCTTCAGCCTACGGGCCGCCCCCGACACGGCGGCGGAGCGCTCGGCGGCGATCCATGCACGCTGGGCCGGAGTGAGGCCTGCGTCCTCAGTGAGCCCGGCGCGACCGTCGCGCACGGCGGCGCCAGCGACACCGCCGGTGCGCCAGGCGTGGCAGATCGCGAGCGCGAGCGCGTCGGCGGCATCCGCCGGCTTCGGCACCTCGTCGAGCCCGAGGATGCGGGCGACCATCGCCCCCACCTGCTTCTTGTCGGCCCGGCCGTATCCGGTGATCGCGGCCTTCACCTCGCTGGGAGTGTGCAGGGCGACCGGAAGCGCCCGCCGCGCCGCGATGAGCATCGCGACCCCCGAGATCTGCGCGGTGCCCATGATCGTCGAGACGTCACTGCGGGCGAAGACCCGCTCGAGGGCGACCGCGTGCGGCCGGTGCTCCTCGATGATCGCCTCGATGCCGTCGGCGATGCGCGCGAGGCGCTGCTCGATCGGCAGGTCGGGAGGCGAGCGGAGCACCACGACGTCGACGAGCCGTGCGGTGCGATTCGGCTCCACGTCGACCACGCCGACGCCGCATCGCGTCAGGCCGGGGTCGATGCCGAGCACGCGCACGGCGATACGCTACTCCGCCTCGAGTTCGGCCTGCACCTCGGGGGTCAGGTCGAAGTTGCTGTAGATGTTCTGCACGTCGTCGCTGTCTTCGAGCGCGTCGATGAGGCGGAACACCTTGCGGGCCGTCTCGGCGTCGATCTCGACCTTCAGCGCGGGCACGAATGCGGCATCCGCCGAGTCGTAGTCGATGCCGGCCTCCTGCAGCGCCGTGCGTGCGGCGACCATGTCGGATGCCTCGGTGATGACCTCGAAGGTCTCACCCTCGTCGGTGACCTCTTCGGCGCCGGCGTCGAGCACCGCGCCGAGCACATCGTCTTCGGTGAGGCCGTCGGTCTTGGCGACGACGATGACGCCCTTGCGGGCGAAGTTGTAGGCGACCGAGCCGGGATCGGCCATCGTGCCGCCGTTGCGCGACATGAGCGTGCGCACCTCGGCAGCAGCGCGATTCCTGTTGTCGGTGAGGCACTCGATGAGGAGGGCGACGCCGTTGGGGCCGTAGCCCTCGTACATGATCGTGATGTACTCGATCGACTCACCGGTGAGGCCGGCGCCGCGCTTGATGGCCCGGTCGATGTTGTCGTTCGGCACCGAGGTCTTCTTCGCCTTCTGCACGGCGTCGACCAGGGTGGGGTTGCCCGAGAGGTCGGCGCCGCCCATCTTCGCAGCGACCTCGATGTTCTTGATGAGCTTCGCGAACGACTTCGCACGGCGCGAGTCGATGATCGCCTTCTTGTGCTTGGTCGTCGCCCACTTGGAATGCCCGGACATGCGTCTCCTGAATCGAATCCTCGCGCGCGGCATCGCGTGCCGTGCCCAGCCATTCTAAGTCAGCGCCGGTGTCGCGGCCGGTCAGGCGAGCAGCTTCCGCAGGGTCCGGAGGTTGCGGTTCGTCGTCGTCGGCTTGAAGCTGGGCTTGGCGAGCAGCTTCGCAAACGGGGTCTGGGTGGTGGTGCCCTTGGCGGGGTTCCAGTAGATGACGCCGTCACCACGGGCGATGGGGTCGACGTCGGGGTCGGGCTCCCTCGCCGACGCGACGAGCTCATCGAGCACCCCCTCATCCGAGCCGAACACGACCCACGGCTGGCGGGCGGCATCGGATGCGTCGAACGGGAAGGCGTCGATCACCCGCTCGACCTGTTCGGCGGTGACCAGCACGATCCACGCGTCGTAACCGAAGCGGTCGCGGAGCGCCTGCTCGATGCGTCGTTTGAGGGATCCGGATGCCGCGGGCCGAGTCGTCGCCGCGAACACGACGTTGCCGCTCGCAAGCACCGTGCGCACCTCGTCGAAGCCGAGGTCCTCGAAGAGGCTCCGCAGCTCGGCGGACTTCACGGTGATGCCCCCGACGTTCACGCCACGGAGCAGGGCGATGTAGTGCGTCATTGGGCGAGTGTAGGCTCCGATCCATGCTGAGCATCGGACGCACGACCATCCTCGTCAACGATCTCGACGAGGCCAGGGACTTCTACCGAGCGGCGTTCGATTTCGGCACGCTCTTCGACGGCGAGGTCGCTCCCGGCCTGCGCACCGTGCACGTCGGCCCCGCAGGCGAACGCGGATCGGGGCTGTGGCTGATCGAGGCGACGTCGCCGGCAAGCGTCGAGCGCGTCGGGGCCCAGACCGCTGGAGAACCGGCGCTCGTCTTCTACACCGACGATCTCGCGGCGGAGCTGCGCCATTTCGAGCATCTCGCCGTGCGAGTGGTGAAACCCATCATCAGCAGCGGTGGGGCGAGCTTCGCCCATGTGCTCGACAACTCCGGCAACGAGATCGTGCTCGCGCAACTCCCCGACGGCGAGCTGGAGCACTCGGCCTACGCACTCATCGAGGAGTGACCCGAGCGGCGACCTTCGCCAGGAAGTACTCGTGGAAGCGGTACTCCCCCGTGATCTCGGGGTGGAAGCTCGTGCCGAGGAGGTTGCCCTGCTCGACCGCCACGACGCGCCCATCCGCGAGCGATGCGAGCGGCGTCGCTGCCGGTCCGACCGACTCGACGACCGGGCCGCGAATGAACACGGCGTGCACCGGCGTCTCGCCGAGCGCAGGGACGTCGAGGTCGGTCTCGAACGATTGGTTCTGCGAACCGAAGGCGTTGCGGCGCACGACGACGTCGAGCCCGCCGAGGCTCTGCTGGCCGGCGATCGCGTCGAGCAGCGTGTCGGCGAGCATGATGAGGCCCGCACAGGTGCCGTAAACCGGCATCCCGCCCGCGATGGCCTCCTTCAGCGGCTCCGCGAGTCCGAACGTGCGCGACAGCTTGTCCATGACGCTCGACTCACCGCCCGGGATCACGAGGCCGTCGACGGCGTCGAGTTCCTCGGGGCGTCGCACGAGCGATACGTGCGCGCCGAGTCGTGCGAGCACGTGTGCGTGCTCGCGGAAGTCGCCCTGCAGGGCGAGCACGCCGACGCGCGGTCCTGCGTGGACCGCATCGTCGGGCGCGATCGATTCGCTGCGGAGGTTGCTCGTCACCAGCCGCGCTCTGCGAGGCGGTGCGGTGCAGCGAGGTCGACGACGTTGATGCCGACCATCGCCTCGCCGAGGCCACGCGACACATCGGCGATCACCGAGGGGTCGTCGTAGAACGTCGTCGCCTTCACCACTGCCGCTGCGCGCGCCTCGGGGTTGCCGGACTTGAAGATGCCGGATCCGACGAACACGCCGTCGGCGCCGAGCTGCATCATCATCGCGGCATCCGCCGGCGTCGCCACGCCGCCGGCCGTGAAGAGCACGACGGGGAGCTTGCCGGTCTCGGCGACCTCGAGCACCAGGTCGTAGGGAGCCTGGAGCTCCTTCGCCGCGACGTAGATCTCGTCGCGCGACATCGACTTCAGCTGGTTGATCTCGCCCGTGATCTTGCGGATGTGCTTGGTCGCCTCGGAGACATCGCCGGTGCCTGCCTCGCCCTTGGAGCGGATCATCGCGGCGCCCTCGTTGATGCGACGGAGCGCCTCGCCGAGGTTCGTCGCGCCGCACACGAACGGGGTGTTGAACGCCCACTTGTCGATGTGGTTGACGTAGTCGGCGGGCGAGAGCACCTCGGACTCGTCGATGTAGTCGACGTCGAGCGCCTGCAGCACCTGCGCCTCGACGAAGTGGCCGATACGAGCCTTCGCCATGACGGGGATGGAGACCTCGGCGATGATCGCCTCGATGAGGTCGGGGTCGCTCATGCGGGCCACGCCGCCCTGGGCGCGGATGTCGGCGGGAACGCGCTCGAGGGCCATCACTGCGACGGCGCCCGCGTCTTCGGCGATGCGCGCCTGCTCGGCGGTGACGACGTCCATGATGACGCCGCCCTTCAGCATCTCGGCGAGGCCGCGCTTGACACGGCTCGAGCCGGTCAGTGACGTGCCGACGGGCGCGGGAACAGAGCTCTCGGTCATGGGGTCAATCCTAGTCTTCGGAATGGATGCGGTCTCCGCCGCGGTGGAGTGCGCGGGAGCGTTCGCTGGACGTGGCGTCCACACGGCGCTCGCGCGGGGTTCAGGCCGGCCAGGCCTCGGCGATCTCCTGCCGAACCTCGCCGAGCAGGCGCGGCAGCGCCTTCGTGCCGGCGATGATCGGGAAGAAGTTCGAGTCGAGCGCCCAGCGCGGCACGAGGTGCTGGTGCAGGTGCTCGGCGATGCCGGCTCCGGCGATGCGGCCCTGGTTCATGCCGATGTTGAACCCGTCGCAGTGCGAGACCTGCTTCACGACGCGCATCGCGATCTGCGTGAGCTCGCCGATCTCGGCGATCTCCTGGGGCGTCGCCTCGTCGTACGTCGCGACGTGGCGGTACGGGCACACGAGCAGGTGGCCGCTGTTGTACGGGTAGAGGTTCAGCAGGACGTAGGCGTGCTCGCCTCGAGCGACGATGAGCGATTGCTCGTCGCTCATCTCGGGCGCGCGGCAGAACGGACAGGCGTGCTCGTCGGGCTGCTGCCCATGCTGGATGTAGACGAGCCGGTGCGGCGTCCAGAGGCGCTGGAACGCATCGGGCACGCCGGCGAGATCGGCCGCGGCATCCGTCGGCACGCCCTCGAATTCGTCTGCCTGGTATGCGCTCACGTCAGAGATCGTCTTTCGTGACCACTTGGCGGCGCTCGTCGATGACCGCACGGATGCGCCGGATCGCCTCGTCGATCGCGACGCCGTTCTCCTGGCTGCCGTCGCGGAACCGGAAGCTCACGGTCTTGCCCGTGCGGTCGTTCTCACCGGCGATGAGCTGGAACGGAACCTTCTGCTGGGTGTGGGTGCGGATCTTCTTCTGCATGCGGTCGTCGCTCGTGTCGAGTTCGGCGCGCACGCCGGCCCGCCTCAACTGCTCGATGATGTCGCCGAGGTAGTCGGCGTACTCGTCGGCGACCGGGATGCCGACGACCTGCACCGGTGCGAGCCATACCGGGAACGCTCCGGCGTAGTGCTCGAGGAGGATGGCGAAGAACCGCTCTATCGAGCCGAACAGCGCGCGGTGGATCATGATGGGGCGTTTGCGCTGACCGTCGCGATCGGTGAACTCGAGGCCGAAGCGCTCGGGCAGGTTGGGATCGACCTGCACGGTCGAGAGCTGCCACGTGCGACCGATCGCATCGCGCGTCTTCAGGTCGATCTTCGGCCCGTAGAACGCTGCCTCACCGGGCATCTCAGTGAGCTTGAGCCCACTCGCGCGGGCGACGTTGCGGAGCGCGTTCGTGGAGTAGTCCCAGAACTCCTCAGAGCCGATCCATTTGTCTTTCTCGTCATCGCGCATCGAGAGCTCGAGCTCGAAATCGTCGAGGCCGAAGTCGCGCAGCATCGAGATGACGAATGCGATGACCTTGGTGGCTTCCTCTTCGAGCTGCTCAGGGGTGACGAAGAGGTGCGAATCGTCTTGCGTGAAGCCGCGCACCCGGGTGAGCCCGTGCAGGGCGCCGGAGAGCTCGTTGCGGTACACGGTGCCGTTCTCGGCAAGCCGCATCGGCAGGTCGCGGTAGCTGCGGCCGCGCTCCTTGTAGATGAGGATGTGCATCGGGCAGTTCATGGGCTTCAGGTAGTAGTCCTGTCCCTGCTTCGTGATGTTGCCGTCGGCGTCGCGCTCCTCGTCCATGCGGATGGGCGGGAACATGCCCTCCTTGTACGTGACGAGGTGGTTCGACTGGAGGAAGAGATCCTCCTTCGAGATGTGCGGAGTGTAGACGTAGGTGTAGCCGTCGGCGATGTGACGACGGCGCGCATGCTGCTCCATCTCCATGCGCACGATGCCGCCGCGCGGATGCCACACCGAGAGCCCGGAGCCGATCTCCTCGGGGAAGCTGAACAGATCGAGTTCGCGCCCGAGCTTGCGGTGGTCGCGCTTCGCCGCCTCCTCGAGCCGGTGCTGGTAGGCGCGCAGCTCGTCTTTCGTCGGCCAAGCGGTGCCGTAGATGCGCTGCAGCTGCGGGTTCTTCTCGGAGCCGCGCCAGTAGGCGGCGGCGATGCGAGTGAGCGACCAGCCGTTGCCGATCATGCGGGTGTTCGGCAGGTGCGGGCCCCGGCAGAGGTCTTTCCAGACGGTCTCGCCGCTCTTCGGGTCGACGTTGTCGTAGATCGTGAGCTCGCCGGCGCCGACCTCGACCGACTCGTGGTCGTCGCCGCTCGACTCGCCGTGTCCTGCCGCGCCTTTCAGCCCGATGAGCTCGAGCTTGTAGGGCTCGCTCGCAAGCTCCTCGCGGGCCGCGTCATCCGTCACCACTCGGCGCATGAACCGCTGGCCGGCGCGGATGATGCGGGCCATCTCCTTGTCGAGAGCCTTGAGGTCGTCGGGCGTGAAGGCCTCGGCGACGTCGAAGTCGTAGTAGAAGCCGTCGGTGACGGGCGGGCCGATGCCGAGCTTCGCGTCGGGATTGACCGCCTGCACCGCTTGCGCCAGAACGTGGGCAGTGGAGTGGCGGAGGATGTCGAGGCCGTCGGGCGAGTCGATCGTGACGGGTTCTACGACATCGGTCTCGGTCACCGTCGTCGCGAGGTCTTTGAGCTCGCCGTTGACGCGCATCGCGACAACCGATCGATCGGTGAAGAGCTCGAAGCCGTCGGCCACTGTGTACCACTCCCTGTGAGTCGAAACGAACCCTTCAACTGTAGTGCGGCGCCGCGCCGGCCCCGGCCCGGCTCGGTGCCCGCCCTGATGCACCGCGGCCCGCCCGATTCTAGAGTTTCCCTCATGCATACCTCCGAACCGTCAACAGGAGAACGCGACGAGTTCGACCGGCAGGTCGTGGACATCGCCGCTTTCGAGACCGACCTCAGTCCTGAGGACTGGGCAACGAAGCACCGGGCGGGCGAGCTCGGCTACGGCCCGATCTTCTGGGCGCCGATCCAAGTGCTCTCCCCCACCGTCACCGTGGGCCGCGGGCGCACCAACCTCACGCTCATCAGGCCGACCATCGTGCAGACCGACGCAGCCACCCCCTACGCCGGGTTCGACCGTCGCGAGTCGCCGAACCGGAACCCCGTCGTCTCCGTGCACTTCCACCCCGGTGCGTACGGCATCGCGGGCACCGGCACCTATGTGTTCACCTTCGCGGTGGATGCACCGGCGCGGGCCACCTTCTCACCTGCCGGATACGCGGGCAGCGGCAGTGTCGATGCACCGGGATCGATCAGCTTCAGCGGCCGGCGTGTCATCACGGTCATCCTCCGGGACGTGCCCGCGAGTCAGGAGGTCAACGCGTCGATCGAGCAGACGGCCGGCGAGTCGTGGTCGTGGTTCAGCACCCGCATCAGCCATCCGCCGTTGGTACTCGAGATCGCGTCGTCATAGCCCCGGGAACAAGAAAGCCCCGGCATACAGCCGGGGCTTCGTGGTGGGCGATACTGGGATCGAACCAGTGACCTCTTCCGTGTCAGGGAAGCGCGCTACCGCTGCGCCAATCGCCCAAGTCGAGAACAGATTCTCAGCTTGGAGGTGGATACGGGATTCGAACCCGTGTATACGGCTTTGCAGGCCGCTGCCTCGCCTCTCGGCCAATCCACCGTGCATGGGTTCACCACCAAAAGAACAGGAATCGGGCTTTCGCCCGATCCTGATCAGAGCGGATGACGAGATTCGAACTCGCGACCCTCACCTTGGCAAGGTGATGCGCTACCACTGCGCCACATCCGCATTGCCCGCATTTCTGCGTGCAGAGAGACTCTAACGGATTCCCTGATCGATTCACAAACCGAGGCAGCCGTGTGGCCCGTTCCTCCCGGTCAGTCGCAGATTCCGGGCCCATTTCCCGGGCGTGTCGATGGTCACACGTCCCCCGGTCGCACCCGATGTGCATTCCGCCCGCCACGTCGGCTAGTATCGAATCCGCGGTCACGACGAGTTCTGGAACCGCAGCATTTGGGCGATTGGCGCAGCTGGTAGCGCGCTTCCTTCACACGGAAGAGGTCGTCGGTTCGAGCCCGGCATCGCCCACGTACGCCCCCACTCCACTGGGGGCGTTCTTCAGTTTCACGCGCAACTCGCGCCGCCCGGGCAATCCCGTTGTGGCATACGCTCCAGGCGTCTACCGTGACGCACAGGATCGCATCGACGCGAGGAGGCATCATGGCCGGCGAAGTGTCGTTCATCGAATTCGGGGCGACGGATGCTGTGACCGCCCGATCGTTCTACGGGAAGCTCTTCGGGTGGTCGTTCAAACCCGGCCCGGGAGGCGACGGCTATCTCATCGGCGGAGTCGGTGTGCCGGCGGGCGTCCACGGCGGCGATGAAGGAGCCGCACCGTACGTCTTCTTCCGGGTCGACGACCTCGACGCCGCCGTCGCTGCAGTCGAACGCCTCGGCGGCACTGCGGAGCCGGTTGCAGACGCCGATGGCGAGGAATCCGCCGCGATCTACGGCGAGTTCCGGCTCTGCCGCGACGACCAGGGCTCGCCGTTCGGACTGCATCGCCCGCCTCGTCACTGACCGGGCGCGGCAGTGGGCGAGAGCGTCAGGTCCAGCCGTAGCGTCGCCGCAGCACGTCGGCCAGGAGTTGATAGCGAACGGCGTCGAGCGACGCCGCCTCGCGCCGCATGCCGTCGGCGTGCACCCGGAAGACGCGGTCGATGCGGGCCCAGCTCGGTCGCCCCGCGAGATCCCACGCTCCGTCGCCGAGCGGGACGAAGTCGGGGTCGCCGTCGTGCGGCTTGCTCGTGAGCTGCACGGCGAGGAATCCCGGGCCGGGAGTCGCCGCCGAGACGATCACGACCGGGCGATCCTTGCCGCGACCGTCGCGTTCCTCGAACGGCACCCACGTCCAGACGATCTCGCCGGGGTCAGGATCGCCGTCGCGTGACGGTGCGTAGGCGAGCCGCACCCCGCGGAGCCGGCGCGGGTCGACCTCGACCGTGGCGAACGTGCCCGACTGGCCCGGAGAGAGCTCCGCGATCGCGACGGGCGCGACGCTCGCGACATCCGTCGCAGTGTGCCGCTGACCGCCTCGGGAAAACGAGCTGATGACACGCCCGAGGGCGGTGAAGAGGCGGCTGGTGTTCGACACACCGGCACACTACCTCACCGCCCTCGGGTCCCCCGACGGACCAAGCGGTCGATCAGACGGTCTCGAGCTTGTAGCCCTCTTCGCCGTGCACCACGAGGTCGATGCCCGCGAGCTCGTCCTCGTTCTTCACCCGGAAGCCGATGGTCTTCTGGATGATCCAGCCGATGGCGAAGGCCAGCACGAACGAGTAGATCATGACCGAGAAGGCCGCGATCGCCTGTACCAGCAGCTGCGTGAAGCTGCCGCTGTAGATGAGGCCGGTGCCGTTGGCGAAGAAGCCCAGGTAGAGGGTACCGATGACACCGCCGACGAGGTGGATGCCCACGACGTCGAGCGAGTCGTCGAACCCGAGCTTGAACTTGAGGTCAATGGCCAGGGCGCAGACCGCACCCGCAACGATGCCGAGAACGATCGCCCAGAACGGGGTGAGGAATGCACAGGCCGGGGTGATCGCAACGAGACCCGCGACCGCACCCGAGGCGGCACCGACGGAGGTGGGCTTTCCGTCGCGGATCTTCTCGACGACGAGCCACGCGAGGAGCGCTGCGGCAGGAGCCGCGAGTGTGTTGACCCACGCGAGCGCCGCGGCGCCGTCGGCAGCGAGCTCGGAGCCCGAGTTGAAGCCGAACCATCCGAACCAGAGAAGACCGGCGCCGAGCAGCACGAACGGCGGGTTGTGAGGCACGTGCGCGCCCTTCGAGAAGCCGACGCGCTTGCCGAGGACGAGCGCAAGGGCGAGCGCCGCGGCACCGGCGTTGATGTGCACCGCCGTGCCACCGGCGAAGTCAAGTGCACCGACGCCGAAGAACTCCTGCATGCCGTAGGTGATCCAGCCGCCATACGCGAAGCTTCCGTCATCTGCAAGGCCGAAGTTGAACACCCAGCTCGCGACGGGGAAGTACACGATCGTCGCCCAGACTCCGGCGAAGATCATCCACGCGCCGAACTTCGCACGGTCGGCGATCGCACCCGAGATCAGCGCGACCGTGATGATCGCGAAGGTCGCCTGGAATGCTACGAATGCGAGCGGCGGGTAGGCAGCATCTTCGGCAGTTTCCAGAAGGCTGTTCAAGCCGAGCGCCGACCAGTCGATGGTCCACGGCGCTACGACGCCCTCGGACCCTGGGAAGGCGATCGCGTAGCCGTACAGCACCCAGAGCACTCCGATGAGGCCGATGGCACCGAAGCTCATCATCATCATGCTGATGACGCTCTTGGCCTTGACGAGGCCGCCGTAGAAGAACGCGAGTCCCGGAGTCATGAGCAGCACCAAGGCCGCCATTATCAGAAGAAACGCAGTATTGCCTTGATCCATCTCGAACCTCTCTCGGAAATCAGGGGGATCCTGTGGGCCCCAGTTTCACCAGCGGAGGTTTCGGTTCGGACCGTGTTCCGTTTCCGGGTCGTTACGTAAACGAGCAAAATGTAAACAGCATGTTTCGGATCGCGGGGCGTTCGATGTGAATCGACGCGCGATTCACGCGTGTGGCGGCAATTCGCCCGTCGTCAGCGCGATCATGCGCGACATCGCGCGCAAGTACTTCTTGCGATAGCCGCCGGCCATCATCTCGTCGTCGAAGACCTCGTCGAGGGGGATGCCGCTCGCGACGACGGGGACCTCGGCGTCGTAGACGCGGTCGATGAACGCAACGAGGCGCAGGGCGGCGTTCTGGTCGTTCAACTCGCGCACGCCGTCGAGCGCGATGATCTCGACGCCATCGATGAGCTTGATGTACTTCGCCGGATGCACCGTGGCGAGATGGGCGATGAGCTCGTCGAACCCGTCGAGCGACACCAGGTGCCCGCGTGATGCCAGGGCCTCGGCGGTGCGGGTGACGTCGGCCGTGTCGGGAAGGGCTTCCGCGTGTCCCTCGGTGTCGCGGCGCCGGTAGTCGAGGCCGTCGATGCGGTGCGTCTCGAAGTTCGCGGAGAGGGCATGGATCTCTCGCAGGAAGTCGGCTGCTGCGAAGCGACCCTCACCGAGGGCATTCGGGGGCGTGTTCGACGTCGCCGCGACTCGCGTGCCGCCGGCCATCAGCTCGCCGAGGAACCGGGTCATCAGCATGGTGTCGCCCGGGTCGTCGAGCTCGAACTCGTCGATGCAGATCAGCCGTGCGCCGCTCAGCAGTTTCAGCGCGGCCGCGTAGCCGAGCGCGCCGACGAGCGCCGTGTACTCGATGAAGGTGCCGAAGTACTTGGGTCCTGGCGCGATGTGCCAGAGCGCGGCGAGCAGGTGCGTCTTGCCGACGCCGAACCCGCCATCGAGATAGACGCCGGGCAGTTCGGACTTGGGCTTGCGGTTCCGCGAGAAGAACCCGCCGGGACGCTGCGCGCGCCACGCCGCGGCGAACTCGCCGAGCCGATCGAGCGCCTCCTGTTGGGAGGGGAAGTCGGGGTCGGGTCGATAGGACTCGAACGACGCGTGCTCGAACTGCGGCGGCGGCACCAGCTCGGAGGCGATCTCCGCACCGGAGATCGACGGATTCCGCTCGATGAGGCGGATGAGGACGTGAGTCGATGCCGAGGTCATGCTTGAGAGGCTCCCGTATTGCACCGGATGACGGGGGTACTGACTTCGACCGCCGCGCCGCGTAGATTCGAGGTGGACAGGTCAACAGCCTAGTCCGCTCCCCCGCCCAGCCCGTCCGATCGGACGATCCCAGGAGGTCCCATGTCCGCCGAGTTCGACTCCGCAGCTAAGTTCGCCGAGTACGCCCACCCCGAGCGTCTCGTCACCACCCAGTGGCTCGCCGAACACCTCGGTCAACCCGGTCTCGTCGTGGTCGAATCCGATGAAGACGTGCTCCTCTACGAGACCGGGCACATCCCGGGCGCCGTCAAGATCGACTGGCACACCGACCTCAACGACCCCGTCGTCCGCGACTACGTCGACGACGAGCAGTTCGCGGCGCTGCTCGGCTCGAAGGGCATCTCGCGAGACTCGACCGTCGTCATCTACGGCGACAAGAACAACTGGTGGGCCGCGTACGCACTCTGGGTGTTCACGCTGTTCGGCCATGAAGACGTGCGCCTTCTCGACGGCGGTCGCGACCTGTGGATCGCCGAGGGCCGCGAGATCACGACCGACGTCCCCCAGGTGACGCCCGTCGAGTACCCCGTCGTGAAGCGCGATGACTCCGCCATCCGCGCATTCAAGGACGACGTGCTCGCGCACTTCGGAAACCCGCTCATCGACGTGCGCTCGCCCGAGGAGTACAACGGGGAGCGCACGACCGCCCCCGCCTACCCTGAGGAGAGCGCGCTTCGCGCCGGGCACATCCCCACCGCGGCATCCGTGCCCTGGGCTCGTGCGGCCGCCGGCGACGGCACGTTCAAGACGCGTGACGAGCTCGATGCCATCTACCGCACCGAGGTCGGGCTCACCGACGGCGACGACGTGATCGCGTACTGCCGCATCGGCGAGCGATCGAGCCACACGTGGTTCGTGCTCACGCACCTGCTCGGCTTCGAGAAGGTGCGCAACTACGACGGATCGTGGACCGAGTGGGGCAGCGCCGTGCGCGTGCCGATCGTCACGGGCGCCGATCGCGGCGAGGTTCCGGGCCGCTGACCGGCGCTATGGGCGGGGTCGCAGCCGGGAATGGGAGAATAGAAGCGATGGATGCCACGACCCTGCCCTCCCGACTCGCCGAGACCCGCGAGGACTTCCTCGCGCTCGACGTGCGCGATCGCCTGCAACTGCTGCTCGAGTTCTCGAACGAGCTCCCCGCGTTGCCGGCGCGATACGCCGACCACCCCGACCTGCTCGAGCGTGTCGAGGAGTGCCAGTCGCCGGTGTACATCTTCCTGGAGGTCGACGAAGGGCTCGTGCACCTCTATGCCACGGCGCCGGCCGAATCGCCGACGACCCGCGGTTTCGCCTCGATCCTCGCGCAGGGACTCGACGGTCTCACGGTCGACGAGGTGTTCGCGATCCCCGACGACTACCCGCAGTCGCTCGGACTCGGCGAGGCCGTCTCCCCGCTGCGGGTTCGCGGCATGACGGGCATGCTCGCGCGCACCAAGCGGCAGTTGCGCCGGCGCCTCGCGGCCTGATCCTCAGCCGACGATCTCTGCTTCGTCGCCGAGCCGTTCGACGCCCTCGGAACGCCGCGCGAGCCAGCCCTCGATGAGGTTCGTCCATCGCTCGGGGTCGTGATTCCAGAGCTTCGTGTGTCGCGCACCCTCGAAGACCTCGAACTCGATGAGATCGGGACGCGCGGCGGCGAATCGTCGGGACCCGTCGATCGGCACGAATCCGTCGTCGACGCTGTGCATGAGGAGGATCGGCACCGCGAACTCCTCGGCGCGCGCTACGGGGTCGAGGTCGGCGAACGTGATGGGAGCCGCGATCCCCGTGAGGCCACCGCTGAACGGTCCGCCGAGGAGGCGCGCCACGGCATCGGCCATTCCGTTCGGCAGCCCCTCGGCCCGCCCCTGGAACCTGAGGATGTCCACCCAGTCGATCGCCGGCGAGTCGAGCATGATGCCGACGAGTCGCTCTCGCACCGAAGCGGCGCGGAGCACCGCCTGCAACACGATCGATCCCCCCATAGACCACCCCATGAGCACCACGCGCTCTGCCCCGTGGTCGATCGCGAACTGCACCGCAGCGACGACGTCGGCCCACTCCGTTCCACCGAGCCCATAGCGACGATCCTCGCTCTCTGGCGCTTCGCCGTCGTTCCGGTAGGAGATGAGCAGGGAGTTCCACCCCGCTTCCCGCGCGGGCTCGACCGCGCGCAGGGCCTCATGACGCTTCGCGCCCCGGCCGTGCACCTGGATCACCCACCGGCCCGACGGCGACTCCGCGGGCACCAGCCACGCGGGCGCCGGGCCGAGCGACGTCTCGACGACCACGTTCTCGTACGGGTGGCCGAGCTCCCACGGACCGAGATGGTACGACGCGTTCATGCGCCCACGCGACGTGCGCTCGAGGCGCCCGAAGTCGACGGACTCGATGCGGCGACGCACAGTGCGGTGGCCTTCGTCGATGACGTCGCCGAGCCGGGCGTGACCGGCGTCGCGGTCGAACCAGAAGCCGTACCGTCCGCCCATGCGGGCCTCGTCGGATGCCGCGAGCGTGATCTCGCCGCTCGCGAGGTCGACCCCGACGACGCGCACGTCTTCCTCCCGAGTGGAGATCGGAATCACGACCTTGCGCGCGAAACGCACGGTGACTGCCGCGGTCAGCGCAGCGACCGCGGCGATGAGGAGTGCCGAAGCCCCCGCTGCGATCCCGATCATCCGTCCTGTGCTCTCGCGCCGACTCATCCGTTGCCCTCCCAGAGCGAAGCGGTCATCGTGTGGATGCGGTGCGGCGTGCCGTCGGCATCCGCCCCAGTCGAGACTCTAGTCTGCACTCGTGCCCGACTCTGCGATCGCTCCGCCGCCCGAGTTCGCGGCCGCACTCGACTCGCTGCGTGCGGCCTCGCTGCGGCCTGAGCTCGTGGTCACCGAGATTCCGGCGCCGGGCTCCCTCGCCCCGTACGCCGTGGCGCTGTCGGCGGATGTCATGCCGAGCCGCCACGGCGACGACTCCGAACTCGGCACCGGACGCTTCGTGCTCCTCTACGATCCCAGTGAGCCCGAGGCGTGGGGCGGCCGGTTCCGGGTCGTGTGCTTCGCGCAGGCGCCCCTCGAGACCGACATCGGGCTCGACCCGTTCCTCGCGGATGTCGCGTGGTCGTGGCTCGTCGATGCACTCGATGCGCGCGGCGCACGATACATCGCGGCATCCGGCACCGCGACGAAGATCCTCTCCACGGGATTCGGCGAACTCGCGCGCCAGGGCGACGGTGCGCAGATCGAGTTGCGAGCCTCCTGGACCCCCCTCGATTCGTCAGCGGGCGCACATGTGGAAGGCTGGAGCGAATTGTTGTGCATGTTGGCAGGACTGCCACCCAGATCGGAAGGGGTGACCGCCCTACCCCGTCGGAGGTCCAACCGTGGATGAATTCCGGGTGATCGAGTCTCCCGCCGAGTTCGACGACGCCGTTGCGCGTCTCGCCGGCGGTGAAGGTCCGATCGCGGTCGACGCAGAGCGCGCGAGCGGTTTCCGCTATTCGCAGCGCGCCTACCTCATTCAGATGTACCGCCGCGGATCCGGCACCTTCCTCTTCGATCCGCCGCAGATCCCCGACTTCTCGGCCCTCCAGGGTGCCATCCACTCCGAGGAATGGGTGCTGCACGCGGCGAGCCAAGACCTCGCGTGCCTTCGTGAGGTGGGCCTCGATCCCGAGCGCATCTTCGACACCGAGCTCGCCGCGAGACTGCTCGGGATGCCGCGCGTCGGGCTCGCCTCGGTCGTCGAGGAGCTCCTCGACATCCGGCTCGCGAAAGAGCATTCGGCATCCGACTGGTCGACCCGCCCGTTGCCCGAGTCGTGGCTCCGCTACGCGGCGCTCGACGTCGAGCTGCTCATCGACATCCGGGAGAAGCTCGGCGAACGTCTCAATGAGACCGGCAAGGCCGACATCGCCGCTCAGGAGTTCGACGCAGTGCTGCACAAAGAGGCGAAGCCTGCAGCTGCCGAGCCGTGGCGGCGCCTCTCGGGCATCCACGCGATGCGCAACCCCCGCAACCTGGCGGTCGCGCGCGAGCTGTGGCTGACACGCGATGCGCTCGCCTCCGAGCTCGATGTGGCTCCCGGCCGCCTGGTTCCGGATGCCTCCCTGCTGGCCGCAGTCCGCGTGATGCCCACGTCGCGACGTGCCCTCGCCGATCTCCGCGAGTTCAATGGGCGAGCGAGCCGCTCCGAGCTCGATCGCTGGTGGGCGGCCGTCGAGCGTGGCCTCTCGACCACCGACCTGCCGGCCGTGCGCGTGCCGAGCGACTCCCCACCTCCGCCGCGCGCCTGGGCGGCGCGCAACCCCGAGGCTGACGCACGGCTTCGCATCGCACGTGCGGGAGTCCTCGACCTCGCCGAGCAAGTCGAGATGCCGGTTGAGAACCTGCTCACTCCCGACCACTTGCGACGCGTCGCGTGGAATCCGCCTGCCGAGGTGACCGCCCAGACCGTCGGCGAGGCGCTCGCCAAGCTGGGCGCCCGACCGTGGCAGGTTGAGGCAACCTCACAGACAATCGCCGATGCCTTTGTCGAGGCGGCACAAACCGTCGAGGACGCCGCGACGAGCGCTTCGTAGGTTCCGTCAAGCGATTCAACGGCCCACAACGCGCTTCGTAGGATCGAGTCATCCTGATCGAAAGTGAGCTGCAGCGTGGCTGATCAAGCTGAAGTCGTGTTCGTCGACGGGGTCCGTACCCCGTTCGGCAAGGCCGGCGACAAGGGAATGTACTGGAACACCCGAGCCGATGACCTCGTCGTGAAGGCGATCGTCGCGCTCCTCGAGCGCAACCCGAACGTGCCGAAGGATCGCATCGACGATGTCGCGATCGCGGCGACGACGCAGACCGGCGACCAGGGCCTGACCCTCGGTCGCACGGCAGCGCTGCTCGCAGGGCTCCCGAAGACCGTGCCGGGCTTCTCGATCGACCGCATGTGCGCCGGCGCCATGACGGCCACCGCGATGATGTCGGGCTCGATCGGATTCGGCATGTACGACCTCGCCATCGCGGGCGGCGTCGAGCACATGGGCCACCACCCCATGGGCTCGGGCGTCGACCCGAATCCGCGCTTCCTGAGCGAGCGCCTCGTGGGCGAGGACGCCCTCGTGATGGGTGCGACCGCCGAGCGCATCCACGACCGGTTCCCGCAGCTCACGAAGGAGCGAAGCGACCGGTATGCGATGGCGAGCCAGCAGAAGACGGCTGCCGCCTACGCCGCCGGAAAGATCCAACAGGACCTCGTGCCGATCGCGATCCGCACCGATGAGGGCTGGGGCCTCGCCACGCGCGACGAGATGATGCGCCCCGAGACGACCCTCGAGGGCCTCGCCGCGCTGAAGACGCCGTTCCGTCCGCACGGCCGCATCACCGCGGGCAACGCCTCCGGCCTGAACGACGGCGCGACGGCGGCGATCCTCGCCTCCGGCGCCGCGGCGAAGGAGCTCGGACTGGCCCCGAAGATGAAGCTCGTGAGCTTCGCCTTCGCCGGCGTCGACCCCGAGATCATGGGCATCGGCCCGATCCCTGCGACCGAGAAGGCGCTGCGCAAGGCGGGCCTCTCGATCGACGACATCGACCTCTTCGAGATGAACGAGGCGTTCGCCGTGCAGGTGCTCTCGTTCCTCGATCACTACGGCATCGCCGACGACGATCCACGGGTCAACCCGTGGGGCGGTGCGATCGCCGTCGGTCACCCGCTCGCCTCCTCCGGCGTGCGCCTCATGAACCAGCTCGCGAGCCAGTTCACCGAGCGTCCCGATGTGCGCTACGGCATCACGAGCATGTGCGTCGGCCTCGGCCAGGGCGGCACCATGATCTGGGAGAACCCGAACTTCAACAAGAAGGCGAAGAAGGCCCGCGGATGACCGACTACACGACCATCGACTTCGATTCGCTCGCCGCCCTCTCCGACGACGAGGTCGTCACCCGTTCGTTCGTGCGCGACATCCCACTCTCCGACGGCAAGACCCTCGCCCTCGTCACCCTCGACAACGGACGCGACCACACCCGGCCGAACACCCTCGGCCCGGTCACGCTGCTCGAGTACGCGAAGACGCTCGACGCCCTGAAGGCACGCGCGTCGGCGGGTGAGATCCACGCGGTCGCGGTGACCGGCAAGCCGTTCATCCTCGCCGCGGGCGCCGACCTCACCAAGGTCGCCGAGATCCCCGACGCCGAGACCGCGCGCAAGATGGGACAGCTCGGGCACTATGCGCTCGGCAAGGCCTCCGAACTCGGCGTGCCGTCGTTCGCCTTCATCAACGGCCTCGCGCTCGGTGGCGGCCTCGAGATCGCGCTGAACGCCGACTACCGCACGGTGGACGCCTCGGTTCCCGCCGTGGCACTTCCCGAGGTGTTCCTCGGGCTCATCCCGGGTTGGGGCGGCGCCTTCCTCCTGCCGAACCTCATCGGCATCGAGAACGCGCTGAAGGTCGTCATCGAGAACCCGCTGAAGCAGAACCGCATGCTGAAGGCGTCGGATGTGCTCGAACTCGGCATCGCCGACGCACTGTTCCCGTCGGTGAGCTTCCTGGAAGACTCGATCAGGTGGGCAGACGGGGTCGTGTCAGGGCGCATCAAGGTGAAGCGCCCGAATGAGCCAGGCAAGGTCGAGCGGCTCGTGAAGTGGGATGTCGCCATAGGCATCGCCTCGAAGATGCTGAAGAGTCGCATCGGGTCGGTGCCGAAATCGCCGTACGCCGCGCTCGACCTGCTGAAGGCTGCGAAGAGCGGCACGAAGGCCGAGGGATTCGCGCGTGAAGACGAGGCGCTCGCCGAGCTCATCGCAGGCGACCAGCTCCAGGCATCCGTCTATGCCTTCAATCTCGTGCAGAAGCGGGTGAAGCGGCCCGCCGGCGCGCCCGACACGGCGCTCGCGAAGAAGGTCACGAAGGTCGGCGTGCTCGGTGCCGGATACATGGCGAGCCAGCTCGCCCTGCTGTTCGTGCGTCGTCTCCGGGTTCCGGTCGTCATCACCGACCTCGACCAGGAGCGCGTCGACAAGGGCGTCGCCCACATCGCCGACGAGATCGACGCCCTCCTCGGCAAGGGCCGGATCTCCCCCGATGAGGCGAACCGCTTGAAGGCGCTCGTCACCGGCACCACCGACAAGGCCGATTTCGCGGACTGCGACTGGGTGATCGAGGCGGTCTTCGAAGAGCTCGAGATCAAGCAGAACGTGTTCGCCGAGGTGGAGCAGTTCGTCTCCCCCGAGGCCGTGCTCGCCACGAACACGTCGTCGCTCTCGGTCGAGCAGATCGGGGCCAAGCTGAAGCACCCCGAGCGGGTCGTCGGATTCCATTTCTTCACGCCGGTCGCGGTCATGCCGCTCATCGAGGTCGTGAAGACCCCGCACACCGATGATGCGACGCTGTCGACCGCGATGGTCACGGCGAAGAACCTGAAGAAGAACGCCGTGATCACCGCCGATACGCCCGGTTTCGTCGTCAATCGCGTGCTCGCGAAGCTGCTCGGCGAGGCGATGCACGCCGTCGACAACGGCACGTCGTTCGAGGTCGTCGATGAGGCCATCGCGCCCCTCGGCCTGCCGATGCCTCCGTCGCAGCTGCTCGACCTCGTGGGACTCAAGGTCGGCGCGCACGTGCTCGACACCCACCACGCGGCGTTCCCCGATCGGTTCTACCGCAGCGAGAACCTGCACAAGCTCGCCGACCACGGCAAGCTCCTCGACAAAGACGACAAGGGCAAGGTCAAGGGCTTCGACAAGGGCGCGCTCAAGCTCGTGTCTGGCGGCAAGAACCCGTTGACGGCCGACGAGATCCTGACGCGCCTGCAAGACGGTCTCGCCGACGAAGTGCACCGCATGCTCGAAGACGGCGTCGTCGAGGCGCCCGAGGACATCGACCTCTGCATGCTCCTCGGCGCGGGCTTCCCCTTCCAGATGGGCGGCGTGACGCCCTATCTCGACCGCGTGGGCGCGAGCGAACGGGTCTTCGGAGACACGTTCCACCACCCGCCGATCAAGGGTGTCGGCGCGTAGCCGAGACGACGAAGCGGCCCTCGACAGATGTCGGGGGCCGCTTCCATCTGCGCGGATGCTCGCGCTCAGGCCGTGACCACGACCGCGAGACTCCGGGGGCTCAGCGTTCGCCGCCCGCGCGCACGGTGGTGGATCCGGTGTCGGTCGACACGCCCCGGGCGTGCGGGAGCTTCGAGCCGAGCACCATCGCGGTGACGTCGCGCGCGATGTGCTGCGGCGTGAGGCCGACGCGTTCGAGGATGTCGGCGCGCGATCCGTGGTCGAGGAACTCGTCGGGCAACCCGACCTCGGTCACCGCGGTGTCGACCCCTGCCTGGCGCAGGTCTTGACGGATGCGGGTGCCGATGCCGCCCACGCGGATGCCGTCTTCGAGGCTCACCACGATGCGATGCTCGGCGGCGAGATCGATGAGGCTCCGCGGCACGGGCACCACCCAGCGCGGGTCGATGACGGTCGCGCCGATGCCCTGCGCCTCGAGGCGTTCGGCGACCGCGAGGCCGATGCCGGCCATCGGTCCGACCGTGACGATGAGCACGTCGTTGCGGCCCGATTCGGCGAGCACGTCGACACCGTCGTCGGTGCGGCGCAACGCGTCGTAGTCGACGCCCACGGTGCCCTTCGGGAATCGCAACACGGTCGGCCCGTCGTTGACGGCCACCGCCTCGCCGAGCTCTTCCGCAAGGCGCACGGAGTCTCGGGGGGCAGCGATGCGAATGCCGGGAACGACCTGCAGGATCGAGAGGTCCCACACTCCGTGGTGGCTCGGCCCGTCGGGACCGGTGACGCCGGCGCGGTCGAGCACGAACGTCACCCCCGCCTTGTGCAGCGCGACATCCATCAGCACCTGGTCGAACGCACGGTTGATGAAGGTCGCATAGACGGCGACGACGGGATGCAGCCCGCCGAAGGCGAGCCCGGCCGCCGACGTGGCGGCGTGCTGCTCGGCGATGCCGACGTCGAAGACGCGGGTCGGGAATCGCTCCGCCATGCGGTGCAACCCGGTGGGTCGCAGCATCGCCGCGGTGATGCCGACGAGCCGTTCGTTGTGCTCGGCCAGGTTCACGAGCTCATCGGCGAAGACGTTGGTCCATGCCGGCGACGACGCCGGTTCGAGGGACTCACCGGTCTCGGGATCGATCTGGCCGACGGCGTGGAACTGGTCTGCGGCGTCGCGGAGGGCCGGCTCGTAGCCGCGGCCCTTGTCGGTGATCGCGTGCACGATCACGGGGGCGCCGTACTCACGTGCCTGGCGCAGTGCGGCTTCCATTGCGTGCTCGTCGTGGCCGTCGATCGGGCCGATGTACTTGATGTCGAGGTTCGAGTAGAGCGCCTCGTTGCCGGTGAAGCGGCTGAGGAACCCGTGCAGGCCGCCGCGCACACCGCGGTAGAAGGCGCGCGCGGGCTCGCCGAGGCGATCGAACGCACGACGGCTCGACAGGTGCAGGTTGCGGTACGTCTGCTTCGTGCGCACGGTGTTGAGGAACCGTGCCATGCCACCGATGGTCGGAGCGTAGGAGCGTCCGTTGTCGTTGACGATGACGATGAGCTTGCGCGTGTTGTCGTCGGAGATGTTGTTGAGCGCCTCCCACGTCATGCCGCCGGTGAGGGCGCCGTCGCCGACCACGGCGATGACGTGGCGGTCGTGCTGCCCGGTCATCTCGAACGCCTTCGAGATGCCGTCGGCCCAGGAGAGGGAACTCGACGCGTGCGAGCTCTCGACGATGTCATGCTCGGACTCGGAACGCTGCGGATAGCCGGCGAGGCCCCCGGTCTGGCGAAGGGTCGAGAGGTCTCTGCGCCCCGTGAGGAGCTTGTGCACGTACGACTGGTGGCCGGTGTCGAAGACGATCGCATCGCGCGGTGAGTCGAAGACCCGGTGGATGGCGATCGTGAGCTCGACGACGCCCAGGTTCGGGCCGAGGTGACCACCCGTCTTCGACACGGATGCCACGAGATACTCGCGGATCTCGCGTGCGAGTTGCTCAAGCTCTTCGGTACTCAGCGCATCGAGGTCGCGCGGTCCGGAGATGGTCTCGAGCAGGGTCATCCGGGAAGCACCTTTCACCAAGCCCCAGCAGGAAGGGGCATCCATCGATTCTACGCGACGCCGTTTGATCGCTCACTCGACTCTGGTGCGGTGCCCGAACCAGGGAGGAGAATGACGTGGTGGTCCGACAGTGATGCGGGCCGACGGGAGGCTGTCATGACGGTCCGCCCAGCGCGACTCGCCGACGTCGCGGGATTCAGCAGCGACCGGGTCGCGGCAGCGGCGGGCGACGATCCCGACGTCCTCCGACTCGAGAACCTCGACACCGACTCGCCCCCGCCGCGAGAGGCCATCGAGGCGACGAAGGCCGCGGTAGGCGACCCGTCGGCGAACTCGTATCTGCCGTTCACCGGACGCCACGACCTCCGTCGCGCCGTCGCGGATCGCGTGCGAGCGCGATCGGGTGTCGAATACGATCCCGAGAGCGAGGTCGTGATCACGTCGAGCGATGGGGATGGCCTGCTCGACGCACTGCTGGCCGTGACTGACCCCGGGGACGAAGTCATCATCACCGATCCCACCTACGCGGGGATCCTGAACCGCGTCCTCCTCGCCGGGGCTCGGCCACGGGCGGTGCCCATGCGTGCCCTGGAGGGCGCCTGGCGACTCGACCTCGAAGAACTCGCGGCGTCCGTCGGACCCGCCACGCGGGCGATCATGTTGCAGAATCCATCGTTCCCGTCGGGATACCTGCTCACGGACGCCGAGTGGCGGGAGATCACCCGACTCTGCGTCGAGCACGATCTGTGGCTCATCTACTGGGCTCTGATGGAGGGAATCGTCTTCGACCACGGCGCGGTGATCCATCCTGCGTCGTACCCGGGCATGCGCGAACGGACCATCGTGGTCGGCACCGTCTCGCTCGAGCAGCGCATGATCGGATGGCGGATCGGATGGCTGGTCGCCCCCGAGGCGGTCATGTCCGACCTCTCGGTGGTGCACATCTACAACGGCGTCGTTGTCGGTGGTATCGCGCAGGCGGGTGCGCTCGCAGCGCTCACCGCTGACGACGACGGTCTTGCCGGATGTCTCGCCGAGTGGCAGCGCCGACGCGACACGGTCTGCGAGCAGCTGCGAGGCTTGCCCATGCTCACTGCAGCAGGCGGCTGGTCGCAGATCCTCGATTCACGCGCGCTCGGGGTCGAACCCGGCGCGCTGTCGCACGCACTCCTCCGCCGTCGCGTCGCCGCGACGCCCATGACCGGATGGGGCGGACCGGTCGCCGACCGGCATCTGCGTCTCGTCTTCAGTCGCGAACCCGTGCCGCGCCTCGAGCTGTTCGGCGACCGATTCGCCATGGCGCTCGCCGACCTCGGAGTCACTTCGTGGACGATGCCCTGAACGACGACGGCGGGGCCGGACTCCGAGGAGTCCGACCCCGCCACGTCGTCGGCCGCGTCAGACGAGGCTGCGCAGCACGTACTGCAGGATGCCGCCGTTGCGGTAGTAGTCGGCCTCACCGGGCGTGTCGATGCGGACGACCGCGTCGAACTCGATCGCCTGCTTGCCCGCCGGGGAGTGCCCGGTCGGCGAGGCGACCACGTGAACCGTGCGGGGCGTGACGCCCTCGTTCAGCTCCTCGAGACCCGTGATGGAGACCACCTCGGTGCCGTCGAGGCCGAGCGAATCGGCCGACTGGCCGGCCGGGAACTGCAGCGGCACGACGCCCATGCCGATCAGGTTCGAGCGGTGGATGCGCTCGAAGCTCTCGGTGATGACGGCCTTGACGCCGAGGAGGCTCGTGCCCTTCGCCGCCCAGTCACGCGACGAACCGGAGCCGTACTCCTTGCCGCCGAAGATGACGAGCGGCGTGCCTTCAGCCTGGTAGTTCTGGCTCGCGTCGTAGATGAACGACTGCGGGGCATCCGCTTGGGTGAAGTCCCGTGTGAAGCCGCCCTCGACGCCGTCGAGCAGCTGGTTCTTCAGGCGGATGTTCGCGAAGGTGCCGCGGATCATCACCTCGTGGTTGCCGCGGCGCGAGCCGTAGGAGTTGAAGTCCTTGCGGTCGACGCCGTGGTCGGTGAGGTAGCGGCCGCCCGGGCTGTCGGCCTTGATGGAGCCAGCGGGGCTGATGTGGTCGGTGGTGACCGAGTCGCCGAGCTTCGCGAGCACGCGAGCACCGACGATGTCGGTGACCGGCGTGGTCTCCATGGTCATGCCGTCGAAGTACGGGGGCTTGCGCACGTAGGTGGACTCCGCGTTCCACTCGAAGGTGGCTCCCGTCGGGGTCTCGAGGTTGCGCCAGCGCTCGTCGCCCTCGAACACGCTCGCGTACTGGTGCGTGAACATGTCCTTGTTGATCGAGCTGTCGATCGTCTGCTGCACCTCGGCCGCATCAGGCCAGATGTCTTTCAGGAACACGTCGTTGCCGTCGAGGTCGGTGCCGAGCGCGTCGACCTCGAAGTCGAAGTTCATCGACCCGGCGAGGGCGTAGGCGATCACGAGCGGCGGGCTCGCGAGGTAGTTCATCTTCACGTCGGGGTTGATACGCCCTTCGAAGTTGCGGTTGCCCGAGAGCACCGCCGAGACCGCGAGGTCCTTCTCGTTGACGGCGACGGAGATCTCGTCGATCAGGGGTCCGGAGTTGCCGATGCACGTGGTGCAGCCGTAGCCGACGGTGTAGAAGCCCAGGTCTTCGAGGTAGCTCGTGAGGCCGGCCTTCTCGTAGTAGTCGGTGACGACCTTCGAGCCGGGCGCGAGGGTGGTCTTCACCCACGGCTTGGACTTCAGGCCCTTCTTCGCCGCGTTGCGCGCGAGGAGGCCCGCCGCGAGCATGACCGAGGGGTTCGACGTGTTCGTGCACGAGGTGATCGCCGCGATGGCGACCGCGCCGTGGTCGAGCGTGAACGCCTGCCCGTCGGGGAGCCTCACCGGCGTCGGGTTCGACGCCGTGGCCGGCGCGTGGCTGCGGTGGTGGTGCTCGTGGTGGCTGTGCTCGTCTTCTGGCGTGTTGCCGGGCGGGTCGGATGCAGGGAACGACTCTGCACCCTCGAGGTCGACGAGGTCGTGATCGACGGTCGCGTAGTTCAGCAGGTCCTTCTCGAACGCCGCCTTGGAGGAGCTCAGCTCGATGCGGTCTTGGGGACGCTTCGGGCCGGCGATCGAGGGCACCACGGTGCTGAGGTCGAGCTCCATGTACTCGCTGAACGTGGGCTCGCTGTCGGCGTCGTGCCAGAGCTTCTGCACCTTGGAGTACGCCTCGACGAGGGCGACCTGCTCGTCGCTGCGGCCCGTGAGGCGCAGGTAGTCGAGCGTGACGTCGTCGATGGGGAACATCGCAGCGGTCGAGCCGAACTCGGGGCTCATGTTGCCGATGGTGGCGCGGTTGGCGAGCGGCACGGATGCTACGCCCGAGCCGTAGAACTCGACGAACTTGCCGACGACACCGTGCTTGCGCAGCATGTCGGTGATCGTGAGCACGACGTCGGTGGCGGTGACGCCGGTGGGGATCGCGCCCGAGAGCTTGAAGCCGACCACCTTGGGGATGAGCATCGAGACGGGCTGGCCGAGCATGGCGGCCTCGGCCTCGATGCCACCGACGCCCCAGCCGAGCACGCCGAGGCCGTTGACCATCGTCGTGTGCGAGTCGGTGCCGACGCACGTGTCGGGGTAGGCGCGGAGCACCCCGCCCACCTCACGGGTGAACGTGACCTTCGCGAGGTGCTCGATGTTCACCTGGTGCACGATGCCGGTGCCGGGCGGCACGACCTTGAAGTCGTCGAACGCGGTCTGGCCCCAGCGCAGGAACTGGTACCGCTCGCCGTTGCGCTCGTACTCGATCTCGACGTTGCGCTCGAGCGCGTTCTCGGTGCCGAAGAGGTCGGCGATGACCGAGTGGTCGATGACCATCTCGGCCGGCGCGAGCGGGTTGATCTTCTTGGGGTCGCCGCCGAGCGCTTCGACCGCCTCGCGCATCGTGGCGAGGTCGACGATGCAGGGAACGCCGGTGAAGTCCTGCATGACCACGCGCGCGGGCGTGAACTGGATCTCGGTGTCGGGCTCCGCGGTGGGAACCCACGAGCCGAGCGCCTCGATCTGGTCTTTCGTGACGTTCGCACCGTCTTCGGTGCGGAGCAGGTTCTCGAGGAGCACCTTGAGGCTGAACGGGAGCTTCTCGTGGCCCGGCACGGTGTCGAGACGGTAGATCTCGTAGGACTTCTCACCGACGTGGAGCGTGTCCTTCGCCCCGAAACTGTTCACTGCAGACACGATGTCCTCTCCTTCGCGGATGCGGCCCGAACACGCGAGCGGCACTCCATCTTCTCCGTCAGACATGGGGCTGTTCCAGCAAGGGTAACCTAAGCGCCGTAGCCCGGGACAGGCTCCGCACGGGTGCGGATTTATCTTGACGTCGAGATAACTCTATCACTCACGCTGGCGCGGCGCCGACGGGTACACGACCCGCACGACGAGCCACGAGAACACCAGCACGAGCGCATAGAGGGGCACGCCCATCAAGAGGCGGGTGGCGCCGAGCGCCTCGACGTTGCCCGCGAAGTAGAAGGGCACCTGCACGACGAGGCGTGCCACGAACAGGCCGAGCCAGATGAGGGTGAGCAGCTGCATGGCGCGGAGCTTGCGACGGTCTGACCGCCACGCGGTGCCGTCGCCCATGAGGAATCCGACGATGAGCCCGAGCAGCGGCCACCCCACGAGGAGCGAGATGAGCAGGGCGAGGCCGTAGGCGGCGTTGGTGTAGAAGCCGAGTACGTAATTGTCTTCCGCGCGACCGGTCCAGAGCGCGAGGGCCGCGGATGCCGCGACGCCGATGAGCCCGGCGATAGCCTGGGTCGGCGAGCTGCGGCGGGCGAGCCGCACGATCGTGAACACGACCGCGAGGCCGAGCGACGCGGCGAGCGAGGGCACGAGCTCGCGCGTGAACGTGTAGACGACGAGGAAGACGAGCCCGGGCAGGATCGCCTCGGCGAGCCCGCGGAGGCCGCCGAGCGCGCCGAGCAGGTCGCGGCCGGTGAGCGTCTCGCCGCGCGCGAGGCCGAGTCCGGATCGCTCGGCGGCCGCGGCGAGCTGGCGCCCGAACTCCCCCGCACCGTCTCCGGCGACGGTCGCGCCGTCGCCGTTCGGGCTCGCGTTCGGCTCGCCCGCGGATGCCGCGGCATCCGCTCGCTCGTCGGATCGGGGGTCGCGCTCGGCGCCGGCATCCGTCATCGCAGCGCCTAGGCGGTGGGAGGGGTGGGACTGCCGGCGGACGACGCGGGCATGCGAAGCGGAATGAGGTCGCGCGGCGGCATGGGCGTGTTGCCGCGCACCACGACGATCGAGCGGAAGAGGTCTTCGACTTGCGCGGCGGCTGCAGGCTCGACGGCCGCCTCGCCTGCGATCACCCCGCGGAGGAACCACCGCGGGCCGTCGACGCCGATGAACCGCGCGAGGCGCATGTGACCCGATTGGCCCTCGCCTGCCGCGACGGGGATCTGCGCGAGCAGCTCGGGTCCGAAGGTGCCTTCACGAACGGTCGTCGTGCCACCCTGACGGGCGATCTGGTCGGCGATCTGCGCCCGGATCTCGTGCCAGAGCCCGCTCGAGCGCGGCGCAGCGAACGGCTGCACCTGCAGCGTGGAATTGGCGTAGTCGAGCCCGATGGCGACCACGCGCTTCGTGCCCTCCTCGACCTCGAGGCGCAATTGCAGGCCCTCGCGGGGCAGCACCTTGACGCCGCCGAGGTCGACATAGGGACGAACCGGGTTCGCCTCGGCCTCGTCGAACGGGCCGGCGGCCTCGCGGTCGTCGGGGGCCGACTTGGGCTGGTCGACGGGGGTGTCGTCGATGTTCTCGATGTCGCTCACGCGTTCACTCCTGACTTGTGCTCCCCGAATCCCGTCGAGCCGAATCCCCCTTCGCCGCGAAGACTTCCCGGCAGACGCTCGACCTCGACGAATCTCGCCCGGCTCACCGGCATCACCACGAGCTGGGCGATGCGATCGCCCACGTCGATCGAATACGGCTCGTTCGAATCCGTGTTCAACAAGGCGACCTTGATCTCGCCCCGGTACCCGGCGTCGACCGTGCCCGGCGCGTTCACGATCGTGATGCCGTGCTTGAACGCGAGTCCGGAGCGCGGAACGACGAACGCGACGTAGCCGTCGGGCAGTGCCACGGCGACGCCCGTGCCGACCGTGGCACGTTCTCCGGGCGCGAGTACGAGGGACTCGGCAGCGTGGAGATCGGCGCCCGCATCGCCCGGATGGGCGTACGACGGTAGGCGGTCGGCCGTGATCAGAACATCGACGGAATCGGTCACTGTTCGAGGGTAGTGCAGAAGTCTGATCGAATAGTCCCATGCCCGACTACCACGAGAAACTCTGGCCGACGCCGTGGATCTACGCCGTGAGCCTGCTGCTCGTGCCCGCCAGCATCCTCGTGCTGGCGCCGGTCTCGCTGCCCGCAGGCGTGGCGACCGGCATCGTGCTCTACCTCGCCACCGTGGGCGCGCTGTCGTTCACTGCGCCCGTCATCGAGGTGCACGACGGCCGGTTGCGCGCGGGTCGCGCCGAGATCTCACTCGACTACACGGGAACCGCCGTCGGCGCCACGGATGCCGCGGCGCGCGTCGAGCGCGGCACCGGCCTCGATGCCCGCGCCTTCCTCGTCATCCGCGGCTGGGTGCAGCCCGTCGTGCGCGTGCCGATCACCGACCCCGCCGACCCGGCGCCGTACTGGCTCCTGTCGACGCGCCATCCGACAGAACTGGCCGCCGCGATCAATGGATCGCGACGGCCTGAGCCTACGGAGCGCGGCGCCTAAGAGGCGCACTCCATGCAGATCGGCCCGAGCTTCGTCTGATGGTCGATCTGCGAGCGGTGCTTCACGAGGAAGCAGTTCATACACGTGAACTCATCGGCCTGCGGTGGGAGCACCACGACGTCGAGTTCGACGTCGGAGAGGTCGGCACCGGCAAGGTCGAATCCTCCGGGGTTGTCGGCGTCATCGACATCCACCACTCCCGACATCTTGTCGGGGACGCGCTCCTTGAGAGCCTCGATCGACTCAGAGTCGTCTTCGGTCTTCCGCGGTGCGTCGTAATCCGTTGCCATTCCCGTCCATTTCCTCTATTGCCGAAGATTCGGCGGCCATAGTCTGCATCAAATCGTCAGCGTAAGCAAACCATTCGGTCGACCATTCCGGCCGGCGCTCACGTGCAACTTCCGGCGCGCCCGCGCTATTCCCGCCGGGACCGCTTGATACGTGGCATCCTTGGGCGGAGACGAGGGCACGGAAGGGCTTCCGCGATGCAGGAACTGAAGGTAATCGGAGTCGAGAACGGCGCGTTGCTCGCCGCATCCGACGATGGCGCACGCTTCCGGATCGAAATCGACGAAGTACTGCAGTCGCGGATCCGCCAGGCGCAGCCCGAACAGCACACCGGGCCCAAGCCCTCGCCACGCGAGGTGCAGTCCCACATCCGCTCCGGACTCTCCGCAGAAGAGGTCGCACAGGTCACTGGCGCCTCTGTGGAGTACATTCGCAGGTTCGAGGGCCCCGTGCTCGCCGAGCGCGAACACGTCGTCACATCGGCGCTCGCGGTCCCCGTGCACGTCGTGGCCGAGGTCGACACGGCCGACGAGCCAGCATCGTTCGGTGGCGTCATCCGTGAACGACTCGCCAAGCTCGGCGCTCACGGCGAACGCTGGGCGAGCTGGAAAGACGACGAGCGCGGCTGGATCGTCAAGCTCGAGTTCACCGCAGACACGATCGACCACGACGCACGCTGGAGCTTCGAGCCGCGGAAGCAGACACTGCAGCCGCTGAACACCGAGGCGGTCACGCTCTCCCAGCAGGGTGAGTTGAAGGGCGGGCTCATTCCCCGCCTTCGGGCCGTCGGGCCCGACGCCGACGAGTCGCGTTTCGACAGCGGCGCGTTCACCTTCGAGGAGACCGAGCAGGGCGAGTTCGACACCGCGCCGCACCTCGAGCCATTGCCGTATGCGCGTAACGCGCAATCGACGTCGAGCCCGGCCGCAGCTCGTGCCGCGATCAAGCGAGCCGATGAGCCGCAGCAGACCCTCGGCGAGACCGCCGACCTGCTCGAGGCACTGCGGCGCCGCCGCGGCGAACGCGAAGCAGCGAGCGAGCAGCTTCCGACGCCGTCGCCGTTCGCGCCCCCGATGCCGCCCGATTCCCAGAGCCCTGCGCCTGCCGAGCCGAAGCCCGAGGACAAGCCCGGCACTGCTGCGCGCACGCTCTGGGGCGGCAAGTCGGGCACCGGCCCCGTGGGCACTCGCGGCTCGAAGAAGGGCCGCGCGTCGATGCCGAGCTGGGACGAGATCGTCTTCGGCGCACGCACCGACGACGACCTGGCCTGACCGGCAGCTCTTCTCCTCACTTCGCGTAGCTTCGCTGCGGGGTCACTCGTGCTCAGCGCGCCGTCCTCCGCTGCCGAGCGCGCCGGCAGCCGCAGCGTCTCCATCGCACATCGTCGGTGCGGTGTTATCATCGAACATATCTTCGAATGTCGGTGGAGGTGTGCGCATGCCGCGCGTGCAGGAGATCGTCCAGATCTGGACCAGCGAGGCCGGCGAACCCGAGCGGCTCGTCTGGCGCTCCCGCCGCTTTCGCGTGACCGACATGCCAACGGCGCTCGTGGGCCCGTGCGATTGGTGGAGTCCGTTCTCGGCGCACGACGTCTCGCCGGGCCGAGTGCCGCTCGAGATCTCGGGCTGGCGCTTCCAGGCGAGTGCCGCCGACGGCGAGACGCACGTCTTCGACGTCGCATATGACGGCGCTCGCTGGCATGTTCTGCGGGTCTACGACTAGTCGCGTCGCGCTCGCATCGAGTTCGAGACCGAGCTCGCGTCGTTACGCGGACTTCTCGGCGCGGCGCGGCTTGTGAGGCACGATCGTGGGCGCCGCGTTGTCGAGCACGGCCGCCTTCGTCACGACCACACGGGCGACGCCCGTGGAGGAGGGCACCTCGAACATGATCGGCCCGAGCACCTCTTCCATGATGGCGCGGAGCCCTCGGGCACCGGTCTGACGCAGCACCGCGAGATCGGCGATGGCCTGAAGCGCAGGCTCCTCGAAGTCGAGCTCGACGCCGTCGAGCTCGAACATGCGCTGGTACTGCCGGATCAGTGCGTTCTTCGGCACCGTGAGGATCTCCATGAGCGCGTCGCGGTCGAGCGGCGCGACCGTGGCCACGACCGGGAGGCGGCCGATGAACTCGGGGATGAGGCCGAACTTGTGCAGGTCTTCGGGGAGGACCTCGCTGAAGATGTCGGCCTCGTCTTCCTTGTTGTGCAAGGGAGCGCCGAAGCCGATGCCGCGCTTGCCGGCGCGCGAGGAAATGATGTCTTCGAGCCCCGCGAACGCGCCTGCGACGATGAACAGCACGTTCGTCGTGTCGATCTGGATGAACTCCTGGTGGGGGTGCTTGCGACCACCCTGCGGCGGCACGGAGGCGACGGTGCCCTCGAGGATCTTCAGTAGCGCCTGCTGCACGCCCTCGCCCGAGACGTCTCTCGTGATCGAGGGGTTCTCGGCCTTGCGGGCGATCTTGTCGACCTCGTCGATGTAGATGATGCCCGTCTCGGCTCGCTTGATGTCGTAGTCGGCGGCCTGGATGAGCTTCAGGAGGATGTTCTCGACGTCTTCACCGACGTAGCCGGCCTCGGTGAGCGCCGTGGCATCGGCGACCGCGAACGGGACATTGAGCTGTTTGGCGAGGGTCTGTGCGAGGTAGGTCTTGCCGCAACCCGTGGGCCCGATGAGGAGGATGTTGGACTTCGCGATCTCGACGTCGTCGCGCTGGTGGTCGGCCGAGGTGAGCGTGGTGCGGGCACGCACGCGCTTGTAGTGGTTGTAGACGGCGACGGCGAGGGCGCGCTTGGCGGCCTCCTGGCCGATGACGTACTCCTCGAGGAATCCGAAGATCTCTTTCGGCTTCGGCAGCTCGAACTCACCGGACTCGGTCTCGCCGGCCTCGGCGAGTCGCTCCTCGATGATCTCGTTGCAGAGCTCGACGCACTCGTCGCAGATGTAGACGCCTGGACCGGCGATGAGCTGCTGGACCTGCTTCTGGCTCTTTCCGCAGAAGGAGCACTTGAGCAGGTCGGCGCTCTCCCCGATGCGTGCCATCGCAGCCTCCCTCTCGACGAGTCTGTTCCGAGCCTAGCCCGAGATCGGGCACATGGTGGGTAGCGCCCGCGGATTCGACACGAACCGTGTTTCGCCGGGCGCGAACCACGCTGGTCAGTCGAGCAGATGACGCAGATAGCGCCGTGGATCGTCGAGATACGCGCGCCAATGTGAGACGAGCTCGAGTTCGTTCCACTCGACTCGGCGGATGCCCCACTCGCCCAGTTCGAGGATCGTCGCGCCGGGCACGGAGGCGAGGATCGGCGAGTGCGTCGCGCGGAAGCCCGTAGGCCATCGCGACGCCCTCGAGGAGCGTTGACTTGCCGCTGCCGTTCTCCCCCACGAGGAACGTGAGTCCCGGCGCGAACTCCAAGCCGCCCTCGCCGATCAGCTGGGCGACGGCCGGGACCGTGGCCGGCCACGCCGATGGATCGACCGGGGCATCCGAGTACAGCGAAACGCGGCGGATGGCCCGGCTGTCATGGAGCCAGTCATCCGCCGCGTTCGTCACGCTGGGAGGTTTACTTCGCCAGCGCCGGGAGGCTCTTGCGCGAGGTGAGCACCTGGTCGATGAGGCCGTAATCGAGCGCCTCGCTCGCCGAGAGGATCTTGTCGCGGTCGATGTCGCTGTTGACCTGCTCCTGCGTGTGGTTCGAGTGGCGCGAGAGCGTCTCTTCGAGCCACGAGCGCATGCGCATGATCTCGGCGGCCTGGATCTCGATGTCGGACGCCTGGCCGTGACCTGCCTCGCCCATCGCGGGCTGGTGGATGAGCACGCGGGCGTTCGGCAGCGCAAGTCGCTTGCCCGGGGTGCCGGCCGCCGCGATGACCGCCGCCGCCGAAGCCGCCTGGCCGAGCACGACCGTCTGGATCTGCGGACGGATGTACTGCATCGTGTCGTAGATCGCCGTCATCGCGGTGAAGGAGCCACCGGGCGAGTTGATGTAGAGGATGATGTCGCGGTCGGGGTCCATCGACTCGAGCACGAGGAGCTGGGCCATGATGTCGTCGGCCGACGCGTCGTCGACCTGCACGCCGAGGAAGATGATGCGGTCCTCGAAGAGCTTGGCGTAGGGGTCTTGACGCTTGTAGCCGTAGGCCGTGCGCTCCTCGAAGCTCGGCAGGATGTAGCGCGAGCCCGGGGCTTGGACGCCGCTGAATGCGGTGCCGCCGAAAGCAGGGATGTTCATTCGCTCGTTCTCTCTTCTCTCGGTGCCTACGCCTGGTCGGTGCCGCCGCCGCCGGCCACGTCGAGTGCCGACTCGCGGATGTGGTCGACGAAACCGTACTCGAGGGCCTCACGCGCGTTGAACCAGCGGTCGCGGTCGCCGTCGGCGTTGATCTGCGCGACGCTCTTGCCGGTCTGCTCAGCCGTGATCTCGGCGAGCCGCTTTTTCATGTCGAGGATCAGCTGCGCCTGGGTCTGGATGTCGCTCGCGGTGCCGCCGAAGCCGCCGTGCGGCTGGTGCAGCAGCACTCGGGCGTTGGGGGTGATGTAGCGCTTGCCCTTGGTGCCGGCGGTGAGCAGCAGCTGCCCCATCGAGGCGGCCATGCCGATGCCGACGGTGACGATGTCGTTCGGCACGAACTGCATCGTGTCGTAGATCGCCATGCCGGCGGTGATCGAACCACCGGGCGAGTTGACGTAGAGGAAGATGTCCTTCTTGGCGTCTTCTGCGGCGAGGAGCAGCAGCTTCGCCGCGATCTCGTTGGCGTTGTCGTCACGCACTTCGGAACCCAGCCAGATGATGCGGTCCCTCAGCAGTCGATCGAAAACACTGGGAGCCAGTGTCGGTTCGGCCATGTGTTGCTCCGTTTCCGTTGTCGCGTTCACTCGAATCTATCCGGTGCAACGCACGCGGATCGGGCTGTTCGCCCTAGGCGGATGCCGCGAGCTCCGCGGCGTACGCGGCGAGCGACACGCCGTAGCGCTGCAGGTGCGGTGCGAGGGCTGCGAGGGTGTCGGATGCCGCGCGCCGGGCGTCGCCCGCGTCGACGAGCGCGAGCGCGCGGAATGCGACCACCGCGTCGCGCAGCTCGCCCGCGTGGGGCTCGATCTCGTCGAGCAGGGCGATCGACTCGAGCGGACGCCCGAGGTTTCGGATCGTCGACGCGAGCTGCACGTGCGCCTGCACGCGTTCAGTGCCGCTCAGGCCGCCCGCGAGTGCTGAGCGGTAGAGCAGTTCGGCTTGGGCCTCGAGGCCGGCGGAGTCGCGGGCTCCGGCTCGTTCGAACAGTGCGACCGGGTCGTCGGCCGGCCGTTCGGCGGCGAGCCCGTCGATGCGCCGGATGACTTCATCGTCGCCGAGTGTGGAGGCGTGCTCCCAGACGGCGTCGACGCGGTGCTGCCAATCGTTCACGGTGTCCTCCCCTGCGACGCAAAACGGGGCCGGGCGCATGGCCCGACCCCGTTTCACGGTGGTGTGTGCTGACTACTCGGCGTCGACCTTCTTGGCGGCGCGCTTGCGGGCCGGCTTCTTCGGCTCCTCGGCGGGCTCGGCCTCGGCCGCAGCGGCCTCGTCAGCGCTCTCGGCGGGCGCCTCCGCGTCGGCTGCGGTATCCGTCGCCCCGGCCTCGTCGGCCACGGCCGTGAACTCGGAGAGGTCGACGGGGTTGCCTGCGGCATCCGTCACCTTCGCCTTGCCGAGCGCGATCGCGAGCGCCTTGTTGCGGGCGACCTCGCCGACCATGGCCGGGATCTGGCCGTTCTGGCTGAGTGCCTGCACGAACTCGTTCGGGTCCATGCCGTACTGGGCAGCGCCCTGCACGAGGTACTGGGTGAGCTCGTCTTGGCTGACCTGCACCTTCTCGGCCTCGGCGATGGTGTCGAGGACGATCTGGGTGCGGAACGCCTTCGCGCTCGACTCGGCGACCTCGGCGCGGTGCTCGTCGTCTTCGAGGCGGTTCTCGCTCTCGAGGTGACGCTGCACCTCGTCGTCGATGACGGCCTGCGCGATCGGCACGTCGACGAGCTCGAGGAGCTTCTCGACGAGGAGGTCGCGGGCCTGGTTGCCCTGGCCGAACGACTTGGAGCCGGCGACCTGCTCGCGCAGGCTCGCCTTGAGCTCGTCGAGCGTGTCGAACTCGCTCGCGATCTGTGCGAAGTCGTCGTCGGCCTCGGGAAGCTCGCGCTCCTTGACAGCGGTGACGGTGACGGTGATCTCGGCGGTCTCGCCCTCGTGGTCGCCGCCCAGGAGCTTCGAGTCGAAGGTGGTGGTCTCGCCCGCGGAGAGCGTGTCGAGTGCCTCGTCGATGCCCTCGAGCAGTTCGCCAGAGCCGAGCTCGTAGGAGATGCCGCTCGCGGTGTCGACCTCGACGTCGGCGATCATGGCGACGAGATCGAGGGTGACGAAGTCGCCCGACTTGGCCGGGCGGTCGACGGTGATGAGAGTGCCGAAGCGGCTGCGGAGACGCTCGAGCTCTTCGTTGACCTCGTCGTCGCCGACCTCGACCGAATCGACCGTGAGCTCGAGGCCCTCGTAGTCGGGCAGCTCGATCTCGGGTCGCACGTCGACCTCGATCGCGAGCAGCAGGTCGCCCGAGAAGTCCTTCTCGTTCGGCCACTCGACGATGTCGGCCTCGGGACGGCCGAGGGGGCGCAACTCGTGCTCGGCGACGGCCGCGCGGTAGAAGCCGTCGAGGCCCTCGTTGACCGCGTGCTCGAGCACCGCGGCCTTGCCGACACGCTGGTCGACGATGGGCGGCGGCACCTTGCCCTTGCGGAAGCCGGGCACGTTGATCTGCTCGGCGATGTGGCTGTAAGCGTGGGTGATGCTGGGCTTCAGCTCCTCGGGCGTCACCGAGATGGTGAGCTTGGCGCGCGTCGGGCTCAGCTTCTCAACCGAAGTGGTCGGCATGTGGAAGATCTCCTGTTGTGTGGAAGTTCGTGTCGAGTACTGCACTCGTCGGGGCGACAGGATTCGAACCTGCGACCTCCCGCTCCCAAAGCGGGCGCTCTACCAAGCTGAGCTACGCCCCGAGTCGCCGACTCAACTCGTCGATTCACCCACGCAGGCATGCCGAAGCACGCGTCAGTCGGGTGGACCCACGAAAGTCTACTGCACAGCCGACGGGCCCGCTGTTGCGTGCACCGGTCCTCAACACCCGTTGGGCACTGAACTTGCACCGATTCGAGTGTGGATGTTCCACGATGTGGGAACTCCCCCGTGGCAGAGTGTGCCCATGAGCGACCGCCCACCCGCTGCTTCGATGCGCGATCTTCGCCGCTGGCCGGCAGATCCCGCACACCTCATCGACACGACACTCTGCCCGGCATGCTTCTCGCCGCTCTCGTCTGCGCGCTGCGACACGTGCGGGGTCGACCTCGCCGTGCCCGAGGCTGCGGAGCTCCTCGCGGCGGGCACTCGCGTGTACGAAGACGAGGGTCGGCGCCAGCACCTCATCACGCGGATGCGCGCGGTCCAAGCGGAGCGGGCCGAGGCGGCGAGTGCCGGCGTGGGTGCAACGTGGGCGCCTGCGGCGGCAACGGCGGCAACGTCCGCGCCCGCGGTGGTCCCGGCGGCTGCGCCGGCTCCCCCAGCAGCCCCGGTGCCTGCAGCAGCCTCAGCGCAGGCAGCGGCCGCGGCACCGCCTGCGCCGACGGTGCCGCAGCCGCCCGCGGCATCCGTTCCCGGTCGAGGTGACGCGCGTTCGGGCCGCTCCGGCGTGCAGGTCCTGCTGCTCACTCTCGGCGTCGTGCTCCTCTCGATCACGGCGATCGTGTTCCTCTTCTTCGCGTATCGCGAAGGAAGCCTCGAGACGCGATCGGTCATCATCGCGGCGGCGAGCGTGCTCGTGCTCGGGGTCGCGTGGCTGCTACGGGCGCGTCGCCTGCCGGGCACTGCCGAGGGCGTGGCATCCGTCGCCATCGTGCTATTGCTGCTCGACGTGTGGATCGTGCGGGCCAATGGGCTGTTCGGCACCGACACCATCGGCGCTGCCGGGTACACGGGCGGCGCCCTGCTCGTAGTCGGGCTGCTGCTCTTGGGGGTGCGCGTCGTCAGCGGCATCCGCGTCGCCGGGTTCGCCGCGGCGGGGTTCGCGCCGGCGGGCGTCTTCCTGCTCGCGTTCGAAGCGGCGCCGGAGTCCGAGTTCGCCACCGGCGTCTGGCTCGGATCGCTCGCCGCGTCGCTGCTCGGCACGGCCGCGTTGGTCATGCCGCGCTCGACCGAGCGAGTGATCGTGCTCTCGGCGGGATTCGCCGGCGGCGGGCTCGGCTTGGTGTCGGCCGCCTGGGCGCTGCCCGAAGTTGGGTGGAACGAGCTGTGGACGTTCCTCGCGATCGCAACGGCTTGGTTGCTCGCGCTCGTCGCGTTGCGCACCCGTGGTGCCGGGACGTCGCCCGTGTGGGCGCGAATCGCGGCTCCCGCGTGCGGGGTGGGTCTCGCCCTGGCCGCGGCCGTTTCGGTCTTCGCCGAACTCGAGTGGGAACTCGCGATCTGGCTCGCTCCGGCGGCGGCCGGCGCCGTCGCGTCCGTGATCGCCGTAGGCACCCGCTTGGTTCCGCCGATCTCACGGGACGCGTTCCGGGCGTGCGTCGCCGCCGCCGCCGTGACGGTCGCCGCGGCGATTCCGGGGGCGTTCCTCGGCATCGGTGCGATCTTCGCGCGGTACACCGCAAGTCTTCAGCCATGGCAGCTCGACGCCGATGCCCCCATCGATTTCATCGCAACCGAGTTCCAATTGGGCACCATGCTCGTGCCGTTCGTCATCGCTGCCAGCGCGCTCGTCGTGACCTGGCTCGTCGGCCGTGCACGTCTGTTGGCAGCGGTGCCGATCGGCTCGGCACTCGCCGGCGTGCTCGTCGCCGGCGCCATCGCACCGGGCACGGTCTCGGCCGCGGTCCTCCTCGCCCTCGCCGCCGGGGCACTCGCGCTCGCCGTCATGCTGCGGCGCTTCACCGTGCCCGGCCTCCTCGTGACGTTGCTCATCGTCGGTGGCAGCGGTGGCGCGCTCGCCTGGTGGGCCGGCTATGCGAACACCGCGATCTGGCCGTGGGTGATCGCCGCCGTCATCGCGATCACCATCGCGGGCAGGGTGTTCGCACGCCGGGTCTGGACCGCGGATGCCGCGACTCGCGCCGGTGCGGCGCATCTCGCCGTCGCGGCGGCGTTGCTGGCGGCCGCCCTGTTCTCGATCCCGCTGTGGCTCGCCGCTGCCGATGCCGAGCTCGTCGCCCCGTGGACGTCGCCGTGGATGTGGCTCGCGACGGGCGGCGCCGTGCTGCTCGCCGGTGCGGCGCTCGTGCGGCGCGGCAGCCCGCGCGATCAGCTGGCCGTCGTCGCGCCGCTGTTCGGGACATCCGTCGTGGCGCTCGCCGCGCTCGCATTCGAGCCGGGACTCGACCTGCGCTGGCTCCCCGCCCTCGTGTTCGTCGTCGCGGGCATCCTGTGGGTGCGCATCGGCACCTCCTCGGCGATGCGCATCGCGTTCGCCGCCGCGACGCCGCTCGCCCTCTCCCTCGCCTCGGCGGCCGCCGTCGACGAGGTGCTCGGCCCCGAGTTCGTCGGAGTCGGCGTCGCCGGCGCGACGCTGCTCTCCGCCGCGCTCGCGCATTCGGCTCCGCCGGCACACGTGCGCAACCTGCGGCTCGCCTGGAGCGCCGCGGTCGCGCTCGCGGGCGTCACCGCCGTGCTGATGGCCGCAGCGGGAACGTCCGCGAACGATGAGCTGTGGCTCGTGCTGCTGCTCCTCACGCCGGTGCCGATCGTGATGGCGGCGCTCTACGGCGACCCCGTCGGCGGCGAGCAGCCGAGCCGGCACCTCGCCTGGTTGAGCCTCGCGCTCGGTGTCGCAACGGTGTGGGCGCGGCTCGCCGGTGAGGGCGTCGACAACGTCGAGGCCTACACGCTCCCCCTCGCGGCCGCGCTCGGCGTGGCGGGCGGGCTGATCACGTGGCGGCGAGCCACCGACGACACACGCGCTTCCGGCCGCACCGCGCTCTTCGGCACGGCTGCCGCGATCGCGGTGCTGCCGAGCGTGGGCTCGAGCGCAGACGCCGAGCTGCGCACCCTCGTGCTCGTGTCGATCGGCATCGTCGTGGCGATCGCCGCCGCGTTCCTGCCCGAGTCGGGTCGAGGCGTGCCCGTACGACTCCTCGGCGTGGTTGCCGGCTGGACCGCGGTCACCGGCGCGGCGCTCGTGCGCGGCTCGGCGATCGCGACCGGCGCCGACGACAGTGTGTTGTTCGTCGAGTTCTGGCCGCTCGTGGCGCTTGCGGCGGGCGTCGTGATCGCGGTCACATGGGCGCGGGTCGAGTCACGGCCTACGTGGCTCGCGGAGTCGCTGCTCGCGGCATCCGTCGCCCTGGCAGCCGTGCCCACGGTGGTTGCGATCGTCTCCGGCGAGCAGCCGACGCTGCGTGCTGCGGTGCTCTTCCCGCTGTTCGCGCTCGCGCATATCGCGGCCACTGCGACGACCGCCCGGCCCGTCGCCGGGCCCGTCTTCAGCTGGGCGACGATCGGCGTGCTCGCGCTCGGCGGACTCGCGGTGCTCGTGCCCGGCGAGGTCGATCCGTTCGACCTCGTCACGGCCTCGGTGGGTGTCGCACTCATCGGCGCGGGGTGGTTCCGGATGCGCCGCTCCCCCGAGCTCGGCAGCTGGCCGGCGCTCGGGATCGGCCTCGCGGTGCTGCTGATCCCGCCGCTCATCGCCGACTTCACCGACCCCGAGCTCTGGCGAAACGTCACGCTCGGCATCGTCGCCGCCCTCGTGGTCCTCGCCGGGGCAATGCGTCGTCTCCAAGCCCCGTTGCTCCTCGGCGGCGGCGTGCTGCTCGTGCACGCGATCGTGCAGCTCTGGCCGTGGATCACCGCGCTCTACGAGGCTATGTGGTGGTGGCTGTGGCTCGGCATCGCAGGCGTGCTCTTCGTCGTGCTCGCCGCGACCTACGAGCGTCAGTTGCGACTCGCGCGCGGCACCATCCGCTCGATCGCGTCACTGCGATAAGGGCGGATGCGGCAGCGCGTCACTGTAGGGAATGCATCGTGTACTACGATGATCCAGTGCCCGCGAGCGGGTGCGCGGGGATGTAGCTCAATGGTAGAGCCTCAGTCTTCCAAACTGATTACGCGGGTTCGATTCCCGTCATCCCCTCCATATACGGCAACAACACACGGCAACAACGCTCAGTCATCGTGATCATGCTCGTGCGCCTCGCGCTCGCCGGTGAGTACCGCCACGGGCTCCGCGCACGCATCGCCACGCCACGCCTCAACGCCCTCGCGCACCGCGAAGCCGGCGATCACGAGCGCCGCGATCGCGTCGGCCCACGCCCAGCCGAGCAGCGCGTTGAGCAGCAGGCCCGCGAGCAGCGCCGCGGAGAGATAACTGCAGATGAGTGTCTGCTTCGAGTCGGCGACCGCCGAGGCCGAACCGAGTTCGCGGCCGGCGCGGCGCTCGATCCAGCTGACCACGGGCATGACCCCGAGGCTCACCGCCGCGAGCGCGATGCCCACCGGGCTCGGCGCGGGCTCGCGCACGCCGGCGAGCGAGAGCACCGCATCGACCGAGACCCACGCGGCGAGGGCGAAGAACGAGACCGCGATGATGCGAAGAGCCGTGCGCTCGCGCCGCTCGGGATCGGGAGCCGCGAACTGCCACGCCACCGCGGCCGCGGAGAGCACCTCGACGATCGAGTCGAGTCCGAATCCGATGAGGGCGGCGGACGTCGCGGCTGCGCCGGCGGCGAGGGCGATGATCGCCTCGATCACGTTGTAGGCGATGGTGAAGGCGACCACCGCGCGGATGCGCTGTTGGAGCACCACCCGGCGCGAGGCATCCGTCATCTGAAGCACACCTCGACGCTACCTCGATCGTCCCTCGCGGCGAATCCGCACGTGCATTCCAGCACCGGTGAGCGGAGGCTCTCCTTCCTTGAAATATGCAGGGGGCGGCGTAGCGTTGACCAGGACATACTCCAGGGAAGGTGGAAATCGATGACCGACACCAAGGACGCACCGAAGACGTCGAAGACCGGATCCAACGCCGACGTCGCCGCAGGCGTCGCCCAGTTCCTCACGCCCGTCGTGCACGAGCTCGTCGCCCTCGCCGTGAACGGCAAGCAGGCGCACTGGCACGTGCGTGGCGTGAACTTCATCGCCGTGCACGAGCTCCTCGACGAGGTCGTGGCGCATGCCCAGGAGTGGGCCGACCTCGCCGCCGAGCGAGTGGTCGCCCTCGGCCTCCCGATCGACGGGCGCCTCGCCACTGTGGCCAGCAAGAGCGGTGCGGCGAACCCGAAGCTCGGATTCCAGCCCTACGACGAGGCGATCGCCGATGTCGTGGCGCAGATCGACCTGGCGGCCGAGAAGGTGGGCGACGCGATCGAGGGCCTCGAGAAGCTCGACCCTGTGAGCCAGGATGTCGCGATCGAGATCCGCCGCGGACTCGACAAGGACCGCTGGTTCCTCTTCTCACACATCTCCGTGAAGTAGTCCGCGCTGGCGGCCTGACGGGCCCGGGTGCAGACTGCCGGTATGACGGCGGATGCATCCGGGCCCGCGTCGTCTCCCGACGGTGACGCCGCACCGCTGACCGATGCGCAGAAATCGCTTCGGGCGCAGATGCTTGCGACTGAGCACTGGAGTCTCCTGGCGTCGCGGTCGACCACGCAGAGCGAGGTGCTGACGCGCATCGCGATCTTCCTCACGCTCGTCTCAGCAGGGCTCGTCACGCTCGGCGTGCTCGGCAATGCCACCGAGTTCCGCGGCTGGTTCGGCGTCGCCGCGCTCGGAGTACTGTTGCTGCTCGTGCTGCTCGGGGTGATCACGCAGCTGCGCGTGTTCAACACGGCGACCGAGGACTTGGTCTACGTCCTCGCCATGAATCGCCTTCGCGGCGCCTACCTCGACCTCGATCCCGGGCTCGAGCCGTACTTCATGACGGGCACGACCGACGACGACCGAGGGGCGGGCAAGACGTACTACGCGTTCGCCGACCGCGACCGGTCACAGGTCTTCGCGAGCTCCATGATGCTGATGCTGGTCGTGAACGCAGCTCTCATCGGGCTCTTCGCGGGCGCCATGACGTACGCGCTCGCCGGCTCGGTGGGCTGGTCGATCGCCCTGGGCGTCGTCATCGCGCTCGCCGCGTTCGTGCTCTGGATGTCGTGGGGATACCGCAGCTACCTGCACGTGATGCGCGACCATGTGCCGCTGCGCCGCAGCGCCGGCGGTTGAGCTTCGTTCAGCGCTGCAGCCAGGTGATCACGGCCAGCACGCGGCGGTGATCGGTGCCCGAGTCCTCGAGCGCGAGCTTCTGGAAGATCGAGGTCACGTTCTTCTCCACGGCGCCGACGCCGATGAAGAGCTGCTTCGCGATGCCCGCGTTCGTGCGGCCCTCGGCCATGAGCTCGAGCACCTCCCGCTCGCGCGGTGTCAGTGACGCGAGCGGGTCGCTGCGCCGTGACAGCAGCTCGCGCACCACTTGCGGGTCGAGCACCGTGCCGCCCTCGCTCACCCGCTCGACGGCGTCCTTCAGCTCGTCGAGCGAGGCGATGCGATCTTTCAGCAGGTAGCCCATGCCGCCCTCGCCAGAGGAGAGCAACTCGTGCGCATAGGTGCCCTCGACGTATTGGCTGAGCAGCAGCACGCCGAGCCGCGGCTTGCGCCGGCGCAGTTCGATTGCCGCACGCACGCCCTCGTCGCGGAACGTCGGCGGCATCCTCACGTCGAGCACCGCGACATCGGGCCGGGTCTCATCGAGCTGGGCCAGCAGTTCGTCGGCGTCGCCGTAGGCCGCGGCGGTCTCGAAGCCGGCCTCGTCGAAGAGTCGCACGAGTCCCTCACGCAAGAGCACCGAGTCCTCGGCTAGCACGACGCGCAACGGGCCGCGGGCGGAGTCGGTCATGCCCCCACATTAGCGGCGGGGCACCACACGAGGCCGCCCGCGGCCCGTCGTCGTTCTTCGGTCGCCGGTCGTCGATTCAGTCGGCGGATGCCGCGACCGGCACGAACGGGATGTGCGCACCGATCGTGGTCGGCCCAGCCAGCGGGCTATCGATGACGAGCATCCCACGCAGGCCGTGCACGCGCTCCTCGAGCCCCGCGAGCCCGTGACCGGAAGCCGGCGCAGCGCCGCCGCGGCCGTTGTCGATCACCCACAGGTCGAGCCAGTGTCCGGATTCGCCCGTGTCGCGCATCGACGCGCGCAAGCGGATGCCGGTGGCCCCGGAGTGCTTCGCCGCGTTCGTCAGCAGCTCGGCGGCGATGAAGTACGCGTTGCGTTCGATGACGGCCGGCAGGGCGGCATCCGTCGGCACCTCGATCTCACGGGTCACTGGGACCGGGCTGCGCGACGCCAGCGACTCGAGGCCGGCGGCGAGCCCGCGGTCCTGCAGGATCGGCGGGGCGAACCCGCGCGAGAGCGCCCGCAGCTCGTCGAGTGCCTCACGCGCCTGGTCGCGCGCCTCGAGGAGCAGTGTGCGAGCCGAATCGGGGTCACCCTCGAGCTTGCGCTCGATCGCGGCGAGATCCATCTGCAGGCGCACGAGCCGTTGCTGCGGTCCGTCGTGGATGTCACGCTCGAGACGGCGGAGCGAGGTGTCCTCCGCCTGCACGGCCGCACCGCGTGACGCGGAGAGCTGCCGCACCTCGCGCTCGAGCGCCTCGGAGCGCCAGGCGCCGAGCACGCCGCGGGCGATGAGGTCGTGGAGCACCGTGAGGCCGCGGAACACGAAGGGCAACATGATGAGGAACAGCACGCCGAGGATGACCTCGAACACCGATTCGCCGACTTGCGGGTCGATGTCGAACGTGTTGCCCGGCACGAGGAAGTCGAGCACGCGGTCGTGCAGCCAGAAGTTGCGCCCCTCGCCATCGGGAATGTAGCGCTGCCAGATCCAGCCCGTGGTTCCGGCGAGCGCGACCGAGGTCCAGGCGACCGTGATGCTCCACGTGATGACGCTGACGATCGGATTGATGACCATGCCGTGAAGCAGGTAGAGCCAGTAGTGCCCGTCGATGAAGGGCGCGAACATCGTGCGCCAGAATCCCTGGTTGCGATCGGCGTGATCCCATGCCGGGCGCCGCACTTCCGGCCGGCCGGCCCACCGCAGGCGCACGAGTTCGAGAGTACCGAAGCCGCGAGCGATGAAGAGGGACGCGACGACGATGAAGATGCCGAAGACGACGAAGATCAGGCCGAGTCCGGTGAAGAACGTGGTCGCGAGCACGACGATGCTGAGGACCGCGATCGGCATCGTGAGGATGAGGAACGCGAACTCGCGCGGCACGCTCGCCCACAGGGCGCCGTAGCCGGGGCGCCGCGGCGCGGCATCCGTTCGCTCGAGGGTCATGGTGCTCGTCTCAGTGCTCATGGTGCGTCTCCTCCGTCATTGTCGCCTGTTGGCCGGGCTCCGCGACGGCGAATTGCCCCATCATGCCCTGATCTTCGTGCCACAGCAGGTGGCAGTGGTACATGTACGGCGTGTCGGGGTCGGCGTAGTCCTCGAAGCGCAGGATGAGTTCGAACTCGGTCTCGGGCTTCGCGAAGAACGTGTCCTTCCAGCCGGCGAGCTCAGGCGGCGGTGCAGCGCCGTCGATCGAGGCGATGCGGAACTGCACGTCGTGCACGTGGAAGCTGTGGGGCATGGAGCTCGTGTTCGTCACGATCCATCGCTCGGTCGTGTCGACCGTGACGGTCTCGTCGATGCGCCCCATCTCCATCTCGTCGTCGTTGATCTCGAACCCGTGAAGGTCGAACGTGCGGGTGGTCGCCACCGCGCTCTCGTCGACGGGAGGAATGGTGTTGAGTAGCTCGGGCACGGCGCGTGCAGGGTCGAGCGAGGCGGCGGCCCGCAGTTCGAGCACGTCGAATGAGTCGGTGCCGCCGTTGCTCGCCGCGATCATGGACTGCATGCCGGCGATTTCGGGAGTCATCTTCGACTGCAATACGACCCGTTCGCCGGGCACCATCCGCACGAGCACCTCGGCGCGCTCACCGGGTGAGAGCATGACCTGGTCGAGTTCGACGGATGCCTCGAGCAGCCCGCCGTCGGTGGCGATGAGCTCGATCGGCCGCCCATCGGACCAGCCGAACGCATAGCTGCGCGCCGTGGAGGCGTTGAGGAGACGCAATCGCACGAGCTCGTCGTCGACGTCGAGGAACGGGCCGCGCGTGCCGTTCACGATGAGCTCGTCACCGAGGGCGCCCGCGAACCCGTGGCCGCGGCCCTCCTGCTCTCCCTCGGCGGAGAATCCGGCATCCTGCACGATGACGGGCACGTCATCGACGCCGTACTCGCGCGGGAGATCGAGTGCAGCTTCGGCGTCGTCCTGCACGAGGAACATGCCGGCGAGACCCTTGGCGACGTGATCCTCGGTGTCGCCGTGCGGGTGCGGGTGGTACCAGAGGGTCGCCGCCTGCTGGTCGATGTCCCACTCGGGCGACCACGAGGCGCCGGGCTCCACCATCTGGTGCGGGCCGCCGTCCATCTCGGCGGGAAGGTGCATGCCGTGCCAGTGCACGGTCGTCGGCTCGTCGAGGCTGTTCGTCATGTCGACGCGCACGTGCTCGCCCCACTTCGCGACGATCGTCGGACCCAGGTAGCTGCCATTGAAGCCCCAGGTGTTGCTCGGCTCCCCCGGCTCGAACTCGGTGGAGCCGGCCTGCGCGTCGAGCGAGAAGACCCGGGTGCCGTCAGCGTCGACGCTCGACTCGGCGAGCGGCGGAATCGTGAGCGGGGTGTCGAACTCGACGTCGCCGACGGTGGACACCGGCGAAGGGCCGACGAGGCCGCAACCGGCGAAGGAGACGGCCACGAGGCCGCCGGCCGCAATGGCCGCGAGGGCGCTCAGCGTCGCTCGCGGGCGGCGGAGGCGTGCAGGTGAGAAACGGGGTGCAACTGGCATGCATCCAGCCTCGCGAGCGGGCGCTCGACGCCCCAGCCGGTGTGCGCCCGGATCGGGTCGGGGGTTTTCCCCCGCCCTCGCCGGTCAGAGCGAGTCGTGCGTGAAGCGGCCCGCGAGCAGGGTCGCCGCCACCGGCATCCGTCTGAGGTCGTCGGCGGATGCCGCGAAGGGATCGAGCTCGATCACCGCGAGATCCGCGACCGACCCGGCCCTCACCGTGGCGCCGTGCCCGCCCGTCGACGCCGCGAGCGCGACGCGCACGTCGATCGCCTGCTCGGGGTGCCACGGCTCGCGCCCGTCGCGGCTGCGCGCGACGGCGGCGGACATCGCGATCCAAGGGTCGAGCGGCGCCACGGGCGCGTCGGAGCCGAGGGCGAGCTCGACGCCCGCGTCGGCGAGGTCGGCGAGCATGAACGCCCGGTCGGTGCGGCCGGCCCAGTACCGTTCGGCGACGTCACGGTCGTCCATGGCGTGCTCGGGCTGCACGCTCGCGACGATGCCGAGCGCGGCGAAGCGTGCGACGTCTTCGCGCCGGAGGAGTTGTGCGTGCTCGATGGAGCCGCGGCATCCGATCTCCTCGAAGGCGTCGAGCACCACCGCATTGGCGTGGTCGCCGATGGCGTGCACGGTGGGGGTGATACCCGCCTTGTGAGCCGTGCGCATGAGCGGCACGAGCTCGTCGTAGGGCACGGTCGAGAGCCCGTAGGGGTGCTCGTCGGGGCCGCGACCCGGGTAGGGGTCGAAGCACCAGGCCGTTCGGGTGTTCAGCGAGCCGTCGGTGATGATCTTGTGGCCGCCGACGGTGACGAGACCGCCGGTTCCCGGCACGGCATCGCCGGTGTGCAGCCCCTCGGCGATGGCGCGGTCGAGGTGCTGGGTGTAGATGCCGAATGCGACGCGCAACGCCGACGAGCCGTTGGCGGCGCGGCGCGCCCAGTCGTCGCGGTTCCAGCGCATCTCGAGGTCGACGATGCCGACGACGCCGCGAGCGGCGGCCCGCCGTGCTGCATCCTCGACCCAGCCGTCGAGCACATCGTCGGCCACGTCGTCGATCTCGCGCAGCATCCGGAAGGCGTCATCCTCGCGGAGCAGTCCGCTCGCATCGGCGACGTGTTCGACTCCGTGGCGACGCAGCGCCGCCGTGTTCAGCCAGCAGGAGTGCAGGTCGGCGGAGACGAGCACGACGGGCACGTCGCCGGCGACGGCGTCGAGCGCCGCGCGGCTCGGGGCATCCGTCCAGAGCGCGTCGCGATAGCCGAAGCCGATCACCTCGGTGTCGCCGCGGGCGACGGATGCCGCGACGAGCGCCGCCGCCGCCGAGGCCGAGCGGGCCTCGGCGAGATCGAGCCGGCGCGACACCATCGCCCATTGCGAGAAGTGCACGTGCCGGTCGTGGAGGCCCGGCACGACGAATCGACCGTCGAGCTCGATGCGTCGGGCGCCCTGGACGCCGTGCGCTGAGGCCTTTGATGGCTGGACACCCGCGGGGGTGATCGCGGTGATCGTGCCGCCCGCGAGGTGCAGGTCGACCGCGTCGTGGGCGCCGGGCAGGCGGGCTCCGGCGAGGAGGAGCGGCGTAACGCCGCTCATGCACGGGCCGCCCGAAGCGTCTCATGGGTGCGGCGCATCTCTGCGGCGAGCGCGAGGCTCGCGTAGGGGCCATCTCCCTCGAGCTCGGCGATGATGCGGTCGACGGTCTCGGCGGGCTTGTTCTGGCTCATCTTGTTCTTTGCGACGAATCGCGTGACGGGAATGCGCAGGCCAACGGTACCCGTGGCGATGCGATCGGCATAGGCCGAGTTCTCGGCGGTGCCCCGCATGCGGCGCGGTTCGGGCATCGGATCCTCGAAGTGGTCGACGAGCGCTTCGAGCACGCGCAGGTTCTCGTCGGCACTCAGGAGCTCGGGAGTGCCGTAGAGGTGCGCCGTCACGAAGTTCCACGTGGGCACGGCGGGATTCGCGTCGTACCAGCCGGGCGAGATGTAGCCGTGCGGGCCCTGCACGATGACCAGGGTCTCGTGGCGGCCGAGTTCGTGCACGACCTCGTCGGGCCGGCCCACGTGGGTGAGCAGCACGATGCCCTCGGCGGTCTCGTCGAGGAGCACCGGGTAGTGGGACGCGACGAGGCCCGCGGCATCCGTCATGCTGACGATCGTCATCCACGGGTGCTCGCGGATCAGGCGCTTGACGGCTTCCTCGCTCGTCATGGTGAAGCTCGGGTTCTGTCGCATGGGGTTCCAATCAGGCCTGGCAGTACGGGCACCAGTAGAGTTTGCGGGCGCCCAGCTCCTCGAGCACGATGTTGGTGCCGCACACCCGGCAGGGCAGCCCCTCGCGCTTGTACACCCAGTGCCGGTCGGCACGATTCGCCATGGCCGCGCGGTAGGCCTCGCCCTCGAGGTCGTCCATCGTCATCATCTGGCCGGTCTCCACGCCGATGCGGAGCAGCTTCGCCCAGTCGCGCCACAAGTGTCGCACGTGCTCCTCGGGCACGAGCCTGCCCGGCGTGTGCGGGTTCTGCCGCGCGCGGAACAGGAGTTCGGCCCGGTAGACGTTGCCGATGCCCGCGATGACGTTCTGGTCCATGAGCAGCAGCGCGATGGGCGTCGGCTTCTTCGTGACGGATGCCGCGAACCGGTCTTCCGCGGCCTTTCCCTCGTCGATGAGGGGATCGGGCCCGAGCCTCGCCACGACGGCCTCGACCCGTGCGGGATCGAGCACCTCGCACGCCGTGGGCCCTCGCAGGTCGGCGCTCACGGTGTCGGTGAGGAGGCGCACGCGCACCTGCCCCACGGGCTCGGGCGGGAAGGTCGTGAGCTCGTTGCCCTCCTTCTCGGACTCCGACATGCGCAGGCGGGTGCGCCGCGGCGCGCCGATCGACGTGACCGAGTTCTCCCCCGCCGTGTCGAACACGACCGCGTCGGGGTTCGGGCTCTCGAGGAACGTGCCCTTCTGCCCTGTGTGCCCCATGCGGCCGTTCGCCGACGCGATGGTCGCATCCATGAGGATGTCGCCGGCGAAGTCCCACGCGCCGTACATGCCGAGGTGCACCCGCAGCCAGCGGTCTCCCTCGAAGCCGAGGAACATCTGCTTGCCGACGGCGCGGGCATCCGTCATCCGTCGCCCGTCGAGCTCAGCCGCCCCCGCCGCGAACCTGCCCTGCGGACTCGAGGCCCGCACGACGCGGCCCACGAAGTTACGCTCGAACTGCCGGGTGATGCGGTGGACGGAGTGGCCCTCGGGCATGGCGGTCTTCTACTCCGATGCGGTGGTCGAGCCCGTCGCGACGTCGACGCCCTTGCCCGCGATGTCGCCGGTCTCCTCGTATTCGGCGAGCTGCGCGATGCGGCGCGCGTGGCGTTCGTCGCCCGAGAACGGCTCGGCGATGAAGGCGTCGATGTACCGGATCGCCTCCTCGACGGTGTGCTGGCGAGCGCCGATCGAGATCACGTTCGCATCATTGTGCTGGCGGGCGAGAATCGCGGTGTCCATGCTCCAGACGAGCGCCGCACGGATGCCGTGCACCTTGTTCGCGGCGATCTGCTCGCCGTTCCCCGACCCGCCGAAGACGATCCCGAGCGTGTGCACGCCGGCAGCCTGGTCGCGAGCGACCGCCTGCGCTGCGTTGATGCAGAACGCCGGGTAGTCGTCGAGGGGGTCGTACTCGGTGGGGCCGTGATCGACGACCTCGTGACCGCCGTTGGTCAGGTGATCGACGAGGGTGCGGCTGAATTCGAGGCCGGCGTGGTCGGTCGCGATATGGATGCGCATGCGCCAAGTCTAGGGATTCGCGACCCAGTGAAGCGCGCGCCCATGCGGTTGCGCCCACGCGAGCTGTTCGCCGTCGAGCGCGAGCACGAACTCGGTTCCGTCGCTCGCCGTGTCTTCACGCACTGCGATGCCGGGCACGATCGAGCGACCTTCCACTGAAAGCCAATGACCGGGCAGCCCGCGCACGGTGCCGACGAACTCCGCGCGCGCGGCTTCATCGAGGTAAGCGATGACCGCGGTGTGGAAGACGACGAGGGTCGCGTCGGAAGGTGCTTCGGCCGCGAGGCCGGCGAGGCGCTCGTTGAGGTCGCCCGCGACGATGTGGGGCGGGTCGTCGGCGGCGATGCGCGCAGCCGCCTGCAGCCGGGTCCTCCGTTCGTCGTGTTCGGGCCAGATGAGCGCGTCGAGCCATGCGAGGTCATCGGGGCGCCGCACGTCGAGCGGATTCAGGTCGATTCCCGCCCGCCACACGACGTCGGGAAGCCGCTCGGGAACCGGGACCGCACCGGATGCCTCGCAGTCGAGCACGACCTCACTCGGTCCGTCGACGGGGTCGAGCTGCTGATGGCCCGTGTACCGGTAGCTGTAGCGGTCGGGATAGAGGCAGAGTCCCGCCGAGGTGCCCACCTCGAGCAGGGCGAGCGGACCCTCGAGCCCTGCGAGCACCGGGAGATGGAGCGCGCAGCGCGCGGCTTCGTTCGTCTGGGTCGCGTGGGTGAGCGCGGTCGCCCGCACCTCCACCCAGTGGGCACGCAGCCACCGCCGGAACAGGTCGTAGGGCCCGGCCGGAGCACCCTGGAACCGTGCCGCCGAGAACACGAGGTTCGGTTGGCGTTTCTCCGGCGGCAGCTCGTCGATGAGCCGCAGCGTGGCCGGGTCATCCGCGATCCCGAGCGCCCACGCCTCATAGGTCGCCGACATTCCCCGGGACTCGACCTCGGCGAACGCGCGGTAGCGATCCGTCGTCGGGGCTTTGGGATCGACGCTCGTGTGCATACCGTCACGGTAGGTCCAGGGCGCGATGAGGTCAACGCGCAGGGCCTGCTGCGCCGCCCGCCTGCGGGCTAGGCTGATGGACGTTGCCTGCGGCCACGAGCCGCGTCGATGACCGCGAAGGAGCCCACGTGCCCGGAGAGAACCTCACCCGAATCGAAGCCGAGGAGCGCGCCGCGCTCGTCTCGGTACACGACTACGACGTCGTGCTCGATGTGACCACCGGGCCGGAGGTGTTCCGCAGCCGCACGACTGTGCGATTCTCCGCCACCGAGGGCGCCTCGACGTTCATCAACGCGATCACGGCATCCGTGCACTCGGTGACGCTGAACGGCACCTCGCTCGACCCCGCCGAGGTCAGCGACGGCGCGCGCATCCAGTTGCCGAACCTCGCGACCGAGAACGAGCTCGTGGTCGTCGCCGACGGCAACTACATGAACACGGGCGAGGGCCTGCACCGCTTCGTCGACCCGGTCGACCAGGAGGTCTACCTCTACACGCAGTTCGAGGTGCCCGACTCGCGGCGCATGTTCGCAGTGTTCGAGCAGCCCGACCTGAAGGCGTCGTTCCGGTTCACCCTGACGGCCCCAGCGCACTGGGAGGTCGTGTCGAACTCGCCGACGCCCGAGCCCGTCGACGCCGGTGCCGATTCGAAGACCTGGGCCTTCCCGCCCACGTCGCGAATCTCGAGCTACATCACCGCCCTCGTCGCGGGCCCGTACGCCGTCGTGCGCGACGAGCTCACGAGCCGTGACGGCCGCGTCATCCCGCTCGGCGTCTTCAGCCGCAAGAGCCTCTCGCAGTACCTCGACGCCGACTACATCTTCGAGAAGACGAAGCAGGGCTTCGAGTACTTCGAGTCGAAGTTCGACCTCGCCTACCCGTTCGAGAAGTACGACCAGCTCTTCGTGCCCGAGTACAACGCGGGTGCGATGGAGAACGCCGGCGCGGTGACCTTCACCGAGGCCTACGTGTTCCGTTCGAAGGTGACCGACGCGATCAGGGAACGCCGCGTCGTCACGATCCTGCACGAGCTCGCCCACATGTGGTTCGGCGACCTCGTCACGATGAAGTGGTGGAACGACCTCTGGCTGAACGAGTCGTTCGCCGAATGGGCGTCGACGATCGCCACGGCCGAGGCCACCGAATGGCACGAGGCCTGGACGACGTTCAACTCCATGGAGAAGAGCTGGGCGTACCGTCAAGACCAGCTGCCCTCGACGCACCCGGTGGTCGCGACCATCAACGACCTCGAAGACGTGCTGGTCAACTTCGACGGCATCACGTACGCCAAGGGCGGCTCCGTCCTCAAGCAGCTCGTGGCATGGGTGGGCATCGATGCGTTCTTCGCGGGAGTCTCGGCCTACTTCAAGAAGCACCAGTGGGGAAATACCACGCTCGCCGACCTGCTCGCCGAACTCGAGACGGCGAGTGGCCGCGATCTCTCAGGGTGGTCGGAGCTCTGGCTCGAGACCGCCGGCGTCAACACGCTGCGTCCTGAGATCGAGACGGATGCCTCGGGCACGATCACCGCGTTCACGGTGCTGCAGTCCGCCGCGGCCGACTACCCCACCATCCGCCCGCACCGCCTCGCGATCGGCTTCTACAACCTCGAGGGCGACAAGCTCGTCCGCGAGCACCGCGTGGAGCTCGACGTCGACGGCGAGCGAACCGACGTCGCCGAGCTCGTCAGGCTCGCCCGCCCCGCGCTCGTGCTCCTGAACGACGACGACCTCGCCTACGCGAAGATCCGCCTCGACGAGGTGTCACGTGCGGCGGCGACCGAGCATCTCTCGGGCATCGAGAACCCGCTGGCCCGCGCCCTCGTCTGGAGCTCGGTGTGGGATGCCACTCGCGACGCCGAGACGAGCGCGACCGAGTACCTGCGCCTCGTGCTCGGAAACATCGCGACCGAGACCGAGTCGACGACGCTGCGCATCGTGCTCGGGCAGGCGGTGCTCGCAGCGAGTTCGTACACCGCGCCCGAACGCCGCACGGAAGCGCTGCGCACCCTCGCCGACACGTTCTGGGATCTCGCACGGGGTGCCGCCCCGGGCAGCGACGCGCAGTTCCAGTTCGTGAAGTACTTCGCCTCGATCGCGGAGTCCGGCTCGAACGTCGACGTGTTGCAGTCCCTCTTCGACGGCTCCTTCGCGCTCGACGGGCTCGACATCGACACCGACCTCGGCTGGGAGCTGCTCATCGCGCTCGTGGCCGCCGGTCGCGCGGGCGACGCCGAGATCGATGCGCGCCTCGCGGAGGACAACACGGCGACCGGACAGCAGTCGGCCGCGCACGCCCGGGCGGCCACCCCCACCCTCGCGGGAAAGCAGCGCGCCTGGTCCTCCCTGATCGACGTCGACACCGCACCGAACACGATCGTGCGCACGACCGCGCTGGGCTTCCTCCGGGCCGCAGACCCGGCGCTGCTCGAGCCGTTCGTCGAGCGGTACTTCGCAATGCTCGAGGAGGTGTGGGAGTCGCGCAGCTACGCGATCGCCGAGAAGCTCGTCGATGGCCTCTACCCGTCGACCCTCGCCAATCGCTCGCTCGCCGATGCGTCGCACGCGTGGCTCGACTCGCACCCCGACACGCCGGCGCTGCGCCGCCTCGTGATCGAGAACCTCGCCGGCGTCGAGCGGGCGCTGGCCGCGCAGGAGCGCGACGCGCAGTAGTCACCGCCGTACTTCGGGGCGGCGGCGGGTGGCACCTCGGTACCATCCGCCGCCGCCCCGAAACCATTCCCGCGGCCTTCCGGCACCGGGCGCCGCCGCGAACTGAGTCAGGAGGCTCGCGAACCGACTCAGTAGGCTGGCGGTTCGACCCGATCGATGGAGGCTACTCGCCGATGCCCGCTGCCAACCTCACGCGCACCGAAGCCGAGCAGCGCGCCTCGATCGTCCGGGCCCCGAGCTACGAGGTACTGCTCGACCTCACGAGCACCGGCGAGACGTTCCGCAGCGAGACGGTCGTGCGCTTCGAGGCGACGCCCGGAGCTTCGACGTTCATCGAGGCATGCAGCACCGCCGTGCACGAAGTGGTGCTCAACGGTCGCCCGCTCGAACCGGGCTCGGTGAGCGACGGCACCCGCATCCGGCTCGATGGTCTCGACGCCGAGAACGAGCTGCGCGTAGTGGCCGACGCCCGCTACACGAACACCGGCGAGGGCCTTCACCGGTTCGTCGACCCCGTCGACGGCGAGACCTACCTCTACACCGAGTTCGCGGTCGCTGAGGCGAACCGGGTCTTCGCGGTCTTCGACCAGCCCGACCTGAAGGCGTCGTTCCGCTTCACGATCGCGGCGCCCGCGCACTGGCAGGTGCTGAGCAACGCGCCCACGCCGACGCCCGCGGCCGCGGCGCCAGACGCGGGCACGCCGCCGACCGCCGTCTGGTCGTTCGAGGCGGGCCCGGTGATCTCGAGCTACATCGTCGCGATCATCGCCGGCCCGTACCGCGCCTGGCACGCCGACGCGCGAAGCGCCGACGGCCGCGCCATCCCGCTCGGCCTCTTCACGCGTGCCTCGCTCGCCGCGTACGCCGAGCCCGACGTGATGTTCGAGACCGTGCAAGCCGGCCTCGCCTTCTACGAGCACGCCTTCGGCGTGTCCTACCCCTACGGCAAGTACGACCAGATCTTCGTGCCCGAATACAACTGGGGCGCGATGGAGAACGTCGGCGCAGTCACCTTCAATGAGTCCTACCTGTTCCGTTCGCGAGTGTCGGATGCGCGTCGCGAGCAGCGCTCCATCGTCGTGCTGCACGAGCTCTCGCACATGTGGTTCGGCAACTCGGTGACGATGCGGTGGTGGAACGACCTGTGGCTCAACGAGTCGTTCGCCACGTGGGCGTCGACGCTCGCGACCTCGCAGGTCACCGAGTTCACGGGCGTCTGGGCCACGTTCGCGAGCGACGAGAAGACGCATGCGGCCGAGCAGGACCAGCTGCCGTCGACCCACCCCATCGTCGCCCAGATCGACGATCTCGCCGACGTCGAGGTGAACTTCGACGCGATCACCTACGACAAGGGTGCGTCGGTGCTGAAGCAGCTCGTCGCGTGGGTCGGCCTCGACGCCTTCCAGCGGGGCGTCGGCGCCTACCTCACGGCGCACGCCGGCGGCAATGCCAACTTGCGCGACCTGCTCGGCGAACTCGAGCGTGCCAGCGGTCGCGACCTCGGCCGCTGGTCGGAGCTGTGGCTCGAGACGGCGGGCGTGAACACCCTGAGAACGGTGGTCGAGACGGATGCCGCGGGCACGATCACCGCCGCACATGTCGAGCAGACGGCGAGCCCGCCGCATCCGACGCTGCGCCCTCACCGCCTCGCGATCGGCTGCTACTCGCTCGGCGACGCCGGACTCGCGCGCACGCACCGCGTCGAACTCGACGTCGACGGCGCGATCACCGAGGTGCCCGGCCTCGTGGGGCTCCCGCTCCCCGAGGTGCTGCTCGTGAACGACGACGATCTCACCTACGCCAAGGTGCGCCTCGATGCGCGCTCGCTCGGCGCTGCGACCACGCACCTCGCCGAGATGACCGACCCCGTCGCCCGAGCGGTCGTGCTCGGATCCGCTTGGGACGCGGTGCGTGACGCCGAGGTCGCGGCGAGCGACTTCGTTCGGCTCGTGCTCGGCAGCATCGGGCACGAGACCCAGTCGGCGGCTCGTAGCCTCGCACTCACCCGCCTCGAGCTCGCCGTCGGCCGGTATCTCGCCGAGGAGCACCGCGAGCAGATCGCCGCCGAGACCGGCGACGCCGTGTGGGCGCTCGCCGAGCTCGCCGGCGCCGGCTCCGACGCGCAACTGCAGTTCGTGAAGGCGTTCACCCGCATCGCCGCGACTCCGGCGCACGCCGACGTGCTCGGGAGCCTGCTCGACGGTTCGATCAAGCTCGACGGCCTCGAGATCGACCTCGACCTGCGATGGGAGCTCGTGATCGCTCGCGCGGCCCTCGGCGCGGCATCCGACGACGAGATCGACGACGCGCTCGCCCGCGACGACACCGCGAAGGGCCGCCAGCTCGCCGAGACCGCACTCGCCGCACGGCCCGACCAGGCCGTGAAGGACACCGCCTGGCGGCGAGTGGTCACCGACACGAGCCTGTCGAACGACCTCGCCCGCGCGATCGCCGATGGGTGGCGCCGCACTCCGTCGCCAGAGCTGCTCGCCTCGACCGTGCACGAGTACTTCGCCGTGCTGCAGTCGGTGTGGGCGAGCCGGAGCTTCACCATGGCCTCGCTCGTCGTCTCTCGCCTCTACCCGGCGCCGCTCGTCTCGCCCGAGGTGGCCGCGGTCACGCGTGCCTGGCTCGACGCCAACCCCGAACCGGCACCGTTGCACCGACTCGTCTCCGAGCAGCTGTCGGAGCTCGAGCGGGCGCTCGCGGCGCAGGCACGCGATGCCAGCAACCTCTCGGGCGACGCTCAGTAGACTTTCACACCATGTTCTCCGCAGAGGAAGTCCCCGATACGCCGCTGAGCGTCGACTTCTGGACGACCCTCGCGCAGTTCTGGGCAGACAACTGGGGCATCATCGTCGGCAAGCTCGTCTCGGTCGCCGTGATCGTCGTCATCGCGTTCCTCATCCGCTGGGTGTTCCACTTCGTCATCGATCGGGTCGTCACCCGTATCGTCTCCGGGGTGAAGAAGAAGCAGGACGTCACCGACACCCAGGCGCTGCAGGCGTCGCCGCTCGCGGCGGTACGGCTGGTGCAGCGCACCCGCACGCTCGGCACCCTCCTTCGCAATGTCGTGAACGTCACGCTCTTCATCGTCGGCACGCTCATGATCGTGGGGGTCATCGACACCGACATCCTCGGTTCGTTCGCGCTGCTGTCGGCCGCGATCGGCGCCGGCCTCGGCTTCGGCGCACAGAACATCGTGAAGGACGTGCTGAACGGCCTGTTCATGGTCGTCGAGGACCAGCTCGGCGTCGGCGACATCGTCGACCTCGGCCCCGCCACCGGCATCGTCGAGGAGGTGCAGATCCGCATCACGAAGGTGCGCGACGTGAACGGCACGCTCTGGTTCGTGCGCAACGGCGAGATCCTGCGGGTCGGCAACATGTCGCAGGGCTGGGCACGCGTCATCCTCGATCTCGCGGTGCCCTACGACGTCGACGTCGACGCGGTCGAGTCCGAGATGCTCCGCACGGCCACCGAACTCGCGCAGACGGGAAAGTGGCGCTCGCGCGTGCTCGAGAAGCCCGAGGTGTGGGGGCTCGAGTCGATCACCGACGAGGCGATGGTGATCCGCATCGTCATGAAGGTGCGCTCGTCCGCGAAGGACGATGTCGCGAGGGAGCTGCGGATGCGTCTGAAGCGTACGCTCGATGCGATGGACGTGAAGCTTCCGGGCCTCAACAGCGTCGTGCTCACCGGGTTCGACGGCGCCACCCGCGTGAAGGGTGCGAAACCCCCGAAGACCGCGCCGAGCGCCGTCGTTCCGGGGCCCGATGACGCCGGCCCTGTCAAGGGGCGACAGCCGAAGGCACTTCGGGCTCCGAGGCCGCAGAACCCGCCGACCCCGCCGACCGGAGGCGCACGATGACCGACCAACCACAGAACGTCGCACCCGGCTCGGGTCCCGCGCAGCCCGCGGCTGTTCCGCTGCGCGGCAGCGAGCACGGCGCCGCCGTCGGCCAGTCGTTCTACGAGTCCGTCGGCGGCCGGTCGACCTTCGAGCGGCTCGTCACCGAGTTCTACCGGGGGGTGGCCGATGACCCGGTGCTGCGGCCGATGTATCCCGACGACGACCTCGGTCCCGCGGCCGAACGCCTGCTGATGTTCCTCGAGCAGTACTGGGGCGGGCCCGGCACCTACAGCGAGCAGCGAGGGCATCCGCGTCTCCGGATGCGCCACCAGCCCTTCAAGGTCAACCCCGAGGCACGCGACCGTTGGCTCGCTCACATGCGAGCCGCCGTCGACACGCTCGATCTTCCGCCGCTCGCCGAAGCCACGCTCTGGGACTACCTGCAGCGCGCCGCCCTCGCTATGGTGAACACCTTCGACGACTGACGCCGCCCAGACATCCGCTGCACCACCCGAGACGAAGGAGTCCATGTGGCCGCCACCCCCTCCCCTGCATCCGTGCCCGATGCTGAACCGGCGGAGGACGGGAAGCCCGCACGCGGCCCCGGCCGCCGCAGCGCACAACCCGACGCGATCATCGTCGGGGCGGGCCTGTCGGGACTCGTCGCGGCCGCCGAGCTCGTCGACGCGGGCAAGCACGTCGTGATCGTCGACCAGGAGCCTGAGGCCACGCTCGGCGGCCAGGCGTGGTGGTCGTTCGGCGGTCTCTTCCTCGTGGACTCGCCCGAGCAGCGCCGCATGGGCGTGCACGACTCGATCGAGCTCGCGCGACAGGACTGGGACGGCACCGCGGGCTTCGACCGCGACGAAGACGAGTGGGGGCGCCGCTGGGCGCAGGCCTATCTCGAGTTCGCCGCCGGCGAGAAGCGCGCCTGGCTGCACGAGAAGGGGGTGCGGTTCTTCCCCGTCGTTGGCTGGGCCGAGCGCGGCGGGTACAACGCGATCGGGCACGGCAACTCCGTGCCGCGCTTCCACATCACCTGGGGAACAGGCCCCGGCGTGCTCGCGCCGTTCATCGCGCGCGTGAAGGCCGGCGAGGCGGCCGGTCTCGTCGAGATCCGCCACCGCCACCGAGTCGACGAGCTCATCGTCGAGAGCGGCGCGGTCGTGGGCGTTCGCGGCGCGGTGCTCGCGGACGACCCTGCCGAGCGTGGTGAGCCGAGCAACCGCGAGGTCACCGGCGACTTCGAGCTGCGCGCGCCGGCCGTCGTGGTCGCGTCGGGCGGCATCGGCGGCAACCATGAGCTCGTGCGCCAGTTCTGGCCGAAGCGCATGGGCGAGCCGCCCGCTGCGATGCTCTCGGGGGTGCCCGCGCACGTCGACGGCCGTATGCTGTCGATCACCGAAACCGCCGGCGCGCGACTCGTCAATGGCGACCGCATGTGGCACTACACGGAGGGCATCACGAACTGGCAGCCCGTGTGGCCGCTGCACGGCATCCGCATCCTGCCCGGCCCGTCATCGCTCTGGTTCGACGCGAACGGCAAGCGGATGCCGGTGCCGCTCTTCCCCGGCTTCGACACGCTCGGCACGCTCGAGCACATCCTCGCCACCGGGCACGCGCATTCGTGGTTCGTGCTCACGCAGAAGATCATCGAGAAGGAGTTCGCGCTCTCCGGCAGCGAGCAGAACCCCGACCTGACGGGAAAAGATGTGCGCCTGCTCGCGCAACGCGTGCGACCGGGAGCCCCGGCACCCGTCGAGGCGTTCAAGCAGCACGGCGTCGACTTCGTCGTCGCCGAGACCCTGCCCGAGCTCCTCGAGGGCATGCGCGTACTCTCCCCCACCACCGAGCTCGACACCGCGAACATCGAGCGCGAGATCGTCGCACGCGACCGTGAGCTCGACAACGAGTTCTCGAAGGACCTCCAGCTCATCGCCGTTCGCGGCGCCCGCAAATACCGCGGCGACAAGCTCATCCGCGTGGCGACGCCGCACAAGATCCTCGACCCCAAAGCCGGTCCGCTGATCGCCGTGAAGCTCCACCTGCTGACGCGCAAGAGCCTCGGCGGCATCCAGACCGACCTCGAATCGCGTGCCCTCGGCGCCGACGGCGCGCCCGTGCCCGGCCTCTACGCGGTCGGCGAGGCCGCCGGGTTCGGCGGCGGCGGCGTGCACGGGTATCGCGCGCTCGAGGGCACCTTCCTCGGCGGATGCCTCTTCACGGGCCGGGCCGCCGGGCGGTCGATTGCGAGCGCCTAGGCCTTCAGCGTCCACGGCTTGCGCCGAACGAGCACATGGCCGCGTCGCGAGGAGAGCCGGGTCCACGGGCCCGTCTCGAAGAGCTTGATCGTGTCATCGCCGAGGAACCCCAGGCTGTACGCGGCGAAGGCCGCGCCGGTCGGCACGTACTCGAGCCCCTCGACGCCGCGCCCCCAGACCTCGGAGCGCACGCGCTGCACGAGCTGCTCTCCCGTGCCCGCAGGGATCGCCTGGGCGACCTCGTCGATGCCGCGGCGGGCCGCCGCCTCGAGTTTCGCGGCATCCGTCTCGCCAAGAGGCCGCCAGCCGCCTCGTGGCGGGGAGATGCCCGCCCACGTGACCGTGTTCACCTCGGGCGGTCGCGACATCGACACCGGACGCGACTCGTCGTCTTCGCCGATCTCGGCACGCGCACGCACGATGCGGTCGACGAGGGAGCGCATCGGCACGACCGAGTCGAACTCCTCGTCGTCGGCGAGCGCGAAGGTGCGCAGGCCGAGCACCGTGGGACTCTCGTCGAGGATCCCGCGCGGATAGAGGATCGCGGTGTACACCGCGAGGATGCCGGAACCGGCGATGAGGCGCACTGAACCGTCTTCGACGCGGCCTGCGCGTTGAAGATAGGTGTGCAGGTCGCCGAGTGAAAGGCTGTCCGCGAGCGTGAGTTGTTGAACCATCTCCTGTCTAAACTACCAAGGTGCGCCGCCGCCCCCGGCGGCCCGCGCTCCGCCGGCGATCGGGCGGCCCCTGCCAACCGACACGGAGGAACGATGACCAGCCCCATCGACGGCCTGCTGAGCACCCTGCACCTCACCGACACGGGCGCTCGCACCACCGAAGACATCTTCACCGGTCCATCGCAATGGATGCCGCTCGGGCGTGTCTTCGGCGGACAGGTGCTCGCGCAGTCGCTCGTCGCCGCCATGCACACGGTGCCCACCGACCGGGCGATCCACTCGATGCACGGGTACTTCCTGCGACCCGGCGATGTGCAGCATCCGATCACCTTCTCGGTCGATCGCATCCACGATGGGCGGTCCTTCTCAACTCGTCGCACGCAGGCCTTCCAGCACGGCGTGCCCATCCTCTCGCTCATCGCCTCGTTCCAAGACGGCGACGAGGGCATCGAGCATCAGGTCGACATGCCAAACGACATTCCCGACCCCGAGAGCCTGCCGTCGACGGCCGACGTGCTCGGCGGCATCGATCACGATGCCGCGCGCTACTGGTCGAACGATCGCGCGTTCGACGTGCGGCACATCCCGTCGCCGATCTATCTCTCGGTCGAGGGCGAGCGGATGCCGCGGCAGGCCGTGTGGATGAAGGCGTTCGGTCGTCTCTCCGACGATCCGAAGCAGCATCGCGCCGCGCTCGCCTACGCGAGCGACTACTCGATCCTCGAGCCCGTGCTGCGTGCGCACGGCGTGCCGTGGGCGACTCCGGGGCTCAAGGTCGCGAGCCTCGACCACGCGATGTGGTGGCACCGCGACGCGCGCGTCGACGAGTGGCTGCTGTTCGTGCAGGAATCGCCCTCGGCCAGTGGCGGGCGCGGGCTCTCCCTCGGCCGCATCTACACGCAGCAGGGCATCCTGGTCGCGAGCGTCGCCCAAGAGGGCATGGTGCGCGTGCCGGGATTCGATGCACTCGACTGAATGAATCCTGTGGGATTCCGCACGTCGACGCTGGAATAGTCCACAATTGGTGCATCGGGCGCGCATACGATGCGAGCGACTCCGGCGAAGGAGCTCTTGCGATGACCGATCCCATCGATGTCACGAGACGCACAGCGCTGGCCATCGGGTCGGTCGGCGCGATCGGGGGCGCACTCGCACTCGCTGCATGTTCGACGGATGACTCCGGCCGCGGCCCCAACGCGACGACGACACCGACTCCCCCGCCCTCGGTCACCGACGAGGCGCCCGAGGAGCCGACTGCTGCGCCCGACGCACCGCCTGCCGACGGCGACATTGCGGCACTCGCCGACGTGCCCGTCGGCGGCAGCATCGATGCGAGCATCGACGGCGAGCCGGCGCTCCTCGCGCAGCCGACGGCAGGCCAGGTCGTCGCGTTCAGCGCGATCTGCACACACCAGAAGTGCGTGGTGGCCGCGGCAGGGCCCGAGTTCCATTGCCCATGCCACGGTTCGAAGTTCGACGCGGCGACGGGCGAGGTGATCCGCGGCCCCGCTCTGGAACCGCTCGCGCCCATCCCTGTCGCCGTCGTCGGCGACAAGATCGTGGCGGCGTCTTGATCATGGATGACTTCGATTACACCTTCGCGGGCTTGCCGCTGCACGTGCTCCTCGTGCATGTCGTCATCGTTGCGACGCCGCTCGTCGGGCTCGCCCTCGTGCTCATCGCGGCGTGGCCGGCGGCGCGACGCGTGCTCTGGCTTCCGATGCTCCTGGCTGCGGCACTGCTCCTCCCCTTCGGCCTCTTCACGATCGAGGCGGGCAAGTGGCTCGAGCAGCGAGTGCCGCCGGCGCCGCTGATCCAGGAGCACACGGCGCAGGGTGAGGACATCGTGCCGTGGCTCATCACACTGCTCGTGCTCGCCGGGGTGATCGCCGCGTGGGCGGTGGTCGAGCTGGTCGTCGCCCGGCGCACGACGCAACCGGAGCGTGTGGTGCTGGGCAGAGGCCTCCGGATCGCGATCGGCGCTCTGCTCACGGTTGCAGCGATCGCGGTGGCGGTCGGCTCGACGTGGACGCTCGTGAGGATCGGCGACGCCGGAAGCCGGGCCGTCTGGGAGGGGTCGTTCAGTGACGAGCCGCTCGAGCGGTGACGCTCAGCGCCGGCGGAACGCGATCGGTTCGCCGAGGTAGGGCTGCCACGCCGCGCGCTCACGGTCGTCGATGCGGCGCGGGCGTTCGGTGGCGGCGTCGACGAGCACGATCGTCGTGACGGCCCTCGTGTAGAGCACCCGGGGCGAGTTGCCGTCAGGCGAGTACACCTCGTAGCAGACGTCGAGGCTCGCACCACCCATGTGGCCGATCCAGAGCTCGATGTCGACCGGTTGGCGCTGGTACGGAATCGGCGCGAGGTATTCGACCTCCTGCCGGGCGATGAGCGTGATCGTGTTCGCGCCCGGCGTCGCGTCGAGCACGGCGGTGCTCGCGCCGACGGCGTGTTCCGACGTGTCGTCGCTGATCCAGAAGGCCTGGATGCGGGCCTCCTCGAGGAGGCTCAGCATGCGCGCATTGTTCACGTGCCCGTACGCGTCGAGATCGGACCACCGCAGTGGCGTGGGCACGTGCAGGCGCATGTCAGTCCCTGGTGAGCTTGCGGTACGCCGACCGGTGCGGCTTCGCCGCGTCGGGCCCGAGACGCTCGATCTTGTTCGCCTCGTACGACTCGAAGTTGCCCTCGAACCAGTACCAGTTCGACGGGTCGTCGTCGGTGCCCTCGTAGGAGAGGATGTGCGTCGCGATGCGGTCGAGGAACCACCGGTCGTGGGTGATGACCACGGCGCAGCCGGGGAACTCGAGCAGTGCATTCTCGAGGCTCGACAGCGTTTCGACGTCGAGGTCGTTCGTGGGCTCGTCGAGGAGCAGCAGGTTGCCGCCCTGCTTCAGGGTGAGGGCGAGGTTCAACCGGTTGCGCTCGCCGCCCGAGAGCACGCCGGCCGGCTTCTGCTGGTCGGGGCCCTTGAAGCCGAACGTCGACACGTAGGCGCGCGACGGCACCTCGGTCTTGCCGACCTGGATGTAGTCGAGGCCGTCGGAGACGACCTCCCACAGGGTCTTCTTCGGATCGATGCCGCCGCGGCTCTGATCGACGTACGAGATCTTCACGGTCTCGCCGACTTTGAGCTTGCCGTCGTCGAGTGGCTCGAGACCGACGATCGTCTTGAAGAGCGTGGTCTTGCCGACACCGTTTGGGCCGATGATGCCGACGATGCCGTTGCGCGGCAGGGTGAAGCTCAGGTTGTCGATGAGCACTCGCTCACCGAAGCCCTTCTCGAGGTTCTTCGCTTCGAGCACGATGTCGCCCAGACGCGGGCCCGGCGGAATCTGGATCTCTTCGAAGTCGAGCTTCTTCGTGCGATCGGCCTCGGCCGCCATCTCCTCGTATCGTGCGAGGCGTGCCTTGGACTTGGCCTGGCGGCCCTTGGCGTTGGAGCGCACCCAGTCGAGTTCGTTGGCGAGTCGCTTGGCGAGCTTCGCGTCTTTCTTGCCCTGGACCTCGAGGCGCTCGTGCTTCTTCTCGAGGTAGGTGGAGTAGTTGCCCTCGTAGGGGTAGAGGCGACCGCGGTCGACCTCGCAGATCCACTCGGCCACGTGGTCGAGGAAGTACCGGTCGTGGGTGACGGCGAGCACGGCGCCGGAGTACTTCGCGAGGTGCTGCTCGAGCCAGAGCACGCTCTCGGCGTCGAGGTGGTTGGTGGGCTCGTCGAGGAGCAGGAGGTCGGGCTTCTGCAACAGGAGCTGGCAGAGCGCGACGCGGCGCTTCTCGCCGCCGGAGAGCACGGCGACGAGCTCGTCGCCCGGGGGGCAGCGGAGCGCGTCCATCGCCTGCTCGAGCTGCGAGTCGAGATCCCACGCGTCGGCGTGGTCGATGGCCTCCTGGAGGATCCCCATCTCGGCGAGCAGCGCGTCGAAGTCGGCGTCGGGGTCGGCCATCGCGAGCGAGATCTCGTTGAACCGGTCGAGCTTCGCCTTGATTGGAGCGACGCCCTCCTGCACGTTCTCGAGCACCGTCTTCGTCTCGTCGAGCACGGGCTCCTGCATGAGGATGCCCACCGAGTAGCCGGGGGTGAGCTTCGCCTCGCCGTTGGACGGCTGGTCGAGGCCCGCCATGATCTTCAGGATCGTGGACTTGCCGGCCCCGTTCGGGCCGAGGACGCCGATCTTCGCTCCGGGCAGGAACGCCATCGTCACGTCGTCGAGAATGACCTTGTCGCCGACCGCTTTGCGGGCGCGCACCATCGAGTAAATGTATTCAGCCACGTTAGTTACTAAACTCCCTGCTATGACTTCGAAGCCTCGCGCTGTGTTGTATGTCCGACTCTCGCGGGACTCGGACGTCTCGACGTCGATCGCGGGGCAGAACGCCGATCTCTATATGCTCGCCGATCGCGAGGGCTGGGAGATCGTCGCCACCTTCGAGGATAACGGCAAGGGCGGGGGCAGGCAGCGAGAGAACGCCCGCGCCGCGCTCGACATGCTCCGCGACGCCGAGGCAGACGTCCTCGCGGTCTACGCCTACGACCGCTGGAGCCGTATGGGGATCGCCGACTCGGCCGAGGTAATCAAGGCGATTTACGCCCGTCAGGAGGCCGCCCGCAAGGGGCAGACGCCCCCGCCGCTTTTCTACGCCGCCCGCGAGGGAATCCGCTCCGATCAGGAGGGCTGGGAGATTCGCGTCGCCTTCGCGGCCGACGTAGCACAGAAGGAGCGCGATCGCATGGTCGCGCGCCGGACGGCGGCCATTGCTCGCATGCGCGCTGAGGGCCGGAACCCCGGCAATGGCCCCGCCCCCTTTGGCTACCGGTCGGCCCCGTTCGCCGACGGCCGTCCCGGACGGCGCTTCGTCCCGGACGAGGTCGAGGCCGATCTGATTTGCGACGTTGCGTCCCGCCTTGTCCGCGGCGAGTCGACGACGTCGCTCGCGAAGGAGCTCACGGCCCGCCGCGTCCCGATGCCCCGCTCGGCGGCCCGTCTCGCGATCCTGAGGGGCGAGGACCCGACGGGACTCGACGCCGGGACGTGGAGTTCGTCCAGAGTGTCCCAGCTCTGGACCTCCGAGCACCTTCTCGGCCGCGTCACTGTCCGCACGAACCGGAGCGCGAACGGGACAGCCAAGCGCGAGGGCGAGGTCCTCCTCGACCCGGCGACGGGCTTCCCTCTTCAGGCCTACGAGCCGATCCTCGACCTCGCGACGATGCTCACGATCCGGAGCCGCTTCGCGTCGAGCATGGGCCGTGGGCAGCCTCGCAAGCGCCGAGCCGCCCGCCTCCTCTCAGGCTGGGCCTTCTGCGGCCTCTGCGGACAGAAAATGTACGTGACGAAGGTCCGCCACTATGCCTACTATCGCTGTGCCGCGCCCTCGAAGGGGATCGACTGCCCCGGCGCGAAGATGCGAGCCGACAATCTGGAGGCCCTCGTCGTCGAGGACTACCTCGCAACCTTCGGCGACCGCCCGGCCGTCGAGATCGTCGAGGACCGCGGAGCCCCCGAGGTCGTCGAGCAGATCGCCCGCCTCGTCGAGAAGGTCGAGTCGATCGGCCGGGCCTTCGCGGAACCCTCGGCCGACGTCCCCGCCCTCGTCGCAGAGCGGGCCGTCCATGTCGCCCGCCTCGAAGAGCTCCGCGCGGTCGCACAGGAGCCCGTCTCAAGGCGTGTCGATCTCGGCAAGACATGGGGCCAGCTCTTCATCGAGACGGAGTCGGTCGAGCTCCAGCGCGGCTACCTCGCGGACGCCTACCGGCGGATCGACGTCTACCGGGCGAAGGACCCCGAGCGTTTCGTCCTCCATCCGGCCGCCACGCCGGAAGCGGAGGCTCTAGCCGACATCGCCCGCGACGAGGCCCGGCTGAACGCCTAGGACGTCGGAGCGGGCCCCGAAGGCCGCCCCGGCCGCGTTTACACGACGCGCCGCGGGCGGCCTTTGGCATATCCCGTGCGTCCGCGCTTTGCGACACGCCCGGAATGCACGCACGATTCCGTCGATCTTGCGCCAGTTTCCGCATGAATCCGTCGAGTGCGGACTCTTAGACAACGGATCAAATCGAATGAGGGCGATTCGACGCGAAACGGGCCAGTTTGTCGCCACCCCGCGGCCGCCTACTCCTATGCACCCCCCTAGGTCTGTGACGAACAGGCAGACCTAGAACAGACCTCGTCGCGCGGAGCTTTCCTTCCGGATTCCTTTCACCCGCGCGACGATCGCCGCCCGCCGCTCCTCTCGTCGGCGTGCGGCGCGGGCGCTGGCTCCGGGACTGGTTACCCCGTCGCAGTCAGCGCCCCCTTCCAGCTTCCGGCGTCTCGGGCACCCGCCCGCCGACGACGGCTCGCACGCCGAGGCAGGTCCTCGACGAGCACCCTTCGGCGCACCCAGCGCCACAACTAGGCGAGACGCCGCCGGGCAGGCCCCAGCGATCGCGACGCCCCGCAGCGCGGCTCCTCCAACCCAACCCAACCCCTGACTTAGGAGTCATCCACCATGCCAAACACCATCCTCACCGCTGACGAGATCGCCTCCACCGCCGCGAAGCTCGTCGGCGGCGATCTCGGAATCTCGAAGCTCTTCAGCTCTGACGTTGCCGCCGACTTCGGCGGCGGCACTGGCGAGACGATCCGCGTCCGCGTCCCCGGCGCTGTGCCGTCGCGCGAGCGCGCCGCGAACGACACGACCACGGCGCTCGCCGTCGACACGATCTCGGAGCAGTCCGTCCCGGTCACCCTCGACACGCTGGCCTACTCAAACGTGGCCCTCTCGGTCGCGGACACTGAGCTCAACCTGATCGACTTCGGCTCGCAGGTCCTCGACCCGCAGGCTCGTTCGATCACTCGCAAGGTTGAGGCCGAAGCCGCCGCAGCGCTCCTCGCGACCCCGGCGACCGCCCTCACCTATGCTGCGGCCACTCCGGCGAAGCTCTTCACCGCGATCCGGAAGACCCTCCGCGACCGCGGCGTCAGCGCTGAGTCGAAGATCGTCGCGGTCGTCGGTAGCTCGGTCTATGCCGATCTCCTCGACGGCCCGGTCGGTACGTGGGACGCGAACGGCTCGACCGTGCGCGGGATCGAGATTCACGAGTCGAGCCGTGTCCCGGCCGATAACGTGATCGCCTTCGTCCGCGAGGCGTTCAGCCTCGTGGTCCGCGCGCCCGAGCCTCCGGCCGGTGCGCCTTACGGGGCGAGCATCCGCGCCGAAGGCGACTCGCCCTTCGCGCTGACCCACCTGCAAGCGTTCGACGTCGCGACCGGCTCGGACCGCTCGATCGTCGAGGCGCTCGTCGCCGTCGTCCCGATGCCTCAGGCAAAGGACAACGAGGACGGGACCGTGACGCTCGTCCCGCACGGCAACGCTGTGCGGGTCGACACCGCGGCGTAACCGTCGCAACCTGCGGGCCGCTTCTCCCCTTCTCCGGGCGAGAAGCGGCCCGCCTCTCTTTCACATTTCGTCTGTCGGTCACACACAAGGAGCCCCGTGCACAACCTCGAATGCCGCCACTGTGGCGGTGCCTTCACGGCAGTTAACGCCCACGCGGTGACGTGCTCGGCCCGTTGCCGACAGGCACGCGCCCGAGCGGCGCACGCCGCCCTCCATGCCCTCGCGGTCGAGCTCCTCCTCGCCGACTCGCAGGCCGACGCCTACGATCCCGGCGACCCGAAGGCACCCGGCTACCTCGACGCCCTCCTCGACTGACGTCGCAGTGACGCAGTGACGGAGTGACGAACCCGCCGAGTCGACTTACCAGTCCTCTATAGCTACCGACCCTTTTCGCTCTTCCTGCACCCCCTGCCCTGTTCTGCCCCGTCATTCCGCGGCTCTTCTCGCCGCTATGGGGGTGCAGGAAGGGGGGTGCAGGAAGCTTCCCGGTCCCTTCCTGCACCCCCCTTTCAGCCCCTTTCCGCCGGAATCGCTCCCTCGCCCCCGACCTTTCCGGCCTTCCTGCACCCCTCAGAAAGCAGCATCCGCCAGTGCTCCTCACATCCTGGGCCTCCGCCCCTCTCAGCGCACCGCCGCCTATCCCTCTGTCGACTGACGTCGTGAACGCTTCCAATCCCGCCTACCGCGTCGGCGCGATCCTGCCCGCAGCGATCGCCGACGACCTCGCCGCGTCGGGCCTGACCTTTTCGCCCGGCCGCGGTCACGGCTATCGCCTCCGCGGCGTACACATCGACTCCTACCGCGCGGGCGACGTGATCGAGGGCATCTTCGCGGAGGCCGCCGCCGGGCTCCGCTACTACCTCGACACTGATCCAGTCATGCTCGCGATCGCCGCCGACGAGGCCGCGCTCCTCGCGCTGCCCTACCGGGACCGGGACGCCGATCGCGCCCGAGCTCGCTCGGTCATCGCCTCCCGGATCGAGGCCGCCGAGGCTAGCCTCCCGATCTCCCGCGCTCAGCTCGTCCTAGCTCGGGGGTCCCTCGCGGCGACCGCTCGTTCCGTCCGCGGCGTCGAGGCCGTCCGGCGCGAGGCCCTGCGCCGCTTTCGCTCCGTGATCCCCGCGCCCGCGTCCGGCGCGACCGCGTCCTCCGCGGAGCTCGACGCCTTCCTCCTGTCCCTTCCGCCGGGCCCGATCGCCCGTCCCGAGCTGCACGCCGCCGCGCTGGCCGCGGGCCTGACTGTCGGCCCCCGCACTCTCTACGCCGCCGCCGACGCACTCGGCTGGCCGGTCGCGGTCCGTCGCGGCGTCCGCCGTTACCGCGTCCCCTCGGCGACGCCCTGAGCTCGTCGGGCGTCGGCCTCTTGGCGGAGTCGCTGACGCCCGGCGTCCCCCTTTCCTGCACGACCCTCCACCCTCGAAAGGCACATAGAAATGACCACTCTCCGTAACCGCGCCCGCATCCTCGACGTCGTCGAGTCGACCATCCGCGAGGACTCCACCCTCGACCCGGCGGCCCGTAACGGCCAGCTCGCGACGGTCGCCGAAGCTCGTGCTCTCGATCGTCTCGTAGACGGCATCCGCACTCGCTCGGCGCTCCCGTCGGGCCCGCTCCCCGCGGAGCTCGCCGACCTCGACGGCGAGGCCCGCGCGAGAGTCGACGCCCTCGCCTCGCGTCACCGGATCACGCCGACGGCGGCGCTCGCGCTCCTCCGCTCCGGTCAGCGTGCCGCGCAGGCCGCCCGCCAGAACGGAGCCGCGACTCGTGCCTAACAACCGCAAGCGTCAGATGCTGCGCTCGGCTGGAGCCGACCACCTTCGGCCGAGCGTCCCGTCCGGCGTCCCGACGGCGTCCGGCGTCCCGGCCGCCCCTTCGTCCCGCGCCGCTCGCCGCGCCGCCGAGCGCGAGGCTCGGAGGGCATCCACATGACGACACTCCCGCTCCCCGTCTCGGCGCTGGAGCGCCGCCTCGGCGTCCCGGAAGGGGCCCTCGAAGGTCCCGAGCTCGCTCGCGCCGAGGACGCACTCGAAGACGCGACGACCCTCGTCCTTACGGAGGCCCCGGCATCCGTCTCTGACCGCTGGCAGACCGACGCCCCGAAGGTCGCCCGGCTCGTCGCTCTGAAGGCAGCTCGGCGCGAATTCGAGAACCCTCGCGGGATCGCTCAGGAGACACAGGGCGATCACACGATCGGCCTCTCCGAGAGCTCCGGCGTCTACCTGACTCGGCGTGAGATCGCCGCTGTCCGGCGTGCGGCGCTGGGACGTCCCGCGGGCTTCGTCGGCTCGATCCGGACGCCCTCCGCGTACCGCGACGCCGAGCCCGTCCCGGACGTCCTGTCCCTCCTCTGACCCGTCCTCGAAAGGATCATCCGCTATGCCTGTCCCGACCACTCTCGCCGAGCTCTCCAGCCGTCAGCGTCGCCGTCTCGATCAGAAGCGCCGGGCGCTGTCCCGCTTCGCGGCGGACGAGCTCGCCTCAGCGACGCCGCAAGCCGTCCGGCATCCTCACGGCCTCGCGGCGTGGCTTCGGATGACGGCCGACGAGCGCGGCGCACACATCCACGAGCGAGCCGTCGAGCTCACGCTCGCGATGCTCGCGAAGGAGCACGCCGAGGCAGAGGTCGCCCGTGAGGAGTACGCGGCCCGCTTCGCTTCCGCCGAACCGGTCGCGCCGACGAAGCGCCCGCCGCTCGTCGCGGGCTACGTCGTTCCGTGCTCGCGCGGCTGCGGCGCGTGGCTTCCGGCGCGCTGCCCGCGCCCGGTGCTCGCCCGGTGCGCGGGCGGCTGCCCGAAGGCTTAGAAGCCGTCCCGGACGGCGGCGTCGAGCTCCCAGTCCCCGAGCCACTCGCGGACACGGAGCTCGGCCCGCTCGCCCGGCGTCGCGGCCGGATACTGACGTGCGAGGAACGCGAACCGATCGTCCTCGGTGAGCTCAATCATTCAGACCCGGCGCTTCGACGGACGCCTCGCGCTCGCGAGCGCTGAGCTCGGCGTCGAGCTTGATCCCCTCGGCTGTGCCTTGCAGACCATCCGACCGAGGCACTCTGAAGCTAGGCCGCTTCGGCTGCACGGCGGTCCTAATCTCGCGGAGGACCTCGACGATACGCGTCGCGTCGTCGCGCGGTACGGAAGCCTCGTTGTAGTGCCGGATGCTCAGTGCGTACTCCTCGCTGTACTCGACAGGGACCTTCGGCTCCCAGAGCCGCCATGCGGCGCGCCGCCTCTTCAGCCTCGGGTCCTCGTAAGTCACGGTCACGAGGTAGTCGTCAAGTACCTCCGGGTGGAAGGCATGGACCGACATGTCGAACGTCCACGCGATCATGCGGCCCGGCGGCAGGTGAGGAATCACCCGCCCTGCGAGTAACTCCTCCAGCCCAGCGTTACGGAATCCGCTGTCATCGGAGCTTCGGATCGGCTTATCGCTCTTGATGCGCACCCGCGATGCCGCGCTCGGCGAGGAGTTCCAGATATGGAATTGAAGCAAATCGCCGACGAAGACGAAGTCAACGATCACGAAGGGGCGAGCCCGATCGAGGCTCTCGCGCGTGTACGTCCGGAGCTGCACGAGAGCGAGGATCGCCGCGATCGCCGTAACTGCAACGCCGCAGCCCGTCCAGAGGGCGGCCCAGTCGTCGGCGGTCCAAGCGCTCACCGTTTCCATGCTGCTCCTCACTTGATGATCTCAGAGTAGGGGGCTTCGCCGCTCTCGGCGGGTAGGCCGTGGGGTACCTCTCCCCCTCCCCCCTCCGTTTGCCCATCGGTGCGGCTTAGCAACAGCCGATGCATGCGGGCATCGCTCCAGTTTCCCCCGAAGGCCACCACGGCCCCAACCACCCCGAAAGGACCCTGTCTCATGTCTGAATCTGACGCCCTCCCCCTCCCCGAACACTGGTCCGCCGGAGCCCGCGACGCCTTCTCGACCGTGATCGATCAGCGCCCCGACCTCTCAGGCGCAGACTTCGCGGCGCTGGAGCAGGCCGCCGAGCTGATCGCCTCGGCCGACGCCCTCGACGCCGCTGCCCGCGAGCGCGGCGTGACCTCGACCGGCTCTCAGGGTCAACTCGTCGTCTCGCCGCTCGTCGTCGAGGCCCGCCTCGCCCGCTCGGCTGCGGCGACGATTCTCGCCCGCCTCGTCGCCCCGACGGCCGGAGCGAAGACGAACACGCAGCGCGCCCGCGAAGCCGCCAAAATCCGATGGAGCGCCCGCTGATGCGCCCGGCGCGTATCGCGGCACAGCCCGCCGCGAAGGCCGCTGCGGTCGAGGTCTTCGTCTCCGTCGGCGCGGAGCGTCTCGGGCCGATCTCGGTCGCCATGCCTCGCCGTGCCTCGGTCGACTCTCTGATCGACGCCGCGATCGACGCCGCGCACGAGCACGCCGACAACCTCGACGTCGAGCCCGCGAAGGTCGCCGCCGCGGTCTATCGCACGCTCGCTCGTCAGGTCCCGCGCGAGCTCTCCCGCGGCTCGCTGTGGTTGTCGCTGTGGGGCCTCCCCGAGCACGGCGGCCACCCGCTCGGCGTCCGGCGGATCGACTTCGCGGCGATCCTCTCTCCCGCGGTGCCCGCTCCGGAGGACGACCTCGACGAGCCCGCGCCCTTCTGACGCCCTGAGCGCCTCGCTCCCGGTTCATCCCTCCGGGAACCCGCCGAGGGCGTGAAAGCCCGTCAACAAATCGCACAAGAATTCCCAGCCCTACCCTCGAAGGAAGCCACCATGCCAGCACCCGCCCGCCCACTCCCGACAATCGTCGAAGACGTCGCCGGAGAGGCCCTCGCCCTCGCGTCCCGGCTGCACGACGCCCACCCGCTGCAATGGGAGGCCCCGCAGCTCGGGAGCTACCGCTCGACCGACCCGGCGCTAGACGGTCTGAGCAAGGACCCGACTGGACACACTGCAGTAGATCCCCGCCGCCTCGCCCTCCGCGTCGCGGTCGTCGCCGCCGAGCTCCGACTCGAAGAGTCCGTCTCGGCGATGAAGGCCGCGCGCGCTGAGCTCGACGAGGCCCTCCGACGCTGGCAGGGCGAGCCCACACTCGCCCGCGAGGCCGCCTGACCCTCGACGCGCCGCCGTGTGCGATTTGTTCAGGCGTTAGGAAGCCCCCTCCCGATATCACGGGAGGGGGCTTCTTTCGTTTCGCCTGAGGGGCGCTCAGCGCGCCGCCCTACGATGGAGCCGGGCGACCGGAGGCGCTTACCTCGTCTCCGGCCGCTCCTCACTCCGCCGGAGTCCAGCCCCGGACGCGGCTCCCATCGGCGAACACCGTCCACCCGTCCGGCGTGACCTCGAAGCTCCCGTCGAACTCGCCGAGCTCGTCCTCGTATACGTGCATTCCTGCCTCTCCTCGGCGTCTCCGTAACGCCGACCGGGCACCAGTTAAACACGTCGCGATCGCCCTTCAGACCACGAGTAACGCTTCACGAAAGACGCCCTTCGCGACGGCTGCCCGCCGCCGAACGGCGCGTGTATCCTGAGCGGCTGCCCGTCGGAAGGATGCCGCCATGATGGACCCGCTCGCCGAGCTCGCCGCCGCTCCGCCGCTCGACCTCGCCGCCGCCGCGCCGGACGCTTTCGACGGTTGGGAGGAGCTCGCCGAACCGGGCATCCGCCGTGTGCGCGTCTTCACCCGGCGCGACGTGACGGCCGTCCTCGTCGCGGGCCCGAAGCTCTACGACGTCGTCGCGGTCCGCGGTTCAGAGCGGCGGGTACTCGTGCTCCAGCTCGGCGAGCTCGACGGCGCGTTCGCGGCGCTCGCCGAGGGCGTCGACCCGTAGCGCGCTGGCTCTCGGTCGCGCGAGGTCGGCGACCGCGTTCACGCAAGGCCCCGCCCGGCCTTGCCTGCCGGGTGCACTCCATGAGAATTCGACTCGACGACCGACAGTTAGTAACTAGCGTGGCGGATTGTAATCCGCCATATCGCCTACCAGTCTATGGGGCGCGTCTGGCCTACGAGACAGGTGCCGGTGCCGAGCGGCGGGCGCACCGCGCCGTGGTAGCCGCCCGATTTCGGCCCGTACTGGCCGACGAGGCATTCGCCTTGGAAGAGCACCGAGAACTGCACCGAGTCGGCCTGGAGGTCGACGGTGGTTCGGTCGGCGGTCACCTGCATCTGCGACTTGTCGAACCCGGCGGCGACCAGGGCGTCGATGAAGTCACGGCCTCCCGCTGCGGGATTCGCCGTGGCAACGGCGATGCCCACGGTGTCGAAGTAGGCGAGGTTCTCGGATGCCGACAGCTCGGGCCGCAGCGACGGAGGCAGGCTCGTCGGCTCGGGGCGGTCCGTCGACAGCGGCACCGCCGCCGTCGTCGTCGGCGGGACGGTCGGATCGGGGGCACCCCCGGTGCACCCGGCCACGCCGATGATGATCGCGACCCCGGCGAACGCCAGGGCCGCCGCTGAACGGATTCGCCGAGCCATCGTTCCCCTGTCCGGCGGTGGTGGCGACCGCCCCAGCAGAGTCTATTCGGTGCGTTCGACACTGCCCGGGCGGCCGCGCCGGGCCCGATCAGGCGACGGCTCCGACGCGCTCCCGGTCACCGCCGGGTTCGAATCCGTCAAGGCCGTCGGATGCGTCGTCGGCCGCGGCCTCGGGCTCATCGCCCACGGCGGCGCCGGCGGCCGACGTGGCCTCGGCGACATCGGGCCATCCGGCTGCCTCGCCCGCCTCCGCGGCGACCGGCTCGTCGCCGCTGCCGCCCGTGGTACGCGCCAGTCTCACCTTGGTGAACGTCGACACACCCCATGTGAGGTCGTGACCGATCGCGTCGGCTTCGATCTCGACGGCGGTTCCGGACTTCTCGCCCGTCTCCCATGCGCGCAGCCGCAAGCGCCCGTGCACGACCACGCGCTCGCCGCGAACGATCGACGTGCTCGCGTTGAAGGCGAGCTGGCGGAATGCCGAGACCGTGTACCAGTTGGTCTCGCCGTCTTCCCACGTGCCCTTGCTGCGGTCGAAGTAGCGCCGGGTGGACGCGAGGCGGAAGGACGTGATCGCGAGCCCTTGGCTCGTGACGTGGTGCTTCGGGTCGCTTCCCACGACTCCGGTGACGGTGATGTTGTCGGTCATGTGCACTCCTCGGTTCGACACCGCCGCGAATCGGCGGCTCGCGGCATCCGGGGCGCCCTCGTGCCGGACGACGCCCCGGACCCGCGTCGCACCAGCATCACGCGTGTGCCGTGGCATCCGGGCGCCATGGAAAGCTCTTGTGCAGAGTCGGCCAGTCGAGACCGCTGTCGAGGAGAAGTGCGGCTACGCCAGTACGTATTCGGCGTAGGAGCGACGGATCTTGTTGATCTTCGGCAGCGCCACGGCGAGGCAGTAGCCTTGGCCGGGACTCTTGGCGAAGAAGTCCTGGTGGTACTCCTCGGCGTCGTGGAAGTCGCCGAGCGGCTCGATCGTCGTGACGATCTCGCCCGGCCACCACTCGGCCGCCCGCGTGCGAGCCTGCTCGAAGAGCTCGCGCTGCTCGTCGTTGGCCGGGAACATCGCCGAACGATACTGGGTGCCCACGTCGGCCCCCTGGCGGTTCAACTGGGTCGGGTCGTGCAGCGAGAAGAACACGTCGAGGATCACGTCGCGCGGGATGACGGCCGGGGTCGAACTCGACCCGCACTGCCTCGGCGTGGCCGGTCGTGCCGGTGCAGACAGCCTCGTAGTCGGGGTGCCGGGTCTGCCCGCCCGTGTAGCCCGACACCACATCATGGACGCCCCGAAGCGTGCGGTAGACGGCGTCGAGACACCAGAAGCAACCGCCGGCGAGAACGTAGCTTTCCATCGCTCTAGAGTATCGGGATGAGCTATGTCGCCACCCCCGAACGGTATGAACGGATGCGGTACAACCGCGTCGGACGAAGCGGCCTGAAGCTGCCGGCACTCTCACTCGGGTTGTGGCACAACTTCGGCCACGACCGCCCGCTCGACACGCAGCGCGCCATCGTGCAGCGGGCCTTCGATCTCGGCATCACGCATTTCGACCTCGCGAACAACTACGGGCCGCCCGCCGGAAGCGCCGAGGAGAACTTCGGGCGCATCCTCGCGAGCGACCTCGCGCCCTACCGCGACGAGCTCATCATCTCGTCGAAGGCCGGGTACGACATGTGGCCGGGGCCCTACGGCGACTTCGGATCGCGCAAGTACCTGCTCTCGTCGCTCGACCAGAGCCTCGGCCGGCTCGGGCTCGAGTACGTCGACATCTTCTACTCGCACCGTCCCGATCCCGAGACGCCCATCGAGGAGACCATGGGCGCGCTCGCGACCGCGGTGCGCCAGGGCAAGGCCCTCTACGTCGGCATCTCGAACTACTCCCCCGACCAGACCCGTGCGGCGGCGGCGGCCCTCCAGGCCGAAGGGGTTCCGCTGCTCATCCACCAGCCGCGCTACTCGATGTTCGACCGGCACGTCGAAGACGGCCTCTTCCCGGCACTCGAGGAGGTCGGTGCGGCCAGCATCGTGTTCTCACCGCTCGCGCAGGGGCTCCTCACCGATCGGTACCTCGCGGGCGACGTGCCCTCCGGCTCACGGGCGGCGACGAGCCGATTTCTCTCGGCCGACCGCATCAGCCCGGAGTACCTCGAGGCCGCTCGAGCGCTCGACGGCGTCGCGCGCGAGCGGGGGCAGACCCTCGCTCAACTCGCCCTCTCGTGGGTGCTCCGGCAGCCGCTCGTCGCGAGCGCGATCATCGGCGCCTCGAGCGTCGCCCAGCTCGAGCAGAACGTCGCGGCCCTCGACTCCCCGCCGCTCACCGAAGAGGAGATCGCCCGCATCGAGCCTCACGCCGTGCACGGCACGGCGATCGGCTGAACGGGCCTGCACCTCACCGGCGACGCTGCGCTTCGGCGTGAGCGGCTCGGTCACGAAAGGTGGCGAGCGGATGTCGGTGGGGACCCATACTCTCGTGGCACACCCGCAGGGCCGGCTGCGACGAGAGGAGCGACATGTCCGTCATCACCCTCGCGCCACCCCGCGAGCCGTTCCCCATCGACCTGCCCGGACTCCTGATCTCACCTGCCGGCCCCGAGCTCTGGCGCGTCGCCAAGCCGGCCGGAACGGTGCTCGGGCACATAGAGCGCCGAGATTCGGGCGGTGGTGTCGAGCGATACCGCGCGAGACGCCTGCTGCCCGGCGGCATCCGCTCGATGGATCTCGGCGAATTCTGGTCTCCGCTCGACGCCGCCGAGTGCTTCCGGTGACGGCGGTGCACTCGAAACGGGGCACGCCGCGGCGGCTCGAGGCGCCCACGCCGAGCGCGGGATAACCTACGGCCATGCAGTGGTGGAACGACATTCTCTCCTGGCTCGACTCGAGCGCGGCCCGTCCGACGGTCTTCGCGGCGGTGGTGCTGTTCATCGCGGTTGTTGCCGCCGGACTCCTCGCCGCCTGGATCGCGAGCATCGCGATCAGGCGCGTCGTCGCCCAGCGTGACCGCGAGGTCAAGACCGCTGCGATCTCGGCGCTCGTCGATGCCGCGACCGAGGCCTCGGTGTGGAATTCGCTGACACCCCAAGAGCAAGTGCTCGCCGACCGGAGCGTCGGCCAAGCCGACATCCTGGTGCGACTGCTGCCGCTTCGCGGCTCGGATGTCGCGGCGAACTGGGCGGCGCACCAGCTCCACGAGTTGAAGCGCGCCTCCGCGACGTTCGGCTACCAGCTCGATCCGGCAGTCGTGGAGTTCCGCGACCGACTCATCGAATGGCAACGGCATCCGTCTCGCACACGCCGCCAATTCCAGAACGACCTCACCCGCTGGCGTTCACAGCGGCCCGAGCCCGAGCAGGCCGCCATCGAGCAGCAGGATGCCTGGGTCGCCGAGCAGCACCACGATCGCTATCGCGCGCCCGTGAGCGTCGCCGAGAAGGCGAGTTCGGCGACGGCGCCCACACGCACACTCGAGACCGAGTCGCCGCGCTGACGAGAGCGCGGCGAGACCGAAGGGTCGTCTGCCTCAGATCCACCAGTCGTCGAACATCGACACGGGAACCGCGCGCTTGTGGCGCGTCTGCAGGTACCTCGCCTCGATGAGCTCGGCCACGTCGGGGTCGATCTCGCGTCCCTCGAGGAACGCATCGATCTCCTGATACGTGAGACCGAGGTTCGCCTCGTCGGCCTGGCCGGGGTCGTCGTCGAGCAGGTCTGCGGTCGGAACCTTGACGTACAACCGTTCAGGCGCGCCGAGATACTCGAGCAGGGCGCGGCCCTGCCGCTTTGTGAGCCCGGTCAGCGGCAGGATGTCGGCTCCGCCGTCGCCGTACTTCGTGAAGAACCCAGTGACCGCCTCCGCCGCGTGATCGGTTCCGACGACGAGCAACGCGCCTTCACCGGCAAGCGCGTACTGCGAGACCATCCGCATGCGCGCTTTCACGTTGCCCTTTCCGAAGTCGCTGAGGGCAACCCCGTTGGCGTCGAGGAACTCCTCGAGGAGTCCGTCGACACCGCGCTTGACGTTGAAGACGATCGTCTCCTGGGGCTCCACGAAACCGAGGGCGATCTGGGCATCGACCTCATCGTGCTGCACGCCGTACGGCAAGCGCACCGCGACGAAACGAGCGGCGTCGCCTTCGGCGATGAGCTCCTCGACGGCGAGCTTGCAGAGTCGTCCGGCGAGCGAGGAGTCCTGCCCGCCGCTGATGCCGAGGATGAATCCCTTCGCGCCGGTGGTGCGCGCGTAGGCCTTCAGGAAATCGACGCGCGAGCGAACCTGCTCGGCGGGGTCGATGACCGGACTGACATTGAGTTCCGCGATGATTCGCGACTGCAGGTCTCGCATGTCACGACGATACCGCTGGCATGTTTCCTCGGCGAAACACGACGCGTCGCGGCATCTGCTTGCCTCCCCTGCCGAGCCGGGCGGCTCCGATAGCATCGCGGCAGGCGCACATGGCTGCGCCGGCAGGAGGCGCGGTGTGGAGGTGTCCCTCGGCACGATGGTGCTGATCCCCGCGATCGCCGTCGCAGCGCCCCTCCTCGTGCGGGCGATCGGCCGCTGGGCGGCGATTCCCCTCATCGTCTTCGAGATCGTGCTCGGCCTGCTTCTCGGACCTGCCCTGCTCGGCTGGGTCCAACCCGACGACTTCACAAGCCTCCTCGCCGACTTCGGCCTCGCGATGCTCTTCTTCCTCGCCGGCAACGAGATCGACTTCCGTACGATCCGCGGCAGGCCCATCTCCCGCGCCGCGATCGGATGGCTCATGTCGCTCGCCGCCGGTATCGGCATCGCGGCACTCCTGGCGCCGAATCTGTCAGCCGCGGTGTTCATCGGGATCGCCCTCACCTCGACGGCCCTCGGCACGATCATGCCCGTGCTCCGCGATTCGGGCGATCTGCGCACCCCGTTCGGCATCGCCGTCATGGCGCTCGGAGCAGTCGGCGAGTTCGGGCCGCTCCTCGCGATCTCGCTGTTCCTCAGCGGGCGCTCGGAACTGCTCGCCGCGGGGCTCCTCGTCGCGTTCGCGGTGATCGCAGGGCTCGCGATCTGGCTCGCCTCGCGCGGTGTCGGACGACGCATGAATGCGATCATCGCCGCGACACTGCACACGAGCGGGCAGTTCGCGGTGCGCCTCGTGGTGCTCGTGCTGCTGTCCCTCGTCGCGCTCAGCATCGCCCTCGGGCTCGACATGCTGCTCGGAGCATTCACGGCCGGCGTGATCTATCGGATGCTGCTCGACGGTGCTCCCGAGCACGATGCCGAGATCGTCGAGACGAAGATCGAGGCGGTGGGGTACGGGTTCCTCGTGCCGGTCTTCTTCATCAACACCGGGGTGACCTTCGATCTCGTTGCACTGTTCGCCGACCCGCGCACCCTCGTATCGCTGCCGATCTTCCTCGGGCTGTTCCTCGTCGTGCGCGGGATTCCATCGCTGCTCGCCGCACCGCCCGGATCGAGCCGACGCGACCTCGCGGCGACGGCGTTCTTCGGCGCGACCGGGCTCCCGATCATCGTGGCCGTGTCGGCGATCGGCGTCGACCAAGGGGACCTCTCGAGTGGCACGGCCGCGGCCCTCGTCGGCGCCGGAATGCTCTCGGTGCTGCTGTTCCCGCTCATCGCGCTGGCCGTGCGAGAGCGGCGTTCGAGCGAGGTCGGCCGTCCCCAGGTGGACGACCCCCACCTGCCGACTGAGGGCTGATCCGACCGAGGCCGGTATGCTGGCCATGCCGGCCCCCGTAGCTCAGCGGATAGAGCAGCAGCCTTCTAATCTGTCGGTCGCAGGTTCGATTCCTGCCGGGGGCACCGAGATGCGAGCCACGCCACGCATGATCCGCGCGGGAGCTCGTGATTCAGCGATCGGATCCGCGCGCTGCGCGCGCTGACAGAGTCGAGGAGCCGCGCGAGCGTCGATACGGCGTCCGGCGGTGTCCGAGCCCGCCGGTAGACTCGCCGCATGGCATCACCGAGCGACCGACTGGTCTGGATCGACTGCGAGATGACCGGCCTCGACCTCGACGTCGATGAGCTCGTCGAGATCGCGGTCGTCATCACCGACTACGATCTGACTCCCGTCGACGCGGGACTCAGCATCGTGATCAAGCCCGACGCGAGCGCGCTCGAGTCGATGGGTGAGTTCGTGCGCACGATGCACACTGAGTCAGGACTCATCGAAGAGATCCCCAATGGCGTGAGCGTGGCCGAGGCGGAGTACGAGGTGCTCGAGTACGTGTTGAAGCATGTGCCCGACGAACAGAGGGCGCCGCTCGCCGGCAACTCGATCGGCACCGACCGCGCGTTCCTCACGAAGTACATGCCGCGCCTCGATGCGCACCTGCACTATCGCAACGTCGACGTATCGTCGATCAAGGAGCTCGCCAAGCGCTGGTACCCGCGCGCGTACTTCAATTCGCCCGCCAAGAACGGCGGTCACCGCGCCCTCGCCGACATCCTCGAGTCGATCCGCGAGCTGGAGTACTACCGTCGCGCGCTCTTCGTGGCGGCGCCCGGTCCCACCAGCCAAGACCTTCAGGCGCTCGCGACCTCCGTGGTGGACGAGTTCGACAGCAAGTTGTAGTAGTCTCTTTGAGTTGCCTGATCACTCCGGTGGTCGTCACATGGTGGGTATAGCTCAGTCGGTAGAGCGCCTGGTTGTGGTCCAGGAGGTCGCGGGTTCAAGCCCCGTTACTCACCCCAATTGCCCTCGTCAGTTGCCTGATCCCGTAGGCCTCGATCGGAGCTGGTCGTGGAACTCGATGCCGAGGCCTTCGAAGCGATCGTCGTCGACGAACTCGACGAGTTGCCCGATGACATGGTCGACGGGCTCGAGAACGTGGTCTTCGTCGTCGAGGACCGCCCCGAAGATGGCACGCTCGACCTGCTCGGGCTCTACGACGGCTGGGCACTCACCGAACGAGACCGCTACGGCTTCGGCGAGACCCCCGACCGCATCGTGCTCTACCGTGAGCCGCTGCTCGCGATCTCGAGCGACGAGGAGCAGTTGCGCGAGGAGATCCACGTCACCCTCGTGCACGAGATCGCGCACTTCTACGGCATCGACGACGCCCGCCTGCACGAGCTGGGCTGGGCATGACGTCGCTCGGGCTCGGGATACGCTGAATCCATGAGCCTCGCCCCCGGCCGCATCGTCGGCATCGTCGTCGGTGCGCTCGCAATCCTCGGCATCGGCGTCTACGGCCCGGCGATGCTCCTCGGCCCCCTCCCCGACGTCACCGTGAAGGTCGAAGGTGCTGCGGATGCCGCGGGCGAGCCCGCCGCTCCCATCGTGCTGTCCGACACCGGCGCCAACGCGCTCGCCGTCATCGGCGACGACGGCTCAGCCGAGACCCTCGCTCTCGGTGGCGAGGCGGGCGTGGTGCCGATCGGCGGCGCGGCGAAGCTCGTGGCGGTGCTCGCGACCCTCGAATCCCTGCCCCTGCCCGACGACGGGGCCGGACCCGGCATCCCCATCGGCCCGGCCGACTACACCGACTACCTGAAGTACTCGGGCGAGGGCTCCCGCACCCTGCAGGTGTCGCCCGGCGAGACCTGGACCGAGCGCGACGTCGTGCGAGCTGTGCTGCTCGCATCGAGCAACAACCACGCCGACACGCTCGTGCGCTGGGCGTTCGGCGGCGTCGAGCCGTACGTCGTGGCGGCGAACGACTGGCTCGCCGCACACGGATTCGAGTCCACCCGGGTCGACGATGCGACCGGGCTCTCGGGCGAGAACGTCGGCACGGCCGAGGAGCTGACGCGGCTCGTGGCACTCGCCCTCGCCGACACCGAGATCGCGGAGATGTTCGAAGGGTCTGCGACTCCGGTTCCGGGCGCGCGGAACGTGCCCGACATCGCCGCCCACCTCGGCAACGAAGGCGTGCGCTCGATCTCCCGCAGCTTCACCGATCAGGCAGGCCTCTGCCTGCTCTTCACCGCCGAGACTCCCGCCGCCGAGGGCGACGAACCACGGCGGATCGTCGGCGCCATGCTCCGCATGCCCGACTACGAGACCCTCGACCCGGCGGTGCTCGCCGCGCTCGAATCCACGAAGGCCGTAGCGCAACCGGTCACCGTGATCACGTCGGGAACGACGTACGCCGACGTCGAGGCTCCGTGGGGCGATCGCGGTGAGCTCGTGGCGTCGACCACGCGCACAGCGGTCGCCTGGGGCGCTGCGCTCGGCGCGGCATCCGTCACGGTGGAGCCGTTCGCCACCGCGGCGAAGGGCCGCAACGTCGGCCGCGTGGCAGTGCCGACGGCCACGGGCGAGATCGCGTCACCGCTCGAGCTCAGCGCCGACATCCGCGATCCAGGCCCGCTGTGGCGCCTGAGCCACCCGGTCGAACTCATCTCGGCGTTCATCGCCGACCAGGAGCGATGAACGGGCATCGATTCGCTCTCCGCACGGCTGATGCTGCGCCGGATGCCTCAGTCGTTCTCGACGTCGGACTGCGCCGGATCTGAGTCGTCGGCGTCGAAGCGGAACCGCACGCGAAGCTGGCCGTTCACCTCGCGCTGCTCGACTGCGTCGTACCAGAACACCGACTCGAGGCCGTCGACCGCGGCGAACATGCCGACTCGTGACTCGGGCTTGCCGCCGACGAGTACGCGATGCTCGAACTCTCCTTCGAGCGGCCCGTCGAGGAACTCCGCGACATACTGTGCACCCACGGTGTCTGCACTCATGTGACTACCGTATCGCTCACGCCCGCGCCACGGCAGACGGCGCGCTTTGTGCAGACGCCGGCTCCAGGCGGCCGTCATCGGTGCGGCGCACACGAACCGTCGCCCGCCGCTCTGGGGCCGTGCGATGCACGTACCGCCGCCATTGCTGCTCCCAGATGGCCCAGAACGGGTCGTACCGGCCGCCGTCACGTTGGAGCGCACGGCGCTTACGGAGGGCGTCGGGCGCCGCGACCCACACGTGCACCGCATCAGGCGCGAGCGCACCCGCTGCGAAAGCCCCACACCCTTCGATGATGAGCGCACGGCCGGGACGTCGTCGCTCGAGGGCGCCCGGAGCATCGGCCACCCAGTCCCAGCGGATCCAGCGACCGACACCGCCTCGACGGAGCGGCGGAACGAGAGTTCGGGCGAGGTCGGATCCGGCGCGAGCCAGCCCGTTCCAGCCCCGGTACGCATCGTCGAGGCGCACGAGCGACGGCGCCGGACCCGGCCACCGCTCGAGCACGGCATCCGCGAGCGTGCTCTTGCCGGCGCCACTCGGCCCGTCGATGAGCACGATCGGCGCGCGGCGGCCCCGCACCGAGGCGAGGATGCCGCGCACCGCCGAAGCCGCGACGATCGGCTCGAGATCGGGGTCAGGGCGCTCGGCGACAGACGTGTCAGGGGCGGCGGCGGCGTCCGGCTCGGGCGTACGCACCGGCCGGTCACGACCAGACAAGGTTCCAGCTACCCGTGACCACTGCCGCGGTGACCGATACAGCGGCAACGAGGCATCCGACTGCGATCACGACCCATTCGGTGCCGCCGAAGTGCACACGGCGCGCCCATGTGCGCTCGGCGGAAGCTCCGAATCCGCGCGCCTCCATCGCGGTGGCGAGGGTACTGCCGCGGCGGATGGCGAGCACGAGCAGCGCGAAAGCCTGGCCGAGGGAGCGACGGATGACGCCGCGGTCGGCTACGCCGCGCGCACGGCGCGCGAGAGCGAGCGTGCGCCAGTCGTCGATGCTCGATCCGACGAGCCGGAGCGCCGCCAAGGCGCCGAGCACGAATCGCGCCGGCAACCGGAGCGTCTGGGCAAGGCCGTCGGCGAAGTCGGTCGGATCGATCGTGAGGAAGAGCACGACCGCGGGCAACGCGATCGCGATTACGCGGGTCATGGTCGCGAGGCCGATCTCGAGCGATCCTTCGCTGATCCGGATGAGCCCGAACTCCCAGAACGTCGCACCGGACGGCGCACCGTAGAGCACCATGCTGAGGCCCGTGAGTGGAGCTGCGATCCACACGGGAAGCGTGCGTGGAGACCAGAGCAGCGACCCGAGCCCGATCGCCATGAACACGATCAGCTCGCACACGATCGCAACCCCCGCAGAGACCGGGTCGAGTGTGAGCACGAGCGCGATGCTGAGCGGGATCGTCGCGGCGACCTTCGCGACCGGATTGACGGCGGCGAGCGGGAGGTCGGGGCGGACCATGCCGATGCTCATGCGCGGACCCCGCGTTGCGTGCCCTGCGAGGCGCTGTCACCATGCGGCGCAGAAGCACTGCCGACTCGCTCATCGCCGTCGTCCGACGGAGCGGCGAGGACCAGGCGCGTGTCGGCCACGGCCTCGACGAAGGTCTCGTCATGCGTGACCGCGACGACGCCGACGCCCTCATCGCGGAGCTCGACGATGAGGCGGGCGAGCTCGCGCCAGGTGTTCGCGTCCTGACCGAACGTCGGCTCATCGAGCACAAGCATGCGGGGGCGGCTCGCGAGCACCGTCGCCACCGACAGCCGGCGCTTCTCGCCCCCCGAGAGGGTGAACGGGTTCGCGTCGGCGAGGGGGTCGAGGCGAAGCGCGTCGAGCATTCGGTCGACCCGTGTCGTGCGCTCGCGCGACGACAGCTTGAGCGCCCGCGGTCCCACCTCGAGCTCGGCGCGCACACTCCCCGTCAGGAACTGGTGCTCGGGGTTCTGGAAGACCGTGCCGATGCGCGTGAGCAGGTCGCGCGAACGCCACCTCCACGGCTCGGAGCCGAGGTCGCCGGCGAGTGCCGCGCGCGCAGCGAGCTCACCGCCGTCGGGCCGCACGAGTCCTGCGAGGGTGAGTGCAAGCGTCGACTTGCCCGCACCGTTCGGGCCGGTGACGGCGAGGATGCGGCCGGCGTCCACGCGCGTGTCGATCCCGCGCTGCACCGGGTCGCCCGGCACTCGCGCGACATCGAGCGCCGCGGTGGCCATGAGCGGCTCAGGGGGCGCCGAGCCCGGCGCGTGAGCGCGCCACGGGACATCCGTCGGAAGCCAGACGCCTGCCGCACGCAGCTCTCCGCCGCGATCGCTGAGGACGTCGGCCGGGCGACCGTCGGCGATGAGCCGACCTCCCTGCCCCAGCACGACCACGCGGTCGACGACCGGCAGCCATACCGAGACCCGGTGCTCGATGACGACGAGTGTCGCGCCGCTCTCATCGGCGACCCTGGCCACCGCATCGCGCACCTCTCGCACGCCGTCGGGATCGAGGTTCGCCGTCGGCTCGTCGAGCAGGATCAGGCCAGGTCGCATCGCCAGCACTCCAGCGAGCGCAAGACGCTGCCGTTGGCCACCCGAGAGATTCGCGGTGGAGTGCGGGTGCGGCAGCCGCAAACCGACCGCGTCGAGCGCATCGGCAACCCTCGGCCAGATGGCATCTGCGGGCACGCCGAGGTTCTCGAGACCGAATGCGACGTCGTCGCCGAGCCGCGCCATGACGAGCTGGCTGTCAGGATCCTGCAGCACGAGACCCGATCGGCCTCGGGATGCCTCGGGCGGTCGCCCATCGATGAGCAGCTCGCCCCTCGACTCGCCGTCCTCGTCACCGCCGAGCACACCCGCGAGACCGTGCAGCAGCGTGGACTTGCCGGAGCCGGATGCCCCGAGCAGGAGCACCCGCTCCCCCGGCGCGATGCGAAGGTCGAGGCCGGCGATCGCGGCGTCCCGCCGGCCCCCGTGCCGCCAGCCCCATCGCCGCGCCTGGATCTCCACTGGGCGGGCATCGGCGACGGGCTCGCCGGTGCGCATGTCAGGACGCTCGGATCTCGCGGCCAGAGGCGAAGCGGCCGAGCGCGCCGGACCTGGCGAGTCCGCGTGCGGCGAGCCACGACAGCCCCCCGGCGATGATCGCGCCGCCGACGACTGCCGAGATGGTGTAGACGACGGCGAACGCAGGTGCCGCGCCCGCGTACCAGAGCACGAGGTCGTTGATCGCCATGGCGAGCCCGGCGCCGGCACCTGCGAGGAGCGCGGCGGGCAGGCGCCAGTAGCGGTACAGGAACAGGGCGAATACGATCTCGGCGCCGAGGCCCTGCACGAGTCCGGCCTCGATCGTGAGGAGACCGCCCCATTGGCTGCCGATGAGCGAGGAGATGATCGCGGCGACGAGCTCGGTGTAGAGCGCGGCGCCCGGCTTGCGGATGATGAGCGCGCCGAGCACGCCGGCGATCAGCCAGACGGCTGCGGGAGCCGCTTGAAGCCCGGGCAGGAGCGCCTCGATCGGTGCCGAGACGGGGCCCCAGGCGACGCCCCAAGCCCAGAAGATGACTCCGACGGCGACGCCGATGACGCTTGCGACGACGATGTCGACGACGCGCCAGCGGAAGCGGCGACCGCCGGATGTGATGGCGGATTCGGCGACGGTTGCGTGCACTGTCGTGCCCTTTCGATTCGTGGAAAGAGGCACGGGATTGAGATGTGATGCCCTCCCTGCGCTGGCATGACCCAGATCAGGTTCGACGGTCGAAGGTTGAGAACCTTCCTCTCAGCCCGGCTCACCGGACTCCCGTGTTCGATATCGAGTATACGCCGCAGAGCTCGTCGCCTGACCGTGAACGGCAACTCGGATGACGCCGTGCGTCAGCACCACGTCGCCGGCACGCTCGGCTCCGCGGGGCGTGTCAGCGCTTGAGCGCCCGGATGACCACCTTCAGCGCCTTGCCCGTGACCCAGACGAGCGGCGTCGCCACGAGCATGAGCCCGATGAGGTTCGGCTCGAAGCGCACGTCGCCTCCGCGACCGATGTATGCGCCGATTGGAATGGAGACGCCGCCGCCACCGCCTCCGCTGCCCTGGTCGCCCTTCTCATCGCTCCCACCGCCACCGCCGAAGCCGTAGTATCCGAGCGCCACCGGAACCACCTTGGTGCCGTCGATGTCGAGCGTCTCTCCGTATGACGTCTTCACGCCCACGCCGGCGACGGTCTGTGCAAGTTCCAGTACGAGTTCAGCCATGCGGGCAACGCTACTCGCGGATGCCGCGGCCTACCAGCCCCATCCTGCCGCCGCGGTCGACGCGTCGTCGTCACCACCGGGGCGCGGCTGCTCACCACGTGCCTCGCCCCGCTCGCCTCGCTCGCCCTTGCGTCGGACGAGGGTCGCCGGACGCACCGAGCCCTTGCCGAACTTCGCCGTGACCTCGTCGATCGTGCGCTCGGCGTCGCGCCACTCCTCGTCGGGGTCCCACAGCATCGCACCGCTGCCCGACACCTGCAGGTGTTCGGCGCGCACGCCGATGAGCCGGATACGCTGCCCGTCGCCGATGAGCTCGGCGAGCGCGTCGGATGCCTCGTCGTAGATGCGGCGCGCGACATCGGTGGGCTCGGCCAGCGTGCGGGACCGCGTGACCGTGCGGAAGTCGCCGTACCGGAGTTTCAGCACCACGGTGCGGCCGACGAGGCCGGCCTTGCGCAGCCGTACGCCGACGTTGTCGGCGAGGCGGAGCAGCTCGCGGCGGATGTCGTCGGGATCGGTGAGGTCGTAGCCGAACGTGTTCTCGTGGCCGATGCTCTTCTCGACGCGGGTCGTGTGCACGTCGCGCGGGTCGATGCCGTTCGCGAGCCGCTCGAGCCTCGCGGCGAGCGCCGGGCCGACCGCCCGCTGGAGCGCGTCATGCGGCATCGTGGCGACGTCGCCGACGGTGCGGAGCCCGAGTCGCAGCAGTGACTCCTCGGTGACCCGGCCGACGCCCCACAACGCCGAGACCGGCAGCGGATGCAGGAAGGCGACCGTGTCGGCGGCCGGTACGACGAGCATGCCGTCGGGCTTCGCGCGGCTCGACGCGACCTTCGCGACGTACTTGGTCGCCGCGACCCCAACGGAGCAGGTGAGCCCGGTCTCGGCACGCACGCGCTCACGGATGGTCCACGCGATCTCGGCCGGACTCCCGTGCAGGCGCCTGGCACCTGACACGTCGAGGAACGCCTCGTCGATGGAGAGCGGCTCGACCAGTGGCGTGAGCTGCTCGAAGATCGCCATGACCTGGTTGGAGTACTTCGCGTAGCTCGCGTAGTCGCCGCGGAGCACGATGGCGTTCGGGCAGCGTTGCAACGCGATCGACATCGGCATTGCCGAGTTCACGCCGAATCGACGCGCCTCGTAGCTCGCGGCGGCCACGACGCCGCGACCGGCGGTGCCGCCGACGAGCACGGGTTTGCCACGCAGCTCGGGTCGGGTGAGCAGCTCGACCGAGACGAAGAATGCGTCCATGTCGACGTGCAGGATCGGCGTCGCCGAGTCGTCGACGGGGCCCGTCGTGACCTGACGCGACGAGCCGTCTTGCTTGCTCATGCTGCGACCCTAGCCCGTGCCGCCGTCATCGGCTTCTGCATCACCCGGGCGTGCTCGCCCTGCTCAGAAGCCGAAGTCGCCGCCACCACCGAAATCGCCGCCACCACCGAAATCGCCGCCGCCGAAGTCGCCGAATCCGCCTCCCCCGTCGGAACCGCCGCCGTCGTACCCACTCGCGTCGGCACCGGATGCATCCGCAGAACCGGCGTCGGCACCGGATGCATCCGCCGAACCGGCATCGGCACCACTCTCACCCGTGTCGGCACCGGCATCGACCGATGACGCGTCGGGCAGGAACGCCTGGGCGATCGCGGAACCCACGACGACGCCGGCGATCGCGCCGAGCATGGAACCGCCGAACATCGAGCCGAACGACGGGCCACCCATGTTGCCGCGGCCGTCGGCGGCGTTCGCGCCGCCGAAGGTGCGCTCCATGGTTCCCGGGGAGCGGATCTCGGCGCGCGTGGCGGCACGGGCGAGCGCGGACGGCTCGTCCGACACGATGCGTTCACCGAGCGGCGCCTGCTCGGCAAGCGTGCGGTAGACCTCTGCGCGCTGCTCTGGAGTGAGCTTCGCGAACGCCTCGGCGTGCGCCGCCTCGATCGACTCGGGCGGAGCAGTGCGCAGCAGGTAGCGATAGCGCTCGATGGCCAGTTCATCCTCGCTCAGCGGCGCCGGCGGCACCTGTCGCGCCGGCTGCGCAGCTCTGTCATCGGATGTTCCGAACAGGCGGTCCAGGAAGCCCATGATGTCCTCTTCACTCGGTGTCAGGGGACGCCCAATATACGGTCGCGAGCATTGAGCCGACTGTGAGTCCGGGATGCCCTCGACGCCGGCCGCCGCTCACTCCCCTCCGTTCACGCGCGCCACCGGTTCCCTGCGCCGGGTTCGTGCCACACTGGCAGTAGGCAAGCCAGTGCCACGTCGGAGGAGCCGTGAGCGAGTCGAGCGCATCGTATTCCGCGGGCCTCGTACCTGGAGGGATCGCGCGCGATCCCGTCATGGATCTCGTCCGCGTGCTCTGCGTCGCCGTCGTCGTGGTGGGCCACATGCTCATGGTCGGCGCAATGGTGGTCCCCGGCCGCGGACTCGTCATCGAGCGGCCGCTGCTCGAGACGGACTGGATCGGCCCGGTCTCGTGGATCGCCCAGATCATGCCGCTGTTCTTCGTCGTCGGCGGCTTCGCCGGGATCGGCGCCTGGCGACGCCTGGCTGCCTCGGGCGGAACTGCGGCCGACTTCATCCGGTCACGCATCCTCCGGCTCGCGCGCCCGTCGATCGCCCTGTTCGCAGCGCTCGCGGTGGCCGTGCTCGTGATGCACCTCACGGGCGTCGACCCTGCTGCGATCCGGCTCATCGGCCTCGGCATCTCGTCGCCGCTCTGGTTCCTCGCAGCGTACGCCTTCGCCCAGGCCTACCTCCCAGGGCTCGCGATCCTCCATGCCCGGGCTCCCTGGCGGACCATCGCCATCCTGGCGGCGGGCGCGGCCCTCTGCGACGTCCTGCGATTCGCCACCGGCATCGAGGCGCTCGGCATGCTCGACATGACGTTCGTCTGGCTGTTCGCACAGCAGCTGGGCTTCTGGATCGCCGACGGATGGTTCCGCGCCAGGTCCCGCGCGACGATCGCCGCAATCGGTGCCGGTGCCTACCTGCTGCTGTTCGGCCTCGTCGCAGTCGGATATCCCGGCAACATGCTGGCGAACCTGTATCCGCCGACCTTCGCGATCGTCGCGCTCGCCGTCGGACAGACCTGCCTGCTCGTGCTCGCGCATCCGGCGCTGGAACGCCTGACGGCCGTGCGGCCGGTGCAGGTCGTCGTGGCGACGGTCGGCTCGCGCCTCATGACGATCTACTTGTGGCACCTGCCGGTGCTCGCGCTGATCGTCGGCCTCCTCCTGCTCACGCCGCTGCCGACCCCGGCATCCGGTTCGGCTGCCTGGTGGCTCACGAGGCCGCTGATCTTCCTCGTCATGGTCGGCGTGCTCGCCGTGATCTCGATGCTGCTCGGCGGGTTGGAACGGACTCCAGCTGCTCCCGTCTCCGGCGCATCGGATCGGTCGACCGGGCTCGCGGCCGGACTCATGGTGATCCCGTCGTTCGGCGTGATCGTCTTCGGACTCCCCTTCGCGGTCGCGGCATCGAGCGCGCTCATCCTCGCTGCGGCCGTGCTGCTCCTGAGCCCGCACCGTGCACGCCTGCGCGAGCGCGGCCCGAGTGCCGTGACCCGGCGAGACGGTTGCGAACCGCCCTCCGCAGCCGAAAGCGTCTGAAGCGCCGGCGTCGTATCAGCCCTGAGCACGCTCCAGCACGAGTTCACGCACGCGAGCGGCATCCGCCTTGCCATGCATCGCCTTCATGACCGCGCCGATGACGGCGCCTGCGGCCTGCACCTTGCCATCGCGGATCTTCGCGAGCACGTCGGGCTGCGAGGCCAGCGCGTCATCGATCGCGGAGATGAGCGCACCGTCGTCGGACACGACGGAGAGGCCTCGTGCCTCCACGATCTGCTGCGGGGAGCCTTCACCGGCGGCGACGCCCTCGAGCACCTGGCGGGCGAGCCGGTCGGTGAGCACTCCGGATTCGATGAGGGCTGCGAGCTCGGCGACCTGTGCGGGCGTCGCGAGCTCGGCTGCGTCTCGACCCTCGGCGTTCGCGACGCGCGTGAGCTCGCCGGTCCACCACTTTCGAGCGGCAGCAGGCGAGGCGCCGGCCGCGATCGTCTCGGTCACCTCGGCGAGGAGTCCGCCGTTCACGACGTCTTTGAACTCGAGGTCGGTGAAGCCCCATTCGTCTTTCAGGCGACGGCGCCGCGCGGCGGGCGGCTCGGGCAGCGAGGCCCGCAGCTCTTCGATGAGCTCGCGCGTCGGCACCACGGGCAGCAGGTCGGGCTCGGGGAAGTACCGGTAGTCGTCGGCGTCGGACTTGGGCCGTCCGGCGCTCGTCGTGCCGGTGTCTTCGTGCCAGTGACGCGTCTCCTGGATGATGGAGCCGCCCTTCGCGAGGATCGCCGCCTGGCGCTGGATCTCGTACCGCACCGCACGCTCGACCGACCGCATCGAGTTGACGTTCTTCGTCTCGGTGCGCGTGCCGAGCTTCTCCTGCCCGCGAGGACGGAGCGAGACGTTCGCGTCGCAACGCAGGTTGCCGCGTTCCATGCGGGCCTCGGAGATGCCGAGTGAGCGCACGATGTCGCGGATCGTCGCCACATAGGCACGCGCGAGCGCCGGGGCATCCGCCTCGGCCCCGATGATCGGTCGCGTGACGATCTCGACGAGGGGAACGCCGGCGCGGTTGTAGTCGACGAGCGAGTACTCGGCACCCTGGATGCGGCCGGTCGACCCGCCCACGTGCGTGAGCTTGCCCGCGTCTTCTTCCATGTGCGCGCGCTCGATCGGCACCGTGAAGCTGCGGCCGTTCTCGAGCTCCACCTCGACGGAGCCGTCGAACGCGATCGGCTCGTCGTATTGCGAGATCTGGTAGTTCTTCGCGAGGTCGGGGTAGAAGTAGTTCTTGCGCGCGAAGCGGCTCGACGGCGCGATCTCGCAGCCGAGCGCGAGACCGAGGCTGATCGAGTACCGCACCGCTTGGCCGTTGACGACCGGGAGGGAGCCCGGGAGCCCGAGGCACACCGGCGTGACCAGCGTGTTCGGGTCGGCGACGTGGAACTCCGCGTTCGCGGGGTTCGGCGCGGCCGAGAACATCTTCGTCTTCGTGTTCAGCTCGACGTGCACCTCGAGGCCGATGACCGGCTCGAACAGTTCGAGGGCGGCGTCGAAGTCCATCAGTTCAGCACGCGCCATCAGAGTGCGCCCTCCTCGGTCGCAAAGAGCTCATGTCGGGAGAGGTCGGGAGCCCGGTCGAGCAGCGGCCCGCCCCATTCGGCGAGCAGCAACTGCTCGAGCGCGCCGCCCACGTTGTAGAGGCGCGCATCCTCGCGCGCGGGAGCGAGGAACTGGATGCCGACGGGCAGTCCGTCTTCGGGGGCGAGGCCGGCGGGCAGCGAGATGCCGGGCACGCCGGCGAGGTTCGCGGGGATCGTGGCGACGTCGTTCAGGTACATCGCCAGCGGGTCGTCGAGCTTCTCGCCGAGCTTGAACGCCGTCGTCGGCGCGGTGGGCGTGGCGAGCACGTCGACGGTCGTGAACGCGGCGTCGAAGTCGCGCTGCACGAGCGTGCGCACCTTCTGGGCGCTTCCGTAGTACGCGTCGTAGTACCCGGCCGAGAGTGCGTAGGTGCCGAGGATGATGCGGCGCTTGACCTCGGGGCCGAAGCCGGCTTCACGCGTGGCGGCCATGACCTGCTCGACCGTGCCGCCGCCGTCGGGCGTGACCCGCAGGCCGAAGCGCACGGAGTCGAACTTCGCGAGGTTCGACGAGGCCTCGGCGGGCATGATCAGGTAGTAGGCGGCGACCGCGTACTCGAAGTGCGGCGCGCTCACCTCGACGATCTCGGCTCCATTGCGCTCGAGCAACGCGAGCGCCTCGTGGAAGCGGGAGCGCACGCCGGCCTGGAAGCCGTCGGAGTCGAGCTCCTTCACGACGCCGATGCGCAGGCCCGAGACATCCGCTCGCCTGACGGCCTCGGCCATCGACGGCCACGGCTCGGGAATGGACGTGGAGTCGAGCGGGTCGTAGCCGCCGATGATGTCGTGCAGGAGCGCCGAATCGAGCACCGTGCGTGAGACGGGGCCGACTTGGTCGAGCGACGAGGCGAGGGCGATCGAGCCGTAGCGGCTGACCCCGCCGTACGTGGGCTTCACGCCGACGGTGCCCGTGACATGGGCTGGCTGGCGGATCGAGCCGCCCGTGTCGCTGCCGAGCGCGATGGGCGCTTCGAAGGCTGCGACCGATGCCGCGGAGCCGCCGCCCGAGCCGCCGGGGATGCGCTCGAGGTCCCACGGGTTGTGGGTGGGACCGTAGGCGGAGTGCTCGGTCGACGAGCCCATCGCGAACTCGTCCATGTTGGTCTTGCCGAGGGGCACGAGGCCCGCGTCGCGCACCCGCTGCACGGGCGTCGCGTCATAGGGCGGGATCCACCCCTCGAGGATGCGGGAGCCGCTCGTCGACGGCATGCCCTTCGTGACGAGCACGTCTTTGATCGCGATCGGCACGCCCGCGAGCGGGCCGAAGGCCTCGCCGGCGGCACGGCGGCGGTCGAGGTCGGCCGCGGTCTCGATGGCCCGCTCGCCCTCGACGTGGAGGAACGCGTGCACGGCGCCGTCGACGGCGGCGATGCGGTCGAGGTGCGCTCGCGTCGCCTCGACGGACGACACATCGCCGGCGGCGATGCGCGCGCCGAGCTCTGCGGCCGTGAGCCGGATGAGGTGCTCGCTCACTGCTCCTCCCCCAGGATCGCCGAGACGACGAACCGGCTTCCATCGGACTCGGGCGCACCCGAGAGGGCCTCGTCGACCGTGAGGGTGTGCCCCACGACATCGTCGCGGAACACGTTCTTCAACGGGATCGGGTGATTCGTCGGCGGCACGTCGGGGGTGGCGACTTCGCTCACCTGCTCGACGGCGTGCATGATCTGCGCGAGCTCCTTCGTGAGGTGCTCGATCTCTTCGTCGGTGAGCGCGATGCGCGCGAGGTTCGCGAGATGCGCGACCTGCTCCGCATTGATTTCGGACATGCTGCTCCGTCGGTTCGGGATGGGATGCACCGATTCTATCGGGGCGCGCCGAAGAGCCCTTCCCCGTGCTTGTGGAGCAGTTCGTAGGCCTCGCCGAACGTCTCGGGCTCGGGTGTGCCCGGCGCATACCGCGCGAGCAGCAGGCCGACGAGCCCACGGGCGGGCGGGCTCAGCGGCTTGTCCTTATGGGCGTGGGCAGGGTGGGGTGCGGTTGCCTGCGGGTTCGGTGGCAGGTACTGCGGCGTGGTCGTGGGCCAGGTGAGCGGATGCCGCGGGGCGTCGAGGTTGATGGCACCGAACAGGTCGTTCGCACCGTCGTCGCGCCGGGTCAGCGGCTTCAGGCCGTGCAGCCTGCTGAGGGTCGCGATGACCGCGGCGTGGTGGAGCTCGTCGTGCACGATCGTGCCCGCCCGCGTGTAGGCGGACACCGCGATGGCCGGCACGCGGCATCCGAGCCGGTCGAAGGTGAAGCCCATCTCGCCGGCGGGGCCGTCGTCGGGCGGCGTGGCGGCCGGGGGTGCGACGTGGTCATAGCATCCGCCGTGCTCGTCGAACGTGATGAGGAGCAGGGTGTTCAGGGCGTTCGAGCCCGTCGACGAGGCGCTGGCCTTCACCGAGGAGTAGATCTCGTGGATGAGGGCCTCGCCTGCGCGAACATCGGAGATCGCGCTGTCGATGACGTCCTGCCCCTCGACGTCGCTCTCCTTCAACTTGCCGAACGGGGGGTGGAAATCGTTGTGGTTGTAGATCATGCGCGGCTCGATGAACGCGTAGGCCGGCAACGTTCCGTTGTTCACGTCAGCGTAGAACTGCTGCATCGTCGCGAAGCGCTCGGTGCGCCAGTACTGCTCGAGCACCGATGCGTGCAGCACTCCCGTGAACGAGACGAGCTGGAGCTCGTCGAAGTAGATGCGCCAGCTGATGCCCGCGTCTTCGAGCCGGTTGAAGATCGTCGGCGTCGCCGGGGCGTCGAGCCACTTGTCGTAGCCGCCGCCGTGCTTGTTCGTGACGAACCCGTGCGAGGTCGACGCGTGGAAGAACGAGCGGTTGCAGAAGGTCTGCGAGGGCACGGCGCAGAACCAGCTGTCGAAGACGGCGAACTCGCGCGCGAGCGTGGAGAGCACGGGGAGCATCTCGGGTGAGAACGATCCCATGATCTGGCGTGCCTCGGCCGGGTCGGGCGGGACGCCCTTCTTCAGCCTCGCGTAGTTCACGTGATAGTCGGTGAGGAACCCATCCATCGTCGGCGTGCTCCCGGACTTCGGGGCGTTGAACGGCGCCTCCATGTGCTCGACGAAGAGTTCGGCGTTCGTGACGGGGTCGATCGTGCCGAAGAGCTGGGTGTTGACGTGAGGGAACTCCTCACCCGGATCGGGATCGGGTCGCCCCATGATCTCGTCGGTCGCGCCTTGGTAGACGTGGGCCGCCACGCGCGTGCCGTCGGGTGCGGTGTTGCCGTAGTCGCCGAACGCGAGCCCATCGAAGCGGCGGCCGTCGGTGAGGTCGTCGCTCGAGTAGAGCCAACCGAGGAGGTTGTCGAACGAGCGGTTCTCGCCCATCACGACGATGAGATGGTCGAAGCCCGCCTCGGCCCGCGCGCTCAGGGGCGTGAAGTCGCCGGCGACCTCGGCGAAGCCGAGCGAGTGCCCGATCGCACCCCCGATGGCGGCTCCGGCGCCGCCCCCGACGACGGCCCCGGCTGCGGCGACCCCACCGAACTTCAGGAAATCGCGTCTCGTCGAGCCGCCCAGCTCGGCGGTTTCATTCTGCTCGGCGGTGTCCCCCTGCTCGCCGTCGCCCTGCTCGCCGGTGCCCTGCCCAGACTCATGTTCGTCGTTCGTTGCCATGTGTCCCCCATGTCTCGGTCACTCGTCGAGCGCAGCGGGCCCGCGGGTGACGAGCACCGCGAACTGCGCGGCGTCGATCACCCTGATGCCGAGCGCCTCGGCCTTGCCGAGCTTCGAACCGGCGCCCGGGCCGGCTGCGACGAAGTCGGTGTTCTTCGACACGCTCGACGCCGCCTTGCCGCCCGCGGCGATGATCGCCTCTTGCGCGCCTTCACGGGAGTAGCCGTCGAGCGATCCGGTCGCGACGACGGTGACTCCCGCGAGCACACCGCCGGCCGCCGCCGCACCCGGGCCCGGATGACCCGGCGTCGCGAACTGCACGCCGGCGGCGGCCCAGCGCTCGACGATCTCGACGTGCCAGTCGACGTCGAACCATTCGAGCACCGAATCGGCGATGGTCGGCCCGACGCCGTCGACCTCGGCGAGCTCTGCACGACCGGCCGACCGGATCGCGTCGAGAGAGCCGAAGTGATCGGCGAGTGCGCGGGCCGCGACGGGGCCGACATGCCGGATGTTGAGGGCGACGAGGATGCGCCAGAGTGGCTTCGTCTTCGCGAGCTCGAGGTTGGCCACGAGCTCGTACGCCGCCTTCGACGGCACATTCGCCGCGTCGCCGGCGAACTCGGCGGAATCGGAGTCGTAGGGCGGATCGGCGTCTTTGCCGGTGCGCTTGCGCTGGCGACGGAACGGCGCGCGATAGACCTGAATTCCGTCGTCATCGAGACGCGGAAGCCCGGTCTCGACGTCGCGAACGACGACCTCGATCGGGAAGAGGTCGGCGACGGTGAGGTCGAAGAGGCCGGCCTCGGTGGGAAGGGGCGGCTCGCTCGGGACCGCCGGGTGCGTGAGCGCCGCGGCGGACACCTCGCCGAGGGCCTCGATATCGAGCGCTCCCCGCGAGCCGATGTGCTCGACGCGGCCGCGCACCTGAGCGGGGCAGCTCTTCGCGTTGGGGCACCGCAGGTCGATGTCGCCCTCTTTCATGGCCCGCAGGGTCGTGCCGCACTCGGGACACCCCGTCGGCATGACGAATGCGCGCTCGTCTCCGTCGCGGAGCTCGACGACGGGGCCGAGCACTTCGGGGATGACGTCGCCCGCCTTGCGCAGCACGATCGTGTCGCCGATGAGCACGCCCTTCGCCTTCACGACCTCTTGATTGTGCAGGGTCGCCTGGCGCACGACGGACCCTGCGACGCGCACCGGCTCCATGACGGCGAACGGCGTGGCGCGCCCGGTGCGACCCACGCTCACGACGATGTCGAGGAGCTTCGTGTTCACCTGCTCTGGCGGGTACTTGTAGGCGATCGCCCAGCGCGGCGCGCGGCTGGTGGCGCCGAGCTCGTCGTGCAACGCGAGTTCGTCGATCTTCACCACGATGCCGTCGATCTCGTGTTCGACGGCGTGCCGGTGCTCGCCGTTGTGGGCGATGAACTCCTGCACGGCGCCGACCGAGTCGAGCACGCGGACGTACGAGCTCGTGGGCAGCCCCCAGCCGGCCAGCAGCGCGTAGACCTCGGACTGGGACGCGACGGGCGGATTCGGCCAGGCGCCGATGCCGTGCACGAGCATGCGGAGTCGCCCGAGGCGATCGCGCATGAGCTCGAGCTGGGCGGCGTTCTTGCCCTCGGCCTTCTGACGCAACGACCCGCTCGCGGCGTTGCGCGGATTCGCGAACTCGCGCTCGCCGGCCGCCGCCTGCTTGGCGTTCAACTCGTCGAATGCGGCCACGGGGAAGAAGACCTCGCCGCGTACCTCGACGAGCGGCGGATGCCTCGTGCCGGCCAATCTCGTGGGGATCGACTGGATCCACCTGATGTTCTCGGTGACGTCTTCGCCGACGCGCCCGTCGCCGCGAGTGGCTGCCGTGACGAGTCGCCCGTTCCGGTATCGCAGGTTGATCGCGAGGCCGTCGATCTTCAGCTCGCACAGCCAGTGCACCGGCCTGCCCGCGGCCGCCCCGGCGCGGACCGCCCACTCGGCGAGCTCGCCCGGCGAGAACACGTTGTCGAGGCTCAGCATGCGCTCGGCGTGCTCGACGGGCGCGAAGAGCGTGGTCTCGCCGCGGCCGCCGACGGTCAGCGTGGGGCTGTCCTGGCTCTGCAGTTGGGGGTAGCTGCGTTCGAGCGCCTCGAGCCGATGCATGAGCTGGTCGTATTCGGCATCGGAGATGATGACGGTGTCGCGCTCGTAGTACGCGTCACGCGCCTCGTTGATGCGGATCGTGAGGCGCTCCACCTCGTCGGCCGCGTCGGAGAGACTTATGTCCTGGTCGATGTCGTCGTCCACCACATCGACAGTCTAGGGAGGACCCCCGACGGGTGTGCCATCGGGGGTCTCGTCGGATCGGCCTGCTCAGTCGACGACCCCGGCGAAGTCGACGCGCCGGTGGTACCGCGTGCCGGCGATTCCGCCGAGAATGGCCCCGCCGAGGCTCGCGATCGCGACCACGACCGCGGTGACGATGCCCGCCACGGTCACCTCTCCCTCGCTCATCGGGATGCGCGGGAAGGCGTCGATGTCGGCCAGTATGTCGAACTGGGTGCCGGCGACGAAGCTGAGCACGGCGACGACGACCGCGATCACCAACGCCCACACCCACACCGCCACGCCCTGCCTGACGCCGTTGAAGCGCGCCATCCTGCCGGCCACGTAGCCGCCGCACCAGTACGCGACGAACACGATGACGAACAGGGCGATGCCACCCACCCATCCGACCGTCTCGGGGTTCTGAGCTGCGTCCTCGGCCACCGCCTCCGGATCCTCCAGCACCCCGAGACCGATCGCTGCACCAGTGGCGGCGAGGAGTGCCGTCAGGATCACCGCCAGACCTGTCGCGGTCAGCCAGCCGAAGAACGCCGACCCGATCTTGAGCCCGCCGAACTGCTCGCGTTGACGGTCGACGATGTCATCCCTGACATCGGCACGATCCGCGGGGACCGTCCTCGGGTCGCGAGCGGCCGCATCGGCGGAATCCGTGTACAGCTCGGGGGGCAGGTCCGCCGGCCGATCCTCAGGCCGGTCGTAGCGCTCGTCCGGGTCCCTTGGAGTTGTCATGGCGAACCCCCTTGTCGGGCGCCGCCTGATACGCACCTCCGCGGCGCACTCACGAATCTACGCGCGCCCGCTCAGGGCCGCACGGCCTTGACAGGCCGCCGATCGGCAGCCCTGTGCGGTCGGCGACGTCAGGCGTCGACCGTCACCGCGCTCACCGTGCGATCGATCGTGCATTGGCCGAGCACCCGGGTGCCGACGTAGACGACGGCCGTCTGACCGGGAGCGACGCCATTGAGCGGATGCTGCGGCGTCACCACGAGCTCGCCGCCCGTGACGACCGCCACGGCCGGCACCGGGTCGGCGTGCGCACGGATCTGCACCTCGCACTCGAACGGCGTCGAGGGATGCGCCGGGGGCTCGCCCGCCCAGGTGAACCGCGATCCGGCGATCTCGCCGATGGCGAGCGCCTCTTTGGGCCCGACGACGACGGTGTTGTCCTTCGGGCGCACCTCGAGCACGAAGCGCGGCCGGCCGTCGGGCGCAGGGATGCCGAGGTGGAGTCCGCGTCGCTGGCCGACGGTGTAGGCGTGCGCGCCCTCGTGGGATCCCACGAGGGCGCCGGTGCGGTCGACGATGTCGCCGGTGGCGGTGCCGACTCGCTCGGCGAGCCAGCCCTTCGTGTCGCCGTCGGAGATGAAGCAGATGTCGTGCGAATCGGGCTTCTGCGCGACCGACAGGCCGCGCCGCGCCGCCTCGGCGCGCACGAGGTCTTTCGAGGGGGTGTCGCCGAGCGGGAAGTACGCGTGCTCGAGCTGCTCGGCGGTGAGGACCCCGAGCACGTAGCTCTGGTCTTTCGCCCAGGCGCTCGCACGGTGCAACTCCTTGTTGCCCGCGGCATCCGTGACGATCGAGGCGTAGTGGCCGGTCGCGACGGCGTCGAAGCCGAGCGCGAGGGCCTTCTCGAGCAGGGCGGCGAACTTGATGCGCTCATTGCAGCGCATGCACGGGTTCGGGGTGCGACCGGCCGAGTACTCGGCGATGAAGTCGTCGACGACGTCGGCCTTGAACCGCTCGGAGAAGTCCCAAACGTAATAGGGGATGCCGAGCACGTTCGCGGCGCGCTGGGCGTCCATCGAGTCCTCGATCGTGCAGCAACCGCGGCTGCCGGTGCGCAGCGTGCCCGGCATGCGGCTGAGCGCGAGGTGCACGCCGACGACCTCGTGGCCGGCATCGACGGCGCGCGCAGCGGCGACGGCGCTGTCGACGCCGCCGCTCATCGCAGCGAGAACCTTCACCGTTCCAGTGTACGCAGTCCCACCTGAGCACCCGCCGACACCGGCGGGCGGGCGGGCGGGTGACCGCGGCGCTCTAACGGTCGAACGACGTGGCGCGCGCCGCGAGCCCGGCCCGCGAGGCTTGCGCATACGCGCCGGGCAGCGCCGCGAGGAACGCGTCGACGTCGGCTTCGGTCGAGCCGTGGCCGATGGTGATACGAAGCGCGCCGCGCGCGTCGGCCTCCGAGCGCCCCATCGCCATGAGCACGTGCGATGGCTCGGGCACGCCGGCCTGGCATGCGGATCCGGTCGACACGGCGACACCGGCCGCGTCGAGCAGGAAGAGGAGCGAGTCGCCCTCGCATCCCGCGAACGAGAAGTGCACGTTGCCGGGCAGCCGGCCGTCGGGATCGGGGTCGCCGCTCAGCCGCGCCTCGGGCACTTCGGCGAGCGCGCCCGAGGTAAGGCGGTCGCGCAACGCCGACATGCGCCGGGCGTCGGCTTCGAGCCGAGCTGCGACGACGGATGCCGCGGCGGCGAACGACGCCGCGGCGGCGACGTCCTGCGTGCCCGAGCGCACCTTGCGCTGCTGCCCGCCGCCGTGGATGAGCGGTTCGACGGCCGCCGACCGGTCGAGCACGAGCGCGCCGATGCCCGCCGGGCCGCCGATCTTGTGCGCTGAGACGCTGAGGGCGACGAGTCCCGTGCCGGGTGCGGCGCCCGTCGACCGTCGAAGGCCGTGCACGTCGATCGGCAGCTGGCCATAGGCGGCGATCGCGTCGACGTGCAGCGGCACGCCGGCTCGCGCCGTGAGCCGCGCGACCTCGTCGACCGGCTGAATGGTGCCGACCTCATTGTTGGCCCAGAGCATCGTGACGAGGGCGACGGATGCGCCGTCGCGGGCGAGCGCCGCCTCGAGCGCGTCGAGGCGGACCCGTCCGAGCTCGTCGAGCGGGATCTCCTCGACGATCGCGCCGTCGTGCTCGGCGAGCCACTCGACGGTGTCGACCGTCGCGTGGTGCTCGCCGGCCGGCACGAGCAGGCGCGGGCGGGAGGCATCCGCCTGCCGGTGCCACCACAGGCCCTTGATCGCGAGGTTCACGGCTTCGGTGCCGCTGCCGGTGAAGACGATCTCGATGCCGTCGGCGCCGAGCGTGGCGGCGACCTGCTCGCGCGACTCCTCGAGCAGGCGCTTCGCCCGCTGGCCGGCGCTGTGGATGGAAGCCGGATTGCCGACGACGGCGAGGGCTGCGGTGAGCGCCTCGATGGCTTCGGGCAGCATCGGGGTGGTCGCGGCGTGGTCGAGGTAGACCATGACTGCTCCCTCCCGTCGTGATCGTGGGCCGAGTGCCCAGGCCGGTGCCCGGTTGCCGTGGCGCCGCGCGCTGCCGACTCCGATGGCGTCGCTTCGGGCGTCTTCCTACGAACTACTGTAGATCGCATGTCCGCGCCCGACCCCCTCCGCGACCTCGGCGTCCAGGCCGATGCCGACGGCGGCCGCATCCGCATCTGGTCTGAGAACGCGACCTCCGTCGACCTCGTCATCTTCGATCCCAACGACCTCGAATGGGCGACCGACCGGGTCGCGCTCGAGCGCGACGAGCACGGAGTGTGGCACGGGGCATCCGAGGCGCTCGTACCGGGAGCCCGTTACGGCCTGCGCGTCGACGGCCCGGCCGGCCCCCCGCATGCGTTCAACCCCGTGCACACGCTCCTCGATCCGTACGCACGCGGCCTCTCACCCGCCGCCGACGGCTCCTGGCGCGGCGCTGTGCTCGGCAACCACCTCGACTGGGGCGACTCGGCCAAGCCCCGCGTGCCGCTCGATCACACCGTCGTGTACGAGACGCACGTGCGCGGGTTCAGCAGGCTGAACCCCGCCATCCCAGAAGAACTGCGGGGCACCTACGCGGGGCTCGCCCACGACTCCTCACTCGAATACCTCACGAACCTCGGCGTGACCACCGTCGAGCTGCTCCCCGTGCACGCGTTCGTGCCTGAACAGCGCCTGATCCGCCAGGGCAAGACGAACTACTGGGGCTACAACACGCTCGCGTTCTTCGCCCCGCACGCGCCGTACGCCTCGGCGTCCGCGCAGGTCGCAGGACCTGGTGCGGTTCGGCGCGAGTTCGCGGGCATGGTGAAGCGACTGCACGAAGCGGGCCTCGAAGTCGTGCTCGACGTCGTCTACAACCACACGGCGGAGGAAGGGCGCGAAGGGCCGGTCTTCTCGTTCCGCGGCATCGACAACGGCTCCTACTACCGGCACGACGCGCACGGCCGCTACGTCGACACGACCGGATGCGGCAACACCCTCGACTTCGGCCGCGAGGCACCCGTGCGCCTCGCACTCGACTCGATGCGCTACTTCGCCGAGGAGCTGCAGGTCGACGGATTCCGCCTCGACCTCGCGGCGACCCTCGCTCGCGACGATCACGGCGGCTTCACGCCCGAGCACCCGCTGCTGCGCGGAATGCTCGAAGACCCCGTGATCAGCACCACGAAGCTCATCGCGGAGCCGTGGGACGTCGGCCCCGGCGGCTGGCAGACCGGCAACTTCCCCGCCGGCTTCACCGAGTGGAACGACCGCTACCGCGACCGCATGCGCGACTTCTGGCTCGGCGACCTGCGCCGGGAACGCGAGACCGGCACGGCCGGCAGCGGCATCGGCCGCTTCGCGACGCGACTGGCGGGATCGGCGAACACGTTCTCGACCGAGCGCGGGCCACTCGCGAGCCTCAACTTCATCACCGCGCACGACGGGTTCACCCTCGCCGACCTCACGTCCTACGACGTGAAGCACAACCTCGGCAACGGCGAGCACAACCGCGACGGCACCGACGGCAACAACTCCTACAACCACGGCGTCGAGGGCGACACGGCAGACCGGGCGATCCGCGCGGCACGGCGGCGGAGCATCCGGAACCTCCTCGCCACGCTGCTGCTCTCGGCCGGGGTGCCGATGCTCACCGCGGGCGACGAGTTCGGCCGCAGCCAGCGGGGCAACAACAACGCGTACTGCCACGACTCAGAACTCACCTGGCTCGCCTGGGATGCCGCGGGCCGTCCGCGCTCGGCGCCCGACCTGCTCGCAACCACGAGGCGCCTCATCCGCCTGCGCGCCGAGAACCCGGCGCTTCGTCCCGTGCGCTTCGGCCGTTTCGGCGAGTCGACGCCGAGCGCATCGCAGATGGACTGGTTCAACGCCGACGGCACCACGATGACGATCGACGACTGGAACTCCCCCGAGGAGCGCACGCTCCAGTACCTCGCCGCATCGACGCCCGAGTTCGAGGCGTTCAACCGCATCCTCCTCGTCGTGCACGCCCACGAGTCCGACGTCGAGGTCGTGCTCGCGGAGCATGCCGGGGTCTCGGGGTACACGCTCCTGTGGGACTCCGCAGACGAGACGCCGACGGATGCCGCGATCGACCACGAACCCGGCGATCGCATCACGATGACCGGCCCGTCGATGCGGCTGTTCCGGGCGCACGCGAGCGAGTGATGGCCAGACGAGCGGATGCCTCGGCCGGCACCCCGGCGACCGTCGCGCTCGCCCGCGCGGGCGTCGCGTTCTCGACCCACGCCTATGACCACGATCCTCGCGCCGCAGCCTACGGCCTCGAAGCCGCCGAGAAGCTCGGCCTCGACCCGGCTCGGGTGTTCAAGACGCTGCTCGCGAACGTCGACGGTGAGCTCGCGGTCGCGATCGTTCCCGTCGCGCTGCAGCTCGACCTGAAGACGCTCGCGCACGCCCTCGGCGGCAAGCGCGCCGAAATGGCCGATCCTGCGCTCGCCGCACGCAGGACCGGCTACGTCGTCGGCGGCATCAGCCCGATCGGGCAGAAGACGGCGCTGCCGACCGTGCTCGACGAGTCGGCAATCCTCCACGAGAGGATCTACGTCTCGGGAGGCCGCCGCGGCCTCGACCTCGGGATCGCGCCCGACGACCTCCTGGCGGTGACCGGCGGGCAATTCGCGGCGATCGCCCGATCGCGCGCCTCGTCGGGCTGACCGAACACACGCACCGCGAGGGCCACGCTGCGGCTCCGGCCTGCGGGCTCGTCAGCCGGCGACCGTCACGAGGCCCAGTTCGGCGGTGCTCAGGAGCAGCGGATGCCGCGGCACCGCGCGAACGGTGTAGCCGAACGCGCCGGCGCGGTCGAGCACGACCGTTCCCGTGTAGAGGCGCGGCCCGCCGGAGGTCGCGTCGCCTGCGGCATCCGTCGACCCGGGGTTCGACACTGCCGGCGTGAGCACCGCGTGGCGCACCCCGTCGATCGTGTCGTCGCCGCGGCTGCGCCCGTATGCGACCTCGACCGCGACGTCGTCGGGTGCGAGGCCGTCGAGCTCGACATACGCCCGCAGGTGCAGTTCGTCGCCGACGTGCGGCTCCTCGACGCCGCCCGACTCGACGTGCACCACCTGCACCCCGGGCCACGTCTGACGCACCTTGGCGCTCCACGCTGCGAGCTCGCGGGCTCCACGCGCGCCATCGGCCAGGACTGCAGCGGCGTGCTCCGCAGCCGGACGGTAGAGCTCCTCGACGTACTGGCGCACCATGCGGTCGGCGCCGAGTTCGGGGGCGAGCGTCGCGAGCGTCTGCCGCACCCGGCGCACCCACTCGCGCGGCACGCCGTCGGCGTCGCGCTCGTAGTAGCGCGTCGCGACGCGGTGCTCGAGCAGGTCGTAAAGGGCTGCCGCCTCGAGGGCGTCGCGCTCGGCGGCGTCGCCCGCGGCGTCGGCCGACGGGATCACCCATCCGTAGTCGTCGCCCGAGTACTCCGCCCACCAGCCATCGAGGATCGAGAGGTTCAGCGCGCCGTTCATCGCGGCCTTCATGCCCGAGGTGCCGCAGGCCTCGAGCGGGCGCAACGGATTGTTCAGCCAGACATCGCAACCGGGGTAGAGCATCTCGGCCATGCCCATGTCGTAGTCGGGCAGGAACAGGATGCGTTCGCGCAACTCGGGCTGCTGCGCGAACTGCACGAGCTGCTGGATCAGCCGCTTGCCCTCGTCATCGGCCGGATGCGACTTGCCGGCGATCACGAACTGCACCGGCCGTTCGGGGTTCGTGAGGATCCCCTTCAGCCGCTCGGGGTCCTGCAGCATGAGCGTCAGCCGCTTGTAGGTGGGCACCCGGCGAGCGAAGCCGACGGTGAGCGTGTCGGGGTCGAGCACGCGCGAGATCCACGCGGGAACCGGCGAGCCCGGATGCTGCGCCACCCACGCCGCGGCGAGGCGCCGGCGTGCGTCTTGCACGAGCTGCAGCCGCATGCCGCGTTTCACCCCCCAGAACTCGCCGTCGCTGAGCGCGCCGCTCAGCCAGTCGGCGTGCTCGGTGTCGCCGGTGCCGAGCTTCGATTCGGCGAGGCCGAGGAGTGCCGGGTCGGTCCAGGTGGGCGCGTGGACGCCGTTCGTGATCGAGGTGATCGGCACGTCGTCGGCATCGAATCCCGGCCAGAGGTCGCCGAACATGCGCCGGCTCACCTCGCCGTGCAGCTTCGAGACGCCGTTCGCGTGCTGCGCGAGCCGGAGGCCCATGACGGCCATGTTGAAGGCGCTCGTCGCGGGGTCGGCGCCCGGCTCGACGCCGAGCGCAAGCGCATCGGCCGGCTCGACGCCGGGCAGGAGCGAGGTCGAGAGATATCGCTCGACGAGCGCGCGGTCGAAGCGATCGATGCCCGCCGGCACCGGCGTGTGGGTCGTGAAGACCGTACTGGCGCGCACGACCTGCAGCGCCGCAGCGAATGAGAGGCCCTCTGCGATGTACGTCGAGATGCGCTCGAGTCCGAGGAACCCCGCGTGACCCTCGTTCATGTGGAACACGTCGGGAACGGGACATCCGCTGAGCTCCGTCCATGCCCGCACGGCACGCGCGCCGCCGATTCCGAGCAGGAGCTCCTGCAGCAGCCGGTGCTCGCCGCCGCCGCCGTAGAGCCGGTCGGTGACCGAACGGAGCTCGTCGGAGTTCGCCGGGATGTCGGTGTCGAGCAGGAGCAGCGGGATGCGCCCGACCGACGCCTTCCACACGCGGGCGTGCAGCACACGATCTTCGGGCAGCGCGAGCGCGAGCTGCAGCGGGGCGCCGTCGGGGCGGCGCAGCACCGAGAGCGGAAGCCCGTCGGGGTCGAGCACCGGGTAGCGCTCCTGCTGCCAGCCGTCGTCGCCGATGGCCTGCGCGAAGTACCCGGCCTTGTAGAAGAGCCCGACGCCGATGATCGGCACGCCGAGATCGGATGCCGCCTTCAGGTGATCGCCCGCGAGGATGCCGAGCCCGCCCGAATACTGCGGCAGGGCCGCCGTGATGCCGAACTCGGGTGAGAAGTACGCAACCGTGCGGGGTGCCTCGGTGCCGAGGGTCTGGAACCAGCGTGGCTCCGAGAGGTACTCCTGCAGGGCGGCGCGCTCGCGCTCGGCCCACTCGACGTACCCGGCGTCGCCCGCGAGCTCGTCGAGCCGAGCCGGGTCGACCTCGCCGAGGAACGCGACGGGATCGCGATGGGAGCTGCGCCAGAGTTCAGGATCGATGTGCTCGAACAACCGGCGGGTGGGCTCGTGCCACGACCAGCGGAGGTTCCCGGCGAGTTCTTCCAGGGCAGCGAGCGACGCGGGCACGACGGCTCGGACAGTGAACTTTCGGATCGGCTTCACGGGACAACATTAGGTCGGGTGCATGTCGAATGTGTGAACTGCCGGTCGCGACGCGGGAGCGATTCCGCGCTACGGTCGAAACGTGACCACCAGCACCACGCTCGCAGGCCGCATTCCCGTGACGCGGCTCACTCCCGCCCTGCCCGACGACCGCTGGCGACCGAAAGCCTACGAAGGCGAGGTCGTGCCGTTCCGCGCGACCGTGTTCCGCGAGGGGCACGACCAGGTCGGCTCGATGCTCGTGCTCACGAGCCCCTCGGGCGAGACCCGGCGCGAGCGGATGTCTCCGCTGGCGCCCGGCACCGATCGCTGGGAGGCACGAGTGCTCCTCGACGAGACCGGCGAGTGGCGCTGGCACGTCACGGGCTTCGACGACGAGATCGCCACGTGGCGTCACGATGCCGCGCTCAAGGTCGACGCCGGCGTCGACGTCGAGCTCATGTTCGAGATCGGCGTGCGGCTGCTCGACCGGGCCATCGCGGAGAAGGCGCGGCCCCTCGCCGCACGCAAGCGCCTCACGGCGCTCGCGAGCGGGTTGCGCGACTCCGCGGCATCCGTCGTCGTCCGCCGCCCTCTCATCGACGACGCCGCGCTCGCCGAGTTCGAGGCTCGCCCGCTCGCTCGCATCTCGACCGACTCCCCAGAGCAGACGATCGTCGTCGAGCGACGTCGAGCGGGCGTCGGCTCGTGGTACGAGTTCTTCCCCCGCTCGGAGGGCGCGAGACGCCTGAAGGACGGCAGCTGGAAGAGCGGCACCTTCCGCACGGCCGCGAAGCGGCTCGACGGTGTCGCGGCGATGGGCTTCGACGTCGTGTACCTGCCGCCGATCCACCCGATCGGGGTCACGAACCGCAAGGGCGCGAACAATACGCTGAATCCCGGCCCGAACGACCCCGGGTCGCCCTGGGCGATCGGCGGGCCGCTCGCCGACGGCACGCCCGGCGGGCACGACGCCGTGCACCCCGACCTCGGCACCCTCGCCGACTTCCGCGCATTCGTGCGCCGTGCCGCGGCGCTCGGCATCGAGGTGGCCCTCGACCTCGCCCTGCAGGCCTCCCCCGACCACCCGTGGGTCGCCGAGCATCCCGACTGGTTCACGCAATTGCCCGACGGCACGATCCGCTACGCCGAGAACCCGCCGAAGAAGTACCAGGACATCTACCCGGTGAACTTCGACGACGATCCGGCCGGCATCTTCGACGAGGTGCTGCGCATCGTGCGGCACTGGATGAAGCAGGGCGTGCGCATCTTCCGCGTCGACAACCCCCATACGAAGCCGCTCTCGTTCTGGGAGCAGCTGATCGCGACGGTCAACGCGGATGACCCGGGCGTCGTGTTCCTCGCCGAGGCGTTCACGCGCCCCGCCATGATGCAGGCGCTCGCGATGGTCGGGTTCCAGCAGTCGTATTCCTACTTCACGTGGCGCAACACGAAGCAGGAACTCGAGGAGTTCCTCTCCTCGGTCGCCGAGGAGACCGCCGACTTCATGCGGCCGAACCTGTTCGTGAACACGCCCGACATCCTCACCGAGTACCTGCAGTTCGGCGGCCCCGCCGCCTTCACCGTGCGAGCGACGATCGCCGCGACCGCGGCGCCCACTTGGGGCGTGTACTCGGGCTTCGAGCTCTTCGAGTCGGTCGCCAGGCCGGGAGCGGAAGAGGCGATCGACAACGAGAAGTACGAGTACAAGCCGCGCGACTTCGCCGGCGCCGAGCGCCAGGAGGGCCGATCGCTCGCGCTGTACCTCGGCATCCTGAACGCCATCCGCGCGGCGCACCCTGCACTCGGGCAGCTTCGCAACATCCGTTTCCACTCGAGCGACGACGAGTCGGTGCTCGTGTACTCGAAGCATCTCGAGGGCCGATTCACGCCGACCGGCATCGATGACACGGTCATCGTCGTCGCGAACGTCGATCCGCACTCGGTCAGGGAGACGACGGTGCACCTCGACCTCGCCGCGATCGGGCTCGAGCCCGGCACCCGATTCGAGGTGGAAGACCTCGTAACCGGCCAACGCTGGGACTGGGGCGAATCGAACTACGTGCGGCTCGATGCGTTCACGCGCCCTGCGCACATCCTGCACGTGAGAAGGGGCCCGAATGCCTGAAACGATCGCCACGCCCGTCATCGACGACTGGGTGCTCGCCGCCGTCGGCGAGGGGCGGCACTCCGACCCGCACTCGGTGCTCGGCCAGCACGGATTCACGGCCCCGGGCGATCCTCGGCCGCTCACGGTCATCCGCACCCGCCGCCCCCTCGCCGAATCGGTCGAGGCGGTGTTCGACGACGGCGTATCCCTGTCGCTCGCTCATCTCGGATATGGCGTCTGGGGAGGAGCCGGAGCGTTCGGCCCCACGGGCTACCGCGTGCGCGCGAGCTATGGCGACGGGTCGGAATGGACGAGCGACGACCCGTACCGGTTCGCTCCCACGATCGGCGAGCTCGACCTGCACCTCATCGCCGAGGGCCGGCACGAGGAACTCTGGCGCGTGCTCGGCGCCCAGCACCGCGAGCACTGGGGCGTCGGCGGCGGCGTCCACGGCACCGCATTCACAGTGTGGGCGCCGCGCGCCCGCGCCGCGCGCGTCGTCGGTGAGTTCAATCGCTGGGACGGCACCGCGCACGCGATGCGCAGCATGGGCGCAAGCGGCGTGTGGGAATTGTTCATCCCAGACCTCGAGCCCGGCTCCGTGTACAAGTTCGAGCTCCTCACGGCGGCCGGCCACTGGGTGATGAAGGCCGACCCGATGGCCCGGCAGGCCGAGGTCTCCCCCGCGACCGCCTCCGTCGTGAGCGTCAGCAGCCACGAGTGGGGCGACGGCGAGTGGATGACTCGTCGTGCGGCGACCAACGCGCACGAACTGCCCATGAGCGTCTACGAGCTGCACCTCGGCTCCTGGCGCCCCGGCCGGGGCTACCGAGAGGTCGCCGACGAGCTCATCGAGTACGTCAATTGGCTGGGCTACACGCACGTCGAGTTCATGCCGCTCGCGGAGCATCCGTTCGGCGGATCGTGGGGCTACCAGGTCACCGGCTACTACGCGGCCACCTCACGCTTCGGGCACCCCGACGACCTCCGCTACCTGATCGATCGACTGCACCAGGCGGGCATCGGCGTGCTCATGGACTGGGTCCCCGGTCACTTCCCGAAAGACGACTGGGCGCTCGCACGCTTCGACGGCGAGCCGCTCTACGAGCACGGCGACCCCCGGCGGGGCGAGCAGCTCGACTGGGGCACCTACGTCTTCGACTACGGCAACCCGCGGGTGCGCAACTTCCTCGTCGCGAACGCGCTCTTCTGGCTCGAGGAGTTCCATGTCGACGGCTTGCGCGTCGACGCCGTCGCCTCGATGCTCTACCTCGACTACTCCCGCGAAGAGGGCGGCTGGGTGCCGAACATCCACGGCGGCCGCGAGCACCTCGAGGCGATCGGGTTCCTCCAGGAGGCCACGGCCACCGCCTACAAGCGGAACCCCGGCATCGTCATGATCGCCGAGGAGTCGACGAGCTGGCCCGGGGTCACCGCGCCGACCACGAGCGGCGGCCTCGGCTTCGGCTTCAAGTGGAACATGGGCTGGATGCACGACACCCTGCAGTACATCTCGAAAGACCCGATGTACCGCTCGCACCACCACCACGACCTCACGTTCTCGTTCCTCTACGCGTTCAGCGAGCACTTCGTGCTGCCGATCAGCCACGACGAGGTCGTGCACGGCAAGGGCTCGCTCATTCGCAAGATGCCCGGTGACCACTGGCAGCAGCTCGCCAACGTGCGCGCCTACCTCTCGTACATGTGGGCGCATCCCGGCAAGCAACTGCTCTTCATGGGGCAGGAGTTCGGCCAGCTCTCCGAGTGGAGCGAGGAGCGCGGCCTCGACTGGTGGATCCTCGACCAGCCGACCCACCGGCAGCTCGCCGAATTCGTCGGCGCACTGAATCGCTGCTACCGGCAGCGACCCGAGCTGTGGGAACTCGATGACGACGCCGCAGGCTTCGAATGGATCGAGGGCGGGGCCGCGGCGCACAACCTCATCGCGTTCCTCCGGTACGACCGTGCCCGCAGGCCGCTGCTCTGCGTCGTGAACTTCGCGGGCGTACCGCACGAAGGATTCCGCCTCGGCCTGCCGCAAGCCGGCCGCTGGACCGAGATCCTGAACTCGGATGCCGCGGAGTTCGGCGGTTCGGGCGTCGGCAACCTCGGCGGGGTCGACGCCGTCGAGCGACCGTGGGCCGGGCGCCCGGCCTCCGGCGTGTTCACGCTCCCGCCGCTCGGAGCGGTCTGGTTCACGCTCGAGTCCGGTGGTTGAGTAGCGCCCGGCGAAGCCGGACGCGTATCGAAACCACTGGCCGCGGCGCTGGCGGCGTCGCGGGCCGGCGGGCTGCCGTCAGTAGAGCAGGTTGGTGAGCCGCCGGCGAGCGGCGATCACTCGCGGCTCCTCGGTGCCGACGACCTCGAAGAGCTCGATGAGGCGCTCGCGCACCCGGTTCTTGCCGTCGGCGTCGAGGGTCGGGAATAGGGTGAGCAACCGGTCGAATGCATCGTCGACGTGGCCGCCCGACAGGTCGAGGTCGGCGACGTCGAGCTGCGCGTCGAGATCGCTGGGCGCCGCCGCAGCGGCGTTGCGGATCGAGTCGAGCGTCTTGCCGGCGAGCCGACCGAGGAGGTTCGCCTGGGCGAGGCCCGCGACCGCGAGCGAGTCGCGCGGATCTTGCGCCATGGCGGTGCGATATGCGGATGCCGCGGCCTCGAAGTCGCCGCGCTCGATCGCGTCGTACGCCTCCTGGTGCAGCGGCGGCAGCGGCTCCTCGACGGGCTCCTGCGCGTCGCCATCGGCACCGGCGTCGCCGGACTCGACTCGGCCGGAGACGCCGTGCTGCGCACCGAGCTCGAGTAGCTGGTCGAGCACCTGGTCGATCACGTCGTCGGGCTGGACGCCGGCGAAGAGCGGCACGGGCTGGCCCGCGATTACGGCGACGACCGTGGGGATCGCCTGTGCCTGGAACGCCTGGACGAGCTGCGGGCTGCGGTCGGCGTCGGCTGTGGCGAGCACCATCCGGCCGTCACGCGCTCGTACGAGACGCTCGAGCGACTCGACGAGGGTTCGCGACTGCTCGCTCCACGAGGCCCAGAGCGCGACGACGACCGGCACGGTGCGGGAGAGCTCGAGGGTGGAGCCGAAGGCCGCGTCATCCGTCTCGAAGACGATGCCGTCGCCGGATGCCGGGCCGGCCTGCTCCTGCTGGCGCTGCACGAGCGCCGACAGGTCGACGGCGCCGCGCAGGCCCGGACCGTTCGGTGAGATGGGGTTCGTCATGGGACCTCCGAAGCTCCGATGAGACTCTCGGACCAGCCGAGCAAGCGGATCGGCTCGGCCTCGCCGGTGCCGACGCCGGGGACGTAGAACAGCAATTGGATGCCGATCACGCGCTGCACGCCCTTGGCGCTCGCCGACGTGAAACCCGAGAGGGCAGCGCCCGGGGCACCTGCCTCGAAGGCGATCGTGCCGCCGTCGTTCGGCGTGACCCGCTCGGTCTGCTCGATCGACACGGTGACGAGCGCTCCGGCGTCGTTCGTCGCGAGCGCGACGGTGGGACTGTCGCCGACCACGTTCGAGAAGTTGATGTCGGCCGTCGGCGGCAGCCCGTCGCGGATGGTCTGCTGGCCGGCGACGCCGAGCTGTTCGCGCAGCACGTCGCCCTCGGCGTCGAACATCGACGCGAAGCCCGACTCGTCGCCATGCAGCAGCACGTCTCCGTAAGCGGAGGCGACCTGGCCCGTGGGCATCACGAGCCCCTTGTACTCGGGACTGATCGGCGAGGCGCCGACGACCGCGGGCGCGACCGGGGGTACGTCGGCGTCGGGAGCGAGGGCCATCGCGTACTCGATCTTGTAGTTGTCGCGAGGCGACTCCTGCGTGAGCACGAGCGCGGTCGGCGCGACCGTCGGGTCGTCGGCGTTCTTCGCGATCGTGAGCACGGTTCGGGGCCACCCCGTGGCCTGCTGCGGCAGGGTGAGGGTGAGCGGCGAGGCGGGGATCGCGGGCGGCGCGGGGTGCTCGGGCAGCACTCCCCGAATCGCGTAGTTCGCCGTTCGGGCTTGGAGCGCAGGTCCAGTGAACCGCTGCGGTGCCGCGTCGGAGTTGCCCGAGGCGTCGACCTCGCCCGCGAACACGGCGATGCGGCGCATGATGCGCTCCATCTGGGGCACGGTGACCGCGGGCTGGGCGCCCTCGTCTTCGGTCTCCTCGGCCGGCTCACCCGTGACGGCGGGCGTCGCCGGCGCGCTCGTGGCCGGGGCGTCGCCGCCCTGGTCGAAGCTCGGCCAGTAGTCGGCGGAGCAGGCGCTGAGCAGGAATGCGGGGATCACGAGGAGCGGCACGAGCGCGACTCGCCTCGAGCGCCCGATCGCGCGCCGACCGCCGCCCGTCACCTGGCTGCGGCGCATCGACGGCGGCTTGGGTGCACTCGGCAGCTTGCCGCGCGGCCCTTTGGGAAGGTTGCGCCGCGGGCCACGGGAGCGGCGATGCCGCGCGAACCCGGAGATCAGGAGCCATGCACCGGCGAGGAAGACGAGGGCGCCACCGGCGATGAGCGGGCCGGCCCACGGTGTCGAGTTGTCGAGGGGCCAGGCGATCGACAGCCGTGACGGCACGGGCTCGATGCCGTCGGCGGCGATGATGACCGAGATGCCGTCGGGCACGTCGACCGTGGTGGTCAGCGTGTTCTCACTGGTGAACTCGTCGAGCCAGAGGTCGGAGCCGGAAGGCGACGCGGCGGCCTCCTCGGTATCGGCGGGGACATCGGGTGCCGGCGTCAGCTCCCCGTCGACCGGCTCCGGGGTGACGACCTCGCTCACGAGCTCGTCGGAATCGGCGTCGTGCTGCACGGCGATGTACGGCGACTCTCCGAGCCAAGCCTCGACATCGGTGCTGCGACCGTAGGCGAGGAAGACGGTGTCGGAGCCCGATACGGTGAGCGTCTGCTTGCCGGGGTGCGCTGCGAGCACGTCGGGCTCGAGGACGATGTAGTCGGCGTCGCCCTCGACCTCGGCTGAGAGCGATACCCGGTCGGGATCGAGGAGCACGGTGCGCTCGGCGATACCGAGCCCGATCATCACGGCCGCGGCGATGAACGCCACGATTGCGAAGACGAAGCGCACGAATTACCTCCAGTGCCGCCGTGGGGAGCGGCTTCCGACAAAGACATTCCACACTACTGGCGGTGTCTGGGAGTCTCCTAACCGCGAGCTGTGCAGCAGGTGTCATTGGGACCTGTGGAGGACGTGTCCTCGTGGATGCCGCGTGCCCGTACAATCGGATCACATCCCGCATGCGCCCCCACAAACGCGGGACACGATCCCGGAGGAAGAATGTCCGTCGAAGAGACCGAGTTCACGCAGGTGTTCCGCGGGTATGACAAAGACGAAGTCGATCAGAGCCTCAACGGTCTTCGTCGCGAGATCATCGCCGCGAACAACCAGTCCGCTGAGAACGCCAAGGAGAACAAGCGGCTCCTCGCCCGCATCGAAGAGCTCACGGCCGAGCTCGAAGAGGTCGGCAGTCCCACGTTCTCCGGACTCGGTACGAAGCTCGAGAACACGCTCCGGGTCGCCGAGGAGCAGTCCACGAGGCTCATCGCGCAAGCCGACATCGATGCTGAGAAGCTCCGTCGCGCCGCCGAAGACGAAGCGCACCTCATGCGCTCCGACGCGCACGAGCTCGCAGAGCGCACGCTCACCGAGGCACGCGCCCAGGCCAGCCGCATCCTCGAGAACGCCCGCGCCGAAGCCGACGACATGATCTCCCGCTCGCAGGAGTCGAGCGAGCAGCTCCGCCAAGACGCAGCGCGCGACGCAGCAGCCATCCGCGGCGCCGTCGCGACCGAGACGGCAGAGCTGCGCACGAGCGCGAAGCGCGAGTCCGCGGCAATGGTCGCGGCGGCCGAGCGCAAGGCGTCCGAGATCCTCGTCGCTGCCAACGCGGAAGCCACCGAGGCCCGTGCGACCGCCGCCGGCCTCACCCAGGAGACCGAGCAGACCCGCGCCGAGGTCGCGATCGAACTCGACCGCGCTCGTGCAGATCTCGCTCGCGAGACCGAGCAGGCCCGCATCGACCTCGCCTCCGAGACCGAGCAGGCGCGTCTCGACCTCGACCGCGAATCGGCCGAGGCCCGCGCTGCGATCGATGCGGAGATCGCCGAACGCCGAGCCGCCCTCGTCCACGAACTCGAGCAGGCACGCACCGACCTCGACCGCGAGCTCGAAGCCGGGCGCGCCGAACTCGCCGAGCAGCGCGAGCAGGCGAAGGTCGACCGTGAGCGTGAAGCCGAGGCGGCACGCCTGAAGATCCAGCACGAGCTCGAGCGCATCCGCGCCAAGCACGCCGCCGACCTCGAGCAGATGCGCGCCGACCTCTCGCTCGAGCAGGAGCAGGCTCGCGCCGACTTCGACGCCGAGGCCGAGCAGGCCCGCATCGATCTCGACAACCAGCTCACCGCGATGCGCAAGAAGACGACGCACGAGGTCAACCGCATGCGTCGCGAGATCGAGAAGGCCCACCTCGACCTCGAGTCGGAGCTCGCCACCAAACGCGACGAGGCCGAGCAGGAGCTGCTCGAAGCGCACCAGGAGGCCGTCTCCCAGACGCAGAAGTTCCTCGACGACGCCAACGCCGAGCTCGCCGAGGCGGTCGCCCGCACCGCAGAGAGCCGCGCCGAGGCCGACCGTCTCGAGACGCAGGTGCGCACCGAGATCGCCAAGGTGCGCGACAAGGCCGACGACGAGGCGCGCGACCGCATCGCCGCTGCGCACCAGCAGGCGCGCAAGCTCATCTCCGACGCCGAGGAGCGCACCCGTGCCCTCGTCGCCGACGCAGAAGACCGCCTGTCGCAGATCAAGATCGAGCGCGACGCGGTGGCCGGGTACTTCGAGAGCCTGCGCGGCGTACTGACGCAGGCCGAGCAGGTAGCCGCGCAGAGCCGCCGCTAGACAGAGAGACCGCGTCGGCTCGGTGAAGATTCAGAACGCGTTCCGCATCGGTCTCGTCGGAACGCTCGGGGTCGGCCTCGGCCTGCTCATCCTCACGTCGCTCGCGACGCTGTCGACGATCATCACCTATATCGGCGCGGCACTTTTCCTGGCCCTCGGCCTCGATCCGGCGATGAGCTGGCTCGAGCGCCGAGGGCTTCCTCGTTGGGCGGCGATCATCATCGTCATGAGCGGGGTCGGCCTCCTCGTCGCAGCGCTCGTGCTCGCGGTCGTGCCGATCATCGTCGACCAGGTCAGCCAGCTCGTCGACGAGTTGCCCCGGATCGTCGACCGCGTGAACTCGGAAGACTGGATCGAGGCGCTCAAAGAGCAGTTCCCGCAGGTCCCGATCGACGAGATCAACGGGCAGGTCACGAGCGGACTCACCGACTTCTTCACGAACCCCGACAAGTTGAGCGAGCTCGCCGGTGTGGGGCTGCAGGTGGCCGTCGCCATCGGCACCGGCGTGTTCGCCGTCATCGTCGTCTTCATCCTCATGCTGTACTTCGCGGCGTCGCTCAACACGATGAAGCGCGCGACCTACCAGCTCGTTCCGGCATCCAACCGCGCGAGGTTCGCCGATCTCACCGAGCAGATCACCCAATCGGTCGGCCGCTACGTGCTCGGGCAGGTCTCGCTCGCCGCCGTCAACGGCGTCTTGAGCTTCATCTTCCTGTCGATCATCCGAGCCCCGTTCCCGGCCGTGCTCGCGTTCATCGCCTTCCTGCTGTCGCTCATCCCGCTGGTCGGCACGCTGACGGGTTCGATCATCATCGTGCTCGTCAGCCTCATCCCGGGGCTCGGTTCACCGCTCACCGCCCTCGTGGCCGCGATCTACTACCTGGTCTACATGCAGGTCGAGGCTTACGTGCTGAGCCCTCGCATCATGAACCGTGCGGTGAAGGTGCCGGGAGCGATCGTCGTAATCGCGGCGCTCGCCGGCGGTTCGCTGCTCGGCATCCTCGGCGCGCTCATCGCCATCCCCGTCGCCGCGTCGATCCTGCTCATCATCAAGCAAGTCGTGGTGCCGCTGCAGAACGAGCGGTGACCCGAATCCCACGGCCGGCAGCTTCGCCCATACGCGCTGCCGTGGCGTCGGGCCGACCGGATGTCATCCGGTCGTGACCGGCCAGGTCGTCGGCAGCGGCGATGCCGCAGGATTCACCGTCGCGACGATCTCATCGAGCACCCTGCGCGTCTGCGCCTCGCCCACCCAGAGGTGCCGGCCTCCTGCCACGTCGATGCGCCGGATCTTGGGCAAGGCGGCGAATCGCTCCGCCGCCTCGGCGGGTCGCAGGTAGTCGTCGTGCTCGGGAATCAGCGCGACGAGCGGCGTTGAGGCGTCGTTCCACTTGTGCAGCTCTGCATCGCTCGTGCGGTGGAGCGGGGGCGAGAGCAGGATGGCACCGTCGATGCGGTGCTCGAGTCCGTACTTCAGCACGAGCTCGGTACCGAACGACCAGCCCAGGAGCCACGGATGCGGCAGGCCGCGCTCCTCGACGAACGACATCGCCGCTGCGACATCCGCTCGCTCCTTGACGCCGTCGCCGAATTCGCCTTCGCTCGTGCCACGCGGCGAGGTGGTGCCACGTGTGTTGAAGCGAAGCACTGCGAGATCGGCGAGCGCCGGGAGGCGCGCTGCCGCCTTGCGCAGGATGTGCGAGTCCATGAAGCCGCCCGCCGTGGGCAGCGGATGCAGCGTCACGAGCGTGGCGACGGGCGCCCGCTGTTCAGGGGTCGCGAGTTCGCCGACGAGGGTGAGCCCGTCGCTCGTGTGCAACTCGATCTCTTCGCGAGTGGCGGGAAGTTCGACGCCCGCGCGGATCTCGACGGGTGCTTCGTTGTCGCTCACGGGCTTTCGATCCTCCAACAGTGGATGTGCCAATGCCGGCGAGCCGCGAGATCGGCCGCATCGCCGAGCACCCCGTCGCCGCGCCAGGCCACGAGATGCGCAACGCCCGGTGCGACCTCGAGCCCGCATCCCGGGCAGAGATACGCCTTCACGGCTTGCGCCTCGGAAACGGGCTGCACGTTCCATTCACGTCCGCCACGCACCTCGGTGCGGCGCCAGCCCGTCGTGAGCCGCTCGACGTCGAGCTCGGGATGGCCCTCACGCGCACGTGCCGCGCGGCCCCGGGATCGGTTCGCGCGCACCATGGTTCCAGTCTAGGCGGGCTCCGTGCGTGCGTTGTGCGGGCGAGGGCACCAGGCGGGTCTCAGTACCAGCCGACGTCGGTCGAGTGCGCCCACGCGCCGCACGGCGTGCCGTAGCGCCCGGTGATGTACCCGAGGCCCCACTCGATCTGCGTCGCGGCGTTGGTCTCCCAGTCGGCGCCGGCGGTGGCCATCTTCGAGCCCGGAAGTGCCTGCGGGATGCCGTAGGCGCCACTCGAGGCGTTGTAGGCATTCACGCGCCAGCCCGACTCCTTGCTCCAGAGCGCCACGAGGCAGTCGAACTCCGACGACCCCCAGCCTCGCGCCGCGACGGCCCCTGCTGCATAGGCCTGCGCGGAGCCCGGATCTGGCGTCACGGCGGGCGGAGCCCAGCCGCTGCTGGCGGGCGCGATCTTCACCTCGGGCTTCTTCTCGACGACGTATCCCTCTTGGTCGATCGCGATCGAGTGCTCGTCGCCGACCTCGACGGTCTGCGGCTGTTCGCCGCCGAAGCGATCGCCGCGGTTGAAATCCGGCGATGCGGTCGCGCCCGAGTACGGGTCGACGACGTTCACGAGCAGAAAGCTCACCGAGGCGAGGAACGCGAAGGTGACCGACGCGGCCTGCTTGACTCCGCCCTGCTTTCGAGTGCCCGATGTCGGCGGGCGCCGCGCCTCGCCTATCTCGTCACTCCCAGCATGCCTAGCCACAATTCGTCGAGTGTATCGGAGGGCGCGCCGACAGGTCGAACCGATTCGCGGGAAGTCATCGAACGGCGAGCATCACGTCGACGACCGCATCGAGCACGAGGTCGACCTGCGACTCGCGGTAACCGCCGCGCTGCGTCTTGAACACCACCGTGCGCACGTCTTCGAGCGAGATGGGCCATCCGTCACGGAAGTATCGCGTGAGCTTGTCGGCGAACCGATCGACCTCACGCGTGTTGTAGCCGAGCACCAGTGGGTTCACCCGATCGAAACGCTGGCCCTGCGGGCGTGCGAGCCGGTTGGAGACGACCTGCGCCGTCGTTCGGGCCTCGCGGAGCCATGCCTCGTTGCCATGCAGCCGAGCCGCGACCTGCCGCTCCTGAGCCGCGAACGCGTCTTCCAGGCGTTCGAGGGCTGCGTCGACGTGTGCGGTGGAATAGCCGCCCTTCTGCATTGCGAACGCAGTGAGCCGGATTCGCTCCGAGGTCAACGGCGGGTCATCCGCTCGCGCCGAGCCATCGTAGGCGCGGCGCGCGACCTGGAGGAACTCCTCGACCTCGGTCGTGTCATACCCGAGGCGCGGCTTGCGTGTGCGAGGGAAGGTGGAGTTCACCGCACCATTATCGCCGACGATCAACCGAAGATCCGGAAGGCCACGAACGCGACTGCTGCCGACGGCAGGATGGAGTCGAGCCGGTCGAGGAATCCGCCGTGACCGGGCAGCCACGAGCTCATGTCCTTGATGCCGATGTCGCGCTTGACGAGCGACTCGACCAGGTCTCCGAGGGTCGCAGTCAAGAAGATCGCCGCGCCGAAGATGAGGCCGAACCACCACGTGTTGCCGAGCATGAGCGTCGAGAGGAGCACTCCGGCGATGAGACTCGTCGCGGCGCCACCCGCGAAGCCCTCCCACGTCTTCTTCGGGCTGATCACGGGCGCCATGGGGTGCTTGCCGAACATGAGCCCGAAGGCATACGCTCCGGTGTCGGCTGCGACCGCGGTGACGATGAACGCAAGCGTCCACCATTGGCCACCCTCGGCCGCGGTAAGCACGACGGTGAATGTCGCGAGGAACGTCACATAGCCCTGCACGAACGTGCCGGCGGCGACATCGCGCACGAGTGCGCGGCGTGTGGTCGACCTGAAGGCGGGAAGCGCCTGTTCGACGAGCCGCCAGATGGTCACGACGACGATGCCGCCGAGCACCGCGAGCACCTGGCCGCCCGCTCCCCCGTAGTAGGCGATCGGGACCGCGACGACGGCGGCGATGACCGTCGGGATCCGGGGAACCAGGAAGCCGCCCTTGCGCAGCGCCTGCGCCAGTTCGTAGCTCGCGAAGCCGGCGATCACGACCGCGAAGACCATGAAGAGCTCTTTGATCACGAGCAGGCTGAGCAGCAGCGCACCGCCGAATGCAAGGCCGATGATCACGGCGAGGATCAGGTTGCGACCGGTGCGGGCGTTGATCTTCTCTTGTGCGTGGTCGAACTGCGCCTTCGACGCTTCGAACTGGCGCTCGAGATCGGCCTTCCTGGCGTGCACCTGCGCTCGAAACTCGTCACGCGAGGTCCGCTCATGCCCCCCGGCGTCCGACTGATCCTCTTCTGGGACGCCCGACATGATCTTCCCTCAGACCTCGAGGAGTTCGGCTTCCTTGCGCTTCAGCGCGTCGTCGATCGAGTCGACGTTGGACTTCGTGAGCTGCTCGAGCTCCTTCTCGGCGCGCGACACCTCGTCGTCGCCGACCTCGCCCTTCAGGGAGTCGAGGTCGTCTTTCGCCTTGCGGCGGATGTTGCGAACCGACACCTTGGCGTCTTCGGCCTTTCCGCGCACGATCTTGACGTACTCCTTGCGGCGCTCCTCGGTCAGCTCAGGCAGCGTCACGCGGATGATGTTGCCGTCGTTCGACGGGTTGGCGCCGAGGTTCGGGGTGTCGCGGATAGCCTGCTCGATGTCGCGGAGCGCTCCCTTGTCGTAGGGCGTGACGAGGAGCGTTCGGGCCTCGGGGTTCTGCAACGACGCGAGCTGTGCGAGCGGCGTCGGCGTGCCGTAGTAGCTCACCATGATCTTCTGGAAGAGCTGGGGATTCGCCCGCCCGGTGCGCACGGAGCCGAAGTCGTCTTTGGCAACTTCGACGGCCTTCTTCATACGTGCGGTGGCATCGGAAAGTACATCCGCGATCACGGGAACTCCTTCTGGTTCGCTACTCGGAACAGTCTATCGAGTCGACGCGTGTACGCCGTTGCTCACGACCGTGCCGAGCTCGGCGCCGAGGATCGCCGCGGTGACGTTTCCGCCCGGCTCCATACCGAAAACCTGCATCGGCATGCCGTTGTCCATGCAGAGGCTGAACGCGGTCGAGTCGACGACCTTGAGGCCGCGCTGCAGCGCCTCCTGGTAGCTGATGCGGTCGATCTTGTGGGCGTCGGGGTTGGTGCGGGGGTCATCCGAGTAGACGCCGTCGACGCCGTTCTTCGCGACGAGCACGACTTCGGCGCCGATCTCGAGGGCGCGCTGGGCTGCCACGGTGTCGGTGGAGAAGTAGGGCAGGCCTGCGCCGGCGCCGAAGATGACGACCCGGCCCTTCTCGAGATGCCGTTCGGCGCGGCGCGGGATGTAGGGCTCAGCGACCTGCGTCATGGCGATCGCGGACTGCACGCGCGTCTCAGCGCCGGCCTGCTCGAGGAAGTCCTGCAGCGCGAGCGCGTTCATGACAGTGCCGAGCATGCCCATGTAGTCGGCGCGGCCCCGGTCCATTCCGCGCTGCGAGAGCTCTGCGCCCCGGAAGAAGTTGCCGCCGCCGACGACGATCGCGACCTCGACGGTGCGCGCGGCATCCGCGATCTCCCGTGCCAGCGCACCGACCACGTCGGGATTGACACCGAGCGACCCGCCGCCGAAGGCCTCGCCCGAGAGCTTCAGCATCACCCTGCGCTTGTGTTCAGTCATGCCCGACCGTTCCTTCCCCTGTCAAAACTACTGGTTCATGCGCTCCGGCGCAGTGCCGGGTGGCGCCGTCTCACGGATCGCTCACGAGCATCTGCGCCGCAGACAGCAAAGGAGTCCGGATCGCTGCGTGCGATCCGGACTCCCCTGTGGCACTTACGCGCCGACCTTGAAGCGAGCGAAGTCGCTCACCGTGAGGCCTGCATCCTTGACGACCTTGCTGACCGAGAGCTTGTTGTCCTTGGCGTAGTCCTGCTCGAGCAGTGCGACCTGCTTGAAGTAGGCGCCGAGACGGCCCTCGATGATCTTCGGGAGCGCAGCCTCGGGCTTGCCCTCTTCGCGAGAGATCTGCTCGACGATCGAGCGCTCCTTCTCGACCGCGTCGGACGGAACGTCTTCGCGTGCGAGGTACTCGGGGTTCGCGAACGAGATGTGCTGGGCGACGCTGCGCGCGGTCTCCGCGTCGTCACCGGCGAATCCGAGCACCACGCCGACCTGCGGGGGCAGGTCCTTCGACGTCTTGTGCAGGTAGATCGAGAAGTGCTCGCCCTTGACGAGGCGGACGCGACGAAGCTCGACCTTCTCGCCGAGAATCGCCGCCTCTTCGTTGATCACGTCAGCGACGGTCTTGCCGTCGGCCGGAGCGGCGAGTGCCGCCTCGACCGAGTCGGCACGGGACGCGGCGACGGCCGCGAGCACGCGGTCGGCCAGGCCGACGAACTTGTCGCCCTTGGCGACGAAGTCCGTCTCGCACGCGAGCTCGATCAGGGTCGCGGTGCCGTCGCCGTTGTCGACGGCGGCCACAAGGCCCTCGGCGGTGGAGCGGTCGGCGCGCTTGGCATTGCCCTTCGCGCCCTTCAGGCGAAGAACCTCGACCGCCTTCTCGATGTCACCGTCGGCCTCCACGAGTGCGTTCTTCGTGTCGACCATGCCGGTGCCGAGGCGCTCGCGCAGGCTCTTGACGTCTTCGAGAGTGAAATTGGCCATATTCGGATGTCTCCTGGCTCGTGGTCTTACTTGGACTCGGCGGCGGCCTCAGCGGCCTCGGGTGCAGCGGCCTCAGCCTCAGCGGCCTCGGGTGCATCGGACTCAGCCTCAGCGGCCTCGGGTGCAGCGGCCTCAGCCGCTTCGGCGTCGGCAGCCGACTCGGTGGCGGCTTCGTCGGTGGCTTCTGCGGAAACCGCCTCGACGACCTCGGAGACCTCTTCGGCCTCAGCGGTTGCGGCGTCGACCTTGGCGGTCTCGGGCGAGGACTGCTCGGGGGTCTGAGCCTGGAGGAGCTCCGCCTCCCACTCGGCGAGCGGCTCGACGGCCGAGACGTTGCCCTCGGCTTCGGGCTTCTGGTGACGCTCGATGAGGCCCTCGGCCGCAGCGTCGGCGATGATGCGGGTGAGCAGGCTCACGGAACGGATCGCATCGTCGTTGCCCGGAATCGGGTACTGCACCTCGTCGGGGTCGCAGTTCGTGTCGAGGATGCCGATGACGGGGATGCCGAGCTTCTTGGCCTCGTCGATCGCGAGGTGCTCCTTCTTGGTGTCGACCACCCAGAGGGCCGACGGCGTCTTCGACAGGTTGCGGATGCCGCCGAGCGACTTGTGCAGCTTGTCGAGCTCGCGCTTCTTGATGAGGAGTTCCTTCTTGGTGAACCCGCTCGTGGTGCCTTCGAAGTCGAGCTCCTCGAGCTCCTTCATGCGCGCGAGGCGCTTGGAGACCGTGGTGAAGTTCGTGAGGAGACCGCCGAGCCAACGCTGGTTGACGAAGGGCTGGCCGACGCGGGTCGCCTGCTCGGCGATGGACTCCTGGGCCTGCTTCTTGGTGCCGACGAAGAGGATCGTGCCGCCGTGGGCGACCGTGTCCTTGACGAAGTCGTAGGCCTTGTCGATGTAGCCGAGCGACTGCTGCAGGTCGATGATGTAGATGCCGGAACGCTCAGTGAAGATGAATCGCTTCATCTTCGGGTTCCAACGGCGGGTCTGGTGCCCGAAGTGAACGCCGCTGTCGAGCAGCTGGCGGATGGTGACGACGGCCATGAGCCGTACTCCTTTGTTCTCAGTTGTCGCTCCGGCCGGCGGCCGAGAGCCCTGGTGCCCGGCACGGCTCCGCCCGCTCCGAAGAGGGGACTGAGTGGAGTCGTCGGCCGAAATGGCACGCGTAGTCACCCCGGAGGACCGAGGTGCTCTCGACACTCTATCATCGGCACTCGTCCTCCCCAACCGCGAGCGGCGGTCGGATCGCCACCGGTTCGATTCCTCCGCGACGGATGCCTCCGCGCCGATCGAGCATCGGAACATGACCGATTTCCCCTCCGCGCCGCCTTCCCGCAGCACCCGTTCAAGCACGGTGTTGTCGCTCGTCGCGGCATCCGCCCTCATCGTCGGCACGCTTGCCGCCTTCATCGCCATCACGCCGCCTGCCGCGGAGGCACTCGGTCTCCGCACGGGCGCGATGGCTGAAGCCTCATCGCCGCACGTCGACCATCCCCAGACGTGGACGTGGCCGGTTCCGCCGCCGATCCGGGTCGTGTCCCCGTTCCGCGCGCCGCCGACGCCCTACGCGGCCGGCCACCGCGGCATCGATCTTGAAGCGGCTGCAGGTGCCGTCGTCACTGCCCCGGCAGCCGGCACCGTCAGTTTCGCCGGCACGGTCGCCGGACGAGGGGTCGTCGCGATCGATCACGGCGACGGCGTCGTGAGCGCAATCGAGCCCGTGGAGGCTCTCGTCGGGGCCGGCACTTCCGTGACGGCAGGCGATTCGATCGGCACGGTCGCCTCGGGCGGACACTGTGCGTCGGAATGCGTGCACTTCGGCGTGCGGGTGCACGGCGAGTACGTCTCGCCGTTCCTGTTCCTCGGCGGCCTGCCGCGAGCGGTGCTGCTGCCCACGTTGTAAGCGTCAGGCCCGCGGGTGCGCCGTGCGATAGCTCTGCTTCAGCCGTTCGGCCGAGACGTGGGTGTAGATCTGGGTCGTGCCGAGGCTCGCGTGACCGAGGAACTCCTGCACCGCCCGCAGGTCGGCGCCGCCATCGAGGAGGTGCGTCGCGGCGCTGTGACGGAAGGCATGCGGTCCGCTCGGACCGGTGCCCGGGATCGATGAGAGCACCTCGGTGACGACACGGTAGACGCTCCTGACGCCCATCCGAGCGCCCCGCGCGCCGAGGAACACCGCATCGGTCACGGCGAGCGCGCCACGCCCGGTCTGAGCCGCCGCGGCCGCGGCCAGGATGGCGGGTCGCGCTTGGTCGAGATAGTGGTCGAGCGCTCGAGCCGCAGGGGCGCCGTAGGGCACGACACGTTCCTTCGAGCCCTTGCCGACGACCAGGACCGTTCGGCGTCGACGATCGATCGCCGAGCGATCGAGTCCGACGAGCTCGGAGACGCGAAGCGCCGAGGCGTAGAGCAGTTCGACGATGGCACTGTCGCGCACCGCTATGGGATCGTCGGTCGAGGCGGCGCGCTCGAGTGCGGCGAGCGCGTCGGCGAGTGCCTGCTGCGTGACCACCCTCGGAAGGGTGCGCTGCGCGCGCGGCGCCCTGAGACGAAGCCCGGGATCGGCCGCGATGAGGCCGCGACGCAAGAGCCACGCGGTGAATCCCCGGGCGGATGCCGCGCGCCGCGCGATGCTCGCTCGTGCGAGCCCGCGCTCCGTCGCCGCCCAGAGCCAGTCGCGGAGGAGCGCGAGATCGATCGCGGCGGCGTCAACGGCGCCCCGCTCCCCCGCGAACGCGACGAGCTCGATGAGATCGCCGCGGTATGCCGCGACAGTGTGCTCGGAGTACCCGCGTTCAGTGCGCACGTGCGCGAGGTAGTCGTCGAGCAGGGTGTCGAGGTTCATGGCTTCGGCCTGCACTGACTCGACCCGCACTGTGCTGGGGCTCGGGCACCCCGCGCGCGATCGCCGGTCATGCGACGCCGGTGGGCTTTCGTGAGAAGCGCTCGAGCCTGGCCTCGGGCGAGAGCGCCTCGATCTCGGCGAGGAACTCGGCGCTGAAGTTCGTGACCATGGGAAACGCACCGATCGGCACGATCGACGTGGTGAAGTTGTCCTCGAAGAGGTGCACGAGCGTGAACGAGCGGCCGCCGTCGATGCCGGCGAGCTCGCGGGTCGGCGCGGAGAGGTCCATCGTGTATGCGGTTGCCCCGGCGACCGACACCGGGATGCCGGCGAACATGCCGTTGGTGGCGTAGTGAAGGTGACCGCCGAGGATGAGCCGCACATCACGGCCGCCGATCACCTCGGCGAGTTCGTCCTGCCCGCGCAGCTCGAGCAGGTCCATGAGGGCGAGGGGCGTGGCGATCGGAGCATGGTGCATCGCGAGTACGGTGCCAAGTGGCGCGGGATCTGAAAGAGCCGCATCGAGCCAGGAGATCGTCGATTCGTCGAGCAGGCCGTGATGGTATCCCGGCACGGTCGTGTCGATCGCGATCACGCGGAGCCCCGACACGTCGGTGATGCGATTGACCGGGGAATCGCTCGGCGCCTCGCCGAGGAGGTCGCGTCGGAACGTGCCGCGCTCGTCGTGATTGCCCATCACCCAGCAGAGCTCGGCACCTGCCGAGCTCGCGAGAGGTGCGAGGATCTCGCGGGCGATGCGGTAGGCGTCGGGCTCCCCGAGATCGGCGACATCGCCGGTCACGACGATCGCGTCGAGGGCGTCGCCGAGTCGACGCAACTGCGACACCGTCTGCTCCAGCGCGAGCACGGTGTCGGCGACCCCACCGAGCGGCGCACCGCCTTCGAGCAAGTGCGTGTCGCTCACATGGGCGATCACCTGACGCGCTGCGGGATACCTCCCGAGCTTCGGATACTGCATGCCGACCCCCTTCAGGGTCAGCCTAAGCCGAGCCTCCGACGGGTGCCGTCACGCCGCGCGGCGACCCCATCACGCCGCGCGCCCACCCCGTCACGCCGCTCGGCGGCATCGTCGTGTCGTGCGGATGGTGGCCCCCTCACGTCGCGCGGCTCCGCCGCCAGCCCTCGGAATGACGCACGGCCACGCCCTCCGCCTCGAGGGCGCCGAGCACGCTCATGACCGCCGTCGCCGCCATGCCGCACCTCTTCGCAACCTCGTCGAGCGAGCGCGGGCTCCGCACGCTGAGCGCGTCGATGACGCGCACGGCGTTGGGCGACGCAGCGGCGATGTAGGGCGCGCCGGCGCCGTCGCCGTCGCCGGCACTCGGGCGCATGCCCGATCGGTGGTCGCCGACGAGTTCGGCCATCTGCCCGGCGTCGACCACGCACACGGCGTCGTACTCACGGAGGAGGCGGTGACATCCGCCCGATGCCGGACTCGTGACCGGCCCGGGCACGGCACCGAGGGGGCGGCCGAGCGCTGCCGCGTGACCGGCGGTGTTGAGCGACCCTGACCGCATCCCGGCCTCGAGTACGACCGTCGCCTCGCTCGCAGCCGCGATGAGTCGATTGCGCTGGAGGAAGCGCCACTTCGTCGGAGCAGCACCGCACCCGAGCTCGGAGACGACCGCGCCGGTCGCGGCAATGCGTGAGAGCAGCGCCTCATGGCCCATCGGATAGAAGCGGTCGACACCGCCGGCGAGGAAGGCGACCGTGACGCCATCGCTCGCGAGCGCCGAGCGGTGCGCCATCCCGTCGATGCCGTAGGCGCCGCCCGACACGATGGTGAACCCGCGATCGACGAGCCCGGCGGATGCCTCCATCGCCACATGCTCGCCGTAGCCCGTGGCGGCGCGCGCCCCGACGAGGGCGATGGACGGCCGGCCGTGGTTCAGGGCGTCGGCGCGGCCGCGAATCCACAGCAGGAGCGGCGCGTGAACCCCCAGCTCGTCGACGCCCGCCGGCCACTCGGGGTCGCCAGGGATCAGCAGGCGCGCGTCGACGCGCGCCGCCTGGGCGAGCGAGCGCACGAACGCCGCATGCTCTATGCGCGGCAGCCACCGTTCGAGGCCCGCGGCCGCCTCGCGTTGATCGAGCGACTCGCCGACCTCCGTGACACGACCGGCGATCCGCTCGGCCGGCGCGGACTCGAGGAGCAGCTCGGCGCTCTCGACCGGGCCGAGCGCAGCGACGACGCGTCCGAGCAGCCCGTCGCCGGGCTCTGCCACCGAGCCGAGGAGCGCGCGGGCGAACGCCTCGAGCGCTGCACCGTCGTCGTCACGACGTACGGCGGAGAGCTCGGCGGCCAGTCGTGACACCGAGCGCTTCACGATGCTCATGCGGGGATTCCCTTCCTGAGATAGAACGCACGACCCACCTGGTCGGCGCCGGGGCGCATCGTGCCGTCGAGGTCGGCGATGGTCCATGCGACCTTCAGCACCCGGTCGTAGCCGCGCATGGTGACGCCGCCGCGTTCGAGTGCGCGATCGAGGGCCGCGGTCGCCTTGCCGCCGGGATGCAAGCCGCCCGCGCCGCGCAGCCACGGGCCCGGCATCTCGGCGTTCGTGCGCCAAGGGGTGCCGACCAGTCGTTCGGATGCCGCTCGGCGGGCTTCGATGACACGGGCACGGGCCTCATCGCTCGTGGTGCCGGCGCGGTCGCCCATCATGCGGAGTCCGGCCGCGGTGACCCGCGGCACCTTCAGCTGCACGTCGATGCGATCGAGGAGCGGCCCCGAGATGCGGCCGAGGTAGCGTCGCCTCATCGACGGCGGACAGGTGCATTCGCTGCCCGGCGAGTCATAGCCGCCGCACGGGCACGGGTTCGCGGCGAGCACAAGCTGGAACCGTGCAGGGAACGAGGCGACGGCAGTCGCGCGATGGATGCTGACGCTGCCCGATTCGAGCGGCTGGCGGAGCACGTCGAGCACCGATCCCGGAAACTCGGGAGCCTCATCGAGGAACAGCACGCCGTGGGTCGCTCGCGCCGCGGCACCCGGACGGATGAGCCGGCTGCCGCCGCCCACCATCGCCGCTGCCGTCGCCGTGTGATGCGGAGCCTCGAACGGCGGACGGAGCGACAGTCCGTTCACGAGTCGCCCACCGGCGAGCGAGCGGAGCGAGGCGACCTCGAGCGCCGCGTCGGCGTCGAGATCGGGCAGGATTCCGGGCAGCCGGGACGCCAGCATCGTCTTGCCCGCTCCGGGCGGACCGAGGAGGAACATGTGATGGCCACCGGCAGCCGCCACGAGGAGCGCCGCCACCGCCTCCTCGTTGCCGGCCACGTCGGCAAGATCGCCGGGCACCGCATCGGGCACGTCGGCGCGATCCGTCGAGGGGACTGCCTCGACGTCGCGCGCCTCATAGGCGCCGCCGTGCCAGATGGCGGCCTGGAGGAGCGAGGCGACCCCGATCACCGTCACCCCGGGCACGAGGGACGCCTCGGCGGCGTTGCCCGCGGGCACCATGACGGTGTCGTGACCCGCGCGCGATGCCGCAAGCACCGCGGGGAGGATGCCGTCGATCGGTCGCAGCCGGCCGTCGAGCCCCAGCTCACCGAGATGAACGACACGGTCGACCGATTCGCGTGCGATCTCGCCCGCGGCCGCGAGGCACGCGATCGCGATCGCGAGGTCGAAGCCGGAGCCGTGCTTCGGGAGGGCCGCGGGTGAGAGGTTCACCGTGAGACGGCGCTGCGGCAAGGGGCATCCGGCATTCACGGCAGCTGAGCGCACTCGCTCACGGGCCTCGGCGAGCGCGGCGTCGGGCAGGCCGATGATGACGAACGCGGGCAATTGCGACGAGAGGTCGGCCTCGACTTCGACGATCGAGCCGGCGAGCCCCAGCAGGGCGACCGAGCGGGTGCGGGCGACGGGCATCAGCTGATCCCCTCGAGGTGCTCGATGAGGGCCGGCGCCTCGGTGGGGGCGAGCACGGCGACGGCGTCGATGCGGATTCGCGACACCGCGGCGTCCGTGGCCTCGCACCAGGCGATCGCGAGCCGGCGCATGCGCGCGAGCTTCAGCGGTGTGATGGCCTCGAACGGGTGCCCGAAGTCGCTCGTCGTGCGGGTCTTCACCTCGACGAACACCGTGTCGCGCCCGTCGCGCGCCACGATGTCGATCTCGCCGAGCCGGCACCGCCAATTGCGATCGAGCACCGCCATGCCGCGGCCGACCAGATGATCGACCGCAAGCTGTTCACCGCGTCGACCGAGTTCCGCATTGTGCGCCATCCGCACCACCTCCGCGACCAGCGTCGCGCGGTGGTGGGGTCCGGCCGGCAGAAGCGGCCCTCAGCAGCGAAGGCCGAGCAGTGAGCAACGCTGTCGAGGACGAGTGCTACTCGTCGAGCGCGAGCTCCTTCGGGAGTTCGAACTCCCGGGTCGCGAGCTCTTCGACGTTGACGTCTTTGAACGTGAGCACGCGCACCGACTTCACGAAGCGGTCGGCGCGGTAGACGTCCCACACCCACACGTCTTTCATGGTGAGCTCGAAATAGAAATCGTGCTCGGTATCACGGCGCACGAGTTCGACCTCGTTCGCGAGATAGAAGCGTCGCTCGGTCTCGACCACGTACTGGAACTGCGACACGATGTCGCGGTACTCCCGATACAGGGCCAACTCGACTTCGCGGTCGTAGTCTTCGAACTCGTCTTCATCCATCGTGACTCATCCTACGCCGAGGTCGAAGAGCGCCGGCGCCGATGCCGAGCGATCGTGCAGCCAGGTCGAGCGGTGCAGCTCGTTGGGTCCGTGCTCGTCGATCGCGGCGAAGTGGGCACGGCTCGCGTAACCCTTGTTCTCGTCCCAGCTGTAGACGGGCACGTCGTCGTGCGCGCGGCGCATGCCACGATCGCGATGCACCTTGGCGATGACGGATGCCGCAGCCACCGACGCGCAATCACGGTCGGCCTTGATCCGCGTGACCACACGGGCGCGGTGCTCGATGGCGATGCTCAGCCAGTCGTGGTTGCCATCGAGCAGGAGCGGCGCATCGGTCACCTCGTCGCCGAGCGCGAGTGCGAGCGCGGCGAAGGCGCGAGCTCCGGCCAGGCCGAGGCACGCCATGATGCCCAGTTCGTCGATCTCCATGGCCGAGGCGTCGCCGACCGCCGACGCACGAACCCATGCGGCCGCCTTCGGTGCCATCTCCTCACGCCGCGGCTCACTCAGGAGCTTGGAGTCGCGCAGGCCCGCCGGCATGCGGCGAACGCTCGCATCGATGAGCACGAGCCCGACCGTGACGGGGCCTGCGAGCGCTCCCCTGCCGACCTCGTCGCACGCGAGCAGCACCGAAGCACCTCCGGCGAAGATCTCGCGCTCCGCCCGCAATGTCGGCACCGCGACCGGTGGTGGAACCATGTCAGCCCGTTCCCTTATCGACACCATCGAACACCTGCGGGTAGTTGTCAAGCCACATCCAGTGATCGATGGGCCAACTCACCACGAAGGCGCGGCCGACGACGTTGTCGATGGGCACGAACCCCTCGAGCGGCGTCTGCGTGTTGTATCGGGAGTCCTTCGAGTTGTAGCGGTTGTCGCCCATGACCCACAGCGAATCGTCGCGTACGACCACGTCGAAGTCGTCGCGAGAGACCTTGCTCTCGCCCGGCGGCAGCGCCACGTAGGGCTCGTCGAGCGGCACGCCGTTCACGCTCATCTGGCCGAGCGCATTGCAGCACACGATGTGATCGCCGGGCAATCCGATGACGCGCTTGACGAGGTGGTCGTTCGAGTCGGGCGCCGAGAGTCCCACGAACGCAAGGAACCAGTCGACGGCGGCCACGAGCGGCGGCTGCGGCGTCTCGACGCGGGCCGGGAGCCATCCGCCCGGGTCTTTGAAGACGACGACGTCGCCGCGCTCGAGCGGCGTGACCTCGGGAACCAGCTGGTTCACGATGATGCGATCGTCTTTCACGAGGGTCTCCTCCATCGACTGCGATGGGATGAAGAACGACCTGATGAGGAACGTCTTGATGAGGAACGAGACGAGCACGGCCACCACGAAGATGACGAGCAGGTCGCGCAGGAAGAGGAGGATGCCTCGTTTTCTGCGCGCCGATGCCGAGCCCGCGCGATCTGATCGCGAGGTGATAATTTCTTCAGTCATTTAACCGCCCGAGCTCCCCACCCAGTCTAGGGGCGGGGAGCTCGGTGACGATGCCAGGCGCTCGCGATCCGCGAGCGAAGCGGCGACTAGCTGTCGCGCTTCTCCTTGATCTTGGCCTTCTTGCCGCGGAGCTTGCGCAGGTAGTAGAGCTTCGCGCGGCGCACGTCTCCGCGCGTGACGACCTCGATGTGGTCGATCACGGGCGAGTGCACCGGGAACTTGCGCTCGACGCCGACCTGGAAGCTGACCTTGCGCACCGTGAAGGTCTCGCGCACGCCCTCTCCTGAACGGCCGATGACGACGCCCTGGAAGACCTGCACGCGGCTGCGCGTGCCTTCGATGATGTTCACGTGCACCTTGACGGTGTCACCGGGCCGGAAGTCGGGAACATCCGACCTCAGGCTCGCTGCGTCGAGTTGGTCGAGGATGTGCATGATGGTTCGCTCTCTGCGCCCGCCACCGGTCGAACGCGGATCATTGATTGAAGTGAATGGTGCCGCCCGCGCGACCAGGTCGCGCTGTGCTAGCTCCCCGGAGGCAGAGACCTGCGGCGGCACAATCCTCTATTGTGCCATGTCACGATACTTCCCGGCAAAAGCGGGACCGCGGATGCCGCTGCAGCATTTGCAACCGTCAGTCGCGAACCTCGCGCACGATGATGACGTCGTCGCCGCCGTCGTCGAACGGCGGGCGTCGCGTGGCCGCGGCATCCGGACGCCGTGTGCCGTCCTGCTGCTGGGCGGCGAGCCGCTCGAACTCGGCCATCGACGCCTGGACGCGCCGCGCGCCGTCGTGCACGAGCTGCCAGACGGCGAGCCAGAACGCGGCGATCGCGAGCAGGATCGCGAGCACCGCGAAGAGCGTCGCGGTGGCGCCGTAGAAGCCCGTGGCGACGATCGCAGCGTGCCACGCGCCGATGATGCCGAGATCCATCCACGACGCCGCGCGCTGCTCGCGCACGGTCGGCCGGAGGGAGGTGAGGAGCGCGACGACGCCGAGGGCGATGAACCCGACCGGCACGACCACGACGAGCCCGAGCGTGCCCCAGCCGCCGCCGCCGAAGACGGCCCAGCCGACGGCGAGCCACACGGGCAGCGCGACGACCGCGATGAACTGCCATCGGTAGAACGCGCGCCGGATCAGCATGCTGCCAGCGTAACGGCGGCACCTTCGAGCTCGCCGGGTGTTCACTCAGGGCGGAGACGACAGAATGGAGGCGGAGAGGACGAGCGTGATCGAACTGAGAACCCCTGCCGAGGTCGAGCAGATGCGGCCCGCGGGCCGTTTCGTGGCGAGCGTGCTCGAGGCGACCTCGAGAGCCGCCGGGGTCGGGGTCAACCTGCTCGAGCTCGACGCGCTCGCGCACGACATGATCTTGGCGGCCGGCGCCGAGAGCTGCTACATCGACTACCACCCCTCGTTCGGCGGCAGCCCCTTCGGCAAGGTCATCTGCACCTCGGTGAACGAGGCGGTGCTCCACGGCCTCCCCCGCGACTACACCCTCCGCGACGGCGACCTGCTGACGCTCGACTTCGCGGCGTCGGTGAACGGATGGGTCTCCGACTCGGCCCTCTCGATGGTCGTCGGCACGCCGCGAGCCGAAGACCTGCGGCTCATCGACACGACCCAGCGTGCCCTCGCCGCCGGGATCTCGGCCGCGCGCCCCGGCAACCGCATCGGTGACATCTCCCGGGCGATCGCGAACGTCGCGAAGGCCGAGGGCTACTCGATCAACACCGACTTCGGCGGGCACGGCGTCGGCCGCACGATGCACGGCGATCCGCATATTCCGAATGACGGCCGCCCGGGTCGCGGCCTTCCGCTGAAGCCGGGGCTCGTGATCGCGATCGAACCGTGGTTCCTCGAGACGACGGACCGCATCGTGACGGATGCCGACGGCTGGACACTGAAGAGCGCCGATGGTTCGCGCGGCGCCCACTCCGAGCACACCATCGCCATCACCGAAGGCGAGCCGATCGTGCTCACCGCGCGCGGCTGAGCACCTTCTCACAATCTTCTCGCGCACGAAGTGCGGAGAGGTTTGCATCGGGGTAACACCTCACGTCCGACGAGGAAACACGGCTTGCGTACCGTTTTGGTCACACAGCTCGGTCCGTGATCGGGGGGCCCGAATGACCATCGGCCTCCTGCACGCCCGCGTCTGAGACGGAACGAGGAGACACCGATGGCCCGCGACACACCCCCGAAACACGCCCGCCACGGCGCCGCAACGCCGAGCGCCTACCGTGACGGCATGTCGGACAACACGCTCACGCGTCACCTCGTGGTGGTCGGCGCCGGAATGGTCGCCCACCGCTTCGTCGAGAGCGTGCGCACGCGCGACCCCGAGGGCCGGTGGCGGATCACCGTGATCGGCGAGGAGGATCGCCTCCCCTACGACCGCGTCGGGCTGACCGCGTTCTTCGACGGGGCGAGCGTCGACGACCTCACCCTGTCACGCGAGCACTTCGTCGACGACGAGCGCGTGACCTTCCTCCGCGGCGACGCGGTCGTGGCGCTCGATCGCGACGAGCGTCGCCTCCGCACGGCGAGCGGCACCGTCGTCGAGTGGGACGAGCTCGTGCTTGCAACCGGCTCCTACGCAGCATCTCTCGCTGTCGACGGCTTCCACCTGCCCGGCGTCTTCGTCTACCGCACGCTCGACGACCTCGAGTCCCTCTCCTCGTGGGTGGCCGAGCGCCAGGGCGCCCTCGACCGACCGGTTCGCGGCATCGTGGTCGGTGGCGGGCTCCTCGGCCTCGAGGCCGCAGGCGCGCTGCAGGGCATGGACGTCGAGTGCACCATCATCCAGTCGTCCGATCGCCTCATGTCGGCCCAGCTCGACGCGGCCGGCGGCGAAGCCCTCGCGCGCCTCATCGGCGCTCGCGGTATCGAGGTGCGCACCGGAACGATCACCACGAGGCTCGACGCGGGCCCTCACGGGGGTGTCGCGCAGCTCGAGTTCCGCGACGGCAGCCTCGCCCCGGCCGACGTCGTCATCTTCACGGTCGGGGTGCGGCCGCGTGACGAGCTCGCACGGATCTCCGGCCTGAACGTCGACAAGCGGGGCGGCATCGTCGTCGACGCCGGATGCCGCACCTCGGATCCGTCGATCCACGCGATCGGAGAGGTCGCCGCGATGGAGGGCCGCTGCGTCGGCCTCGTCGCGCCGGGCTATGCGATGGCCGAGGTCGTCGCGACCCGCCTGCTCGGCGGCGAAGCCGAGTTCCCCGGGTACGACCTCTCGACCAAGCTCAAGCTCGGCGGCGTCGACGTCGCGAGCTTCGGCGACGCGTTCGGCGAAACGCCCGGCGCGCTCGACGTCGTCTACGCCGACCCGGTCGCCGGCGTCTACAAGAAGCTCGTGCTCTCCGACGACGCGTCGATCCTGCTCGGCGGCATCCTCGTCGGCGATGCCACGGCATACGCCTCGCTCCGGCCGCTCATCGGCGCGAAACTCGGCGGCGATCCGTCGGCCTACCTCCTTCCCGAGACCGACGGTGCCCGCCCGGCCACAGGTCCGCTGCCCGACGAGGCGCTCGTCTGCAGCTGCAACGCCGTCAGCGCCGGCCGCATCCGCTCCGCGGTCACCGACGACGGATGCACGGATGTCGCGGGCGTGAAGGCGTGCACGAAGGCCGGCGCCGCGTGCGGCTCGTGCCTCCCGCTCGTCAAGCGCCTCGTCGGCGCCGAACTCGAGGCCGCTGGCGTCACCCTGAGCAGCGCGCTCTGCGAGCACTTCGCCTCCACTCGCGCGCAGCTCTTCGACCAGGTGCGCGTGGCCGGACTCACGACGTTCAGCGAGATCGTCTCGCGGTTCGGCACCGGCCGCGGCTGCGACATCTGCAAGCCCGTCGTGGCGAGCATCCTCGCATCGCAGGGCGCCGGGCACGTGCTCGACGGCGGTCGCGCCTCGCTTCAGGACACGAACGACCACGTCATGGCCAACCTGCAGAAGGACGGCAGCTACTCCGTGGTCCCCCGCATCCCCGGCGGCGAGGTCACGCCCGAGGGGCTCCTCGTGATCGGCCAGGTCGCAAAGGACTTCGGCCTCTACACGAAGATCACCGGCGGCCAGCGCATCGACCTGTTCGGCGCGCGCCTCGAGCAGCTCCCCGACATCTGGCAGCGACTCGTCGACGCCGGCTTCGAGTCGGGCCACGCCTACGGCAAGTCGCTGCGCACCGTCAAGTCGTGCGTCGGCTCCACGTGGTGCCGCTTCGGCGTGCAGGACTCGGTCGGCATGGCCGTCGAGCTCGAGCTGCGCTACCGCGGCCTGCGCTCACCGCACAAGCTGAAGCTCGGCGTCTCGGGATGTGCCCGCGAATGCGCAGAGGCCCGCGGGAAGGACGTCGGCGTCATCGCGACCGAACAGGGCTGGAACCTGTACGTGGGCGGCAACGGCGGGTTCACGCCGCGGCACGCGCAACTGCTCGCCGAGGGACTCGACTCCGAGACCCTGATCCGCACGATCGACCGGTTCCTGATGTACTACATCCGCACCGCCGACCGCCTCCAGCGGACCGCCCCGTGGCTCGAGGAGCTCGAGGGCGGCCTCGATGCCCTCCGCGCGGTCATCATCGACGACTCACTCAGCATCGTCGACGACCTCGACGCCGCGATGGCACTCCACGTCGACGCCTACGAAGACGAGTGGAAGGCGACGCTCGACGACCCCGAGAAGCTCAAGCGCTTCGCCTCGTTCGTCAACGCGCCGACGACGCCCGACCCCTCACTCGCCTACACCGCAGAGCGCGGGCAGCCCCGGCCGGCGACCGACGCCGAGCGCGAGACCGGTGGCGTGCTCATCGCCGGAACCACCCTGGAGGTACGCCGATGACCATCGCCGACACTGCCCGAATCATGGAGCCGACCCGCACGAGCAACTGGGTGCCCGTCTGCCGGGTCGACGAGCTCGAGGTCGAACGGGGCGCAGCGGCGCTCATCGACGGCGAGCAGCTCGCCCTCTTCCTGCTGCACGACGGCAGCATCCACGCCGTCCAGCAGCGCGACCCGTACAGCGGCGCGTACGTCATGTCGCGCGGCATCGTCGGGAGTCGCGGAGACGCCCCGACGGTGGCCTCCCCCATGTTCAAGCAGGTCTTCGACCTTCGCACGGGAACGTGCCTCGACACCCTCGGCAAGGAGCGGCACGACCTGCGCACCTGGCCTGTCGCGGTCGAGCACGGGATCGTGCACATCCGGAAGGACCCACGCTGATGCTCATCGCACTCGACGTCACCGGGCGGCGCGTGGTCGCCGTCGGCGGCGGCCCCGTCTCGACACGTCGTGTCGTGCGGTTCGTCGACGAGGGCGCGGAGGTCGTCGTCGTCGCCCCTGAGCTCGATCCGTCACTCGCGGTGCTCGTCGACGAAGGTCGCATCGCATGGACGGCGCGGCCGGTCGTGCGCGACGATCTCGCCGACGCGTGGCTCGTGCACACCGCGACGGGCGTTCCCGCCGTCGACCACGCGGTCTCCGCGTGGGCCGACGAGGCGCGCATCTTCTGCGTGAACGCCGGCCACGGTGACCACGGCACTGCACGCATGACGGCGGAGACCCGCTCGGGCGACCTCATCGTCGGCGTCGTGTCCGAGGGCGGCGTCGACCCCCGGCGCAGCGGCGCGGTACGCGATGCCGTGGCCGACGCCCTCGCCGAAGGACGACTGCCCGTTCGCCGCCGACGCATAGGCGGCCCCGGCCGCGTCGTGCTCGTGGGGGGCGGCCCCGGTGCCGCCGACCTCATCACCCTGCGCGGTCGACGCGCACTCGCCGAGGCGGATGTCGTGGTCACCGACCGCCTCGGACCTCGCGCGTTGCTCGCGGAGCTCGAACCCGGCGTGGAGATCGTCGACGTGGGCAAGGCCCCTGGGCGGCATCCGGTACCGCAGCAGGAGATCAACCGGATCCTCGTCGAACGGGCGCTCGCCGGCCAGCACGTCGTGCGGCTGAAGGGCGGCGACCCGTTCGTGTTCGGCCGCGGCGGCGAAGAGGTCGCCGCGTGCCTCGATGCCGGAGTGGCCGTCGAGGTCGTGCCCGGCATCTCGAGCGCGATCGCCGTGCCGCAAGCCGCCGGCATCCCGGTCACCCACCGAGGCACCGCAACCTCGATGCTGCTCGTCAACGGTCACGACGACCCCTCGCAGGCGACCCTTGCGGCACTCGCCGACGACACGACGACGACGGTCGTGCTCATGGGCGTCGAGCGGCTCGGCGGCTTCGCCGACGCCGCGGTCTCCGCCGGCGCCCCGCATGATCGGCCCGTCGCGATCGTCGAGAGCGGCACGACGTCGTCGCAGCGCACCACCCGGGCGACCCTCGGTACCGTTGCGGCCGCCGCCGCTGCAGCGGGCGTGCAGGCGCCGGCCGTCATCGTGGTCGGCGAGGTCGCCGCCGCCGGACTCCTCACCCGACTCGCCGACCCCGCACGGAGCCGCACCGGATGACGAACCCCCCTGCCACGCCGGGGACGCCCTTGCTCGGTTGCGTCATCCTGATCACCGCCGATCGCCGGTCGGCGGAACTCGGCGCCGCCCTCGAGCGGCGCGGAGCGCGTGTCGTGCACGCCCCGGCACTCACGATCGAACCGCACATCGGCGACGAAGCCCTCATCGAGCAGACGCTCCACGTCATCGCCACCCCTCCCGACGTCGTCGTCGCGACCACCGGCGTCGGCTTCCACGGCTGGATGGAGACCGCCGACTCGGCCGGACTCCTCGACGACTTGCACGCCGCGCTCGCGGGCGCGCGGTTCATCGCGCGAGGCCCGAAGGCCCGCGGCGCCATCCAGCAGGCCGGATTCAGTGCGGACTGGGTCGCCGAGTCCGAGACGTCGTCGGAGCTCGGCGCGTACCTGCTCGACGAGGGCATCTCCGGACTCCGCGTCGTCGTCCAGCACCACGGCTCCGGATCCGACGGGCTCGACGAGGCATTCCGCGGCGCAGGTGCCGACGTCACGAGCCTCGTCGTCTACCGCTGGGGTCCTCCGCCTGATCCCGGGCTCGTCGCCCGCTCGGTGCGCAGCGCCGCGGAGGGAGCCTACGACGCCGTGCTCTTCACCTCCGCTCCGGGCGCCGACGCATGGATCGAAGCGGCCATCGCCGAAGACGCGCTCGACGGCATCCTCGAGCAGGAGGAACGCGGCACCCTGCTGATCGCCGCGGTCGGCCCGATCACGGCGGGTCCGCTCGAGCAAGTGGGGATGTCGCCTCGAGTGCCCGATCGCGGTCGGCTCGGGTCGCTCGTACGCTCGGTCGTCTCGCACTTCGCCGAGCGCCGAGCCTCGGCGATCGACACAGCGGCCGGAGTGCTCGAGGTGCGGTGCGGGGGCGCCCTGCTCGACGGCGAGCTGCTGCCCCTCACTCGAACCGGTCACGCCGTGCTCTCCGCCCTCGCCGACGCGGGTGGTGACGTCGTGAACCGCTCCCAGCTCCTGGCTTCGCTGCCGGGCGCGACGAGCGACGTGCATGCCGTGGAGGTCGCCGTCGCGCGGATCCGCGAGGCGAGCGGGGCGAAGGGCCTCATCCAGACGATCGTGAAGCGGGGCTACCGGCTCGCAGTGACCAGTCGGGACGATTCATGACCACCCTCATCGCGTGCTCGCATGGAACGAACGACGCCGCCGGGCGCATGGCGATCCGCTCGATCGTCGATGGGATACGTCGCTCCCGCCCGGCGCTCTCGGTGCACGAGGCGTTCGTCGACGTGCAGGGTCCCGACCTCGGCGAGGTCGTCTCCCTGCTCGACCCCGATGGCGACGCGATCATCGTGCCGCTCCTCCTGTCGACCGGATACCACGTGCGCGTCGACATCGCTCGGGCTGCCGGAGGCGCGGCCTCGCAGGTCGGCGTCGCGGCCTCGCTCGGGCCGCACCCCGTGCTCGCCGAGATCCTCGTGGAGCGGCTCGTCCAGGCCGGTGCCACGCCGGCAGACCACGTGGTGCTCGCCGCTGCCGGGTCGAGCGATCCGCGCGCCGCCGACGACGTCGAACGACTCGCGACGCTGCTTCGGGCATCCTGGCCCGGCACCGTGACGATCGGCTACGGCGCGAGCGCCACTCCGAGCGTTCCGGCCGCCGTCGCCGCCGCTCGCGCGACGAGTGGCGGTCGCGTCGTGATCGCGTCGTATCTGCTCGCCCCTGGATACTTCCACGACCGGCTGCTCGAAGCCGGTGCCGACTTCGTCTCGGCGCCGCTCGCACCCGATCCTCGCCTGGCCGAGCTCGCCATCGACCGGTACCGGTCGGCACGGCTCCCGCTCACGGGCACGAGCCGTGCGGCGGGCATCGGCGCACGCTGAATCAGGACATGTGCCGGTCGAGGCGCTCGACGGCCGCCAGGTACCGGTCGACGACGAGTTCGACGATCGGACCGGGCGCCGGACGGCCCGGAAGCATGAGCGGCTCGGAGACCGCATCGGCACCGACCGCGTTCGCGGCATCGTTGAACGCGCCGGGCGCGAGCAGGTAGGTGGCCACGATGACGCGCGACCCGGGGTGCACCTCGCGGATCATCTCGATCGCGTCGGGCAGGCGCGGGATGGCTGCGGCGATGAACCCGACCGTGACGGGCCGACCCAGCCGGGCACCGAGCAGGCGCCCGGTCTCGAAGCACTCGCGCACGGCGCGCGGGTCGTTCGACCCTGCGGCCGCGAGCACGATGGCGTCGGTCGGACCGAGACCGACCGCCTCGAGCCGTTCGGCGAGCACCTCGACGATCCTCGCGTCGGGTCCGAGCGGCTCGGCGAGTCCGGGGCCCCCGGGCGGAAGCTGGTTGATTCCCTGTGAGAGGCCGGTTCGCACGTGGAACCCCGCCGAGAGCACGAGCGGCACGATCACGGCCGGCGTGCCCGCGTGCTGCGCGAGTGCTGCGGCGACATCCGAGTTCTGGGCATCGACGAAGCTGATGCCGATCTCGACTGCGGGCACCTCGGCGGCGACGGCGTCGACGAGGCCGATGATCGCCGAGCGGTTGTCGGCCGACGGCTCGCCGTGGGTCACGGCGAGGAGCGTGAGGGGCGGGTCTCCGATCGCGTTGCCCTCGTCAGGCCCAGACCCGCTCATCGCCGCTCCCGTCGTTGCGCATCGACGGAGCCGCGTCCGTCGTTACGAACATAGGGACGGCGTGTTTCGGAGCGGACACCCGCATGTTTCACGCACGTGAATCATGCACCCGTTCGTGGGCGGGACGGCCGGTCGGCCCGGTTCAGCCTCGATCGTCGAGCAGCTCGGGACGCACTCGACGGGTGCGCTCGATCTGCTGCTCGCGCCGCCAGGCGGCGACGGCGCCGTGGTTGCCCGAGAGCAGTACGGGTGGCACCTCGAGCCCCCGCCAGAGGGCCGGCTTCGTGTAGCTCGGATACTCGAGGAGCCCGTCTTCGTGCGACTCCTCGACAAGGCTCTCGGGGTTGCCGACGACACCGGGCACGAGTCGGCCGACGGCCTCGATCATGGCCATCGCAGCAACCTCTCCGCCGTTCAGCACGTAGTCGCCGAGGCTGATCAGGCGAACCGGGATGCGACTCGCGTAGTGGTCGACGACCCGTTGGTCGATGCCCTCGTAGCGACCGCAGGCGAAGACGAGATGCGGCGCGTGCGCGAGCTCGCGTGCGAGCTGTTGCGTGAACGGCTCACCGGCGGGCGATGGCACGATGAGCACGGTCTCGTCGGTGACGAGCGCGTCGAGCGCCTCGCCCCAGGGCTCGGGTTTCATCACCATGCCGGCACCGCCGCCGTAGGGCGTGTCGTCGACCGTGCGATGGCGGTCGTGGGTGTGCTCCCGCAGGTCGTGGGTCGCGACCTGGAGGATGCCGGCCTGCCGGGCGCGCCCGAGCAACGACACGTCGAGCACCGAGAAGAACTCCGGGAAGATCGTGACGATGTCGATCCGCATGGGGGCGAGCCTACGCGCCGGCGTGGTCGCCGGTGTCGTCGCCTGTTCCATCGGCGGTCGACTCGGATGCCTCGGCGTGCTGCGTCCCGTCGGATGCGCCGGCCTCGGCCTCCGGGGCGTCGCCCTCGAGTGCCGCGCCACCGGCCTGGGCCTCCTCGGCCTCGGGCAGCTCCTCGAAGAGCCCCGGCGGCGGCGTCACCGTGACCGTGCCGGCCGCGAGGTCGACCTCGGGCACGATCGCCGACACGAACGGCACCATGACCTCTCGGCCGCGCGCCTTCACGATCAGCAGGTCTTGCGCTGGGAGATGCTCGACGTGGCTGACCTCGCCGATGCGCTCGCCGTCGCGGACGACGGCGAGACCCACGAGCTGGTGGTCGTACCACGCGTCGTCTTCCGGTGCCTCTTCAGCGCTCGAGTCGACCCAGAGGATCGCCTTGGCGAGGCCCTCAGCGGCCGAGCGGTCGTCGACGCCCTCGAAGAAGCCGACGGCGTGCCCGTTGTACCAGCGGAGCTCACGAAGCGTGAGGCTCTTGCCGTGCCACGGCGAGGTGTCGGGCACCTGCAGGGTGAAGACGGCGCCGGGCACGAATCGCCGGTCGGGGTCGTCGGTGTAGAGCTCGATCTTGATGGCGCCCTTGAGCCCGTGCGCCTTCGTGAGACGACCGACGCGGAGCTGCGTGCCTGGTGCGTCGGACACGTCAGTCGTCGGTGTCGACGACGTCGACGCGAACGCGGCGACCGTCGGCGAGGGCGGTCACGAGGGTGCGGAGCGCCTTCGCGGTGCGGCCTGCACGGCCGATGACGCGACCGAGGTCCTCGGGGTTCACGTGAACCTCGAGGACCTCGCCGCGTGCGCTCGACGCGGAGACGACCTTCACATCGTCAGGGTGATCGACGATCCCCTTGACGAGGTGTTCGAGCGCGGACTGGAGCAAGGCTTACGCCTCGTCCGTCGCGGTCTCGGCCGGAGCCTCGGTCTTGGCGGGCTTCTCGGCCTTGGGCTTCAGCACCGGCTTCTTGGTCTCGTCGACCTGGAAGGCGGGCTTGGGCTCTGCGACGCGCACGGTCGACACAGCGTCCTTGTCGCCCTTGAACTTGCCCCAGTCGCCCGTGAGCTTGAGGATGGCCGCGACCTGCTCGGTCGGCTGTGCGCCGACGGAGAGCCAGTACTGGGCGCGGTCGGAGTCGACCTCGATGAACGAGGGCTCCTGGGTGGGGTGGTACTTGCCGATCTCCTCGATCACTCGACCATCGCGCTTGGTGCGCGAGTCGGCGACGACGATGCGGTAATAGGGCGCACGGATCTTGCCATGGCGCTTGAGACGGATCTTGACAGCCACAATTCTCCTGAAAAATGTTGTGAGGTAAGCGAACTGACAGCCGTGAGCGTGGGGTGCACACTCGGCGGAAGCTCTATGGGGTTCTGCGCGCCGGATAGAGGGTCGGGCGATACTGAACTCGACTGACCATTCTTGCAGAAATCCCGCCGCAAGGATAATCGCCCGGTGTGCATGCCATGATGGGCCGACAGACGCCCACACGCCCTGCCCGGATGGGGGCCCAGCATGCACATCGACTTCGCCCGATCCGCCCGTTCCACGGTCGGACTCGAGTGGGAGATCGCGATCGTCGACCGCGCCACGGGAGAGCTCGCCTCGGTCGCCGACGAGGTGCTCCGCATCCTCGATGCGGGCAGCACGTCGGGGCGGCATCCGTTCATCACCTCGGAGCTGCTGACGAACACGGTCGAGCTCGTGAGCGGCGTGCACGAGCGCGTCGCGGGCGCCGTCGCCGATCTCGAGGGCCAGCTCGCGGAGGTGCGGGAGGTGATCGACGGGCTCGGCGAGTACGAGCTCGTGTGCAGCGGCTCGCACCCGTTCAGCCAGTGGTACGACCAGCACCTCACCGACAAACCGCGGTATCACAAGCTCATCGACCGCACCCGGTGGTGGGGCCGCAACATGATGATCTGGGGCATCCACGTGCACGTGGGCATCGACGAGCGCGACAAGGCACTGCCGATCCTCGACGGCCTGCTCGCCTACCTTCCCCACCTGCAGGCACTCTCGGCGTCGAGCCCGTTCTGGGCGGGCGTCGACACGGGGTACGCCTCGAACCGGGCGCTCATGTTCCAGCAGCTGCCCACGGCCGGGCTGCCGTATCCGCTCGCCGACTGGGCGGCGTACGAGCGCTACGTCGGCGACCTCGTGCGCACCGGCGTGATCGAGGACCACAGCGAGGTGCGCTGGGACATCCGCCCCTCCCCTCGCTGGGGCACCGTCGAGGTGCGCGTGTGCGACGGCGTCTCGACGGCAGCCGAGATCGCGGCCATCGGCGCACTCGTGCAGTGTCTCGTCGAGTGGATGAGCACGCGACTCGACGAGGGCCACACCCTCACGGTGCTGCAGCCCTGGTACGTTCGCGAGAACAAGTGGCGTGCCGCGCGCTACGGACTCGACGCCGAAGTGATCACGGATGTCGCGGGCACCGAGCGGCTCGTCACCGACGACCTGCGCGAGCTGTTGACGACCCTCGCGCCGATCGCCGAGCGCCTCGGGTGCGCCGCCGAGCTGCAGGGCGTGCGCCAGACGCTCGACGGCGGCGCGAGCTACCAGCGCCAGCTCCGCGTCGCGGAGGCCGCCGGCGGCGACCTCAGAGCGGTGGTCGCGCACCTCGCGCGGGAACTCCGCGACGGGGTCGTGCCGGCGACGGATGCCGCGGCATCCGCCTCGTGACGCAAGTGCCGCCAGCGCTCAATACCAGTAGTCGCCGGTGCGCTCGCGGTAACGGGCGAGGAATCCGCTCTCGCTGAGGCGCCACTCCTCGGCGCCGTCGGCGTGCGAGAGCTGGAACGCCGGCATGTACTCGAGCACGTCGCTCGTGAATGCGCTCTTGAAGGTGAGCACCCCCTGGCCGGGTGCGTCGGGCTCGGCCGGTGGCGGCACGTGGCCGAGGTCGTAGCGTTCGATTCCGGATGCCGCGAGGTCGCGCATGATCGCCCACTGCAGCAGGCGCGAGGCCATCAGCTGGGGCTGGTCGCGCAGCGAGCCGCCGTCCTTGAACCACGCGTTCCTCCCGAAGAGCGTGACGAATGCCCCGGCCACGACCCGACCGTCGTGCCAGGCGAAGTACAAGCGGCCGCGGTCGTCGCCGACGAACGCCTGCCACACCCGCTCGAGGTATTCGGCCGGCCGGAAGAACGCGCCCGACCGATCCTCGGTCTCCCGCACGAGACCGAGCATGCTCCGCCGATTCTCGTCGGTGAGCTGCACCCGGCCCGTGACGACGCCCTTCCGCTCGGCGATCCGGATCTCGTTGCGCGCGCGCTTCTTCATGCTCGCGAAGATCCGCTCCTCGCCCATCGCGGTCTCGATGACGACGGAGAACCGGTACTGGGAGGCACGGGTGGGGAGCCATCCGAGCGACTCGAAGGCCGCGACGAGCCGCTCGTCGCGCGGCTGGTACACCTCGATCTTCGTCGCGAACGCCCTGCCGCGGTCGGCTCGGATGCGCTCGCTGAGCGGTGCGATGTCCGCCGGGGCGAGGCCGCTCACCCGCGCCACGTGCGCGAGCGTGCCGAACCCCTCCGCGTGCCGCTCGAACACGAGCACGGGGTAGTCGCACTCGGCGCCGAATCCGCGCCGGGACACGTGCCACGGGCCATCCGACCGGATGGACCCCCACGTGCTGCTCTGCATGAAATGGGGGGTCGTATGCGTCGCGAGGACGCGATCGTCCCACCCCACCGAGATGTCTTCCGATTGAGCCGTGCGCACCGTGTGCCCCCGTCTGCCGGACATTCCAGACCGAACTGCCCCCGCCCTTGGGATGCACGGCTTCTGGCGCACATCTTATGGCGCTGAGGCGTGCGGCAGGAGGACTCCACCCCGATGATTCCGAAATCGCCGCGCCGTCTGGCCTGCCGGACCGCGCCGACCTAGTGTGGTGGACATGGGCGAACCCCGGCTTGAACTCGATGGTGAGCGGGTGAGCGCGCGACTGCTGCCCGAACGCGGAACGCACGGCGGATACTCCCTCGTGATCGAGGGCACCACGCAATCGCACGTCAATCCGCGCGATCCGCTCGATCTCCAGCTCGAGTACACGCGCATGATCGCCTCGGTGATCGACGGGTGCCGCGAGCGCGGCCTTCCCATCCGGGTGCTGCACCTCGGCGCAGGCGGCCTCACCATCCCGCGGTACGTCGGCGCCACTCGTCCTGGCTCGGTTCAGCATGTCATCGAGCTGCACCGGGAGCTCTTCGACTTCGTGCTCGACGCGCTGCCGCTCGCCGATGAGCTCGAGCTCACGGTCGAGTTCGACGACGGGCGCGCAGCGGTCGAGCGAGCGGCGCGCACCGGCGGCGGCTATGACCTCGCGATCGTCGACGTCTTCTCGGGCAGCGTGTCGCCCCGGCACATGTCGACGGCGGAGTTCTTCACGGAGCTCGGGCAGCTCCTCGCACCCGACGGCGTCATCGTCGTCAATACGCTCGCCTCACCGGGGCTCGCGATGAGCCGGGAGGTCGGCGCGACGCTCGCGTCGCTCCATCCCGTGGTCGTCGCCCTCGCCTCCCCCGCCGTCGTGGCGGACGCGAGCCTCGGCAACGTCGTGTTCGCGGCATCCGCAGCGCCATTGGCAGACGATGAGATCGAGCGCGGCGCGAACGCCGGCCCGCGCCGCATCGACCTCCTCCGCGGCGGAGCGCTCGACGCGTTCATCGCCGGGGCTCCCGTGCGCCGCGACGACGACATCCTGGACTGAGCCGTGCCCGGCGGCGGCGCCGTGCAGCGGGCGAGGTCGGCCGCTCTGGGAGCCGTGGTCATCGCGATCGGAGCGGCGCTGCTCGCGTCGCCCGCCACGGCACAACCCGCTGACCGGGAGCCGTCGATCGGGCCGGGACTCGAGTGGGTCGCCCATCGCGACAATCCCTTCCGGCAGGGCGACGATCCGAACTTCATCAACTCGGATCTCGCGTTCACCGGCGACTACCTCGTGCAGGGCAACTACGCCGGGTTCTCCGTCTGGGACATCGCCGATCCCGCGGCGCCCACGCTCGTGAGCGCGGTCTCGTGCCCGGGAGGGCAGGGCGACGTGAGCGCCGTCGGCGACCTCGTGTTCGTCTCGATCGACGAGACCATGTCCGACGACTCCTGCGAGGCCGCGCGCGTGCCCGAGACCATCGAGCACTGGGAGGGCATCCGGATCTTCGACATCAGCGATCCCAGCGCGCCCCGCTACGCCGCCGCCGTGCGCACGCGCTGCGGTTCGCACACGCACACCGTCGTGCCGGATCCCGCGAGCTCGGCGCGGGTGTTCGTCTACGTGAGCTCGTACAGCCGCGGCGCATCCATCGACTGCACGGGCCGGAACCCCCTGCAGATCATCGACGTCCCGCTCGACGCCCCTGAGGACGCCGCAATCGTGGGAGCCCTCGACCTCTTCGACGATGCGACGGCGTTCGGAACCGAGGATCGCGTCGCGGGCGGCGCGGAGACCCGGTCGACCACCGGATGCCACGACATCACCGCGTACCCGGCCAAGGCGCTCGCCGTGGCCTCGTGCCGCGGTGACGGGCTGCTCCTCTCGATCGCCGACCCGCTCGCCCCCGTCGTGCTGCAACGGGTGCGCGACCCGGCCGTCGCGTTCTGGCATTCGGGGATCTTCGACAACGACGCGACCCGCATCGTGTTCCAAGACGAACTCGGCGACGGCTTCGTCAACACGTGCTCGCCCGACTTCGGCGCCGACCGCGGCGCGGACGCGGTGTGGCTCATCGAGCCGGGCGGCCTCGCCAAGGTCGGCACCTACAAGCTGCCGCGGACCCAGTCCGACCTCGAGAAGTGCGTCGCCCACTCGGGAGGACTCGTGCCCGTGCCCGGGCGCTTCATCGTGTCGCAGGCATGGCTCGAGGGAGGTGTCTCCGTGGTCGACTTCACGGACCCGGCCGCGCCGGTCGAGCTCACGTGGTTCGACCGCCCCGGCTACGGCTACTCGATGGATTACACGGCGGGCATCTGGGCGGTGTACCCGTACGACGGGTACCTCTACGCGAGCGACATGTACGAGGGACTGGAGGTGCTGCGCCTGACGGATCCGCTCTTCGCCGACGCGGCCCGGTACGACAGCACCGGCCTGAACCCGCAGACGCAGCCCGAGTACGCCTGGGTGTGGCGCGAGGCGCCCGTGGTGCCGACGGCGAGCGCCGAGCGCGCCCCGCTCGAAACGCTGTCGGTGGAGCCCGCCGAGCTCGAGCCCGCCGCGACGGCGACCGTGACCGTCTCGCTGCCGCCTGGCTCGCTCACGCCGGGCGAGACCGCCGACGTCTGGTGGATGCCGACGCAATCCGTGCTCGCGACCCTCACGGCGGGCGAAGACGGCTCGCTCGCCGCGGCGGAGGTGAGAGTGCCCGGTCCTCTCGATCCCGGACGCTACGACCTCGTGGTGCGCGGCGACGCGTCGGCGCCGCGCATCGCGCTCGCGAGCCTCGCGGTGGTGGCACCGGCACCGACTCCTGAAACCGCGCGCGGCGACAGCGCGTCGTGGTGGCCGTTCGTGGTCGTTCCGGCAGTGCTGCTCCTGGGCGCGGCCGTCGTCGTGGTGGTCCTGCGGCGCCGCAGGAGGCCGACATGAGCGAGCGGATGCCGCGGAACGCCCTCGTCCTCGGCGCCGCCCTGGCGGGCGTGCTCGCCGTCGCCCTGTCGGTGTCGGGGTGCACAGTGTCGACGCCCGACGACGCCGGCGCGGCCACCGCATTCGTGACCCCGGCTCCTCCCGGAGGCGGAACCCCCTCCGGCGGTGAGCACGGCGACGACATCACCCCGGAATCCGGGACGACGGCGGCCGACCTCGCATTCATCGACGCGATGATCGCGCATCACGAGCAGGCCGTGGAGCTCACCGCACTCGCGCCGGGGCGCGCCGCGGACCAGGAGCTTGCCGACCTCGCCGGTCGCATGCATTCGGTCCAAGCGGCCGAGGCGGAGGCGATGCGCTCCTGGCTCGACCGGCGACGCTCACGCGACGTGCCCGACGAGCACGATCATGCCGAGACGATGCGAGGAGAGATCAGCCGCTCGACCCTCGACCGCGCCGCGGAGCTCGACGGCGCGGCCTTCGACGACCTGTTCATCGACACGATGGTGGCGCATCATCGCGGGGCGATGGAGATGGCGGAGGATCGGCTCGCCGAGCAGGGTGACCCCGCGGTCGCGCGATGGGCGCGCGCGATCGCGACCGCGCAGTCGCTCGAGGTCGATCGGCTCCTCGAGATCGAGGCGCGCCTCGATTCGGAGTGAGTCTCGCTAGCGCCCGAGGAGCTTCTGGAGCGCGGCGAGCTCTTCCTCGCTCGGCGCACCCTTCGGGCCTGCACCCGCGCCGGCACCGAGGCCGAAGCCGGACCCGGTGGGCGCCACTGGCCCGGCGGGCGCTCCCGAGGCGAGCGCCGCGTTCTCGGCGGCACGCTTGGCCGGATTGCCCGAACGGGAACCCGAGGACTTCTTGCCCTTCGGCGGCCGCTTTCCGCCGCCGGAGAAGCCGGCCCCCGGGATCGGGCCCATGCCGGGGATCTGCGGCATGCCGCCGCGCGCGACGGTCTTCATCATCTTCGCGGCCTGCTCGAAGCGGGCGACGAGCTGGTTGACGTCGGTGACGGTCATGCCGGAGCCCCTCGCGATGCGAAGCCGCCGCGAGCCGTTCAGGAGCTTCGGGTTGCGCCGCTCGGCGAGGGTCATCGACTGGATGATCGCCTCGGTGCGCACGATCTCTCGTTCGTCGAAGTTCTCGAGCTGCTGCTTCATGCCGCCGGCGCCGGGCAGCATGCCGAGCATCTTCTTGATCGAGCCCGCGCCGCGCAACTGCTGCATCTGGCCGAGGAAGTCTTCGAGGGTGAACTGGTCGGTCGCGAACTTCTCGGCGACCTTCATGGCCTCTTCTTCATCGAAGGCCTGCTGGGCCTGCTCGATGAGGGTGAGGATGTCACCGAGGTCGAGGATGCGGCTCGCCATGCGGTCGGGGTGGAACGGCTCGAAGTCGTCGAGTCCCTCACCGGTAGAGGCGAAGATGATGGGACGGCCCGTGACGGAGGCGACCGAGAGCGCCGCGCCGCCGCGCGCGTCGCCGTCGAGCTTCGTGAGCACGACGCCCGTGAAGTCGACACCCTCCTGGAACGCCTTCGCGGTGGTCACGGCGTCTTGGCCGATCATCGCGTCGATGACGAAGAGCACCTCGTCGGGCTTCGTGGCGTTGCGGATGTTCGCGGCCTGCTTCATGAGCTCGGCGTCGACGCCGAGGCGACCCGCGGTGTCGATGATGACGACGTCGTGGTGGCCGCGCTCGGCATGCTTCACGGCGTCGTTCGCGACCTTCACGGGATCGCCGACGCCGTTGCCGACCTCGGGCGCGAAGACCGGCACCCCGGCCTGGCCGCCCACGACCTGGAGCTGATTCACGGCATTCGGGCGCTGGAGGTCGGCCGCAACGAGCAACGGCGTGTGCCCGTCTTTCACGAGCCACTTCGCGAGCTTGCCGGCGAGCGTGGTCTTCCCCGTTCCCTGGAGGCCCGCGAGCATGATGACCGTCGGCGGGTTCTTCGCGAACTGCAGGCGGCGCTGCTGGCCGCCGAGGATGGCGACGAGCTCTTCGTTGACGATCTGCACGACCTGCTGTGCGGGGTTCAGCGCGCGATTGACCTCGTCGCCGAGTGCGCGTTCGCGCACCTTGGCCGTGAACTGCTTGACGACGTCGAACGAGACATCGGCGTCGAGCAGGGCCCTGCGGATCTCGCGCACGGTGCCGTCGACGTCGGACGCCGAGAGCTTGCCCTTGGTGCGGAGGTTCTTGAAGGTCTCTGCGAGCCGGTCAGAGAGGGTTCCGAAGGTAGCCATGATCCATCGATTCTAAGCGAGCGAGCCGAACCCGCTCGCCGATCGGGCGACCGTGGGTCCGCGGCCGCGTTCGAAGCCGGCCGGGTCGGCGAGCACCGGTTCGAACGCGAGCTCGGCGGCGCCGATCATGAGGATGTCGCGGCCGAGCGCCGGCCGCTCGAGTCGCACCGAGGCGAGCGGCGCATCGAGCGAGGTGGCCGCGAGCGCTGCCCGCACCGTGTCGGGTGCCGCATCGAGCAGGATGCCGAGGAAGCCGCCGAGCAGCACGAGCTCGGGATTCAGCACGTTCACGATGCCGCCGATCGCGACGCCGAGGTAGCCGGCCTGACGCTCGATCTCGGCGCTCAGGGCACCGCCGTCGGCGCGCACGCGACGCTCGAGCTCCGCATCGTCGACCGTTCCGAGGTCGCCGAGCTCGAGCAGCCGGCTTCGGCGCACCTCCGACTCGAGCGTGCCGGAGAGGCCGGCCGTGTCGACTTGCTCCGAGCCGCCGACTCGCAAGTGCCCGAACTCCCCCGCGTAGCCGTCGAGACCGCCGAGGAGACGATCGCCGGCCATGATGCCACCGCCGATGCCGCTCGCGCCGCCGTTCACGTACACGAGCTCGCCGATGCCGCGCCCGGCGCCGAAGAGTCGCTCGGCGAGCGCGCCGAGGCTCGCGTCGTTGGCCGAGTAGGCGGGCAGCGACGTGGCGGCGGCGAGCTCGGCAGCGAGCGGAGCGTCACGCCAGCCGAGGTGAGGGGCGTGCCGCACGAGCCCGTCTGAGGCGCGCACGAGCCCCGGCACCGCGACGCCGATGCCGGCGACCGTGGCGCCGCCGCCGGCAGGGACGTCGGCCGCCGACCACTCCGCGAGGCGGCCCGCGACGAGTTCCACGACGGAGTCGACCGACGGCACCTCGCGCTGCACGTGGCGTTCCCTGCGGAGGATCTCACCGCCGAGTCCGACGAGCGCGAGCTCGACGGCGTCGACCTCGGGGTTGAGCGCGAGCACGGCGACATCCGGCCGGGGTGCGACGACGGGCGACGGGCGGCCGACCTGCTTCGTCGACTCGGGCTCGGTCTCGGCGACGAGCCCGAGTTCGACGAGCTCGGCGACGAGCGCGGCGATCGTGGAGCGGTTGAGGCCCGTCGCCCGGGTCAGCTGCGAGCGCGCCGCCCCGCGGTCGTGGTGCACGAGGCGCAGCACGGTGGCGAGGTTGTGCCGCCGCACGTGGTCGAGGTTGTTGCCCCGTGCACTCATGATCACGCCAGAATCGTGCGCGTGCGGATGAGCTCGGCGTACCAGTGCGCGCTCGCCTTGGGAAGCCGCTCGAGGGTGTCGTAGTCGACCCGCACGATGCCGAACCGCTTCGAGTAGCCGTAGCCCCACTCGAAGTTGTCCATGAGCGACCAGACCTGGTAGCCGCGCAGGTCCACTCCGCGCTGCATCGCCCGGTGCGCGGCCGTGAAGTGCCGGCGCAGGTAGTCGATGCGGTCGTCGTCCTGCACGACCGGCCCGTCGGGACCCTCGGTCACGACGTCGTTGAAGGCGGCGCCGTTCTCGGTGACCATGAGCGGCAGCGACGGGTGTGCCTCGTGCAGCGAGACGAGCAGGTCTTCGAGGCCTGAGGGGTCGATGTTCCAGCCCATCTCGGTGTACGGCCCCGGTTGCACGAGGAACTCCACGTCATCGGATCCGGGCCAGGTCGTGCCGCCCATGTCCTTGTGCCCGTCGGCGTTGGCCTTGGGGGTCTTCCCGTCCCACATCTGCACGGTCACGGTCGAGTAGTAGTTCACGCCCAGCAGGTCGAGGGGCTGCGCGATGAGCTCCGTGTCGCCCGGTCGCACGAAAGACCAGTCGGTCACTCCGGCGGTGTCGGCGATGACGTCGGCCGGATAGCCGTCGCCGAGGAGCGGTCCGAGGAACACCCGGTTGGCGAGTCCGTCGATTCGGCGTGCCGCCTCGGCGCCAGTCGGGCCCGATCGGCGGATGACGTGCAGGTTCAGCGTGATCGAGTAGCCGGGGTCGTTCGTGACGACCTCGCGGAGCGCCGCCACCGCGAGCCCGTGCGCGAGATTCAGGTGATGCACCGCGGCGAGCGCCTTCGCACCGTCGGTGAGCCCCGGGGCGTGCGCGCCCGACCCGTAGCCGAGGTACGCGCTGCACCACGGCTCGTTGAGCGTCGTCCACACGGCGACCCGACCTCCGAGGCGCTCGCCGACGAGGCGCGCGTACTCGGCGAACGCCTCGGACGTCGCCCGGTTGTTCCAGCCGCCCTCGTCTTCGAGTGCCTGCGGCAGGTCCCAGTGATAGAGCGTCGCGATGGGACGGATGCCGCGGGCGATGAGCCCGTCGACGAGGCGCTCGTAGAACGCGAGCCCCGCCTCGTTCGCCGGCCCGCGGCCCGTCGGCTGGATCCGCGGCCAGGCGATCGAGAACCGGTACGCCTCGAGCCCCAGGTCGCTCATGAGGTCGAGGTCGGACTCGAGACGGTGGTAGTGGTCGTCGGCGACGTCGCCGGTGTCGCCGTTCCAGACCTTGCCGGGAGTGTGGCTGAACGTGTCCCAGATCGAAGGCCCGCGGCCGTCTTCGTCGACCGCCCCCTCGATCTGGTATGCCGCCGTGGCCGACCCGAACACGAACGTGTCGGGGAAGGCGAGGCCTGCGTCGCGGTAGTCCGCGTTGCCCGTGGTCATCTCTGCAACTCCACTTCACCGTCGACCGACTGGATCTCGCCGGGCGTCCCGATCACCTTAGCGACGAAGTCGCGGCCGTCGAGCGAGCGCAGCCGCACCCGATCGCCGCGGCGCTCCGCCTCGAACGCGATGAGGATTCCATCGGGCTCGACGACCTGCACCGACTCGACGCCGTCGACGCCGCCCGGCGCGACGGCGAGCGTGAGCCCGGTGCCGTAGTCGTAGTCGGGCCGATCGCGGCGCGCCCCGAGCGGCAGCACGGCACCGCCGCGCACGTAGAGCGGCAGCGAGTCGAACCCGTGCTGCTCGCGGCGCCAGCCGCCGCCCTCGACGACCTCGCCGCTCAGGAGCGACGTCCACGTACCGGCCGGCAGGTAGACGTCGACCTCGCCGTGCTCCGAGAACACCGGGGCGACGAGCAGGTCGGGGCCGAGCAGGTACTGCCGGTCGAGGTAGGCGGCGCCGGGGTCGTCGGGGAACGCGAGCTGCATCGGCCGCATCACGGGGATCCCCCGCTCGTGGGCTTCGATCCCGGCCCGGTAGAGGTAGGGCATGAGCGACATCTTGAGCTCGGTGAACCCGCGGGCCACGTCGACGGCCTCGTCGTCGAACGACCACGGCACCCGGTAGCTCGTCGACCCGTGCAGCCGCGAGTGGCTCGAGAGCAACCCGAACGCGAGCCACCGCTTGAACACCGCGGCATCCGGGGTCCCCTCGAAGCCGCCGATGTCGTGGCTCCAGAACCCGAAGCCCGACATCGCGAGCGAGAGGCCACCGCGAAGGCTCTCGGCCATCGACACGAAGCTCGAGGAGTTGTCGCCGCCCCAGTGCACCGGCATCCGCTGTCCGCCCGTCGTCGCCGACCGCGCGAAGACCACCGCCTCGCCTTCGCCGCGCTCTTCCTCGAGCACCGCGAACACGGCCTCGTTGTAGCGCTGCGTGTAGAGGTTGTGCATCGTCTCGGGGTCGGAGCCGTCGTGCCAGACGACGTCGATCGGGATGCGCTCGCCGAAATCGGTCTTCAGGGCGTCGACGCCCTGGCGCAACAGCCCGCGGAGCTGCTCCTGGAACCACGCCGTCGCGTCGGGGTTCGTGAAGTCGACGAGCGCCATGCCGGCCTGCCAGAGATCCCATTGCCACACGCTGCCGTCGGGCCGGCGGACGAGGTAGCCGGCGTCGCGGGCCACGTCGAAGAGCGCCGAACGCTGGGCGATGTACGGGTTGATCCACGCGCTGACCTTGAGCCCGCGCTCGCGAAGGCGGGCGAGCATGCCCTCGGGGTCGGGGAAGGTCCTCGGATCCCACTCGAGGTCGGTCCAGTTGAACTCGCGCATCCAGAAGCAGTCGAAGTGGAAGACCGAGAACGGCAGGTCGCGCTCGCGCATCCCGTCGACGAACGACGCGACCGTCTCCTCGTCGTAGTCGGTCGTGAACGACGTCGAGAGCCACAGCCCGTACGACCACGCAGGCACGCGAGCGGGGCGCCCGGTGAGCGCGGTGTAGCGCTCGAGCACCTCGACCGGGGTGGGGCCGGCGATCACGAAATACTCGAGCGACTCCCCCGCCGTCGAGAACTGCACGCGCTCGACGGCCTCGGAACCGACCTCGAACGACACATGCTCGGGATGGTTCACGAGCACGCCGTAGCCGCGGTTCGAGAGGTAGAACGGCACGTTCTTGTAGGCCTGCTCGCTCGAGGTGCCGCCATCGGCGTTCCAGATGTCGATGGTCTGGCCGTTCTTCACGAGCGGGCCGAAGCGCTCGCCGAGGCCGTAGACGAGCTCGCCGACGCCGAGCTCGAGCTGCTCGTGCACGTAGTGCGCGGCGGTCGCCAGTCCCGTGGTCGAGATGCCCGTGACGCCCGTGGGCTCCGCGGTCACCGGCGCGCCTGCGCCGAGGCTCACGTATCCGACGGACTTCGCCCCGCTCGCCGTGAGCGGGCGACCCTCATGAAAGAACTCCAGGCGCCACGGATGCCCCGCGCTGACGCGTGCCGTGAGACCGCCGGTCGTGAGGGTGCCGCCCGCGGCATCCGCCTCCGCCGTACCGGCTCCCTCGACGGCGCCGGGCAGATCGAAGCCCGGCGAGGACTTCCCGCCGCGGTGATGCTCGATGCGTACTCGCACGACGCCCTCGAGCGGCGAGGAGAGCGTGACGGTCAGCACCGGGCGGTTCAGCACGTCGCCACGCTTCTCGATGACCTTGGTGGGCGCGGTGACCACCAGCCGGTCGCCGCGTGCATCGAGGTCGTACGCCTCCTGAGCGTAGAGCGCGGTGACGCCGGGACGCACCTGCCAGAACCCGTCGGTGAACTTCATTACTTGACTGCTCCTGCCGTGATGCCCCTGGTGAGGGTGCGTTGGAAGATGAGGAAGAAGATGAGCGTGGGCACGAGGCCGAGCAGTGCCGAGGCGCTCGTCGTGGTGACATCCATGAGCCGATCGCCCTGCAGCACGCTGATCGCCACGGGCACCGTCTGGTTCTCGTTGCTCACGAGGAAGGTGAGCGGGATCAGGAACTCGTTCCACGTCCAGATGAAGAAGAAGATGAGCAGCACACTGATCGTCGGACGGGAGATCGGCACGATCACCTGCCAGAGGATGCGCCAGCGCCCGGCGCCGTCGATCGCGGCCGCCTCGAGCACGGACTTCGGGAACGTGCCGTACACCGCCGAGAGCAGGTAAGTGCCGAAGGCGCTCTGGATGACCGTGAAGATGATGATGACCGCCCACACGTTGTTGTACAGGCCGATCTGCTTGAACATGTAGTACAGCGGGTAGAGCAGCACCTCCTGCGGCAGCATGTTCGCGAGCAGGAAGAGCCCGATCACCCATGTGCGGCCGCGCACGCGCCCGATGCCGATCGCGAAGGCGTTCAGCACGCTCACCACGACGGCGAACACCGAGACGAGGCCGGAGATCAGCACACTGTTCCAGAGCTTCTGGGGGAAATCGACGCGCTCCCAGAACGCCACGATGCCGTCGAGGTAGATCTCGGCCGGCAACTGCAGCGGCCCGCCGCTCGCGTAGTCGGAGGGCGACTTGAAGGAGTTGACGAGGATGAGCAGGAACGGGAAGGCGATGACGATCGCCACGATCACCGCGCCGAGGAGCAGCACCCACTCGGTCACGGTGCGCGGTCGGCGCCGCCGCTTCGGCACGACGCGGTTCGAATCGCCTGGCTCGTGGGCGGGGGTCGGCCGAACGGGCCGGCCGGAGGTCGAGGTGGCGGTCACGATGCCGACTCCTTCCGCTCGGAGGAGAGCTGGAACCTGATGAACACGAAGGCGACGACGCCGATCACGATCGTGAGGGCGGTGGCGATGGTCGCGCCGTAGCCGACCTGCTGCGCCTGGAAGAACTCGCTGTACGCGTAGTACGCCGGCACGATCGTCGAGTCGCCCGGTCCGCCGCGCGTGAGCACGTAGATCGGCCCGAACACCTTCAGCGCCGCGATCGTGCAGGTGAGGGTCACGACGAAGATCTCGGGACGGATGATGCTGAGGGTGATCGCGCCGAATCGCTGGAACCAGTTGGCGCCGTCGAGTTCGGCGGCTTCGTAGAGTTCGGGGTCCACTCGCTGCAGCGCCGCCATGAAGACGACGATCGGATACCCGAGCTGTACCCACACGAGCACGACCATGATGCTCAGGAGTGCCGTGTCGGGATTGCCGAGCCAGTTCTGGGCGAGGAAGCCGAGCCCGACCGCGTCGAGCATCTGGTTGAGTGCGCCGTCGCCGGGTCGCAGCACCCAGCCGATGACGATGCCGGCGATCACGACCGGCAGGATCTGCGGCAGGTAGTAGGTGGCTCGCAGGAAGCTCGCCAGCCGGCCGCTGAAGCGCCGGCCGATGAGGTCGAAGAGGAGTGCCGCGAGCACGAGGCCGACCACGGTGGGCAGCACGACCATCGCGACGATCATCGCGACCGAGTTGCGGAACGACGCCCAGAAGGTCTGGTCGCCGAACAGCTCGACCCAGTTCTCGAGGCCGATGAACACGGGCGGGCGGATGCCGCGCCACTCCGTGAAGCTAAGGTACACGTTCCAGCCGAGCGGGATCAGCACGATCACGGTGACGAGCACGAGTCCGGGCACCAGGTAGAGCCAGTACCCGAGGCTCGGGCGGTCACCGCGATGCGGGATGAGCGGTTCCTCGGCGGCTCGCGCCGGTGCGCGCGTCCGCGGCGCACGGATGAGCGGGATGGTTGCCACGGGTGTTCTCCTTTCGGGCGTGCGGGGAGCCTGCCCGGCCGGTCGAGCCGACCGGCCGGGCAGGAGGCTCACTCGCGGAAGTCCGCGACGTAGCCGTCGTACTCCTCGCCGAGGCTCGTGAGCACCTCGTCGGGCGACTTCGTGCCGTTCACGAGCTCCTGAAGCTCGGCGACGATCGTGTCGTAGAAGGTCGGCGTGGGCCAGTCGGGGTAGAACGAGAGGCCGTCGCGCTCATTGATCGCGTTGAACTGCTCGATGAGCTCCTTGCTCTTCTCGTCGGTGATGTCCTTGATGTCGGCGGCGACCGGCAGGCCACCGTTGTTGCCGAGAATCGCCTGGATCTCGGGCCGCATCGTGATCTCGATGAACTCGTAGGCGAGCTCGGGGTTCTTCGCGTTCGTGGGCACGACCCACATGTTGCCCGCGGAGCCGAGGTTCAGCTGCGACTCGGGGAACTCGAAGATGCCCCAATCGAAGCCGTCGATCTCCGACTGGAACCGGCCGTACCACCAGCTCCCCGACACGAACATCGGCGCCTCGCCGCTGATGAAGGAGACACCGGCGTCCTCAGCCTTCAGGCCCGTGATGTCCTTGGAGATGTAGCCCGCGTCGGTCCAGTCGACGATGGTCTGGGTCGCCTCGGTGAGTTCCGGTCCGTGCCAGTCGACCTCCCCCGTGTAGAGCTGGTAGTCGTCGACCCACGACCGGTCGGCCTTGCTCAGGGCGAGCTGGTACCAGAGCTGGCCGAGCGGGTACTCGAGCGCCGCCTCGGCGAGCGGCGTGGTGCCGGCATCCTTGAACGTCTGCATCGCGGCCACGAATTCGTCGTAGGTCGTCGGAACCTCGACGCCGGCGGCCGCGAACGCATCCTTGTTGTAGTAGACGGTGACGAACTCGCCGTAGTTCGGCACCCCGTACCAGGGGCCCGAGCCCATGATGCCGTCTTCGTCGTAGCGCGCGGTCGTCTGCAGCGCGGGGGCGAGCTTGTCGTCCCATCCGTACTCCTCGACCACGTCGGTCATGTCGGTGAGCAGGCCCTGGCTCGCGAGGAGCCCAGCGGTGCCGTTGCCCTTGGCGTATTCGAGGATGTCGGGCGCCTCGTCGGAGTTCAGCACCTGGCTCGCGGTCGAGCGGATCTGCTCGAATCCCTTCGCCTCGAACTCCACCTTGGCGCCGGTCTCCTCCTCGAAGACCTTGATCGCCTCGTCCCACGCCTTGCCCATCGCACTGTCTTCACCCTCGAAATGCCAGAGGGTGAGGGTCTTGTCGTCGGCCGTATCGCCGCCGCCCGCGCATCCGGAAAGGACGAGCGCGCTCGCGGCGATGACCGCCGCGAATGCCGTGGTCGATTTCTTCATTTCGGCTACCTCCTTGTAGGGCCGCAGGTGCGGCTATTGGTGCTGGGTGTGGTCGCAGCGTTTCAATGTTGAGTGCTTCGGGTTTCGCGGGCCGTCACACTCGGGCACCCCTTCGTGGGCCGGGTTCGGATGCCGCGTAGGCGACGACCGAGCCTCGGGTGACGTATCGCGGGGCGACGAGCTCGACGCGCTCGCCGGCGTCGCCGTGCTCGATGGCCTCGACGAGCAGCTCGACGGCGCGCTCGCAGGACTCCTCGGCGATGAGCGGGATGACATCGAGGGGCGGAGCGAAGTCGCGAGTGCTGTAGTTGGCCCCGCCCGCGACCACCGAGACGGCACCCGGCACGTCGATGCCCCTCGCCGCGAGGTCCGCCAGGATGGCACGGGCCATCGGCTCGTTGCAGTTCAGCACGAGCCCGTCGAGCTCGGGAAGACCATCGACGAGCGTCGCGACGGCCGACCGTGCGGCGGCCTGGGTCTCCTCGGGGAAGACCTCGGCGTGGAGGACGGCACGTCGCTCGACGGCCTCGGCGAATCCGCGCCGGAACCGCAGCGGGAAGTTCGAGCCGCGCCCGTAGAGGCGCTCGGGGTGCCCGACGAGCCCGATGCTCCGCCGGCCCGCGTCGACGAGCCGATCGACCGCGAGCGCCGCCGCCGCCTCGAAGTCGAGGTCGACGCAGCGCAGTCCCGTCGTGTCCGCGGGGATGCCGACGAACACCGAACGGGCGCCGAGCGAGCGCAATCGCTCGATGCGCTCGTCGTGCATGTCGACGTCGAGCACGACGACCCCGTCGGCGAGCGCGCTCGACGTGACGCGCTCGAGCCCCGCGGTGGCGTCGTCTTGGACGAGCAGGAGCGTGTCGTAGTCGCGCGCCCTCGCCGCGTTCGCGACGGCCATCACGAAGCGCATGTGCGCCGGGTGATACGTGTCTTCATGCAGCGGCGCGGTGAGGGCGAGGATGTTCGTGCGGCTGCCGGCGAGCATTCTCGCACCGGCGTTCGCTCGATAGCCGAGCTCGGCTACTGCCGCGTCGATTCGCCGCCGAGTGTCGGCGCCGATCGATCGCTTGCCGCTCAGCGCGTACGACACGGTGCTGATCGACACGCCGGCCGCCTTCGCCACCTCGTGGATGCTCGCCATCTCTCCCTCACTGTGCGGGGCGATTGGTGAAACGCTTCGACTGGCACCCCAATGGACTCTACGCAGAGGCCCGAGGCGACCGCAAGTTGGTTTGTCGTTTTTATGAACAAAAGCACCATCGACCAGATCACGTCGAACTCGAGAAGGAGTCGATCTCCGCCGACATCCGTTGACATGTTGTGAAACACAGCGTCTCGGATGCGCGATCCGCCCTTTGCTTCGAAGCGCTTCGACCCCATACTGGAGCCCGACCGTCGTTCCTCTCTCCACGGGATGCCCACATGACCCACACACCAGCCGTCGAATCCGGCGCCCGCTCGCACACCCTCGTGCCCGTCGAATCCGTCGCCCAGATCTCGAGCATCCTGCGCGACGCCGACCCCACCCTCGATCCACGGCTGGCGGCGCTCGCCCGCCAGGCCGCAGCCGACGGCACCGTGCTGCTGCGGAACGACCGTGTACTGCCGTTCGGCCCCGAAAGCCGGGTGGCCGTGTTCGGGCGCGTGCAGATCGACTGGTTCGCCGTGGGCTACGGCTCCGGCGGAGACGTCAAGGTCCCCTACGTGTGGAACCTGCTCGCCGGACTGCGCGACGCCGGCGTGCGCGTCGACGACCAGGTCGCCGAGACCTACGTTCGCTGGACGGCCGCGCACCGCCCGGCGTCGTCGGAGGTGTGGGGGCGCTGGCCGCACCACCTGCCCGAGATGCCGATCGACGACGACTTCGCGGCCGCCGCCGCCGGGCGCAACGACGTCGCCCTCGTCGTCGTCGGTCGCGCCGCCGGCGAAGCCCGCGACAGCGTGCTCGAACCCGGCAGCTACTACATCACCACCGCCGAGACCGAGCTGCTCGATCGGGTCACCGGCGCCTTCGAGCGCACGGTGGTGGTCGTCGACGCAGGCAACGTCATGGATCTCGGATGGCTCGCCCGCTACGGCGACCGCATTGCCGGCGTCGTCTACGCCTGGCAGGGCGGCATGGAGGGCGCCCGCGCCGTCGCGGCAGTACTCGCCGGCGAGATCGCTCCGACCGGCCGCCTCACCGACACCATCGCCGCGGCGTACGAGGACTACCCGAGCGCCGGGCACTTCGGCGACGCCGACGCGACCGTCTACGCCGAGGACATCTTCGTCGGCTACCGGTACTTCGAGACGTTCGCGCCCGAGCGTGTGCTGTTCCCGTTCGGGTTCGGACTCGACTATGCCGAGTTCCAGCAGACGGTCATTCGCGCCACGACCGGCGCCGACCGCGTCGAGCTGGTCGTCGAGGTCGCGAACGTCGGCGCGGTGCACTCCGGCCGCCAGACCGTGCAGGCATACGTCTCGAAGCCGGGCACGACACTCGCGCAACCCGCACGCGAACTCGCCGGTTTCGCGAAGACCTCACTGCTCGCGCCCGGACAGCGCGAGCGCGTCGCCATCACCATCGATCTCGCCGACCTCGCGTCCTACGACGACGACGGCTCGACCGGGCAGCGCTCGTGCTGGGTGCTCGAGCCCGGGGAGTACCGCTTCTTCGTCGGAACCGACGTGCGCCGCGCGGTAACGGCCGCGTCACTCACCCTCGACACCCTGCGCGTGGTCCGTCGCGTGCACGAAGCGGCCGCCGTCGACCCGACCACGCCGTTCCGCCGCATGACCGTGCAGCGCGGTGCCGACGGCGGCGCCCTGGCCGGCTGGGAGGACGTGCCGGTCGCGACGGTCGACCGCCGCGAACGGGTACTGGGCGACCTGCCCGCCGCAACCCCGCTCACCGGGGATCGCGGCATCGTCCTCGACGCGGTCGCCGCGGGCACTGCTTCGCTCGACGAGTTCGTCGCACAACTCACGGTCAACGAGCTCGAACTGCTGTCTCGCGGCGACCTCACCATGGACAGCCCCCTCGGCACGCCCGGCAACGCGGGAGTGCTCGGAGGAATCTCGGAGTCGCTGCGCGCGAAGGGCGTACGCCCCGTGACCGCCACCGACGGGCCGAGCGGCATCCGGCTGTCCGCGTTCGCCTCGTTGATTCCCTCGGGAACGGCGCTCGCCTCGACGTGGGATCCGGGACTCGTGCGAGAGCTCGCCGCCCTGCACGGGCAGGAGATGGTGCGCAAGGGCTCGGACGTGCTGCTCAGTCCCGGCATGAACATCCACCGAAACCCGCTTTGCGGGCGCAACTTCGAGTACTTCTCCGAGGATCCGCTGCTGACCGGACGGATGGCGGCCGCCGCCGTCGCCGGCGTGCAGTCGCAGGGCGTCGCGGCCTGTCCCAAGCACTTCGCCGCCAACAACCAGGAGGAGTCCCGCACCCGCAACGACTCGCGGGTCTCGGAGCGTGCGCTGCGCGAGATCTACCTGCGCGGGTTCGAACTGTGCGTTCGCGAGGCGCGGCCCATGGCCATCATGACCTCGTACAACAAGGTCAACGGCGTGTGGTCGCACTACCACCACGACCTGGTCACGACGGTGCTGCGGCACGAGTGGGGCTACGACGGGTGCGTGATCACCGACTGGTGGATGGAGTCCGCCGTCGACCCGGACTTCTCCGCGCTCGAGGACAACGCCTATCGGGTCCGCGCCCAGGTCGACGTGCTCATGCCGGGCGGGGTGAAGACCGAAGACGGGCCGGAGGCGTACGCCGACGACACCATCCAGGACTCGATCGCGCGAGCCGATGGGCTCACGCTCGGCGAACTCCAGCGGGGGGCGCGGAACGTGCTCCGACTCGTTCTGACCCTCGCGCCGGTGATCGATGCCCGCACCGGCGAGGGAAGCGGAGCCGCACGATGAGCCGCACCGCCGCGACCGTGCCAATCATCCCGGGGTTCCACCCCGACCCGAGCGTCTGCCGGGTCGGCGACGACTACTACCTGGCCAACTCCTCGTTCGAATACGTGCCTGCGGTGCCGATCTGGCATTCGCGGGACCTGGTGGCTTGGACGCAAGTGGGCAATGCGCTCGTGCGGGACGAGCAGTTCCCCGCTGCACGGGCAGGCGACAGCGGCGGCATCTACGCGCCGACGCTGCGCCACCATCGCGGACGCTTCTGGTTGATCACCTCCGACGTCGGGGATCCGCATGGCGGCCAGCGGCTGTTCCGGGCCGATGCGATCGACGGGCCGTGGTCGGACGCGATCGAACTGCCCGAACTCCGGGGCATCGACCCCGACCTGTGCTTCACCGACGAGGGCGAGTGCCTCGTCACCTATTGCTCGTGGACGGGCGGTCCGTCGGCCGTCTGGCAGGCCGCGATCGACGCGGACACGGGGCGCGTGCTCGATCCCCCACGCCTGCTGTGGGGCGGCACCGAGCTCGGCCACACCGAAGGTCCGCACCTGTACCGCCGAGGCGACTGGTGGTACCTGGTCGTCGCAGAAGGCGGTACCGAGCGCGGCCACGGCGTGTCTGTGGCCCGGTCGCGGAATCCGCGCGGGCCCTTCGAGTCGGCACCGCACAATCCGGTTTACACGCATCGGAGCACGGAGCACTCCGTGCAGAACGTCGGACACGCCGACCTGGTCGAGCGGCCCGATGGCACGTGGGCGGCCGTGCACCTCGGCGTCCGGCCGCGCGGCATGACGCCCTCGTTCCACGTGAACGGCCGGGAGACGTTCCTCGCGGAGGTCGACTGGGTCGACGACTGGCCGGCGTTCCGGCCCTCCGACGCCATTCCGCCCGCAGGCGCCTGGGACGTCGACGACCGGTTCGAACACCTGCATCCGCGCTGGGTCTCGCCGCGGGCTCGCATCGAGGACTTCGCCATCCCGGTGCGCGGCGGCCTCGAGGTGCGCGACGCCGACGGCGCGGGCGTATACGCCCGGCTCCAGCCATTGCACTGGAGCGCCGCGTTCGAGGTCGACCCCGAGGGGGTCGATTCGGTCGTGCACGCGGAGATACGCCTCGATGACCGGCACCGGGTCGGTGTACGCATCGCGGCCGGCATCGCCACGGCCCTCTGGACGGTCGGCGGCGCGGTGGTCGAGCTCGGCAGCGTCGACGCGACGCGCGGACGCGTGGAGATCGCATCCGTCGCGTCCGCTACCGGTGGACCCGACGACGTGGTGCTCACTGCGGACGGGCGATCGCTGGGGGCGATCGACGGTCGCTATCTCTCGACCGAGGTCGCGGCCGGCTTCACAGGGCGGGTCGCCGGTGTGCGCGTCGAGCGAGGCGTCGCCATTGTGCGCCGTATCGCGATCACCGAGTCGTGAGGTCCCGAGTGATGTCGCGGACCGCGGCCTCGACCTGCGCGTATGAGAGCGCTCCCAGCGTTATCGCGCCGTTATCGACGAGTTGTCAACGAGGGTTTGACGGATCCGGCTCGGCTGGTTATTGTCGAAGCGGTTCGATTGTTGGAACACCGAACAAATTGTCGAACCACACACGATCACAAGGGAGTGACATGAATGGGTGCGTGAATACCCGGCGAGCCGCGGCGCGGCGGGCGACGACATGACCAGCCAGCTCGTGCTGCAGGAAGTCGCCGCGACCGAGCTCGAGGAGAGCCCGGCGACCGAGAAGGCGTCGCGCAAGTGGCGGCGCCAGGCCGGTGGCCGCCGCTCGATGGGGATGTTCCTGTGCATCGTGCCGTTCATGGTGCTGGTCTTCGTCTTCTCCTACTTCCCGCTCTACGGCTGGATCTACTCGCTGTTCGACTACCGGCCGGCCCTCGGGCTCTCCGGCAGTGAGTTCGTCGGACTGCAGTGGTTCGAGCTCTTGGTCAGTTCGCCGACGCAGGTGGCTCAGATCGGCCAAGTGCTGCTCAACACGCTCGCCATCAGCTTCCTCGGCATCGCCACCTCGGTGCTCCCGCTGATCTTCGCGGTCTTCCTCAACGAGGTGCGGGCGCCGTGGTTCCGCAACTCCGTGCAGACGTTGACCACGCTCCCGAACTTCATCTCCTGGGTGCTGGTCTACATGATCGCGTTCTCCCTGTTCTCCAGCTCCGGTCTGGTGAACAACATCCTCAACGACGCAGGACTCATCACCCAGCCGCTCAAGTTCCTCGACACCGATCAGAACGTCTGGCTCACGATGACGCTCTGGGGCGTCTGGAAGGGGCTCGGCTGGGGTGCGATCATCTACCTCGCCGCGATCGCCGGCATCGACCAGTCGCTGTACGAGTCGGCGAAGATCGACGGCGCCGGCCGATTCCAGCTGATGCGATACATCACCATCCCGCAGTTGATGCCGACCTACCTCGTGTTGCTGCTCCTGTCGGTCGCGAACCTGCTGAACAACGGCATGGAGCAGTACTTCGTGTTCCAGAACGCCTTCAACAAGGAGACCATCCAGGTTCTCGACCTGTACGTCTACAACATCGGGATCACGGGCAACAGCCTCTCGATGGCCACGGCGATCGGCATGCTGAAGAGCGTCATCTCAGTCGTTCTCCTGCTCACCGTCAACTGGATCGCCAAGCGCGTCCGTGGCCAGTCGATCGTCTGAGAAGGAGACACCCATGAGCAACACGACCTTCGGGGTACGCCGGCGCGGTGGCGGCGACATCATCTTCGCGATAACGAACTACTCGGTGTTCATCGCGCTTGCGTTCCTGTGCGCCTACCCGTTCTACTTCCTCATCATCAACTCGATCAGCGCCAACGACGTCTCCGCCCTCGGGCAGGTGCGCTGGTTGCCGGTCGACGTCCACCTCGAGAACTACGCGCAGGTGCTGCAGCTGAACGGCCTGCCCATGGCGGCCATCGTCAGCATCGCTCGCACCGCGATCGGCACCCTGGCCGCCGTGCTCGCCTCCGCCTTCCTCGGCTTCATGTTCTCTCAGAGCAAGATGTGGGGCCGGCAGTTCTGGTACCGGTTCGTCATCATCACCATGTACTTCAGCGCCGGACTCATCCCGGTGTTCATCGTGATGAAGACCCTCGGCCTCACCAACAACTTCTGGGTGTACGTCGTGCCGTTCATCGTGCAGCCGTTCTTCATCATCCTGGTGAAGACGTACGTCGAGGCCATGCCGGAGTCGCTTCAGGAGGCCGCCGAGATGGACGGCGCGAACATCCTGCAGATCTTCTTCCGCATCTTCCTGCCGAACATGACGCCGATCCTCGCGACGGTGGCCATCTTCTCGGCGGTCGCCCAGTGGAACTCCTTCCAGGACACCTTGATCTATGTGACCGACCAGAGTCTGTACACCCTGCAGTACCTGCTCTACATGTTCATCAACCAGGCCAACAGCCTGGCCCAGGCCGCGCAGAACTCCGGCGGCAACCTCTCCGGCATCATCACTGCGGCGACCACCCAGACGCCGACGTCGATCCGGATGACCGTGTCGGTGCTCGTCGTGCTGCCGATCATCTTCATCTATCCCCTGTTCCAGCGCTTCTTCGTGAAGGGCATCATGCTCGGCGCGGTCAAGGGCTGACCGCCTTCGGGCACAATCTGAAAGGAAAGCAATGAAGCTCCCTAAGAAGGCGGTCGCCGTGGCGTCCGCTCTGGCGATGGTCGGCCTGCTGACCTCGTGCATCGGCGGCGCCCCAGAGGCCGAACGCGCCGCCATCACCGAGTTCCCCGACAAGTGGGACGACGAGATCACGATCGACGTCTTCGACGAACTCGCGAACTACATGGGCGTTCAGGAGGGCTGGTTCGCCGACGTCGTGAAGAAGAAGTTCAACATGAAGCTGAACATCATCGCCCCGAACGTCGCCGGCGGCGGCGACACCCTCTACAACACCCGCGTCTCGGCCGGCAACCTCGGCGACCTCATCGTCGTCGGCAAGGGGAAGAAGCTCGACGAGCTCGTCAAAGGGGGACTGGTGTCTGACAGTTCGCCGTACTACCCGGCGATGGAGAACGTCGAGAAGTTCGACACCGCCGTCACGCATCTCAACGACGGCAAAGACGGCGTGTACGCCTTCCCGACGTCGGTGTCGTCGATCAAGCCGACCGAGCCCTCGGAAGGCATCGACCCGACCTTCGGGCCGTACGTTCGCTGGGACCTCTACAAGCAACTCGGCTACCCGGAACTGAACACCCTCGAGGACCTCCTTCCGGTGCTGAAGGACATGCAGGACCTCGAGCCCACCGCCCCCAACGGCGCGAAGGTGTACGCCATCTCCCTGTTCAAGGACTGGGACGGCAACATGATGGTCACGGCGAAGCAGCCGACCACGTTCTACGGCTACGACGAGCGCGGCTTCGTGCTGGCGAAGGCGGACGGCTCGGACTATCAGGGCCTCCTCGACGACGACGGCGAGTACCTGCGCACGCTGAAGTTCTACCACGAGGCCAACCAGCTCGGACTGGTGGACCCAGAGTCGACGACGCAGAACTACGACACCATGTGGTCGAAGGTGCAGAACGGGCAGGTGCTGTTCTCCTGGTGGCCGTGGCTCGGCCAGGCCGCATACAACACCGACGCGAACACCGCGGCGGGCAAGGGCTTCGAGCTTGCTCCGCTCAAGGACATGACGGTGTTCTCCTACGGTGCGGAGGCGTACGGCGCAGGGCCGGTCATCACGATCGGCTCGAAGGCGAAGGACCCGGAACGCATCGCCGCCTTCATCGATTGGCTGTACTCGCCGGAGGGCACCTACGTCAACAACAGCCAGACCATGGGCGCCGCCGGTCCGCAGGGTCTCACCTGGGATCTCGACGACTCCGGCCAGCCGGCGCTGACCGAGCTCGGCAAGCAGGCCTTCATCGGCGGCGAGGCCGAGGTTCCGGCCGAGTGGGGTGGCGGCAGCTACATCGACGGCGGATCGACGCTGAACGTGTCGGCTGTCCTTCCGGCCGACGTCGACAAGGAGACCGGCCTGCCGTTCAGCTACAAGTCCTGGCCGTCGTACCAGGAACTCGTGAAGACGCCGCTCTCGGAGGACTGGAAGGCCAAGATGGGCGACGCGCCGACCACGATGGACTACCTGAAGGACAACGACCAGCTGCTCGTCGCGCCCGGTGCCAGCTACACGCCGCCGGCCGACCCGTCGGAGATCGAGACGCTGCGCAACCAGGTCAAGGCCGTGATTGTCCAGTACTCGTGGAAGATGTCCTTCGCCGGCAGTGAGGCGGAGTTCGACACGCTGAGAGCCGACCTGCAGGAAGAGGCGAAGGGGCTGGGGTACGACAAGGTGCTCGAGTTCGACATGGAGACCGCCAAGGCGCAGAACGAGGCGCGCGAGGAGGTGGCCGAGAAACTCGGCTGATCTTCGCGTGAAGCAGAACACCCCCGGACGTGCGTCCGGGGGTGTTCTGCGTGCGAGGCGCTGCCTTTGGTGTCGCTTCACGGCCGACGGATGTCCTGCGGCCCAGGACGGCGGATGAGGCTGCAGAGCATGCGATGGGTCGGGAGCCGAACACCGTGCCTCGACCGGCAATGGTGAGAGCGCGCCCAACGTTATGGAGGCGTTATCGACAAAGGTTTGACGAATCCGGCTCAGACTGGATATCGTCGAAGCGGTTCGATTGTTGCACCACCGAACAAATTCGAACTGCACATCATCACAAAGGAGTGACATGAGTGGGCGCATGAATACCCGGACTCATCCCGGTGGTGCACGTCCTGCCGTTCATCGTGCAGCCGTTCTTCATCATCCTGGTGAAGACGTACACCGTGATCTACGTGACCGATCAGGGTCTGTACACCTGCAGAATCTGCTGCCGGTCATCTCATCTATCCCCTGTTCCAGCGCTTCTTCGTGAAGGGCATCATGCCTCGACGCGGGTCAAGAGCTGACCGCCTCCGGGCACAATCTGAAAGGAAAGCAATGAAGCTCCCAAAGAAAGCGGTCGCCGTGGCGTCCGCTCTGGCGATGGTCGGCCTGCTGACCTCGTGCATCGGCGGCGCCCCAGAGGGCGAACGCGCCGCCATCTCCGAGTTCCCCGACAAGTGGGACGAGGAGATCACGATCGACGTCTTCGACGAGGTCGCGAACTACATGGGCGTTCAGGAGGGTTGGTTCGCCGATCTCGTGAAGAAGAAGTTCAACATGAAGCTGAACATCATCGCCCCGAACGTCGCCGGCGGCGGCGACACCCTTTACAACACCCGCGTCTCGGCCGGCAATCTCGGCGACCTCATCTTCGTCGGCAAGGGGAAGAAGCTCGACGAGCTCATCCAGGGCGGCCTGGTGCTCGACAGCGCGCCGTTCTACCCGGCGATGGAGAACGTCGAGAAGTTCGACACCGCGGTCACGCATCTCAACGACGGCAAGGACGGCGTGTTCGCCTTCCCGACGCAGGTGTCGTCGATCAAGCCGACCGAGCCCTCGGAAGGCATCGACCCGACCTTCGGGCCGTACGTTCGCTGGGACCTCTACAAGCAGCTCGGCTACCCGGAGCTGAACACTCTCGAGGATCTCCTTCCGGTGCTGAAGGGCATGCAGGACCTCGAGCCCACCGCCCCCAACGGCGCCAAGGTGTACGCCCTCTCCCTGTTCAAGGACTGGGACGGCAGCGGGATCGTCACGGCGAAGCAGCCGCCCGCGTTCTACGGCTACGAGGAGATGGGCTTCGCTGTGGCGAAGCCGGACGGCTCGGACTACCACGCCCTCCTCGACGATGACAGCGAGTACCTGCGCACGCTGAAGTTCTACCACGAGGCCAACAAGCTCGGACTCATCGACCCCGAGTCGACGACGCAGAACTACGACACCATGTTCTCGAAGTTCCAGAACGGGCAGGTGCTGTTCTCCTGGTGGCCGTGGCTCGGCCAGGCCGCGTACAACACCGACTCCAACACCCAGGCAGGGAAGGGCTTCCAGATCGCCCCGCTCGAGGACATGGACGTGCTCGCGTTCGGTGCCGAGGTGTACGGCGCCGGGCAGACCGCCTCGATCGGCTCGAAGGCGAAGGACCCGGAGCGCGTCGCCGCCTTCATCGACTGGCTGTACTCGCCAGAGGGCACCTACGCCAACAACAGCCAGACCATGGGCGCTGCGGGGCCGAAGGGCCTCACCTGGGATCTCGACGACTCCGGGCAGCCCGTACTGACCGAGCTCGGCAAGCAGGCCTTCATCGGCGGCGAGGCCGAGGTTCCGGCCGAGTGGGGCGGTGGCAGCTACATCGACGGCGGTTCAGCCCTGAACGTCTCCATGGTGCTTCCGGCCGACATCGACGAGGCGACCGGCCTCCCGTTCAGCTACAAGTCCTGGCCGTCGTACCAGGAACTCGTGAAGACGCCGCTCTCGGAGGACTGGAAAGCCAAGATGGGCGACGCTCCGACCACGATGGACTACCTGAAGGACAACGATCAGCTGCTCGTCGCGACCGGCGCCAGCTACACCACGCCGACGGACTCCTCGGAGATCCAGACATTGCGCAAGCAGGTCGAGCCGGTGATCGTCCAGTATTCGTGGAAGATGGTGTTCGCCGGAAGCGACGCCGAGTTCGACCAGCTGAAGGCCGACATGCAGGCAGAGGCGAAGGGGCTGGGGTACGACAAGGTCCTCGAGGTCGACCTGGAGCGCGCCAAGAAGCGCAACGAGGAGCGCGACAAGGTGGCCAAGGAATTCGGCTGATCCACGCGTGAAGGAGAACACCCCCGGGCATCTGTCCGGGGGTGTTCTGCGTGTGAGGTGAATGTCGCTGGCGTGCAGCGCGACTGACCTCTTCGGCCCAAGACGGCGGGTGCGACAGCCGATCATGCGATCGGCAGGGAAGCCGGTACTGCGTGCCGTGGACCCAGCGGCGTGCCGCAGAGCCGGTCGCCGAAAGCTACGGGATCTCTCGGATGCTACGGGCGGTGCCGTGCGAAGGCGCTGCGGAACAGGAAGGCGGCGGCGTAGGCGGCGACCGAGAAGCCGATGGTTCCCATGATCACCAGGAACGGCGGGAAGAGCACGCTGATGCACACGAGCGCCACCGGGATCATCAGCAGGCCGAACGTGCGCACGGGTTCTGCGGCGGCGAGCAGCAGGGCGTTCTTCAGGGTGCGGCGGATGCCGTCGTCGAAGGTCGCCACAAGTGCCATGGCGTAGAGGAACGCCGCGAAGAGGTAGACGGCGGCGAGTGCGGCGATCACGCCGGCGGCGGTGCCCAGCGACGTCGGCGTGGAAAGCCAGAACACGGCACTGAACGCGAGCAGCGCGACGGGCCCCAGCAGGGCGAGGGCGGTGAGCGCGCCGCGGCGAAAGTTGCGCATGAACGCGGGGAAGAAGTCGGCCACAGGGCGGCCGGTCTCGTCGTCGGAGTAGCGGATGGTGACCTCGAACAGCGCGCTTGTCGCGGCGCCGATCGTGACGATCGGAACGCACGAGACGAGGTACATCAGATTCAGTGCGACGAACTCGATGAACGTCGACAGCCCTTGCACGGAGCGGCTGTTCGGGTCGATCCTCATCGGACGGCGACCTCCGCCCGCTCGGGCGCGGACGCGCCGCGCGACGAGGCGAGAACCGCCGGCAGCAGGCGCACCTTCGGGGTGCTCTCACCGGCGAGCAGAGCGATGATCGCCTGCGTTGCGGCCCTTCCGAGCCCCTCCGCCGGCAGGTCGATGCTGTCGATCAGGGTGGGCACAGTGCGCGCGATGTCCGCCGGGCAGAGGGCGACCGCCTCGAGCCCGTCGACCGTCGCGGCGCGCGCAGCGACGTGGGCCAGTGCACCCTCGTTGTGGATGAAGAGGCCCGTCACATCGGGGTGCTCAACGAGCACGGCGTTCAGCACCCGGACGGACTCGTGCGTGGTGGGGCACTGATGCACCGTCGCCGGGATGTCGTGCTCCGCGCACGCGGCGAGGAAGCCGCGGGTGAGTCGTTCGGCGTAGGAGGTGTGCCGGTCGATCACCTCGCGCGGCGAGCCGAGCAGGGCCACCCGGCGGTGGCCCAGCGCGATCAGCCGCTCGGCCGCCAGGCGGCCGGCGGCCTCGAAGTCGAAGTCGACGCAGGTCAACTCCTCAGCGCCGCGGGGCAGGCCGACCAGCACGCTCGGGGCGGCGAGTTCACGCAGCGTGGCGATGCGGGGATCGTCGGACTCGACATCCATCAGCAGGAGCGCATCGACCATCGAAGCGCCGGTCGCCCGGTGCAGACCCTCTGCGTCGTCGCTGGTCAGCAGCAGGATGTCGTAGTGGTGCACCCGTGCCTCGCGCACGATGCCGGCGACGATCTCCATGACGACGTGCACGTCGACTCCGGAGCGCAGCGGCGCCTGCAGGCCGATCACGTTCGTGGATCGCGACGCGAGAGACCGGGCGCTCGCGTGCGGTCGGTACTCGAGCGCGTCGATCGCGCGCTCGACGCGCTCCTTCGTGTCCTGCGAGATCGTCCTCTTGCCGCTCATCACGTATGAGACGGTCGAGATGGAGACCCCGGCGGCATGTGCGACGTCTGCGATGGTCACCATCGGTTCCCCCTTGGTTCGATGAGAGCGGGCTGTCCTGCGGTGAGGACGATGGATCGGATGCCGATACCGGGCCCGCTCATCTCTATTGTGGTGTGCCGGTCGCTGCGAAGCCGCACTTTCGCGACCTCGCCGCGCTCCCAGTCGATGTCGACGGTCACGCCGCCTCTGGCGCGCAATCCGCGTACGCTTCCGGCCGGCCATTGCGGGGGCAGCGCGGGCAACAACAGCATCCGCTCTTCGTGCGATTGCAGCAGTGCCTCTGCGACGCCGGCGGTGAGGCCGATGTTCCCGTCGATCTGGAACGGCGGGTGCGCGCTGAACCCGTTCGCGTACAGGCCGCCACGGTGCCCGTGGCCGTCGACGGGCGCCGGACGCAGTGCCATCGTGATCTGTTCGTGCACGCGTGCGCCGTCGCCGAGTCGCGCCCACATCGCGGTGCGCCAGGCCAGCGCCCAGCCGGTCGATTCCCGCCCGCGGGAGAGGATCGATGCGGCCGCCGCGGCGGCGAGCGACGGTGTGCGAGTCGGTGTGATCTGCGCGAGAGGGAACAGGCCGACCAGGTGCGACAGGTGCCGGTGATGCGGCTCGGTGTCCTCTCGGGGCCGGTCCCATTCGCGCATGGTGCCGTCGGCATCCACCGCGGAGTCGGGGAGCACGGTGACCAGAGCGAGAAGCTCGGCGATCCACGACTCGTCGACGCCGAGCACGGCCGCCGCCCGCACGCAGGCCGTCGCCAGGGCACGGAGCAGCGCGACGTCCATCGTCGAGGACTCGCCGACGCCGGTCACGGTGCCGTCGTCTGCGAGGAAGTGGTTCTCGGGCGAGGTCGAGGGGCTGGTGTAGGTCCGTGTGCCGTCGGCCTGGATCCACGACAGCGCGAACTGCGCGGCCGAGGCGAGTACCGGCCACGACTGCGCGCGCAGCTCGTCGATGTCGCCGGTGAACGCGTAGCGCTCCCAGAGGTGCAGGCTCAGCCAGACGCCCCCCATCGGCCAGAACGCCCAGGCCGGATCGCCGTGGCCCGCTCCGACCGGTGCCGCATGCCCCCAGGCGTCGGAGTTGTGGTGCGCCGCCCAGCCGTCGGCGCCGTGCAGTTCGCGCGCGACAGTGGCACCGGATCCTGCGGCGAGCCGCCGGATGAAACGCAGCAGCGGGGTGTGGCACTCGCTGAGCGCCGTCGTCTCGGCGGCCCAGTACGCCATCTGCAGATTGATGTTCGTCGTGTACGCGCTCGACCACGGGCCCGGAATCTCCGCGTTCCACAGGCCCTGCAGCGTGAGCGGCAGCCCGGTGTGCCGCGACGAGGACAGCAGCAGATAGCGGCCGTAGTGGAAGAGGAGGGCGGCGAGCCCGGGGTCGGGGCGCCCCTGTGCGGCCGCGATCCGCTCCTCGGTGCTGAGCTCGACCGCATCGTCTGCCGACGGGAGCGTCACTGCGCAGCGCAGGTACAGCTCGCGGTGTGCGGCGAGGTGCGCCTCGTATCGCCGGGTGGCCTCGGCGGCCGCATCCGCCCCGATCTCACCCAGTGCGGCGACCGCCCTGGTCGGGGCATCGGCATCCGACTCGGGCTCACCGGGAATCGACGGCGCCGTCGCGGTGCCGATGACGAAGGTGTGGGTGCGTGCGGGCTCGGTGACCAGCATTCCGTGCTCGATGGATGCCGCGCCCGCCGACCGCACGGCGATCGCGCCGTTGCGCCCCTCGCCGTAGCGGACCGGTTCCGACGTGGTCGCGTGCCCCGGGGCCACGTCGATCGGCAGCAGCAGTTCACGGACGAGGCCGTTCGGCACGGCGGTATCCGGCCCGGCCGGTCGAAGCAGGCTCCCGACGCGCAGCCGCACGCGCACCGGAGCATCCGACTCGATTCGATGCACGATCGCGCCGCCAGCGGAGTCCGCCCAGGTCTCGTGCCGCACGCGCCCGTACTCGAGCCGGGCGGTCGCCGTCGTGAGGTCGAGACTGCGGCGGCATCCGTCGCCGAAGACGCCGTCGACCTCGACGTCGATCCAGCCCAGCGGCAGGAACGCCTGCACCCACGGGGTCTGCTGACGCAGGAGGAGCCGTTCGGCCTCTGCGGCATCGCCGCGAGCGATGGCGGCGCGCACCGCGTCGAGTGCGGCGTCACCGCGATCGGCGACGCCGGCCAACGGATCGCCGGGTATGCCGGACCACGCGGTGATGTCGTTCAGCCACAAACGCTCGGCGCCGGGGCCGCCCTGACAGGATGCCCCGCGCACGCCGTTGCCCACCGGGAAGGCGTCGGTCCACCGCTCGGCCGTGCGATCGGAACGCAGCACGTGAAGGGCTTCGCGAAGCATCGTGGACATCGGCACGTGGCTAGTATATGGTCTCGTTGTTGAAGCGCTTCGACAATCGCACAGATGAGAGAGAAAATGTCGATGGAGACACCTGCCACCGGCGCATTCGGGACCTTGACGGCCGAACGCGGCATCCTGTTCGGCGGCGACTACAACCCCGAGCAGTGGGAGCCGTCGGTCTGGCGGGAAGACGTCGAGCTGATGCAGCAGGCCGGCGTCAACCTGGTCACGGTCGGCGTCTTCAGCTGGGCGCGCATCGAGCCGTCTCCCGGTGTGCGCGACTTCGCCTGGCTCGATGAGGTGCTCGACCTGCTGCACGCTGCCGGCATCGCCGTCGACCTCGCCACGCCCACCGCGTCGCCGCCGCCCTGGCTCGGGGTGCGGCATCCCGAGACCCTGCCCGTCGACCCCGACGGCGTGCGCCTCGTCGCCGGTTCGCGCAACCAGTTCTCCCCCGCGTCGAGGGTCTATCGCGAGCACGCGCTCGCGATCACGCGCGACCTCGTCGCGAGGTACGCCGATCATCCGGCCGTGCACATGTGGCATGTCGGCAACGAGTTCGGACAACTCGACTTCGGCGACGAGGCCGCCCGCGAGTTCCGCAGCTGGCTGCGTGCTCGCTACGGCACCATCGAGCAGCTCAACGAGGCCTGGGCGACGACCTTCTGGTCGCAGCGATACGACGACTTCGAGGAGATCATGCCGCCGCGGCGCATGCCGTACCTGGTCAACCCGACGCAGTCGCTCGACTTCCGTCGGTACACCTCCGACCAGTTGCTGCGCTGCTATGTCGAACTCCGCGACGCGATCCGGGACGCCGGGGCGAGGCAAGCGATCACGACGAACTTCATGGGGCCGTTCGAGCACGTCGACTACCGGTCGTGGGCCGGCGAGGTCGACGTCATCGCCGACGACCAGTACCCGGACCCCTCCGACCCGGACTCGCCCGCCGACTACGCCCTCGTGCAGGACCTGATGCGCTCCCTCGGCGGGGGCCGCCCCTGGATGCTCATGGAGCAGGCCGCCACCATGTCGTGGCGGCCGCACAACGTGCCGAAGTCGCCCGCGCGCGCCCGGCTCGACTCGCTGCAGGCCGTCGCGCGCGGCGCCGACGCCATTTGCTACTTCCAATGGCGCCAGTCCCGCGCCGGCGCGGAACGCTTCCACTCCGGCATGTTGCCGCACGCCGGCGCCGATACCGAGGTCTTCGCCGGGATCTGCAGGCAGGGCGCCGAGCTGCGCGCGCTGCGCGAGGTCGTCGGCACCACGGTATCCGCCGACGTCGCATTGCTCTTCGACTGGACGAGCTGGTGGGCCGGCGAGACACCGGGCCGGCCCACCGATCGGCTCTCCACCCTCGAGCAGCTCAGGCGCTGGTATCGCGAACTGTGGCGGCGCGGCATCTCCGCCGACATCGTCGCGCCGGGTGACGACCTCTCGGCGTACCGCGCGATTCTCGTGCCGCACAGTTACGTGATCGAGCCGGCCGCCGCCGCTGCACTTCACGACGCCGTCGCCGCCGGCGCTCATCTGGCGATCGGTCCGTTCAGCGGTGTCGCCGACGAACGCGGTCACATCCTGCAGGGCAGATCGCCTGTGCTGCTGCGCGACCTCGTCGGCGTGAGCGGCGAGGAATGGTGCCCGCTGCCCGGCACGACGCCGATTCGCGCCGCGGCGGGCTGGACTCCTGACGGCGAGCTCGCGGCCTCGACCATCGCGGAGAAGCTGCGCGCCGACGGCGCCGAGGTCCGCGCGACCTTCGCGACCGGCCTCCTCGCCGGCCGTCCCGCGGTCACCCGGAACGCGGTCGGGAACGGCGTCGCCTGGTACGTCGGCGCGGTGCCGTCGGACGACCTGCTGTCGGCGGTGCTGCACGAGGTGCTCGCATACGCCGGGGTGCACGGCGCCCTGCAGCCGTCTGCCGAGGCACACGACCTGCCGGCCGACGCGCGCCACGAGTTCCTGCCGCCCGGCCTCCAGGCGGTGCGTCGCGGCTCCCTCCTGTTCCTGCTGAACCACGGGGACGAACCCGTCTCAGTCCACGTGCCGACCGGCGCGGTCGATCTCCTGACCGATGAGCGCACGGGAGCCACCGTCGTCGTGGCACCCGAAGACGTGAGAGTACTGAGCGAAAGGCGAACGGCGTGAAGTTCACGGATGACTACGTTGACGAGACCGGGCATGACGCCCCTGCTCGCGGCGTGATGACGGGCGACGCGTTCCGCCAGCCGTTCCGCGACCCGAGCAGGCCCGCCGCCGAACGCGCCGGCGACCTGCTCGGCCGCCTGACCCGCGAGGAGCGGATCGCGATGCTGCACCAGGTGGCGCCCGCGATCGAGCGGCTCGGGATCGCCGAGTTCCGCACCGGCTGCGAGGCGCTGCACGGCGTGGCGTGGCTCGGCACGGCGACGGTGTTCCCCCAGCCGGTGGGCCTGGCCGCCTCGTGGGATGCGGACCTGCTCCGCCGGGTCGGCGAGGTCGTCTCCACCGAGGTCCGCGCGAAGAAGGCCGCCGACCCGTTGGTCAGCCTCAACGCGTGGGCGCCGGTCGTGAACACGCTGCGCCATCCCGCCTGGGGGCGCAACGAGGAGGGATACGCCGAGGACCCGCACCTGACGGCGCACCTGGCGACGGGGTACTGCCGCGGGTTGCGTGGCGACCACGAGCGGGTCTGGCGCACGGTGCCGGCGCTCAAGCACTTCCTCGCCTACAACAACGAGACCGACCGCTCGGCCACCTCGTCGGAGATGTCGCTGCGCACGCTGCACGAGGAGGAGTTGCCGGCGTTCCGCGAGCCCATCGAGGCGGGCGTGGCCGGCGGCATGATGCTCGCCTACAACCGCGTGAACGGCACGCCCGCGCATACGCAGCCGGAGCTGGTCGCTGAGGCGCGCGGCTGGTCGGACGGATCGCTGGCGGTCGTCTCGGATGCCGGTGCGCCGTCGTTCCTCGTCAACATCCAGCGTGCACAACCCGATCACGTGCACGGCGCCGCGGCGCTGGTGCGGTCGGGCGTCGACTCGTTCACCGACGACGGCGCGAACGCCGTGCCCACCATCAACAACGTGACCGCTGCGCTCGAGGCCGGCCTGCTCGACGAGGATGACGTGGACCGGGCGGTGCTGCGGCTGCTCGAACTGCGGGTGCGCACCGGCGAGTTCGACGGCGACGGCGACCCGTACGCGGCGACCGGGCCCGACGCGATCGACCTGCCGGCGGCCCGCGAGCTGGCCAGGGAGGCCGTCGGCCGCTCGGTGGTCGTGCTGCGCGACGACCGGCGTGCGCTGCCGCTGCGTCCGCCCGCGTCGATCGCCGTGGTCGGTCCCATGGCCGACACCGTGCTCACCGACTGGTACTCGGGCACGCCGCCGTACTCCGTGGGTCTCGCCTCCGCGCTCGCGGAGCGCTTCCCCGACGCCGCCGTCGAGGTCGCGACCGGTGCTGACACGGTCGCGCTGCGCGCCGCCTCGAACGGCCGGTACGTCGTCGCCGACGAGGCCGGCTCCGTGGTCGAGGCCGCGGGCGACGGCGAGTCGACCGCATCGCTGTTCGACGTCGTCGACTGGGGCGACGGCATCCTGACGCTGCGCTCCCACGCCAGCGGGGGCCTGCTCACGGGCGGGGCCTGGCCGATGCGGGCCGACGCCTCCCGGGTCGGCGGCTGGGTCGTGCAGGAGAGCTTCCTCCGCCACGTGCACGCCGACGGCACGTGGTCGCTGCTGCACCGCGGATCCGGCCGCTGGGTGCGGGTGGCGCGCGATGCGGGCCTGCTCGCCGCTGAGGCGGTCACGCTCGCCGAAGCGGAGCGATTCGACGTGCGCACCGTGCGAAGCGGACTCGACGCGGTGGCGGATGCCGCGGCCGCGGCCGACGTGGTGATCGTCGCCGTCGGCAACGATCCGCACCTCTCCGGCCGTGAGACGGAGGACCGCCCGCATCTCATGCTGCCCGACGCGGCGGTCGACGTCTGGCGGGCCGCCAGCGGGTCTTCAGAGCAGGCGGTGCTCGTGATCGTGTCGAGCTATCCCTACGTGCTCGGCGACGCCGATGACGCGGCGACGATCGTGTGGAGCAGCCACGGCGGTCAGGAGCTCGGGCATGGCCTCGTCGACGTGCTGTCGGGCGACCGGGAGCCCGAGGGACGCCTCACGCAGTCGTGGCCGGCCAACCCGGCGCAGGCCGGCGACCTGTTCGACTACGACACGCTGCGCCAGCAGGCCACCTATCGGCACCGGCCCGGCCGGGCGGCCTTCGCGTTCGGGCACGGGCTGACGTACTCGAGCATCGCGTACGAACGCGTCGAGCTCGTCGACGACGAAACGACGCCGCCGTCGCCGACGCACCGGCATCCCGCCCTCGTCGCCGCGCCGGGCGATCGCGACGTTCGCGCGCTCGTCACCGTGCGCAATCTCGGCGACCGGGCGGCTGAGGAACTGGTGCAGCTCTACGCGCTGCCCGACCCGGCACTGCGCCTGGCGGCTCCGCGCCGCCTGCTCGTGGCCTTCGAGCGCGTGCGCCTGGAGCCCGGCGAGGTGCGCGTGGTCGAGCTCGGGTTCGCGGCCGAGCGGCTCGCCGTGTGGGACGACGAGGTGCGCATCGACGGCGCCCCCGACGACTGGGTGCACGCCGGGGCCCTGCGGGTGCAACCCGGTGCGTACCGGGTCGCAGCGGGTCCCTCATGCGACGACCTGGCGGTGTCGGAGGTCCTGCACGTGGTCCCGCCGCGCTGACGACGCGATCCGCCGGGCTCGCCCCGGCGGATCGCGGCTCGCCGGCTTGCATCCACCCCACGAGCAGGTTATGTTGATTTTGCCAACAAATCATCGAAGACGCTGAAAGGCGGATCCCCATGGCCAGCGCGCCCACCCGCGACGACAAGTTCTCCTTCGGCCTCTGGACGGTGGGCTACAACGGCACCGACCCATTCGGCGGCCCGACCCGCGAAGCGCTCGACGTCGTGCATGTCGTCGAGAAGCTCTCGGAGCTCGGCGCCTACGGCCTCACCTTCCACGACGACGACCTGTTCGCCTTCGGATCGACGGATGCCGCGCGCCAGACCCAGATCGACCGGCTGAAGCAGGCCCTCGCCGACACCGGCGTCATCGTGCCGATGGTCACCACGAACCTCTTCAGCGCGCCCGTGTTCAAGGACGGCGGGTTCACGTCGAACGACCGCGCCGTGCGCCGCTTCGCACTGCGCAAGGTGCTCCGCAACATCGACCTCGCCGCCGAGCTCGGCGCGAAGACGTTCGTGATGTGGGGCGGCCGCGAGGGCGCCGAGTACGACGCAGCCAAAGACATCCGCCAGGCGCTCGAGCGCTATCGCGAAGCCGTGAACCTGCTCAGCGACTACGTCACCGACAAGGGCTACGACCTTCGCTTCGCGATCGAGCCGAAGCCCAACGAGCCGCGCGGCGACATCCTGCTGCCGACGGTGGGCCATGCGCTCGCGTTCATCGACTCGCTCGAGCGACCCGAGCTCGTCGGGCTGAACCCCGAGGTCGGACACGAGCAGATGGCGGGTCTCAACTTCGCCGCCGGCATCGCGCAGGCGCTGTACCACGACAAGCTCTTCCACATCGACCTCAACGGCCAGCGCGGCATCAAGTACGACCAAGACCTCGTGTTCGGGCACGGCGACCTGCACAACGCCTTCGCCCTCGTCGACCTGCTCGAGTTCGCCGGCTCGGACGGCGGGCAGACCTACACCGGTCCCCGCCACTTCGACTACAAGCCGAGCCGCACCGAGGACGAGACGGGCGTCTGGGACTCGGCCGCCGCGAACATGCGCACCTACCTGCTGCTGAAGGAGCGCGCCGCGGCCTTCCGCGCCGACCCCGAGGTGCAGGAGGCGCTCGAGGCGGCGCAGGTCTTCGAACTCGGCCAGCCCACGCTGAACGACGGCGAGTCGTACGACGACCTCCTCGCAGACCGCAGCGCCTTCGAGGACTTCGACACGGCCGCCTACCTCGGCGGCCACGGCTTCGGCTTCGTGCGCCTGCAGCAGCTCGCCACCGAGCACCTGCTGGGCGCGAGGCTCTAGCCTCGCCCGAAGGGGGCAGCTGCATACCCGGAGGCGCCTCCAGCGCCGACGGGTATGCAGCGCGAGCCTCGAGATCGAGACATGCAACGACCTGAGGGAGAACATTCAATGCCGCTCGTCGCCGGCGTCGACTCATCGACGCAGTCGTGCAAGGTCGTCGTGCGCGACGCCGCGACCGGTGCGCTCGTTCGCACCGGCCGGGCGCCGCACCCCAACGGCACCGAGGTGGATCCCGAGCACTGGTGGCTCGCGCTCCAGGCCGCGATCGACGACGCGGGCGGACTCGACGATGTCGCGGCGGTCTCGATCGCCGGGCAGCAGCACGGCATGGTCGCGCTCGACGCGTCGGGCCGCGTCATCCGCCCAGCCCTGCTCTGGAACGACACACGTAGCGCCGATGCCGCCGCGGCCCTCACCGAGGAGCTCGGCGCCGCCGAGTACGCGCGCCGCACGGGTCTCGTGCCGGTGGCCTCGTTCACCGCGACGAAGCTGCGCTGGCTCCGCGACCACGAGCCCGAGAACGCCGAGCGGGTCGCGGCGGTCGCCCTCCCCCACGATTGGCTCACATGGCGGCTTCGGGGCTACGGCCCTGCGGATGCCGCGGATGCCCCGCTCGGCCCCGACCTCGACGCACTCACGACCGATCGGTCCGACGCGTCGGGCACGGCCTACTGGAACCCCGAGACCGGGGAGGTCGACGCCGAGCTCCTGGAGCTCGCGCTCGGCCGGACGCCCCGCACGCCCCGAGTGCTCGGGCCCGCCGAAGCGGCCGGACGCACACCCGCCGGAGCGCTCGTCGCAGCCGGCGCCGGCGACAACGCCGCCGCGGCACTCGGACTCGGCGCCGGCCAGGGCGATGCCGTCGTCTCCATCGGCACGAGCGGCACGGTCTTCGCCGTCACCGGGCGACCGGTGCACGATCCGACTGGCGCCGTCGCCGGGTTCGCCGACGCGAGCGGCGCCTTCCTGCCCCTCGTGGCGACGCTGAACGCGGCGCGCGTGCTCGGCTCGATCGCGTCCCTCCTCGGCGTCGACGCAGACGAGCTCGCGACGCTCGCACTCGCCGCCGAGTCGGGCGCCGACGGGCTCGTGCTCGTGCCGTGGTTCGAGGGCGAACGCTCTCCCGACGTGCCGAACGCGCGCGCAGAGCTCAGCGGCATGTCGCTCGCCTCGACGACGCGCGAGAACCTCGCACGAGCGGCGGTCGAAGGGATGCTCTGCGCACTCGCCGACGGGCTCGACGGCATCCGTCGCGCCGGCGTCGTGGTCGACCGCGTGCTCCTCATCGGGGGCGCGGCTGCGAATCCCGCAGTGCGCGAGATCGCCGGCCGCGTCTTCGACGTCGCCGTCGACGTGCCCGCGCCCTCGGAGTACGTCGCCGACGGTGCAGCGAGGCAAGCGGCGTGGGCGCTCAACGGGGCACTCCCCGCGTGGTCGGCTGAGATCGCGACGTCGGTGCCCGCGCACCCCGATGCCGCGATGCGCGAACGGTACCGCGACGCCGCGAACGCACTCGCGGCGCGCGCCGGCTCTCGGGCCTGAGCTCAGGCGTCGAAGCGCACGTCGACGATCTCGCGCCCGATGTCGATCGAGGCGACGAGCCGGGCCTCGGTGTCTTCTGGGGCGAGCCCGTACTCGAACTCGGCGAAGACCTCGCCGGGGCCATCGGCGTCGGGCCGGAGGTCGACGCGAACAAGGCTCAGTGAGCGAAGCACGTCGATGTCGTGATCGCCGGAGTCGCGGTGGATCGCCGCGCGGGCGGCATCCGCCTCTTCGCCGTTCAGGATCGCCTCGAGGAAGCGCATCACCGCGCTGCCGCCCGAGTCGATCTGGTTCACGAATGACGAGCGCAGTTCGTCGTCGATGAGCTCGAGCTCGCCGACCATGCCGGCTGCCGCGTCGAGCGACGCCGTCGAGACCCTGTCGTCGTCGGCGTCGAGCACGACCTCGACGTCTTGGTCGCCGTACTCCTTGCGCTCCGCCCAGTAGTCGCCGATGAGTCCGAAGTAGTCGTGTTCGATCGCCATGTCGTTCCTCTTCTGTCAGCCGACGAGCTTCTGCGCGAAGACGTGGGGGGTGAATCCCGTGAGGTCGCCGATGCCCTCGCCCTGGCCGATGAGCTTGATCGGGAGCCCGGTCTTCTCCTGCACGGCGATGACGAATCCGCCCTTCGCCGAGCCGTCGAGCTTCGTGAGCACGAGTCCCGTGACGCCCGCGTGCAGGATGAACGCCTCGGCCTGTGCGAGCCCGTTCTGGCCCGTCGTGGCGTCGAGCACGAGCAGCACCTCGGAGATCGGCGCCTGCTTCTCGATGACGCGCTTGATCTTGCCGAGCTCGTCCATGAGCCCGCCCTTGGTCTGCAAGCGGCCGGCGGTGTCGATGATCACGATCTCGGTGCCGTCGCGCTTGGCCTGCTCCACGGTCTGGAAGGCGACGGATGCCGGATCTTGACCCTCGCGCTCGGGCCGAACCACTGACGCGCCCGCGCGCTCGGCCCAGGTCGCGAGCTGGTCGACCGCCGCGGCGCGGAACGTGTCGGCCGCACCGACGACGACGCTGCGGTCGTAGTTGCGGAGGAACTTCGCGAACTTGCCGATCGTCGTCGTCTTTCCGACGCCGTTCACGCCCACGACGAGCACTACGGCGGGGCGCTCGGTCAGCTTCAGCGTGGGGTCGTACTTCGAGAGGCGTTCCTCGATGAGCTCCCGCAGCATCCGTTGCACGTCGCGCGGGTCGGTGGTCTTGAATCGCTCGACCTGCGCCTTGATGGCCTCGACGATCTCCTCGGTGACGGCAGGACCGAAATCGGCCCGGATGAGCGCTGCCTCGAGGTCGTCCCACGTTTCGTCGTCGATCGTCTTCGCCCCGAAGACGCCGCGAAGGGCGGATCCGAGCGACCAGGATGCGCGTTCTGCCATGCGTCAAGCCTAGAGCGCGCGGTTACACCGATCGTGCGCCGCGACGCAAGGGGTTGTCGCCCTCCATCCGCCACGAGAGCCTCGATTGGACGAAAGGACAGCGGATGACGATCGTGGGATTCCACGCCTCGCACGAACAACTCCCCCCTGCACGTCTCCTGCACGCGGTGCAACGCGCCGAGGGGGCGGGCTTCGACGCCGCGATGTGCTCGGACCACCTCGCACCATGGAGCGTCCGGCAGGGCGAGTCGGGCTTCGCCTGGAGCTGGCTGGGTGCCGCCATGCAGGCGACCGGGCTGCCGTTCGGGGTCGTCACCGCGCCGGGCCAGCGATACCATCCGACGCTGACGGCGCAGGCCGCCGCGACGCTCGCCTCGATGTTCCCGGGCCGGTTCTGGGCCGCGCTCGGCAGCGGCGAGGCCATCAACGAGCACGTGACCGGCGAGCCCTTCCCGCCGAAGGAGGAACGCGACGCGCGGCTCCGCGAGACGGTCGACGTGATCCGGCGCCTCCTCAGGGGCGAGGAAGTGACGACCGACGGCCTCGTACGAGTCGACCGGGCTCGGATCTGGAGCCTGCCCGACGTGCCGCCGCCGCTCATCATCGCGGCCGTGAGCGCCGAGACCGCGCGTGATGGAGCGGAGTGGGCCGATGGCCTCATCACCGTCGACCAGCCCCGGCACGCCCTGCGCGACGTCATCGACGCGTATCGCGACGCCGGCGGTCATGGTCCCACCGCCGTGCAGGTGCACCTGAGCTGGGCGCCGACCGACGAGGAGGCACGTGCGATCGCACACGAGCAGTGGCGCAGCGGCCTCGTGCCCGCGCCCCTCGCCTGGGAGCTCGACACGCCCCAGGCCTTCGACGAGCGCACGGCGGATGCCACGCCCGACGACGTGGCCCGGACCGTGCAGGTCTCGGCAGACCCGGCGCGCCATCTCGCGAAGCTCACCGAACTCGCCGAACTCGGCTTCGACCGCATCTACCTGCATCATGTCGGCACCGAGCAGGACGCGTTCATCGACACCTTCGGCGAGCACGTGCTGCCGGCGCTCAAGGCGGTGGGCCGATGAAGATCACCGACCGCAGCGACCTCTGGTGGAAGACCGCCGTCGTCTACTGCCTCGACATCGAGACCTACATGGACTGGAACGACGACGGCACCGGCGACTTCGAGGGCCTCGCGCATCGGCTCGACCACCTCGCCGATCTCGGTGTCACCTGCATCTGGCTGATGCCGTTCCAGCCGACGCCCGACCGAGACGACGGCTACGACATCACCGATTTCACGGGTGTCGATCACCGCCTCGGATCGCTCGGCGACGTCGCGGAGTTCACGCGCACCGCGCGCGATCGCGGCATGCGGGTCATCATCGACTTCGTCATGAACCACACGTCGGACCGGCATCCGTGGTTCAAGTCCGCGCGGCGGAGCCGGACGGCGCCGCTCCGCGACTTCTACGTCTGGCGCGACGAACCGCCCGCGAAGCAGGCGAAGACGGTCTTCCCGGGCGAGGAGGACAGCGTGTGGGAGCTCGACGAGCGCACCGGCCAGTACTACCTGCACAGCTTCTATCGGCACCAGCCCGACCTGAACATCGCGAACCCGGGGGTGCGGGACGAGATCGCGAAGACCATCGGCTTCTGGCTTGAGCTCGGCATCTCGGGATTCCGGGTCGACGCCGTTCCGTTCCTCATCGAGCCGCCCGTAGGGGTCGAGATCGGCGACCCGCACGAGTTCCTCCGCGACATCCGCCGGTTCCTGCAGCGTCGCTCGAGCGACGCGGTGCTCCTCGGTGAGGTGAACCTGCCGTACGACCAGCAACTCGAGTTCTTCGGCCAACCGGGCGATCCGCCCGAGCTCACGATGCAGTTCGACTTCCTCGGGATGCAGCGGCTCTACCTCGCGCTCGCCCGGGAGGACGCCCGGCCGCTCGCCGAGATGCTCGCCCGGCGCCCGGCGCTCGAACCCGAGGCGCAATGGGTCAACTTCGTGCGCAACCACGACGAGCTCACGCTCGACAAGCTGAGCGACGACGAACGCCGGGAGGTGTTCGACGCGTTCGCGCCGGAGGAGTGGATGCGCGTCTACGGACGAGGTATCGCCCGGCGCCTTCCGCCGATGCTCGACGGCGAACCCCGCCGCATCCGGATGGTCTACAGCCTGCTGTTCTCGCTGCCGGGAACTCCGGCGCTCTTCTACGGCGAGGAGATCGGGATGGGCGAGAACCGCGAGGAGGGCGGCCGGATGACGGTGCGCACGCCGATGCAGTGGACCGGCGAGGCGAACGGGGGCTTCTCCCGTGCCGCGCCGCGCAAGCTCATCGCGACGCCGCCGACCGATGGCTATGCACCGGCGCACGTGAACGTCGAGGCGCAGATGCACGACCCCGAATCACTGTTCGGCACCATCAGGAGCTTCGCGGAGCGGTATCGCAGCTCTCCCGAGATCGGCTGGGGTGCCCTCGATGTGCTCGAGAGCGGAGATGACGCCGTGCTCGCGCATCGCATCACGGCTGATGTGGGCCGGTTCGTGGCGCTGCACAACTTCGCATCGAGGCCGGCGATCGTCAGTCTTGCGCTCGGGCCGGTCGCCGAGGAGTCGGTCCTGTCCGATCTCTTCCACGACGATCGCTACGACCTCGACGCGTCCGGGCGCATCGACGTGCAGCTCGACGCCTACGGCTATCGCTGGTTCCGCATCGTCGAGCCCGACGACCGCAGGCTCACGTGAGCCCGGTCGAGTGGATGCCGCGGCATCCGCTCAGCTCGCGCGCGCCTCGCGGTCCTCGCGCACCCGCTGCCCGACGACAGCCGAGACGCCGTCCTGGCGCATCGAGACCCCGTAGAGCGAGTCGGCGATCTCCATCGTGCGCTTCTGGTGGGTGATGACGATGAGCTGGCTCGACTCGCGCAGGTCTTCGAGCGTCGTGAGGAGGCGCCCGAGGTTCGCGTCGTCGAGTGCCGCCTCGACCTCGTCGAGGATGTAGAACGGGCTCGGTCGAGCCTTGAAGATCGCGATGAGCAAGGCGACCGCCGCGAGCGAGCGCTCGCCGCCCGACAGCAGCGACAGGCGCTCGATCTTCTTGCCGGCCGGCTTCACCGACACCTCGATACCCGTCGTGAGCATGTTCTCGGGGTCGGTGAGCGAGATGCTGCCCGTGCCGCCCGGGAAGAGCACCGGGAACACCGCGGCGAACGCATCGCGGGTGTCTTCGAAGGCGCCGCGGAAGATCGACTCCATCTTGCCGTCGATCTCGTCGATGATCGTGAGCAGGTCTTTCCGGGTGTTGGCGAGGTCGGTGAGCTGCTCGGTGAGGAACACGTGGCGCTGCTCGAGCGCGGCGAACTCCTCGAGCGCGAGCGGGTTCACCCGCCCGAGCTGCGCGAGCTTGCGTTCTGCGCCCTGCAGCCGGCGCTGCTGCTCCTCGCGGCGGAACGGGCGGGGCTCGCCGTCTTCGGTCTCGGCGGGGATCTCCTCGTCGGGCCCGTACTCGGCGACGAGCACCGCTTCGGTGAGTCCGAGCTCGGACTCTGCCCGTTCGACGAGTCCTGAGACGTGCAGCTTCTTCTCGTAGATGCGCAACTCGAGGCCGTGCACGTCTTCGGTGACGGCGTGCAGGCGCTCGCGCACCACGGCCTCCTGACGTCGGAGCCCCTGGAGCTCCTCGTTGCGGCTGGCACGCTCGGCCTCTGCGCGCCCGAGCGCGACGCGCGCCTCGGCGACCGAACCATCGACGGAGGCGAGGGCTGCCGGCAGTGACTCGGCGACGCGCGCGGCCGCCTCGAGCTGGGCGCGACGGATGACGGCGCGGCGCGCGGCATCCGCGGCAGCCTGTTGCTCCGTTTCGAACTGGCGCTCCATCGCTCGAACACGCGCCTCCTCGGCACGCACGCGCTCCTTCGCCGTCTCGAGCCGGAGCCGCGCCTCGACCTCGCCTTCGCGGGCGCGTTCGAGCGCAGCGAGTGTTCCGTCGCGCTCCGTGGTGTCGAGCACCGGCCGAGCCACTGCCCGGGCGGCATCGAGTGCCGCTTTCGCCTCGGTCGCCGCGAGCTCGGCGTCGGCGACGCGCTCCTGTGCCTTCTGCGCCGCCTGCTCGAGGCGTTCGGTCTCCGCGGTCGCCGCCTCGACCTGCACTCGGGCGCGATTCAGCCGCTCGGTGCGCTGCGCGAGCTGCGCGTCGAACTCGCGAAGTGCAGCGAGGGCCTGCTTCGACTGCTCCTTCGACCGCTCGACGATCGCGCGCTGCTCGGTGAGGTCGTAGCGCGAGCGCTCGATCTCGCTGCGCACCTCCTCGAGCCGCGCGCTCGCGCGGTCGCGCTCGGCGAAGAGCTCGATGCGGCTCTGCTGCTGGCCGGTTCCACCGCGGATGACGAAGCGGCCGACGACCGTGCCATCCTTCGTGATGACGGTGGCGGGCCGGGCGAGCGCTGCGACGCGCTCCTCGGCGGCGCGAGCCGCGGCGAGGTCGTCGGCGATGAGCACCTCGGCGAGCAGGCCCAGCACGCCGGCTGGAGCGGTGACGACCTCGGATGCCGCGGTGAGCCCCTCGATCGCCGGCGCTGCCGCCGGAGCGACGCCCGGGTCGGCGAACGCGAGCGCGACCCGGCCCATGGCGCCCTCTTCGGCGTGCGAGAGCGCCCGGTAGGCGGCGGCTCGATCGTCGACGAGCACGGCATCGGCGAGCGAGCCGAGCGCGGCGGCGATCGCCGGCTCGAAGCCCGGCTCGACATGCAGCGCTTCGGCGAGGAGCCCGCGTACGCCGCCGACGCCGGCCGCGACGAGCGCGGCCGAGCCGTCCTTCTGGTCGAGGGCGAGCGAGAGCGCCGCGCTGCGGGCTGCGAGCGCATCGCGTTCGCGTTCGTGCGTGTGCAGCTCCTCGCGGAGTCGTTCGATCTCGCCCTCGCCCTCGAACACGGCGGCTTGCGCGAGCTCGTAGGCCTCGTCGAGATCGGTCTCGCCGATCTCGCCTGCGTCGGCTTCGGCCTCGATCCGGGCGAGTTCCTCCGCGGCGACCCGGCCGCGGGCGGCGGACGCCTCCATCGCGTTCGTGTGCCGGAGCACTTCGCCGCGAGCGGCGGTGAGGTTCGAGGCGGCGGTGTCGGCTTGTCCGGCGAGCTTCGAGACCTCGAGGTCGTATGCGGTGACGCGAGCGCTCTGCGCCGCGATCCGCTCGTCGACGAGGTCGAGCGCGTCGCGGGCCTCGCGAGTCTGGGAGACTGCGACGTCGAGGGCGGATGCCGCCGAGCCGACGCCGGCGCGGATCGTGTCGAGTTCGGCCCCGGCGTCGTCGATCATCGAGCGGGTGACGCTCGGCGCGGCATCCGATTGCTCGCTCGCTCCCCCGAGCAGGGCGATGCGCTGCCGAGCGAGGGAGTCGAGCGCGCGGAGCCGCTCCTGCGCCGACTCGAGCGCGTGGGTCGTCGACCTGGCGGCATCGACGGCGTCGCCGCCCTGCGCCTGCTCCAGCCGCGCGACGCGCGCCTCATGCTGCTCGAGCTCATCTTGCAGCACGAGGCGCTCGCTGTGCCGTTCATGCTCGCTCTTGCCGTGCTCCTCGAGCGCGCGGCGGAGGCCGACCACCTCGTCGGCGAGGAGCCTCGCGCGTGCATCGCGCACGACGGCGGCGATCGTCGCAGCCTCGCGTGCGACCTCGGCCTGGCGTCCGAGCGGCTTCAACTGGCGCCGGATCTCGCCCGCGAGGTCGGAGAGCCGGGTGAGGTTCGCCTGCATCGCATCGAGCTTGCGGAGGGTCTTCTCCTTGCGGCGCCGGTGCTTCAGGATGCCCGCGGCCTCTTCGATGAAGCCGCGGCGGTCTTCGGGGGTGGCGTGCAGCACGGCGTCGAGCTGTCCCTGTCCGACGATCACGTGCATCTCACGGCCCAAGCCGGAGTCGCTCAGCAGCTCCTGTACGTCGAGGAGCCGGCAGGTCTCGCCGTTGATGGCGTATTCGCTCGCACCGTTGCGGAACAGCGTGCGCGAGATGGTGACCTCGCTGTACTCGATCGGAAGCGCACCGTCGGAATTGTCGATCGTGAGGCTCACCTCGGCGCGGCCGAGCGGACCGCGGGTGGAGGTGCCGGCGAAGATGACGTCCTCCATCTTGCCGCCGCGGAGGGTCTTGGCCCCCTGCTCCCCCATGACCCAGGCGAGCGCGTCGACGACGTTGGACTTTCCGGAGCCGTTGGGGCCGACGATGCAGGTCACGCCGGGTTCGAAGGCGAAGGTCGTCGGCTGCGCGAAGGACTTGAATCCCTTCAGCGTCAGGCTCTTGAGGTACACGTCCCACCCTTCCGACTCGCGAGCGCGCTGCGGACTACCGTATCCGAGGTTCGCCTCCCTCCCCATTCGCCCTCGCCGCGATGACGCGGATCGCTCTTGCCATGACGACGGCACCGGGTTTAGTCTGGGCGGCTGCCCAGACGTGGCGGGAGGAGAGCACATGCCCATCGACATCCGCCCGGTGGCCGTGCCCGATGCCCTGGGCACGCCCGCGGCCCGGGAGTTCGAGTCGTCCGCGGAGCTCGGCGTCGAGCTCGAGCGCGCGAACTGGGGACACGAGGACTTCGCGTACAGCGCGGCCGAGCTCCTCGCCGCGCACCGCAACGATCGCCACCGCGGGCACGCCTGGATCGGCGCCTGGGACGGCGACACGATGATCGGCCGGGCGGGCCTCGAGTGGGAGCGCGACGCCGGGGCGAGCACTGTCGAGCTCACCCTCGGCGTGCAGCCGCGGCATCGGCGACAGGGCGTCGGCTCACGTCTGCTCGCCGCCGCCGAGGACGCAGCTCGCGACCTCGGCCGCTCCACGATCGTCGCGTACTCCGATCATGCGGACGCCGAAAGCGCCCCGGCTGACGGCCCCGTGCTGCGCGCGCCCGAGGGGGACGCCGCGCTGCCGGCATCCGTTCCCGCCGCCGGCTTCGCCGCGGCGCACGGATACGACCTCGCCCAGCTCGAGCGCGTGAGCAGCCTCGTCGTCAGCGGCCGAGCCGACGAGTTCCGCAGCGAGCTCGATACGCGCACGGCGCGTGCGAACGCGCTCGGCTACCGGCTCGAGCTCTGGACCGACCGCACCCCGGCGCGGCTCGTCGACGCGTACGCGGCTGCCAGGGGGCGCATGGCCCTCGACGTCCCGGCCGGCGGCATCACGATCGACGAGGAGCGCTGGGATGCCGCGCGCGTTCGCGAGCGCGAAGGCGAGTCACTCGACGGCGGCAGGACCCTGCTCGTGGCGGCTGCGGTGGCTCCCAATGGCAGCCTCGCCGGATACACCGAGCTGGAACTGCCGCTCGAACGCGAGGTCGCCTTCCAGAGCGACACCCTGGTGGTCGGCCCGCACCGGGGGCACGGCCTCGGCATGCTCACCAAGCTCGCGAACCTGGCACGGCTCACCGAGGTCGCGCCCGAACGCACCGTGGTCTACACCTGGAACGCCGACGAGAACGACCACATGCTCGCGATCAACGTCGCGCTCGGCTTCCGCCGGTGCGGCCTCGAGGCGGTCTGGCAGCGCGACTGAGGCGACCGAACCGGCCGCGAGGCTTGTTGATACGTCAACTAAAAGCAGGGAGCGCCGTGGCCCGGCTGCCGGAGGAGCCGCATTCAGGCGGAGGCCGGGTGGCGCGGCATCCGGAGCCGCTGGCATCTGGGGCACCGGTGCGACGACCGGTTCATGAACGGCTCGCGCACCATCGGCGTGCCACAGCGGGGGCACGGCAACCCGGCCCGCCCGTAGGCGTTCAGCGAGTGCGCAAAGTAGCCGGAGGCCCCGTTGACGTTGACGTACTGGGCGTCGAAGCTCGTGCCGCCCTCGGCGAGCGCGCGTTCGAGCACCTCGCGCACTGCGGCGAGCAGCTCGCGGGAGCGGCGCCGCCCGAGCGAAGCAGCGGGTTGCTCGGCGTGCATCCGGACTGCCCAGAGCGCCTCGTCGGCGTAGATGTTGCCGATGCCGCTCACGACGCCCTGGTCGAGGAGCACTCGCTTCACCGCCGAAGCCCTGCGCGCGAGCGCGTCGACGAATGCGTCGTCGGAGAAGGCGGGGTCGATCGGGTCGCGCGCGATGTGCGCGACCTGCGATGGCAGCGATCGCGACCACTCCCCCGTGACGCCAGCCGAGAATCCGGCGATCTCACCGTCGGCTGCGGCCACGAGCCGATCGATGGCGAGCGAACCGAAGGTGCGCTGGTCGACGAAGTCCACGCGCAGTTCCCCGAGTTCGGGATGCTCGAGGTGCAGGCGGATCCGGGCGTGCCGGTCGTCTCCCGGATGGTCGGGGGTGCGGAGCAGCAGTTGCCCGCTCATGCCGAGGTGACCCACGACGGCGCGGTCGTGGCCGATCGGCAGCCAGAGGAACTTGCCCCGCCGCACCGCCGCTTCGATGCTCGCGCCGGTGAGGAGCGCCTCGAAGTCGCCGGATGCCTCGTCGTGGCGTGTCAGCGCGCGCGTGTCGAGCACGTCGACCGCCGTGACCCGGGCGCCGGTGACGGCGAGCGCGAGCCCGGCCCTGACGACTTCGACCTCGGGCAGTTCGGGCATCTCTCGAGACTACGCTCGCGTCTGCTCTCCGGAGCCCTCGTTGCGACGGAAGCGAAGGGTGACGAGCTGGAAGGCACGAAGTCGCAGCTCGGCACTCGCACCATCGACGTCGACGGCGGCCAGCGCAGCAGGCTCCGCAACGGCACGCTCGAGCAGGTCGGTCTCCACGATGCCCGACACCTCGCATCCAGCCGTCACCATCCCCCCTGCCCGGGCCCCGCGGGCCTCGTAGAGACGCACGATGAGGTCGCCGGATCGGTCTTCCGCGAGCTTCACGGACTCGACCACGATGCTCGGCGAGTCGCTGCGAACCAGCGGTGCCACGGTGCTCGCGTCGTCCACGATCCGAAGCGGCAGGTTGAGCCGGTACCCTTCACCGGCAGCGTCCAGCACGTCGGCGCCGATTCCGACCGAGGTGCGCAGGCGGTGACGGCCCTGGTCGCTCTGCGGGTCGGGGAACAGCGGGGCACGCAGCAGCGATTGCCGCACCAGCGTCGTGGTGCCGCCGTCCGCTCTCGTCGTCCGGGTGATGTCATGGCCGTAGGTCGAGTCGTTGGCGACCGTGACGCCGAAACCCGGCTCTGCGACGTGCACCCATCGGTGGGCGCACGTCTCGAAGCGGGCCGCGTCCCACGAGGTGTTCACGTGCGTCGGCCGGTGCACGTGACCGAACTGCACCTCTGATGCTGCACGCTCGGCGTGCACGTCGAGCGGGAAGGCGAGCTTCAGCAGCTTCTGCTGCTCATGCCAATCGACCGTAGTCTCGATCTCGAGGGCGGTGCCGTCACCCGCCAGGGTCAGCGTCTGGGAGACGGCGGATGCCCCGAACCGGCGCTCGACGCGGATGCTCGCCCGCTCCGGGGCATCCGTCACCAACTCGACCGACTCCGCATCGCGGAGCTCCCTGCCGGAGCGCTGGTAGTGGTAGTCGATGTCCCACGCGTCCCACTGCGTGGGTGTATCCCTGAAGAGCTGCAGCAGGTTGCCGGCCTGCCCGGCCGGGACGGCGTCGCGGCCGGTGCTCACGTCGACCAGCGACGTGACCAGTCCCTGCCCGTCGATCGAGACGCGAAGCCGCGCGTTCTCGAGCACGAATCCCGCACCGTCGCGTTCGACGCTCACCGCACTCGGCGGGTCGACGGGACCCGCGGACATCGCCGCAACCCCCGACACGGCGAAGGGAGACGCGTTGAAGGCGACCGTGCGCCCTTCGGCGGCACCCGCACCGAGCGCGGAGATGGCGGCACCGATGATGTCCTCGAGCTCTGCCGCGATCCGCCGGTAGTTCTCCTCTGCGACCTGGTGGACCCAGGCGATCGAGGTGCCCGGCAGGATGTCGTGGAACTGCAGGAGGAGCACCGAATGCCACAGCCCGGCGAGGCGCTCGTACGGATAGTCGGCGCCCGTGCGCACCGCTGCGGTCGCAGCCCAGAGCTCGGCCTCCCGGAGGAGGTGCTCGCTGCGGCGGTTGCCGGCCTTCGTCCTCGCTTGGGAGGTGTAGGTTCCGCGATGGAACTCCAGGTAGAGCTCGCCCGACCACACCGGAGGGTTGGGATAGTCGCGCTCGGCCTCCTCGAAGAACGCCTGCGGCGACGCGACGGTCACGGTCGGCGAGCCCTCGAGGGAGGCGGTGCGTGATGCGGCTGCGAGCATCTCGCGCGTCGGCCCGCCGCCGCCGTCACCGAATCCGAACGGCACCAGCGAGATGTTCGACGCCCCCTTCTCGGCGTACTGCCGTTGCGCCTTGGCCAACTCCTCCCCCGAGAGCACGGCGTTGTAGGTGTCGACGGGCGGGAAGTGCGTGAAGATGCGCGAGCCGTCGATCCCCTCCCACGAGAAGGTGTGGTGCGGCATCGTGTTCGTCTCGTTCCAGCTCGTCTTCTGCGTCAGGAAGTACCGCGAGCCGGCCGCGACCGCGATCTGCGGGAACGCCGCGGAGTAGCCGAACGAATCCGGCAGCCACACCTCGAGCGGCTCGATGCCGAACTCGCGCATGAAGAACTGCTTCCCTGCCATCAGTTGCCTCGCGAGCGCCTCCCCTCCCGGCATGTTCGTATCGGACTCGACCCACATCCCGCCGACCGGCACGAATCTGCCCTCGGCCGCTCGTGCCCGGATCCGCTCGAAGAGCTCGGGATAGTGCTCCTTCATCCAGGCGTATTGCTGCGCCGAGGAGGCGGCGAAGACGAAGCCGGGGTCGTGATCCATCAGGTCGAGCACGTTGGAGAAGGTGCGCGCGCACTTGCGGATCGTCTCGCGCACCGGCCACAACCAGGCCGAGTCGATGTGCGCATGGCCGACGGCGACAACGCGGTGGGCGCTCGCGTACGCCGGTTGCGCCAGTACCGGCGCGAGGATCGCCCGGCCGGTCGCGGCCGTGCCCGACACATCGACCGGATCCATCACATCGACGACCGCCTCGAGGGCGCGCAGGATGTCGGCCCTGCGCGGCAGGTCGGGGCTGAGCGCATCCATGAGGCCGGTGAGCGTCCAGATGTCCATCTGCAACTCCCACACCTCCGTGTCGAGCAGTGCGACATCGACCCTGCGCAATCGATAGATGGGCTGCGTGCCGGCGGTCGCCTTGTCGCCGACCGGTGTCGGCCGGAAGCTCCAGTCGCTCCCGACATCCGGATTCGAGGCCGCCTCGATGTAGACGTCGATCCGTCCGCCAGGACCGACCTCGAGGGGCACGTGGTCGTTGAACGGCTCGATGGCCTTGATGATGCGTCCGGCCGGGTCGAACACGAGTCCTTCAGCTTGGAAGCCCGACTGGCCCGAGAGGAACCCGAGGTCGACGACGAGTTCGACCACCCCGTCGAGTCCTTTCCACGCCTCGGGCACGGTGCCGGTGACGTGGAACCAGGTGGTGCCCCACGGCTTGCCCCACGCAGACCCGATCGTGAACGGCTCGAAGGCCTGCCCCACGGCCTCGGCGAACGGAACCGGTTCGTCGGGCACCTCCCACGCGCTGAGGGTGAGCCCCGCGCTGTCCCTGTAGAGGGCCGGCTTCACGCGTTCCTCCACGAACCGGGCGATCCGGGCGCGGACGAGGGCGGAGTTGTCGTGCATGGGAGGCTCCTAGTGGATCGGGTGCGGGTCAGCCTTTGACGGCGCCTGCGAGTGCGGACGAACCGCCGAGCACGCGTGAGATGAACACGTACAGGGTGATGACGGGAACTGAGTAGAGCAGCGAGAAGGCGGCGAGCTGGCCGTACGCGACGGTGCCGTATTGCCCGAAGAAGGCGAAGATGCTGACCGCGGCGGGGAGCTTGTCGGGCGAGAGCAGCAGCACGAACGGCACGAAGAAGTTCCCCCAGGCCCCGATGAACACGAAGATGAACACCACCGCGAGGCCCGGCCGCATGAGCGGCACGACGACGCGCATGAGCGTCGTCATCATCGAGGCCCCGTCCATCCACGCGGCTTCCTCGAGGCTGACGGGGACGCTGTCCATGAAGCTCTTGGTCATGTAGATGGCCATCGGCAAGCTCGTGGCGGCCAGGAAGAGGATCGTGCCGCCCATTGAATCGATCAGGTTGAAAGCGACGAAGAGGCTGTAGACCGGAACCATCATCGCGGTGATCGGCAGGCAGGTGCCGAACAGCACCCCGTAGAGGAACGGCTTGTTGATGCGCATCCGGTAGCGCGACAGCGGGTAGGCCGCCAGCACGGCGACGACGACGGTGATGAGGGCGCATCCGCCGGACAGGACCAGGCTGTTCAGCAGCGGAACGAAGGCCTTCTCGGGCGTCATGACGTCGACGAAGTTCTGGAGGGAGACGGCGCCGGGCAGCTTGATCGACAGGGTCGCGCGTTCGTCGACCGAGGCGAGCACCAGCCACACGAGCGGCAGTGCGAAGGCGATGCCCACGAGGAGCAGCACACCGTTCGACACGGTGCGGAGACTGCGCCGGCTGGGCGAGGTCATGCCCATGGTCAGTCCACCTCGGGCTTGAGCGCGCGGAGGTACACCACGGAGAACACGGCTCCGACGAGGAGCAGGATCGTGGCGATCGCGGTTCCGAAGCCGAGCTTGCCGAACTGGAACGCCTCTTGGTAGGCGAGCACGGGCAGCGTCGAGCTGTCGGTCCCCGGCCCTCCGCCCGTCATGACGAAGATGAGCGTGAACACCGACAGCGTTTGGAGGGTCGTGAGCATCAGGTTGGTCGAGATGCTGCGCCTGATCATCGGCACGGTGATGAACGCGAGCCGCTGCCATCCGCGTGCCCCGTCGACCTCGGCCGACTCGGTGATCTCGGGCGGCACGTCCTGCAACGCCGCCGAGTACACGAGCATCGAGAATGCGGTGCCCCGCCAGATGTTCGCGAGGATGACCGCGAGCATCGGCGTCGCGTAGAGCCAGTTCGCCCCCTCGAGGCCGACGGAGCCGAGCAGCGTGTTGAGCGTGCCGGTGTCGTTGAAGAACGCGTAGGCGGCGAACGACGCCACGATCTCGGGGAGCACCCACGCGGTCACGACGAAGGTGCCGACCATGCCACGCGTGAACCGGCTCGAGGAGCGCATCAGGATCGCGAGCCCGAGGCCGATCACGTTCTGGCCGACGATCGCCGACGCCACCAGGAACACCAGCGTCAAGATGATCGACTTCGGGAAGTCGGGGTCGGCGAAGAGCTCCGCGTAATTGGCGAAGCCGACGAACGACGCCCCCTGAGCCGCCGATCCGGTGAGCGATGCGTCGGTGAACGACCCGTAGAACGAGCTGAGCACCGGACCCAGCAGGAAGATCGCGAGCAGCACGATCGCGGGCACCAGCGGGATGCTGCGCACGAGGGAGCGGCGGACTCCGACCTTCGACCGGCCGGGCCGAGGAGCGGATCCCCGGCCCGACCCGGCGACGGGTCGTACATCTTCTACGACGATGGCCATCGGTTAGCTCGTGGTGTTCTCTTCGCCCACGATCCTCACGACGGCTTCGTCGTAGGCGGCCGCGGCGTCAGCGGGACTCTGCTGCCCGGTCATCACCGCCTCCATCGCGATGGTGATCTCGCTCGAGATCTTGCCGTAGTCGCTCGTGGCCGGACGGAAGTTGGTCACCGCGACGATCTCGGAGAAGAAGCCGAACGTCGGGTTTGCCGCCTGGTAGTCGGGGTCGTCCGAGACGTCGCTGCGCACCGCGATCTGGCTCGCCGCGATGTCGTAGGACTGCGAGTTGTCCTTGTCGAGGGCCAGCGCGATGAAGTCCCATGCGGCGTCCTTGTTCTTCGACTTGGAGCCCATCGCCAGGGTCCAGCCGCCCGACATGCTGTTCGCTCCCGGGTCATCGCCGTTCTGGGTGGGCATCGGCGCCTGTCCCATGACGTCGTTCCACTCGGGCCACGGCGCGGTGCCGGTCTCGAGCCAGGTGCCGCTCAGCCACGAGCCGTCGAGGTTGATCGCGAGCTTGCCCTGCGGGAGCCACTCACTGGCGACGATGTTGCCGATGTTCTTGTCGAGCGCCTGCTCGGGTGTCGGGCCGAGCCCGCCCTGGTAGAGGTCCTCGATGAAGGTCAGGGAGTCCTCGAAGCCCTGGGAGCCGGTCACCCACTTCTTCGTGTCGGCGTCGTAGAGGGTGTCGCCGGTGCCGTAGAGCAGCATCTCGAAGCCCTGCATCGCCGCGGCCTCACCCTGGGCCTTGCCCGAGTAGACGTTCAGCGGGACGACGCCCGGCAGCTTCGCCTTGATCGTCGCGGCCGCGTCGAGCACGTCCTCCCAGGTCGCGGGCTCCCATGGCACCGGCAGGCCCGCCTGCTCGAAGAGGTCCTTGTTGTACCAGAGGGCACGGGTATCGGTGCCCATGGGGATGCCGTACGTCTTGCCGTCGGAGCTGAGCCCCGCGCTTTTCGCGTTGTCGTAGAACATGTCCCACTCGTCCCAGGCCCCGGTGTACTCGTCGAGCGGGGCGAGGTAGCCGGCATCGGCGTCGGACTCCACCATGAAGGTGTCCTCGTACATCACGTCGGGTGCGGTCGCGGCGGACTGGTTCATGAGCGCGAGCTTCGTGAAGTAGTCGTTCTGCTGTGCCTCGATCGGCACGAGTTCGACGGTCAGGCCCGTGTTCTCCGCTTCGAACGCCTCCTTGACCTGCTTCATGTGGGCGTCGAGCTGGGTGAAGGTGCCGAACTTCTGGTAGGCGACCTTGATGGTGTCGGATGCCTCGCTCCCGCCGGCCGAGCAGCCGGTGAGGACGAGCAGGCCTGCGGCGCCGAGTGCGACGGTCGCCGAGAGTGTTCTCTTCATGGATCTCCTTTGATTCCAAGTGGCTGCCACGTCGGCGTCATGCCAAGGGCCGTGTGGGGTGACTCGGCTGTGTGGGTAACCAGCCGTGTGGCTATAACTAAAATGCATGGACTAATTCTTGTCAAGCCTGATCTGCGCCGCTCACGTGCGACTCGCCGGCCACCGGGGACGTTCGCGCGAACGGCGTCAGGTGGCGATCAGCAACGCCGACGGCCGAGGTGACAGCACGTCATCCAGCACGAGGCACGCCGCGCCGACCGCAGCCACGTCATCGCCGATCGCCGAGACGGTCACCGCGATCGGATGCGTCGTGACGAGCGCGTCGGAGGAGTTGACCAGTTCGGCGATCCTCGCGAGGACCAGCGGTGAGACGAGGTTCCAATACGGGCCGCCGAAGACCACCGTGTCGAGGTCGAGCAGGTTGGCGACGGTCACGACGGCGGTCGCGATGCGACCGGCCATCTGCTCGAGCACGCGGGATGCCTCGGCATCTCCGGATGCGGCCAGTGCCGCCAGTTGCCCGAGGCCTTCGTCGATCCCGACACCGTCGAGCCCTCCAGTGGGCGCAGCGATCAGGCCGCTCGACAGCGCGCCCCCGACGAGCGCTCGGGGCATGATGGCATCGCCGAGGCATCCGCGGCGCCCGCAGCTGCAGACCGGCCCGTCGGGGTCCACCATGAGGTGCCCTGCATCGCCCGCGTTGTTGGTCGCGCCCCGCACCGCCTCGTGCGCGATCGCGAGACCGACACCGACGCCCGTGCCGTAGTAGAAGAACATGAAGTCGTCGCGCTCGTGTCCGGAGCTCATCCAGAGCTCGGCGACGGTTGCCGCGGTGACGTCCTTCTCGAGCAACACCATCAGGCCGGTCGATTCCGCGAGGGCGTCGCGGAGCGGCACGCCGTGCCATCCCTCGAGAAGCGGCGGGTCGAGCACCACGCCCTGCTCGAGGTCGAGGGGTCCCGGAGCCGCGATGCCCACTCCGAGCACCCGCGAACGATCGACGCCGGCATCGGCGATGATGGCGTCGATGGAATTGCGCATGCCGGCGATCACCCGTTCGGGCGCCACGCCGGAAGGCGTTCTCGTCGCCGTGTGCGCCACCACGCGCCCGTCGAGGTCGAGCACGACATAGGTGATCACCGCGGGGTCGAGGTGCACCCCGATCGCGTAGCCGCCCGAGGGGTCGAGCTGCAGGATGATCCGCGGCTTGCCCACGCCGAGTATGCGCTGCCCGGCCTCTCGGATGATGCCGTCATCGAGCAGCCGGCGCGACACGTTCGAGACGGTTTGCGCGCTCAGCCCCGTGTGCTCCGCGATCTCGACGCGACTCAGTCCCTCGCGGTTGCGCCGGATCGTGTCGAGGATGACGATCTGGTTGAATCCGCCGAGCGCATGGACGTTCGTGCCTCGTCGCACGCGCGTCACCCCCTCGAGCCGTCTGTCACCAGTATGCCGTTCGAGCGAGGGATGTCTCGTCGTGCGACACGGACCGCAGGCGGGCAATGCCGAGGAGGGGGACGTCGTGGGGGCTCGCGTCAGTGCGAGCTCAGCGCGCGCTCAGCGCCGTCCATGCCTCGAGGGCAGCGGCCATCTCGGCCTGCTTCTTGCTCGAGCCCTCGCCCGACGCCTCGGCGAGCCCGCCGACGGTGACGGTCGCGACGAAGTGCTTGTTGTGGTCGGGACCGCTCTCGGCGACCGTGTAGACCGGCGCAGGGGCGCCGCGCCGTGCGGCGATCTCCTGGAGGCTCGTCTTCGGGTCCATCGCCGCACCGAATCGCGCGGGGTCGAGCATGAGCGGCGCAACGAGCCGCAGCACGAGCGCCGTGGCGGCATCGCCTCCGGCGTCGAGGTAGACCGCACCGATGATGGCCTCGACGGTGTCGGCGAGGATCGACGGCTTGTCGGCGCCGCCGGTCATGGTCTCGCCACGGCCGAGCCTGATGAACGGGCCGAGACCGATCGACCGGCCGACCTCTGCGAGTGCGGCACTCGAGACGAGGCTCGCTCGACGCTTGGCGAGCTCGCCCTCATCGAGGTCGGGGTGGTCGCGGAAGAGCTTGACGGTGACGGCCTGCCCGAGAATCGAATCGCCGAGGAACTCGAGGCGCTCGTTGGTGGGGATGCCACCGTTCTCGTACGCGAACGACCGGTGCGTGAGCGCGAGCAGCAGCAGCTCGGGGTCTACGACGATGTGCAGTCGCTGCTGCAACTCGTCGAGCGTGTACTCCCCGTGCCCTGTGTGCTCCGTTCGCGTCACGACCGGTCGCAGGCTTGGTTCTGGCCGACTAGACGTCGGCGACCTTGCGGCCCTTGTACTCGAGGAAGAGCGGGGTGCCCGCGGAGTCCTCGACGACCTTCGCACGGTGCGGGAGGCTGTAGGTGACCTTGCCGTTCTCGACGGTCTTGACGAGGGTGGGGACCTCGGCCTTCCACTGCGAACGGCGCGCGTGCGTGTTCGAGCGTGACTTCTTCCGCTTCGGAACAGCCATGTCTATCTCTCTTCTCTCTGCTGGTCGGTATCGGATGCGTCATCCGAACCGTTGTCTCGGGAAGCCGGGAACCCAGCGAGCGCCGACCATCGCGGGTCGACGTGCTCAGGGGTGACGAGTTCCGGATGATCGGCTAGCCGGAGCCCGGTCTCAGGGTCGAGACCCGGGCAGTCCGGCCGGCACACCGGCTGGAACGGCAGTGCCAGCACTACCGCATCTCGGATGAGTGATTCAAGATCCACGTGGTCGTCTTGAACCTCATACTCGAAAGCTTCTCCAGAATGATACGCGAAAAGCTCCTGGAACTCGACTTCGACGGGCAGGGCGATGTCGATGAGGCACCGACCGCACTCCCCTTCGGCGATCGCGTCGACCTCGGCGGTCGCGAGAATCCCCTCGTGCACCGACTCGAGTCGAACGTCGACGTCGAGCTCGGAGCCCGCGCGCACGGCGACGAGGCTCTCTCCCATCGGGTCGACGACTGGCACAGCGAGTCGCTGCTCGCGCATCTCACCCGGACGGTTCAGGATGTCGCGCACGTTCAGGCGGAACGGTGAATGCTGAATGGCCACGATGGACGATTCTACGCGCCGGCGGACGGACGTTCGCCGAACGCCCTCCGTACCCGCGCGAACAGCGACTGCGGCGCGAGAGCCGCCGCCAGGCGCTCGGCGGGGCGGGCATCGGCCGCGAGCGCGGCCACGGCGACCGAGAGCGCGTCGAGGAGCCCCTCGTCGGGTGCGCCGGCTCCGTGCCGCACCGGTCCGTAGCGCTCGCGTTCGACCGCATCGCGCAGGGCGACCAGGGCGGTGCGAGGCTCGTCGGCGGTGAACGCCTCACGCTCGCTCAGCCGCGCCGCGACGACGCGCGGTGTCTCGACGTCGGCGACACCCGCCCCGAGATCGGCTGCGGTGGCGGTGAGCTCGTCCCACGCGGCATCCGCGGCCCACTCCCCCGCTCGGATGCGTCGGCGTCGCGCCTGCCGCTGGCCGGCCCGGATCACGGCGGGGATGAGCAGCAGCGCGAGCACGACGAGCGTGAGCACCCCGCCGCGGATCCACCAGGCGTTCGTGGCGAACGGATCGCTCGCGCCACCGGCGAGTCCGCGATCGGGGTCGGCGTCGGGTCGACCCGACGCTCCGGGGGTCGCAGGGGCGGCACTCGGCGTCGCGGTGCTCGCGCCTTCCCCGGCGCCGGGCCGGGAGTACCCGGGCACGGTGCCGCGGCCGGGAGTTGGCTCGAACGGCACCCAGCCGACACCCTCGAAGTAGAGCTCGGGCCACGAGTGGAGGTCATGCGTGTCGACCTCCATGCGCTGCACCCCGTCGATCCGCTCCTCGGACGGGGAGCCCTGCGTGTAGCCGATCGAGATGCGCGCCGGGATGCCGGACTCGCGGGCCAGCACCGCCATGGTCGCGGCGAACTGCACGCAGTACCCGGCGCGCACCTCGAGGAACTTCGCGATCACGTCGAATCCGCCGCCGTCGTAGCCTTCGGCGACCGGTGCCTCCGTGGAGTAGTCGAACTCGTTGGACCGGAGGTAGGCCTGGATCGCCACGGCGGCGTCGTACGGCGAGCCGGCTCCGGCCGTGACGGATGCCGCGGTCTCGCCGATGATCGCCGGGACCTCGTCGGGCAGCTCGAGGAACCGTGCCAACTCGTCGGGGAGCACGCGCGGGGCCGCGCGCAACTGCGCGGGCGTCGGGTCGATCTCGAGCCGGTTCACCCGGTATCGCTGGCCGGCAGTGTTCGTGTCGACGCTGCGCACCGTGAGGGAACCGGCATCCCAGAACCACGAACCGTCGAGCCCCTCGATGCTCGTCGTCGGATACGGCACCGGCAGCCAGGTCGTGCGCACCTCGTCGACGACGACGTCGATGGGATGCTCCGATGTCGCGACGGCGCTCGAGAGACCCTCGGGGCGCGGCATCGCATCGACGGTGTTGTCGCCGTCGACCGCCTGCTCCGTGACGCCCCACACCTCGCCCTCGAAGCGGTCGAGCGTGAGCAGCGTGAAGTAGGGGCGATCGCTGTCGCGCGCGAGGTAGTGGAAGGCCGGCCTGGGCGCGGGTCGGCGGAGGTCGCGACCGAGGTCGATGAACGGGCTCACACCCCGGGCGAATAGGGTGCCCTGACCGGGTGAACCGAGCAGGAGGCTCGTCGAGATGCTCGGCGTCGACGCCGCGAGCACCGAAGCGGTGAGGATGCCGACGGCGGCGAGCCCGAGCGTCGCGCCGAGGGTCGAGGCGATCGGCACGCGTTTCGGCGGCACGACCGTGGCCGCGTCATCGTCGAGGTCGCCCGCTGCGAGGCGTGCCCGCCGCCGCACCCGCACATCGATGCGCAGCAGCAGGAGATATGCGGCCGCGGCGAGCACGAGCGTGGGCACCTCTGCGCCCGCCTCGATGATGAAGCCGGGGATGAGGATCGGCACGAGGGCGGGTGCCGCCGCGAGGGCGGGCATCCGCACGGTCTGCACGAGGATGTCGACGAGGACCGCGAGGACGCCCACACCGAACGCGAGCGCGAACGTGAGCGCCGGCACGGGGATCGCAGGCACCGATTGCTGCTCGATCGTGCGCGCTGCGCCCGAGAACAGCTGGGCGAACGTCTCGAACGTGCCCTGCGTGGGGATGATGAGCGCGATGCTCGATCCGGCGCTGAACACGAGGGTGAGCAACAGCAGCAGCACCACGAGCTCGAGCACCGGCACGAGTGCGGCGGTAACGCGCAGGGCACGCAACCCCACTCCCGAGAAGAGCACCCCCGCGGCGATGAACGCGCACAGCCACCACCAGCCGCTGCCCGCGATGAGGGGGCCGAGCGACATCGTGGCGACCGCGAGGAACACGAACGACGCCGTCGTCAGTGCGAGGCGCTGGGCGCGCGTGAGCGGCACCGGGTCAAGGTTCATCGGGCGTCACCCCCTCGGGGCGCGGCACGATGGCGCGCGATCGCATGACCCGCGCGGCAGGCTGCTGTCGCGCAGGGACCGCGGTGCCCGCCCAGGCACCGGCGATCTCCGCCGGCCGGCGCACGCGCACGAGACGCCAGTCGGCCTCCTCGAGGGCGTCGATGACACTCGGAGCGACGCTCTCGAGCACGAACGCGATCGCCGGCTCGAAGCCGGAGCGGAGGGCGATGAGCGAGCGCGCATCGTGCTCGTCAGGATCGACGAGCACGACGAACCCGGGCATCCGGGCCTCTCGCGCCCGCGGGCGATCCCGGGCGTAGGACGCGACCTCCGTCGCCGCAGCCGATCCCGGCCGAGCCGGACCCTCGAGCCGGGCGAGGTCCTCGAGCAGTGACCGGTCGCCGCCCGGCATGCGATAGCCGCCGGGCGATGACGCCGAGAGCGCGCCGTGCTCGGGGTCGGCGAGATGGTCGCAGCGCACGCGGAAGCCCCGCTCGAGCAGGTGCACCCCGACGGACGCGGCGATCTCGATGCCGAGCTCATAGCCGAGGTGCCCGCTGTCGTCGCGCTCACGGCGGAGCGAGGCGGACTTCGGCCGCCCGGCGAGCGTCGTGTCGAGGATGAGCCTCGCTTCGGGGTCGCCGCGCTGCTCCTCCTCGCGCACCATGAGCTCGCCGCGGCGGGCGGTCGCCGCCCAGTTCACCCGACGCAGCGGGTCACCGTAGCGGTATTCGCGCGCGATGAGCTCGTCGGAGTTCGGGTGGGTGCGACGCTGCAGGCCGTGCAGCACCCCATCGACACTCGCCGCGGTGCCGAGGGCGGCGTCGAGCGGCGTCACACGGGGCGTCACGACGACCTCGTGCCCCGTGCCCACCTCGCGGTCGATGCGCGCGAGTCCGAACGGATCGGCGATGCCGATGACGAGCGGACCGATCGAGAAGACGCCGCGCCGCGGCATCCGGAGCTTGTACTCGAGCCGTATCGTGTCGTCGCCCGAGGGAAGGACACCCTCGTACGGGCCGACGGCCGGCAGTATCGCCTCGGCCGGGCCCTTGAGCCCTTCGGGCACCCGGTCGCGCCAGTGGGCGCCGTCGAACGTGCGCCGTGATCGGTTCTTCACGATGAGCGCCACGCGGGTGGCGCCGCCCGCGCCAACCACGGGCGGTGCGAACATGCGCGTCACCGCGAGCCGCGGCGTGCGGAACCCCACGAAGGCCACGGCGACGAGCGGCATCGCGATGCCGACGAAGGCGAGCAGCAGGATGTCGCGCAAGTCGAACCAGAGCGACACGGCGAACAGCAGCACTCCCACGACGACGAGCGTCGTGCCGCGCCGGCTGAGTCGAGGCCAGGCCTTGATACGCGCGGAGCGGGAGCGGGACATGTCAGTTCCTTCGTGCGCTGCCTACCGGAACCGGCGTCTCCCCTACGATGCGGCGCACGATTGCGTCGATGAGCGGCCCGCTGTCGCGGTCGTGGGAGCCGACGGCACGGCTCGTCGGCACGAGGCGGTGCGCGAGCACCGGCACCGCGAGTGCGTCGACATCGTCGGGAAGCACGAAGTCGCGACCGTGCATGGCCGCGTGCGCCTTCGCCGCGCGCACGAGCTGGAGGGTGGCACGCGGGCTCGCGCCGAGCCGCAGCTGGCGGTCGTCGCGAGTGGCGCGGGCGAGCTCGACCGCGTACTCCTTGACCGGCTGCGACGTGAAGACGCGCTGCACCGCCTCGATCATCCCGCGGAGCTCGGTGATCGTGACGACCGATTCGAGCTGGTCGAGTGGACTTCCGGTCTCGCGCATGGCGAGCATCGCGAGCTCGTCGGCAGAAGCCGGGTAGCCCATCGAGATTCTGGCCATGAAGCGATCGCGCTGGGCCTCGGGCAGCGGGTACGTGCCCTCCATCTCGACCGGGTTCTGGGTGGCGATGACCGTGAACGGCTGCTCGAGCAGATAGGTGGTGCCGTCGGCCGTGACCTGGCGCTCCTCCATGCACTCGAGCAGCGCGGATTGCGTCTTCGGGCTCGCACGGTTGATCTCGTCGCCGATGACGATGTTGGCGAACACGGGCCCCTGCTTGTATTCGAATCGCCGGTTCGCCTGGTCGAAGACCGAGACGCCGGTGACGTCGCTCGGCAGCAGGTCGGGCGTGAACTGGATGCGGCTGACGGTGCAGTCGACCGAACGCGCGAGCGCCTTCGCGAGCATGGTCTTGCCCACGCCCGGAACGTCTTCGATGAGGAGATGGCCCTCGGCGAGCAGCACCGTCAGCGACGCCGTGACGGCCTCGCGCTTGCCGGCGATGACCGTCTCCACGTTCTGCACGATGCCGGCCGCGCGGGCGCCGACCTCGTCGATTCCCATGACCGGCATGGCGCCCCCCTCCGCCTTGCCCAGTGTCACGGCCGCCTCGCTCACAGCGTCATCGCCGCCTGAAGGTAGTCGGCGACGGCCGGCGGCACGAACGGGGTGACATCGCCGCCGAGCGCAGCGACCTGCCGCACGAGCGAGCTCGAGACGTGCGCGTTCCCGGGATCGGGCAGGAGGAACACGGTCTCGACTCCGGCGAGATGGCGATTGACGATCGCCATGGGCGTCTCGTAGGCGACGTCGACCTGCGAGCGGACGCCCTTCACGAGCACGGATGCCCCGACGTCGGTGCAGTAGTCGACGAGGAGTCCCATGCTCCACGACGCGACGATGATGCGCCCCTCGATGCCCGCATCGGCCACGGCGCGCTCGATGAGCGAGACGCGCTGGGCGATCGGCAGCAAGGCGGTCTTGTCGGGGTTGTGCACGACGACGACGTGCAACTCGTCGTAGAGCCCGGCGGCCCGTGCGATGACATCGAGATGGCCGAGCGTGACGGGGTCGAATGAACCTGGAACGACGGCGATCCGCTGCATAGCGTCAAGCGTACTGCCCGCGCGCCGCGCCGGCAGGGCTCTGCGCGAGTCTCAGCCCTTGCTCAGGTAGCCGCTCGACTCGTCGTCGAGACGGCGGCGCACCGCCGCAGCGAGCGCGGGATGCGCGGTGAGCCCCGGGTCGCCGGCGAGCACCCCCTCGGCGAGGTCGCGTGCATCGGCGATGAGGTCGCCGTCGCGCGCGACCCGCAGCAGCTTCAGCGAGGAGCGACCGCCCGACTGGGTCGCCCCGAGTACGTCGCCCTCCTGCCGCAGTTCGAGATCGACGCGGGCGAGCTCGAATCCGTCGAGCGTCGCCGCGACTGCCTCGACCCGTTGCCGGGCGAGCGAGCCCGCCTCGGCCGACGTCACGAGCAGGCACAGCCCCGGCACGCTCCCGCGGCCCACTCTGCCGCGCAACTGGTGCAGTTGCGAGACGCCGAACCGGTCGGCGTCGACGACGACCATCGCGCTCGCGTTCGGCACGTCGACGCCGACCTCGATGACGGTCGTCGCGACGAGCACGTCGAGCTCGCCCGCCGCGAAGGCGCGCATCGTGCGATCCTTCTCGTCGGCGCTCATGCGGCCGTGCAAGGGCGCCACGCGGGCCTCGGCGAATCGCGGATGCCCCGTGAGCTCGGCGAGCACCGAGGCGACGGTTGCCGCGGGCCCCGTGACATCCGCGGCCTCGCCTGCTTCGGCTCCATCGTCTTCGGCGACTCGCGCCTCGATCGCGGGGCAGACGACGAACCCCTGACGCCCTGCGGCGAGCTCTTCGGCGAGACGCTCCCAGACTCGTGCCCGCCACCCTGGCCGGTCGGCGAGCGGCACGACGTGCGACTCGATGCCGGCACGCCCGGCGGGCAGCTCGCGGATCGTCGAGACGTCGAGATCGCCGAACACGGTCATGGCGACGGTGCGCGGGATCGGGGTGGCCGTGAGCACGAGCACGTGCGGTGGATGCTGCCCCTTCAAGCGCAGCGCCTCGCGCTGCTCGACGCCGAACCGGTGCTGCTCGTCGACGACGACCAGGCCGAGGTCGGCGAACGAGACGGCGTCACCGATGAGGGCGTGCGTGCCGATGACGATGCGCGACTGGCCCGCCGCGGCCCGCAACAGCGCTTTCTTGCGGTCGGCGACGGGCAACTGCCCGGTGAGGAGCGTGGGCATGAGCTCGGCCGACAGCTCGGGCCCGAGCATTCGCGCGATCGAGCGCAGATGCTGGCCTGCGAGCACTTCGGTGGGTGCGAGCAGGGCCGATTGCCCGCCCGAGTCGGCGACGGCGAGCATGGCGCGCAGGGCGACGACGGTCTTGCCCGAGCCGACTTCGCCCTGGATGAGGCGGTTCATGGGCACCGGATGCTCGAGATCGTCGGTGATCTCGGCACCGACCGCCTGCTGGTCTCCCGTCAGCGAGAACGGCAGGCTCGCGTCGAATCTCTCGAGCGCGCCGCCGGCCGACGGATGCCGCGCGGTCGTGGTGTGCCTGCGGAGCTCGGCGCGCCGCTCGAGAAGCGCCGTCTGCAGCACGAACGCCTCGGTGAATCGCAACGTACGGCGAGCCTCTTTCCAGTCGGACTCCCGCTCGGGCCGGTGGATCTTCTCGAGCGCACTCCGGTGGGCGAGCAGGGAGCGGCGCTCGCGCACGTCGCCGGGCAGTGGATCGTCGACGGGGCCGAGCCCGTCGAGGAGCAGCGCGATCGACTTGGCGAGCTGCCAGCTCGCGAGCGTGCCCGTGGCCGGGTAGATGGGAATGGGCGACTCGGCCCAGCGCTTCGCCGCGGCGTCACCGGCGGTGAGCGTCTCGGACTCGTCGAAGAGCTCGTAATCGGGATGCGCGAGCTGCCGATTGCCCTTGTAGTCGCCGACCTTGCCGGCGAAGATGCCGCGGCGTCCGGGTCGCAGGTCGTTCTCCCGCCACTTCTGGTTGAAGAACGTGAGCGTGAGGATGCCGGTGCCGTCGGAGATCTTGGCCTCGAGGATCGACCCGCGACGCTGACGCATCTCGCGCACCCGCACCTCGAGCACCTCGGCGACGATCGTGACGTTCTCGTCGAGCGGGAGGCTCGCGAGCGCCGTGAGCTCGCCGCGCAGGGCGTAGCGCCGGGGGTAGTGCGCGAGCAGCTCCCCGACGGTCGCGTAGCCGAAGGCGCGCCCGATCGCTTGCGCGGTGCGGCCACCGAGCGCACCGGAGAGCTTCGAGTCGAGCGTGTAGGAACCCGGGGCGGGCGTCGCAACGGCATCGGTGCGGATGCCGGTGCCGCCCTCATCCGCGCCAGTCGCGCCTGCTTTCTCGGCCGTCATTCCTCGATCGTAGGCTCCGCCCCCGTCAGTGCGGCCAGCTCTGCCTGCACGTAGGGATCGTCGGGGCGGGCGCGCGCGAGTTCGCGCTGGATGTCGAGGGCCTCCTCGGCGCGATCGAGGGTTCGCAGGCACCTCGCGACCGACCAGCGAGCCACGTGCTGCTGCTCGGCGGTGCCGTAGGCGTCGGCGGCCTCGACGGCCTGCTCGAAGTGCCGCAGCGCGGCCTCGGCGCGACCCTCGTCGTGCAGGGTCCAGCCGAGGTTGTTGTGCAGTGCGACGCCCCAGCGGAGCGTGCGCGGATCGCGAGTGCCCTCGAGCACGTCGAATCCCTCTGCCGCCCATTCCTCCTCGTGCCCGGCATCGTTGAGGGCGAGCATGTGCAGTGCGTCGAGCACGAGGAACGTCGAACCGGCGAGCGCGGCCTGGCGCACGCCGCGAGTGAGCTCGGGCACGGCGTCGGCCGGATTGCCCGAGGTCGCGGTGAGCCGGCCGCGCTCGATCGCCACTCGAGCCCGGAGCTCAGCGGCATTCGTCTCGGGCTCGCCGGCCGGAGCGCTGTCGACGACGGAGTCGAGCACGGCGAACGCTTCGGCCGTCTTGCCCTGGATGCCGAGCGCGCGTGCGAGCTGGGTCGCCATCACGCCGCGGACGTGGGCGGGGTGGTCGTCGTCGTCGGCCGCCTCACGGAACCGCTCTTCGCTCGCGGCCGGGTCGCTGAAGTCCCACATGCGGTCGAGCATGAGTTGTTCTGCGGCCCGGTGTCGGGACGGTTCGGCGGGCACCTGGTCGGTCGAGTCATCCACCCTTCCATCATGGCAGCGCCGGGCGGTCGACGTTATGCTGCCGGAAGCATGACCCGCATCATCGCCGGATTCGCCGGCTCACTCACCCTCGCCGTGCCCCGATCGGGCACGCGTCCGACGAGCGACCGGGTGCGCGAGGCGATCTTCTCCGCGCTCGGGGCACGGGATGTGCTCGAGGGCGCATGCGTGTTCGACCTGTATGCGGGCTCGGGTGCACTCGGTCTCGAGGCGGCGAGCCGCGGCGCGGTCGACGTCGTGCTCGTCGAACGGGCGAAACCGGCTGCCGACGTGTGCCGGCGCAACGCCGATGCCGTGCTCAGGGCCGCGCGCGGTCACCGGCCGCGCATCCGGGTGGTGCCGCGTCCGGTCGCCGCCTACCTCGAGAGCGCCGCGGCCGGCGTCGACGTGGTCTTCATCGATCCGCCCTACGACCTCGGCGAGGGGGCGCTCACGCGCGACCTCGAGCTGCTCGTGCCGCTGCTCACCCCCGATGCGATCGTCATGGTCGAGCGCAGTTCGCGCTCCCCCGAACCGGCGTGGCCCGACGGCATCCTGCTCGACCGGCGCCGCGACTACGGCGAGACGACCCTCTGGTGGGCGCACCGCACCGACCACGCGAACGAGGTGAATGCGGAGTCCTCGGACTGACCGCGTCACGCGTCACGAGCGGTGCGGTGGCGCGCCGGCGGTGTCAGCCCGCTCGACCGTCCCAGCCGGAGTACGGGTCCCACCCGTCGGAACCGACGTCACGGCCGTCGACCCGCAGCTCGCCCGGCGCCGCCTCGATCACGCGGCCGATCACCTCGAAGGGCGCCGGCACGGCGCTTCCCCGAGGAAAGGTCGCGAGGAGCCCATGATCCTCGGCGCCCGCGAGCGCGAGTCGCGGATCAGGGCCGAGCGCGGCGCCGTCGAAGTCGAGGCCGACGCCGCTCGCCTCGGCGATGCGCCGGGCGTCGCGGGCGAGCCCGTCGGAGACGTCGAGCATCGACGTGGCCCCCGCGAGTGCGGCGACGACGCCGGCGGAGACCGGGGGTTCGGGGGCGAGCTGCGCCCGCACGAGCTGCGGATGCCGCTCGCGTACGCCGCGCGTCGCGAGCCGGTCGGGCTCTCCTGAGGCATCCGTCGCCTCGGCGAAGAGCAGCGCAAGACCCTGGGCCGCCGCGCCGCGAGCGCCCGCGTGGGCGACGACGTCGCCGACACGCGCGCCCGATCGCAGCACCGGGGCGCGCCCGTCGAGGTCGCCGAACGCGGTCACCGCGATCATGAGCACCGGCGACGCCGAGAGGTCGCCGCCGACGACGCCGGCCCCGGGCGCGAGGGCCGCGAGGCCTTCCCGGAACCCGTCGGCGATGCCTTCGAGCACCGACACCTCCGTGGTGGGCGGTGCAGCAATGGCGACGACGAGAGCCGTCGGGCGAGCGCCCATCGCCGCGACATCCGTGAGATTGGTCGCGGCGGCCTTCCAGCCGAGCTCGAACGGCGTCGACCAGGCCAGGCGGAAGTCGGGTCCGTGCACCATGAGGTCGGTCGTGACGACGAACCGGCCATCGGCCGCCGCGACCACGGCCGCATCGTCGCCGGCTCCGAGGATCGCCGCGTCACCCGGGTGCAATCGCGGGAGGATGCGGGCGAGCACCGCCGATTCGCCGAGCTCCCCGACCGTAGGGCCGGTGCGTGGGGCGTCCGTCGGTGCAGGATCTTCCATGCCCTCACGGTAGCCTGAACGGGATGCCTCACCCACTCGTGCCCGCGCCGCGCCGCGCCCGCATTCGTGTGCTGGCCGCGGGCCTCGCGGCCCTCGCTGGAGCGCTCACCCTCGCCGGATGCACCCAGGCGGTGCCGTTCGAGGCGGCGCCCGACGCGAGCGATCCCGAGTGCGCGGCGGTCGTCGTTCGGCTGCCCGACGTGGTCGCCGACCTGCCGGCACGCGAGACCGACGCTCAGGGCACGGGTGCGTGGGGAACACCGGCATCCGTGCTGCTCAGGTGCGGCGTGACACCGCCGGGCCCAACGACTGACCGCTGCGTGAACGTCGACGGCGTCGACTGGATCATCGACGAATCCGACGCACCCCGCTTCCTCTTCACGACCTACGGACGAACGCCCGCCGTCGAGGTGCTCGTCGACAACGACGTGGTCTCGGGCACGACGGCGATCTCCGACCTCTCGTCGGCGGTCTCGGTCATCCCGGCCGAGCGCGCGTGCACCTCGCTTGACGACGCAGACGGCTAGCGGCTGCCGCGAGTGCGGCCGACCTCGATCAGCTCGGTGATGAGCTCGGGGTAGTCGAGCCCTGAGTTCAGCCAGCAGGTCGGGAACATCGAGATCGGCGTGAAGCCCGGCATCGTGTTGATCTCGTTGACGACGAAGCCCTCACCCGTGAGGAAGACGTCGACGCGCGCGAGACCCTCCGCCCCGATGGCCTCGAAGGCACGGCGCGCGATGCGCTGCAGTTCGAAGAGCTCGCCGTCGCCCAGCTCTGCAGGGCAGATGAGCTCGACACCGGGTGCGTCGAGGTACTTCGCCTCGAAGTCGTAGAACTCGCGCCCTGAGACGACCACCTCGCCGGCGACGCTCACGCGTGCGCCCTCGCCGTCGCGGCCCTCGAGCACACCGCACTCGATCTCGCGCCCCACGACCGCTGCCTCGATGAGCACCGTACGGTCCTCGGCGAACGCGACGTCGAGGGCGGCCTCGAGTTCGGTCCACTCAGAGACCTTCGTGACTCCGACCGACGAACCGGCGCGCGCCGGCTTGACGAAGACCGGCAGGCCCAGCGCGTGCGTGCGACGCGTCCAGAGCTCGGGATCGGCGTCCCACCCCGCTCGCGTCACGGTCACCCAGGGCGCGACCTCGATGCCCGCGCCCTCGAGCACCGTCTTGGTGAAGTGCTTGTCCATGCCGATCGCCGAGGCGAGCACCCCGTTGCCGACGTAGGGAAGTCCGATGAGCTCGAACATGCCCTGGATCGTGCCGTCTTCGCCGAAACGCCCGTGCAGGATCGGGAACACGAGGTCGACGTCGCCGAGCGACGCCACCTCCCCATCGGCGGCGACGACCGTGAGCTCGCGGGACGCCGAGCTCTCGGGCCAGCGCACGCGCGTGCCGTTGTCGGCGACCTCGGGCAGGTGCTCGGGATCGAGGCCGAAGCGCTCGGGGTCATCCGTCTCGAGCACGAACGCCCCCTCGCGCGTGATCCCGACCGGGATCACCTCATAGCGCTCACGGTCGATAGCCCGGAGCACTCCGCCCGCCGTGGCGCAGCTGATCGAGTGTTCGCTTGAACGCCCGCCGAAGAGCAGAACCACCCTGAGCTTGTCCATCCAAAGTCCTTTCGCCCTGCGGCTCGTCATCGGTCGTGAGGTGCGGCGCGATGTCCTTCGGGTCGAGCGTGCCCGCGAGCACCTGCCGCACCTGCTCGACGATGGGCATCTCCACGCCCTTCGCCCGCGCGAGCTCGAGGACCGGCCCGACCGACGCGAGTCCCTCGGTGGTCTGCTGCATCTGCTTCACGACGTCGTTGAGGTGATACCCCTGGCCCAGGAGGCGACCCGCGGTGTTGTTGCGTGAAAGCGGCGACTGGCTCGTCGCGATGAGATCGCCGAGGCCGGCGAGCCCCGAGAGCGTCTCGGGATGCGCCCCGTAGGCGACCGCGAAGTCGGTCATCTCCACGAGTCCGCGCGTGATGATCGACGCCTTCGTGTTCTCGCCGTAGCCGACGCCGTCGACGATGCCGATCGCCACCGCGATGAGATTCTTCAGCACGCCGCCGAACTCGGTGCCGATGACGTCGGTGTTCACGAACGAGCGGAAGTATCGATTCGTCGCGAGGGATGCCACGGCCTGCGCGGTCTCGAGGCTCGTCGAGGAGACGACCGCCGCCGTCGGCTGCTCCTTCGCGATCTCGAGCGCGAGGTTCGGCCCGGAGATCACCGCGATCTGGGAGGGATCGATCGTGAGCACCTCGGCGATGACCTCGCTCATGCGCAGGCCGGTGCCCTTCTCGACGCCCTTCATGAGCGACACGACGATCGCCTCGGCGTGCAGGTGCGGCGCGATGACCTTGAGATTCTCACGCAGCGACTGGCTCGGCACCGACACGAACACCTGCTCGGCGCCCGCGAGGGCGAGATCGAGCCGGGAGGTGGACCGGAGCCCGAGGGGCAGGTTCACGCCGGGGAGGTAGTCGCTGTTGCGCTTGGCCTCCTGGATCTCGCGTGCAAGCTCGGGCCGCCGGGCCCAGAGCACGACATCGGCACCGCCGTCGGCGAGGATCTTCGCGAAGGTCGTGCCCCAGCTTCCGGCGCCGAGCACGGCGACCCGCTTGCCCGGGCCGCGACGGGCGTTGGATCTAGCCTTCAAAGCGTCCGGTCTCCTTCTGCGAGTGCGCGCTCGGGTTCCAGCGTTGTGCTGGAGCAGGTTCGCCGCGCAGTTCGGCGAGGAGGCCGGCGATCGCTTCCATGAGCTCGCTCGTGGCCTTGATGAGCGTGGCCTGGTCGAGCGGCTTGCCGCGATACGCACTGAGGTCGAGCGGTTCGCCGATCACGACGTCGATGGTCTTGCGGGGGAAGAGGCTGAGCTTCTTGCCGTAGCGCGGCATGAGCGCCTGCGTGCCCCAGTGCGCGGCAGGGATGATCGGGATGCCGCGTTCGAGGGCGATGCGCACGGCGCCGGTCTTGCCGCGCATCGGCCAGAGCCCGGGGTCGCGCGTGAGCGAACCCTCGGGGTAGACCACGACCATGCGTCCCTTCTCGACGAGCTCCTCGGCTGCGCGGAGTGCAGCGTGGCTCTTGCTGCCGGCGCGTTCGACGGGGATCTGGCCCGACTTCCGCAGGAGCCAGCCCGCCACCGGCACCGAGAAGAGGGAGGCCTTCGCGAGGAATCGCGGCGCGCGCCCGAGCTTCCAGGCCACCATGCCCATGACGACCGGGTCGATCTCGCTGTAGTGATTGGGCGCCAGTACGAAGGCGCCCGTCTGCGGCATCCGCTCGGGGTGATGGAATCGGAAGCGGATGGCGAGGTTCATCACCGGCAGGACCAGGCCGGCGAGCACCCAGAAGACGGAGGGGCGGCGGGTCTCCGAACGTGGCTTCGCAGGAGCGTCGGGAGACGAGTCGTCGTGTGGCACTCCCCCATTATCCTTCGAGTTCGAAATCCGCCCCGAGCAACTCGAGCTTCGTGATGAAGTCCTCGTAGCCGCGCGCGATGATGCCGACGTTCGAGACGGTCGATCGGCCCTCGGCCGTGAGCGCTGCGATGAGGTGGCTGAAGCCGCCGCGCAGGTCGGGCACCTCGATGTCGGCGCCGACGAGCGGCGTCGGGCCCGAGATGACCGCTGAGTGCTTGAAGTTGCGCTGGCCGAAACGGCACGGCCGACCACCGAGGCACTCCTTGTGCACCTCGATCGACGCGCCCATCTCGACGAGCGCGTCGACGAAGCCGAAGCGCTGCTCGTAGACGGTCTCGTGCACGATCGAGACGCCCTTCGCCTTCGTGAGGGCGATCACGAGCGGCTGCTGCCAGTCGGTCATGAAGCCCGGGTGCACGTCGGTCTCGATGATGACGGGCTTCAGCTCGCCCCCCGGGTGGAAGAAGCGGATGCCGTCTTCCTGGATCTCGAAGTCGCCGCCGACCTTGCGGAACACGTTCAGGAACGTGAGCATCTCGGCTTGGCGTGCGCCGCCGACGAAGATGTCGCCGTCGGTCGCAAGCGCCGCCGCGGCCCAGCTGGCCGCCTCATTCCGGTCGAAGAGCGCCCGGTGCGTGTAGCCGTCGAGCTTGTCGACGCCCTCGATGCGGATGACGCGGTCGGTGTCGACCGTGATGATCGCACCCATCTTCTGCAGGATGTTGATGAGATCCATGATCTCGGGCTCGATCGCAGCGCCCGAGAGCTCGGTGATGCCGTCGGCGAGCACCGCGGTGAGCAGCACCTGCTCGGTCGCGCCCACACTCGGGTACGGCAGCGACACCTTGGCGCCATGCAGCCCGTTGGGTGCCGACATCCGGATGCCGCTTGGGAGCTTCTCGACGATGGCGCCGAAGTTGCGCAGCACCTCGAGGTGGTAGTCGATGGGGCGGTCGCCGATGCGGCACCCGCCGAGGTCGGGGATGAATGCCTCACCGAGGCGGTGCAGGAGCGGCCCGCAGAAGAGGATCGGGATGCGGCTCGAACCCGCGTGCGCGTCGATGTCGGCCATGTGCGCCGTCTCGACCGCGGACGGGTCGAGGATGAGCTCGCCCTCGTCGACGCCGTGGGTGACGGTCACGCCGTGCACCTCGAGGAGACCGCGCACGATGCGCACGTCACTGATGTTCGGCACGTCTTTCAGCACGCTGGGGGTGTCGCCGAGGATGGCCGCGACCATCGCCTTCGTGACGAGGTTCTTGGCGCCCTTCAACTCGATGCGACCGCGGAGCGGTTTGCCGCCGTTGATCGTGATCTTGTCGACGTTCAAACCGACTGCCGTTCCATGGTTCTTTGCATCCTGCCCGAGCGTATTCACAGACTCCCTGATTCCGCCGGCTCCCGGATGGGGAGCGTCTTCGGCCGCCAGGCCTCCCGATGTGACTCGAACTCGGCGATTGCGTTCTCATCCCGCAGGGTGAGACCGATGTCGTCGAGCCCCTCGAGAAGCCTCCACCGAGTGTAGTCGTCGATGTCGAACGGCACGGTGAGCGCACCCGCGCCCACCGTACGCTCAACCAGATCGACCGTGACGGCTATTCCCGGCTCCGCCTCGATCGCCTCCCAGAGGCGCTCGACGTCTTCGTACGCAACCTGCGCGGCGACGAGGCCCTGCTTGCCCGCGTTGCCGCGGAAGATGTCGCCGAACCTCGAGCTGATCACGACATCGAAGCCGTAGTCGCGCAGCGCCCAGACGGCGTGCTCACGGCTCGATCCCGTGCCGAAGTCGGGACCTGCGATGAGGATGCGGGCGCCCGAGTGCTCGGGCCGGTTGAGCACGAACTCGGGATCTTGGCGCCACGCGAAGAAGAGGGCGTCCTCGAAGCCGGTCTTCGTGACCCGTTTGAGGAAGACGGCGGGGATGATCTGGTCGGTGTCGACGTTGGAGCGGCGCAGCGGCACCGCGGTGCCCGTGACGGTGGTGATCTTGTCCATGGTCAGTTGCCCTCCGACTGGCTCGCGGCCTCGAGATCCCACGGACCCGAGAGCGTGCCCCTGATCGCGGTCGCGGCGGCGACGAGCGGCGACACCAGATGGGTGCGGCCCCCCTTGCCCTGCCGGCCCTCGAAGTTCCGGTTGGAGGTCGACGCGCACCGCTCGCCGGGGGCCAGCTGGTCGGGATTCATGCCGAGGCACATCGAGCAGCCGGCGAAGCGCCACTCGGCGCCGAACTCGGTGATGACCTTGTCGAGGCCCTCGGCCTCGGCCTCGAGCCGCACGCGAGCGGAGCCCGGCACGACCATGACGCGCACGCCGTCGGCCTTGTGCTTGCCCTTGATGATCGAGGCGAAGGCCCGCAGGTCTTCGATGCGGCTGTTCGTGCACGAGCCCATGAACACGGCATCGACGCGGATGTCTTTCAACGGCGTTCCGGGCGCGAGATCCATGTACTCGAGGGCGCGCTCGGCGGCGGCGCGCTCATGCTGGTCGGCGATGGTCGCCGGGTCGGGCACGGCCTCGCTGAGCGAGACGCCCTGGCCCGGATTCGTGCCCCAGGTGACGAACGGCTCGAGGGTGTCGGCGTCGATCGAGACCTCGGCATCGAACTGCGCTCCCTCGTCGGTCGCGAGGGTCTCCCAGTACGCGACGGCGGCGTCCCAGTCGGCGCCTTCGGGTGCATGGGCGCGGCCCTTGAGGTACTCGTAGGTGGTGGCATCCGGAGCCACCATTCCGGCACGGGCACCCGCCTCGATCGACATGTTGCAGATCGTCATGCGGCCGTCCATCGAGAGCGCGCGGATGGCGCTGCCACGGTACTCGAGCACGTAGCCCTGGCCACCGCCCGTGCCGATCTTGGCGATCACCGCGAGGATGATGTCCTTTGCCGTGACCCCCGGCCGGAGGGACCCCTCGACGTTGATCGCCATCGTCTTGAACGGCTTCAGCGGAAGGGTCTGCGTGGCGAGCACGTGCTCGACCTCGCTCGTGCCGATGCCGAAGGCCATCGCTCCGAACGCCCCGTGCGTCGACGTGTGCGAGTCGCCGCACACGACCGTGATGCCGGGCTGGGTGAGTCCGAGTTGCGGGCCCACCACGTGCACGATGCCCTGCTCGACGTCGCCGAGTGAGTGCAGCCGGATGCCGAACTCAGCGGCGTTGCGGCGCAGGGTCTCGATCTGGGTGCGGCTCGTCGGGTCGGCGATGGGCTTGTCGATCGCGAGGGTCGGGGTGTTGTGGTCTTCGGTCGCGATCGTCAGGTCGGGCCGGCGAACCGGTCGGCCGGCGAGCCGGAGGCCGTCGAAGGCCTGCGGGCTCGTGACCTCATGCACGAGGTGCAGGTCGATGTAGATGAGGTCGGGAGTGCCGGCCTCGCCCTTCTTCACGAGATGGGCTTCCCAGACCTTTTCGGCCAGGGTACGCGGGCGATCGCCCGCCGGGATCGTGGTGGTCATGCGTTCGTCTTCCTCAGAATCAGTGTCAGCCGTCGACGGACTCCGCGGCGGGGAGGGCCTAGGACGAGGCCCCGCCGCGGCACCGAAGAAGTCGTGGAGCGCGCACGCTCACAGATTACACCGTGTCTCTGGACAGACGATCCACGTGCAACTCGAGATCGCCGAGGAGGAACGATGCCCCCGGCGGGACCACCGCGGGCATGCCGGGGGCGATCTCGTGCGGCTCGACGTCGGCGGTTCGGATTCGCACGCCATTGGTCGAGTGGAGATCGGTGACCGACACGCCGTCGGCGGTCGCCTCGACGAGCGCATGGGTCTTCGAGACGGATCGGGCCGGATCGACGATGGGAACGCCCTTCGCGTCGGAATGCGGCGGCGCGGCGACCGGGTCGCGGCCGAGCACGAGTCGCCCCTCGACGACGACTTCGAACCCACGCTCACCCGTCAGGCGCCAGGGCCCGGGCGCCGCATTCGAGGCGGAGGGCGTCGGAGCAGGCCCGGGCATCGGGAGCACCGGCGGCATCGGGGACGGCATGCTGTGCGGCGCCGTCGGCACGAATGACGGCAGCGCGCGCCCGGGAACCACTTGGACGGTGCGTTCGGGCTCCGTGTTCTCGGGCGCGTTCGGAATCAACCCCGGAGGGGGGACGATGAAGTCCGGCGCGGCCACGCAATCCACTTTAGCGGCGTGAGCGGATCCGATACCGGCTGATGGCGCGACGGATGCGTCCGGCAGCCCCGTACACCGCGGCGATCGCGGCATCCGCCTCGGTCCAGCGTGCTGTGACGACCTCGTCGGACACCTCGGTGCCGCCGAACACATCGCGATCGATCGTCGCGGCGAGGTTCGCGAGTCGCACCGGCTCGGAATGCTGTTCGCCGGGCGATCCGTTCGGACCCGAACGTTCGAGACCCTGCTCGGCGGCCAGCCGTTCGAGCATGCGAGCCGACTGCAATCGAGTGCCACGGTCGGGTGGCTCGATGCCGAGCTCTGCGTATCGGTCGACCAGTTCTTCCCACGCACCGGCCGCGCGTCGATCGTTGGCACCCTTCAGGCGCTTCTGACGACGTCGCCGCTTCATGAGGGCGACGGCGAGGATCGGCAGGAACACGATGGCGAGCGGGATACCGAGCACACCTGCGACCACCCAGACCCAACCGGGCACGACGAACGCCTCGTCACGGTCGTCATCGGTCTCGTCGATCTCGACGGTCGTGAGCAGGTCATCCTCGATCTCCTCCGCTCGCGGAGGCTGGCGCACCTGCGGCTGGGGCTCGGACTTCGGCTTCGGCGTCTGTTCCTGCGGCACGTCGACCTGTTCAGGCGTCGGGCGGAAGGAGATCCAGCCGACTCCCTCGAACGGCACCTCGACCCATGCGGTGATGTCATCACCGGTCACCTCGACGGTTCCGCCGTCGGCTGGCACGTCTGGCGCGAAGCCCATGACCACCCGGGCCGGATAGCCGAGGTGCCGCGCCATCAACGCCATGGCCGAGGCGTACTGCTCCTCGTCACCGACCATCTGGGATCGGGTGAAGAGCTCGATGATGCGGTCGGCCCCGTGCCCGGCGCGAGAGGGCACGGCATCTGAGGCGAGCCCGTGGCTGAGGAATCCGCCGGTCTTGAGGGCACGCTCGATGTTTCGCAGTTGCTCGATCGGACTCGCCGCATCGCCGACGAACTCGTCCGCCTTCGCGGCGACCACGTCGGGTGAGTTCGCCACGACGGGCAGCGTCAGGCTCGCGACCGGCACGTCGATGAGGTCCTCGAGCTCGGGCTCCTCCTGGATGCGGGCGTCGAGCCGGTACCTGGCACCCTCGCCGATGCCGCTCGTGAGCACGGCAGTGCCGGCGGCCGGGTTGTACCGGACGTCACCCTCGCGAGCGGCCGTCTCGTCATCGAGCAGACGCAGCGATGATCCGTATCCCACGGTCGGAATCCAGACGTCGCCGTAGCCGGCCACGTCGACCTCGATCTCGCGCCGGCTCCCGAGGGTCGCGAGCAACGGCTCGGGGAGCGTCTCACCCACGATCGCATAACCGCCGCCTTCGGCGCCGACGTCGTCGGGACCGGCGACATTCCACAGCCGGCCCGTGTACGAGTCCATCGTCGCCAGGCGGATCGTGTCGCCGGGCTCGAGCCCGGTGACCTCGAAGAGCGGCGTCTCGGCGAGGTCTTTGGTGTACTTGCGGAAGCCCGACAACGGGCTCGGGAACTCGAGCGGGTCGAACGGCGGCACGATCTCCTCGCGCAGCACGAACCGGTCGGGCGTCGCGGGTGCGAAGGCGGCTCCGGCGAGCGTTCCGACAGCGATGGCACCCGCCACGACGAAGGCCGTGCCCGTGAGCTTCTGCTTGCGCAGGCGCTGAGCGCCCTCACCGCTCGCCTCGACCGTCGCGCCTCGTCGCCAGGCGATCCAGACGAGGGCCAGCACCGCGAAGGTCACGCCACGCAGCCCCGCGAAATAGGCTTCGTCGGTGCCGAGCAGGATGCCGGATACGTACAGGAGGATCGGGCCGATGAGCAGCACGCTCGAGCGCAGCACGGTGCGTCGCCGCACGAGCCATCTCGTGACGAGCACGGTGCCGACGAGCGAGACGAGCCATGCCGCGAAGTACGGCACGGCTGCGACGTAGTACGGCGCCTCGACGGGCGTGCCGATCGTCACGATGTCGGCCCAGCCGAACACGGCGCCGAATGCGAGGCCGACGATCGACTCGAGGCTCGGCAGCACGACGAAGGTGCCCACGCCCGGCATGGTGAACGGCGTGCCGAGCAGGAAGTACCCGGCGAGACCGAGGAGCACGGTCGTGAGCACTCCGAGTCGCCAGAGCGATCCCGCCACAGCGGCGAACGTGCCGACGGCGAGCCCGCCGAAGGCCGCCAGGAGGAAGTTCAGGTCGCCGAACGACGTCTCGTATCCGAGTACGCCGATGAGCGAGAGCGTACTGAGGACGAGGATGTCGCCGACGACGTTGCGAGGAAGCCTGGTCATGGGCGCACCCTCCGCATGATGCGAGAAAGGTCGGCGAGGTCGCCGATGGTCACGATGACGGCACCGGAGATTCTCGAGATGCGGGATGCCGCGCCGAGTTCGACGCGCATCGCCACCATCGTGGTGTCGGCGCTGAAGATCGTCTCGATGGATCGGAATTCCGCAACGGGCATACCCGAGCCGGCGACGGCGATCACGACACTCGGCGGGGGCAACCGCTTCGTGGCCTCGCGAACGAAGTCCCGCACCGATGCGAACGCGCCGCCGGTCTGTTCGATCCGAGACGAGTCGTCGAGCAGCGTGGTCGGCGTGGCCGTGCGAAGGGCCAGGCCCTCGGTGACCACCGAGAGGCGGGTGCCGTCGCGAATGACCTGCACGGCGATGGAGGCGAGCACCGAGACGCCGAGTTCGAACTCCTCATCGGACGCGTAGTGCTTGCGCTCGGTGGTCTGTACGAGCGTGAGCTGCGATCGACGCGTCTCCTCGTACTGGCGCACCATGAGTTGACCAGTACGCGCCGAGGTACGCCAGTGCACGTTGCGGAGCGCGTCGCCCGGCGCGTAGGCGCGCAGGGCGTGGAACGAGATGTCGTTGTTGGTGATGGTCTTCGTGATCTCGCCCTCGAGGTCGCGCATGAGACCTGCCGCCGACGGTTGCAGCCTCGCGGTGACCGGGTGCACGAACAGCTCCACCGGATCGGTCCATCGCACGGTGCGCCGAAGCAGGCCGAGCTGGTCTCCACGAACGGACTCCGCAGGGCCGGCCACGATGACGGCCCGCCGGTTGGTCGGAACGGCGAACAGCTCTTCGTGCTCGGCTTCGGGCGCCAGCGCCGGCACCATGAACTCGGCGAGACCGGCACCGACCGGCAGCTCGAGCCGTGCCGGCGTGGATGCACGGGTGCCGGTGTTGGTGACCAGCATCCGACCCAGCGCTCGCTCCCCCGCGACGACCCTGGCGGGCTTCAGCTCGATTCCGACCCGGTAGCTCATGCGGCCGAACACGAACGACACGGCGATGAGCAGCGCCGCGAGCAACGTGAAGCCGAGGAATGCGAACTCGATCCAGCCGAACAACCACGCGAGCAGCAGGGACGCGACCGCTGCCGCGAGCACGAGCCATCCCGTCGTCGAGACGACGCTGACAACGGGTGACGCGAACTGGGCGACGTCCTGCGACGCGCCGGCGGCACGCATCACGGTCGATCGAACGGATGCCGCGATGGCTCGCCCGATCGTGCGCAACGCGATGCGCGCCTGGGATGGGGCCGGCCGCGCCGCGGTCTCCCCGCTCATGCCGCCCGGTACGCGGGCGGCGCGATCTCGACGAGCACTCGCGAGACGATGTCTTCGGCTGTGATGCCGGCGAAGTCCGACTCGGGGTCGACGATGATGCGGTGAGCCAGTACGGGCACGGCGAGATCACGCACGTCGTCGGGGGTGACATACGTGCGGCCATGGGCGATCGCCCACGACTTCGTCGCTCGCGCAAGTGCGAGAGCGCCGCGCATGCTGACCCCGAGGGCGGTGTCCTGGTGTTCCCTCGTCGCGGCGACGATCTGGTTGAGGTACGAGAGCACGGATGCGTCGACGTAGACGTCAGACGCCAGTTGCGCCATCGTCATGATCGAGCTCGAGGCGATGATCGGCGAGACCCGCGAGGCGCGGGCGCGGTTGGCCGAATCGAGCAGGAGCGTCACCGCCGTGTCGTGGTCGGGGTATCCGAGTGAGGTCTTGATCAGGAACCTGTCGAGCTGTGCCTCGGGGAGCGAGTACGTGCCGGCCTGCTCGACTGGGTTCTGCGTGGCGATCACCATGAACGGGCTGCCGACGTCGTAGCTCACGCCGTCGACGGTGACCTTGCCCTCCTCCATGACCTCGAGGAGCGCCGACTGCGTCTTGGGGCTCGCGCGGTTGATCTCGTCGGCGAGCACGATCGACGCGAAGATCGGGCCACGGTGGAACTCGAAGTGCCCCTTGCCCTGGTCGTAGATCGTGACGCCGGTGACGTCTGAGGGCAGCAGGTCGGGAGTGAACTGGATGCGCGAGTGGGTGCCGTCGAGCGTGTTCGCGAGCGCCTTGGCGAGCACCGTCTTGCCGGTGCCGGGGAAGTCCTCGAGCAGCACGTGTCCGCCGGCCAGCATGGCGGTCACGACGAGCTCGATGACCTGTCGCTTGCCCAGGATCGCCTGGTCGACATTGTCGACGAGCTTGCTGAAGGCGTCTTGATACCACTGGGCCTGTTCTTGCGTCACGGACACGTTCGGACTCTCCCTCCATTGCGGGCGCCGTGTTCGACTGCCCGTTCGCCGTATCTCTCGGCACCCGACTGCTGCAACCTCAACCCCGAGTTCTCACGCCGGCTCACCAATTGTTGCTCCTGACGCCGTCGATCACGACATACGCGTCGGGGTACCCGCACCAGGCTTCGGGGAACTTGCCCGTGTAGCTGCCGCGGCCGCCATTCACCGAGATGCGGATGTCGGTCGAGAGCCGGGTGCCGTTGCACATGGCGTAGCCCGACGCGGTGCCGTCGGGGAAGCCCGAGACCGACACGTTGTACTGCCAGCAATCGCCGTTGCAGTAGCCGTACGGTCCGGAGTAGGACCCGACACGGTCGCCCTTCGACAGCGACACCGTCTTCGGGGGGTTGCTCACGCCCACGGCGGCGGCGTCGGGGGGGCCCGCGCGGCCGCTGCCGTTGTTGATGGCCCGCACCTCGATGCGGTACGTGCCTGCGTCCCTGTTGTTGATCGTGGCCGAGCGGCTGGTCGTGGAGTTCCAGTTGCCGCCGTCGAGCCGCCACTCGTAGGTGACCGAGCCGCCGCCCGTCGACGTCGGGACGTTCCACCTCGCGGTGAGGTCGGCCGGCGCGTAACCCGAGGCCGTGAACGACGTGATCTGCGGCGCGTTCGGCGTGCCATACGGCGTGCCGTTGGTGCCGGGCGAGGGAGCCGACGTGCCGATCGCGTTCACGGCTCGCACCGTGAACGTGTACGTGGTGCCGTTGGTGAGGCCGCCGATGTTCTGCCCCACACCTGCAGCGGACGCGGGGAACGTCTTGGAGCCGCCGTTGTACTCGACGATGTAATCCGTGATCGGCGAGTTGTTGCTCGCGGGGGCCCTCCACGTCACGGTCGCCGAGGCATCGCCCGCAGTCACCGAAGGGGCGTTCGGCGCATCGGGTGCAGCACGCACGATGATCGTCGCGCGGCCCTGCGTCTCACGTGCCGGGTCTTTCGTGGCGTCCTGGATCCGGTAGATCACGCTCAGCGTCCCGGTGAACGAGGCGCCGGTGCGCACGGTGATCCCTTCGGCGGTGAAGCTCACGGATGCGCTCGATCCGACATCCGCTTGATCGATCTCCGCGGCCACGACACGGAGCGGCACCTCTGGGAACGGGTTGAAGTCGTTTGCGAGCACGTCGATCGCCTGCGACTGGCTGCGCTGCATCTCGACGGGCCCGTCGTCGACGGCTTGCGGCATCGCCCGGGTCGATGAGACGACCTTCACGTCGATGTAGCCGGGCACCGTGAACTCGTTGAACTTCACGTCGAAGGTGAGCCGCGTCGAAGTGCCGGGCTGCACGCCGAGCGGCGCGGAGATGTTCAGTGCGCCGCCGTCGATCGTCGCCTGGATGTCTGCGGTGGTGCCGCTGAGGTTCGAATAGCTGATCCGCTGGATCGCATCGGGGTTCGGGTGGTCGGTCGACGACCGCAGATCCACTTGGAGCGCGGGCTCGCCCGCCTCGATCGTCTCGCTCCGCGGCGTGAAGACCGGCGGCGTGTCCTCGAAGTTCGGATCGCCGACCGTGATCGGAATCGTGAGGAACGCCTTGCGTCCCTTCGGATCGTCGGCCGACGTGCCGTCGGTCACCTCGAACGTGACCGACGCCTCCCCGCGATAGTCCTTCGCCGGCACGTACTGCAGGTTCTCGCCGTCGACGAACGCCGACTCCCCGGCATTGGTGCTCGTGGCCGACAGGATGAGCGCAGGATTGCCCGAGGGGACGACCACGATGTCTGCCGCGCTCCAGCTGATCTTGCCGTTCATGGGAATGACGATGGGGCCGAGGTCGGCCAGATGCGGGCCCGGGATGCTCGGCTCTTCGGCGTCCTCGGTCGCGCTCACCGACGGCGGCACGATGACGAAGGCCATCGCATCGAGGTCGTCGAGCTCGTTCGTGAGCCGGTACGCGACGGCGAAGCGCTGCTTCGCCGGGCGCACGACGATGCTGCCGTCGGCTTGCACCTCTGCCCGGTTCGCGTTGGGGCCTTCGACCGATACGACGAGGTCTTCGACGAGACCGCCCGCGTTCGTGGCATCGTCGAGCGGGTGCACTTCGACCGAGTCGACGTCGAGCACGTCTTCGGGTTCGATGACCTGGTCCTCGGCGGTCGGCGGAAGGATGACCGCATTCTCCTTCACCGCGATCTGCAGGAACGCGCTGTCGGCGCCGCCGTGCCCGTTCGAGATCTCGTAGCGGATCGTGAATGCGCCCTCCTGCTCGGGTGCCGTCACCACGACGCGGCGCTGTTCGCGCACCTTGGCCTTGATGCCCTCGTCGACCTCGGCGAGGCCGGTGACCTTCAGGCTGTAGCCGCTCGGATCCGAGTCGTTCAGGAGCACCTCGACGGATGCCGTGCGGCCGGGCTTCATCTCGACGGTGTCGTCGACGGCCTTCGGCGGCAGCGCGACGGCCGGCCGGGGAATGACGCCGATGCGGATCGTGCCGACCGCGACCTCGCCCTGCGTGTCGCGAACCTCGTAGGTGAAGGTGTCGGTGCCCGTGGAGCCCGCGAACGCCTCGTACGTGAAGGAGGTGCTGGTCTGGTCGGCGACGCGACCGAGACTCGGTGCCGCCTTGATTCCCGTGAGCACGACCGAGTCGCCGTCGGGGTCGAGTCCGTCGAGCGGCACGTCGATCTTCACGGCCGAGCCGGCGAAGGTGCGCGAGGTGAGCGGGGTCGGCAGTGGCGGCCGATTCTCGCCGGCATCCTTCGCGACCACGGTGAAGTTGACCTGAGCGCGGGCGGTCTGCTCGAAGTCGTCGCCGATCGTGTACACGACGGAGTACAGGCCGGCCTCTTCGGGCGCTTGGAAGCGCACCGTGTCCTCACTCACGAATGCGAGCCCCTGGGGGGTTTCGGCTTCAGCGAGATCGGGCAGCACGTGGATCTTCGCCCCGTCGGGGTGATAGTCGTTGTCGAGCACGGGAACCGTGACGATGTCTCCGGCGCGCACGTTGACGTTGTCGTCGAGCGCCACCGGCGGCTGGTTGTTCACGAGTGGCGGCACCGGCACGACCGTGACCGTGGCGGTGGCCGTCTCGATGCCGTCGGAGATCGTGTAGCTGAACTGCAACTGTCGATCCAGCGCCGCAGAGGCCGTCACGCGGGCGACGGTGTTGGTGATGATCTCGACCGAGACGAGGTCGTCGGTCATCGAGTCGTCGACGGATTGCACCGCAAGCACGCGCCCGGTGGGTGAGACGTCGTTGGCGAGCACGGGCACCGACGTCGGCTCACCGGGCCGGAGGTATGCGGTGTCCTTCACGGCGATCGGCGGTTGCGCCTCGGTGGGCGGATCCACGACCTGCACGCGCACGAGGCCGACGCTGACGGCGGCATCCGCGCCGAGGTTGTAGAGGAAGATGTACTCCCCCGGCGCATTGGCACTGAACGCGATCGTGCCGCGCTCGAGGTTGGGTGTGACGGATGCCCCGCCGGGCACGTCGTCGACACCGAGCAGCGAAAGCGGGGCGCCCGACGGTGACAAGTCGTTCTCGAGGGGGTTCACGAGCACCGTCTCACCGGTGAACACCTTGGCGAAGTCAGGCGTTCCGATGGGATTCAGCGCGCCGGTGGGCTTGACGTCGACCGTCAGGACGCCGGCCGCCGTGGCCTGGCCGTCGGAGACCGTGAACTGCACCTCCTTGAGGCCGAGCTCGCCCGATTGGTGATCGAAGGTCACGAAACCATCGGGGCTGAACCGTGCGGAGTCGCCACTCGTCGGCGAGGCGTTGACGAGGAACACGTCGTCGCCGTCGGGGTCGATCCAGTCCGCCAGCACGTTGTACGAGATCTGCTGGCCCTGCTCCACGCTCACCGCACCCGAACGCAACGACACCGGCGCCGCATTCTCCGGCTCGGGAACGACCCGCACATTCACCGATGCCTCGGACGCGCCCTTGCGACCGTCATCCACGCCGTACCGGAACGACACCGTGCCGGCAGCACCCTCAGCCGGCGTGAACTGCAGCGCCCGGCCGCCATCGATCAGCTCCAGCCGCCCCTGCGACTCCGCGACCTCCGAGGTGCCGGACACCGTCAGCACATCGCCGTCGGGATCGGTGTCGTTCTCCAACACCTCGAGCACGGTCGTGCGCCCGGGACGAACCCCGTACTCGTCATCACGCGCCAGCGGCGGACGGTTCGCGTCGGTGCGCTCGGCCAGGGTATCCTCGAACGTCTGCTGGGCGCTCTTCTCATCGCCCTCGAGCTCGTCGGACTCCTCGGGTGGCGTGACCTCGTCCCAGTTGTCGACCAGCCGAAGATCCGAATCCACCAACCATGCGTTCCCGTTGGTCAGATCGTTCAGCACGATCACATCCCGGTTCACCCGGAACTCCAACCGCGACCCCACCGTCGGCTGTTCGATCTCCTGCGGCGCGGGCTCCTTCCCGTCGCACGCGGAAAGATACCGCGACGACGTCGCCCACGCCCCGTGCGCGCACCCGTTCAACCACACCGGCGCTGCGACTTCATCGGCCGACCCCGCTACAGCCTCGGCACCGTTCTCGATGACCCGAACCTCGCCCCCACCGAGCGGCACCTCCAACAACGCCGACGCCGCGGCCACGAACGCCGAATCGTGCTCGGCCCCCGACTGCTGCAACTTCAGTCCTGCCTCGGGCAGCTCGATCACCCGCCCATCGACGACGAGCGCATTGCGCTCCACGTCGAAGATGACCGCACGATCGCCCACCGCCGCCAGCTGATGCTCACCCAGCCGTGGCAACTCCGACGTCGTCGGATCGCCGCCGCCCGGCGCGATGCGGTACAACTTCTTCTTCGACGGCGACGTCGCGAGAACGACGCCCTCTGACGTCACCGCGACCTGCGCGTCGTCACCCAGCTTGACCACGGGGTCGGTGCCGCGCGGATCGAACGAGAGCTCCCCGCCCGCGGGCGTCGTCCACAGCTCGCCCTTCGACGAGAGGATCGCGAACACCTCGCCGCCGTAGGCGATCTCGGAGCCCAGCGGCACGTCGATTCGCTGCGTCAGCGTCGTGAACGCGGGGTCGATTCGCTCGAGGGAGCCGGCGCTCATGTCGTAGAGGAACGCGTCGTCGCCGTTCTGGAAGACATCCATGTCGTTCGACACGGTGCTCACCGCCGCGTCGAGCTCCTCGATCTGCCGATTGAGGCGACCGGCGAGCAACTCCTCGCCATTCGTCACCCACACCTCACGCGCACGCAGGTCGGGATCGGTCACCGGGAACCCCTGATGCAGCACGGCGAACGTGAGTGGCACACCCGCGAGCACGGAAATGGCCACGGTCGTGGCCATCGTCTTGCGCGGGCGGAGCCACGACGAGAAGGTACCCAACCGTCACTCCCTGATTTTCACTGCAGACACGGGCATGAGATCGGGAGCAGCCCCCACTCCGGGGTACACGCTAACACGGGTGATGCCGTTGCTCACATGGGGAGGACTCCCCTCCCGTCCGAGAACTGGGTTGAACGGCGACGCGTCACCGCGCGCGCATCACGGAGCGGCGGATTCAGCCGCGGCCGCCGCCGCTGCATCGAGCAGGGCGAGGTCGTCGACGCTCACGAGCCGCGTCGCCACCGCATACTCCACGAGCCGCGCGCGCCGATTCGTGGCGAGCTTGCCCCGACCGCCGCGGAGGCCGTTGACGCCGATCTTGTCGAGCTTCTCGCAGACGTTGTCGAGCTTGCGATTGAACGTCGTCATGCTCCAGCCGAGACGGGCCGCCGCCTCGGCCGAGGTCGGCACCGACGCCCTGCCCGCGGAATGCTGCGAGAGCAGGTTCTCCGCAAGCGCGACCACGAGCAGCCGCTGGCTGCTCGTGAGCGTGACCGGCAGCACCGTGGTGCCGCCGTCGACCGGCCTGGCCGTGAGCGAGGTGTTGTAGAAGTCCTCCTCGGCGTGCACCGTGAAGTCGTAGGTCGTCGCCCCGGCACTGAACATGACGTGCACCGCCTGGAACACGAGCGGCAGTTTCGCCCCGGGCGCCACCCACGCCTGCACGCTGCCGGTCGCATCGGAGACCGTGGCCGAGAGCAACTGGCCGACGTTCGAGAGCCACCACAGGCCGTATTCGGCCGAGAGGGTCAGGAACGTGCGGTGGAGGTAGGGGTTGTCATCGATCGTGAGGTCGGATTCCCGGCCGATCGTGAAGGGCTCCCCGGCTTCGACGGTGTACCACTCCCCGCAGTACTCGACCCGCAGCGGTCTCACGGTGTGCACCCCCGCTGAGGCTCCGAGGTCTTGCTGCCTCGTTGCACCTGCACGTCGATACAGAGCGGCACTCCCGGCGTCGCCCCGCTGACCGTGATGGTCGGCCCCTCGGTCACTTGCGCGTTCCCGCTGCCGTCGGCGCGCTTCCAGCGGTAGACGTCTCCGCTCTCGACGGGTTCGTGCGAGACCGCGAACTCGACGGAGGTGCCGTCGGCGCTCGGCACGCCCGGCGAGACGGTCGGCGCCGGCACGGTGGCGGCCACCACGGCGTCGTCGGGCTCGCCGGTCGGCGTCGCCGGCGGTTCGGGCATCGAGAGCGTGCCGGAGAGTGCGATGGCGATGCCGACGACGACGAGCACGACGAGGCCGGCGGCGACACCGACGACGGCACCGATGCTCGGCCGACGTGACGTCGCCTTCGTGTCGGCGGGTGACCCCGCGGCATCGGCCTTCACCGCGTTCGGCGCTCGCACGACCGTCGCATCGGCGAGCGCCGTGCTCGTTCCGGCAGGCGCCGCGGCCGGCGAGCGGTCATGAGCGGGTGCGGATGCCGCGGACCCACGAGTGCGCACGACCGTGTGGTCGTCGACGGGTGCTGCCACGGGGAATGACGGGGCCGTGGGAACCCGCGGCTGCGGGTCGACCCGCTGAGGCGAACGCGCCCGGGTGGCGTCATCGTCGTCGGGAGCCGCCGCCACCACCGGTCGCGGCGACTGGGCTTCGACAGTGCGAACGGAGCGAGCGCGCGTGGCATCCGCTTCATCGGTCTCGTCGGCTTCTGCCCGGACCGAAGCCAGGTTCGGCACCTCGATGTTCGTCGCCGCGTAGCCGAGCTCGAGCTCGACCCGCTGAAGGGCGCGTGCGAACTCGACGGCGCTCGGGTAGCGCTCGTCGCGTCGAGTGGCCATGCCCTTCGCGAGCACGGTCTTGAGGCTGCGCGGCACGTCGTCTCGGTCGATCGGCGTGATGGCGCCACGTTCGATGCGCCCGATGAGGTCGAGCGAGCCGTTCGACCGCCCCGGGATCTCGAACGGGGTACGCCCTGCGAGCAGGGTGTACACCGTCGCGGCGAGCGAGAAGACGTCGCTGCGCGTGTCGGGCTTGGGGTCGTCTTCGAACATCTCGGGCGGCGACCAGGGCACGCTCATGCCCACCGCCGACTGTGCCGACCCCGTCGACGAGCCGTCGGGGGCCGCCGTGATCGTGTGAACCGGCAGCTCACCCTCGAGATTCGAGGAGATGCCGAAGTCGGTGAGGGCGGGCCAGCCGTAGTCGTTCGTGAGCACGTTCGCCGGCTTGATGTCGCGGTGCAGGATTCCGGCGCCGTGCGCGGTGGCGATGGCGCCTGCCAGCCGGATGCCGGTGCGCAGTCCGTCTTCGACGGCGAACCGTTCGCGCTTGTACCGTTCGGCGAGACTCGGGCCGGAGCAGTACTCCATGACGAAGTATGGACGGCCGTCGGCCGAGACATCCGCGTGGAAGATCGTGACGATGAAGGGGTGCGCCGACAGCTGCGCCATGAGGTTCGCCTCGGCGACGAACTGGGTTCTCGTGTCGCGCCCGAGTTCTTCGGTGAGCAGCACCTTGACGGCCACCTTGCGGCGGGGCAACCTCTGCTCGTAGAGGAAGACGTCGGCGAAGCCGCCCGATCCGAGCAGGCCGAGCGAGGTGTAACCCGGGAGTTCGGGCGGTATCGACGGCGCGCGGCGCATCAACCGCCCACCACCTGGACGGTCCAGCCGCCGCCGAGGTCGACGACCGTGCCGGTGAGCACCGGGGTCGGCTCGCCCGAGCGCAGCTTCACGGGAGCTTTGCCCGGTGCCACCACATGCGTGCCATTGCGCGAATGCAGGTCGGTGATCACGACCGTGTCGCCCTCGAGTGTGAGGCGAACGTGGCTGCGTGAGATGTCGGGGTCGCCCGCACCGATCGTGAGCAGCCGCGGAATGCGGCCTCCCGACACCTTGCTGACACTGGGCGCACGCCCGAGCACGACCTCGTGCCCGATCGGCTCGAGGGTGCCGTCGGGCATGCGGAGGCTTGCATTCGGAGTGACGGATGCGGCGGCGACGCCGCCCGCCGGTGTCGCCACGCCTGCCTGCGCGGCGCGCTGCTCTCGGAGCCGGCGGATGTCGACGCTTGCGACGGTCATGCCGTCGTGATCGCCGTCGAACTCGGGATCGGCACCGGAATCGCCGGCCGCCGAGCCCGAGGCGAAGCCGACGGGGGGAACGATCGCCGAGATCGGTGTCGCCGGCGTCGAGACCCCGGCGACCGTCTCCTCGATCGACACCATGGTCTGCTCTGCGGGCAGCGACGGTGTCGGTGAAGCCGCGTGCTCCGACGGCTTCGCCACCGTCTGCTCGGCGACGGTCGATGCTGCCGACGAAGCGGGTGGCGGCCGCATCGCGATGGGCGTCGGGGCGGCGGCCGGCGTGGGAGCCGTCGCGGGGGCGACGCCGGCCCCGGCAGCAACCGCAGCGACCGGCTCGATCCCCTCGGAGGTCACCGAGATCGCCGGCACGATCGCCTCGACGACCGGGAGCGCCGCGCTGGAATGGCGGTCGGCACCATCGACCTCGACGGAGAGCGCGCCGGAGCCCTCGATCACCCGTTCGGTCCACGTCGAGACGCCTGCACCGCCGATCGCGGTCGAACCCGAACGCACGACGATCGGGCCTCGCACCACGACTCGGGCCGAGCCCGCGCCCTCGTCGCGGACGACCAGGGCGAACGACGGGGTGGCCCCGAGCCCCTGTGCGGTCAGTCGGTCGAGCACGCGAGAGGTCGGGTCTCCCGAAGCGAAGTCGCTCCAGAGCGTGGCGAGCTCATCGGCCGCCTCTGCGGGAACGACGAGGATCACTCCACCGCGAACCGCCGCGAACCACGCGGCGTCGGGGTCATGCCGATACGTCGCCATTGTCGCCTCCAGATGTGCGCGGCCTCGTGTCTTCTGCGGCGTGCGAGAGTCGGCCTCGACGATCTCGCGTGGTCTCGTCGTCGTCGCCGGCCGTACCGAGCTCGGATTCGACGACGATCGCCGTCACGTTGTCGCGCCCGCCGTGTGCGAGCGCCGCATCGACGAGCTCGCCGGCGAGTCCGGCCGCGTGGCCGGTGTCTCCGACGAGGATTCGGGCCATCCCGTCGTCGTCGACCTCTTTCGAGAGACCGTCGGAGCAGATCAGGAAGACCTGGCGTCCGACCGCGGGGATCAGCCAGACATCGGGGTCGACGAAATCGTCCGCGCCGATGGCCCGGGTGATGACATTGCGCTCTGGATGCCGCTCGGCCTCGTCGGCCTGGATGAGACCCGCGTCGACGAGCTCCTGCACCGCGGAGTGGTCGACACTCAACTGCTCGAGGCTGCGGCCGTCCCAAGCGTAGACCCGCGAGTCGCCGATGTTGAAGACCATCCAGTGGAATCCGGCTCCGTCGCCGGCGTCGACGAGGGCGACTCCCGCGAGCGTCGTGCCGGCGACCGCGGTGCCCTCTTCGCCGGCCTCGCTGAGTGCCCGCACGGCCTCGTTCGAACTGTGGATCGCGTCGAGCACCTGCTCGGGAGACGACGGCTTTCCGGATTCGAGGTGACGGCGGAAGGTCTCGATCACCGCACGGCTCGCGGCATCCCCCCGGGCATGGCCGCCCATGCCGTCGGCGACGAGGTAGACGGGCGCCTCGGCGAGGAACGAGTCCTCGTTGACCGTGCGAACTCGCCCGACGTCGGTGCGTGCGCTGTGCGCGATGAGCGCTGATCCACGCGGCAGCGCGACGACGCCCTCGCCATCACCCGACACGATTCTCCTCGAAACAGCTCTCTTCCGGGCGCCGGCCCGAGCACCCCCCGTGGGCGCCGCCCACCCACGCTAGCAACTCCCGCGTCATCGTGCCGAACCCGTGTGGATACGTCACCGCTAGCGGTGGTGCGAATCCTCGGTGAAATGCGGCACTTCGTCCATGAGCTTGTGGCCGCGCTGCTGCGCGTCGATGCGTGCCTTCACGAGGCTTGCCACCGTCGCGACGGCCATCGCCGCCACGATCACGATGAGCGACGTCCAGGTCGAGATCTCGGGCGCCCACTCGATGTGCTCGCCGCCGTTGATGAACGGGAGCTCGTTGCCGTGCATGGCGTGCAGCACGAGCTTCACGCCGATGAAGGCGAGGATGAACGCGATGCCGTACTTCAGGTACTCGAGGCGCTCGAGCAGTCCGCCGAGGAGGAAGTAGAGCTGGCGCAGGCCCATGAGTGCGAAGAGGTTCGCGGTGAACACGATGAACGGGCTCTGCGTGATGCCGAAGATGGCCGGGATCGAGTCGAGCGCGAAGAGCAGGTCGGTCGTGCCGATCGCGACGAAGACGATGAGCATCGGCGTGAAGAACTTCCTGCCGTCGATGACGGTGCGCAGCTTCACGCCGTCGTACTCGTCGGTGAGGCGTACTCGCGTGCGCAGCATCCGGACCACGAACGTCTCGGATTCTTCGTCTTCGTGGCTGTCGCGAACCTGCTGGATGGCCGTCCAGACGAGGAAGGCACCGAAGATGTAGAAGATCCACGAGAAGTTCTCGATGAGCGCGGCGCCGAGCAGGATGAAGATGCCGCGGAGGACGAGCGCGATGATGATGCCCACCATGAGCACCTCCTGCTGGTACTTCCGGGGCACCGAGAACCTCGCCATGATGATGACGAAGACGAACAGGTTGTCGATCGACAGGCTGTACTCGGTCAGCCAGCCGGCGAGGAACTGCCCTGCGTGCTCGGCGTCGCCCAGCACGAACATGAGCCCGGCGAAGACGAGCGCGAGCGCGACGTAGAACACCACCCAGAGGCTCGACTCACGCATCGAGGGCACATGCGGCCGCTTGAGCACGAGGAGTAGGTCGCCGACGAGGATGAGCGTCAGGACGACGAGCGATCCGATTTCGAACCAGATGGGGAGGTCGAGTTGCACGAGGGGCCTTTCGGGGATTCGGGGACGGCGGAATCCGAAAGTCTCTCCCTGCGCTGCACGTGCAGCCTCCACGACCGGAGCGGCTGCGACGGCGCTCGTATTGACGAATCGTGAATCGAGACGGATGCCTCGCGGGATACTCCCCTTCGCTCGCACGAGTCTAGCCGACACGACCACCGAGATTCGAACCCCGGATGCTTGCATCATCGCGGTGCGGCCTCCGCTCGGGCACGGCTCGCTGCAACTGCCGGCCGGGCAGCTCGATGGCGTCGGCCGACCGATACGGCCCGGAAATGCCGAATGCCCTCGCGAAAGGCGAGGGCATTCGTGGCGTTGTCTGACAACTCAGCGTGACCCCAGCGGGATTTGAACCCGCGCTGCCGCCGTGAGAGGGCGGTGTCCTAGGCCGCTAAACGATGGGGCCGAATTGACAACTTGAAGAGTATGACACAGCCGCCGGGCCGCCGCAAAATCGGTGCGGGCGCGGCATCCGCCGGCCTCACCTGAAGATCGAGACGGCCCCCGGAACGATGTCGATGTCGATCGGAAGCGGCCCGATGCGCTCACCGTCGGCGTACGCGATGATGTCGTCGGCCTCGATTCGCACATGCTTCGCGTGCACGAACTCGACGGCCGGATGATCGGTGTGCCGACCCGCGAAGACCTTCGGGAAGACGGCGATGAGCCCCGCCCGCGAGAGCGGATGCACGATGAACACGTCGAGGAGCCCATCGGTGAGATCGGCGTGCGGCACGATGCGCATGCCGCCGCCCAGCGACGAGTTGTTCGCGACCGAGACGAGCATGGCGCGCTGCGTGCGGGTCACTCCGTCGATCGTGAGCGTGTAGGTGCGCGGCCGGAAGGTGGCGAGCTCGCGCACGAGGGCGATCGTGTATCGGCTCGCGCCGCGCGGGCGCGACATCCGATTCGCCCGCTCGTTCACGAGGGCGTCGAACCCGGCCGAGACGACGCTCGCGAACCAGGTTCGGAGCTCGCCGTGGCGGATGACTCCCGCGTCGATCGCCACCGGCGGGCGTGCGAGCGCGGCCAGCAGGGCCTCGGTGGCCTCGGCCGGGTCGTCGTGCGGCAGTCCCAAGCCTCGAGCGAGATCGTTGCCCGTGCCGGCCGCGACGACGCCGAGCGGCACACCGGTCTGTGCGACGAGGTTCACGCCGAGCGACACCATGCCGTCGCCGCCGACCACGATGAGCCCGTCGGTGCCGTGTGCGAACGCCGACTCGGCCTCACGCCGCAAGAGCTCGAAGTTGGCCTCGCGCAGCATCGCGACCTCGAATCCCTCTCGCGTCAGTCGCTCGACGACCACAGGGCCGACCGCGCGATTGCGTCCGAACGAGGCGGCCGGATTGACGGCGACGAGCAGGCGCCGAAGGGGTCGGGTCATGCTGCGATTCTGGCAGTCCACCGGCTTGCGGATCGACCGGGAGGCGGTGTTGGCTCGAGGCATGCGCCTCACCAAGCTCGAACACGCCGCGCTCGTCGTGGAGGACTCCGGCCACAAGCTGTACATCGACCCCGGGTCGTATACGACGCCCATTACCGAGTCGAGCGGCGCGGTCGCCGTCGTGATCACCCACGAGCACCCCGACCACTGGACGCCCGAGCATCTCAGCCGCATCGTCGAGGCGAACCCAGGGGTGCGCATCTTCGGCCCGGCGGGAGTCGCGGCGGCGGCAGGTGATTTCCCCGTCGAGACGGTCGCGGCCGGCGACGAGGTCGAGGTCGGGCCGTTCCGCTTGCGATTCTTCGGCGGCACGCACGCCGTGATCCACCCCAGCATTCCGATCATCGACAACGTCGGCGTGCTCGTGAACGACTCGCTCTACTTCGCCGGCGATTCGTTCACCGTCCCCGACGTCGAGGTCGACGTGCTGGCAGTGCACGCCAATGCGCCGTGGATGAAGATCAGCGAGGCGATGGACTACGTCGTCGCGATCGCTCCCAAGCGCGCGTTCCCGACGCACGAGATGCTGCTCTCGCGCGCCGGCAAGTCGACGGCGAACCTGCGCCTGAAGTGGGCGACCGAGCAGGGCGGCGGCGAGTACCTTCCGCTCGAGCCCGGCGACGCGATCGACTTCTGAGCCGGGGCTAGCCCGGCTTGTCGGGCTTGCCTCCCGGCTTCCCGCCCTGCTCCTCGCCGGGCTGGCCCTGTTCGCCTCCGGTGTCGCCGCCCCCCGAGTCGGGTGCGGGCGTGGCCGCTTGCGGCCCGGCCTGCCCCGGCCCCGCCTCCGTGAACCCGGCGCCGCCGTACTTCGCCGCGGCCACCGACATCACCGCCGGCCACATCCGGTGCCTGGCCGTGGCGGCCTGCCCGCTGTCGAAGTAGATCCCGCGCTGGTTCGCCTCCCCGTTCACGCTCACGACGGCGGCGGCGGTCGCGACCCTGGAGCTCGCCCCGACCATCCAGGTGTCCTTCGCGCCGTCGGTCGTGCCGGTCTTGCCGATGAGCGGCACGCGCGGGGAAGTGCCCTGCCACGACTGCTGTGCCGTGCCGCTCGTCATCACGCGGGTCAACGCGTAGTGCATGCCCGCTGCCACCTCGGGCGAGACCGACTGGGTGCATGTCGACTTCGGCGCGGGGATCTCTGCGCCGTCGCGCACGATCCGATCGATGGCGATGGGGCTGCAGGTGACACCGTTGTTGGAGATGCCGGCGAAGGCGACCGCCATGCTGAGCGGCGCGACCTCATTGATGCCGATCACCGCCGAGGCGCTCTGCACCAGCGGATCCCCGTCGGCTCGGTGCATCCCGAACGCCTCTGCGGTCTTGCGGATGCCGCAGAGGTCGAGCTGCTTCGCCATGCCGATGTAGCCGGTGTTGATCGACTGGATCGTCGATTCGAGGGCCGTGTAGTTGGCGCCGGACTCGTTGGCGTCGTTCCTGGGGTTCCAGTGCTCGCTGTCGTAGTTCTGCGGGCCGAGGCAGCTGTCGCGGAAGGTGCCCCAGTTCGCCTTGGGCCGGGAGTCGACGCGCTGGTTGAGGGAATGGCCCTCGTTCAGCCATTGCGCGAGGGTGAACACCTTGTACGACGAGCCCGGCTGGAATCCGCGGGATCCGCCGTTCGTGAAGTCGGTGTTGTAGTTGATGCTCGTGAACTGCGGACCCGAATCCAGGACGGCAGGGTCTTGGCTGTAGGTCTTGTTCTGCGCCATCGCGAGCACGCGTCCGGTGCCGACCTCGACGCTCGAGACCACCGCGCCGACATCCCATCCGGGATAGACCTGCGGCACGTTCTGGCCGATCGTGGTCTCCGCAGCCATCTGGAGGTCGAGGTCGAGGGTCGTGTAGACGTCGTACCCTCCGCGGCGGAAGTTCAGGAACCGCGTCGCCTCGTCTTCGCCGAAGATGGGATCCTGCTGGAGGATGTTCTTCACGTAGTCGCAGAAGTAGGCGCTTCCGCCGGCCGTCTGGCACCCGGTGCTCGGCTCCGTGATTGCCGGCTGCACCGGGGTGGCGATGGCCTCGTCGTACTCGGCCTGCGTGATCTTCTTCTCGCTCAGCATCGCGCCGAGGATGTAGTTGCGTCGGGCGAGATTCTCGGCGTAGCCGTTCGCGGCGCCGTTCGTCTCGCTGGTCGGTGTGTCGAGCTGGAACTTGACGGGGTTGTTCACGATGGCCATGAGTGACGCGGCTTGCGCGAGGGTGACGTTCGCGGCGCTCGTGCTGAAGTAGTAGTTCGCCGCCGCTTCGATGCCGTAGACGGTTCCACCGAATCCGGCGATGTTCAGGTAGCCGAGGAGGATCTCACTCTTGCTGTATCGCTTCTCGACCCCGATCGCGAGCCGCATCTCCTTGAGCTTGCGGTCGATCGAGGTCTCGGTGACCTTGTCGTAGCATCCGGCCTTCTCCTCCTCGTCGGCGGCGTTCCGCTCGCATTCCTGCACACGTACGTTCTTCACGTACTGCTGGGCGATCGACGAGCCGCCCTGGGTCTCCCGGCCGGCTGCGGTGGTGAGGGCGGCGCGGATCGTGCCCTGCAGGTCGACACCGCCATGTTCGTAGAACCGGGGATCCTCGCCGGCGACGGCGGCGTCTTTGACGTACCGGCTGATGGCGTCCCAGCCCACCTCGACGCGGTTCTGGTCGTAGAAGGAGGCGAGGAGCAGCGGGGTGCCATCGGATGTCGTGGCGTAGATGTTGCTCTTCTCCGAGAGCTCGCCGATCTCGAGGTAGCTCGGCAGGTTCTCGAACATGCCGATGGTGCCGGTGGTCGCCAGCCCGACGGTCGCGAGCGCAGGGGTCATCCCCGCGACGACGAGCATCGCGGCCCCGGTGCTCGCGACGACGAGCCCGATGAATCCACCGATGACGCCGGAGAAGGTTCGGCTCTCGGTGAAGTCGCGGTTGCGCTTGTTGCGGGTGACCATGTTCCGGGTGACCAACGGACTCACCACCCCCAAGCCTCTTCGCCCGCGAATGACGATGCACTCCGGTGCCGCGGGCCCCATGCTCCACATCGTGTCATCGTCTTATGCAACAGTAGCGCGGACACGTTGTCGAGAGGGTCGCATCGGGGTCGCCATCGCTGAGATTCGACCACACCGATGCCCGTGACGGCCGGCGATCGCGGACACGAAAAAAGGCCCGGAATTCCGGGCCTCGATCGCTTCGAACCAGCTGGGGTACCTGGACTCGAACCAAGAACAACGGTACCAGAAACCGCCGTGTTGCCAATTACACCATACCCCAATGGCGGGAACCGAAGCCCCGCGCCGACATGCAACTCTAGCCTACGGATCGCACCCGGTCCAAACTGAGCGCGCGCCGCGGTGCGAGGCTCAGAGGGGGCCGAGCAGGTCGCGGTTGACGGTCGCCGCGACCGTGGCGCCCTCGCCCGCCGCGACGATGAGTTGCTCGGGTCCGGGCGGCGTGACGTCACCCGCTGCGTAGACGCCCGGCACGTTCGTTCGCCCCCTGCCGTCGACGATCACGAGGCCGTCGGGGTCGAGCTCGAGCGCGAGTCCGTTGATCGCGGTGATCGCCGCGCGCCACGCGGGTCGCACGAATCCGCCCGTGCGCGCATCGAACGAGCCGTCGGCGAAGCGCACTCCCGTCATGCGCCCTTCGGCGCCCTCGACGTCGGTGATGGGCCTTCGGTCGACGCGGATGCCGCGAGCGGCAAGTGCTGCCTCCTCGCGGTCGCTGACCGTGCCGACGTCGTTGGTGCACACGAGGAGGTCGCTGCTCCACTGCGAGATGAGCACGGCGCGTTCGGCGAGGTCGTCACTCTCGCCGAGGAGCACGAGCGGCGCGTCCGACTTCTCGTAGCCGTCGCACTCGACGCAGCTGTGCAGTTGCGTGCCGTACCAGGCCCGGATGCTCGGCAGGGCGGGCAGCGTCTCCACGAGCCCGGCCGCGAGCACGAGGGCGGCCGACGTCACGTCGAGGGGGGCGGCACCGCGCACGCCGCGGCCCGTGAGCCGGAATCCGCCGCCGGCGAGCGGGGCGATGGCGTCGACGGATGCCGCGTGGAATCGAGCTGCGGGATATGCCTCGAACTCCTCGCGCCCGAGTCGCCGGAGCTCGAGCGGCGGGAGACCGTCGCGAGTGAGGAATCCGTGCGAGGCGAGCGTCGCGGCGTTCCGCGGACGGTTGCTGTCGACGAGCAGGGTCGAGCGGCGCGCACGCACGAGGTTGAGCGCCGCGGAGAGGCCCGCAGGCCCGGCGCCGATGACGGCGACCTCGACGTCGGACGGACCCGCCGGGGCATCCGTCGCCGACTCGAGCCCTTCGCTCATGCCGTCAGCGCCATGAGTCGGTCGATGCGTTCGAGCGAGTCGATCTTGCCGAGGATCTGCATCGACTCGAAGAGCGGCGGCGAGACGCGACGACCCGAGATCGCGGTGCGCACGGGGCCGAACGCGACGCGCGGCTTGAGGCCCAGGCCGTCGACGAGGGCGCCGCGCAGCGCCTCCTCGATCTGCTCGTGGGTCCACGCCTCGGCGGGCAGCCGCTCGAGGGTGACCCGAGCCGCGGCGAGCACCGACTGGGTGTCGGCCGGGAGTGCTGCGACGGCGGACTCGTCGTACTCGAGGCCCGCGGCATCGGTGAACAGGAAGCCGAGCATGCCGGGAGCCTCACCGAGCAGGGTGATGCGCTCCTGCACGAGCGGTGCCGCCTCGACGAGCACCGCCTCCTCTGCCGGGGTGACCGGCGTGGAGACCGCGCCCGCGGCCTGCAGGTACGGCACCGTGCGAGTCACGAACTCGGCGATGTCGAGCCGGCGCAGGTGGTCGCCGTTGATCGCCTCGGCCTTCTTCAGGTCGAATCGGGCGGGGTTCGGATTCACGTCGGCGACGTCGAACTTCGCGATGAACTCCTCGCGGCTGAATACGTCGCGGTCGGCAGAGAAGCCCCAGCCGAGCAGGGCGAGGTAGTTGAGCAGGCCCTCGGGGATGAATCCGCGATCACGGTGGTGGAAGAGGTTCGACTCGGGATCGCGCTTCGAGAGCTTCTTGTTGCCGTCGCCCATCACGTAGGGCAAGTGGCCGAAGCGCGGCACGAAGGGCGCGACGCCGATGTCGATGAGCGCGTGGTAGAGCGTGATCTGGCGCGGCGTCGACGAGAGCAGGTCTTCGCCGCGGAGCACGTGCGTGATGCCCATGAGCGCATCGTCGACGGGGTTCACGAACGTGTAGAGCGGCGCGCCGTTCGGACGCACGGCCACGAAGTCGGTCGTCGAGCCGGCCGGGAAGTCGATGCGGCCGCGCACGAGATCGTCGAACGCGAGCTCCACGTCGGGCACTCGCATGCGGAGCGCAGGCTCCCGGCCCTCGGCACGGAATGCCGCACGCTGCTCGTCGGTGAGGTCGCGGTCGAAGTTGTCGTAGCCGAGCTGCTTCGGCCGGCCGGCGGCCTCGTTTCGCGCGTCGATCTCCTCGGCCGTGGAGTAGCTCTCGTAGAGGTGGCCGGCGGCCTTCAGCTTCTCGATGATCTCGGCGTAGAGCTCGCTGCGCTGCGACTGCCGATAGGGCGCGTGCGGCCCGCCGATGCCGACGCCCTCGTCCCAGTCGAGGCCGAGCCACGTGAGCGCGTCGACGAGCTGCTCATAGCTCTCCTCACTGTCGCGAGCCGCGTCGGTGTCTTCGATGCGGAACACGAACGTGCCGCCGGTGTGCCGCGCATACGCCCAGTTGAAGAGGGCCGTTCGAACGAGGCCGACGTGCGGCGTGCCGGTGGGTGAGGGGCAGAAGCGCACACGGATGTCGCTGCCGGTGGCGGTGGTCGTGGGGTGAGCTGTCTCAGGCATACGCCTCAATCGTACCGAGGCGCGCCACTCAGGGAATCGCGCACTCGGCGCGACCCGGCTCAGCCGGCCGCGAGCGCCTCCAGTGCGGCGAGGGTCGCGCCGATCGCGGGCACCCGCTCTGCGCCGCGAGCGGTCACGAGGTGCAGCGAACGCACGTCGGCTCGCGCGGTCGGCCGGGTCACGATGCCCGGATGCCGCGGCGACGCCTCGAGCGCGAGCGCCGGCAGCAGCGCGACGCCGAGCCCTTGCGCGACCATGCCCTCGACGGCGACGAAGTTGTCGGTCTCGAACGCGATCCGCGGCGTGAAGCCGGCGGCGCCCGCGAGTTCGAGCAAGTGGCCGCGGCAGCGGGGGCATCCGGCGATCCAGGGCTCGCCTGCGAGCCGATCGAGCATGATGACGTCGGATTCGGCGGCGGGATGCCCCTCGGGCAGCACGAGCTGCATCGGCTCATCGCCGTACGCGCGCACGTCGAGGCCTCGCGCGCTCGCCCGGTGCGGGTCGTCGCGATCGCCGGGATAGCTGAAGGTGATCGCGAGATCAGCGCGGTCGGCGCGCACCGCTTCGACCGCCTCGGGCGGCTCCGCCTCGACATACGTGACGGCGACGCCCGGATACTCGCTCGCCAGCGACGCGATCAGCCGCGGCACGAGCGTGGCCGACGCCGAGGGGAACGCGACGAGCCGCACCCGGCCGGCACGGAGTCCGCGGATCTCGGCGAGCTCGCCCGCCGCCGCCTCGAGCGCCGTGGTGACGGCGAACGCGTGCCGGGCGAGCACCCGGCCCGATTCGGTGAGGCGGATGCCACGGCCCACCCGCTCGACGAGGGCGATGCCGGTGCGCTCCTCGAAACGCTGCAACTGCTGGCTCACGGCGGGCTGGCTGTAGCCGAGGGACGCCGCCGCAGCCGTGAGCGATCCGTGTTCGGCGATCTGGCGCACGACCCGCACGGTCTGCAGGTCGAGGGTGGCGGCAAGGTGTTCCACGGAGGCGTCGGACATGCCGGAATCATAACGCGACGGCATGCATTCGATCACTCACCTGTTCTTGTCGAATGGATGCTGCGGTGCCGAGACTTGTGCCATGCACCCCGCTCGCCAGCGTTTCGCCTCAGGCCGCGGCTACCTCGCCGCCTGCACCCTCGGACTTCCCGCCGACGTCACCCGTGACGCCGTGCGGCGCGACCTCGAACGGTGGTCGACCGGCGCCGCGACGGCCGCCGAGTACTCCGCCGTGCTCGAACGCGCCCGCGGACATGCGGCGACGCTGCTCGGCACGACGCCCGATCGCATCGCCACGGGCTCGCAGGTCTCGGTGTTCGCGGGGCTCGCCGCGGCATCCGCCCCGAGCGGAGCCGAGGTGCTGTGCGTCGACGGCGACTTCTCGTCGATCGTCGCCCCGTTCCTCGCGCGCGGCGACCTCCGCGTGCGGCACGTGCCCCTGCGCGAGCTCGCCGACGCCGTCACCGCGCAGACGTGGCTCGTGTCGTTCTCGCTCGTGCAATCGGCCACCGGCGAGGTCGCCGACGCGGCATCCGTCGTCGCCGCCGCCCGACCGGCCGGGGCGCTCACCCTCATCGACACGACGCAGGCCACCGGCTGGATGCCCACGACCGGCCTCGGCGCCGATCTCATCGTGTGCCACTCGTACAAGTGGCTGTCCGCTCCGCGCGGAGCCGCGTTCGCAGCCGTCTCCGATCGCGTGCTCGCCGAGTTCAGGCCGCACGTCGCCGGCTGGTATTCGGGCGACGACCCGTGGGCCTCGTGCTACGGGCCCGAGCTGTACCTCGCAGCCGACGCACGCCGATTCGACGTCTCCCCCGCGTGGCACGCCTGGGCGGGCGCCGAGGCGGCGCTCGGCTTCACGGTGTCGCTCGACCTCGAGGAGGTGCGGCGACACGATGTCGGGCTGGCGAACGCGTTCCGCGAGCGCATCGGGCTCGCGGAATCCGACAGCGCCATCGTCACCTGGCCCGACGAGCACGGCGACGAGCTCGCCGCCCTCGGCGCTGCCGGCATCACGGCATCGGGCCGGGCCGGCCGCGCTCGCGTCGCCTTCCACCTCTGGAACGACGACGACGACGTCGACCTGGCCGCTCGCGCGCTCGGGCGCTGAGGCGCAGGCACGAGCGCCCTCGGTGGCTCACTGGGCCGCCGTGCTGACCATCGCGGCGAGCGGATGCCCCGCCGACACGTCGAGCAGCCGGGCGACCCCGTCGATCGGCGCGCCGAGCGGGGCGGCGAGCCCCTCGCCGCGACCGCGTTCCGCGAGCGCCGCGACGAGCGCGCCCCGCAGGTACACCGAGCCCCGGACGATGCCGCCGACCGCGCTCACTCGGATCGCGTCGCCGTCGGCGTGGCCCGCGCCTTCGAGTGCTGCAGCGGCGGAATGCGCGAGCTCGCGAGCTGCCCCGGTCACGATCTCGGCCGCAACAGGGTCACCGGACTCGGCGGACTCGACGACGGGTCTCGCGAACGACGCGATGCGCGACACTCGGCGATCGTCGCCCTGCATCCGCATGTAGAGGTCGTCGAGCTTGCCGAACGCCTCCACGGCGAGCGCGGCGAGCACCGTGGCGTCGCCCCTGCCGTCGTAGCTGCGGAGCGCTGCGTCGAGCCCGGCTCGGCCGATCCAGTACCCGCTGCCGGCGTCGCCGAGCAGCGAACCCCAACCGTCGACCTTGGCCGCGCCGCGCGCCGTGACCGCGAGGGTGACGACGCCGGTCCCGATGGCGAGCACGACGCCGGGCTCATCGCCGTTGGCGGCGAGGTATCCGCTCACCGAGTCGTGCGCGACCGCGACGCGGCGCACGCCGAGCGCGGCGACCGACTCCAGCAGCGGGATCGGCCGGGCGGCCGCGGGCGTGAGCCCGGAGAGACCGACCGCCAGTTCGGTGATCTCGAGCGCGTGCTCTCGCACGAACGCGTGGGCGACCTCGGAGATCTGCTCGAGCACGGGTCGATCGGTGAGCACGCCGGGCGTCTCCACCTCGAGCTGCTGCCCGGCGTGCGCGAATCGCAGCCGCATTCCGCTCTGCCCGCCATCGATCGACAGGCGTGCGCCCGTGCCCGTTCCCGTCGTCACGCCAGGGTCACCGATTGCAGTGAACGCGGCGAGAGCTGCTCCTGCAGCACCATCGTGGCTGCACCGAGCGCCGCGGCATCCGTTCCGTTGACCGACATGCGCACCGACACCTGCTGCAGGTGACGGGAGAGCGCACGCTCGCCCACGATGCGCTGGATCGTGCGCACGTAGATGGCCCCGACCTTCTCGAATGCGCTGCCCGCGAGCACGAGGTGGTCGAGATCGATGATGTTGACGAGCGACACGATGGCCTCGGCGAGGTATTCGGCCGAGTCCTCGATGAGTGCGAGGGCGAGCGCATGTCCTGTGATCGCCGCTTCGGCGACCGCCGCGAAGTCGGTCGCCGCGACGCCGGTGAACTCGAGGTCGATGCCGCCGGTCGCCGCGGCTTCGCGCGCGCGGGCGATGACGGCATGCGGGCCGGCGTAGAGCTCGACGCATCCTCGGTTGCCGCACGGGCATTCGGGGCCACGGGCGTCGACGCTCACGTGCCCCAGCTCACCGACGTTCGACCTCGAGCCGCGATAGACAGTGCCGTCGAACACGATGCCCGCGCCGATTCCGGTGCCCATGTAGACGGACGCGTACGTCGAGCCGACCTCGGTCGCCCCGAGCCAGAACTCGCCGAGCGCCGCGGCCGTGGCGTCGTTGTCGAGCACGCACGAGAATCCGGTGAGTCGCGAGAGCTCAGCGGTGAGGGGGAACTCGCTCCACGCCGCGAGCGACGGAGCGCCGACGATGACGCCCGCCTCGCGGTCGATCGGCCCCGGCGCCGCGATGCCCAGGCCGACGACGGCTGAACGATCGATGTCGAGGCCGTCGAGGAGATGCGCCAGGTCGTCGGCCATGCGGCGCACGTAGTCGGCTGGGCCGAGGGCTCCCGGCCCGTCGATGCCCAGCCTGCCGATGATCGTGCCCGCGAGGTCGGCCACGACGAAGGTCGAGGAGTCGGCGCCGAGGTCGACGCCGACACCGAAGCGCGAGGCCGGGTTGATCTCGAGCCGCATGCGCGGCTTGCCACCCGATGATTCGCCGCGACCCGTCTCGGAGACGACGCCGTCGGCGAGCAGTTCACGCACGAGGTTGGAGATCGTCGCTTGCGTGAGCCCCGTGAGCTCCGCGAGCTCGACACGGCTGATCGGCCCCTGGGACCTGATCAGGTCGAGGGCACGCCCCTTCGACGAACCACGCCGCCGCATCGTCTCTGCCACATCAGGAATACTAACTTAAATTGCTTTATTTAGCCATCAAAGAAAGCAGGCGAGGCCGACGTACGCGCCACTCAAGTGTGGAGCAGCGCGCGCGAGAACTCCAGCCACCCGGGCGGCGAGCCTCGAAGGACTGAGATCTCGCGTGCCAGCCGAATGGCCCGCCTCGAGGTCTCCGCGCTCCGAGCAACTTACTTGACACACATACTTTAGTCGCCTAAGAAAGTACTCAGCGGTTTGCCGAACCCGCGCACCAAGCGCCTCGCACTCACGGCCGCGCACCGTCACAGCACCGTGACACCCTTCGATGAAAGGTTCAACGATGTCCCTGAAGTCACGCAGAGGCGCAAGGTCGATCCTTGCCCTCGCCTCCCTCGCGACCGCGGCGCTCGCGCTCTCGGCCTGCTCGCCCGCCGCAAGCGGCGCCGGCGGCACCTCGATCACCGTCACCGCAAGCACCGGCACGCTCACCGAGAACTTCAACCCGTTCTCCCCCACTGCGCTGCCCTCCACCAACGGCGTGATCTTCGAGCCGCTCTACTGGTACAACGCGGCATCCGAGGCCGAGCCCACGCCGATCCTCGCGACCGACTACTCGTGGAACGACGACGGCACCGAGCTCACCATCACCACACGCGAGGGCGTCAAGTGGTCGGATGGCGAGGACTTCACCGCGGCGGATGTCGCCTTCACCTTCAACCTCGTCGCCGAGACACCCGAACTGAACACCTCGGGGTCCGCTGCGACTGCCGAGGCGATCGACGACACGACGGTCGTGCTGCACTTCCCGGAGCCGTCGTTCATGCAGGAGCCGAGCGTGCTCGGCAACCGCGGCATCGTGCCCGAGCACATCTGGAAGGACGTCGCCGACCCCACCACCGAGGTCAACTCCGACGCGGTCGGCACCGGACCGTTCGTGCTCAAGGAGTTCACCGCCCAGAGCTACCTGCTCGAGAAGAACGAGCACTACTGGGACAAGGGCAAGCCCGCGATCGACAAGGTGCGCTTCGTCTCCCTCGACTCCGCGGATGCCGCGGCGGCCGCGCTCATCGCCGGCAAGGTCGACTGGATGAGCGCGTACCTGCCCGACCTCGAGCAGCTCTTGAAGGACCACGACAACCTCAGCTACGTGAACACCCCCGCGCTGACGACCTCGATCTTCACGTGCTCCAATGCCGAACTCGGATGCACCGGCCCGCAGACCGACCCAGCCGTGCGCCAGGCGATCTACCACGCGATCAACCGCGACCAGCTCAACCAGCTCGCGGGCGGCGGCTTCGCCGGCACGAGCTCCCCGACGATGGTGATCCCCGGCCGCGACGACAACTGGATCACCGACCCCGAGCTCGCGACGTCGCCGTCGAGTGCCGACGTCGACGAGGCATCCGCGATCCTCGACGCAGCAGGCTGGGTTGCCGGCGCCGATGGAATCCGTGAGAAGAACGGCGAACGACTGAGCCTCACCGTGCAGACGGTGTCGGGCTGGAGCGACTACATCTCGCTGAATGACGCCATGTCGCAGCAGCTTGCAGCGGTGGGCATCGAGCTCAAGCCCGTGCAGCTCGCCTGGAACGAGTGGAACAACAACCAGATGATGGGCACGTTCCAGCTCTCGCTCGACTCGATCGGCCTGCAGCCCTCGAACAACCCGTACTTCGTCTACAACAAGTGGTACGCGACCGACCAGACCCTCCCCGTCGGCGAGTCGGCGAGCGCCGGCAACAGCTCCCGGTACTCGAACCCCATCGTCGACGAGGCGATCCATGCGGCCGCAGTGACGATCGATGAGGCGGCCCAGAAGGAGCAGTATGCGACCATCCAGGCGGAGATCTCCCGCGACCTGCCCTACATCCCGATCTACGTGAACTCGATGCTCACCGAGTTCAACACGGATCGCGCCACCGGCTGGCCGACGAACGACGACAAGTTCGCGCTGCCCGCCACGTGGAAGAACTGGGACAACGGGATCGTCCTCAAGGAACTGCAGCCGGCGAAGTGACGACCGGGTGAAGACCGGTGCCGCCCGTCCACCGGGCGGGCGGCACCGCACCCCGACCGCACTCGACCGAGAGACTCCGCCTCATGCGCCATCTGCTCCAGAAGCTCGGCTTCTACCTCATCGCCCTGTGGGCTGCGATCAGCCTCAACTTCTTCATCCCCCGGTGGATGCCGGGCAACCCCGTCGACATCATGCTCTCCAAGCTCGCCCAGCGCGGACCGGTCACCCCCGAGACCCGCAGGGCGATCGAGCTCCTCCTCGGCGGCGACAGTTCGCTGCCCCTCTTGGACCAGTACTGGCAATATCTCGGCCAGGTGCTCGGCGGCGACCTCGGGGTGTCGGTGGCCTACTTCCCGACGCCCGTCGTGCAGGTGATCGACCAGACCCTGCCGTGGACCATCGGACTCATCGGCATCTCCACCGTCATCTCCTTCCTCTTCGGCATCGGGCTCGGCCAGCTCGCCGGCTGGAAGCGCGGCTCCTGGCTCGACAACGTCGTGCCGGTGACGACGATGTTCCAATCGGTGCCCTACTTCTGGCTCGCCCTCATCCTCCTGTTCGCCTTCGGCAGCATCTGGCAGATCTTCCCCCTGAACGGCGGGTACGACGTGTGGGAGGTCTCGCCCGGCTGGAGCCCCGAGTTCATCGGCAGCGTCATGTACTACGGCACCCTGCCGGCGCTGACAATCGTGATCTCTTCGATCGGCGGCTGGATGCTCGGCATGCGCAACATGATGGTCTCGACCCTGTCGGAGGACTACATCGTGACCGCAGAGGCGAAGGGCCTGAAGCCCCGCCGCATCATGACGAACTACGCCGCACGCAACGCGGTCCTGCCCTCCGTCGCCGGGTTCGCCATCTCGCTCGGCTTCGTGGTCGCAGGTTCGATTGTGACCGAGGCCGTCTTCTCGTACCCGGGCATCGGGTCGGCGCTCCTCCAGGCCGTCAACAGCAACGACTATGCGCTCATGCAGGGCATCTTCCTCGTGATCACCCTCTCGGTGCTCGGTGCGAACCTGCTCGTCGACCTGCTCTACACCGTCATCGACCCGCGCACCCGCGCCCGAGCATAGGAGGACGACATGACCGGACTCACCGAAGCACCCGCACTCGTCAGCGGCGCCGCCAGGTTGCGCTCCCTCGGGCGTTCGATGCCCGAGATGACCCCGAAGCTCGCCGCCGGACTCGGCATCGCCGCACTCATCGTGCTCTTCGGGCTCGTCGGCCCGCTGCTCGTCGGCAACCCCTCGACGGTGAACGACGTCGGCTTGTCGGCACCCAGCGCCGAGTTCCCGCTCGGCACGACCCAGACCGGCCAGGACGTGCTCGCCCAGCTCGCCCACGCCACCCGCGGCTCGCTCACGATCGGCCTCATCGTCGGGGTGCTCGTCGTGGCGCTCTCGGCGTTCTTCGGCATCGTCGGCGCCTACGCTGGCGGCTGGATCGACGAGTCGTTCTCGCTTATCAGCAACGTCATGCTCGTGATCCCCGGGCTCCCGCTCGTCATCATCATCTCGAGCTACGTGCCCGACAAGAGCCTCCTGCTCGTCGCGGTGGTGCTCGCCATCACCGGCTGGGCGGGCTCGGCCCGGGTGCTCCGTGGATTCACGCTCAGCCTGCGCAATCGCGACTACGTTGCGGCCGCGCGGGTGTCGGGCGAGAAGCCATGGCGCATCCTCTGCGTCGAGATCCTGCCGAACCTCGTGCCGCTGCTCGCCTCGCAAGCGGTCTTCGCCGTCATCTTCGCGATCCTCGGCGAAGCCGGACTCTCCTTCCTGGGTCTCGGCGCCTCGGGTTCGTTCACGTGGGGCACCATGCTCTACTACGCGCAGAACGGACTCGCACTCCGGCTCGGGGCCTGGTGGTGGTTCGTGCCGCCGGGGCTGCTCATCGCCCTCTTCGGCGCTGCGCTCTCGCTCATCAACTTCTCGATCGACGAGATCATCAACCCGAAGCTGCGCGCGCAGACTCGCCAGACCCGCAAGTCCTGGGGTCTCTCGCGGGCTGAGCTCCGCCGCGTCGCGAAGGAGGACGAGCTGTGATCCGCGACACCCCGAACCCCGACACCCGCGCGATGCACGCCGTCGCGGCATCCGCTCCTTCCTCGCCCGAGCAGAACCCGGTGCTCACGATCTCGGATCTCAGCATCGACTACCTCGGCGAGCCCACTGTGCACGCCGTCAAGCACGTCTCGCTCAGCCTAGGGCGCGGGGAGATCCTCGGGCTGGCCGGTGAGAGCGGGTGCGGGAAGACCACGCTCGCCTATGGCGTCAATCGGCTGTTGAAGCCGCCGGCGGTCATCTCCTCGGGGAACGCGGTCTTCCACTCCCGCGAGGGCTACTCGATCGACCTCGCCTCGCTCGAGGGCGAAGACCTGCGGGCGTTCCGCTGGAGCCGGATCTCCATGGTGTTCCAAGGGGCGATGAACTCGCTCAACCCGGTGATCTCGATCCGCGCGCAGCTCGAGGACATCTTCACGACCCACCGCCCCGACCTCCCGAAGCGCGAGCGACGCCGCCGTTGCGCTGAGCTACTCGAGCGCGTCGGCGTCGACCCCTCACGGCTCACCTCCTTCCCGCACGAGCTCTCGGGCGGCATGCGGCAGCGCGTCATGATCGCGATGGCGATGGCGCTCGACCCGCAGATCATGATCATGGACGAGCCGACGACCGCCCTCGACGTGGTCGTGCAGCGCGAGATCCTGAGGGAGATCACGAGGCTCCGCGCGGAGCTCGGGTTCGCCGTGATCTTCATCACCCACGACCTGCCGCTCCTGCTCGAGATCTCCGACCGCATCGCCGTCATGCGGGCCGGTGAGATCGTGGAGCTCGCCGACGCCGGCGAGCTCTACACGAACCCGCAGCACGACTACACGAAGCAACTGCTCGCGTCGTTCCCGAGCCTCACCGGCGACCGCGGGGACTTCGTGCGCAGCGGCGTGAAACAGGAGGTGGCGTCATGAGCGCGCTCGAGTTCCGTTCCGTCACGAAGGAGTACCGCTTGCGAGGCGGATTCCGCAGCCGCACGCTGACCGCGGTCGACGACGTGGACTTCCGCATCGAGGCCGGACGCACGACCGCGCTCGTCGGACAGTCGGGAAGCGGCAAGTCGACGATCGCGAAGCTCATCCTGCAGCTCGAGCGACCGACACGCGGACAGATCCTGCTCGACGGCTCGCCGATCCGGCGCCGCGGGGCCGGCCTCGTCGCCTACCGGAGCGCCGTGCAGATGGTCTTCCAAGACCCGTTCGCGTCACTGAATCCGTACCACACGGTCTTCCACCACCTCGCCCGCCCGCTCGTGCTGCACGGAATGGCGCGCGGAGAGGCCGAGGTGTCCCGACGGGTCGGAGCCCTGCTCGAGCGCGTGCAGCTCGAGCCCGGCATCGCCCGGCGCAAGCCCCACGAGCTCTCGGGCGGCCAGCGTCAGCGCGTCGCGATCGCGCGCGCCCTCGCACCGCAACCGCGGATCCTCATCGCCGACGAGCCGGTCTCGATGCTCGACGTCTCGATCCGCCTCGGCGTGCTGAACCTCCTCGCCGAGTTGCAGCGCGAGGAGGACCTCGGAGTGCTCTACATCACCCACGACCTCGCGACCGCCCGCCATTTCTCCGATGAGATCCTCGTGATGTTCCGCGGTGAGATCGTCGAGCGCGGACCTGCCGACGACGTCATCCTCGCGCCGAAGCACGAGTACACGAAACTGCTCGCAGAAGCCGCGCCCAACCCAGAGAAGAGACGAGCCGCATGACGTTCCATTCCCTCGACTCCGCCGACGGAGCCGACTGGTTCCTCGCCGCGACCGCCGGAGCTGCACCCGGCGCATTCACGAGAGAGATCGCGGCCCGAGTGCCGGGCCAGGTGCACCTCGACCTCGTGGCCGCCGGCAGCATCCCCGACCCGTACGACGGCGCCAACGAGACGCAACTCGCGTGGATCGGTCGCACCGACTGGCGGTACCGCACCGTGTTCGACTGGCACGACGACGGACACACCCGGCATGACCTCGTCGCGCTCGGGCTCGACACGGCGGCGACCATCCGGCTCAACGGGCAACTCGTCGCCAGCACCGCGAACCAGCACCGCTCGTACCGCTTCGACGTGCGCGACGCACTCGTCGACGGCTCGAACGAGCTCGTCGTCGAGTTCAGGGCTCCCCTCGACTTCGCCGACGAACAGGCGAAACTGCTCGGGGCCCGTCCCCACGTCAACCAGCACCCGTTCAACGCCATGCGCAAGATGGCCTGCGACTTCGGCTGGGACTGGGGCATCGACCTGTCCTCCTCGGGCATCTGGAAGTCGATCGGCATCGACTCCTGGTCAGGGGTGCGCATCGCGGGCGTCCGGCCGCTCGTCGAGGTCTCGGCGCCGGCCGGTGATCGCGCGAGCGGTCGGCTCGACGCACGGGTCTCGCTCGAGTGGGCGGATGCCGCATCCGCCGTCGATACCGAGATCACCGTTCAGGTGGCGGGCACCACCGTGACAGCGCTCGCACCCGCCGGCACGACCGAGCTCGGCGTCGTCGTGGACGCGGGCGAGATCGACCTGTGGTGGCCGCGCGGTTACGGCGCGCAACCACGCTACGAAGTGACCGTGACCGCCGGCGACGACCGGTGGTCGGCGCTCGTCGGCTTCCGCTCGGTGCAGCTCGACACGACTCCGGACGAACTCGGCACTCGGTTCACCGTCATCGTGAACGGGCGGGAGGTCAACATCCGCGGCGCGAACTGGATCCCCGACGACACCTTCGTCACGCGGGTCGGCCCCGAGCGCTACCTCGCGCGAGTGAACGACGCGGTGGAGGCCAACATGAACCTCCTGCGGGTGTGGGGCGGCGGCCTCTACGAACACGACGACTTCTACGACATCTGCGATGAGCTCGGGATGCTCGTCTGGCAGGACTTCCTCTTCGCGTGCGCCGCCTACGCCGAGGAGGAGCCGTTGCGCGGCGAGGTGGAGGCCGAGGCGCGCGAGCAGGTGGCCCGGCTGTCGCGGCATCCGTCGCTCGTGCTCTGGAACGGGTGCAACGAGAACATCTGGGGATACCTCGAGTGGGACTGGCGTCGCCGTCTCGAGGGGCGCACGTGGGGCGAGGGCTACTACTTCGACCTGCTGCCCTCGATCGTCGCCGAGCTCGACCCGACCCGTCCTTACTCCCCCGGCAGCCCGTTCTCGTTCATGCGGTACGCCCACCCGAACGACGCGCGGCACGGCACCATGCACCTCTGGGACGTTTGGAACGAGCGCGACTACACCGCGTATCGCGAACACGAACCGCGGTTCGCGTCGGAGTTCGGCTTCCAGGGGCCGCCCGCCTGGACGACCCTCACGGGCGCCGTGCACGATGAGCCGCTCGACCCTTACGGCGAACAGATGCTGGTGCACCAGAAGGCCGACCAGGGCAACATCAAGCTCGAGCGCGGACTCGGCGCCCATCTGCCGAAGTGGCGCAACATCGACGAATGGCACTTCGCGACGCAGCTGAACCAGGCTCGAGCGATCGCCTTCGGCATCGAGCACTTCCGCTCGCTCCACCCGCGCAACACGGGCCAGATCGTGTGGCAGTTGAACGACTCCTGGCCGGTGATCTCGTGGGCTGCCGTGGACTTCTCGGGCATCCGCAAGCCCGCGTGGCACGCCTTGCGCCGCGTGTACGGCGACCGGTTGCTGACCGTGCAGCCGCACGACGGCGGGGCTGTCCTCGTCGCGCACAATGACCGCGACGAAGGCTGGCGCGGCGAGGTCGAGGTCACGCGCATGACCCTCGACGGCGACCGGCTGGCCACTGAGACGCACACGCTCGACCTCGGGGCGCGTGAGTCGGCGCGGTTCCCGCTCGGCGCGGAGTTGCTGGCGACGACGGATGCCGCGGGCGAGTTCGTGCTCGCACGCGCAGGCGATGACGTGGCCGACGCGCCGTGGTATTTCTCCGAGGACCCGAAGCTGAGGCTCCGGTCGCCCGCCGACGCGTTGGCGGCGACGTGGACCGCCGGCGACGACGGCACCGTGCGATTGAGCGTGACCGCGGCGTCGCTCGTGAAGGACCTGGTGCTGCAGGCCGACCGCATCGCTCCCGGCGCGCGAGTCGACTCCGGTCTCGTCACCCTGGCGCCGGGTGACTCGCACACCTTCCTCGTCACCGGAACAGGGGGTGCCGAACTCGCGGGACACGATCGCTTCCCGACGCTATGTTCGGTGAATGACCTCATTGCATAGCGCCGATGTCGAGGCATCCGTCGGCCTGTGTCTGCACCAGCCTCGCCGGCGCGTGCCCATGGAACCGTTCTGGCAACGATTCATCACGGGTGCTGAGGAAGCTCTCGCCGCCCGCGGGCACCGACTGCTCATGAAGGTCGTGGAGTCGCTCGACGACGAGGTTCGCGTGCACGCGCGCTGGCACGAAGAGCGACGAGTGCGGGGGGTCATCGTCGCCGACCTGACTCCCGCCGACCCGCGCCTCGCATCCCTCTCGGCACTGGGCATGCCGGCCGTCGCGCTCGCGCGACCCGACGACGCACCGGGGTTCTCGACGTTCACCGACGACAACGTCGAGATCGTCGATCGGGTGGTCGCCCACCTCGCCGAGCGCGGGCACCGGCATCTCGCTCGCGTGACGGGCCCCGCGATGTACGTGCACACGCAGTTGCGCGACGAGGCGTTCGCCCGGTCGTGCGAGGCACGCGGTATTCGGCACGAACGGCACGAGGCCGACTTCACCGCCGACAGCGGGGCTGCGGCGACCCGCGGGCTCGTCACCCGCGCCGACGCCCCGTCGGGGATCCTGTTCGACAACGACGTCATGGCACTCGCCGGCCTCGAGGTCTGCAGGGAGCTCGAGCTCGCGGTGCCCGAGCGCGTGGCGATCGTGGCGTGGGACGATTCGGTGGCGTTGCAGCTGGCGAACCCCACCGTGACCGCGCTCGCCCACGATCTCACCCGCTACGGCCGCGGGGCGACCGAACTCCTCCTCGACACGATCGCCGACGGGCGTGTGCGCACCGGTCGAGCCGAACCGCCGAGGCTCGTCATTCGCGAATCGACGTGAACGTGCCGTGCCGCCGGCTCAGAGTTCGGCCGCACGCACCGGGTTCGAGAGGGTGCCGAGGCCCGAGACCGTGATCTCGACGACGTCGCCCGAGACGATCGGACCGACGCCCGCCGGCGTACCGGTGAGGATCACGTCGCCGGGGAGCAGCGTGAACACGGATGACGCATAGGCGACGATCGCCGGGATCGAGTGCACCATGTCGGCCAGGCGCCCCTCCTGCCGGCGCTCGCCGTTCACGCTCGTCTCGATCGTGCCGTGCTCGAGATCGATCTCGGTGTCGATCACGGGACCGAGCGGGCAGAACGTGTCGAAGCCCTTCGCCCGTGCCCATTGGCCGTCGCTGCGTTGCAGGTCGCGCGCAGTGACGTCGTTCGCGATCGTGTACCCGAAGATGAACGCGTCGGCATCTTCTTCGGCGACGTTCTTCGCGATGCGGCCGATGACCACCGCGAGCTCGCCCTCGTGTTCGACCTGCTTGCTCTGCCGCGGCAGTGCGATCGTGTCATCGGGACCGATGACCGAGGTGTTCGGCTTCAGGAAGAGCAGCGGCTCTGACGGGGCGTCGCCGCCCATCTCGGCAGCGTGGTCGCGGTAGTTCCTGCCGACCGCGACGATCTTCGAACGCGGGATCACGGGCGCGAGCAGCTTCACGTCGGCGAGCCGCACGCGCTCCCCCGTGGTCTCGAACCCGGCGAACATCGGGTCGGCCTTCAACACGACGAGCTCGTGCTCCTCTTCATCGACGACGCCGAATGCGATGGAATCGCCGTGACTGAATCGCGCGAGCTTCATGCGTTCAGCCTACCGGCGAGGCATCCGCGATCAGCCGCTTGCCGAGGCTCGCCACTTCGTCGACCTGGTAGCCCAGACGGCGGTAGAACTCGATCACCCCTGCATTCGTCGAGCGCACCTGGAGGTTGAGCTTCGGGCACCCGAGCTCGGTGAGCAACCGCTCGGCCTCGGCCATGAGTCGCGCACCGAGTCGCTCGCCGCGCCGAGACCCGTCGACGGCGAGGTAGTTCACCCAGCCGCGGTGGCCGTCGTACCCGACCATCGCCGTCGCGATGACGGCGCCGCCCGACTCGCCCACGAGGAAGAGCTCTGGCTGCACGGCGAGCTTGCGCTCGATGTCGCGATACGGGTCGTTCCAGGGCACGACGAGGCGCGAGGCACGCCACAGCTCGACGACGGCTTCGGTGTCGGCCCGATCGAACGCGCGGATGCGCATGCCGGGCCCGGCGCCCGGCGCGGTCACGCGTCGAGCCGGGTCAACCACCCGTGACGGTCTTCGACCCGGCCGTACTGGATTCCCGTGAGCTCTTCGCGAAGCGACAGTGCGAGCTCGCTCGAGGCGGCGCCCGAGTGCACGATCTCGAAGTCGTCGGCGAGGAGTCGCCCGATCGGCACGACGACGGCGGCGGTGCCGCACGCGAATGCGCCGACGATGTCACCGGATGCCGCGCCCTCGCGCCATTCCGTCATGGTGACGCGGCGGCGCTCGACCGAGTGCCCGCGATCGGCCGCGAGCTGCAGCACGGAGTCGCGCGTGATGCCCTCGAGGATCGAGTCGGACTCGGGGGTGACCAGGGTGCCGTCACGCTGCACGAACACGATGTTCATGCCGCCGAGCTCCTCGATGTACCCGTCGTTGTCGAGGAAGAGCACCTGCTGGCAGCCCTTCGCGGATGCCTCGGCCTGGGGCAGCAGGCTCGAGGCGTAGTTGCCGCCGGTCTTGGCCGCTCCCGTGCCGCCCTTGCCGGCGCGCGCGTAGTCGGTGGACAGCCAGATGCTCACGGGCTGCACGCCGCCCGGGAAGTATGCGGCGGCCGGGCTCGCGATGACGTAGTAGCCGACCTTCTTCGCGGGACGTACGCCGAGGAACGCCTCTTTCGCGAACATGAACGGTCGGAGGTAGAGGCTCGTCTCGGGCGCGCTCGGCACCCACGCGGCGTCGACCCCGATGAGCTGCTTGAGCGACTCGAGAAAGATCTCGCTCGGCAGCTCGGGCAGCGCCATACGGCGTGCCGAGCGCTGCATGCGCGCCGCGTTCTCGTAGGGACGGAAGGTCCAGATCGAGCCGTCGGCGTGGCGGTAGGCCTTCATGCCCTCGAAGATCTCCTGGGCGTAGTGGAAGACGGCCGCAGCGGGGTCGAGCTGGATGGGGCCGTAGGGCTGCACCCGCGGACGGTGCCAGCCGCCCTTCTCCGACCAGCACAGGTCGATCATGTGGTCGGTGAAGTGGTTGCCGAAGCCGGGGTCGGCGAGGATCTCGTCGCGTTCGGCCTCGCTGCGCGAGGACTCGTTGCGGATGACCTGCCAGATGAGCCCGGATGCGGAGGGGGCCTGGAGCGGGAGGTTGATCGTCATGGTGTCTTCCTTCGAGTGCGCGGAATCTTCTACAGTGCGCCGAGGCGGGCGACGACGGCGTCGCCGACTTCGGAGGTCGAGCGTTTCGCGTCGCCGCGCTCGGCGATGTCGGCGGCGACCGCCCGCGTGACCTGCTGAGCCTGCTCCGTGAGGCCGAGGTGCTCGAGGAGCAGCGCGACGGAGAGGATGGCGGCCGTGGGGTCGGCGATGCCCTTCCCGGCGATGTCGGGTGCGGAACCGTGAACCGGCTCGAACATGCTCGGGAACCGGCCGTCGGGGTTGATGTTGCCCGAGGCTGCGAGTCCGATGCCGCCGCTGATTGCGCCGGCGAGGTCGGTCAGAATGTCGCCGAAGAGGTTGTCCGTGACGATGACATCGAATCTAGCAGGATCCGTGACGAGGAAGATCGTCGCCGCGTCGACGTGCAGGTAGTCGACGGCGACGTCGGGGAACTCGGTTGCGACGGCATCGACCGTGCGCTTCCACAGCGATCCGGCGAACACGAGCACGTTGGTCTTGTGCACCAGGGTGAGGCGCTTTCGAGGCCTCGCGGATGCCGCTGCGAAGGCGTAGCGCACGACGCGCTCCACCCCGTAGGCGGTGTTCACCGAAACCTCGTTCGCGACCTCGTGCGGCGTGCCGACGCGGATCGCCCCGCCGTTGCCGACGTACGGCCCCTCGGTGCCCTCGCGCACGACGAGGAAGTCGACGTCGCCCGGAGCGGCGAGCGGGCTCGTGACGCCCGGATACAGCACCGTCGGACGCAGGTTGACGTAGTGGTCGAGCTCGAATCGGAGCTTGAGGAGGAGTCCGCGCTCGATGTTCGCGCCGAGGAGTCGCGGATCGCCGGGGGCACCGCCGACGGCCCCGAGCAGGATCGCGTCGTGTCCGGCGATGGCGGCGAGGTCGTCGTCGGTCATCACGTCGCCGGTCTCGAGGTACCGGCCGGCGCCGAGCGAGAACTCCGTCTGCTCGAACGAGACCTCCCCGCCGTCGGTGACGGCCGCGAGGGCCTTCAGCGCCTCGCCGACGACCTCTGGTCCGATCCCATCACCGGGAATGACCGCGAGCCTGACCGTGCCTACCATGAATTCTCCTTCGTGCGCCAGCCCTCCCAGCGTACTGTCCACGCGAGTGGCCGATCGATACACTCGGCCTCAGGACGAGGTATCCGCCTCATCGAAACACGGCCTGCAGGGCCGCCGGAGAGAAAGCAGGAACCACCCATGAGTCTCGGTCTCGGAATCGTGCTCTTCGTGATCGGCGCGATCCTCGCGTTCGCGCTCAACCTCACCGTCGACTGGATCGACCTTCAGCTGGTCGGCTACATCCTGATGATCGCCGGAGTGATCGTCGTCATCCTCGGCGTCATCCTGCTCGCCCGTCGTCGTCGTTCCGTGTCGACCTCCCAGACGAGCGTCGACCCCGGTACGGGCGATCGGGTCACGCGCAACGAGCACTCGACTCCCGAGGACCCCACCGTCCTCTGAGCATTCGAACGTCGAACGGCCGTCCCGGCGCTCCATGAGCGACGCGACGGCCGTTCGCTCGTTGCGGCGAGCGTGCTTCAGGCCGCGTCGACCGGCCGTGGATTCCTGAGCGCGACCGCCGCGACGACCGCGGCGGCGGCCATGAGCACCACACCGATGAGGGAGGTCACCACCACTCCGCCGTCGAACGCGTGCGCCGCGGATGCCGCGAGCTCGGCTCCGACCGCGGCGGGAAGCCCCTCGGCCACGGTCACGGCACCCGCGAGCGTCTCTCGCGCGGCCGCCGCCTGCTCGCCGGTGAGCACTGCGGGCAGTTCGATCGCGGCGCGGAAGTGCGCGGCGAGAATGCTGCCGAGCAGGGCCGTGCCGAGCACGGCACCGAGTTCGTAGGCCGTCTCGGAGACGGCGGAGGCGGCGCCCGCCTTGGCCGGCGGCGCACTCGAGAGGATCAGCTCGTTCGAGACCGTCTCGGCGGCGCCGATGCCGACGCCGAGCAGCATGAAGGCGATGACGATCGGCGCGATCGATTCGGCGCTCGTGGAGAGCGCGATGACGAGGTACCCGGAGGCCGAGAGCAGGAGCGCGACCGGGACGAGCACCCGGGGCCGCACTCGGCGGGCCACGGGCACGACCACGAGGCCCGCGATGATCATCGCGATGAGGCCCGGCAGGAGCGCGAGTCCGGCCGCGACGGGGGTGAGCTCGGCGATGAGCTGCAGGTGCTGCGACACGAAGTAGAGGAATCCGACGAGAGCGATGACGCTGAAGAGGTTCACGAGCACCGCGCCGCCGAATGAGCCCTGCCGGAAGAGCCGCACTTCGAGCATGGGCGAGTCGCTGCGCAGCTGCCGACGGACGAACCACGCCGCGCAAACGAGGCCGATGATGATCGCCTGCACGCCGAATCCACCGACGCCCTCGGTCGCGAGCGACTTGATGCCGTAGACGACCGGACCCATCGCAGCGAGCGAGAGCACGGTGCTCGCCACGTCTATGCGCCCGGGCGCGGGATCGCGGCTCTCGGGAATCAGCAGCGGCACGAGCACCAGCAATGGCACGAGCACCGGCACGGCGAGGAGGAACACGGAACCCCACGCGAAGTGCTCGAGGAGGATGCCGCCGACGAGCGGCCCGAGGGCGCTGCCGGCAGCGAATCCCGACGCCCAGATGGCGATCGCGAGACGGCGCTGCTCGCGGTCGGTGAAGACCGCGCGCAGCAGCGAGAGCGTCGAGGGCATGAGCATGGCGCCGAAGAAGCCGAGCGCGGCGCGAGCGGCGATGAGCGCCTCTGCGGTCGGTGCGAACGCCGCCGCGATCGACACGATCGCGAATCCCGTCGAACCGATGAGGAGCAGTCGTCGCCGCCCGAAGCGATCGCCGGCACTGCCCATCGCGACGAGAAGGCCGGCGAGCACGAGGGGATACGCGTCGATGATCCAGAGTTGCTGTGCAGCGGTCGGCGCGAGGTCGCGCGAGATCGACGGCAGCGCGAAGCTCAGCACCGTGTTGTCGACCGACACGAGCAGCACCGGAAGCATGAGCACGGCGAGCGCGATCCAGGCGCGTCGTGATGCTCGCTGCGGCGCCGGTGCGGAGGACGTCGGCGTCTCGATCGTGTCGGTGTCAGTGCGTGTCGTGTTCGTCATCTCAGTTTCCGTTACTATACCGTCCAGCCGGTATAGTATCAGAGGATGACCGGATTGCGCTCGCTACGATCGAGCACATGAGCCGTCCACCTGCCGCCCGTGACGCCGTGCTCGATGCGTTCGAGCGCATCCTCATCGACGGCGGCGAGCGGGCCGCGACCCTCGAGGCCACGGCCCGCGCCGCCGGCGTGTCGAAGGGCGGGCTGCTCTACCACTTCGCATCACGCGAAGCACTCGTCGACGCGGTCCTCACGCGGTTCATCGACCTCGTCGACGCCGACATCGAGGAGCTCGAGCGCGCCCCTGAGGGCGCCGTCGCCTACTACGTGCGCAGCGCGGTCGCCGTCGGCCACCCGCTCGACCGGGCGGGCGTCGCTGCGGCGCGACTCGCCCAGGCCGGCAGCCCACCCGCCGTCCGCGTCATCCGTGCGGTGCGCCAGCGTTGGCTCGACGCCGTGCGACGGCACGTGGCCGACCCGACCGTCGCACTCGCGATCACGCTCATCGGCGACGGCCTCTACTACGACTCGGCCCTGCACGGCGACGACGAGCAGCTCGGCGTCGATGCGCCGCGCACGGCGGAGATGGACTCGCTCATCGCGCTGCTCGAGCGGCTCGCCGCCGAGCCGCCTCCGACACCTACTCGGTGATGTCGATCTCGACGAGCACGTCGGCCTCGATGGCCTCGCGCACCCGCTCGAGCACCTCGGTGGGCACCGGCGAGTCGACGGTGAGCACGCTCAGCGCCTCGCCGCCGGCCTCACGCCGCGCGATCTGCATGCCGGCGATGTTGATGCCGGCGTCGCCGAACTCGCGGCCGTAGATCGCCACGATGCCGGGACGGTCGGTGTACTCCATCACGATGTGGGTCTTCGCGATCGGCACCTCGATCTCGTAGCCGTTCACGCCCACGAGCTTCTCGATCTGCTTCGTGCCGGTGAGCGTGCCCGCCACCGACACCTGCTCGCCGTCGGCGAGTGCGCCGCGCAGCGTGATGACGTTGCGGTACTCGGGCGACTCCGGCGAGGTGATGAGCCGCACCTCGATGCCGCGCTGCTCAGCGAGGAGCGGCGCGTTCACGTACGACACGGTCTCGCTGACGATGTTCGTGAAGACGCCCTTGAGGGCGGCGAGCTTCAGCACCGAGACGTCGTAGTCGCTGAGCTCGCCGCGCACCTCGACGTCGATGCTCGTGAGGCGACCGTGGGCCAGGCCGGCGAAGAGCTGGCCGAGCTTCTCGACGAGCGGGATACCGGGACGCACGTACGGGTCGATGACACCGCCCGCGACGTTCACCGCGTCGGGCACCAACTCGCCGGCGAGCGCCAGGCGCACCGACTTCGCGACCGAGACGCCGGCCTTCTCCTGCGCTTCGTCGGTCGAGGCGCCGAGGTGCGGCGTGACGATGACGTTCGGCAGTGACAGCAGCGGCGACTCGCGCGGCGGCTCCGAGACGAACACGTCGAGGCCCGCACCGGCGATGCGGCGGGCGGCGAGCGCCTCGTACAGCGCGTCCTCGTCGATCAGGCCACCGCGCGCCACGTTCACGAGGTACGCCGTGGGCTTCATCTTCGCGAGCTGCTCGGTGCTGATCATGCCCGTGGTCTCGGGCGTCTTCGGCATGTGGATCGTGATGAAGTCGCTGCGCTCGAGGAGCTCGTCGAGGCTCACGGTCTGCACCCCGAGCTGCTGGGCTCGCGCAGCGGTGATGTAGGGGTCGTAGGCGATGACCTCGGTGCCGAACGCCTGCAGTCGGGCGGCGATGAGCGCGCCGATGCGACCGAGGCCGATGATGCCGATGGTCTTCTCGTAGAGCTCGACGCCTGTGTAGTGCGAGCGCTTCCATTCGCCCTGCGCGAGCGCCGCGTGCGCCGCCGGAATGTGGCGGGCGAGGCTCAGGATGTGTCCGACGGTGAGCTCGGCCGCCGAGATGATGTTGGACGTCGGCGCATTCACGACCATGACACCGGCGGTCGTCGCCGCCTTGATGTCGACGTTGTCGAGGCCCACCCCCGCGCGCGCGATGACCTTGAGCCGCGGCGCGGCGGCGATCGCCTCGGCGTCGACCTTCGTGGCGGAACGCACGAGGATCGCATTCGCGTCGGAGAGCGCCGCGAGCAGAGCTGCACGATCGGTGCCGTCGACGTTGCGAACGTCGAAGTCGGGCCCCAGCGCGTCGACGGTGGCGGGTGAGAGTTCTTCTGCGATCAGCACGACCGGCTTTGACACGACGAATCGATTCCTTTGGCCAGAGGGGGGTGACGAGCGTCGCAATCGCTGACGCAATCACGTGAAACTCTAGCCGAGCCCGCCGGAGCGCTCCGACTTCATGACGGCGGGAGACACCTGCAGCCGCTGCGATGCGCTGGCACGGGGGTCACGCGAGCGGCACCCAGCGGGTGAACGCGGCGATGATGTCCATGCTGAGCGCGGCCGACACACCGAGCCCGACCGCATAGAACGCGATCTGCACGAGCGGGCCGCGACGCCGACCGAGCGCGAAGGCGCCAGCGAACAGGGCGAGCGGAAGCACGATGGCGAGCACGAGGAGGAACCAGCCGAAGCCGGTGATGCCGACCTCGAGGTGAGTCGCGAGCGTCGACATGCCGATGAGGTTGCCGAGCGCCTCCCACACGTCGTAGGCGTAGAAGAGACCGAAGAGCACGGCGAGCGTGACGGCCAGCCAGAGCGGAGTGCCCGACACTCGCGATCGCGGCGTCGATGCGTCGTCGATCTCGGCGCGCTCGCGGCGCACCGACTCCTCCCCTGCTCCCGCGCTCATGCGGTGACCCCGGTTCCGAGCAGGAACGGCAACGGCACGAGCACGATCGCTCCGGCGACGAGCCAGAGGATCCTCACGCGGGAGCGACCCGCCGACAGCCAGAGCGTGATCCCGAACCACAGGGGAACCGCGAAAACCGCCAGCCAGCCACCGAGCCCGAACATGAACTGCGCGACGGGATCGACCGATCCGGTCGAGAGCCGCGTGGCAACGATGATCCAGCCGACCGCGTACAGCAGGTACACGCCGCCGAGCACCCCGAGCACGACGAGCTCGACCGAGCCCGTCGGCGACGCGGCATCCGCCCGGCCTGTTGACTGCTGCTGCGAGGAGTCGGATGCCGCTTCGGTGCCGTTGCCGTCGGATGCGGGTGCATCGGGCTCAGCTGTCGCCGGATTGCCGACCGTCTTCCAGCCCGGAGCGAGCGTCGGATCGTCGTCGCCCTCCCAGCGCAGGGCGTCGTCGTCGGAATCGCGGGCCATGTCCTCAGCCTAGCCATTCGGCAGGCAACGACCCTCGACCCGCGGCTGCGCGGCGCCGAACTCGAAGTCCACTTGCGCGCCCTCGATGGCCCAGCTCTCCATCGCCGACTTCCGGCGGTCGTCTTCGTCCACGTCGGGTCCGACGGCAGCGCCGCTCACGCTCGCACCGCGGATTGAGCCGCAGCGACGGCCGCACGCACGAGCTCCGCGTCGGTGGCATCGAAGCCGATCTCGCCGCCGCCCGGCCCGCTCGGTCCGCCTCGCCCGTCGCGGCGACGCGCCGACAGATGCACCGCGTCGACGCCGACCGCCGCGAGCGCTCCGATGTCGTCGACGCCGACGCCGCCGCCGGCCATCACCTCGACCGCGCCGCCCGCCTCCGACACCATCCGGGCCAGCGTGGGTAGGCCGGCACGGCAGTCGGCTGCACCTCCTGATGTGAGGACGCGACGCACGCCGGTACCTGCAAGCGCGGCGACGGCCGCGAGTGGATCCGTTGCGGCATCGACGGCCCGGTGCACGGTGACGTCGAGCCCGTCTGCTGCGTCGAGGAACGCGGCGATCGCGTCGAGGTCGAGCGCACCGGCATCCGTCAGCGCACCGACGACCACGCCATCGGCACCGAGCGATCGGGCCAGGCGGATGTCGCGCACGGTCGCCTCGACCTCATCGCGGTCGTACACGAACCCCCCACCGCGCGGGCGCACGAGTACGTGCACGAAACCGGTGACGGATGCCTCCGTCGCGAGCGCCGCGGCAGCCTCGATCGACCCGGCCGAGGGTGTGAGCCCGCCCAGCCCGAGGGCCTGGCAGAGCTCGACGCGGGCGGCACCGCCGCTGAGCGCGATGCGGACCCCCGCGGCATCCTGCACGGCGATCTCGACGGGAAGGAATCCTGACACCCTTGCCACGCTACTAACTCATGCGAGAGAGGCCCGTTCCCGGAGGAAACGCACCGACGGGGCCGGCCTGAGCCGACCCCGCCGTGGGGGTGCAGTGTGGGGACCGCTCAGCGAGCGGCGTTGGCACGTTCGATGAGTTCGTCGACATACCGGTCGGCACTCTCACGCACGAGCATGCGGTGCGTGGAGTCGAGGTTGCCACGTTCGATGAGTTCGTCGACGTACCGGTCGGCACTCTCACGCACGAGCATGCGGTGCGTGGAGTCGAGGTTGGCACGTTCGATGAGTTCGTCGACATACCGGTCGGCACTCTCACGCACGAGCATGCGATGGAGGCCGGGGTCGGCAGCAGGGGATGCGGTTGCGCAGCCTGCGAGACCGACCGTGGCCGCGACGAGTACGAGACCGGCGGCGAGGAACTTGCGGGTGTTCTGTGTGTGTTCCATGCTCTCCACGTTGACGAGGGCCGGTATGAATGCGGGTGGCCGCCGGTATCAGCACGGTATGAACGCCGGTGGCCGCCGGTATCAGCACGGTATGAACGCCGGCGCTCCGCCATTGACACCGCCTCACGCAGCTCTCACACTGCAGGTGTGAGCATCAATGTGCTCGGGGCGCTCTCGACGGATGCCGGGGCGCTCAGCCCGCAGGAGCGGGCGGTGGTCGCCGCACTGGCGGTGAACCCAGGGCACGAAGTACGCGCCGGCGAGCTCGCAGAGGCCTGCTGGGGTGACACGGTTCCCCGAACATGGCCGAAGCAGGTGCAGGCGCTCGTGTCCCGCGTTCGTCGGCGGCTCGGATCGCAGAGCATCCTGACGACCACGCAAGGGTACGCGCTCGGCGTCGCGACGGAGACGATCGACTCCGTGCGCTTCCAGCGTCTCGTTGATCGAGCCCGCGGGCATCAGGGCGAGGGCGATCCGGAACGGGCGATCACGGGATACGAGCAGGCGCTCGCGCTCTGGCGTGGTCCGCCGTTCTCAGACGTCGCCGCGTGGCCGCCCGCGTCCGTCGAGGCCGCACGGCTCGACGAGATCAGGCGGGCGATAGAAGAGGATCTGCTCGAGGCGCACCTCGACTGCGGCGAGCACCACAGCGTGATCGCGGAGGCCGAGGGCCTCGTGCGTGCCGAGCCGCTCTCGGAGCGCCGCTGGTCGATCCTCGCGCTCGCGTTGTATCGAAGCGGTCGCCAGGCGGATGCGCTGGCCGCGCTCCGCCGCCTTCGCGACGAGCTCGGAAGCCGGTTGGGCGTCGACCCCGGCCTGGAGATCTCGGCACTCGAGACCGAGATCCTCCGTCAGGACCCGCGGATCAATCCTCCGCCCGCCCCCCGCGCGGCGCGGGCCGGCAACCCGTACAAAGGGCTGCGACCCTTCACGCCCGACGACGCAGCCGATTTCTTCGGCCGCGACCCCGAGATCACCGAGGTGCTCGATCGCCTCGATGAGGCGCATCTCGTCACCGTCGTCGGGCCGTCGGGGAGCGGCAAGTCTTCGCTGGTTCTCGCGGGGGTCGTACCCCGCCTCCGAGACCGCGGCCGCGGGCCGGTGCTCATCACGCCCGGCACCGGTCGGCGCACGGGCGACGTCGTCATCATCGACCAGTTCGAGGAGCTCTTCCAGCTCGGGTGGCCGCCCGACGAAATCGCCGCCTATTGCGAGTCGGTCGCGCAGGTCGTCGCTACCGGACACGACGTCATCCTCACGCTGCGCTCCGACGCCATCGATCGCTGCGTGGCCGACCCCCTGCTCGGTCCGCTCGTCCGGGAGGGACTCGTCGTCCTCGGCCCCCCGAGTGCAGAGGCCCTTCGTCTTGCGATCGAGGAACCCGCTCGATACTCGGGTCTACGCGTGGAACACGGCCTCACCGAGCTCATACTCCGCGACGCCGTCGGCGAACTGGGCGTGCTCCCCCACCTCTCCCATGCGCTCGCGGAGACCTGGCGGCGACGCGAGGGCGCGGTACTCACGGTCGAGGCCTACGAGTCGGTCGGCGGCATCAGCGGAGCGATCGCCCGGTCGGCCGAAGAGCTGTACGCCGGGCTGTCTCCGGAAGAGCGGATCCAGTGCCAGGCACTCCTGCGGCGTCTCGTCTCTCTCACGCCCGATGGACGCACCGTTCAGCGCCGGGTGTTGGTCGGCCCGCTCCGCGCGGACGCGCATCGGTCCGCGATCATCACGCGGCTCGTGGACGCACGTCTGGTGAGCGTGGCCGGCGCGACGATCACGGTCGCCCATGAATCTCTCGCCACCGCCTGGCCGCGCCTGCACTCCTGGCTCGAGGAGGATGCGGAGGGCGCGCGCACCCTCGCGCGCCTGACCGCCGCGGCCGAATCATGGGATGAGTCAGGACGGCCGGCGGACGAGCTCTACCGCGGGGCACGCCTGCGCACCGCGCTCGAATGGCGCAACGCATCCTCGCCGGACCTGACCGGCACCGAATCCGACTTCCTCGACCTGTCTGCGGAGCGCGAGTTCGCCGAGGAGCATCGCGCCGCCGAAGACGCCCGACGCGAACTGCGCCAGACCCGACTCCGACGCATCCTGCTCACGAGCGCGGCCGTGTTCGTCGTGGCATCCATCGCAGCCACCATCCTCGCAGTGCGCGGTGCCGGCGACGCGGCACGGCACCGCGAGTCGGCGGACATCGAGGACATCGTCGGCACCTCGCTCGCGCTGCGGTCGTCGCAGCGTGCGGTCGCGGCGCTCCTCGCCGTCGAGGCGCACACCCGCTGGCCCGACGACCCACGGCCCCGAACCGCACTCATGGGAACCTTCACCTCGTCCCCCGGTCTCCTCCGGACCTCCACCATCCCGGACACGGAGCGGTTCGTCGCACACCCCATCCCGGGAACCGATGAGGCCGTCGTCGTGCGAGACGACGGAACCGCGGCGATCTACGACATCGAGACGGCTCGGCCCATACGGGACCTCGCGATCACGCCGAGCACGGTCGCGTTCACAGCCCGGCCGTTCGTCGAAGTCAGCGCGGACGGCGGGACCGCGGTCGTGGTGAGATATGTCGTCCCCGGCTCGGCCTCCTATCAGCCGGGCGTGTCGGAGTTCCTCGCCGTGGACCTCGCCTCGGGCGATCCGATCGGTCCGCCCGTGAGGTTGAGCGTCGCCGCCAACCGTGTGGCCGTCGACTCCACGGGATCGTTCGCCGCCGTCGCCGGTCGCGATGGCCGACTCCGCGCGATCGACCTGGAATCCATGCAGGTCTCCCGCATCGAGTACCCGGTTGCGGCGCGCGATTGGACGCGAGGCGCCGGTGCCGCCTCGGTGGCCTTCCTTGATGACGACCGGCTGGCAATCGGATCCACCGATGCCGTCGGGATCGTCGACCTTCGAACGAACGTTCCCGGCCCTCGATTCGCGGTGCCGTCCGGCTTCGCGAACAGTGCGATCGCGCAGGCCGGCTCCACGCTCATCGCCGCCGGCGACTCGGGAGTCATCGCGTTGGACATGACCTCGGGCGCGCTGCGATGGAGCCATGAGATCGACCGGTGGCCGTCGGCGTGCACGACGCTGTCGGTCTCCACGACACCTGGGGCGGTGTGGTGCGGAAACGAGGCCGGCGATGTCCTGCAATACGACCTCGCGACTGGAGCATCGACCGCACCGCTCCCGCAGCGCGCAGCGGGCGTCTTCCCTGGTCCCGACGGGTCCGAGCTCGTGATCGTGGGAACGGACGAACCGGTGCTCTCCCGGTGGGCCGTCGACGGCAGAGGTGCGATCACCCGGGTGATCGCACGCGGATCGACCACGGTGGGCGGGTACGGATCGGATGGCTCCTCCGTGCTCGTCACGGATGGCTCATCTCGGGTGCACGTCTGGGATCCGCGCAGCGACTCCAGCCGTCTCGTGCTTCCCGACGGTGCGGTCGGTCCCGTCTGGGCGGGCGTCGATTCGTTGCTCGTGAACCTGGATGGCGGCACGGAGCTGGCCCTGCTCGACGCGACGACGGGCGAGGTGCTTCCGAGCGAGATCCCCGACCAGTCGTCCACCGGGCTGACGTGGACCTCCGGCCGACGGGTCATGGTCGTCGCGGACGGATACCTGTGGGTGCTCGATCCGATCACCGGCGAACGACTCACCGGACCCTTCCAGCTCAACAGCCGCCTGGGGCCGACCTCGGTCAGTCCTCTGTCGGACGGCTCCCGCCTGCTCGTGACCACGTGGAGCAACGACGGTGTCTTCACCACGAGGATCCTGGACACGGACCGGGGCGAGTTCGCCGCCGCTCAACTCGTGGGTCCGGAGATCACCACGGTCGTGGGCGACGCGGTCGTGGTGGGCGCCGAGGGCACCCGACTGCTGACCTACGCGATCGACGACTTCGCCGTGATCGGCTCGCTGCCCAGCACCGCCGCCGGCACGAGAACGCTGCAGGCGAGCGTGGACGGCCGCACCCTGCTGGCGACGGGGATCGACGGGTCGGCCTCGTTATACGACCTCGCGAGCGGCCTGCGTCTCGGTGACGCGATCCCAACGGCGGGCGGGGAGGGGTTCGCGGCGTCGCTGCGCCCCGACGGCCGTGAGCTCGCGGTGGTCCGCTCGGACGGCCTGCAGCTGTGGGACCTCGACCCCGAGAGCCAGGTCGAAGCGGCATGCCGGATCGCGGGACGCGACCTCACACGCGAGGAGTGGGAGGAGCACCTCGGCGCGATCGCACCCTATCGCTCGACGTGCGGGTTCGGATCGGCTGGCGGCTGAGCCGTCGCCCGGAGACGCCGACGGCGGGGCCAGCCGGAGCCGACCCCGCCGTCTCGTAGCGGTGAAGCGGAGTCTCGCGTCAGCGAGCGACCTCGCCGTCGACGTAGTCGTCGTCGTTCGAGGCGTTCCAGGCGAAGAGCTTGCGGAGCTCGCGGCCCGTGGCCTCGATGGGATGCGCCTCGCCCTTCGCGCGGAGCTCGAGGAACTCCTTCGCGCCGTTGTCCTGGTCGGCGATGAACCGCTCGGCGAATGCGCCCGACTGGATGTCGCCGAGCACCGCCTGCATGTTCTCCTTGACGTGCGGATCGATGACGCGAGGGCCCGAGACGTAGTCGCCGTACTCGGCCGTGTCGGAGACCGACCAGCGCTGCTTCGCGATGCCGCCCTCCCACATGAGGTCGACGATGAGCTTCAGCTCGTGGAGCACCTCGAAGTACGCGACCTGCGGCTGGTAGCCGGCCTCGGTGAGGGTCTCGAAGCCGTACTGCACGAGCTGCGAGACGCCGCCGCAGAGCACGGCCTGCTCGCCGAAGAGGTCGGTCTCGGTTTCTTCGGTGAAGGTCGTCTTGATGCCGCCGGCGCGGAGGCCGCCGATCGCCTTGGCGTACGAGAGCACGAGCGGCCAGGCGTTGCCCGAGGCATCCTTCTCGACGGCGACGATCACGGGGACGCCGCGGCCTGCCTCGTACTCACGGCGCACGGTGTGGCCCGGGCCCTTCGGGGCCACCATGACGACGTCGACGCCCTCGGGCGCCTCGATGTAGCCGAAGCGAATGTTGAAGCCGTGGCCGAAGACGAGGGTCTTGCCCTCGGACAGGTTGTCTTTGATGGACTCGGCGTAGATGTGGCGCTGGTACTGGTCAGGAGCGAGGATGACGATGACGTCGGCCTCGGCCGCGGCATCGGCGACGCTCTTCACCTCGAAGCCGGCCTCTTCGGCCTTGGGCTTGGACTTCGAGCCCTCCTTGAGGCCGATGACGACCTCGACGCCCGAGTCGCGGAGGTTCTGCGCGTGCGCGTGGCCCTGCGAGCCGTAGCCGATGACGGCGACCTTCTTGCCCTGGATGAGCGCGAGGTCGGCGTCCTTGTCGTAGTAGATCTCAGCCATGTGCTGTTCTTTCTCCTTGATGTGGGTCTGGTTCAATTCTTGAAGACGCGCTCGGTGATGGACTTGCCACCGCGACCGATCGCGAGAAGGCCCGACTGGGCGATCTCCTTGATGCCGTAGGGCTCGAGCACCTTGAGGAACGCGGTGGTCTTGCCGGAGTCACCGGTGACCTCGATCACGAGCGCGTCGCTCGAGACATCGACGACGCGGGCACGGAAGAGATTCACCGCCTCGAGCACTTGCGACCGGGTCGCGTTGTCGACGCGCACCTTGATGAGCAGGTGCTCTCGATGCACGGACTGCGCGGGGTCGAGCTCCACGATCTTGATGACGTTGATGAGCTTGTTGAGCTGCTTCGTGACCTGCTCGAGCGGCAGGTCTTCCACGTCGACGACGACCGTGATGCGGGAAAGCCCGTCGATCTCGGAGTGGCCGACCGCGAGGCTCTCGATGTTGAAGCCGCGACGAGCGAAGAGCCCTGCGACGCGGGTCAGCAGACCTGGCTTGTCTTCCACGAGGAGTGAGAGAACGTGCGTCGACATGTCTAGTCCTCCTCAGAGAATGCGGGCGAGTGGTCTCTCGCGTATTGGATGTAGCTGTTCGAGACGCCTTGCGGCACCATCGGCCATACCATCGCGTCGGCGCTCACGACGAAGTCGATGACGACGGGGCGGTCGTTCGTCTCGAGCGCGAGCTTGATCGCCGCGTCGATCTCATCCTCTTTCGTCACTCGGATGCCGAGTGCGCCGTATGCCTCGGCGAGTGCGACGAAGTCGGGGATGCGAACGGTGTCATGACCCGTGTTCAGGTCGGTGTTCGAGTAGCGGCCGTCGTAGAAGAGCGTCTGCCACTGGCGCACCATGCCGAGCGAGGAGTTGTTGATGATGGCGACCTTGATCGGGATGTCGTTCAGGGTGCACGTGGCGAGCTCCTGGTTCGTCATCTGGAAGCATCCGTCGCCATCGATGGCCCACACGACCCGGTCTGGCTCGGCGACCTTCGCGCCCATCGCCGCCGGCACCGCGTAGCCCATGGTGCCCGCACCGCCCGAGTTCAGCCAGGAGTTCGGGCGCTCGTACTTGATGAACTGCGCGGCCCACATCTGGTGCTGGCCCACGCCCGCGGCGTAGACGCCCTCGGGGCCGGTGAGCTCGCCGATGCGCTGGATCACGAGCTGCGGGGCGAGGAGACCGTCGGAGGGGGTCGAGAAGCCGAGCGGGAACTCCGAGCGCAGCCCGTCGAGGGTGGCCCACCACTCGGCGACGTCGGGCGTCGTGGTGCGGGTCGCCTCGCGGTAGGCCGCGAGCAGGTCGACGATCACGTCTTTCGCATCGCCCACGATCGGCACGTCGGCGGTGCGGATCTTCGAGATCTCGGCCGGATCGATGTCGACGTGCACGACCTTGGCGTTCGGCGCGAAGAGTGCCGACTTGCCGGTGACGCGGTCGTCGAACCGTGCGCCGAGCGCGATGAGGAGGTCGGCCTCCTGCAGCGCGATGACCGCGGGCACGGTGCCGTGCATGCCCGGCATGCCGAGGTGCTGCGGGTGCGAGTCGGGGAACGCGCCGCGCGCCATGAGGGTGGTGACGACGGGCGCATTGGTCGCCTCGGCGAGCTCGATGAGCTCGGCGGACGCCCGGGAACGGATGACGCCGCCGCCGACGTAGAGCACGGGGCGCTTCGCTTCAGCGAACAGCTGTGCCGCCGCGGCGACCTGCTTGCCGTGCGCCTTCATGATCGGGCGGTACCCCGGCAGATCGATCTTCGGCGGCCAGTGGAACTCGAACGAGGCCTGCTGGGCGTCTTTGGTGATATCGACGAGCACGGGGCCCGGGCGGCCGGTCGTGGCGATGTGGTAGGCCGCGGCGATCGTCGAGGGGATCTCGGCGGGGTCTTTCACGAGGAAGGAGTGCTTCGTGATCGGCATCGTGATGCCCACGATGTCGGCCTCTTGGAACGCGTCGGTGCCCATCAGGTTGGAGAACACCTGGCCTGTGATGGCGAGGATCGGCACGCTGTCCATGTGCGCGTCGGCGATGGCCGTGACGAGGTTCGTGGCGCCGGGGCCAGAGGTCGCGATCGTCACGCCGAGCTTGCCGGATGACGATGCGTACCCCTCTGCCGCGTGGCCGGCGCCCTGCTCGTGACGCACGAGGATGTGACGGAGCTTCTTGCTGTCGAGCAGCGGGTCGTAGACGGGGAGGATCGCGCCGCCGGGCAGGCCGAAGACGTCGGTGATGCCGAGCATCTCGAGCGAGCGCACGACGCCCTCGGCGCCGGTGATCTTTTCGGGCGCACCGGTGGGCGGTGCGGTGGGCGACGGCACGGGGATGGATTCCGTGGTCATTCGGTTCCTGTTCTTTGCAGCGAGGTGTGCGGGAAGCGCAGCACTAGCCCGTGGTGGCGCCTTCGGCGGCGGAACGCACGAGCTTCGAGTACTTCGCGAGGACGCCACGGGTATAGCGCGGAGGAAGCGGAGCCCAGCCTTCACGGCGGGCAGCCAGCTCGGCGTCGTCGACCAGTAGGTCGATCGTGCGAGCTGCGATATCGACCCGTATCAGATCACCATCGCGCACGAATGCAATCGGACCAGCGTCGACTGCTTCGGGTGCCAGATGGCCGATGCAGAGGCCGGTTGTGCCGCCTGAGAATCGACCGTCCGTCAAGAGTAGTACATCTTTTCCGAGTCCCGCGCCCTTGATGGCGGCGGTGATGGCGAGCATCTCGCGCATGCCGGGCCCACCCTTGGGGCCTTCGTAGCGGATCACCACGACGTCGCCGTGCGAGATCTTCCCCTCGGTGAGGGCGTCCATCGCCGCGCGTTCGCGCTCGAACACCCGGGCCGGGCCCTCGAAGGTCGCCGCGTCGAAGCCGGCGGTCTTCACGACCGCACCCTCGGGTGCGAGCGACCCGTGCAGGATCGTGAGCCCGCCGGTCTCGTGGATCGGGTTGTCGAGAGTACGCAGCACCTCGCCGTCGAGCGGCGGGATGTTCATCTCGGCGAGATTCTCGGCGAGCGTCTTGCCGGTGACGGTGAGTGCGTCGCCGTGCATGAGTCCGGCGTCGAGCAGCGCCTTCATGAGCACGGGCAGGCCGCCGCGACGGTCGACGTCGTTCATGACGTACTTGCCGAACGGCTTCAGGTCGCCGACGTGCGGCACCTTCGCGCCGATGCGGTTGAAGTCGTCGAGCGTCAGGTCGACCTCGGCCTCGTGCGCGATCGCGAGCAGGTGCAGCACGATGTTCGTCGAGCCGCCGAGTGCCATGCCCACGGCGATCGCGTTCTCGAATGCCTGCTTGGTGAGGATCTGCCGCGCGGTGATGCCGTGCTTCAACAGGTTGACGACGGCCTCGCCCGAGCGGTGCGCGTAGTAGTCGCGCCGACGGTCGGCGGAAGCCGGCGAAGCGGAGCCCGGGAGCGAGAGGCCGAGCGCCTCGGCGACCGAGGCCATGGTGTTGGCGGTGTACATTCCGCCGCAGGCGCCCTCACCGGGGGCGAAGGCGCACTCGATGCGGTGCGCGTCTTCGGCGCTCATCGTGCCGGCCTTCACCGCGCCCACCGCCTCGAACGAGTCGATGATCGTGATGTCCTTCTCGGTGCCGTCGGAGAGCCGCACCCAACCGGGTGCGATCGATCCGGCGTAGAGGAACACCGAGGCGAGATCGAGCCGGGCCGCGGCCATGAGCATGCCGGGGATCGACTTGTCACAGCCCGCGAGGAGCACCGAGCCGTCGAGGCGCTCGGCCTGCATGACGACCTCGACCGAGTCGGCGATGACCTCGCGAGAGACGAGCGAGAAGTGCATGCCCTCGTGGCCCATCGAGATGCCGTCGGAGACCGAGACGGTGCCGAACTGCAGCGGGTAGCCGCCACCGCCGTGCACGCCTTCTTTCGCGGCCTGCGCGAGGCGGCCGAGCGACAGGTTGCAGGGCGTGATCTCGTTCCACGAACTCGCGATGCCGATCTGGGGCTTGTCCCAGTCGGCATCGCCCATTCCGACGGCGCGGAGCATGCCCCGGCTCGTCATGGCTTCGATGCCGTCGGTGACGGTGCGGCTACGCGGCTTGGGATCGAACTCCGACATGCCTTCGAGTCTATGTCCAGCGCGAAGGTCGACCGCGCGCCATGTCACGGGCGTCGGCGAGGCGCTCGAGCAGCTCGGCGACGTCTTCCGTGCTCTTCACGCGGTGGGTGGCGAGCGACTTGCCTTGGCCGACCTTGACGCCGACATCCTCGTACTCCAGAGCCGCGAACGCGTCTTCGTCGGTGACGTCGTCGCCGACGTAGAACACCGCGCTCGAGCCGGCGTGCTGTCTGAGCCTGGTGAGCGCTTCGCCCTTGTCGCCTGGGCGCACCGAGAACTCGAGCACTCCCTTGCCGCCGCGCACGCTGAGCTCGGGCACCTCGGCCTCGACGCGCTCGCGCGCCGTACGCTGCAGCGTCGCGCCGATGTTCGCGGGCACACGTCGGGTGTGCAGTGCGAGACCGGCCGGCTTCCACTCGACCCAGGCACCCTCTGCCCCGGATGCCACTTCTTCGAGGATCTGCGTGAGGCGCTCGAGTCCGGCCAGCTCGGCATCGCGCAGGTCGATCGTGACGCCGCCGCTGTCGAGTTGCAGCTCGACGCCGTGCGAACCGCTGAGGAGCGTGCCCTGCGGCGGATCGGCCACCTCGCGCAGGCTCTGCAGCGCTCGCCCCGACACGATCGCAACCCTCGTGTCGTCTGCGGCGGCGAGCCGTTCGATCGCCGCTCGGGCGCGCTTGGTTGCCCGCGCGTCTTCTGGCCGGTCGACGAGCGGAGCGAGTGTGCCGTCGAAGTCGAGTGCCACGAGGAGGCGCTCGGTGCCGGCGATGCGGTTCAGCGCGGACGTGAGTCCCTCGGGCACGCCGGGCGCGATGATGCCGCTGCCGGTGAGCGTCTTCAGGAACGTGGCCGACCAGTTCGCGACGTCGTTCTCCCGCACTCGCTTGCGCAGGGCGCGCATGCGGCGCGAGCGCTCCCGCTGCGGCATCTCGATCGCCTCGACGATCGCGTCTTTCAAGCCCTCGATGTCGTGCGGATTGACGAGCACGGCTTGCCTGAGCTCGTCGGATGCCCCGGTGAACTCGCTGAGCAGCAGCACCCCGCGCTCGTCGAACCGGCACGCGACGTACTCCTTGGCGACGAGGTTCATGCCGTCGCGCAACGCGGTGACGAGCATGACGTCGGCCGCGAGGTAGAGGGCCACCATCTCTTCCCTGGGGTAGCCATGGTGGAGATAGGCGATCGCCTGGTGCCCGAGCGTCGAATGGTCGCCGTTCAGTCGGCCGACCATGAGCTCGATCTCGTCGCGAAGCAGTCGATAGGTCTCGACGCGTTCACGGGAGGGGCTGGCAACCTGCACGAGCGTGACGTCTTCGACCGAGAGCCGCTCGTCGCGCAGCAGCTCGCCGAACGCCTTCAGCCGATGCCGGATGCCCTTCGTGTAGTCGAGCCGGTCGACGCCGAGGATGATCGTCTTGGGATCGCCGAGGCTCGACCGGATCTCCTTCGCGCGCGCCTGCACTTCGGGGCGGCGCGCGAGCTCCTCGAAGCCGGCCGCGTCGATCGAGATCGGGAAATGGCGGGCCACGACGTGCCGCACCTGGTCGTTGCCGTCGGGCACGTCGATGACGCTGCCGCGCGTGGCGTACCCGAACAGCCGGCGCACGGCTCTCGTGAAGTTGCCGGCGTCGGCCGACCGCTGGAAGCCGATGACGTCGGCGCCGAGCAGTCCGTCGATGACCTGGCGACGCCACGGAAGCTGGGAGTAGATGCCGTAGGCCGGGAACGGGATGTGGTTGAAGAACCCGATCACGAGGTCGGGGCGGCTCTCGCGAAGCATCCGCGGCACGAGCTGGAGCTGGTAGTCCTGCACCCACACGACGGCGCCGTGGGAGGCGGCGCGCGCGGCGGCTTCTGCGAAGCGGCGATTGACGCGAACGTACGAGTCCCACCACTCGCGGTGGAACGACGGCGGCGCGATGACGTCGTGATAGAGAGGCCAGAGCGTGTCGTTCGAGAAGCCCTCGTAGTACTCTTCGAGCTCGTCAGCCGAGAGCGGCACGGGGATGATCGAGATGCCGTCGTGCTCGAACGGGTCGAACTCCATGTCGGCGACGCCCGCCCAGCCCACCCAGGCGCCTTCGGTGGTGCGCATGATGGGCTCGAGTGCGGTGACGAGGCCACCTGGTGAGCCCTTCCACGTGGTGGACCCGTCTGGGGCCTGCTCGTAGTCGACGGGAAGGCGATTCGACACGACGATCATGTCGTACGCCGCGTCGATGTAGAGGTCGTCGCTCGGTGTCGATTCGGGGGCGTGCAGCATCTGGCGGATGTCCCTTCGCTTGCCTCAGGCTAACAGTGCACCGATCGCCGGAGGGATCGCCCGCGACGACCCTCCCACAGTGAGGAGGCCGCGGCTAGACTGCCGCCCTGATGATTCGCATCGGCATGAGCACGACCTGCGTCTATCCGCTCGAGCCCGAGCATGCCTTCCGGCTGGCGAAGCTCGCGGGCTTCGACGGCATCGAGATCATGGTGACGCAAGAGGAGTCGACGCAGCAGGCCGAGCATCTCCTCGAGCTCTCGCGACGGTACGCGCTGCCGATCCTCACGGTGCACGCCCCGGTGCTGCTGCTCACGCACTTCGTGTGGGGGCGCGACCCTCGCGTGAAGCTCGAGCGCACCGCTGAGCTCGCGGCGGCGGTGGGCGCCGAGTCGGTCGTCGTGCACCCGCCGTTCCGCTGGCAGGCGACCTACGCGCTCGAGTTCCTGCGGATCGTGCGCGAGATCTCGGCCGAGTACGGGGTCGTCATCGCCGTCGAGAACATGTTCCCGTGGCGCGCCGCCGGCAAGAACCTCAAGGCATATGCCCCCGGATGGGACCCGCGCATCATGGACTGCGACGCGGTGACTCTCGATTTCTCGCATGCCGCGCTGTCGGGCGTCGACAGTCTCGAGTTCGCGAACGACCTCGGCGCGCGGCTTCGGCACGTGCACCTCTGCGACGGGTCGGGCGCGATCGGCGAGGGCCAGATCTTCGACGAGCACCTGCTGCCCGGGTACGGTCGCGAACCGGTCGCCGAGGTGCTCGAGGCGCTCGCGAGCCGTGGCTGGAGCGGCTCGATCGTCGCCGAGGTGAACACCCGCAAGGCCAGGAGCGAGCGTGAACGGCTCGAGCTCTTGCGCGAGACGCTCGAGTTCGCCCGCACGCACACGCACCAGTCGAAGCGACGCCGGGCACTCATCCGCTCCCGGCGCGCGCTCGAGGCGATCCTGCCGGGTTCGCGCCATTGAGGCGCTGAGGCGGTGGTGAACGGGCTCGGCGATCCTGCAGACGCCGAGCCCGTCCATCGTCAGCCGAGGGCCGCGGAGGCGAAGCCGATCGAGCGGATGCCGCGACGCCTCGCCACGACCATCGCCGTGCCGATGAGGCCGGCGAGCCCGAACAGCGCGACCATTCCCGCCGCGGTGCCCACGGCTCCCCCACCGGCACCGGCGACGATCGCCTGCATGCCCTGCACCGCCCAGGTGAGCGGCAGGAACGGGCTGATGGCCTGGAACGGGCCGCTCAGCACCTCCACCGGATAGAGGCCACCGGATGCCGCGAGCTGGAGGGCCACGAGCACGAGCGAGACGAGCATGCCCGCGCGGCCGAGTGCGACGCTCAGGAAGGCGTGGACCGCGGTGAAGGCGACTGCGAGGAGCGCCGCGAACGCGAGCGTCTGCGGGAGCACGGCCCACGAGACGCCGAGCGCGGTGTGCAGCAACGCGACGACCGCGACCGCTTGCGCGAGGGCGACGAGGCCGGCGCGGGCGAGCGTGCGCGAGACGAGCCCGCCGGTCGAGGCGGTGCTGCGGAGCGCGTCGCGGCTGAACGGGCGGAAGACGAGGAACATCGCCAACGCCCCGATCCAGAGGCCGATCGGCACGAACAGCATGCCGATGACCTCACCCGTCGAGTCGATCTCATGGTCGCGGGCGGAATCGACCACGACCGGTTCCGAGACGACGTCGGCCGTCGTCGCGGCGTCGATGTCCGTGAGCGCGGAGGCACTCTCGGCGCCGCTCGTGAGGCCGGAGGCGAGGCTCCCAGCGCCGTCCGCGAGTTGCGTGGCGCCGCTCGCGGCATCCGCGGTGCCAGTGGAGAGCTCGCCGAGTCCGCTCGCGAGCGAGTCGACACCGCTCGCGAGCCCGTCGGCGCCCGACCGAAGCTGCTCGGACCCGCCCGCGAGCTGCGCGACGCCGGTGCCGATCTCGTCGATGCCGCCCTGCAACTGGTCGACGCCCTCACCGGTCTTCGTCACGAGGAGGTCGCCGCCTGCCGCGAGCCGGTCGAGCCCTCCCGCGTACTCGGCGACGCTCTGCGCCGCCGCGCCGGAGGGATCCGCCGCGAGGAGCGGCGCGAGGCCCGCGGCGAGCGCGTCGAACCCGTCTGCGGCCGCGTGCACATTCGTCACGTAGTCCGCCGTGCCGGAGGTGAGGCCGTCGAGCGCTCCCGCCTGCTGCTGCAGCTGCCCGATTCCGCCGGCGAGCGAGTCGACTCCCGAGGTGTACTCCCCCACGCCGTCGGCGTAGGCGTACGCCCCGCTCGCGGCATCCGCTGCGCCCGACGCCGCCGAGGCGACGCCGGTGGAGAGCTCGCCGAGTCCGCCGGCGAGCGAGCCCACGCCGCTCGAGAGCTCGGTCGCGCCGGTTGCGGCGTCGCCGAGCGAGCCGCCGAGCGAGGCGAGGTTCGAGTAGAACCCCTCGAGATACCGGGCGGTGAGCTCACGGCCGAAGGCGGCGGTCATGGCGTCGCCGACCGATTGCGCCACCGACCCCGCGAGATAGCCGTGCGCGTCGTCGGTTCGGATGTCGAGCTGCGCCCTGGTGGGCGTCTCACCCGCGAGCGAGGTCACGGAGTCGGAGAAGTCGGCGGGAACGGTGAGCACGGCGTAGGCCTCGCCGCTCGCGAGCAGCTCGGCGGCCTCCTCGTCGTTCGAGATGGACCAGTCGAACCCGGTGCTCGCGGGGCCTGTGAGCTCCGTGACGAGCTGGCGGCCCGCGAGCACCGGCTGCTCGGTGCCGTCGGCGCCCGTCATCGTGACCATCTCGTCGTTGTTGACGACGACCGCCGGGATCGCGTCGAGCTGGTCGCCCGCACCGCCGAGCGCGCCCGAGAAGAGGCCGGCGACCGCGAGCGGCACGACGATGACGGCCGCGAGGAGGGCGCCGTAGCGCACACGGCGTTGCGCCGGCGTGGTGCCGAGCAGAGACTGGAGTCGGGAGCTCATCGGAGGGCCTCCTGGGCGGTCGCGTCGGGTTCGAGGATGCGGATGTCACGCCCGGCGTATGGCGAGCCCGGAGCGGGCAGCGCCGCGTCGGCGCCGACTCCCGCGATGAGGGTGACCCCGGTGGGAACGAGGCGCGCGGCAGCATCCCAGAGGGCGGTGCCCGAGGTGCCGGCATCGTCGAGGTCGACGACGACGGCCTTCGGCCGCTCCGCAAGTGCGGCGGCGAGGGCGACGATCGTGCGATCGAGCGTATCGAGTGCGGCGAGCGGCGTGTCGGTGCCGAAACGCGGTCCGTCGTCGTCGTGCCCCGCGGCCTCTGCGGCGCGATCGGTCCAGCTGCGCACGAGGGCACGTGATGGCGCCAGGCGGTACCACGGGCGGGTCGCGTCGAGCCGGCTCGCGATGAGCTCGCCGACGCTGCGGGGGCCTCCGGCATCCGCTGCTGCTTCCGCGAGCGCCACGGACTGCAGCACGTCTCGATTGCCCGACGGGAGCGGATGCCCCAGCACCGCGAGTCGCCCCGAGACGGGTGCGAGCCGCCCGGCGAGGGTCGCCGCGACCACGCGACGGTCGACCGCCTCACCGCGGATGGCGAGCAGGCCGCCCTTCGGCACCTCGAGGGACACCGGGCCGATCGATCGCTCGGGCAGGCCGAACACGGCGAGGTCTGCGTTCACGGCGGCGGGCCGCGATGCCGCCCACGCGACCTGGTCGAGGTGGGCCCGGAGCCCCTCGCCCTCGATGTCGACGTCGGGCAGCCGCTTCGCAAGCCACTTCGGCAGCCACCAGGCGGCACGGCCGGCGAGCGCCATCGCAGCGGGCACGAGCGTCATCCGCACGAGGAACGCGTCGAACGCGACGCCGACGGCGAGCGCGAACGCGATGCCCTTGATCACCCCGGAGCCCTCGGGCACGAAGGCGAAGAACACGAAGAACATGATGAGCGCGGCGGCGGTGACCACCCGCGACGCGTGCTGGAAGCCGTGCACGACGGCCTGGCGCGGCTCGCCTGCCGGGTTGTGCTTGAGCGACCGCACGAACTCCTCGCGCATGCCCGACACGAGGAACACCTCGTAGTCCATCGCGAGGCCGAACAGCACCGCCATCAGGAGGATCGGCAGGAAGCTCAGGATCGGGCCGGGCTGCACGTGCAACAGGTCGGCGAACCACCCCCACTGGAAGATCGCGACGGTGACGCCGATCGCGCCGAACGCCGAGAGGAGGAACCCGAGCGCCGCCTTCACCGGCACGAACACCGAGCGGAACACCATGAGCAGCAGCACGATCGAGAGCCCGACGACGATGAGCGCGAACGGGATCAGCGCGTCGGTCAAGCGGTTCGAGATGTCGATCGAGACGGCCGTATAGCCAGTCACAGCGAGAGGGGTGCCGAAGTCTGCCTCGATCGACGGCGCGAGCTCACGGATTCGCTCGACGAGGTCCTTCGTCTCGGGGGCGTCGGGGGCGCTTTCGGGCACGACCTGGATGATGGCTGTGTCGGCGGTCTCGTTCGGCATGCCGTCGCCGACATAGGCGACGTCGTCGAGCTCTGCGATGCGAGCGCCGACGGCGTCGAGGTCGTCGAAGATGTCGGTCGTCTGGGTGATGTCGACCGTGACGATGAGCGGCCCGTTGTAGCCGGGACCGAACCCGGAGTCGATCATCTCGTAGGCCTCGCGCTGCGTCGATCCGGCGGGCTCCGACGCTCCGCTCGGGAGGTTCAGGTCGAGGCTCGCGGCGGGGATGGCGGCCGTACCGAGCACGCCGACGACGAGCACCACGAAGACGACGGGCGCCTTCAGCACGAGGTCGACCCAGCGACGGCCGAGCGTGCGAGTGCCGCCCTCATCGCTCGCGTTCGCCCGCCGGTGCACCCGACTTCCGGGCTTCGGCGCGAGCCGCTTGCCGAACACTCCGAGGAGTGCCGGCAACAGCGTGACGGCGCCGGCGACCGCGATGAACACGGCGAAGGCCGCCGAGACGCCCATGACACTGAGGAACGGGATGCCGACGATGAGCAGGCCCAGCAGCGCAATGATCACGGTGAGCCCCGCGAACACGACCGCACCGCCCGCCGTGGCGACGGCCTCGGCGGCGCTCTCCTCGGGAGTGTGGCCGCGCGCCAGCTGCGTGCGATGCCGGGAGAGGATGAAGAGCGCGTAGTCGATGCCCACGGCGAGCCCGATCATCACTGCGAGCATCGGGGCCGTGCTCGACACGGTTGCGAACGCGGCGACGATCGAGATGCCGCCGAACGCGGCGCCCACGCCGACGAGCGCGGTGAGCAGCGGCATGCCGGCCGAGAGCAGCGAGCCGAAGGTGATGTGGAGCACGACTGCGGCGAAGAGCACGCCGAAGATCTCGGTGATCGTCAGGCCGAAGTTGGTCTCCTGGAACACCTCGCCGCCGAACGCGACCCTGAGCCCGGCGTCTCGGCCGATGTCGCCGGTGGCGGTGACGGCGTCGATCGTGTCGGTCGTGACATCCGAGGTCGGGCCGTCGAACTGCACCTGGATGTAGGCGGTGCGCGCGTCGTGCGAGACCTGGTCGCCGGCGTACTCGTCGAACGGGCCGAGCACGCTCGCCACGCCGTCGACCTCCTCGAGCTCGGCCTCCATGGCCTCGATCGCGCTACGGTAGGCCGCGTTGTCGACGGATGCCCCGTCGGGCGTCTCGACGACGGCTTTCGCCGACGCGCCGGCCGTCTGCGGGAACACGGCGGCGAGCTGGTCGATCGCGGTCTGCGATTCGGTGCCGGGAATCGCGTAGGACTCCTGGAGCTGGCCGCCGAGCCCGACCCCGGCGCCGACGAGGGCGCCGAGGGCGAGCACCCAGGCCGCGATGACGAGCCAGGCCCGGCGGAAGGCGAAGCGGCCGAGGCGGTGGAGGAGCAGAGCCATTGGGTGCCTATCGCGTCGAGCGGCCGTCGGCCGGGAGGAGGAGTTCGGAGAGCACGGAGATCAGTGCCGGGCGCACCTCGACGTCGTCGAACTTGCGGTCGTCGTCGACGAAGTTGGCGCCGGCGACGAGCATGTAGGCGGCGCCGGCGAGCGCGACGCCGAAGCGGATGTTCTCGATGACGGGTGCGTCGTCGGCGCAGATCGAGTCGGCGATGCCGCGAATGGCGGTGTTCGCACGCTGGATGACTGGGATGCTGAGCAGCGACTGCCCTTGGTTCACGAAGGTGTGCACGGCGAGGCGGTTGCCCAGCAGGAAGTCGACGAACCGCTCGATGAAGACGGTGCGTGCCTCGGCTGAGCGACCACCGGCGACGAAGTCGCCGAGCAGGGCCTCGAGGTCGTCGATCGCTGGGCCGATCGCCGACTCGAGCAGCGCCTCTTTCGAGGCGAAGTGGTAGAGCACGCTCGACTTCGAGTAGCCGGCGTGGTCGGCGATCTGCTGCAGCGACGTCGCGGCGAAGCCGACGGTCGAGAACAGCTCGAGGGCGACCTGTCGAAGTTCGTCGGCCGGGCGCACGCGAGACGTGGCTTGGGCATCGGTTGGCATGGGTCGAACGTACCTTGACCGATCGGTCAGATTCTGCACGATCGGTCAGATTCACGGATGACTCCCAGACATCTGAGGCGAACGAGTAGCGTTGCGGCATGCGCAAGTACCTCTTCAGCGGGGCCGTGCTCACCGCGATCTTCGCCGGCGTCGGCGTCATCCGCGCCACCACCACCGGTCCACGCGACTGGCGCCTGGCACTCATGTGGGTCTCCTGGCTCGCGAGCCTCGCGATCGCCATCGGCACCGTGTCCGACGAGTCGAAGCGAGCCGAGCTCGAGCGGGAGTTCGGCCAATAGCGGCACCCATGGGCCGCTCCGCGGCGTGTCACTCGAAATCCATGACGCGGTGCCCGAGACTGGGACGAACGACCCGATCCGTCGTTCCGCACCACCGAGAGGGGTCACGATGTTCCGCCGCTGGCGCCGCGCGAGGCTTGCCGCACAAGCCGCCGCTCACGCTGCCCTTCCCGCACCGCGCGCGAACGCGGCCGATCTGCGCGGCGAGCACATCTTCGAGCTCCTGAACGCGAAGCTCTCCGAGTTCATCGGTCCGTCGGGCAGCTGGTCGCTCGTGCGCCGCGCCGAAGGCGACACCGACCGCATCTTCCACGCGATGCTGACGCACCAGATCGCGGCGGAGCTCACCCGCTCGATCCTCGATGAGCGCGACGCGGTCACCGTCGTCGTGCCTGCTGGCGAGGAGTCGCTCGCGCTCAGCTGGACCCCGTCGCCGCTCGTCATGTGGGCCGACCCCGTCGAGGTGCCGGCAGATTCGGATGCCGCTGAGGCAGACGCCCTCCCCACGATCGGCACCGCGCACGTCGAGTCCCGCGCGGCCTGAGTCGCCCCTCCGTCCGCGCAGCTCGCCATTCGGACAACGCCCGCCCACGGCGCTCGTCCAAAATCGGCACCCGATTTCTGTACGGCGACCGCGAGCACGGCCCTCCCTCCCCGCCGTAGCGTGAATTCCGCCGTCTCCTCGGCCAACGCTTCGACCCGGAGGACTTCGTGACCAGTCGCATCCCCGCCCGCGATCTCGCACAGATCGCCGTCTTCGCCGCCCTCATCGCCGCGCTCGGCCTTCCCGGCGCCCTGCAGATCGGCACGACCGGCGTTCCCATCACCTTCCAGACGCTCGGTGTCATGCTCGCGGGCGCGATCCTCGGCGCCCGCAAGGGCTTCCTCACGGTGCTGCTGTTCGAAGGCCTCGTCGCAGCCGGCCTGCCCCTGCTCTCCGGCGGACGCGGCGGACTCGGTGTCTTCGTCGGCCCATCGGCCGGATACCTGGTCGGCTGGTTGGTGGGAGCCCTCGTCATCGGCTGGTTCACGGCACGCCTCCTCCCCCGGTACGGCGTGGTCCCCGCCCTCGGCGCGACCGCGCTCGGCGGCATCGTCGCCATCTACGCACTCGGCGTGCCGTGGCTGGCCATCTCGTCCGGGGTACCGTTCTGGGTTGCGCTCAGCGGCTCCTTCGTCTTCCTGCCCGGCGACATCCTCAAGGTCGTCGTCACCGTGCTCGTCGCGAAGCAGGTGCACCGCGCCTGGCCGGGCCTCATCGCCCTTCGGTCGTGGCCCTGGTCACGCGCTGTCGAAGCAGCGAGCGAGCCCGCTCCGGCGACCCCGCGTCCGACCTCAGCCGAGGTCGCCTCGGCGCCGCGCTCGGAGTAAAGGCGTGATCGGCTGGCTCGACGGCGACGGTGAGGCGATCCGCCTCGCCGGTCGCACGTCGAGCCGTGCCGAATTGCGCCGGCTCGTGGCATCCGTCGCCGAGCAGTTCGACCGCACGCAGGCGCCGGTGCTCGCGCACGACGCCGACCCCGTGGCCCAGCTCGCGACGGTGCTCGCCGCCCTCGAGGCGAAGCGTGCCGTCGTCGTCGCCGACCCCGCGCAGGCCGCTCCGGCAGTGCGCTCGATGCCGCCCGGCACCGAGCTCGTGCTCATGACGAGCGGATCGTCGGGCAACGCCCGGCCCGTCGCCCGCACGCTCGCCTCGTGGACGGCGTCGTTCGAGCCCTTCACCGAGCTCACCGAGGCTCGCCGTGCCCGCCGCGGCGCGCGCGCCGAGCAACCGATCGTCGCGATCACCGGGCCGCTGCACGTCTCGATGCACCTCTTCGCCGCGCTGCACGCGCTCTGGAGCGGTGTGGTGCTCGTCGACGACATCGCCGGGGCCGACCTCGTGCACGCGACGCCGACGACGCTCGAGCGACTCGCCTCAGCGGGGCACCGCCCACGACGAGTCGTCGTCGCGGGCAGCGCACTCCCGCCATCGACCCTCGCATCGGCTCGCGCCGCCGGCATCGCCGTGACCGAGTACTACGGTGCCGCCGAGCTCTCGTTCGTCGCCGCGGTCGACCACTCGCGCGTCGACGCCGAGGGCTCCGGCGCGCTCATGCCGTTCCCCGGCGTCGAGGTCGACGTGCGCGCGGGCGAACTGTGGGCCCGCTCCCCCTACCTCTCGCTCGGGTACGCCGGCGTCGACGGGCCGTTCCGAAGGGATGCGAACGGCTTCGCGACGGTCGGCGATCGAGCGGATGCCGCCGCGAACGGCAGCCTCGTCGTGCGCGGCCGCGGCGACTCCGCCGTGACCGTCTCGGGCACCACGGTGCTCGCCGAAGACGTCGAGGCCGCCCTCACCGGACTCGCGGGCGTTCGAGCCGCGGCCGTGATCGCCGTGCCCCACGCCCTGCACGGACACGTGCCGGTCGCGGTGCTCGAGCTCGCCCCGTCGGCCGATCGCGCGCACATCATCACCGCAGCGCGCTCGCGCCTCACCGCACCCGAGCTCCCGCGACGCTGGTACGCGATCGAGTCGCTCCCGCGCACGACCTCGGGCAAGGTCGCCCGCGGTGCGCTCGGCGTCGCCCTCGCCGCCGGTTCGCTCGACGAGGATCGGTTCGGGCGCGCATGACCCGCAGCATCAGCTTTGAGGCACCCGTCATCGTCGCCGCACGGCGCACCGCCGTGGCCACCACCGGACGCGGGTTCGCGGGCCGCACCGTCGACGCGCTCGCGGCGCCGGTGCTCGCCGCCGTCGCGGCATCCGTCGCTCCCGCAGGCATTTCCGTCGACGACGTCGTGCTCGGCAATTGCCTCGGCCCAGGCGGCGACGTCGCGCGCATCTCGGCGCTTCGCGCCGGGCTCGGCCACGATGTTCCGGGGGTCACGGTCGACCGCCAGTGCGGCTCGGGCCTCGACGCGGTGATGCAGGCCGCCTCCCGCATCCGCGGTGGCGACGCTGAGCTCGTGATCGCCGGCGGCGCGGAGTCGGCCTCGACGGCGCCATGGCGCTATTGGCCGCCCGAGACCGGCGACGGAGCGCCGACGCGGCGCTACGAGCGAGCCCCCTTCGCCCCGATCGGCACTCCCGACCCCGAGATGGGACCCGCCGCCGACGATCTCGCCGCCCGATCGGGCGTGACGCGCGAGCGCCAGGATGCCTGGGCCGCCCGTTCGCACCGGCTCGCCGCGGCAGCGCAGGCAACCGGCGCCTTCGACGCGGAGATCGTCACCCTCGACGGCATCGTGGCAGACGACCGCCCGCGCGATCGACTCGACGAGCGCACGCTCTCGCGGTTCCACCCTGCATTCCGCCCCGATGGCACGGTCACCGCGGGAAACTCATGCGGCATCTCCGACGGCGCCGCCGCGATGGCCGTCACGACCGAGGCGGTGCGTCGGCGTCTCGGGCTCCCCGGCCTGCGCGTGATCGCTGCGGCGACCACCGGCTCCGACCCCGGACTGCCCGGGATCGGGGCGGCACCGGCCATCCTCCGAGCGCTCGAACGCTGCGGGGCATCCGTCGCCGACCTCGGCTTCGTCGAGATCACCGAGGCCTTCGCCGCGCAACTGCTCGCGGTGAGCGACGCCGTCGGCCTCGACGAGGGAACGATCTCGGGCGACGGCGGCGCGATCGCGTTGGGGCACCCCTGGGGCGCGTCGGGGGCGATACTCCTGGTGCGGCTTGCGGCTCGGATGCACGCCTCAGACGACTCGCGGCTCGGTTTGGCAGCATGTTCGATCGGTGGCGGGCAAGGCGTGGCGATGATCGTGGAGCGAGTGGCATGAGCGTGATCGAGTTCAGCCGGGTCGAGCACTCCTACGGTGAGCGCCCAGTGCTGCGCGGCGTCGACCTCGTGCTCGGCGAAGGCCGCATCGGCATCGTGGGCGCCAACGGATCGGGCAAGTCGACGCTCGCCCGCATGATCAACGGCCTCGTCACTCCCGACCTCGGCACGGTCACTGTCGACGGCCTCGACGTCACGCGGCAGGGACGCGAGGTGCGCCGCCGGGTCGGCTTCGTGTTCACCAACCCCGACAACCAGATCGTCATGCCGACGGTCTCGGAAGACGTCGCGTTCACCCTGCGCAAGAGCGGGCTGTCGAAGCCGGATGTCGCGAAGCGGGTGGCCTCGACGCTCGAGCGCTTCGGCCTCGCCGCCCACGCCGAGCACCCCGCGCATCGCCTTTCAGGCGGGCAGAAGCAACTGCTGGCGCTCGCGTCGGTGCTCGTCGCCGAGCCCTCCGTCGTCGTCGCCGACGAACCGACGACCCTGCTCGACGCCCGCAACGCGCGCCTTATCGGCCAAATGCTGAGCTCGCTCGAGCAGCAGGTCGTCGTGGTCACCCACCAGCTCGAGCTCCTCGACGGCTTCGACCGGGTCGTCGTCATCGATGAGGGCCGCATCGTCGCCGACGACACTCCGGATGCCGCGCTCGGCGCCTATCGGAGCCTCATCGCATGATCGGCCTCTACGTTCCCGGCAGCACCCTCGTGCATCGTGCGCCCGCGCTGGCCAAGCTCGGACTGCTCGCCGTCACGATCGCCGTGATCACGGTGCTCCAGGAGCCGTGGCAACTCGCGGCAGCCGTGGGCGGCGTCGGCGTGCTCTTCCTCGCCGCTCGCATCCCGCCGCGCATGGTGTGGCGGCACGTCGTGCCGATCCTGTGGCTGCTCGCGATCGCCGTGCCCGTGCAGGCCCTGTTCGCCGGGTGGACGGCGGCGCTCATGATGGGCGGGCGCGTCGCGGCATCCGTCGCCCTTGCCGCCCTCTTCACCCTCACGACGACGGTGTCCAGCGTGCTCGACGCGTGTCAGCAGCTGCTCCGGCCGTTCCGGCGCTGGGTCGACGGCGACCGCGTGGGCCTGCTCCTCGCCCTCACGATCCGCTGCGTGCCGTTGACCGCCGAGATCGTGCGCGAGGTGATCGAGGCGCGGCGCGCGCGAGGAGCGACCGGGTCGCTCACGGCGCTCGCGGTACCCGTGATCGTGCGTTCGCTGCAATCGGCCGAAGCGCTCGGCGAGGCGCTCGTGGCGCGCGGCCTCGACGATTGAGAGCCGGTCGGCGCAGTCGTGACATGATCGCGGTGTGGCCGAACGACTGATGCTCCTCGACACCGCCTCGCTCTACCTGCTCTAAGGCACCTTCTCAGTCCACGCGCGTTCGCACGTGTCCAGATGCGGCGTCAGGCAAGGTCGCGAATGTGGAGAAGTGACCGCACTCGCAGGCTGCGACGAAGGTCAGAGCGCACCAAACCGTCAACCACGACGGCGGCGCCAATCCAACCTGCACCGCTCATCTGGACCAATGCTCGGCATGCTTCTGCCTGTGCGCCGGTCGCAATCCAGTCGTCGACAAAAAGCACACTGTCGCCCGAACGCAAGAGCGAGCGACGAAGCCCCAGCTGCAGATGCTGGTCTCGGTAGTCGGGCGCGGTCGACGTCTCCCACCATGCATCGCTGTCCGCGGCGCGGCCCGGATCTTTCCGTACTTCTGCGAGCCCTACGCCCACACTCCGGGCCGTAAGCACTCCTAGCAGACTTCCACGGGATTGAGTGCCCATGACGACGGTCGGCCGATCATTCTCGAACAGACCAGCCAGGCCCGCGCCGATCTGATCCACTATCTCAGCGTCCCGCCACCACCCGGTGACGTCGGCGCGATAGTCCGGGTCGGTGCGGTCGCCGATCCATCGAAAGGACGAGAGCAACCTTTCACGCAACTGGGGCACCCCTCATGGTGCCACAGCCAGCTCTTTCGCACGTCAACGACGAATCACCCACTATTAGGCCGATTCCCCACCTCGCCCGGAGGATTGCTGGTACGTGGCAGGATTGCGACATGTCCGACCGACTCATGTTGCTCGACACCGCCTCGCTCTACTTCCGGGCGTTCTACGGCGTGCCCGATACGATCCGCGCTCCAGACGGCACGCCCGTCAACGCCGTGCGCGGGCTGCTCGACATCATCGCGCGGCTCGTGGCCGAGTATGAGCCAACGCATCTCGTGGCGTGCTGGGACGACGACTGGCGCCCGCACTGGCGCGTCGATCTCATCCCGAGTTACAAGGCGCACCGCGTCGCCGAGGTCGTGCCGGTCGGCCCCGATGTCGAGGTGACGCCCGACCCGCTCGAGGCGCAGATCCCGATGATCCGGCAGATCCTCGACGCGCTCGACATCCCGATCGTCGGTGCTGCCCACCACGAGGCCGATGACGTCATCGGCAGCCTCGCGACCCAGGCGACGATGCCGGTCGACGTCGTCACGGGCGACCGCGACCTCTTCCAGCTCGTCGATGACGCGAGCCGGGTGCGCGTCATCTACACGGCTCGCGGCATGAGCAAGCTCGAGGTGGTGACCGACGTCACGGTCGTCGGCAAGTACGGGGTGCTCCCCTCCCAGTACGTCGACTTCTCCGTGCTGCGCGGCGACACCTCCGACGGGCTGCCGGGCGTCGCCGGCATCGGCGAGAAGACGGCCGCGAGCCTCCTGCAGCAGTTCGTCGATCTCGATGCGCTCATCGCCGCCGCGGCAGACCCCACCGCGCCGCTCTCGGCGACGATCCGGGCGCGCATGACCGGCGCAACCGACTACCTCGCGGTCGCGCCGAAGGTCGTCGAGGTCGTGCGCGACCTCGAACTCGGCGAGATCGACGGGCGCATCCGGCCGCTCGATGCCGAGGCCATCGCCGAGGTCGAACGCCTCGCGAACGAGTGGAACCTCGGCGGCTCGGCGCAGCGGGCGCTGCGCGCACTCGGCAACGGGGTCGACGCGTACTGACCGCGGATTTGCGCGGTTCTCACGGTACCTCTGGGCGCGCTTCTGGTCAGCTTCGACGGCGATCGGCGAGTACGTCTCGGGCGAACAGCTCGTATGACTCGCGCGAGTCGTTCAATACCGGCGAATCCTCACCGTAGATCGCGTACGCGATATCGACGAGTTCTTCCGCGCGCGTGATGTTCAGGTGCTTGGCGAGGATACGCAGGTCGGCGAGGTCTTGCGCTCTCCCGGCGGCCATCTTCATGCCGACGAGTTCCTCGGCGGTGGCGACGGTGATCATCTCGCCGGTGTCGGTCACGATGTTCCACGGAGTGCTCGAACCGTTCATCCACCGGTCCGGCAGGCCGTAGTCGCGTGCCATCTCGGCGATGACCTCGTCGACCTCGGGGCGGGGTTCATACGCTGCGTCCACGTCGGTCGTGACCCGGACTTCTGGATCATCCGGGAATCGAAGCACCATCGCAGCACCGCCGGCGATTCGGATCGAACCGTGGATGCCGCGCGCGGCCAGGCGTCGCTCGAGTTCGTCGATGAGCTCCTTCGCCCGCGCCGGCGTCAACGCCAGGCCGTCGTTCACGCGCGGCTCAGCGATCGCTCGTCGATCAAGATGTTCAGCTTCCGGAGCCGCTCGGGCGTGCTCTCCTTCGCTCGGCTCTTGAGCGACGCGTAGTGCCCGAAGGGATACCAGGCCCGGGGCAGCCGCGTCGGCTCGGCCCAGCTCGGTCGTGCGCGATCATCGGGTATCGCGTCGCCGATGATGGCACGGAACAGTTGCTCCCAACGGTGATCGCCGATCTCGGACGGCCGACGTTCGAGCGACTCCCGACTGAACCGCTCGGGGCTCTCGGCGATCATCGACGCAGCGTGCGTCAGGATTCGGAGTGCGAACTCGGGGCGGTCATCGTCGATCGCTCGGTTGATCTCGTCGGTGACGTTCGCCGGAGTGAACGGCGCGTACGGGTCGCGCGCAACTGTGTCGAGACGGATTTCCTGTCCCATCGCCGCGAGCGCTCGACGAAGCGTGTCGAGCTGGATCGTGCCCCGACGTTCCGACTGCTCCATGTGCGACACTGCGCCGACGGAGATTCCGAGCCGATCTGCGAGCTGCGAACCCGTCAGGCCGGCACCCCGACGCGCAGTACGGATGAGGTCACTCATGCAGCAATTATACCCACAGCTTGAATCCACGCACCCCTACCGGAGCGCTGACTCCAGCCGGACCGAGAGACCCGCGGAATGATCGAGGCGCGTTCACACCAGGGCAAATGAAAAAGCCCCGAACCCGGCGAGAGGTTCGAGGCAGTTCCGTGCACCCCCTGGGACTTGAACCCAGAACCCACTGATTAAGAGTCAGTTGCTCTGCCGATTGAGCTAGAGGTGCGTGATTCGGGAGGTTTTGACAACCCGAACCGACGGACCACGTTATCAGGAGAAGGGGCCACAACGCCAATCGAGGGCGCGCCGCAGCGGCATGAATCGAGGCGGCCGGCACCGACGCGGCCCGATAGCCTGAATCGGTGACCGACAGCCTCGCCGACGACCTCACCCTCGCCCTCGAACTCGCCGACCTCGCCGATGCGGTCTCGCTCGCCAGATTCCGCGCCATCGATCTCGACGTGCAGACGAAACCCGACCGCACGCCCGTCACCGAGGCCGATCTTGCGGTCGAACGGGCGATCCGGGACCGCATCGCCGCGGCCCGTCCCGACGACGGCACCTACGGCGAGGAGTTCGGCATCGAGGGCGAGTCGAACCGCCAGTGGATCATCGATCCAATCGATGGCACGTCGAACTTCCTGCGCGGCGTGCCGGTGTGGGGCACACTCATCGCCCTCGCGATCGACGGCGTGCCGGTCGTCGGCGTCGCATCCTCGCCCGCGATGAGCCGGCGCTGGTGGGCGGCCACCGGCATGGGTGCGTGGACGATCTCGTCGGCCGCTGAACTCGGCGCGAGCGAGTCGGCGACGGATGCGGCATCCGGAGCATTCCCCGGTGCTCGCCGTCTGCGCGTGTCGGGCGTCGAGCAGCTCGCCGACGCCTCGCTCAGCTTCCAGAGCCTTGCCCAGTGGCGCGACGCCGGCTATCTCGATCGACTGCTCGCCCTTTCTGAGCAGGTGTGGCGTGACCGCGCCTACGGAGACTTGTGGGCCTACGCACTGCTCGCCGAGGGGCTCATCGACGTCGTCAGCGAGTTCGACGTGAAGCCCTACGACCTGGCCGCCCTCATCCCCATCGTCGAGGAGGCGGGCGGCCGCTTCACCTCGGTAACCGGCGACCCGGGCCCCTGGCACGGCAGCTCGCTCGCCACCAACGGCCTGCTGCACGACGCCGTACTCACCGCCCTCGCAACCGACCAGAACTGACAGGAGACCCAGATGGAGATCTGCATCTTCACCGAGCCGCAGCAGGGTGCGAGCTACGACGACCAGCTCGCGCAAGCCAGCGCGACAGAGCGACTCGGCTTCGACGGCTGGTTCCGTTCCGACCATTACCTCGCGATGGACGACAGTGACGGGATGCCAGGACCCACGGATGCCTGGACCACTCTCGCCGGCCTCGCCCGCGAGACCCGCCGCATCCGGCTCGGCACGCTCGTCTCCTCGGCGACCTTCCGGCACCCGAGCATCCTCGCAATTCAGGTCGCCCAAGTCGACGCGATGTCGGGCGGTCGTGTCGAGCTCGGCCTCGGCACGGGCTGGTTCGCCGAGGAGCACGCCGCCTACGGCATCCCGTTCCCCGAGAAGCGCTTCGGCTTGCTCGAGGAGCAGCTCGACGTCGTGACCGGACTGTGGTCGACGCCCGTCGGCAGCCGGTTCGACTTCTCGGGCGAGCACTACACGCTCGAGGGCTCGCCGGCTCTGCCGAAGCCCGTGCAGCCGCGCGTGCCCATCATCGTGGGCGGCAACGGCCCCCGCCGCACGCCCGCCATCGCCGCACGGTACGCGACCGAGTTCAACATCGGGTTCCGCGGTGAAGACCGGATCGCCGAGACCTTCGACGGCGTGCGTCGCGCGTGCGAAGCGATCGATCGCGACCCCGAGACGCTGCGAACCACCGTCGCGCTGCCCACGATCGTCGCGACCAACGAGGCCGACTACCACCGCCGGCTCGCGGCGATCGACGGCGACCCCGACACGTTCGCCGACGTCAACGTGGCGGGAACGCCCGAAGCCGCGGTCGAGAAACTGCTACGTCTCGAGGCGCTCGGCGCCGATCGCGTCTACCTGCAGCTCGTCGACATGACCGACCTCGATCACCTCGAGCTCATCGCGGCGGAAGTGCTCCCGCACCTCAACTGAGGAGCGGGAGTGGCCCCACTTCGCGTGACACGCCGATGGTGGCGCCCGCCTCAGGCGGCCCGATAAGGTGACAACGAATCCACGCTCGAGGCGGCCGTTCGGCCTGCCCACCAGGTCATGACCGACCATGTCTGCGCTGGCGAGCACTCCTTCAATCGAGAGGCGACCTCCGTGTCCACTGCCCAGCGCCGCACGCTCGTGCGAGTCCTCACCGCCTTGACGGCGGTCGCCATCGCGGTTCCGCTCAGCGGCTGCAGCATCATCGGCAACCTGCTCCAGGGCTCGGCGCCCCAGGCCGAGCGCGACGAGACGACCCAGGAGATCGTCGAGGAGGGGCAGGCCGACGTGTTCACCCTCCGGGTCGGCGATTGCATGAACGAAGTCTCCGAAGAGCTCGTCTCCGAGGTGCCCGTCGTGCCGTGCGACCAGCCCCACGACGAAGAGGTGTACTTCGACTTCACCCTCACGGGCGACGAGTTCCCCGGCGACGACGCCATCCAGACCGAAGCCGATGACACCTGCCTCGTCGAGTTCGACCGCTTCGTCGGCCTCGCCTACGACTCGTCGACGCTCGACTTCTACGCGTACCGCCCCTCGGAGGAGAGCTGGACCCAGCTCTCCGACCGCATCGTCTCATGCGTCATCTACGACCCGGCCGGCCAGGTGACCGGGTCGCTTCAGGGCACCGCGTACTGAGCTCGCCCATGGCCCGAGGGCGATCTCTGGCCAAAGCGTCGCTCAGCTATTGACACATCCTCAGGTCTGAGTAGGTTTGCGACCGACTCACGTCGTTCTGCCGTATCCGAAGCTGCAACGGAGGAATCATGTTCAAGAAGGCGTTAGCAGCGGCTGGCCTGGTCGCCGCATTCGTGCTCGTCCCGACAGCTGCAAGCGCGCTGAACTGCGTCAACGTCAGCAAGGCGCCGGCGTCCTGCGGCGCCGTGTGTACCGACGGGCCCATCATCGACGGAAACTGGGCGTGGTTGCCCAGCGTCTTCCCCGGTGCTCCCGAAGCGTGGGTGTTCGTGCCACCGGGAACGGTCGAGGGATTTGGCCTTCCGGGCGAGGAGGGCAACTTCCAGAACGGGGAGGGTTTCGCCCTGCTCGTGAACGCCATCTGCGACTCGCAGGGTTCCGTGCAGGTGAGCCGCCAGACCGAGCACGGCATCCAGCTGTTGGAGGGGTGCCCCTGACGCTCGACATGACGAAGGCCGCCCCAATCGGGGCGGCCTTCGTTTCCACGATGTGCGACAACGGCCGATGGTGGAGATGGGGGGAATTGAACCCCCGTCCATCGCTGTGATTCCACGCCTTCTCCGGGCGCATCCTGTGCAGGCGTTCTACTCGGCCCCGACCTTTGCCACAGGCACCTAAGTCGACAGGCCCAGCCTGAAGAAAGTCCCGCACGTCGCTCAGGCGACGACGCGCAGCAAGTTCCCTAAATGACGCCAGCAACCGGGGCGGAAACAAACCCGGGCTGACGGACTATCGGACTCGCTTAAGCAGCGAGCGCGAAGTCAGACTGCGTCTTATTGGCAGTTATTGTTTTTCAGAGATCGTTAACGAGATAACCCTGAATCCTCGGCCCGCTTCTCGTGGGTTCGCAGGCGATGTCGAAACCGATCATCCCCATGTCGCGCCGTGCTGATCGAGATCAGATTCGGCGAGCCGTTGTCGCACACTGTGGAGTTTCCAAATCCGCGCAAACCTTACGGCTGCACGGCCTTACAGACTACAACAGGTGCAGGGCACCTGTCATTCCCTGGAGTGCTCGGCAACCGTTCACGTGCTCGTAACCTAAGACCGACCTCATACCCGTAGCGTCCCGGCATGGGAACTCCCGAGACGATGATGCCGCTCGCGACGCGATGCGGGCGCACGGGCGGCGCACGGCGTCGTCGTGGAGCCGCATGATCGGGCGGGTCGATCCGTTCATCGGCACCGAGGTCACCGACCTACCGCCGCAGACCGGGGTCGCCGCGTCATGGTGGTGGCCGAAGCCGCAGGTCGGCAACACGCACCCCGGGGCGACGTATCCCCTGGGCATGGTGTCGGCGTGTGCGTACTCGGGCGCGTACCCCACGGGCTACGGACGCTACGACCTCAGCACCGAGGGCGTTCCGACGACGATCCACGATTCGGCCGTGGCATCCGGATTCACGCACTTCCAGCAGTCCGGAACCGGCGCGATCCGCAAGTATTACAACTACTTCCGGGTGAGCCCCATGATCGAACCGCTCGATGAGCTGGGACGCAACTGGGAGATCGTCGACGAAGTCGCGGAGCCCGGGTACTACGCCGCGACACTCGATTCCGGCATCCGCGCAGAACTCACCGTGGGCCCGAAGAGCGCCGTGCATCGCTACACGTTCCCACGTCATCGCAGTGCGCGCATCGTCATCGACTTCTCGCTCGGCGGCCTCGGGATCCCGCACGGAGAGACCATCCCCTTGCGGGCGAAGCTCGAATCCGTCGCGCCCGGTGTCGCGCAGGGCGAGATCGTCGTCGAAGGCACGCCGCTCGCGGTCTACATCGAATGCGACGCCACGCAATGGCGGCAGATGCTCTGGTACGACCGGCGACTCATGCCGGGCGGCACACGACTCGACTTCGACCACATCCGGCCAACGACCCTGCGGCCGTTCGGCCTGATGTGGGCAGGCCCGAGCGAGCCCGGCCAGAGTGTCGAGGTGCGCATCGGGTTCTCGCTCCGTGGCGTCGAGCAAGCTCGCGAAAACCTCCGGCGCGACTGCGGCGTCGGGCCGGCGCGCTTCCCGCAGCGTCGCGACCGAACGAAGAAGACCTGGCGACGGCACTTGAAGTCGATCACGATCGACACTCCGTCGGCCGAGCGGGAGACGGTGTTCTCGACCGCGTTGTACCACTCGCTCATCAAGCCGTGCCTCGCGCCCGAGGAGAGCCCGTTCTGGCCGACCGAGGGGCCGTTCGTCTACGACTTGAGCACGATGTGGGACATCTACCGCACCCAGCTGCCGCTCCTCACCGCCCTCCTGCCCGAGCGGGCGGTCGAGCTCGGAACGGCGCTCCTCACGATCTGCGAGGAGGAAGGGAACTTCCCGATCGGCTACCGGATGGCCCGTGGCAGCGATCGCTTCTCGCGGCAGGGCAGCGCACTCGCGCAGACCTTCCTCGCCGACCTCTGCCAGCTCGGCCTTCCCGGCATCGACTGGGACTGGGCCCTCGTGCACATGCACTCCGACCTGCGCCGCACCTACGGCGAGGACTTCCTGCTGCGCGGCGTCGCGCATCCGATCAGCCACACCCTCGACATCGCCTTCGGCTACTGGTGCACCGCGAAGGTGGCAGCCCGCGTGGGCGATCGCGCCCTCGCCGACGAGTTCACGACACTCTCCGCAGGGTGGGTGAACGCGTTCGACGACACCACGGGGCTCCTGCTCGACTCGACCTTCTACGAGGGCAGCCGCTACAACTACTCGTTCCGGCTCTTGCACGACATGCACAACCGCATCGGTCTCGCCGGCGGCGATGACGCCTTCGTGAGCATGCTCGACGCCTTTTTCGGGTTCGGCGCCGTGCCGGTGCAGCAGCTCGGCGTGCGGCCGGGACTCGAGGAACTCGCGAACGGCTACGCCCTGGGTCGTTTCGAGGGCCTCAACAACGAGCCCGACATGGAGGCGCCGTGGGCCTACCAGTATGCCGGCCGCCCAGACCGCACGGCCGACGTCGTGCACGCCGCGGTGCTCCAGCAGTTCGGCACGGGCCGCGGCGGGCTGCCGGGCAACGACGACTCGGGCGGACTCAGCTCGTGGTACGTCTGGGCGTCGCTCGGGCTCTTCCCGGTGGCCGGCCAGAACCTCTTCCTCCTGAACGCCCCATCGTTCGCCGAAGCAGAGATCCGACTCGGCGACGGCACCCTCTCGATCGAGACCACGGGGTTTGTGGAACCACGGCCCGACGGGCCTGCCCAATATGTACAATCGGTGTCGCTCAACGGCGATCCGCTCGAGCGCAGCTGGCTTCGCGGTGACGAATTGCACCGCGGCGGCCGATTGCGCGTGGATCTCGGGCCCGAGCCCGGCAGCTGGGGGGTACGTGACCGTCCCCCCTCGGCCTCGTCCGACTGACATCTGAACGTATCTGACCGCGAAGGAGCCGCCATGAGCACCAAACCCCGCAATCGACTCGTCATCGTGAACCGCGCCGACCCCGTGATCTGCGGCCATTCGGTCGAGGGACGCAACCTCGCCGAGGCCGCCCTCGAACGCGGCTTCGACGAGGTGCGCATCGTCACCTGGCCCATCGAACGACTCCAGGCCACGGGCCTGCCGCTGAAGCCGCTGGACCGAATGCTCCCCTATAGCCAGGGCATCATCGTCGAGCGCCCCGAACCGGTCGGCGACTACAAGGTGCCCGATGGGCGCTATCTCGCCGGCATCACGGGGCGGCTCGTCGAGCTCTTCACCGACGGCGTACCCACCGTGTGCCTCTCGCTCTACCTCAGCCCGCACACCGTGGCCGTCACCGACGCCGTGCGCGCGGCGTGGAGCACGGGCCTGCCCGTGAACGTCACGACGATCGCCGAGGCAGTCGGATCGGATGTCACGAACGTCGTGCGCTCGTGCGTCGACGAGGGGCGCTTCGGCGCGGCCGCGCACATCCTTTCGAGCTACCTCGCGCAAGATCACTGCGTCGCGGTCTCGGAGTACACGAGGGAGCTCATCATTTCCTCGGCGGCCGAGATCGACGCGTTCCACGGCACCCGCTTCGCGGACCAGTGCCGCGAGCGCATCCGGATCTCCTACCCCGCTATCGACACTTCGCAATACCTCGACCTCGACCCGGTGCTCATTGACGGCGTGCTCGCCGCACGAGGGCTCGAGCGCGACGGCTATGTGCTCTTCCTCTCGCGCCTCACGAAGGCGAAGGGCGTCGACGACCTCATCGCCGGCTTCGAACGCACCCCGTCGAACGAACGCCTGCAGCTCGTGATCGCGGGGCGCGGCCCCGAGGCCGAGGCGCTCCGCGAGCTCGCCGCGGCCTCCCCGCTCGCCGACCGCATCATCTTCCTCGACGATGTCGACGACGCCGAGAAGCCCTACCTCATGGCGGGTTGCGCCACCTACGTGCTGCCGAGCAAGCCTCGTCCCGAGTTCGTCGAGACCTTCGGCATCGCGCTCGCCGAGAAGATGCTCGCCGGCGGCGGGCCGGTCGTCACGACCGAGACCGGCGGCATCCTCGAGGCGGTCGGCGAGCACGCGATCATCGTGCCCGTCGACGACCCCGACGCCATCGCCGCGGCGATCGACGAGTCCCTCGCGCTCGACCCCGAAGAGCGGCTCGCTCGTGCCGCCCGGGCCCGCGCCTTCGCCCTGCAGTTCGACCGCGGCGCGGTCTTCGAGCGGCTCTTCGATGAGGCGGGGGTGCTTCCGGCGCGCACGCTCGCCTGACGCTCGGGCCGGCGCTCCCCCGTATGCTGAGGGCGACCGGGCTCCGGCGCGGCCGCCGGGTGCATCGCGGCACCCGGCGCACGCGTTGAGAGGGGCCATCATGCCGACCACGATCGCCGTCAGGGGCAACGCCGAAGAGCGCATCGATCCCGAACTCGGGGCGGTGTCCCTCTCGGTGAGTGCATCGGGGGCCGAACGCGAGAACACCCTCGCTCGTACGACTGAGGCGCATGAGCGACTCGTCGCAGAGGTGCGGGGGCTCGAGGCATCCGGCGTACTCGACACCTGGTCGGCCGGGCAGCTTCGCGTCTGGTCGCACCGGCCGTGGAATGCCGAGGGCAAGCAACTGCCCGTCGTTCACGAGGCGCGTGCCGATCTCGAGGTCATCTTCAATGACCTCGAGCGCCTCGGCGAGTGGGTGAGCGAGGTCTCGCTTCGCAGTTCGCTCACGGTGGGCGGTATCGAGTGGAAGCTCACGGATGCCACGCAACGCTCGGTTCAGGCAGACGCCCAGCGTGCCGCGGTCGCCGACGCAGTCGAGAAGGCCTCCGTCTACGCGTCCGCGCTCGGACTCGGCTCGCCCACACCCGTCGAGCTCGCCGACACCGGACTGCTCACCGCCCAGCCACTGCCTCCTCCCGGCGTCGGCGTCGAGCGCGTGTTCGCGATGCGGGGTGCCGCGGATGCATCGGGAGGCGCGTCACCCGCGCAGTTCACGCCCGCGCAGCTCGTGATCGCGGCCTCGGTCGACGCCCGCTTCGCTGCCGAGACCGCGGGCAGAGTTCGCTAGATCGCTGGCGGCAATAGCCGCTGTTGTATCGGGAGCGGATACGGCGGTTGTGCCCCTCTCAATGCTGATGGCGTTCATCTGGGGGCGCATCATCGATGGCCCACCTTCGCAAGACTGCAAGCGTCCGAATGTTCACGATTGCCAAGACGACCAGCAAGAGCGCCGCGACAGCAATTGCGTAAGGCGGAAGCCATCCGCCGAGCGAGAAGCCGACCGCCAGGAGGACAAGCGCTCCGACCACGAGCGTCAGGCTGGCGCCAACGATAACGGTCTGTTCAGGCGGGTTCGCATTCTCTGGGCGCGCATCGTCAATGGGCTTCGAGCTCCGGCGCAAGACTGCAAGCGTCCGAATGTTCATGATCGCCAAGACGACCACCAAGAGAGCAGCGACAGTAATTTCGAACGGCTGAAACCATCCACCGAGAGTGAACGCGACCACCAGGAAGACAAGTGCTCCGACCACAAGCGTCAGGCCTGCGCCAACGACAAAGGTGAGTTCGAGCGGATTCGCATTCCGTGGGCGCCCATCGCCAATGGGCTTCGAGCTCCGACGTATGACGACATTTGTCCAGATGGCCACAGTCGCCGAGACGACGAACAAGAAAATCCCGACAGCAATTGCGTACGGGCCTAGCGGTCCGCCGATAAGGGTGCCGACCACCACGAAGCCAATGGCTCCGACCAATAGCGCCAGACGGGAGAAGGCGATAACGGCGAGGGCACGAAGGTTCATATCCTGCTCCTGTGGTCTAGTGCGAATCGGCCCAAGGGTCACGGCCAAATAGTCCCGTCATGGCAGTCTCCTTGCCTGTGATGCGGAGTATGCCACAAGGGCCCCGCGGATCGCCGTCGCTGCAGCGCGATCGACCGTCGCCGCCGGGGCCGTCGTCAGCGCCCGTCGTCGATCAGCAGCGCCTCGAGTGCCGCGAGATGCGCGAGCTGGAGACCCGAGGCGAGCAGGTATTCCCGTGTCGAACCGTGCTCGCGCTCGATGGTGTCGAGCACCCCTTCGATGGCCTCGCGCGGACTGCCGCCCATGAGCGTGCGGAGCTCGGGGCTGTCGGGCACACCGAAGCGGCCGACCATGGTCACCATCTCTTCGAGCCACTCGCCGGCCAGATTCGACTCGGTGACGACGTAGTCGGCGATGACGGCCTCGCGATGGACGCCGACCGCCATGAGCGCGAGCGCGACGACGATGCCGGTGCGATCTTTGCCGGCGGTGCAATGCACCACCACCGCCCGCTCCCCCGCGCCGGCGATCTCGCGTAACGCGCTCACGACGACCGAGGTGTGCTGGGTCACGATGCGGTGATAGAGCGCGTCGAGTGAGATGCCGCCGGCGCCCTGCGAGGCACCGGACCCCTCGAACACCGGGAATCGCACCACCTCGACCTCGAGACCGGTGAGGTCGTCGGGCATGTACTGGGCCTCGTTCTCGTCACGTAGGTCGATGACGATGCCGACCCCGAGTTCGCGAAGCACTGCGCGGCCGGCCTCGCCAAGGCGATGCAGCCCGTCGGAGCGATAGAGCACACCCTCGCGCACCGTTCCCGTGACCGACGGCAACCCACCGACATCGCGGAAGTTGAACGTGCCGGGAACCGGGATACGGGTGGGGATCTCCATCGCGATGAGCCTACCTCGCAGGCACGACACGACGGCAGGGCGAACTCGGGCCTCCGCGAGCGACGCGCGCTCGAGGCATCCGTCGCCCTAGCGGGCCGATCAGTCGCCGAGGTTGCGGCGGCTGGAGATGGCGCGATCGGCCTCGCGCTTGTCTTGACGCTCACGCAGCGCCTGCCGCTTGTCGTACTCGCGCTTGCCCTTCGCGACCGCGATCTCGACCTTGGCCTTGCCGTCGCTGAAGTAGATCGAGAGCGGCACGAGCGTGTAGCCGCCCTGGCTCGTGCGGTGGCTGATCTTCACGATCTCGTGCTTGTGCAGCAGGAGCTTGCGCTTGCGCCTCGGGGCGTGGTTGTTCCACGTGCCCTCGGTGTACTGCGGAATATGCACCGCGTCGAGCCACATCTCGCCGCCGTCGATGAACGCATACCCGTCGACGAGCGACGCGCGGCCCTCGCGCAGCGACTTCACCTCGGTGCCGGTGAGCACGATGCCCGCTTCATAGGTGTCCTCGATCGTGTAATCGTGGCGCGCCTTGCGGTTGGTCGCCACGACCTGCTGACCGCGTTCCCTGGGCACGGTGTGCTCCCTCACTCGAATTACATGTGCTGACGGATGCCGCCGGCGATGGCCGAGGCAGCCGTTCAGTCTAACGGATGCCGCGGCATCCGTTCGCCGTGCTCAGACCTTGAGGTAGCGGGTGATCGCGATGCCCGCTGAGACCGCGGCGAGCAGCACCCCCACGAGGATGAGCAACGGCACCACGATGAACGCGTCGGTGAGGTCGACGAACGTGAACGACAGGTTCGTCGCGAGGTAGCCCTGCACGAAGAAGTGCACGATCCCGATCACCGCCCCGCCCGCCAGCAACGAGCCGATGAGCCCCGCGAACACACCCTCGAGCACGAACGGCGTCTGGATGAAGCGGTTGGATGCCCCGACGAGCCGCATGATGCCGAGCTCGCGCCGTCGCGAGAACGCCGACAGCCGAATCGTGGTGGCGATCAGCAGCGCGGCCGCGACGAGCATGATGGACGCGATCGCGATCGCCGTGTAGCTCGCCGCATTCAGCACGTCGAAGATCTGGTCGAGGTAACTGCGTTGGTCGACCACCTGCTCGACGCCGGCCATGCCCGCGAGGCTCTCGACGAGCACCGCCGATTGCGACGGGTCGACGAGGTTCACCCAGAACGTCTCGTTGAGCACCTCGGGCGTCACGTAGTCGGCGGCGGGCGTGCCGGCGAACTGCTCCTGGAAGTTCGCGTAGGCCTGCTCGTGGTCTTCGAAGTAGAACTCGTCGATGAACGGGGCGAGCGTCTCGGACTCGAGCTGCTGCTGGATCGCCGCCTGCTGCTCGTCGGTGGCCTCACCGTCGGTGCAACCCGCGGTGGTCGACACGGCCGTGCAGAGATAGACCGCCACTTGCGCGCGGTCGTACCAGTAGTTCTTCATCTGGCCGATCTGCAACTGCAGCAGCGCGGCGGTGCCCACGAAGGTGAGCGAGATGAACGTGACGAGCACGACCGAGACCACCATCGAGGCGTTGCGGCGGAGGCCGTTGGCCGCCTCTGAGAGCACGAGACCGAGCCTCATTTGGTCGGCCCAACTTCTTGATCGTCGTCGCCTTCGCGTGGGCCGCCCGGGGCCCGAAGGCCAAGCCGCTCTGCGAGCGTGAGATGTTCGTGTGCGGTCGCATCGGGCTTCGAGCCGGGGCTGGCCGGTCGCTTGCCCGTCAACGGCGCCGCGTCGTCGTCGGTTGCCGGCGTGATGGGCACCGAGGCGGTGGCTGCGGCCGTGATGGCGGCCGCGGCATCCGTCACGTCATCGCGCACCTCGGGCTCGACGTAGAGCGGCTGCGCCTCGCGCATGACCTCCATGGGCACCTTCGGTGCGGCCGACGTAATCGGCTCGCCCGTGGGCACCTTGGCCTCGTCGCCCGAGTCGGGCAGTGCCGCGCCGTAGCCCGAGCTGCGCTCGTCGCGCACGATGTCACCGGCCACGAGCTCGATGACGCGACGCTGCATCTGGTCGACGATGCCCGCCTCGTGCGTGGCCATGACCACGGTCGTGCCGCCCGCGTTGATGCGCTCGAGCAGAGTCATGATGCCGGCGCTCGTGACCGGGTCGAGGTTTCCCGTGGGCTCGTCGGCGAGGAGGATCTGCGGCTTGTTGACGATGGCGCGGGCGATTGCGACACGCTGCTGCTCGCCACCCGAGAGCTCGTGCGGCATCCGCTTGCCCTTGCCGTCGAGACCGACGAGCTTCAGCGTCTCGGGCACAGCCGACTGGATGAAGCCGCGCGACTTGCCGATGACGCGCAGGGTGAACGCAACGTTCTCGAAGACCGACTTGTTCGGCAGCAGGCGGAAGTCCTGGAACACGACGCCGAGGTCGCGCCGAAAGTAGGGGACCTTGCGACTCGAGATCGAGCCGAGGTCTTGGCCGAGCACGTGGATGGCCCCCCGTGTGGGCTTTTCCTCTTTGAGGATGAGCCGCAGGAAGGTCGACTTGCCGGAGCCCGATGCGCCGACGAGGAACACGAACTCGCTGCGGAGGATCTCCACTCCGAGGTCGTTCAGCGCGGGCCTCGCCTGGCCCGGGTAGGTCTTGGTCACAGCGTCGAATCGGATCATCGCAGTCGAGCTTAAGCAGCGCGCCCGCTGTCGGCACCGCGACGCGCCCAACTCACTGCGAACCGCGCTCGTGCGGGCGCGAGCTCGTGCTCGTTTCCGTGCCCGGGTTCGACGCCGGTCATCCGGCCATCCGCTTGCGGGCTGCTGCGATGAACGCCCCGATGAGCCAGAGACCCTCGGGATCGAGGCGCTCCTCGGGGTGCCACTGCACGCCGAGGCAGAAGGAGCCGTCGGAGGACTCGATCGCCTCGATGACGCCGTCGGGGGCGGTCGCCGAGACCACGAGGCCCTCGCCGAGCTCGTCGACGCCCTGGTGGTGGTGTGAGGCGATCTCGAACGACAGCTCGTGCGTGAGGGTGCTCAGCAACGAGCCCGGCTCGATCGACACGTGGTGCGGGGTGTATCTGCCGATGACGTCGCGGTGAATCGTGAGATCGACCCGGTCGCCGAGGTGCTGCTCGAGTGTGCCGCCCATCGCCACATTGAGCACCTGGAGGCCTCGGCAGGTGCCGAAGACGGGGATGCCCCGATCGTGCGCCAGCCGCGTGAGGGCGATTTCGAGCTCATCGCGCACGCGCAGCGGCGGGTCGTTCGATGGGTGCGCCTCGCTGCCGTAGAGGTCGGCATCGAGGTCGCGACCGCCGGGCAGGAACAGGCCGTCGATGCGGTCGAGCACGCGCTCGGGTTCGGCGATGTGCACGTCGAGGCTCGGGATGAGCAGCGGTGCGCCGCCCGCCTGCTCGAGCGCGGCGACGTATCGGTGCGGCAAGCCGTCATTCGGGATGTCGACCCACGCGCCCGTCGTCACCGCCTTTCGGTCGGCGACGAGGCCGATGACGGGAACGGTCATGCGCACTCCCGGAGGTTGCGTGCTCTCAGTCCTGCTTCTGCTTGCGCCACTTGATGCCGGCGGCGATGAACCCGTCGAGGTCGCCGTCGAAGACGGCGGACGGGTTGTTCACCTCGTGTTCGGTGCGAAGGTCTTTGACCATCTGGTACGGCGCGAGCACGTAGGAGCGCATCTGGTCGCCCCAGCTCGCGGTGATGGTGCCCGCGAGCTCTTTCTTCTGCGCAGCCTCCTGCTCCTTCTGCAGCAGCAGCAGTCGCGACTGCAGCACGCGCATGGCGGCGGCGCGGTTCTGGATCTGCGATTTCTCGTTCTGCATCGAGACGACCGTGCCGGTGGGGAGGTGGGTGAGGCGCACGGCGGAGTCGGTCGTGTTGACCGACTGCCCGCCGGGGCCGCTCGATCGGAACACGTCGACGCGGATGTCGTTCTCGGGGATCTCGATCGCGCCCGCCTCCTCCATGAGGGGAATGACCTCGACCGCGGCGAAGCTCGTCTGACGCTTGCCGGCCTGGCCGAACGGGCTCATGCGCACAAGGCGGTGCGTACCCGCCTCGACGGAAAGGGTGCCGAACGCGTAGGGTGCGTCGATTTCGAAGGTGGCCGACTTGATGCCCGCCTCTTCGGCGTAGCTCGTGTCCATCACCTTGGCGGAGTAGTTGTGCTTCTCGGCCCAGCGCAAGTACATGCGCATGAGCATCTCGGCGAAGTCGGCCGCGTCGACGCCGCCGGCTCCGGCGCGGATGGTGATCACGGCGGGGCGATCGTCCCATTCGCCATCGAGCAGGGTCTGCACCTCGAGCTGGCCGATCGTCTTCTGCAGCGACTCGAGCTCGGCGCGCGACTCGAGGGCACTCTCCTCGTCGCCGGCCTCGTTCGCGAGCTCGATGAGCACCTCGAGGTCATCGAGGCGCGACTCGATGCTCTTCACGCGCGCGAGCTCGGACTGGCGGTGGCTGAGTGCGCTGGTCACCTTCTGGGCGTTGTCGGTGTCGTCCCAGAGGTCGGGCGCACCGGCGAGCACTGACAGCCGCTCGATCTCCGACTGAAGTGCGTCGACGTCGACGACGGAGCGGATGTCGCGGAAGGTGGAGCGCAGCGCGGCGATCTCCTGCGTGAGGTCAAGATCCAACATGGCATTCCCAGCCTAGTGGGCCGCGCCGTGAGCGGCCTGCGAGCGGGACTCCCGCCGGCGGGGGGTCCGAGGACCCTTGCATCCCGCCCAGGGGCACGACAGAGTCGAGGTGTTCGAAGGGCGGGTCCGATGGATGTCACGGAGTGGCTGCTCGACGCCGACCCGTCGATCCGCTGGCAGGTGATGCGCGACCTGACCGATACACCGGCCGAGGTCATCGCTGCCCAGCGCGCCCGCGTCGCCACCGAGGGATGGGGCGCGCGGCTGCTCTCGCTGCAGGGCGCCGACGGGCAGTGGGGCTGCGGCACGTACTCGCCGAAGTGGATTTCGACGACGTACACGATGCTGCTGCTGCGCCTGCTCGGGCTCGATCCCGAGTCAGCGGGGGCGCGTGCGGCGATCGAGCGCGTGCGCGACGGCGTGACGTGGGAGGGCCGCGGCGGCAAGCCGTTCTTCGGCGGCGAGCGTGAGACGGGTGTGAACGGGATGGTGCTCGTGCTCGGGGCGTACTTCCGCGTGACCGGCGAGCTCGTCGAGGAGCTGCTCGAATGGCTGCTGGGCCAGCAGCTCGAGGACGGCGGATGGAACTGCCGGGCGCCGGAGCGCTCGAAGCGGTCGTCGTTCAACACCACCATCCTCGCCCTCGAGGCGCTGCTCGAGTTCGAGCGTTCGAACTCGGCCGGCCCGGCGGTCACCGCGGCTCGGTACCGCGGCGAGGAGTACCTGCTGGAGCGTCGCCTGTTCCGGTTCGCTGTCGACCGGCGAGGTGATCAGGTCGGAGTGGACGCGGTTCTCCTTCCCGCCGCAATGGCACTACGACGTGCTTCGCGCGCTCGACTATCTCCGTTCCACCGGCGCAGCTCCCGATGATCGGTGCGGCGAAGCGATCGAGCTCGTGCGACGCCGCCGCGGCGACGACGGGCGCTGGCTGCTCCAGAGCACCCACCGCGCGCGCCGGCACTTCGCGATGGAGGGCGCCGACGGCACGCCGAGCCGGTGGAACACGCTCCGCGCGCTGCGCGTGCTGCGCTGGTACGAGGCCGATGGAGCGGCGCGGGCATAGCATCGAAGGGACGACCGCCGACACCGCGCACCCGTTCTCGTGGCGGTCGATCGTCCTCCCAGCCTCCTTGCCTACGCTGCTGTTCTCGGTCGGCGAGGGCGCGCTGATCCCCGTGATCCCGGTGGTCGCGACCGAGCGGGGCGCGTCGCTCTCCGACTGAAGTGCGTCGACGTCGACGACGGAGTGGATGTCGCGAAAGGTGGAGCGCAGCGCGGCGATCTCCTGCGTGAGGTCAAGATCCAAGATGGCCTTCCCAGCCGAGCCGTGACCGCGTGGCCCTGCGTCCGAGTTCTCCACCGAGGAATAGCATCGAGGAGATGACCGACACCACGCCGCCGTACTCCTGGCGTGCGATCATCCTCCCGGCCTACCTGCCGACCCTGCTGTTCTCGCTCGGCGAGGGGGCGATGATCCCGGTGATCCCCGTGGTCGCCACCGAGCGTGGCGCCTCGCTCGCCCTCGCGGGCCTCATCGCCGCGATGCTCATGGTCGGCGAGCTCGTCGGCGACCTGCCGGCGGGGTGGCTCGTGGCGCGCATCGGCGAGCGCAACGCGATGATGGGCGGAGCGCTGCTCGCGGTCATCGCCGTGCTCATCTCGCTCGCTGCGCCCACGACGTTCGCGCTCGGCATCGGCGTCTTCCTGCTCGGCCTCGCGACTGCGGTGTTCGGCCTGGCCCGGCACGCGTTCCTCACGAGCTACGTGCCGGAACGCACCCGCGCGCGGGCGCTCTCGACGCTCGCCGGGGTGTTCCGCGGCGGCCACGCGGCGGGCCCGTTCGTCGCCGCTGCCCTCATCGCGTGGACCGGCTCGTCGGAGATGGTGTTCTGGGTGCTCGTCGCGAGCTCGTTCGCGGTCGTGGTGGTGCTGCTCGTGCTGCCCGACCCCGAGCGGGTGTTCGGCGCGGCTCGGCTCGCGCGCGCGGCATCCGCTTCGGGTGAACCGCTCACCGAAGGCGAGGCCGAAGCGGATGCCGCGTCGCACGGCGTCTTCCGTGCGATCGTGACGCACCGCGCGGTGCTCGCCCGTATCGGCACCGGCGTCGGCTTGCTCGCCGCGATCCGCGCGAGCCGCACCGTCATTGTTCCGTTGTGGGCGGTATCGATCGGGATGCCGCCCGAGACGGCCGCGCTCGTGATCGGCGTCTCGGCGGCGATCGACTTCGCGCTGTTCTACGTGAGCGGCCAGATCATGGACCGCTTCGGCCGGCTCTGGAGCGCAGTGCCCGGGCTCATCGGCCTCGGCACCGGCCACCTCGTGCTCGCGTTCACGCATGACCTGCCCGGCAACGAGGTGTGGTTCGCCGCGGTCGCGGTGTTCCTCGGTGTGGCGAACGGGCTCTCGAGCGGGGTCATCCTCACGCTCGGCGCGGACCTCGCGCCGAAGATGAACCCGGCGCCGTTCCTCGGCGCCTTCCGCACGATCGGCGACGCCGGCCAAGCGGCGGCGCCGCTCATCGTCGCCGGCGTGACGTCGCTCGTGTCGATCATGGCGGCGAGCGCCACCATGGGCGTGCTCGGGCTCGTCGGCGCGGTGGTCATGTGGCGGTACATCCCGCGGTACGTGCCGCGGAGGCCGCGGGGGCCGCGGGGGCATCCGCCGGACTGATCTGCACTGCGAGCGTGTCAGCCGCGCTTCGCCGTGGCGTCGTCGAGCTCGCCGTGCGCCTGCTCCGCTGCCTTCGCGGCGCGCCCCCGATCGCGCTCGGTGATTCGCGCGCGGCGTTCGGCGTCGGTGATCTCACGACGCACCTCATCGAGCCGGGCGCTGAGCTCCTCCCGCTCGTCGCGGAGCGCCTCGAGACGGCCCTCGGCCTCCTCGGCCTGTTCGGTGGCGGCTTGCAGTTCCCTGTCGGCCTCCTCGGCGCGAGCCCGCGCCTCACGCACCTTGAACTCCGCCCGCGCCTGGGCGTGCTCACGGGCTTCGCGCTCGGATTCCCCGGTCGCTGCGCGCTCGTCGACCTTCTCGGCCGCCTCGGCCCCGCGACGCTCGCGCTTCGGCCGGGCTGACGCGGCGACCGGAGCGCCGGCCACCGCACCGTCGAGGTCGACGGGGTCGAACCCGACCGCTTGGAGCCCGCGGATGAGCCGGCCGCTCCGCAGCGCATCACCCGCCGGCTCGTCGACCGTGCCCGCGGCGAGGGTCTGCTCCACCTCGTCGAGCACCGCGCGCGAGGCGTCGCGGTCGAACTCCTCGGCGATCGCCGCCGCCATGTCGAGGAGCTCGCCGATGAGCCCCCGCCGCTCGCGCGCGAGCCGGTTCATCTGCCGCCCATCGCCCTTGCCCTGAGCATCGCGCAGCTCGACGCCGAGGTCGAGCACGTCGTCGATCTCGGCGCTCTTTCGCCGCACGAGCTGGTTGACGAGAAACGCCGCGGGCGACGGCTTGCGCAGTTCCTGGATGCGCGCGGCCAGCTCGCGGTCATCGGGCTTCACCTCGCGCGCGCGGGCGTTTCGCGCGGCGGTGAACTCCTCGGGCGCGAGCCCGTAGAGGTGGTCGGCGTCTTCGTTGAGCGCGTCGGTCGCCATGCCACCCATCTTCCCGCTTCACACGGAGGATGTGCTGCACGAGTAGGTGACATCTGATCTGGCTCGCGCGCGGCGTGGCGACGGGGATTCATCGTTCGCCGCGCGCCGCGCATAACCGTGGCATGGCCACGCGACCGCTGCCCCAACCCGGCGACACACTAGTGCCGGTACCAGTGAACATCCCGCCGAGACTTCTCGTGGTTCCTCGACTGGTGCAACCGGCTCGACGTGAGCCCGGATGAGCTCGCCGACCGGATCGTCCGGAACGGGCTCAGCCTACTGTCGTAACGCGCACACCATCCCGGGGAAAGGCGCGTGCCGGGGAAGGCCTCTCCGAACGGGGCGCTGCATCTGCGGTTGGACCCGGCGCTCTGGTGGCAGCTTCTGCCGACGCGCGAGCGGTTGAACATGACGGCGGGGAAGCTTCTCGAACAGGCGATCGCCCGCGCGCTCGCTCCCAAGCGGCGACAGTGAGGCAAGGTGACCGATGAGGTGCGCGCCAGTATCGCCGCATTGAACGCCGAGCGGGTCTCCGACTCCCGGGTCGCGAAGCTCATCGGCCTCTCGCAGGCGACGGTCACGAAGGTTCGCGGTGATCTCGGCTTGACCCAATCCGGCCGCGCGCCCGGCGTTGTGCGGAGGAAGGCACAACCTGAGGCAGCGTAAGGCGCAACCCAGCGCATGCTAGTCGCGGCCGCACGCGACCACTCTGGCTAGGTTCTCAAAGATGAATACCGCCAAGACCACCAGGGAGCAGGTTGCTTGAGGGTGCCGCGGCCGTCGTCGAAAGAATCGCCGCTATGTCCGAATCCGTACGCGAGCGCCTCGTCACCCGTACCTTGGCGATGTTCGACAGGCTTACCAAGGATCCGGGGAATCCGTTCGAAGTTCGCGTCGCCTACGCGCCGCATCCCGCACGTTGCGTCTGATACTCACTTCAATCACTACACCGAGCGCCACCATGAGGACGGTTCCGACCACGAGAATGAGGCGGACCCAAGGCTCTTGGACGTCGAATGCGTAGTACAGAATCGCCGCGCCAAACGCCAATGGGACCCCTGCGAGCAGGACGAATAGAAGAACCCGCCGGCGTCGCTCCGCTCTCATGCCACGAGCGTATCCCCCAACGAAGATCCTGCCGCCGGATACCTCGCCTTACGCGTCAGGAGACCCCACGAATGTCGCCGTCCCATCTGCCGCCCGAGAGGTACGGCCGGCATCGACTCGAACCACTCCCGCGCCTCCTCGACGTCCTGCGTGACAGGCAAGAGATTGAGGGGCGGATGCCACTCGGCCGCCAGCTCCTCGAGCAGCGCCTGACGCCGCTCGAGCGGGGCGTGACGGATGTCTCGACCGCCCACGGCCAGCACGTCGAACGCCGCGTACGAGGGTGGCACGAGCGACTCGGGAAGTCTTTTTCGCCGTAGATGACAGCGCCGATGCCGTCCCGTTCCATCTGTTCTGCCTTGTGGACGACGTCAACTTGCGTGGCATGGTCAAGGCGCTCGAACGCGTCGCGGAGAGCTTCATGCCCTCCAGAACAGGCCTTCAGCTCGCGAACGCGGGCGTTGCGCGCCGCGGTGAACTCCTCGGGCGCGAGCCCGTAGAGGTGGTCGGCGTCTTCGTTGAGCGCGTCGGTCGCCATGCCACCCATCTTCCCGCTTCACACGGATGACGCGCGGAGGAGTTTCGGCGGCATCCGTCATCGCGTTGCCCGTGGCCGGCCGACGCCGTTCAACCGGTCGGCGTCAGCCTGGAGGTGCAGGCAGGGCGAGGAGGATGACGTCGAAGACGAGCACGAACGCGGCGACGATCACGGCGGCGAGCGCGAGCGCTCCCCCGGTCAGCGACGGCTCGCGTTTGAGCTCGCGACGCGCGACCAGCCCGAGCACGAGGGCCACGGCGGCGAGTGCGAGTGCCAAGATTGCCGGCATCAACAGCGCACCGACGGCAAGCACGAGCGCGGTCACGGCTTTCCACGAATAGCGCGGGCCGCCCGAGCCGGGGCCCCGCTTCGGCGCGCCTTCGGTCATGATGTCAGCGACCGTTGACCTTCTCGACGCTCATCACGAGGATGACGCGGTCGTCCTTGTCGGCGGGCGCCTGCTGGTCTGGGTTGCCGTAGCGCTGGCCGAGATGCACGTAGAACGCGCCCTCAGGATCAGGGATGACCTCGATGAGACGCCCGCGCACCTCGACGTATTTGAAGGGGTTCGCAGGATCGATCGCCTCGAGCGTCATGAGCGGGTTCGCCTGCAAGTGGCGGAACTTCGCGCGCTTCGTCGTGTGAGTGAAGCGGATGACGCCGGCGTCGCCGTCGAACTCGAACCACATGGGGTTCACCTGCACGCTGCCGTCGGGCCGCACCGTGGCGAGGTGGCCGAAGACGGGCGCGGAGAGGATGCGGGTGAAGTGATCAGTGAGCGGCAGGCTGGTGACACGGGCGACATGGTCGGAACGTTCGATACTCATCGCTTCAGTCAACCGCATTCCCGAGCGATCAGTGAAACGGCGATCAGTGAAACGGCGATCAATGAAACGGCGATCAGTGGAACACCGACCGGGCGGTTGCGGTCACCTCGATCGGCACCGCGATCGGCAGGAGCTCGGTGTGGACGGGCGCGTACCAGACGGCGCGCAGCGTGACGGTCGCACTCTGCCCATCGTCGGATGCCGCCCGCACGACCGCGACATCCTCGAGGCTGTGCGCGGCATCGCCGAGGTATTCGGCGACGGCGTGCTGGACGCCGGCGGAGTCGAGTTCGAGCGAGAGGCGGTCGCCGTCGAGGCGCACCGTGTCGAGGCTCCACGCCTCGGCTCCCGCGAGAGCCGCGCCGTCGGCGAGTGTGAAGAGCCGCTTGCGCTCGAGGTACAGCGACGTCGCCGAGACCACGACGAGCACGAGCGAGAGCCCGAGGAAGCAGTAGAAGATCGTGAGGAGCAGCGTCGATCCCTGCTCATCACGGGCCAGGGCCGCGCGGAGGCGTCGCATCATGAACCGCTCCGCGCGAACCGCGACACGGTCTGGGTTGCGCTCGCCTCGAGCGGCACGCTGCCCACCGCATCGAGCGAGAGGAAGTCGGGCACGAGCGGCAGGCTGACTCGGGCTGCGACCGAGACACGAATGCGGCTTCCGGGCTCGAGGCAGTCGGTCGCGCTGCACTCGATGGTGACGGATGCCGCATCGGCATCGACCCCGTAGTCGGCGAGCGTCACCCGCACCGCGCGCTCCACCGCAGCATCCGCTGCCCCTTCGGCACTCGCCTGCACGGCGACGCGCGCGGCCTGTCGGGCGGCACCCTCGACGGCGAGCGCACCACCCTGGATCGCCGCCACGGCGAGCACGAGGTAGACGAGCGGAACGAGCAGGATGATGCCGACGGTGAGGAACTCGAGCGACGCCGAGCCGCGTTCGGAAGCTACGAGGGCGAGCCGAGCCGCCAGAAATCGCGTCCACCGCGGCCTGCGCCACTTAGTCGAACGATTCGACTGCCGCATGCCCCGTCACCTCCAGTCCGCGTTCGACGCCGAGCAATCCGATGACCGGCAGCGTCGCGCGGACGGTCACGGCGACCACCGGAACGCCGCCGATCGAGGACTGCGCCGCCGCGACATCCTGCGCATACTCTGCCGAGATGGCGGCGCCGATGAGATCCTTCGTGCGCGCGACTCCATCGGCTGCGGACGAGCCGGCGAGCGCGGCGTACCTCGCTCCCTCGGCCGCCGCATCGAGGAGTGTGTTGCGCACGTGCAGGGCGAGCGCGAGCTGCACCACGGCGAGCGCGAGCACCGTGAGCAGCACCCCGACGAGCGTGAACTCGGCGACGGCGGATCCACGCTCGTCGCGCGCGAGCGCAGTGAGCACCGAGCGAGGCGAACGCCTCAGAACCCCAGCGCTCAGAACCCGATCACGCGATTGATCGCTTGGTCGAAGACGCCAGACAACGCGGGCCCGGCGAGCCCCCAGATGACGATGACGAGGCCGGCGGTCATCAGGGTTATGAGCACCCATCCCGGCACGTCGCCGCGTTCGTCTCGCAAGCGCTCGGTGATCCAGTTCCCCATGTGCATTCCCTTCGGTGAGTCCATTGCGAGTTGCAGAGCTCGAGCGCCGTGCCATCAGAACCCCGTCTGCAGCACGAGGTATCCCGGGAACAGTGCGAACGCGACCGTCACCGGCAAAATCAAGAAGATCAGCGGAACCAGCATCGCGATTTCCTTGCGGCCCGCGAGCTCGATGATGGTGCGCTTCGCCTCGTCACGCGCATCGCCCGCTTGCGACCGCAGCACGCCGGCGAGCGGCGCACCGCGGTCGAGCGCGCCGAGCACCTGGTCGAGCGCACGAGAGAGCGCCGGGTGGTCGAGCCCGTCGCGGAGCTCGGTGAGTGCCTGGCTGAGCGGAACGCCGGTGCCGACGGATGCCACGACTCCTGCGAACTCGCGCGGAAGCTCCCCCGACCCGGCCTTCGCGATGCGTCGGATCGCGTCGAGCATCCCTTCGCCGGCCGTGAGGCTGAGGGTGAGGAACTCGAGCACCGTCGGCATCTCGTCGGAGATGCGCGACAACCGGCGTCGAGCTCGTCGTTGCAAGAACCAATCGCGCACAACGGCGCCGAGTGCCGCTGCGAGGAATGGCATCGCAACGCGCACGACCGAGGGCAGAGTTCCGAACGCCGGCGACAGCAAGGCGAGCGCCAGCGCAATCGCGAATGCCGCCGCGCCCCAAGCGAGCTGTTCGCCGCGGAACCGCTCGACGCTGGAGGTCGACCCGGCCTGCCGTAGCCGACGCGCGATCGTCTCGTTCCCGCCGAGCCACTCCGAGAGCATCCGACGGAGCCACCGCGCCGCCGGCGCGACCATCACGCCGAGCACCGGCGTTGGATCGCTGGGCCGGCGTTCGAGGATCGCTCGTGCCTCGCTCGAGATGTCGGCCACGTACGGCGCGACGCGCTCGACGAGCCGAGGCCTGCCGATGCGCGGCACGGCGGAGACGATGAGCCACATGCCGAGGCCGAGCACGGCACCGAGGAGCACGCCGATCGCGCCGATCGCGTTCAGTGGAACCATCGGCGCTCCTCGGGAAGTCGGCCGAGAGCGATCATGGCCTGGTAGGCGACGATCGTGACGACGACGCCGGCGATGATGAGCACGGTGCCGGCCGGCGAGTCATACGCCACGAGCGTCTCGCGCCGCGAGGCGAGCACGATCAGGAGGAGCCACGGTGCCGCCACGCCGAGGCGTGCGGCGTTGCGGATCCACGATTGGCGGGCGACGACCTCGGCGCGGAGCGCGGCATCTTCGCGAAGGTAGCCCGCGAGGCCGCGGAGCACAGCGGTCACGTCGCTGCCGCCGACCTCACGGGCCATCCGGAGCGTCTCGAGGATGCGATCGGCGACCGGATCGGCGAGCGCTGCCTTCAGTCGGTCGAGGCAGAGCGAGAAGTTTCCGGTGCGGCGGTAGTCGACGTCGAATGCCGCGAACGCGCTTCGTGTGGCGGCCGGACCGAGCTCGGCGAGGGCGCCGACGCTCTCGGGCAGCGACATCCCCGCACGAACCGACGCGACGAGGTGGTCGACGACGTCGGGCCAGACGGCGCGATTCGCCGCACGCCGGCGAGTTGCGCGCGCACGGATGAGCAGCGGCAGGAGTGCTCCGCCGAGCACACCGGCGACCACGGTAAGCACCGGGATCGCGAGCACTGCCTGGGCGAGCGCCGCTCCGACCACGGTGAGGAGTGCCGCCACCGCGACGACGACCGGGACTGGGACGCCGCCGAGACCCGCCAACGCGAGCTCGTCGCGGATGCGTGCACCGGCGGCGGGACCCGAACGCACCGTTTCGCGCGTCGGCCAGAGCAGCGGGGAGAACGCGAGCAGCACGCCGAGACCGAGGAGCGCACCGAGCATGAGGCTCATCGGGCACCTCGAGCGAGCACGATCTCGGGATCGAGTCCGGCCGCGTCGAACTTCTCGAGACGGGCCGGGCGGCCCCCCGTGGCGACGAGGAGCCCCGCCCTGGTCGCGAAGATCGGGTCGGCCTCGACGGCCGCCCCGGTGATTCCTCCGGTCGGGGAGGTGATCTCCGCCACGCGGCGTCTGCCGTCGCGGTCGATCGCGAGGTGTACGACGAGGTCGATGCAACTCGCGACGGTCGGCACGACGAACGAGGAGTCGATGTTGCGGCCGGCGAGGAGCGGAAGGGTGCAGAGCTTCACGAGGGCGTCGCGCGCGGAGTTCGCGTGGATCGTGCACATGCCGGGCAGCCCGGAGTTGAGCGCGATGAGCAGGTCGAGGCTTTCGGCTTCGCGCACCTCGCCGACGATCAGACGATCGGGCCGCATGCGCAGCGCCTCTTTGATGAGCCGGCGCAGGGTGATCTCGCCGGTGCCCTCGAGACTCGGCTGGCGGCACTGCAACGACACGAGATCGCGTACGTCGAGGTCGAGCTCGAACGTCTCCTCGACGGTGACCACGCGGTCGCCCGTGCGAGCGCTCGACATGAGCGAGTTCAGCATCGTGGTCTTGCCCGTGTGCGTCGCCCCAGACACCAGGATGTTCGTGCCGGCCAGCACGGCCATGCGCAGGAACTCCGATGCCTGCGGCGTGACCGAGCCGAGCTCGACGAGCTGCGCGAGCGAGCGGATGCGGCGCTGGAACTTGCGGATGTTGACCGCCCAGTGCGCACGAGCGACGTCGGGGATCGCGACGTGCAGGCGCGAGCCGTCGGGCAGGGACGCATCGACGAAGGGAGACGAGAGGTCGACGCGCCGGCCCGAGTGCTGCAGCATCCGCTCGACGAGCTCGCGGACCTCGCGGTCGGAGAGCACGACGGTCGTGAGCTCGGCCACGCCGTCGCGAGCGACGAACACCCGTGTGGGCGAGTTGATCCAGATCTCTTCGACGCCCGGATCATCGAAGTACGGCTGCAGCGGCCCGTACCCGGTGATGGATGCCACGACCTCGCGCGCAGTGCCGTGCTCGTCGCCCAACTGGGCATGCGCCCCCGCGAGCGCGCGCTCGCTGTAACGGCGCACCTCCTCGCGGGCGTAGCGTGCAGCGATCGCCTCATCGCCGGCGAGATCGACCCCGTCGCGGAGGACCCGCGTTCGCACCCGATCGGCGATGGTGCGCACGGGGTCGGTCATGGCACCATCTTGCGATGCGCCGGATGCCGCGCCTCGAAGTTATCCACAGTGCTGCGAGGACCCCGATACAGGCCTTCGCCGACGGCCATCCGGTTCGCGAGCGCGTTTCCCCGGCGTTGACACTGTGTGGACCGTCTTGCCGGCACTTCGCGAACGGGCGCAAACTGGTCAGCACCCGAACCGGTAGCTCCTCAGCGTGGCGGGGTGACCCATCGCTGAGGGGGCTCCGAATGTTCATTTCCCTGCTGCAGGTCAGGCACACCGCCGAACACTGCCAATGAGCGCTCAACTGTCGGAGTCCATGGCGAGCCGGGTGGCCGCCATGAATGCGTCGAGGGCCCGGCCGAGGTGCGGATCGCGTACGGTGCGAGCCACTCGCGCGCGTTCCGGCATCCGCGTTCGAGCCAGACGCGCGCCGCGCCGGATGCCGCGGCGAATGACGAGATTAAGCGCTTCGCAGGTATCCTCAGAACATCGCGAGGATGGAGGTGGGCGCGATGGTGCGCATTACTGCAGGAAAGGGCGGACCGAGCATGATGGACGTTGCCCGCCACGCGGGCGTGTCCATCGCAACGGTCTCCAACGTGATCAACGGCAAGGGCCGGGTCACGGAGGACACGGCGACCCGCGTGCGAGAGTCCGTCGCTGCGCTCGGCTTCGTGCGCAATGACGCAGCACGCATGCTCGCCACCGGTTCCACGAACTCGATCGGAATGGTCCTCGCGGATCTCGACAACTCCCTGTTCGTGGACATGGCCCACGGAGCGCAACAGGGGGCCGACGGGAACGGCCACCGCCTGCTCCTGGGTAATGCCGCGTGCACGATCGACCGACAGGACGACTACCTTCGTCTCTTCGATGAGGCGCGCGTGGCCGGAGTGCTGCTGGCTCCCATGGAAGACTCCCTGGCGGGCATCGAACGGATGCGATCCCACGGTCGACCCATCGTCCTGCTGAACTATCAGCAGGACGGGGCTGACTGCTGCACGGTACTCGTCGACAACGAGATGGTCGGCTATCTCGCCGCCCGGCACCTCATCGACAACGGCCGCCGCCGCCTGGCGTTCCTGGCCGGCAAGGACTACTACCAGCCGGTCCACGCGCGTCGAGAGGGGGTACGTCGCGCAGCGGCGGAGACCTCGGGGGTCACCCTCGAAGAGATCGACACGGACGGCTTGCTGTTCGAGCATGGACTCGCAGCCGCGGCGATGCTCAGGGAACGGAAGCTCGCAGATGTGCCCGACGGAGTCATTGCGGTAACGGATGACATCGGCAATGGACTGGCGGCGGGGCTTCATACCGATCTCACTGCACGCGTCCCTGAGGATGTCGCGATCGTCGGCTGTGAGGACAACCGCTCCGCGCAGAGTGGCCCGGTGATGCTCACCACTGTTCGCCTGGCCGGCATCGAGATGGGGCAGGCCGCTACGGAGCTGCTGTTCGAGGAACTCTCCACGCCCGCTGATGAACATCGGCACCGGACGGTGATGCTGGAACCGACCGTGGTCATGCGAGGCAGCTCCGCGATCGCGGGCGCGTACGCCTGATCCTGAACGGCGGGTTGACACGGTGCGAAGCACCACCTATCTTCAGATAAGCGCTTAACCAACGCGGTCACCCGCCAGGAAGACATCGGTCCTGCGTTTCAAGGAGGAAATGTGCCCACCATCCACTTGCGTCCCCTTCGGCGGACGCTGCCATTCGTCGCCGCTGCGGCGATAGCCGTCACCCTTGCCGGCTGCGGAACCTCGTCCGACAGCGGCAGCGGCCATTTCGGTCTGCTGATCAACGACGACAACGCCATCGTGCAGGACGCCCTCACGTCACTGAGCACCGGTGCGTGCGAGGCGGAGAACAAGGCTCTGCCGCTCGATATCGAAACGGTTCCCCAGTCCGGGCTCGACCAGCAGCTTCAGCTGCTCGGCGGGCAGAGTGCCTTGCCGGCCCAGTTCGCGGCAAGCGGCTCTCCCGCGGTCACGAAGTCGCTCGATGAGGCGGGCCAGACCCTCGACCTGGAGGCGACGCTCACCGACCTCGGTGTCATCGACGACATCGAGCCGGCTGCCCTCTCGACGATCGAGAACCTGTACGGCGGATTCATCGTCCTGCCCTATCAGTTCAACATCGAGGGCGTCTGGTACAACAAGCAGATCTTCGCCGAGAACGGCCTCGAGGTGCCGACCACCTGGGACGAGATGGTCGCGGCGGCACAGACGCTGACCGACGCCGGCGTCACTGCGTTCTCCGCCTCCGGCGAGCAGGGATGGCCGATCACCCGTCTGATCAGCGGCTATCTCTACCGCGAGCTCGGTCCGGACGCGCTTCAGCGCATCGCCGCCGGAGACGCGAAGCTCACCGACCCCGAGTACGTCGCGGCAGCTCAGGCCATCGCCGACCTCGGGGCGGCCGGCTACTTCGGCGCTGGTGTCGGCTCGATCGACTACGACACCGCTGTGTCGCAGTTCCTCACCGGCCAGGCCGGCATGTTCTACATGGGCAGCTGGACGTTGGGTGCCTTCAACGACCCCGAGCAGAACCAGATCGGCGAAGACAACATCGGATTCTTCCCGCTTCCCGAGGTTTCCGGCGGAGTCGGGAGTGCAGACCAGATCCCGGCAAACGTCGGCCTGCCGATCGCAGTGTCCGCGAAGGGGTACAACGACGAAGTCGGGAAGTGGCTGACCTGCATCTCCGAGAACTACGGGACCGAATCCTTGGCCGAACAAGGCACGGTCTCCGGTTTCAAGGCGACCGGTGACGTCGGGGACCTTCCCCCGCTCACCCAGCTGGTTCAGGACACCATCGCTGACACCACCGAGAGCACCCTCTGGTTCGAGGCCCTCTTCGGCGCCAAGGCGACATTGACCAGCCAGCAGAACGCGGCGCAGCTGGTCACGGGCGCGATGTCCGCCGAGGACTTCATGGCGGCCGTCCAGGCCGATCTCGACTCGGAGTAAGCGAGCCACGCTCGTTGGGGCGGCGGCACTTCGCCGCCGCCCTCCCTCAATCCAGGAAGCACCTCATGCAAAACATCCTCGGCGATCGGAAGGCGATCGTCATCCTGCTCGGCCCGGCCCTGCTGGTGTACACCCTCGTCATGCTCGTCCCGGTGCTCTGGTCGCTCGGTCTGACCTTCTTCGAGGGCAACGCCCTCTTCGGCTTCCAGCCCGCCGGCTTCGACAACTTCGTCCAGCTCTTCAGCGATCCCCGCGTCCTCGACGCCATCTGGTTCACCATCCGGTACGCGGTCATCATCACCGTCGGCCAGATCGTGCTGGGCTACGGGCTTTCGCTCCTCTACGTCTTCGCGCTGCGTCGCGCATCAGGGATCGTGCGCACCCTCGTCTTCTTCCCCGTCGTGCTTCCGACGGTGGCGGTCGCGCTCATGTTCCAGCAGCTCTTCGCCGTCGCACCGCAGAACGGCATCGTCAACGAGTTCCTGAACTTCTTCGGCGTAGCCAGCGTCGACTGGTTCGGCAGCGCCGGAACCGCCTTCCTGGTCATCGTCATCATGGACATCTGGCGCTCGATGGGCTTCTACGCCGTCCTCCTCTACGCCGGCCTCGTCGACATCCCTGAGGAAGTCCTGGAGTCCGCGAGGTTGGATGGGGCCCGCGGTTGGCGGCTGGTCTCCAACATCGTCCTGCCGCTGTCCCTTCCAGTGCTCCTCTCCGCGGTCATCTTCTCGATCAACGGAACCTTGAAGGTCTTCGACTCGATCCTCGCGCTCACCAATGGCGGGCCCGGCACTTCGACCACGCCACTGACGCTCTACATGTTCCAAACCTCGTTCAGCTACGGCGAATACGGGTACGGCAGCACGATCGCACTCGTGCTCACGATCCTCTGCTTGGGCGTGACCCTCTTCATCTTCCGCTCCGCGCGACGCGACAACACTCTGGGCTGAGCCATGACTCTCACCACCGCCACGAACACCACCCTCACCACCGGGATCCCCAACCCGTCGACGACGCCGTCATCCGGCCAGCTCGGACGGCGGATCACCCGCTTCCTGCGGAAGCTGCCGCTCCGGACGGTCATAGCGGTACTGCTCATCATCGAGACCTACCCCCTCGTGTGGCTGCTGCTCAGCTCCTTCAAGACCCAGAACGAGTTCCTCACGAAGCCCAGCTGGGCGCTCCCCTCCCAGCTCAACTTCGCGAACTACACCGACGCGTGGGTCGACGGGAACCTCGGCACCTATGTACGGAACAGCCTGCTGGCCACGCTTCCTTCGCTCGCCCTGATCATCATCCTCGGCGTGGCGGCAGGTTTCGCGCTCGAGGTCCTCGTGTGGCGCGGCCGCAGCCAGATCCTCCTGCTGTTCCTGGTCGGAATCATGGTCCCCGCGCAGATGATCCTGCTCCCCCTCTTCACCGTGTACTTTCAGATCGGACTGGCCGGCACCCTGTGGCCGCTGATCATCACCTACACGGCGATAGGACTCCCGCTGGCCGTCTTCATGATGGCGACCTATTTCCGGGCCGTCCCGCGGGAGGTGTTCGAAGCGGCAACCCTGGACGGCGCAAGCGTGCTCCGAGCCTTCTGGTCGATCGGGTTCCCCATGGTCCGCAACGCCGTCTTCACCGTCGCTCTCGTCCAGTTCTTCTTCATCTGGAACGACCTGCTGATCGCCCTAACCTTCACGACGAATCAGAGCCTTCGCACCATCCAGGTCGGACTCCTCAGCTTCACCGGCGAATTCGGCCAGACGGCCTATGGCCCGCTGTTCGCTGGGATCTGCATCAACGTGTTCGGCACGCTGATCCTCTACCTCTTCCTCAATCAGCGCATCATGAAGGGCCTGACGGCCGGATCGGTCAAGGGTTAGCCTCCGCACCCACCTCGCACCACCCACCTCACACGTTCCTCGTTGCCCCGGAGGCTCTCTTGACTGTGTCCCTCGCCACCCCCACGATCGAACACCACCGCAACCCGCTGGGAATCGGTGAACGTCGTCCCCGGATCAGTTGGGTCGTCTCAACCGCACCAGCAGGCTGGCAGCAGACCCGTGCGGAAATCGAACTGCGATCGGACGGGCGCACGCATACTCACGAGGCCGTTGGCAGCGAGTCGGTTCTGGTGCGTTGGCCCTTCCCTGCCCTGCGATCGCAGCAGCAAGGAACCGTTCGGGTTCGCGTCTGGGGAGACGAGACCGACGCTCCGAGCGCCTGGAGCCCGTTCGTCAGCCTGGAAGCCGGACTGTTGGACGCGAGCGACTGGCTCGCCCATCCCATCGGCCCGTCGTGGACTGAAGACCCCGACGCGATGCGGCGTCCGGCACTGCTCCGCACCACCTTCACCCTCGACGGAGAAGTGCGTTCGGCGCGCCTGTACATCACGGCTCACGGTCTCTATCGAGCTGAGATCAACGGGCTGCGGGTCGGAGATGACGAGCTTGCACCGGGCTGGACGAGCTACCCCTCCCGGTTGCGCCACTACACCTACGACGTCACCCACCACCTCCACCGCGGCCCGAACGCCATCGGCGCATGGCTCGGTGACGGCTGGTACCGCGGTCGCCTCGGATTCCACGGCGGACACGTCGATCTCTACGGCACGCAGACGGCGCTGCTCGCTCAATTGCATGTCGACTACGCCGACGGCACGCACGCCACGATCCGTACCGGCGCGGAATGGACGTGTGCGCCGGCTCCGATCATCACCTCCGGCCTCCTCGAGGGTGAACACTACGACGCGCGAGAAGAGCACACCGGCTGGTCCACTGCCACCTTCGACCCGCGCGGGTGGGAACCCGTGAGCGCTCGCACGATGGACACCTCAGTCATCGTCGCGCCTGACGGGCCGCCGGTCCGCTGCACCGATGAGGTGGCACCGATCAACGTCACCAGTCACCCCGGCGGACGATTGATCATCGACTTCGGACAGAACGTCGTCGGTCGGGTCCGACTCACGACGACCGGCGAAGCCGGCCACGAGATTCAGATTCGACATGCGGAAGTCCTCGACAGCAACGGGAACCTCTCCACGAGACCACTTCGAGGCGCCCACTCCGTCGATCGTTACATCTGCCGCGGCGAAGGCACGGAGACGTGGGAGCCGATGTTCACCATTCACGGCTTCCGTTACGTCGAGATCACGGGCATGAGCGGTCAACGAGTCTCAGAGAACGTCGTTGCGCGCGTGCTGCATACGGACATGCGGCGCACGGGCTGGTTCGAGTGCTCCGACCCCGACCTGAATCGCCTGCACGAGAACGTCGTATGGAGCATGCGCGGCAACTTCGTCGACCTCCCCACTGATTGCCCACAGCGTGACGAGCGGCTCGGCTGGACCGGCGACATCCAGGTGTTCACCCCCACGGCCGGATACCTTTACGACTGTGCCGGACTTCTGAGCTCATGGCTGAAAGACGTGACAGCCGAGCAACTGCCCGACGGCACAGTCCCATGGTTCGTCCCAGGGATCCCCGGCGGAGAGCAGTGGACACCGCCGCGCCCCGGCGCTGGGTGGGGCGATGCCGCCGCCCTCGTCCCTTGGGCGCTGCACCGGGAGTTCGACGACAGGGCACTTCTGGAACGCCAGTACCCCACCGCAAAGGCCTGGGCAGACCTCGAGCACCGCCTCGCCGGACCCGACCACGTCTGGGACTCCAGCTACCAGCTCGGGGACTGGCTCGATCCCAGCGCACCCCCCGACGACCCCGCCAACGGCCTCACCGACCCCAACCTCGTCGCCACGGCCTATTACGCGCACACCTCGGCCACGCTGGCCAAGATGACACGTGAGACATACACCCATGACCACGCGGATCTCAGCGCGCGAGCTGCGCTCGCGCGCGATGGATTCCGGGATCGATACCGCACCGCCCCCGGGACACTCACCTCGGACTCGCAGGCTGCCTACGCCCTTGCGATCGTCTTCGGGCTATTCGAGTCCGACGAGCTGGAAACGGCTGGCCGCAATCTCGCCCGCCTCGTGCGCGAATCAGATGTGCATCTCACCACCGGTTTCCTCGGCACCCCGGTCCTCCTCGACGCCCTGACCATCACCGGACATGCGAATCTCGCGCACGCGCTCATCAATCAGCGCACCGTACCCTCGTGGCTCTACCCCGTGACCATGGGGGCCACCACCATCTGGGAGCGCTGGGACAGCATGCTCCCCCACGGGGAGGTCAACGCTGGCGACATGACGTCGTTCAACCACTTCGCCTTCGGCGCAGTGGCCGACTGGATGCACCGAACGATCGCCGGCCTCGAATCGCTCGAGCCCGGATGGAAACGCATCCGCTACCGGCCCGGGCTCGAAAGCGGGCTCAGCCACGCAGCAGCCGTGCATGACACGCCATACGGACGCGCTGGGATCGCATGGCGTCGTGCGGGATCCACCGTTGATATCGACGTCGTCATTCCGCACGGATCAGTCGGCGCCCTCGAACTCCCCGGCGAATCGCCCCAACTCCTGACCGCCGGTCACCATCGAATCACCCACGCACTCGGTTCGGCTGCCGCATAACGGGATCGTTTAGTCCCAGCATGCCCTCCTCGACCCAGCCGGAGAACCTGGGCTGCGGCCACGGAAGGGGACCCTCGGGCGGGTTGGGAAGTCCCCGAGCTCGACGCTTGGGAATACTGGGGAGCAGGCGCGGCAGAGCTCGGACCGAACCGTCGTTGTCGGGTAGACCGAGGTTGTGGCGCTGCACGCGGCGAGGAGCGCCACCGTCGTCGCTGCCAGTGCAGCCCGAAGGCAGTTCCACGACGCGGCATCCGTAGCATGGGGCGATGACCGAAGCGGCCGCAACTGCACCCATCGAACCCGGCGTCTATGAGCACTTCAAGGGCGCACGATACGAGGTGCTCCTCGTGGCCAGGAACAGCGAGACCGAAGAGGAGTTCGTCGTCTACCGCCAGCTCTACGGCGACCACTCGTGCTGGGTCAGGCCCGCGGCGATGTTCGCCGAGAACGTCGAACGCGACGGGCGCCTCGTGCCCCGCTTCGCGCCCATTCCCCGGGCCATTTGAGGCATCCGCTCACCCCTTGAGGCCCGAGTGCGCGAGGCCCTCGACGAACTGCTTCTGCGCGATGAGGAAGACCACGAGCACCGGCACGACCGTCATCGTCGCTGCGGCGAGCTGGGTGTTCCACATCTCGCCGCCATAGGCGTCGGTGTAGCGGGTGAGCGCCTGCGGCAGGGTGAAGAGCTCGGGCGAGGTGATGTACACGGTGGGCTCGAGGTAGAGGTTCCACGACGCGAGGAAGGTGAGGATCGCCACCGCCGAGAGTGCCGGCTTCGCCAGCGGCAGGCAGATGCGCCACCAGATGCCCACGCGACCGAGGCCGTCGAGGCGGGCGGCCTCCTCGAGCTCACCCGGCAGCGCGATGAAGAACTGCCGCATGACGAACGTGGCGAGCACGCACGGCGCCGCGAGCGCGGTGACGAGGATGAGCGGCCAGTGCGTGTTGATGAGGCCGACCTGCTTGAACATCTGGAAGAGCGGCACGATCGTCACCTCCCCCGGCACGAGCAGCCCGATGAGCACGACGAGGAACAGCAGGTTCTGGCCTGGGAAACGGATGCGCGCGAACGCGTAACCCGCGAGGCTCGAGACGAGCATCGTGATCGCGGTGACGAGCACGGCGATGTAGACGCTGTTGAAGTACTGCTGCGCGAACGGCTGGAAGGCGAACGCCTCGCCATAGGCCGCCCACGTCGGCGAATCGGTGAAGATCGTCGGCGGCGAGGCGAAGATCTCGCTGAGCGGCTTGAACGACGAGGCGATCATCCAGATCGTCGGCACCACGAACGGCACCGCGAGCACCACGAGGGCGACATAGAGGATGATGCGCCGGGCGATCGCGGCGCCCGAGCGGGGAACGCGACGCGGCGTCACGCCGGCGCCGGCCGGGAGCTCAGCCGAGCCACTCGGCTGACGAACGACGTCGATGGTCGGAGGAGCCGTGTCAGTCTTCATAGAAGACCCACTTTCTGCGGAGCTGCCACTGCAGCACGGTCAGCAGCATCACGAAGGTCAGGAGCATGAGCGCGAGGGTCGAGCCATACCCGATGTGGTTGAACTCGAACGCCTGCTGGAACACGTAGTAGACGAGCACCGTGGTCGAGAGGCCCGGGCCGCCCTCGGTCAGCACGGCGATCTGGGCGAAGGCCTGCAGCGCGCCCACGATCGTGATGATCGCGGTGAGCAGCAGCGTCGGCGAGATGAGCGGCAGGGTGATGCGCGTGAACATCGTGCTGTTGCGCGCACCATCGATGCGGGCGGCCTCGTAGAGCTCGCCCGGCACGCCCTGCAGCGCAGACAGGAAGAGCACCATGTTGATCCCGACGCTGCGGATCACTTGGGTGATGACGACGGCCGTCATCGCGGTCGGCCCCTCCTGCAGCCAGTTGGGGCCGACCACTCCGAACTGGGCGAGGAGCCCGTTGATGCCGCCGTTGTCCTGCAGGAGGAACCCCCAGACGAGCGTCCAGGCCACGACCGACACGACGACCGGGGAGAAGAACATCGTGCGGAACAGCGTCACGCCGCGGAACCGGCGGTTGAGCATCACGGCGAGCGCGAGGCCGAGCGCGATGTTCAGCATGACCACGCCACCCGAGAAGATCGCCGTGGCGCCCAGCACAGTCGGCAGTTGCGGGTCGTCGAGGAGCGCCGCGTAGTTCTCGCCGCCGACGAAGCTGAGCTCACCGGTGAAGATGTTCCAGTCGTTCAGGCTGTAGTAGATCGCGAGGCCCACCGGAATGAGCACGAAGACGAGCACGCCCACGAGCTGCGGCGTGATGAAGAGGTAGCCGGTGAGGGCGTCTCGCCGAGCCATCGTCCAGAAGCGGCCGGGGCGGCGCTTCGGATACGACGGCGGCGCGACATCCGTCGCCGCACCCCGAGGGGCATCGGTGGATGCCCCCCGGGTCGTCGAGTGCGTCGTCGTCATCGTCAGGTCGCGAGCAGAGGATCGATCGCGGTGCAGACGGAGGACAGCACGGCCTTCACGTCGGCGTCGGGTGTCCACATCGCGTCGAGCGCCGTCTTCGCCTTCTGGCTGATCTCGGCCGGGCTCGTGTGGTTCGGCAGCGTCACGGCGTCGGGAAGCTGGTCGATGACGACCGCCTCCAGCTGGTCGGCCGTGAGCTTCGTGTTGTTCTCGGCGAGCTTCTCACCGGTCAGCAGCGACTTGCGGGGCGGCGGGAAGAACTGCGCGAGCTTCGCTGCGTTCTCGGGGTTGGTGAGGAACGCGAGGAAGTCGGTCGCCTCCTGAACGTGCGCGCTCGACTCGAGCACGCCGACGCCCGCTTGGCCGAGCACCGAGTACTCACCCTCGGGGCCGTCGGGGAGCGGGTAGACGTCGTACTCGAACGAGCCGTCGAGGAGCGCTGCGCGCGAGACCTGCGCGATCGTGAACGCCGAGTCACCGGCGAAGAAGTCGGCGGTCGTGCCGGGGCCTGGCATCGACGCGTCGACGTAGATCGCGTCGTGCAGGAACTGGAACGCGTCGACCATCTCGTCGCTGTCGAACGTGCATTTCGTGCCGTCCTTGTTCCACGCGGAAGCGCCCCAGCCGGTCCAAACGGTCGCGAGCGTGTTCCACGAGGAGTAGTTGAAATCGCGGATGACGAAGCCGCCCTTGCCCGTGGCCGCATTGACGGCCGAGCCGACCGCAGACACCTGGTCCCACGTGAGGTCGGACGTGTCGAGTGACTGTCCGGCCGCTGCGAGGAGGCTCTCGTTCACGTAGAGCGCGAACGGCGAGTTCGAGAACGGGTAGGCGTAGAGCTCGTCGTCGGCCGTGAACTCCGAGGTCACGCTGCCGAGGAGGTCGTCGTAGTCCCAGCCCTTGGTCTCGGTGAGGCGATCGGTCAGCGGCACGAGCGCGTCCGAGGCGATGAGGTCTCTCGACAGGTCGCCCATCCACGCGAGGTCGGGCGAGTTGCCGCCGGCGATCTGCGTCGTGAGGGTCGTGTTGTAGTCGGGGAACGGCAGGCTCTCGAACGTGATCGACTTGATCTCGGGATGATCCGCCTTGTACTCCTCGGCGATGGTGTCGAACAGGGCGAGCTGGTCCTCGTTCGAGGTCCACACCGTCATCCGCAGTTCGACACTGTTCGGCGGAGCGGTCGTGGCCACTGGAGCTTCGGGAGATGCCCCGCACCCCGCGGTGGCCACCGCGATGGAGGTCGCCAGTGCAGCAAGGCTGACCAGCTTCGTTGCTGTGTTCATTCTCGTTCTTCCTCTAATAGCCGATGATCTCGGGCCAATGGATTTCGACGCCCGCCTCGACGAGGCGGGTTTGGAACTGGCTGACCAGCTCCGGGTCCGAGACGACGTCTCTCGGAAGCAGTGAGCGTTCGATGCAGAACGCCGCGAGTTCGCCGGCGGACTCGCCGATGTTCCACTCGACGGGGTGCAGTCGATACGCACCGTTCGTGATGTGGGTCGTGCCGATGTTCTTCGCCGCCGGGAGGAGGTTCTTCGTGGCCACGGGGATGAGCGCCCCGAGCGGGATCTCGAAGGGAGCGCACTCGACGTCGATGTAGTTGTCGCCCCCGGTCGACGGATGCAGGTCGATGCGGTACATCCCGACCCCCACCGACTGCTCGAACCGGGCTGGTCCGGCATGACCGCGCACGGCGATCGAGACATCCTGCTCACGCACGGTGGTGACCGCGCGGATGCGTCGCGACTCGCGCACATATGGCGCTTGCGCGAAGCCGTCGTCGGTGCCGACGAGGTCGCCGCGAAGCCGCAGCCCTGGCCATCCGGCGCCGCCGTCAGGCCTCGGGGCCTCAGTCTGCAGCCAGTAGAAGAACGACCTCGACTGCTCCTTCGCCGCGGCGAGGTGCGCCACCCGGGTGGGCGTATCGATGATCGACCCGTCGAGGTAGTCGAGCTGCGGCCAATTGGCCAGCACGATGTCGCTGGCATAGGCGCCTGGCTCGAACGTCTGCCGGGCTGCGATTCGCCGGAATTCCCAGAGGTCGCCGTCGCCCGCGTCGACCCGCGGATCCTCGACCGTGCGAGGCGCATCGAGATCGGGATTGACCCGCAGGGTGCGCACGTCGGGCTCGAGCGTGCGCGGGTTCGGCGCCGTGAACGAGAGCATCGCGTCGCCCCAGAACGGCGGGGCGTACTCGCGCCAGTAGTCGTAGTTGCGCGGCCGCTCGATCGTGTGGTCGGCGTCGGCGGCGTCGTCATGTTCGAAGACGAAGCACCATGCGATCGACTGCACATTCGACGGATCGGCCGTGGCCGGCGCGCTCGGCTCCCCCGTCTCGGAGCGCGACTCGGCGCCCACGACGTAGTCGGTGCCTGTGAGCGGCAGCAGGTCGCCGGTCTCGGTCGCGTCGAGGACGACGGATGCCACGACCTCGAGCTGCTCTCCCCCGTCGACCTGCTCGAGCGTGACTGACACGACCGTGCCGTCCACCACCTCGGCGGCGACCGGCACATAGGGCTGCAGCACCGTGAGCCGCCCGCTCGACAGGTACGGCGCCAGCGATTGCGTGATGACCGCCAGGGCGACGCGAGGCTCATGGCAGAGCTTGCTCACGCGGCCGAGGCCCGGGTTCAGCTGCGGGTCGCGCCGCGCGGCATCCGTCAACGGATAGAAGTCGCGGTAGTACCGGCGGATGCCCTCGCGCAACGCGCGATAGCTCGCCGTCACCCCGAACTGCTCCACCCAGATGTGCTCGTCGGGCGGAACGGCCTGCGACGTGAGCTGGCCGCCGAGCCACGCGTACTCCTCGCTCAGCACGACGCTGCAGCCGCGGCGCAATGCCGCCAGGGCAGCCGCGACGCCGCCGAGCCCACCGCCGATGATCGCGACGTCGGCTGTCAGTCGCCTCACGTCGCCGACATCCGCTCCACCAGGGTCTCGCCGAGCTCGACCTTGCCCTGCAGGAGGCGCTGGGTGTCGAGCGAATCCCACTCCTCGGCTCGCGTCGTGACGAGCTGTTGCAGGAGGCTCAGCGCCTCGGCCGCGACCTGGAGGCGGGGCGTCTGGAAGCCGGAGAGCGCGCGGCCGTGCACGCGGTGTCCGCGCACCTCGGCGAGCGCGGTGAGCGAGATCGCCGAGGGCACCTCGACGCCGGCGTTGCCGAGCACGAGTGCGACATCCTCGGCGAGGAAGGCATCTTCGGTGAAGACGGCGGTGGCGCCGGTCTGCTCCGCAGCCCGGGTGACCCCGGTGAGGTCGCCGTCCTCGGCGACCACGAGCGTGAACTTCAGCCCGCCCGACGCGGTTGACGCCTGGATCTGCTGCATGCGGTCTCGAGCCGCCGGACTGTGCAGGTTGCGGTGCACATAGAGCGCATCGGTGTGGCCGAGCCCGACCGCCCGCTCGATGAGTTCGGCGGTGAGGCTCACGTAGTCGATTCCGACATACGGGACCTTCGCGGTGGTCTCGTCTCGCCGACCGACGGCGACGAACGGGAATCGCTCGTCGACGAGCCGCTTCAGGTCGTCCCCGTCCATCTGCTGGCCGAGCAGGATGCATCCGTCGGCCAGCCGCAGGCGCGTCTTGCGGTGGAAGAGGCTTCTCGAGCCGTTCTCGACCGGCGAGCTCGTGAAGAACAGCAGGTCGCAGCCGACCTGTTCGGCTGCACGCTCGAGTCCGTTCAGCAGCGGGCCGTAGAAGTCCATGCTCTCGGGCGACAGCGCCGGCTCGTACGTGAAGACGCCCATGATCTGGTTGTCGAGACCTGCCAAACGGCGCGCGGCCGGATCGGCGACGTAGGTCGACTGCTCGATCGCCTGCTTCACGCGCTCTCGTGTGGCGGCTGGAATTCGCACGTTCGACCCGTCTCGGTCGTTCAAGACCATCGAGACCGTCGTCTGGCTGACGCCGGCGATGCGTGCGATCTCGCGTTGGGTGACGTTGCGCGTCTTCGGTGACATGCGGGTGTTCCAATCGATACTGATAATGCCTATTGGCAGGCCGTGGTGGTGACGCTAATACGCATCATCAAGAAATGCAAGTCATCTTGACGCCGGGGAATCGATATGCGCATGATGAACGTGCAACTTTTGATAATAGGTATTATCATCGGTCGGGCACAACGCACCGGCCCTGAGCAGGAGAAGACGATGACGTCTGAGACCCAACGACACGGCCTGTCACGACGCGTATTCCTCGGGGCGACGTTCGCCGCCGGAGTACTGCTCGTCGCCGAGCCGAGCCCCATCACCGCGACCGCCGCCGCCGGCGACGTCATCCTCAGCGCGAACGGCATCAGCATCCTCGCGAGCGTGGGCGGGAGGATCGCGATCCGCGACGGATCGAACGTCGTTCGGTCCCAGGGCTCCCGATTCCAGGTGAAGGACACCGGCGCCGGCATCCAGATCTCCACCGGCGGAACGCCGACACTAGTCACCCTCGCCGACGGCACTCCCGCGATTCGAATGGACTACGTGATGCCGGCCGCCGCCGGCGCGACGAAGGTCTACGGCATCTTCACGGTCTCGACGAACCGCGCGTACCTCGAGTGGCACATCAGCGGCCCCTCGACGCTGATCCCCGACGGATTCCTCTTCAGCCGCGCCATCGCCGGCGCCACCGAACCCGACCGCTTCGTGCCCATCACCGAATGGGTGCGCGATGCCGGCGGAGGCATCCCGTACGAAGAGACCATGGGCATCGCGCACACGTCGACGTGGGGCGAGCTGCATGGCATGTTCCTGCTCGAGCGGTCGAAGCAGGCGTGGACCAACAGCACCTGGATCCACTCCCCCGGCGTACTTCAACCCGACGGTACCTATGTGAGCCAAGCCGACTTCTTCTTCAGTTCCACGCGACCGTCGGCAACGGCGTCGATCGGCACGAGCCGCGAGCTCGGCATCGAGATCTGGACCGACCGAGACTTCAACATCTGGGATGCCGCCGGCGAGACCGTCTCGGTCACGACGCTCGTCGCGAACGGCGGCTCCGCCGAGCGCGCCGTCGACCTCACGTGGTGGGTGAGGGACTACAACGGCGCCGACCTCGCCGCCGCGACCGTCACGGGCATCGTCGCTGCAGCATCCACATGGGAGCACACCTTCACGATGCCCGCTCCGGCCTATGGCATTTCGGTCGCGGAGGTCTCCGCCGTGTCTGGCGACGACGAGGCGTTCGCGCGAACCACGATCACCGTGCTGCCGACCCAGACCTACACGGCCGGCAACCAGAGCATGTTCGGCATCTCGAACTACCCGTGGCTGCAAGTGCCGTCGGCGGGGGCACTGCTCGACCTGTGGCAGCGCGTCGGCGTCGATCGGGTGCGGATCTCGTACGAGGGCGGGCCGGGACTCCCGCCCTCGGCATTCGACGAGCGAGGGATGTCGCACAACATCGAGCTGCAACCCTCGCTCGACGCGACCGACGCGGCCGCGGCGCAATGGGCGGCGACGAATGTCGCGACCGCGATCGGGGCCGGCGCCGAGTACTTCGAGGTCGGCAACGAGCTCAACCGCCCGTTCAACACCGGTGTCGCGGCGCAGGCCTACATCGACAAGGCCCTGCGGCCGGTCGTCGACGCGGTCGCGGCATCCGGATCCTCACTCAAGATCTTGAACAACGGCCTCGCCGGCATGGACAAGCCCTGGGTCGAGAACTTCATCGCGGGCGGTGGCTGGGACCTCATCGACGGCTTCGCCTACCACCCGGGCCGGGGCAACTTCACCCCCGACTTCATCCCGTCCGACGACGACTGGAGCGCAGGCGCTACGGGCCTGTACTGGAACTTCTACGGCGGCCTCAAGCAGCTGAAGGCCATCATGGCCGAGCACGGCGAGAAGGAGATCTGGCTCACCGAGGCCTATGCGTGCACCCGTCCGAACGGCTGGTGGAACGACACCTACCGGCACGCCGCCGAGAACGTGTTCCTCACGCTCGCCCTCGCGAAGGCCGAGGGCATCCGGTGCGTGAACTGGTACCAGTTCCATGACAGCGTGCTCGGCAACGCGCAAGCGGCCAACCCCGAGAACGTCGAGTACCACTTCGGTCTCATGAACCGCGACGTGAGCGCGAAGCCGTCGCTGCTCGCGTACGCGACGGCCGCCAAGACGTTCGACCAGGCGACGTTCTTGGGCTGGCTCGCCTTCGACGACCCGAACCTCAAGGGCCTGCTCTTCGACACGCCCGACGGCGAGGCGGCCGTGCTGTGGAGCCGCGCCGATGGATACATCCTGAACGCCGACCACGACCCCGCCGGCCGGTACTTCCCGGCCCCCGAGGTGTGGGTCGACCCGTGGCCGACCAAGACGCCGCTCACCATCCTGACGAGCGGCGACACGGCGAACCAGCTCGACTCTATCGGCCAGACCACCGCCCTCGCAGTGAGTTCCCGCAAGACCACTGTCGTGCTCGACGGTGCCCCGCGCATCTTCTACGGTCTCGCACTGTCGGGCGCCACCGAGGGAGCGCCGTCGACCGTCGGGCCCGTCACCGTGCAGGCGCGAAAGGTCGACGAGCAGGTGTCCCTCGTGGTGACTGTGCAGAACCTCGATTCGGCGAAGGTCGACCTCCGGATCACCACTCCCTTCGGCGAGCGCAAGCTCAGCCGGGTCGCACCCGGAACGACCACGCAAGAATCGTTCCCGACGTCGGAGACCTCGATCGCCGCCGGGCAGGTGACGGTGAAGATCTCCCGGAACGGCAACACGACCGCCGTGGTGCACCGGCTGGACTACGACGACTTCACGGTGAGGTCGTGGCTCGCTTCCTTGAGCGGATGACGCGGTCGAACTCCGGCAGACAGCACCTTCGACTGTCCCCAGTGCTGTACCCCGAACCGATAGGGTGCACCTTATGCCAATCACACCATACGCAGGTCGCGGGCACTCGATCAGGGTCATCGCTGCAGCCATCATCGCGCTGATCCTCGCCGTCACACCCCTCGTGACCGCTACCACCGCGACCGCGGCCGAGACCCCCCAGACCCTCAGCGGAACCGTGACCGCATCGGATTCCGGCGAGCCACTCGCCGGCGTCGAGGTGAAGGTGTACCGCTGGGTCGCCGAGGCGTGGCAAGAGGTCGTCGGAACCGCTGTCACTGGGCCCGACGGCGCATATCTCATCGAAGACCTCGCACTCGGTGGATTCAACGACGTCGAGTTCGTACCCCCGACCCAGGATTACGTCAGGACGAAAGTCGACTTCGCCTTCGAGGCGGGAGAGAACACCCTCGACCAGGTGCTCGAGCGAAGCGCCACGATCTCGGGAAACGTACTTGCCGAGACCTCCGAGGGCACCCTGACCGTCATTCCCGGCACGCACGTGCGGCTCACCAACGAGGGCGGCACCTTCTTCTGGGCTGGCGCTGAAGTCGACGAGAACGGGGACTACACCATCTCGGGGATCCCATCCGGCACCTACCTCGTGGAGTTCAATGACGTTCGAACCATCGCAACGCACTTGGCCTCGTACTGGGACGGAGCCCTCGACGCCGACACTGCACAACGCCTCACCCTGAGCAGCGGCGAGACCCGCTCCGACATCGACGGCACGTTGATCCTCGGCAGCACCATCACAGGCAGCATCACCGGAGCGGACGGCGCGACGCAGACGGGCGCGTCCGCCACCGCCTTCCGGCAGACCGCCGACGGCGCCTGGGTCTCGGTACAAGGGCTCCAGGGATCCACTGATGCGAACGGCGACTTCACCATCGTGGGATTGCGCCCGGGCAACTACAAGATCGGGTTCCTGAACCGATTCGAGGGCAGCGGATGCTACGCACCCGAGTACTTCGACAACCAGCCGAGCCTCGACACAGCCACCACCATGACCATCGGGACCGCCGAGAACTTCGATGGCATCAGCGCCGTCCTCGAACTCGCCGAGCCCGGTTCTTGCCCAACCGGCCCAGCGGCACCGCCTGCTGGTACCGCCCCGGCCCCCGCCGCGCAGCTCGCCGCAACCGGAGGCGCGGCGTCACTCGCCGTTCCGGCGGTCGCCCTCATGATGCTCGGACTCGTGCTCGTCGCAGCACGCAGGAGCCTCGCAGCGCTTCGGTGACGCCCAACGACGACCCAGCCGAGGTCGACGCCCACGTTCACGAGCAGCCCCGTAGAAGCGGTATCCGGTCACCGCGTCCCACGCGTCTATCGGCACGAACGCCGACCACATCGAGATGGCGAGGAGCACCGCCATCGCGCCCGGGTTCTCATCGTCACGAAGCCGCTTGCTCGGGAAGCCATTCACAATCCACGGCTGCGACCTCGTAAGCGCCAGCGCTATCGATGTAGATCAGGAAGTGCCGGATCTTCCATTGGCCCCCGGTCTTGCTTGGCTCGGCCGCCAGCAGTTCGGCAACCCACTCGGAGGCCTCGACCTCCACGAGGGTGTCGTAAGCATCTTCGACGTGCCATGGAGTGCAGTGCCCTTCAGCGTGGAACCGATAAGCCCGTACGCCCTTGAACAGAAGGCCACCGACATACATCGCGCCATTCCGCTCGTAGGTGCAGCGCAGTTCAGCGCTTCCCCCTGGATGGGTAAACGACACGTCCTCGGTAAACGCAGACGGGGGCAGCGAGAGCGGGCCGATCGGCCGCTTCGTGCCATGAGAGTTGCCGCCAATCACGCCGTTCATGGTAAATCAGTCCCCCCGCTACCGAGCCCGTTTCGGTTGAGCTGACCCGACAGAAGCTGCTCGTACAACGAATTCCCGGTCCGGTTGATCACGTTCCAGGAGTCCCGCGGAATCCCTGCGCGAGTCAGCGCCTGCGCCGAGCGCGTGTTCGTAATCAGCGTGTTGCCGTCTCGAATGACAACGTTAATCGGGACGTCCGTACTCAGGCGACCTCGTTCGGAACCAAATCACTTTGAGTTACGTAAGCATCAGTTGGCTCCAAATCCTACGAGGCGACCGGTGAGGTCCAGCGGAATATCGCCGGGGATGACAAAAATGGAACTGGTAAGTCAAACAGTTGGCGCCGGGGCTACTCCGTGCGCGGGACATTCGGGTTCCAGTGCTCGCCCTGACGCCTGGCCACGCGCTCAGCCCCCACTAGCCCGTTCCGGAACGCTTCGGCGTCTTCGCGGGTCATCCCCAAGATGTTCCTGAAGTCGTGATCAGCAAGGGCGACACCGTCCATTACGTACGACAACGTAAGGTACACAAAGATGTACTCAGACTTATCGAGGTCGAGCTCCACCCCGTCACGTCGAAACCTCGCGATCACGGGTCCACCACCGATCGTTTCATGTTCTTTTCGACTGTTAAGTCGAAGTTGTCGGGCCGATAGAAACGAGCCGGGAACACCAGGATTCGGGCCGCGGAAAATGATCGCTGAGTTTGCATAGTCAACCCAGAATCGAGTTCCGTCTTCGCGAAGCACTCCCTCACTAGCGTTCATCATCGAATCTATATGGGTTCCCATCTCCTCAGCTGATTTGAAGCCCATCGCCGCTCCATGTCCGAGCATTCGTTAGCGAGTGACGCCGGACCGAGCATGCGGCTCGCGCAACAGTTCGTGCCAACCGATGAAGCCGCGCACGAGGTGGCATCAAGTGCCTGAGCTTGCCGACCAAGCTCGAGACCCGCGTCGTCAACAGCGCTCGAGCCGAATCATGCTCTTAAGACAGCCGGGCGAATGAAGCGCCAGCGGCTGACCAACGGCGTTCCCCATCTGCCAACCTCGCCGGCTCTCCCGCGAGCACTACGTGAAAGGCGACCGCGGGTCGATCCCACCACTCGCCGAGCTCCACCGGCTGCGCCCAGCCTGCGGCCGCGCCGACAAGGCTGCCGACGAGCCACCGAAGCAAATCGGCGTCTGAATGGTCAAGCACTTGGTCGAGCTCGGTGATCACCACCACGAATCCTGACGCCGGACGAAGTCCCTCCAGATCGGCTATGCACTCGTCAAACGCATCCCTGTTCTCGCCGAAGTAGATGGGGAACTGTAGCGCCGCGGCGAACTCGTCGAATAGCGCTTGCAGCGTTCGCATCTTACGCCCGCGGACCACACGCGTAGTCAGGCCAGCCTCAGCCCAGCTTGTGATCGCGGTCGCTACCTCTTGGTGGTTGCCTTCCAGCAGGAGTAGACGGAACTCTTCATCCACGCGCGTCAGTTGCTCGTATCCGCTCATCCCAATGGCCCCCGGAACATGACAAAGCTCTCGTAATGGTCAGTTGTAAAGTACGCCGAACCGTCGCTACCAGTCACCATACGATCAGCGCCGCGATTCACGCCTTGGACGTACGGATTGACATCCCACTCACGATACGTGATCGACCCTCCGACAGCGTCGGTCGACGGGAGCGTCGATTCGCTGTTCTTGAACACCGAGCCGCCTTTATGCCCTGCCAACGGCGCGCCCTTCGCGTCAACTCGGTCCAGAACCGTCCAAGCGTTGGACTGATTCGGCCTGGGTTTTGTTCCGTTCTTTGATCAAGGATGGAACTGATGGCCAGATATACAGCGAGATGCGTGAGCGGGCGTTGCGGATGCTCGCGGAGTCACGTCCGGATCACCCGAACCTGATGACCGCGGTCCGTGACGTCGCGGGGATGCTCGGGATGAGTCCGGAGACCTTGCGGGTGTGGCAGCGCCGGTACGAGGTCGACGCGGGCGAGCGCCCGGGCGTGACCAGCGACGTTGCGGAGGAGAACCGGCGGCTCAAGCGTGAGAACGCCGAGTTGAAGCGTGCGAACGAGATCTTGAAGTCCGCCAGCGTGTTTTTCGCGAAGGAACTCGACCGTCCCACGACGAGATGATCCGCTATGTCGATGAGCACAAGGATCAGTTCGGGGTCGAGGCCATCTGCCGGGTGCTGCGCCCGGCAGTTCGTGGGTTCTTCACGTCCCGCGGCTACCGGGCGGCGAAGACCCGTGCGCCGTCAGCCAGACGGCTGCGGGACGACCTGCTCGTCCCCGAAGTCGTCAGGCTGCACACGGAGAACTACGGCGTCTACGGGCGGCGGAAGATGCACGCTCTGCTCCGCCGGCAGGGATGGGCTGTTGGTCGTGACCAGGCGGAGCGGCTGATGCGGTTGGCCGGGGTGCGCGGGGTGAGACGGTCGAAGAAGGTCTTCACCACGAAGTCCGATCCGGCAGCGGAGAAACCGAAGGACCTCGTGCAGCGGCGGTTCACCGCGCCTGCCCCGCGTCGGCTCTGGGTCGCCGACGTGACCTACGTCGCGACGTGGTCCGGGTTCGCGTACGTCGCGTTCGTCACCGACGTCTACTCGCGTCGTATCGTCGGGTGGAACGTCGCAGCAACTCTGAAGGCCGACGTGCTGCCGTTGCAGGCGCTGGACATGGCCGCGTGGGCTGCCGGCGGCAGGCTCGACGGGCTGGTCCATCACGCCGATCACGGGTCGAACTACCTGGCCGTGGTCTACACGGACAGGATCGTCGAGCTCGGCGCGGAACCGTCCACCGGAACCGTCGGCGACTCGTTCGACAACGCCCTGGCCGAGGCCGTCAACGGCCTCTACAAGACCGAGCTGATCCGCCGCCGCGGCCCGTGGCGCACCGTGGACCAGGTCGAGCTCGCGACGCTCGAGTACGTGTGGTGGTGGAACAATCAGCGCCTGCACGGCGAGCTTGACCTGCGCACCCCCGTCGAGGTCGAGCAGGCCTACTACGCTGAGACCGATTCAAGCCTGACAGCGACCGCTGGACAGGGAAACCGGTAGGAACGAAACCCAGGCCGAATCACCCAGGCCGAATCAATCCGTGGATCGAAGTTCGCCTATTCAAGTGACGTTAGAGTGCCGAGTCCTGACTAGCTTGATCGAAACCCATCGACTCTCGGAAAACGCCCGACTTGCTCGAGTCGTCCAGCAATACCCGAACTTGCCTTCTGGCAGCACCGTTCCATCTACTCAGATTTCAACCGATCGCGCGAAGGGTTCATTCGGGAGACTTGATAACCTCGGATGCCCGTCGCGCTACGTTGAAATCGGCGTCATGGATGCGAGCTTCAGTCAACACCGCAATAAGGCGGTCTCGATCTGGCTCAACTGTTTCGAGCAAGTCGATTGCTCCTATCCGCACATCTGGATCCGGGTCCTCGAGCAGACCATAGAAGACCCACAACCCACCCAGCAGTTCGCGGTGGCAGTGTTCTAGGAGCGCTTCATTCCCCGCCCGGAGCTCTGACTCATCGGGCTGTCCAAGCGCGATCTCGACGAGCAGGTTCACGATGCGAAGGCGAACTCCCGACCATAGCGCGCGACCGAGTGCGGTAACGAGAGGACCAATCAGCCATCGCGATGCTTCGAACAGTTGACCTTGGACGACGATCCGATTGTCCAGCTGCCAGTAGGCGGCATCTGCTTCCTCGTCTGTGTTTGCCTCAAGGAGAGCACCAAACGCCTCGGGAACGTACGCCGATGGGCCCATTATCGACCGTCGTTCGCTCCAGGACACTGAATTCACGAGCAGTCTCTCGATCATCTGTTTACCCCCAAGGCCCCATCGGATCCCACTTTGTTCCAGGCGGAAACTGCGACGGGCCGAACTGTCCTTGGCAGCGCACACATATCGGAACCTCGGCTGGAAGGTGCTCGGTGAGACCGACGAACAGTGGGAGCACCCACCGCGAGCGAGCGCCCGCCCCGCGACCTGACCCTGGGCAGTCCGACGATCATACGCGCGATGATGCCAGTGCATGCGCGGATGAACCGTTCGATCCGCCGGAATGGCGCGTACAGTGGGTTAATTGGAGAGAGATCATGCCTGACAAATCGCCTCACGACCATCACGTGAAGAAGCCGGCCACCAAGACGCTCAAAGAGAAGCGCGCCGAGAAGCACGCGAAGCAGCACGACCACGACATGAGCGCCGCGTCCGATGCGGTGCAAGAGGCGCACAAGGCAGATCAGGCGCACAAGCCGGGCGCTTGGCACCAGGGGGATGCCGCGCACAAGAAGCATTAGGCGCGTTCTTCCAGTTGCATTTGCTGCATGCATTTGATTGGTCGCTTCGACCGACCAACGGATCTGATGCTCACTCGTCCAGATCGGGCGGCTGGCGCTCCTGGCGCCGTTGGACCAAAGACACCCGAGTCCCCCGCCTTGAGCCGGGCCCGGTGATTTCCACCGCGCCGTAGACTGATCGGGCACTCGCGGGAGTGGTGAAATCGGCAGACACGCAGGATTTAGGTTCCTGTGCCTTCGGGCGTGTGGGTTCAAGTCCCACCTTCCGCACTCGAGGGCGACGGCGAACGGCGGATGCCGCGAAGCATCCGCCGTTCGCCGTTCGGTTCCGATCAGACCACTACGACGCAGTCGGCGGCACCAGCTCCTCGCGTGCCGCTTCGGGCAGCGCCTCCGCCTCGCGCTCGAGCTCCTTGACGACGGGCGAGTCGGCGCCCATCGAACGTTCGAGTTCGTGCGCGAGCGAGTCGAGTTCGGCGCCGCCGGCCATGAGGCTCGTGAGTTCGCCGAGGGTGATGTCGGCCTTGGCGTAGTCGCCGAGGCTCGTGCCGCGGTTGAGCAGCAGGAAGCGGTCGCCGACGGGATAGGCGTGGTGCGGATTGTGCGTGATGAACACCACGCCCAGCCCGCGGTCACGTGCCCGCGCGATGTAGCGCAGCACGACGCCCGACTGCTTGACGCCGAGCGCTGCCGTCGGCTCGTCGAGGATCAGCACACGAGCACCGAAGTACACTGCACGCGCGATCGCGACGCACTGGCGTTCACCACCCGACAGCGTGCCGATCGGCTGATCGACATCACGGAGGTCGATCCCCATGTTGTCGAGCTCGGTGTAGGTGATCGTCTTCATCCGCTTCACGTCGAGGCGGCGGAATGGTCCGGCCCCCTTCGTGAGCTCTGAGCCGAGGAAGAAGTTGCGCCACACGGGCATGAGGGGCACGACCGCGAGGTCCTGATACACGGTCGCGATGCCGGCGTCCAAAGCCGCACGCGGCGACGAGAAGGTCACCGGCTCACCGTCGAGGAGCATCTCGCCCTCGCTCGGCGTGTGCGCGCCCGCGAGCATCTTGATGAACGTCGACTTGCCGGCGCCGTTGTCGCCGAGCACGCACGTGACCTCTCCGGCACGGACCTCGGTCGTCACGCCGGCGAGCGCGTTGATGGCCCCGTATCGCTTGCCGATGTTCTTGACCGCAACGATCGGATCGTGGGTCTTCGTGATCTGGCTCATCGTCCACCTCCTGCTCGTGTGCGCACCCAGTGGTTGAGCAGTACCGCCAGCAGCAGCATCGCCCCGAGGAAGGTGCGCAGCCAGTTCGTGTCCCACTGTGCGAACGTGATGCCCTGGAAGACCATCCCGTAGATCAGGGCACCGAGCGCTGCGCCGATCGCCGATCCGAAACCGCCCGTCAGCAGGCAGCCGCCCACTACCGCGCAGATGATGTAGATGAACTCCTGCCCGACGCCGGTGTTGGCCTGCACAGTCGAGGTTCGGAAGAGCGAGATCATGCCGACGAGCCACGCAGCGCCTGCCGTGGTCATGAACAGGCCGACCTTCGTCTTCATGATCGGAACTCCGACCTGTCGCGACGAGTTCAGCGCACCGCCGACGGCGAAGATCCAGTTGCCGGCGCGTGCGCGCAGGAGCACCCACGTCGCGATGGCCGTCACGAGGAACCACCACAGCACCGAGACGTAGAAGACGCCGCCGCCGATGCGGATCGACGCCCCGAACAGCGGCTGGATCGTGTCGTAGAACGGCACCTTGGCCATGCCCTGAATGGACACCTGGCCGGTGATGAGCTTCGTGACGGCGAGGTCGATGCCGGCGAGCACGAAGAACGTGCCGAGCGTGACGATGAAGCTCGGGAGCCCCGTGCGCATGACGATGAAGCCGTTGAGCGCGCCGACCCCGAGGGCAACGGCCAGCGAGACGACCACCGCGACCCAGATGTTCAGCCCGTAGTTCGTGGTGAGCACTCCGACGATGAGCGCCGTGAATCCGGTCATGACACCGGCCGAGAGGTCGAACTCTCCGCCGATCATGAGCAGCGCCACAGCGACCGCCATGATGCCGAACGTTGACGCCGACTCGAGCCACACGCCGGCGCCCGCGAGCGTCATGAAGTTGCTCGTGTAGACCGAGAAGAAGATCATCACGGCGAGCGCAGCGACGAGCGCGCCCATCTCGGGTCGGGCGAGCAGCCGTCGGATGGGCTGCCGCTCCATTCGCGGCCGTGTCGCGATGGTCACGATATCTGTCGTAGTCAACAGTGACTCCTTTCATCGAGGGGCCAGGTGGGGCGGAGCGACACCGCTCCGCCCCACCCAGCCGCTTCGGGACGGCTAGCGCGTCCCGTTCGCGGCGTACTTCGCGACGTCGGCCGCGTTGGCCTTCGTGACGAACGCTGGGCCTGAGAAAACCGGCTGGCCGCCGCCGACGTCATTGCCGTTGGTCGCGCGGAGGTGGACCGCGGTGATGCCGAGGAATCCCTGAACGTACGGCTGCTGGTCGACGGCGAACAGGATCGCTCCGTCGGAGATGGCCGAGACGACGTCGTCGGAGAGGTCGAAGGTGGCCACGGTCGCCGCACTGCCGGACTCGTCGACGGCGCCGACCGCGTCCATCGCGTACTGGCCGCCGAGTGTCAGGACCCCATCGATCGTCGCGTCGGCCTGCAGCTTCGACTTGATCGTGGCTTTCACCTCGGCATCGTTGGTTCCGTCGACCTGCAGGTTCGCCATCGTGCCGCTGAAGGTGGATGCTGCGGCCTTGCAGCGCTCTTCGAGGCCGACGTTGCCCGCCTCCTGGATGACGCACAGCGCGTTCGTCACTCCCGCTTCGGAGAGCTCCACGCCGACCGCCTCGCCGGCGACCGTCTCGCTCTGCCCGATGTGCGTGATGGCGCCGAACTCGGCAGAGCGCTCGATGCCCGAGTTGATCGTCACGACCGGGATGCCGGCATCGACTGCGCGTTCGACGCTCGACTTGACGCCGTCAGGGTTCGCCATCGAGACGACGATGCCGTCGACTTCCTGGGCGACCGCATTGTCGATGAGCTGGGACTGCTTCGCCGGGTCGGGGTCGGAGTTGTAGGTGATCTCGACTCCGTAGTCCTCACCTGCCTGCTCAGCGCCCGACTTCACCCGATCCCAGAACGCGTCGCCAGGCCCGGAGTGGGTGATGACGGCGTAGGTGAGGTCGGATGATGCGGTGTCGGTGCTCTCATCGGTCTCCTGACCCGTGCCCGAACAAGCGCTGAGCAGCAGGCCGGCGACGGCCACGATGCCGACGCCAGTGATGATTCTCTTCATGATGCGGGTTCCCTCTCTTGGTGGTGTGTGGTGACGCCGCGGGTGGCGAGCGTCGTCGCGTCGGCGGGCGAACCGGCGGATGCGAGCCGCATGAGCGAGGTGGGAAGGTTCAACGGGACCGGTGCATCGAGGGGCGAAGTCTCCATTGAGTTCTCTTCCTCCGAGTGTCCGTCTCGGCGTCGAGAAGAGTCTGGAACAGGAATGACCATGTGTCAATAGTTTGTCTATACATTCTGTCATCTGTGTAAGACTGTCGCCATTGCCCCGCTTCGTTCCCAGCTTGGAAAAGGATGCTCTGTCATGTCGGAATCCGCTCACATCGGCGTGGGCCTCATCTCGGTCGGCTGGATGGGGCGCTTGCATTCGCGCGCCTACCTCGCGGCCGCACATCACTATCCGGAACTCGCGGCGCGGGCCGCCCTCGTCATGGCGGCCGACCCCGACGAGGGTGGTCGGCAGCACGCCGCCGATGTGCTCGGCTACCGGCAGACCACCGCCGACTACCGCGACGTGCTTTCCGATCCCGATGTCGACGTCGTGTCGATCTGCTCGCCCAACTTCCTGCACCACGAGATCGCGCTCGCCACGATCGCGGCGGGAAAGCCGTTCTGGATCGAGAAGCCGATGGGCCGCGGAGTGCGGGAATCGAGTGAGATCGCGCGCGGGGCGGCGACGCGCGGGCTCGTGACATCCGTCGGCTTCAACTATCGTCATGCGCCGGCGATCGCCCACGCGCGCCGGCTCGTCCGTGAGGGCGCGATCGGCACCGTCACGAACGTGCGCGTGGCGTTCATGGCCGACTACTCGGCCGATCCGAGCGGCGCGCTGACATGGCGCTTTCAGCGCGACCGGGCGGGATCGGGAGTGCTCGGCGACCTGCTGTCGCACGGAGCGGATCTCGCGCAGTTCGTCGTCGGACGCATCACGTCGGTCACGGCGATGACGGAGACGTTCATCACCGAACGTCCGCTTCCGCGCGCAAGCGCGGCGAGCCATTTCAGCAAGGGTGACGACTCCGACCCGAAGGGCGTCGTGCAGAACGAGGACTACGCGGCGCTCCTGGCGAGGTTCGAAGGTGGAGCCGTCGGCGTGCTGGAGTCCAGCCGAGTGGCCGTCGGCCCACGCGCCGAGTACGCGCTCGAGGTGTACGGGACTACCGGGTCGTTGCGCTGGGACTTCCAGCGGATGAACGAGCTGCAGGTCGCCGACGACGCGTCGGGCTACCGCACGATGATGATGGCGCCTGAAAATGGCGAGTTCGCCCGCTTCCAGCCCGGGGCCGGCACGGGCATGGGCTTCGACGACCTGAAGACCGTCGAGGCATCCCTCTTCCTGCGGTCGGTGCTCGAGCACCGACAGCTCGCTCCGTCGGCAGCCGACGCCTGGTCGGCCGCCGAGGTCGTCGATGCTGCACTGCGCAGCTCGGCCTCAGGCAGCTGGGTCGACGTGCCCGCCGTCGACGGGCCGACGACCTACGACGCCGGGCTCGAGAGCTCGTCGCGGCGCTGAGCGCGGGGCTTCACTCCATGAACGTCGCACGATAGGCGTCGAGGGCGGCATCCGAGTCCGAGCTCGCCCACCCTTCCAAACCGACGACGCCGTCGTAGCCGAGCGTTCGCAGCTCGTCGGCGATCGCCTGGTATCGGATCTCGCCGGTGCCCGGTTCGCACCGGCCGGGCACGTCGGCGACCTGGATCTCGCCGATCCACGGCAGCGCGCGGCGGACGAGTTCGATGAGGTTCCCTTCGCCGATCTGGGCGTGATACAGATCGAGATTCAGTCGCAATCCCGGGCTGTCGACGGCTTCGACGAGCGCAAGGGTGTCGGCTGCGGTTGCGAACGGGGTGCCGGGGTGATCCACGGCCGTGTTCAGGTTCTCGAGCGTGAAAACGCGCCCCGCGGCCTCGCCGAGCTCGGCAACGCGGCGCAGCGTGTCCGCCGCCCTGAGCCAGTCCTTCCCTGTGGCGTGCTCGCGCGGGGTGACCGGAAGGCCGTTCGGGTCGAGTCCAGTGCCGTGCAGGTTCAGTCGCGGGGCATCGATGACCTCCGCGGCCGCGAGGGATTGCTTCGCGGTGGCGAGCAGCTCGCCGATGCCGTCGGCAGTGGTGAGGTCTCCGCGTACGTAGCCCGTCATCGAGGAGATCACAGCCCCGGTCGCGGCGATCGCGGCAAGGTCCTTCGTCGTCCAGTCCCAGATCTCCACCTCGAACCCGCGCTCGTGGATCCGCGCGACACGTTCCACGAAGGGCAGGTCGAGGTACAGCATCTCGGCGGATGCCGCGAGGCGAAACTTCATCGTGGTCGGCTCTCGTCGTGCCGTGTCATGTCGTCAGGCCAGGTCGACCGGGACGACGATGCGTTCGACGGCCGATCGCTGGGCGGCATCGGCGAGGATCAGTGCAGCGCGACCGTCTTCGAAGGTCGGGCTCGTCGACGCCTGCCCCCGCGCCAGCTTGATGAACTCGCTGAGCTCTGCTGCATACGCTCCCGCGTAGCGCTCGAGGAAGAAGTCCTGATACGGCGGGCGCGCCTCGACCGCGGTGGCGGTGGAGAGGCTGACGAGGCTCGTTCCGGCGTTCGCGACCTGGAGCATGCCCTTCGGCCCGAACGCCTCGATGCGTTGGTCGTACCCGATCGCACTGTGCCGGGAGTTCGTGATCGAGACCACGGTTCCGGATGCCGCACGCAGCACCACGACGGCCGTGTCGAAGTCGCCGTGCTCGCGAGCCCCAGGGTCGAACGTCGTCGTGCCCACCGCACTGACCGCGACGATGTCGGGGACGAAGAATCGGGCCATGTCGAAGTCGTGGATCGTCATGTCCCGGAAGATGCCACCGGACACGGCGACATAGGCCGCGGGCGGTGCCGCCGGGTCTCGACTGATGATCGAGAGCTGTTCCAGCTCGCCGATCTCACCAGCCGCGACGCGCGCACGCGCCTCGGCGAACCCGGCATCGAACCGGCGATTGAATCCGAGAGCGACAGGGACACCGGCTGCGGCAACCTTGGGACGAAGCGCGTCGACTCGAGCGATGTCGAGGTCGATGGGCTTCTCGCACAACACGGCGATGCCTGCGTCGACGGCCGCGGAGATGAGGTCGATGTGCGTGGGCGTCGGCGATGCGATGAGCACCGCATCGACCTCGCCCGAGCTGAAGACCTCATCCGAGGACTCCGTCGCGGTCCCCCCGTACCGTTCGGCGACCGACCGGGCGCCCTCGACGAAGGGGTCGCACACCCAGGTGAGCACGGCATCAGGGTCGGCCGCGATGCTCGCGGCGTGGACCTGTCCGATCCTCCCCGTGCCGATCAATCCGAACCGAAGCGGCTTCTCGTTCATTTCCTCTGCTTTCCCGCTCAGCACCATTGCCTGAGCACTTCACGATTCAGCCGCTGATCCGCCTCGCGCTGCGAGCGGAAGTCCGCCAGCGAGATGTCTCGGCCGGGGAGCACGTCCTGTTCGACGACGACCCAGCCGGTGAAGCCCAGCGCGTCGACCGCGTTCATGACGGCGGTCACGTCGATGTCGCCCGTGCCGAACGCGACGAACGCCCCCGACGACCAGACGTCCGCCATGCCGCCGCCCGCGGCGAGCACGCGTTCGAGCACACGCAGGTCGACGTCCTTGACGTGCAGGTGGTTCACGCGGGTCCCCCACCGTTGCAGCACCTCGAGGGGGTCTCCCCCGCCGATGACGAGGTGACCGGTGTCGAGCGTGAGCCCGACGTCGACGCGATCCAGGAACCGGTCGATCTCTTCAGGCGACTCCACGAAGGTCCCGGCATGGTGGTGGAAGGTCGGCTCGAACCCGGCCGCGCGGACGCGGTCGGCAGCCCGCTGCGTGTTCGCGATGAGCCGTTCCCAAGCGGCGTCGTCGAGGCTGTGCTCGACGGCACCCCGCCCCGGTCGGGCCTTGCGGGCGGGTGACCCATGGTCGGCGAGCGTGGGCTTCGGCAGAAGCCGGGGTCCCGCCTCCGCGGCGTCGGCGAAGACGCGCAGCGCGTCGTCGAGGCTCGGAAGCGCCGCCTCGAAACCGGCGTCGTCGGACAGCGGGAGTTCCACCCATCCGCCGGCGAGTTCCAGTCGCCACCGGTCGAGGCGCCTCCGCAGTTCCTCGCCGCGGCCGAAGTAGCCGACGGGTCCCAGATCGACGCCGCCGTATCCGGCCTCATGCAGGATCGAGAGCATGTCGTCGGGCTCGAGCACCTCGGCGTCGTCGGGGGTCATCTCGAAGACCCCGAAGCTCACCGGCGCACCGGCAACCGTCGCGTTCACTGGCCGGTCTCCTCTCCGAGCAACGGTCGCTGCGCCGCCCGCAGCCGCTCATACTCGCCTCGGGCGCGCACGGTGGACTCGAGCGACGACACCTCGGCGATCGGGACATCCCACCACCCCTCGCCGTCGGGCCCGTAGATGAGCGGATCGCTGTTGATGTGGATGAACGTCGAACGGTCGGATGCCTTGGCCTCCGCGATCGCGGCCTTCAGGTCGTCGATCGCGCCGGGCCCGGGCGCCACCTCGATGACGTCCATTCCATAGCTTCGTGCGTTCATCGCGAGGTCGACCGGCAGCACCTCGTCGCTCTGGAAGTTGCGGGCATCGTCGTCGTATCGCCGGTACCACGTGCCGAAGCGTTCGGACCCCACCGTCTCGGAGAGGTGCCCGATCGACGCGAAGCCGTGATTCTGGATCAGGATGAAGATGACCTTGAGTCCCTCGGCGACCGCAGTGACGAGTTCGCTGTTGAGCATGAGGTAGGAGCCGTCGCCGACCATGACGATGACATCGCGATCGTCACCGTCTGCCAACAGCCCGCGCTTCACCCCGAGGCCGCCGGCGATTTCGTAGCCCATGCACGAGTAGGCGTATTCGACGTGGTACCCGAGCGGATCGCGCACGCGCCACAGCTTGTGGAGATCGCCCGGCAGGGAGCCGGCCGCCTGCACGATGACATCCGCGGGGTCGCTCGAGGACTGCACGGCGCCGATGATCTCGGACTGGCCGGGAAGCGCACGACCCGACGGCGCGAACGCGTCGTCGACCCGGCGATCCCACTCCCCCTTCTCGCGGTCGATGCGCTGCGCATGTTCGTCGGCGACCACGAACCGCTCGAGCGCTGTCGACAGCTCGACGAGGGTCTCCCGCGCATCGGCGATGATCGGAAATTGGGAGCCGTGCTTGTACGCGTCGAACGACGCGACGTTGATGTTCACGAACCGCACCGCCGGGTTGCGGAACGCGGTGCGCGACGCCGTGGTGAAGTCGCTGTAGCGCGTGCCGATGCCGATGACGACGTCGGCCTCGGCGGCGAGCCGGTTGGCCGCGGTCGTACCGGTCGCCCCTACGGCGCCGACGTACTGCGGGTGGTCCCAGGGCAACGAGCCTCCTCCCGCTTGCGTCGTGCCGACCGGGATGCCCGTCGCCTCCACGAGCGCGCGCAACTGCTGCTCGGCGCTGGAGTACAGCACGCCGCCGCCGGCGACGATGAACGGCCTCTCGGCGGCGCGGATCGCTGCGACCGCTCGCGCGAGGGCGCCGCGCTCGGGGAGCGGACGCCGGAGGTGCCACTCGCGATCCTGAAGGAACTCGACCGGGACGTCGAGCGCCTCCGCCTGCACGTCCTCGGGGAGCGCGATCGTGACCGCGCCGGTCTCTGCCGGGTCGGTCAGCACGCGCATCGCAGCCAGGGCGATCGAGTAGAGCTGCTCGGGCCGCTGCACCCGGTCGAAGAACTTGGACAGCGGCCGGAACGCGTCGTTCACCGTCAGTCCGGTATCCCACGGCTGCTCGAGCTGCTGCAGCACCGGGTCGGCGACCCGCGTGGCGAACGTGTCACTGGGCAGCAGCAGCGCGGGAAGCCGGTTCGTGGTGGCCAACGCGGCACCGGTCAGCATGTTCGTCGCGCCCGGACCGACGGATGCCGCCGACGCGAAGGTCGCGCGACGCCGATGCATCCGCGCATAGCCGACCGACTGGTGCACCATGGCCTGCTCGTTGCGAGCCTGGTAGTAGGGCATGAGCGCGGGCTGCTCGACATTGACCTGCTTCAGCGCCTGGCCGATCCCTGCCACGTTGCCATGGCCGAAGATTCCGAAGACGCCGGGGATCGTGCGCTCGCGGATGTCGCCGTCGACCGTGTACTGATGCGCCAGGAACTCGATGAGCGCCTGACTGACCGTCATCCGGTTCGTCGAAGCCATCAGTGCGGGCCCTCCTTCTCGTTGCCGAACGGCAGGCGCGAATCGACGTCCTGTCCGTTCCAAGTGTCGCGGACCCAGGCGTGCGCAGGGTCGTCGCTGATGAGCCAGACTCGCTCGGCGTCAGGTCCGGCCATGACGTTCAGGTAGTAGAGGTCGTATCCCGGAGCTGCGACAGCGGGGCCGTGGTAGCCGTAGGGAACGAGGGCGATGTCGCCCGTGCGCACCATGGCGTTGATGTCGATGTCGCCCGCGGGCGACGAGTACGCGGCGAACATGCCGAACGCGGCATCCGTCACCGCAGCGCTGTCGGCGTCCTTTGCCGGCGCAGCCTCGAAGTAGTAGATCTCCTCGAGGCGCGACTCATGACCCGGCACGTGCTCGTCGTGCTTATGGGGCGGGTACGACGACCAGTTCTCGGCCGGCGTGATCACCTCGCACACGATCAGGCGCGCGGCATCCAGTGCCTGGGGCGTTCCGAAGTTGTGGACCTGGCGACTGGAGGCGCCGGCGCCGCGAAGCTCGACGGGCGTCTCTGCGGCAGGGATGTACCGCGTCGGCCGAACCTCGCTCGTCGGGGAGGTCGCGACGGCGACTCTCCCCTCGCCCGTGAGCACGGCGGTGGCGGCCGAGGAGAGGTAGAGCACGTCGGTCGGGCCGTCGAACACCGATGCGCGGCCGTCGAGTCGCGTCGTCTCGGTCGTGGAGCCTTCCGTGTGCATCACGGTGAATGACCCGGCGAGCGGGACGACGATGCGCTCCACCCTTGTGTCGGAGAGATCGAGCACGTCGCCGGACTCCAGCTGCGCCACGCGGATGCCCGTGTGCCGCCAGCCGGGGCGGGACTCGTCGACGACACTCTCCCAGCCATCGCGGGCGAGGGCGCCACGGCGATGGAACCAGCGCTGGTCGATGGCGCTCATCGCGTGGTGACGGCGGCCCGGGCGGGATGGACCAGCGCTGCGGCGGTGTCGACCGCTGCGGCGACATCGCCATCGGGCGGGTACAGGAGCGTTCGACCGACCGTCAGGCCGCGCACCCCGGGAAGCGCCAGGGCGTCCTCCCATGCGGCAAAGGTCTCGTCGGGGTCGACGCCCGCGTCGCCTCCGAGGAGCAACGTGGGAAGCGTGGTCGCCTCCATGACCCGCTCCATGTCGGCGACGACGGGGAGCTTCATCCAGGTGTACGCGCTGCTCGCACCCAGGCCCGCGGCGATGGCAACCGAGAGGATCACGGCATCCGTCGTCAGGTCGTTGACGACGCGGCCGTCGACCCACCGGCTCATGAACGGTTCGAGCATGATCGGCAGCTCGGCCGCTGCTGCATCCGTCACCGCCTGCGCAGTCGCCTCGAGGATGGATGCCGTCGCCGGGTCCTCGAGATTGATGCGGATCAACGTCTTCGCGAAGTCGATGCCCTCACGCGCCATGGTCTCGACGTCGTAGGCGGTGTAGCGATCGTCCATTTCGAAGCTCGCCCCGCGCAGGCCACCGCGGTTCATCGAACCGACGATGACCTTGTCGTCGAGCAGCCCCAGTGCCGCGAGGTCGTCGATGATGTCGGGAGTGCCCAGCACTCCGTCGACGCCAGGACGGCTCAGCGCGATCGCGAGGCGCTCGAGGAGGTCATAGCGGTTCGCCATGGCCGTGGGATGCTTGCCCACGGCGAGCGCGCCGCGGGCCGGATGGTCGGCCGCGACGATGAACAGGCGCCCATCACCGTGGAGCACGTCGCGGCGACGACGGCCGGCGAGCGCATCGTGGATCGCCGATGGCCGGGTGGCTCGCAGGTCGCGAAGCCGCGCGAAGTCCGCAGCACTCAGGATCGCATTCACGGGCGCACCCCGGTCTCGATGAGCGCACCGACTTCGGCCGCGGTGGGCATGGCCGTGGAGCACTCCCGACGGGAGGCGACGATCGCACCCGCGACGTTCGCGAAGCGAAGAATGTGCTCGAGGTCCCAGCCGGCGAGGAGCCCGTGGCACAGCGCGCCGCCGAAGGCATCGCCGGCACCGAGGCCGTTCACGACGTCGACAAGGTACGGGGGCACCTCGACCGTCTCGCTCCGTGTCTTGGCGAGCACGCCCTTCGGCCCCTGCTTGACGATCGCGAGCTCTACGCCCCGATCCAGCAACGCCGAGGCGGCGCGCTCCGGCTCCGACTCGCCCACGGCGACCTCGCACTCCTCACGGTTGCCGACCGCCACGGTCGCGTACTCGAGGGCCCGACTCACCTGCGCCGTCGCGTCGGCAGGCTCGGCCCAGAACACCGGGCGATAGTCGAGGTCGAAGATCGTGTGCGCCGCTCGTGCGCGCGCATCGAGCGCCGTGAAGTGCGCTGCCCGACTCGGCTCCTGGCTGAGCCCCGTTGCAGTGAACCAGAACACCTTCGCGGAGCGGACGGCGTCGAGGTCGAGGTCGCTCGGCTCGACGTTCAGGTCGGGCGCTTTCGGTTCACGATAGAAGTAGATCGGGAAATCGTCGGGCGGGAAGATCTCGCAGAAGGTGATGGGCGTCTTCAACCCCGGATCGACGGCCACCTGGCGATTCTCGACGCCGAGGCGCTCCAGCTCCTGGAGCAGGTAGCGCCCGAACGGGTCGTCACCCACGCGCGAGATGAGACCGACGCTGCGGCCGTAGCGCGCCGCAGCCACGGAGACGTTCGCCGCGCTGCCTCCGAGGTATTTGCCGAAGGTCTCCACCTGCTCGAGACCGACGCCGTCTTGAAGCGGATAGAGATCGACACCGAGCCGCCCGAAGGCCAGTACGTCCAGGGAAGGGAGCCTGTCAGTCATACTTCGCTGTACAACCCTCTTGAGTGAGTTTCGGTGACGTCGACGGGTGCCGAAATCATGTCCTAACAATAACACAAGGCTCTTTCACCGCAAGATGACGGAACTGGAAGAGGAGCACATAAGATTGACAGAACATCTTGCTGACGTGCGGGGGAACACTATGGCCGGCGAGGAAACCTACTGGCCCGACGAGCTCTTCGCGGACCTCGACCGCACGGGTCCCGTGCCCCTCTACTTCCAGGTATCCACACGGCTCGAATCGGCCATCAGCTCAGGGGCGGTGCCCGCCGGCGCGCGGCTCGAGAACGAGATCTCGATCGCCCAGCGGCTGGGCCTGTCCCGTCCGACGGTTCGGCGTGCAATCCAGGAGCTCGTCGACAAGGGCCTGCTCGTGCGCCGCCGCGGCATCGGGACCCAGGTCGTCCAGGGACAGGGACAGGTCACCCGGCAGGTCGAGCTCACCAGCCTCTACGAGGATCTGAAGAACGCAAATCACGAACCCGGCACCCAGGTGCTCGCCCACGAGATCGTCCCGGCGACGGAGATCGTCGCCGAGAGTCTTGGCGTCGCTCCCGGCGACGAGGTCGTCTACCTGCGCCGCCGGCGCAGCACCGACGGCGTCCCCGTCGCCGTGCTCGAGAACTACCTGCCGGCGGAGTTCGCCGACATCACGACCGAGCAGCTCGAGCAGCGCGGTCTCTACCAGATCCTTCGCGCCCGGGGCGTCACGATCCGGATCGCACGGCAGAAGATCGGCGCACGCCGCGCCCAAGGTGACGAAAGCGACGTGCTCGACATCGACCGCGGCGGCCCGGTGCTGACGATGGAGCGTGTCGCGTTCGACAGCTCAGGTCGCGCCATCGAGTACGGCCACCACTGCTACCGCCCCGACCTCTACAGCTTCGAGACCACCCTCGTCGCGAAGTGACGGGTCGCCGCCGGCTCAGTCTTCGCGAGCATGACGCCCGCGACGAGCTCGCGATCGCGGAACAGCACGACATCCGTTCGCCACTCATGGCGCTCCGGTCGCCGTTCGCGTCACCGCACGGATGCCGCCGACCGGGCGGCTCTCAACCGAAGTTTGTCGAGCGTCGAGCGGCCCGCCATACTCTTCGTGTGACGGGACGATACGAAGCCGATCCGGCGACTCTCAAAGACCTGCTCGCCCCGCTCGGCGACGTGCAGGCGCTGGAGACTCTCGGCGGGGGTACGTTCGCCACTGCGGTGCGCGCGACCTTCGCCGACGGCTCACGTTCCGTCGTCAAGATGGTGGCCGCGGACACCGGTCGGATGAGCACCTACGAGAAGGGGATCCTCGGCACCGAGGCACGCATCTTCGGCATGCTCGCCGACAGCGGCGTGCCCGTGCCTCGGGTGCAGCTGACCGACTTCACACGTACACGGCTCGCAGCAGACGTCGTGGTGACCGAGCACCTGCCGGGCGCGGCGTGGAACGATCTCTCCCTGGGCGACGACGAGCAGCGCACGCTCCGCCGTGAGCTGGGCGCAGTGATGACTGCCGCGCATCGCGTCACAGCGCCGCACTTCGGATATCCGGCGCCCGAGTCAGGACTCTCCGGCGACACCTGGCGGGAGGCGTTCGGGCTGATGGTCTCGGCGGCACTGGCGGATGCCGACCGCTGGGGCGTGCCGCTGCCCGATGACGGCGTGCGGGCGGCGTTGGCGGCGCACGCGGCATGTCTGGACGAGGTGATCGCGCCGGCAGTGGTGCACGCGGATCTATGGCCCGGCAACGTGTTCGTCGACGAGACCGAACTGCGCATCGTCGGGATCATCGACACCGAGCGGACGGTGTGGGCGGATCCGCTGCTCGACCTGGTCGGCGCGGAGCAGTTCTCGGCGGCTCCACCCGATGAGGACATCGTCGCCGGTGACACGGCAGCGGGCGGCGTGCTGGCAGACCTCCTCTCGACGGAAGGCGGGCAGGCGCGACTGCACCTGTGCCGGATGTACTACGCCATCCTGCTCGTCACGGAGGTCACGATCCGCGGGTATGAGGGCGATTTCGCGGTCTGGTACGAGACCACGGCACGGGCGAATCTCGACTCCGCTCTGGAACGTCTCGGCTGCTGACCGCTCTGCTCGCAGCTGGCGTCGGCTGCACGCGATCCGAGGTCAGTTCGCGTAGTCGGAGACGTGCACAGCCGCGGCATCCGCCTCGATGCTGAACGCCTCGGCGGCCGCGCAGATCGCACGAGCGCGGGCGATACGGGGCAGGTCGCTGCCATCGCGGATGCCGCAGCGCTCGAGCGTCTCGAGCACGCCGAGCGCCCAGGCCAGCTCGTCACCAGACGGGCTGAGTGCCGTGTTCACCGCGGCCACCTGCTCCTCTCGGAGGCAGAGGCGGCCGGTCATGCCGAGCGATGCCGCATGCCGCGAGGCGCCCTCGAGCACCGCGGCGTCGCGCGGCACGGTCGGTCCGTCGATCGGGCCGGGCAGGTCCGCCGCGCGGCTCGTGCTGACGAGGCGCGACCGCGCGTAGAGCAAGGCGAGCGGGTCGTCGGCCGCGCCGGTGTCGCGCCGGAAGTCGCCGCTGCCGAATGCGAGTCGGGTCACGCCGGGAGCCTCGGCGATGTCGAGCGCCGCCTCGACGCCCCGCGCGCTCTCGACGAGGGCGACGATCGGCAGCGCGCCATCGAGGGCGTCCACAGTGCGCCGCACATGGTCGAGCGCCTCCACCTTCGCGAGCATGACGCCCGCGACGAGCTCGCGACCGCGCAGCAGCGCGACATCCGTTCGCCACTCATCGGAAGCCGCGTCGCCGATGCGCACCCACGGGCGCAGTCCTGAATCGGCGGCCGCGACCAGGGCACGACGTGCGCGACCCTTGTCGGCACCCGCCACGCCGTCTTCGAGATCGACGATGACCACGTCGGCAGCGGATGCCGCGACGCGGTCTGCGAGGTCAGGCGCGGAGCCCGGCACGAGCAGCCACGAGCGGGCGAGCCCGGCGGGCACCGCGGATGCGGTGCCCGCCGGGGCCGAGACGGCTGAATCAGCGGCCACGGCCCTGACCCGCCTTCTCCTCCTCGAGCTCCCCCACGATGGCCGCGATAGCTGCCGTCGACGGGCGCTCTTCGCGCTCGAGCTCGGCCTGCTCGTCAGGTGAGAGGTGGTCGTCGACGCTCATCGTCGACTCGTCGAACGGCCGATCGCCGGCGAGCACGCTCGTCAACTGCTCGCGGTCGAGCTGCTTCGTCCACGTGCCCACGAGCAGCGTGGCGACGGCGTTGCCCGTGAAGTTCGTGAGCGCACGCGCCTCCGACATGAAGCGGTCGATGCCCACGATCACGCCGACGCCGTCGACGAGGTCGGGGCGGTGCGCCTGCAACCCGCCGGCGAGCGTCGCAAGGCCCGCGCCGGTCACGCCGGCCGCACCCTTCGAGGCGACGATCATGAACAGCAGCAGGCCGATCTGCTCGCCGAGCGCGAGCGGCGTGCCCATGGCGCTCGCGATGAACAAGGAGGCCATCGTCAGGTAGATCGCCGTGCCATCGAGGTTGAACGAGTAGCCCGTCGGCACGGTTATGCCGGCGACCGACTTCGAGACGCCGATGTGCTCCATCTTCGCGATGAGGCGCGGCAGGGCGACCTCGCTCGACGACGTCGACACGATGAGCAGGTACTCGCGGCCCAGGTACTTCATCATGCGGAAGATGTTGACCCGCGCCACCGCCCACAGCAGCGATCCCAGCACGCCCACGATGAAGATCGCGCACGTGATGTAGAAGGCGATCATGAGGGTGCCGAGGCTGATGATGGCCGCGACGCCCGTGGCGCCCACGACCGCCGCGATGGCACCGAATGCGCCGATCGGCGCCACCCACATGATCATCGCGAGGATTCGGAACACGAGCGCCTGGATCTGGCGGACCGCTCCGAGGATCGGTGCGCCCTTCGAGCCCATCTTCTGCAGCGCGAAGCCGACGAGCAGCGCCACGAACAGCACCTGCAGGATGTTGCCCTCGGTGAGCGACGACAGCAGCGACACGGGGATGATCCCGAGGAGGAACTCGGTCGAGGTCTTCGGCTCGAGCGTGCTGGTGTCATACGAGGCGCCGGCGATGTTCAGGCCCTCGCCCGGGTGGATGATGTTGCCGACGACGAGGCCGATGCCGAGCGCGAACGTCGACATGATCATGAAGTACAGCAGCGCCAGGCCGCCGACCTTGCCGACGGTCGCCGCCTTCGCGATCGATCCGACGCCGAGCACGATCGTGCAGAAGATGATCGGGGCGATCATCATCTTGATGAGCAGCACGAAGGCATCGCCGATGGGCTTCAGGCCCAGTGCGAACTCGGGAACGACGAGTCCGACGGTGACGCCGGCGAGCACGGCGACGATCACCGCGATGTAGAGGTAGTGCGAGGATTCGATCCTTCGCCGGGGCTTCGTGCCTTCGGTGCGAGACTGGAGCGCCATTGCCGTCCCTGCCTTCCTTGGTCGGTCATCGCCGGTCGGCGACGAACTTCGGGATATCGACCAAGGATGCGATGACGGATGCCGCGACATCCGCTTGTGTTCATACTGTTCGCGGTGCTCGATCGCTCCGCCTGTCTAGAGTGATGACGAGCAGCGTTGCGAGGTGAGCATGAAGCAGTGGATCCGGGGCTGGAGCATTGCCGCGAAGCTCTTCGCGCTGCAACTCGTGATGATCGTGGCGCTCGCGACGCTCGCCGTGCTCTGGATCTGGGCTGACGCCCGCGCCGACGTCGAACGGGATGCCGCTGCGAAGAGCCTCGCGGTGGCCGAGACGCTCGCCGCCGACCCGTTCGTCGAGACCTCGCTCGGCACGACCGATCCGACGGCCCGCTTGCAGCCCTACGCGGTCGACGTGATGGCCGATGCGGGCGTGGACTTCATCACGATCATGGCGCCCGACCGCACCCGCTACACGCATCCCGACCCCGCGCAGATCGGCAAGGAGTTCCTCGGCAACATCGACCGCGCCCTCGAGGGCGACGCGTTCACCGAGACGTACACCGGCACCCTCGGCCCGTCGGTTCGGGCGGTCGTGCCGATCGAGACCGACGCAGGTGAGCTGATCGCGCTCGTGGCGGTGGGCGTCACCGTCTCGAACACCGAGGTGGCGCTCGGTGGCCGCATCGCGACCGTCATCGCCGCGGCTCTCGCGATGATCGGCATCGGCGCGGTCATCGCGTGGCTCCTCAGCCGGTACCTGCGGCGCGTCACCTGGGGACGCGGCGCGGAGGAGATGAGCCGCATGTTCTCGTACTACGAGGGCGTGCTGCACTCCATCGGCGAGGGCCTCGTGCTGCAGGACCGGTCGAACGCGATCGTGCTCTACAACGACCGCGCCGCCGAACTGCTGGGGTTGCCGCGACGCGACCGTCGGGACCCGGGCCACGCAGCGGTGCCGCTCGCCGATCTCGATCTGCCGCCCGCCGTCGCCGAGGTGTTCGGGCGCAGCGACGCGGTCGTCGACGAGATCGCGATCACCCCGACGCACGTGCTCGTGATCGATCGCGACCTCATCGTCTCGCAGGATCGCGGTCGTGGTGGCGGTCTCATCGGATCCGTGACGACGCTGCGCGACCACACCGAGCTGCAGGAGCTCACCGGCGAGCTCGAGACGATGACGACCTTGTCCGACGCCCTTCGCTCGCAGACCCACGAGTTCGCGAACCGGCTGCACACGATCATCGCCCTCATCGAACTGGACCGGGCAGCGGATGCCGCGGCACTCGCGAGTTCGGAGCTCGCGCTCAGCCAGGCCCTCGCCGACCGCCTGCTGTCGGCCGTCGAGGAGCCAGTGCTCCTCGCCCTCCTCCTCGGCAAGGCGGCGCAAGCGAGCGAACGCGGCATCGCGTTCGAGATCGACCTGCCCGCCAGGCTCGAGGCGACGTCGGTGCCCGCCCGCGACCTCATCACGATCGTCGGCAACCTCATCGACAACGCGCTCGACGCGGCGGCGGCGACCCCGGCGCCGCGCGTCGACGTCGCCGTGGAGCTGACGACGCACGAACTGCGCATCGCGGTGAGCGACGGCGGCGGCGGGCCTGCCGACGCCGATCGCGTCTTCGAGCTCGGTGTCACAACGAAGCGAGCGGCCGGTCACGGCATCGGACTCGCGCTCGTGCGCCAGACCGTCGTGCGTCTCGGCGGCCGCATCGGCGTGCACGGGTCGACATTCGAGGTGACGCTTCCGGTCACCACGTCGTCGGCGACGCCGGCTGCTGCAGCTCGGGAGGTTCCGGATGCCTGAACCGCACGTGTCCGCACCGATCCGGGTGCTCGTCGTCGAGGACGAGCCGGTCACCGCAGAGGCGCACGCCGCGTATGTCGCGCGAGTCGACGGATTCACCGTCGCCGGCATCGCCCACACCGGCCATGAGGCGATCCGGCTGCTCCGCGACTCGAGGGAGGGCCGCACTCCCCCGATCGACCTCATCCTCCTCGACGTGAACCTGCCCGACACGACGGGCATCGACCTCTGCCGTTCGCTCCGTGCATCGGGCATCGAGATCGACGTGATCGCGGTCACCGCGGTGCGCGACGCGGCGGTGGTGCGCTCCGCGGTCTCGCTCGGCATCGTGCAGTACCTCATCAAGCCGTTCAACTTCGCGGCCTTCGCCGAGAAGTTGCAGGCCTATCGCGACTATCACGGCCGGGTGGGTTCCGCCGTGGTCACCGACCAGCAGGAGGTGGATGCCTCATTCGCAGCGCTACGCACCTCGTCGAGCGCCGACCTCCCGAAGGGCCTCACTCGCGAGACCCTCGATCGGGTACGCGCGGCCGTGCGCGACTCCCCCGCCGGCGCGATGTCGGCGGCCGAACTCGCGGCCGAACTCGATCTCTCGCGCGTCACCGCGCGGCGCTACCTGGAGCACCTCGCCGACACCGGCATCGTCGAACGTGCCGGCCGTTACGGCACGCCCGGGCGCCCGGAGGTCGAATACCGCCGTCGCTGAGCTCTTTCCGCGCAATCCAGGGCACGAAGGTATGAATCGGGCGCAGCGCAAGCCTCTGCCGGTCGGCAGGCCGTCGAGGTACGTTCGTGTCAGAGGAGAGGAACGTGATCATGGCTGATTTCGTTGACCCGATCAAGGAACCACTGAAGACGCACCTCGACCGCGACGCCGATGCGCCGCTCGATCCGGATTTGGACAACGACGACGTGCTCACCTCCGCCGAAGCCGACCGGCGCGCGGCGGCGGCCGGTACCAAGCCGGAGGACGGCACCGAGGTGACGAGCGCGAGCGAGGGCGATCCGCTCGACGACACCACGCCCGTCGACAACCTCGAATAAGCACCACCGAGCTGGGGCCGCCGCTCGTCACGCCCGCGGCGGGCCGGCGCGCACGCGGTCGCGTGCGTAATCGGCGACCCGGTCGGCCGCGACGCCCCAGTCGGCTTCGAGCCACCACGTGACGCCTGCGTCGGCCCACGGGCGCACGATCGCGGCATCCGCTGCTGCATCGGTGCCGCTCGTGGTGCCCTCTTGCACGACATCGAACGGGCGATCGGCGAGGCCGGCCTGTTCGCGTTCGGCGCGGATCCACGCGATCGCCTCGGCGGCGATCTCGGGGGTGTAGGTGCGCTGTTGCTCGACGGGATCGATGCCGTCAGCTCCAGGCGGTGCGTAGTTGGGGATCCACCCGTCGTACCGGGCGACCCGGCGCATCGAGCGCATGCGCGGCCAGACGCCGACGACCCACGTGGGGATGCGCGGCTGCTGCACGATGGCGGGCGGCAGCATCGAGTCAGTGCGGTGCGCGTGGTAGTGCTCGCCCACGTACTCGAACGGCTCGCCGCGCCAGAGGGGCTGCAGGAGCTCGAGTCCCTCGTCGAGGAGCTCGGCGCGCACCTTGCGGCCGGGGTCGTCTTCGAAGATCCAGAAGCGAGCCTCGACGTCGGCCGGCACCCCGAGCCCCGCCGAGAGGATGACCCGGCCATTCGAGAGCCGGTCGACCGTCATCGTCTGCCCGGCGAGCTCCCACGGGCGGCGGCGCGGCACGGGCGTGAGCATGGTGCCGAGACGGATTCGGTCGGTGACCATCGCCGCGGCCGCGAGCGTCGCCCACGGATCGGTCGCCCAGATGCCCTCCCACACGAAGAAGGCGTCCCAGCCGGATGCCTCGGCGAGCGGCGCGAGCTCGACCGCCAGGTTCGGATCGGTGCCCGTGAAGATGAACCCGTGTTTCATGCGATCGACGCTATCCCCGACCGCCGACAGCCGTGGCTGGGCCGCCCTCATCGGCTCGCGCGAGTCGCGGGGTCGGGCCGCCGAGGAGCAGGCAGAGCGGATGAGGCAGAACCGCGCTCGTCACGGCGTGTCGCTGCCCCCGCGCCGGCGCGTCGCCCGATTCTGCCTCATCCGACGATGGGAGAGAACAGAAGCGGCGCGGGTGCGGTTCCGGAGCGAGCGAATGACGCCGAGTCGCACGTCGCCGGTCAGGTCGCCGAAGTGCAGGCAGAGCGCACAGTCACAGGCGCACGTGTCGCGGGTCAGGTCGCCGAGCAGCATGCAGAGCACACAGTCGCACGGGCGCACGTGTCGCGGGTCGGGTCACCGAGGAGCAGGCAGAGCGGATGAGGCAGAACCGCGCTCTTCCCGGCGTGTCGGCGCCTCTGCGCTGGCGCGTCGCCCGATCTGCCTCATCCGCGCATGGGCGGGAGGGGGACCCGGCAGACCCCGGAGCGCGGCGCGAGACGCGCAGTGGCGCAGAAGCGCAGTCGCGCAGTGGCGCAGATGCGCAGATGCGGGATGGCGCCGGAGCGACGGATCCCGGCGCGGTCATCCGAAGGAGGGCTGCGGCTCCCGGCATCCGGTCAGCCGATCGGGGCCCGCTGCTCCCACTCGATCGAGTGGTTGTAGAGCCAGTCGTTGCGGGTGTCGTCGCGCGCCTTCTTCAGGAACATCGGCAGCATGGCGTCGCGGATGGCGATGCCGAGCCGCGACTTCGTCACGCGCTTCTGCTTGTTGATGGCACGGGCGTACCCCACGACGGCCTCGGCGCGCGGCTGGCGCAAGCGCTGGTATTCGGCGAACGCAGCACTGTGGTCGGGCAGGTCGCGCAGGCACCGCGCGAGGGTGATCGCATCTTCGAGGGCGAGGGATGCCCCCTGGCCGGCGCTCGGCGAGATGGCGTGCACGGCATCGCCGACGGCCACGACCCGACCGCGGCTCCAGTGCGGCACGTGCGCGAGGTCGTCGATCGGGTACCCGCCCACTTCACCGCTCGCGTGCTCGAGAATCTGCGGTACGGGATACGGATCGTCGGCGTGCAGCTCTCGCAACTCCGCGAGCCACTCCCCCGTGCTCACCTTTCGCAGTGCAGGGCGGTCGGTGGCCGGGTGCGTGATGTTCGCGAACCAGTACACCTCGCTGTCGTCGCGCACGAGGTAGCCGAAGAAGGAGCGGCGGCCGAAGACCATGTGCTGCGTCTCGGGAGTCGCCGCGAGTCCCGGCACGTGCGCGAAGCCGCCGAGGCCGACGAGTCCGCTGTACTCGGGCGCCGGGGCGGCCGGGTCGATGTGCAGGCGCGTGGGCGAGCCGATGCCGTCGGCCCCGATGAGGAGGTCGCCGGTCGCGGTGCGTCCGTCGGCGAACGTCGCGTGCACCGCGGCATCCGTCTCATGAATGGATTCGAGGCGCGCCCCGAAGGTGATCGGGATGCCGGCCTCCTGCACGGCCTCGCGCAACACGCGATGCAGGATGCCGCGGCGCACCACGACGCCGCCGCGATCGGGTTCGCGGGCCGGGCCGTTCGGCACCGTTCCGAGCTGCTTCCCGGTGCTCGACCACATGGCCATGTGCGGAGCGCGGTGCCCTTCACCCACGAGTCGCTCGCGGAGCCCGAGCTGCTCGAGCACGGCGAGTCCGTTACTTGCGACGTTGAGGAACAGTCCTGCGTACTCGTCGGGTTGTTCGGCGGCCTCGAAGATCTCGACCTGCCAGCCGGCACGATGGAGGAAGAGGGCGACGGCGGGGCCGGCGACCCCGCTTCCGATGATGAGTGCTCGTGACATGGGATGCTCCTTGAGTAGACTGTGAGCGAGACTCTCGATTATGGAGTCTCTCGATAGTAGAGAGAATAGGAGCGGATGGCCGAGAAGTCAACGCGCGATCGCGAGATCGAGCGCGCCGGCGAGGTGATGCGCGAGTTCATGGCTCGCGCCGTGCTCTTCCAGGAGGCGGTCGCGAAATGGGGAGGCCTGAACAGCACCGACCTGCAGTGCGCGAGCCTGCTCATGAGCCAGGGCCCGGCGACGCCGGGTGAGCTCGCCGACCGCGCCGGTCTCACCGCCGGCGGAGGCATCACCACCGCGATCGATCGGCTCGAGCGGGCAGGCTTCGTCACCCGCGAACGAGACCCGAACGATCGCCGCCGGGTCATCGTCACGGCGAACTCCGGCGCGATCCTCGAGCGCTTCGGCGAGGTCTACGGCCGGGTCGGTGCCCGCTGGAACGACTACCTCGAAACCCTGAGCGACGAGCAGCTCGCCTTCGCCAACGAGCTCTTCTCGCGTGCCGCCGAGCTGAACCGCGACGAGATCGACCGGCTCCGCGGGCAGTGAAGGGCCTGCGAGAGTGCCACGAATGGCGACATGCGCACTATCGCGGCAGCTTCGTGCGCTCTAGGGTGAGGTAACCCTTACCTAACTCGAAGGCAGCTCATGACGACCGCTCCACCCGCTCTCCGCCCGCACTCCGACGGCGAGCCGATCGACGTCGCGGCCCTCGTGCGCGCGGCCTCCGCCGACGATCACCGCGCCGCCGAGACCCGCGGGTTCATCACAGCGCTCATGGGCGGCGAGCTCTCGCTTGCCGAATACACGCGCTACCTCGCGCAGCTCGCGTGGGTGTACGAGGCCCTCGAGGAACGCGGCACCCACGAGGGCGACCCTGCGATCTTCGATCCGGCACTCGCGCGAATGGCCGCGATCGACGCCGACCTGGCCTCGCTCGAGGCATCCGATTGGCGCACGGCCCACCCGCCCCTGCCCGCGACGGCCGCATACGCAGCGCACCTGCGCGAGATCCAGCGCGATGACGTGCGCTACCTCGCCCACCACTACACGCGCTATCTCGGCGACCTCTCGGGCGGCCAGGCGATCGCCAAGCTCGTCGCGCGCCACTACAGCGCCACGCCCGAGCAGCTCGCCTTCTACCGGTTCGACGTCGCCAGGAGCAGCGCCGAGCGCTACAAGTGGCGCTACCGCGACGCGATGAACGACCTCGCGCTCTCGCCCGAGCAGGTCGAAGTGCTCATCGACGAGGTGCGGGCATCGTTCCGTCTGAACGGTGCGATCTTCGAAGAGCTCGCGGGCTGAGCGACGGATGCCGCGAGCCGGCCTTCGCGTCGCCCCGAACCGCCCTCATCATCCGGGTCATCCTCCGGGATGATTCCCATCCCCCGTTCCGCTCGCACACCCGTCGCCTCGGTAGACTGCAACGACACCGCGCCGCCTTGACCGGCACTCGCCGTGTCCGACGACGACAGGAGCTTTCCGCCCGTGATCAACACCGCGCTCATCCCGTGGCTCGACCCTGAATCGATCATCCAGGGCGCGGGCCCGTGGGCACTCGTCGTCGTCTGCGCCATCGTGTTCGCCGAAACGGGCCTGCTCGTCGGCTTCCTGCTGCCAGGCGACACCCTCCTCGTCATCTCTGGCCTGCTCACCCACACCGTGCTCGTGTTCGGCGTCGACATCTGGTGGGTGTGCCTCGCGATCGGCGTCGCCGCGTTCCTCGGCGGCGAGGTCGGCTATCTTATCGGCCACAAGTTCGGCCCGAGCGTCTTCGAACGCAAGGAATCCGGCCTGTTCAGCGTGAAGAACGTCGAACGCACCAACGCGTTCTTCACGCGCTTCGGCGCACTCGCGATCATCCTCGCCCGCTTCGTGCCGATCGTGCGCACCTTCGCGCCCGTCGCCGCGGGCGTCGGCCACATGAACTACCGGAAGTACTCGATCTACAACCTCATCGGCGCGCTCATCTGGGGCGTGGGGCTGACCTACTTCGGCTTCCTCATCGGCTACATCCCGCCGGTCGCCGACTTCGTACAGGAGTACATCGACGTCATCCTTCTCGGCGCCGTCGTGCTCACGCTCATCCCGACTCTGTGGCACTACTTCCGCTCGGCGAGCAACGCACGCAAGGCCGCGGCCGCCGGCGCCGATGTCGTGACCGACCACGAAGAGGCCGAGCATCTCGCGCTCGACCCGAAGATCTTCGAGCGCCGCGCCGACGAGCACTGAGCGCGCCGTCCGCCGGTCGCGGCACCGGATGCTCCGACCCCGAGCATCGGCGTCGACGCTCGTAGTGCGCTACGGCCAGAGCACGGCCGTGCGCCAGGCGTCGCCGCCGCGGGGCCGCTCGTAGCGCACCCGAACGTGCCGCCGCTCGGGATGCGCCTGCCAGAACTCGACGGACGTCGCGTGCACGCACCAGAGGCTCCAGTCCTCGGCGACGAGCCCGGGATCGGCCTCGACGCGCCGGAGAGCTGCGTCGATCTCTGCGTCGACACCCGCTCGGTCGACGGGGCTTCCGCTGCGTCCGACGAGCGCGACGGCGCGCGCTCCGGCGCCGCGCGCAAGGAAGTCCTCGGCGGCCTGCGCACGGCTGCCGTGCGTGACCTCACCGCGAATCCGCACGCTGCGCGCGAGCGACCCCCAATAGAAGGTGACCGCGGCGCGCGGATTCCCGGCGAGCTGGCGTCCCTTCGCGCTGGCCTCGTCGCTCGCGAACCACCACCCCTCGGGCGTCAGGTCCTTCAGCAGCAGCACCCGCGCATCGGGCAACCCGGCGTCATCCGCCGTGGACAACGTCATCGCGTGCGGTTCGGGCACCTCTGCGTCGACGGCCTCCCGGAACCAGCGCAGAAAGAGCTCATGCGGCCCGGCCGGTACCTCCGCGGGGTCGAACGGCGGCGGCTCGCCGACGAGCGCGGGCAGCGCCCGCAACTCCTCGCGCAGGGTGCGACCGCGCTCCTCCTGCGGGATCACGGATGCTGCGACTGTTCGCGTTCGGCCCGCCCTGCGGGCTCCAGCTGGAACGTCGAGTGCGCGACGTCGAAGTGCGCGTCGAGACATCCGCCGAGCTCATCAAGGAGCTCTCCGGTGCGGCCTGTGGCGAAGACCTCGGGCTCCACCTCGACGTGGGCGCTGAACACGTGGGAACCCGATGTGATCGCCCATACGTGCACGTCATGAACTGCCACAACGCCGTTCGTCTCGAGAATGTGCTCGCGGATCTCGGCGACATCCGTGTCGGCCGGCGCGGACTCGCTGAGCACCCGCATCACGTCGCGGAGCAACAGGAACGCGCGCGGCACCATCAGCACCGCGATGAAGAGCGACGCGACCGCGTCGGCCTGCTCGAAGCCCGTCGTGAGCAGCACGATCGCGGCGACGATGACCGCAACCGACCCGATGAGGTCGCCGAACACCTCGAGGTACGCGCCGCGCATGTTGATGGAGTCCTTCGCGCCACCGCGCAGTACGAGGAGCGCCGCCGAGTTCGCGACGAGGCCCACGGCCGCGATCACGAGCATCAACCCGCCCTGCACCTCGTTCGGCTCGGGCGCCACGAGACGGCCGACCGCCTCGACGGTGACCGAGGCGGCGACCACGAGCAGAATCACGCCGTTGATAAGCGCCGCGAACACCTCGACGCGCTGGTAGCCATAGGTCTGCCGGTCGGTCGCCGGGCGCGCAGCCACGATCACGGCGATGAGCGCGATGATGAGCCCGATCAGGTCGGAGAGCATGTGCCCCGCGTCGGCGAGCAGTGCGAGCGAGCCGCTCAGCCACGCGCCCGCCACCTCGAGCACGAGCACCGTCGCGACGATGCCGATGGCAACCCCCAGCCGGGCGCGGTTCGCGCCCTGCTGCGAGTGATCGTGCGAGTGTCCCATGTCCTCTCCAGCGTAGGCCGCAAATCGCCGGCGGACCCGTGACGGGAATGAGTCGCGTTCTCAGCGGACGCCTGAGGCACCCGGCGCCGGCGGATGCTCAGCCGAGTCCCCTGCGGAATCCCTCGCGCCAGCTCGGCCACGCGGGCTCCCACCCGAGTTCCCGCTTCGCCTTGGCGTTCGACGAGCCGCGCACCTTCGTCATCATCGAGACGCCGTGTTCGCCGATGAGTGGTCGGGCCATCAACGCGGGAACCCGCATCGGCGGTTTCGCGCCGATCGCACGCGCGAGCTCCGGCAGCCACTCCGACACCGGCGCCGGTTCGTCGTCGACGATGTTGTAGACACCCGGCGCGCCGCGCGTGACGGCTGCCGCGGCGGCGGATGCCGCGTCGTCGATATGGCAGAACGACCAGACGCCGGTGCCGCCGCCGACGACCGGGAGCTTTCGCTCCATGACCATCTCGACGACTTCGCCGCCACGCCCGATGGCGTTGCCCGGGCCGTAGAACCCGCCATAGCGCAGCGCCAGCCCACCGGCATCCGTCGTCTGCCGCTCGACATGGCGGATCGCGGCGAGCGTCTCGCGCGACGCCTTCGTCGGAGTCGGGTCGAGCGGGTCCTCCTCGGTCTTCACGGGGCCACCCGTGCGCTCGTACGGCCAGCCGGAGTAGCTCTCTGCGCGATGAAGCGCCCGACGCCCGCCTCGGCGGCGGCCGCGAGCAGGTGGTCGGTGCCGCGGGTGCGCAGCTCGTTCGTCGCGGCGAAGCTCTCGTCGAAGTGCTTCACGTCGCCGACCTGCCCGCTCAGGGCAGTGAGCTGGTGCACGATCACGTCGGGGCGGGCATCGAGCACGGCACGGCGCACGGATGCCGCGTCGCGGCCGTTCATGACGACGCCCGACGCGCCCGCCCGCTGGAGCTCGCCGAAGCGCGCCTCGCTCCGTGACGTGCCGACCACCTCGTGCCCGGCCGCTACGAGCAGCGGCACGAGCCTCGTTCCAACGGCGCCCGTGGCGCCGGCGATGAGCACTCTCATATCGTGCATCCCTTCTCTCACTCCCTACGACGTACGAGCCGGTCGATCTGTGACGGCCACGCCGGAACGCAGGTGTGCCATGCTCGAACCATGGCCGGAGCATCCGTCGCCCACGATCAGTTGCGACCACTGATGTTCTCGATCGCCTACCGCATGCTCGGCAGCGTGGTCGAGGCCGAAGACGTCGTGCAGGAGGCGCATCTGCGCATCGAGGAGCGCCGCGTGGCCGGGCTCGAGATCGAGAATCCTGCCGCATACGCCTCGACGGTCACCACGCGGATCGCGATCGACGCCCTGCGCTCGGCGCGCCGCCAGCGCGAGGTCTACGTCGGCCCGTGGATGCCGGAGCCACTACCCGACGACGACGCCGACCCGGCGCACCGCGTCGAGCGCGATGAGACGCTCTCGTTCGCGTTTCTCGCCGTGCTCGAGCGCCTCGGTCCGGTCGAGCGGGCCGTGTTCCTGCTCCGCGAGGTATTCGCCTACGACTACGCGGCGATCGCCGAGATCGTCGGGCGCGACGAGGTTGCGTGCCGGCAGATCCTCCATCGCGCGAAGGCGCGCATCGCCGAGGGCCGTCCGCGGTTCGAGGCCGCGGAGGAGCGCGATGCCGAGCTGACCGACGCGTTCTTCGCCGCGGTCGAGGCGGGCAACGTCGACCGGCTCGTCGACGTCCTCGCCGACGACGTCGTCTTCTACGGCGACGGCGGCGGCCGCGCGCCCGCGATCCGCGAGCCGATGCACGGTGCACTGGCGGTCGCGCGGTTCCTCGGCGGGCTCGTCCGCCGCGGAACGAGCATGGGGGTGCGGCTCGAGCGGCGTCCGGTCAACGGCGCACCCGCGCTCTGGGTGCGGGGCCCCGACGGCGCTCTGCTCAGCGTGCTCATGGTGCAGTTCGATGCGAATGGCGCCCAGGTGATCGCGAACCAGCTCAACCCCGAGAAGCTCACGCATCTCGGGCCAGTCGGCGACCTCTACGCCCTCATGGGTGGCGGCACCGACGACGGCGACGGCCCGCCGGCGTAGTCCGGAGCCGAGTGCGCCCTCGAAGCTGACGATTGCGATCCGCTATGCCTGGCGCTTGGCGTAGTCGCTCATCCCCTGCCAGTCGATGACGACGCATGCCTCGTCCCCCACAATCCACGCGTCGTGGCCCGGCGGGACAAACATGTAGTCCCCGGCGCTGAACTCATTTTCTTCGCCGTCGTCCATGACGACCTTCATCCGCCCCGACAGGACATAACCCGTGTGGGCGAACTGGCAGCTGTCCGTCTTGGCGATCGGCTTGACGTGTTTGGACCACTGCCAGCCGGATTCGAAAGTGGCCCTGCCGACGGCGCCGGTCTCAACGTTGACGAGCTCGAGTTTTCCCTTCCCATCCTCAAAAGGACGCGTTTCTTCGGGTTCGTTCAGACTCTTGCGGATCATGGCGGCCATGACGGGCTCCTTTGCACCACTATTGAGATGCCCTCACTATGGCAGCGTCCCCTGCGCCCGTCAACGAACCTCCGATCGGGGCTGACGTCTAGGCGTCGCCCGCGATGCGCTCGAGCTCGGGCAGCAGCGCCTCGAACGCGCGGGCCCGGTGGCTCTGCGCGTTCTTCTCAGCCGGAAGGAGCTCGGCCGACGTCACTTCGAGCCCCTCGGGCTCGAAGATGGGGTCGTAGCCGAAGCCGTACGACCCGCGCGGCTCGTAGGCGAGCGCGCCGCGCCATCGACCCTCGGCCGTGAACTCGTGCCCGCCGGCGAGCACCGAGTCGGGCACCACGAGTGCGATCGTGCACCGGAACTCGGCGCCCCGATGGGGCCGGCGGATGTCGCTCAGCTGGTCGAGCAGCAGTCGCACGTTCGCCTCGTCGCCCGCTGCCGACCCGGCCCAGCGTGCGGAGAAGACGCCGGGAGCGCCGCCGAGCACGTCGACGCAGATGCCGGAGTCGTCGGCGAGTGCGATGCGTCCCGTGTGCTGCGCAGCAGCTCGCGCCTTGATGAAGGCGTTCTCGGCGAACGTCACGCCGGTCTCGGCCGGTTCGGGCCCGTCGTACGCATGCACGACGGCTCCCGGCATCCGCTCGGCGATGATGCGCTGGAACTCGGCGACCTTGTGCTGGTTGTGGCTTGCGAGCACGAACGCGAGCGGCATCGAGATCACGCCTCGACTCGGGCGAGCACGGACTGCTGGATGCGGGTGAGCTCGGCGGTGCCGTCGAGCGCGAGGTCGAGCAGCGAGTCGAGCTCCCGTCGATCGAACGGCGCGCCCTCGGCGGTGCCCTGCACCTCGACGAAGAGGCCGCGCCCCGTGGCGACGACGTTCATGTCGGTCTCGGCGCGCACGTCCTCGACGTAGGCGAGGTCGAGCATCGGCACGCCGTCGATGATGCCCACGGAGACCGCCGAGACCGTGTCGATGAGCGGCTTCGCGCGCTGGCCGATGAACTTCTTCTCTCGCGCCCACTCGATCGCGTCGGCGAGCGCGACGTAGGCGCCCGTGATCGCCGCCGTGCGGGTGCCGCCATCGGCCTGCAGCACGTCGCAGTCGATCTGGATGGTGTTCTCGCCGAGGCCCTTGGTGTCGACGACGGCGCGCAGGCTCCGCCCGATGAGCCGGCTGATCTCGTGCGTGCGGCCCCCGATGCGCCCCTTCACCGACTCGCGGTCGTTGCGCGTGTTCGTCGCGCGCGGCAGCATCGCGTACTCGGCGGTGACCCAGCCCCTGCCCTTGCCCGACATCCACCGCGGCACGCCGTTCGTGAACGACGCCGTGCACAGCACCTTGGTGCGGCCGAATGAGACGAGCGCGCTGCCCTCGGCGTGCTCGCTCCAGCCCCGCTCGATCGTCACCACCCGCAGCTCGTCGGCGGTGCGGCCGTCGGCGCGAACGGCGGTGGCGGGCGTAGTGGTCTCGGATGCCTCGGTCATCGGGTCTCCTGTCGAAGCTGTGCATGGTCGGGAAGGGTCACGGCACCCGTCTCCACGAGCTCGACACTCGGGATCTCGGGGCCGATGAGGCGGTGGGCGAGGTCGAGGAAGTCACTCGTCGAGTGCCCCGTCGCCTCGTAGCGGTAGGTGGGCGGCTGCGCGGCGCGGCGCTCCATGCCGGTGCTCACGAGCACGCGGTACACGTCGTTCGCCGTCTCGACATCGCTCGAGACGAGCGTGACCTCCTCGCCCATGACATAGGAGATCGCGCCCTTCAGGAACGGGTAGTGCGTGCACCCGAGCACGAGGGTGTCGATGTCGGCCGTGCGGAGCGGCGCGAGGTACTCCTCGGCCACGGCGAGCAATTCGTCGCCCGTGGTGACGCCGGCCTCGACGAACTCGACGAATCGCGGGCACGCCGCCGAGAACAGCTCGAGGTGCGGGGCCGCCGCGAACGCGTCGTCGTACGCACGCGATGAGATCGTGCCCTGGGTGCCGATCACGCCCACCCGACCACGCCTGGTCGCAGAGACGGCGCGGCGCACGGCCGGCTGGATGACCTCGACGACGGGCACGTCGTAGCGCTCACGGGCGTCGCGGAGCATCGCCGCCGACGCCGTGTTGCACGCGATCACGAGCATCTTCACGCCCTGTGCCACGAGATCGTCGAGCACGGCGAGCGCGTAGCCGCGCACGTCGGCGATCTTCTTCGGGCCGTAGGGCGAGTGCTCGAGGTCGCCGATGTAGAGGATCGACTCGTTCGGCAGCTGGTCTTTCACCGCTCGAGCGACGGTGAGACCGCCGACGCCGGAGTCGAAGATTCCGATCGGTGCGTCCGTCACGACATCCAAGCTTAGGTGAGCACGGCGCCGTCGTAGGCGGCACGGATGGCACGTGCGACTTTCGTGGCCTCCGGATGCCGGTACTGACGGTGCCACGCGAGGTGCACCTCGATCGGCGGCGCGTCCTGAATGCGCACGAAGACGACGCCAGGACGCGGGGACTGGTGGGCCGTCGCCTCGGCGGTGACGCCGATGGCATCGCCCGCCGCGATGAGGTCGAGCCACTCCTCGACATCGCCCGTCTCGGTCATCGACGGCGCCTCGAGCCCTGCCGACGTCCAGAGGGCGGCGCTCGTCGTACCCGTGTGCCGATCGACGGCGACGAGGAACGGCACCAGTTCGGCGAGGCCGACGGCGTCGCGATCGGCGAGCGGATGGTCGACGGGCAGCACGACCATTCGCGGTTCGACGCCGACGAGTTCGGAGTCGAGATCAGACCGTTCCACCGGATGCCGCACCACCGCGAGGTCGACGAGGCCGTCGACGAGGCCGGCATCGCGCCGGTTGATGCGCACGAGTCTCAGGGGCGTCGCCGGGTGCGCCCGATTCCACGCGCGGAGCACGGGCGTGGTGTGCGCGCCGAGCGCGGCCCAGGCGTACCCGATGCGCACGACGGAGCGCTCCCCGCGGGCCTCGGTCACCGCTCGGTCGAGCTCGGCGAGCACGCGGCGGGCCGTGGCCGTGAAGGCGATGCCGGCGTCGGTGGGCTCCACGCGACGTGTCGTGCGGTGCATGAGGGCTGTTCCGAGCTCGTGCTCGAGCGACGCGAGCGACCGGGAGACGCTCGCTTGTGACATCCCGAGCCGATCGGCGGCAGCCGTGAACGATCGCTCGTCGTCGACCGCGACGAGTACCCGCAACTGGCGAAGGTCGATACTCATGCGACAAGCGTATCAATCTACATAGATTGCATTTCTCATTGCACCAATAGCGACGTAGCGTGGCGGGTATGGCACGGGAACGGATCGCAGCGAGCGCTGCCGTCGGCGGCGCCGTGTCGGTGCAGATCGGCGCGGCGATCGGCGCAACGATCTTCCCGCTCGTCGGGCCCGCGGGCGTCGTCGCGCTCCGACAGGCCGTCGCGGCGATCGCACTGATCGCCGTCGCGCGGCCGCGACTCCGCGGACTGCGCTGGTCGACCGTGCGACCCGCCATCCTGCTCGGCCTCGTGCTCGTGGTGATGAACCTCACCCTCTACGGCGCCGTGGAGCGAATCGGCCTGGGACTCGCGGTCACGCTCGAGTTCCTCGGCCCGCTCGCCGTCGCGCTCCTCGGTTCTCGCCGGCGGTTCGACCTCGTGTGCGCCGCCCTCGCCGGGGTGGGCGTCGTGCTCCTCACCGGCACCGTGCCGGGGCTCGACGTCGTGGGGATCCTCCTCGGCCTCGCGGCGGCCGCGGCCTGGGCGGCCTACATCCTGCTGAGCCAGCGGGCGGGACGCAGCCTGCCCGGCATCCAGGGCACGGCGATCGCAAGCCTCGTCGCCGCGATCCTCACGTCGCCGATCCTCGTCATCGTCCTCGTCGGGCTCGATCCGCACGAGCTGCTCCGCGTCGCCGTCGTCGGCCTCGCCGCCGGCATCCTGTCCTCCGCAATCCCCTACTCGATCGACCTCCTCGTGCTCCGGCGCCTTCCCCGCCAGCTCTTCGGCGTGCTGCAGAGCGTGCATCCGGCCGCTGCCGCGGTCGCCGGACTCGTCGTGCTCGGCCAGACGCTCGGGGCATGGCAGATCGCCGGCCTCGTGCTCATCACGGCCGGGAATGCCATCGCCGTCGGACGCGGCACTCCCTCCGCATCCCCGCCTGCACGTCGCCGACCGGCCGAGGTGTCACCGATAGGCTGACCGTGTGACCGGGTCTGCTGCGCTCTTCACCGACCGCTACGAACTGACGATGGTGGATGCCGCACTGCTCGACGGCACCGCGCATCGCGAGAGCCTCTTCGAGGCGTTCGCGCGGCGACTGCCCGACGGACGCAGGTACGGCGTCGTGGCCGGCACGGGCCGGCTGCTCGAGCTCATCGATCGGTTCCGATTCGACGACGCCGACCTCGATTGGCTGCGCGAGCACGAGGTGGTGCGGTCCGCGACGATCGATTGGCTCGCCGACTTCCGGTTCTCGGGCGACATCTGGGGATACCGCGAGGGTGAGGCGTACTTCCCCGGTTCACCGTTGCTCACCATCCAGTCGTCCTTCGCCGAAGCGGTGATGCTCGAGACGCTCGTGCTGTCGACCCTCAACTACGACTCCTCGGTGGCAAGCGCCGCAGCGCGCATGGTCTCGGTCGCGCTCGGCCGGCCGGTGGTCGAGATGGGCTCGCGTCGCACGAGCGAATACGCCGCGGTCGCCGCGGCGCGCGCCGCGTACATCGCCGGCTTCGACGCGACGAGCAACCTCGAGGCCGGCCGCACGTGGGGCATCCCCACGATGGGCACGGCGGCACACGCGTTCACCCTGCTGCACGACTCCGAGGAAGACGCGTTCCAGGCCCAGGTCGACGCGTTCGGCCCGAAGACAACCTTGCTCGTCGACACATACGACATCGCCGAGGGCGTCGATCGCGCTGTGCGGATCGCCGGCCTCGGGCTCGGTGCGGTGCGCATCGACTCCGGCGACCTGCCAACGATCGTCGCCGCGGTGCGCGAGCAACTCGACGAGCTCGGCGCCGTCGACACGAAGATCACCGTCACGAGCGACCTCGACGAGTTCATGATCGCGGCTCTCTCGGCCGCACCGGTCGACTCCTACGGCGTCGGCACGGCAGTCGTCACCGGCTCGGGCTTCCCGGCCGCGGGCATGGTGTACAAGCTCGTCGCGCGGCGCGACGACGCCGGCGAATGGGTGGCCGTGGCGAAGGCGTCAACCCAGAAGCTGAGCGTCGGCGGCCGCAAGAACGCCGCGCGACGGCTCGATTCCATGCGAACCGCCCGTGAAGAGGTGGTGTTCGTCGGCGATGGTCCCGACGGCGAGGCCGAGTTCGAGGCCGGCACGTCGCTTCGTCCACTCATGGTGCGCTTCATGACGGCCGGCGAGGCCGATCCCGCCTACCTCGGCAAGGCCGGCACGGATGCCGCGCGAGCGCATCGTGCCGAGGTCATGCAGGAGCTCCCCATCGACGCGTTCCGCCTCGGGCGCGGCGAAGCGGTGATCCCCACGGTCTACCGCTGACGCGCGTCGGGCACTACCCGGCCTTGAGCCGCTCGTAGATCGCCTTGCACGACGGGCACACCGGGAACTTCTCGGGATCGCGCCCGGGGGTCCACTTCTTGCCGCACAGCGCGCGCACCGGCTTGCCGGTCATCGCCGACTCGAGGATCTGCTCCTTCTTCACGTAGTGCGAGAAGCGCTCATGGTCACCCGGCTCGATGGCCTCTTTCTCGAGGAGTTCCTCGAGTTCGCGGTCGAGGACCGAGGTGCCGCCACCCGGGGTATCCGGGTCGGCGATGCTCGCGTGCACGGGTTCGATCATGCCCTCGATTCTACGCAACGAACCCGGCACCACGGCCTCGGCTTGCGACTTCCTACGCACGCAGCGCGGCGGCGAGGATCTCGGGGCCGCGACGGTCGAACACGCGACCGCCGACCCAGATGCCCCACACGAGCACGAGGAGCCCGAGGCCCACGCCGGCCGCGAACGATGCCGTGTACCAGGCCGGGTCGACGAGGATCCCAAGGGCAGCGAAGACGACGGCCGGCGACGCGATGAGCAGCGAACCGAACATCGTGACGGATTGCACGAGCGCCGTGATCGTGCCCGTCGACTGAGGCGCCTGAAAGGGGCTGTCACCGGGCTTGACCGCCGGATACGGCAACCGCGCGGAGGTGAACGAGCCGAGCCCGAGTCCCGCGAAGAGCAGGGCCGTGCTGACCCCGAGAACCGACGGCAGCAGCCGCCAGTCGTTGAGCACGAACACCGTGACGGCGCTCCCGAGCCCGATGACGAGCACACCCGCGATGAGCACCGGCACGAGGCGACCGGTGCGGTCGGCAGCACCGCGCACGCCCGAGGCCACATGCATCCAGACCGCGGTGCTGTCGTAGGCGGTGTCGTTGTGGAGGCTCCAGCCGAGGAACAGGCACATGAGGGGCACTGGAATGAGCGCGACGTACGAGAGCGGGATGCCGGCGAGGCTGAGCGGCACCATCACGAGTACCGGCACGACCGGCACCATCAGGAGCGACACCCAGTAGCGCGCATCGCGGAACCAGTAGGTGAGGCTGCGGGCGGCGACGGCGCCCGTTGCGCCATGCGGCATCCGGTCGAACCAGCCGAGCCCCCGGTAGTTCTTGGCGGATGCCTCGCGACCCGGAGTCACGAGCATGCGTGCGACGAGCGCCTGCCACGCGAGCCAGATCGCGCCGAGGGTCGCGGCGGCGATCAGGAGCTTCAGGATCGCGGGGCCCCAGTCGCCCGTTGCAGCGTCGCCCGGAATCGCGAACACGGCGCCGAGGGGCGTCCAGGCGAGCGCGCCCGCGATCGACTCGAGCACCCCGAGGCCAGAATCGGCCCAGTCCGTCGACACGAGCACGACGAGGATCGGCGAGAGCATCACGATGAGCAGGATCCCGAACACTCCCATGAGCTCGCGGGCGCGGCGAGTGGCGAGGAGGAGCGATGCCAGCCCGCTTGCGACACGGGCGAGCAGGATGCACGTGGCGAACGCCATCGCCGCCGCGATGATCGCGAGCAGGGTCTCGGCCGGCCCGCGCGACCAGGTGAACACGGTGCCGACCAGCACAATGGCGAGCACGAGTGCGGGAATGCCGACCACGGCTGCGACCGCGAGACCGAACGCGAGCGTGCGGTTGGGCACCCCGAAGAGCGCGAACCGCCTCGGGTCCATCGTGTCATCGACTCCGAACACGAGCGGGAACACGATGAATCCGATGATCGTCGCCGCCCCGGCGACGATGAACGCGTCGCGGATCACCGCGACGTCGCCTGAGAAGCGCAAGCCGACGAGCGTTGCGAAGAGCAGCACGGCCACACCGAGCCCATAGATGAGCCCGACGACGATGCCAACCACTTGCCAGGGGCTCCGCCGGAAGATGTTCGCGAGCAGGCGCAGTTTCAGTCGGAGAAACTGTGCAACCATTCCATGCCTTCCGCTGCCTTGCGTCCGCCGGCGAGTTCGACGAATCGGTCTTCGAGGGTCTGGCCGGCACGTACCTCATCGAGGGTGCCCGCAGCGAGCACCCGCCCGCCGACGATGATCGCCGCCGAGTCGCAGACCCGCTCGATGAGGTCCATGCCGTGGCTGGAGAGCACGACCGTGCCGCCGCCCGCGACGTAGCGCTCGAGGATGTCGGTGAGGTTCGCGGCCGACACTGGGTCGACCGATTCGAACGGCTCATCGAGCACGAGCAGTCGCGGCGAGTGGATCATCGCACAGGCGAGGGCGATCTTCTTCGTCATTCCCGCCGAGTAATCGGCGACGAGACGGTCGACGGCGTCGTCGAGTCCGAACGCTGCGATGAGGTCGGCACTCCGTTCACGTACCGTGCGGTTGTCGAGGCCCCGGAGCACGCCCGAGTAATAGAGGAGTTGAGCTCCCGTCAGGCGGTCGAAGAGACGCAGGCGGTCGGGCAGCACGCCGGTGGCGCGCTTGGCGGCCCGAGGGTTGTCCCACGCATCGATGTTGTGGATGCGCACGGTGCCCGCGTCGGGCCGGAGCAGCCCCGTGACCATCGAGAGCGTAGTGGTCTTGCCGGCGCCGTTCGGCCCGACGAGACCGAAGAACGACCCGGCGCGCACGTCGAGCGAGATGCCGTCGACCGCGGTGTTCGGGCCGAAGCGCTTGACGAGGCCCTCGATCGCGAGCACTCGAGGCGCGTCGGCGGAAGGAGCCGGACGCGCGACGCGCAGCGTGCGCTTCTTGCGCGGTGAGGGCTTCTTCGGCACGGGGATGACGGCGACGGCCTGGTCGGCGGTGGCCGTCTCTTCGTTGGCCGTCGTGTCAGCTGCCGGTGCGATGGCATCGGATGTCGCCGACTCGGTGGTCGGTGCAACGAAGGCTGCTGCCATCGGTGCGGGAATCGCCGCCGCCGACTCGGTCGCCTCGGCTGCGGCACGCGAGGGCGCACGCTCGACCGTCTCCTCATCGATCTCGGATCGCACGGCCGGCGCTTCTGCGGTCGACGTTTCGCCGACCTCCGCGGAGGGCACCTCCGTCGCGGGCTTACGGGACGATCGTTCTGCCGCCGTCGTCTCGGTCGTGAGCGAAGCCGCGACGCGCTGGGCCTGGCGCTGGCTGCTCGCGGCCGCCGCCGCCGCCGCGCGGCTGGGTGCAGAGGAGCTGGCCGCACCCTCCGCTGCCGTGACCCGCGGGGTGCGCGTCGACTTCGCCGCCTCGCCTCGCGCTGCCGCGGCATCCGCCGACGCGGCTCGGGAGGCCGCGGTACGCTTCGAGGGTGCGGGCTGGTTCGTCTCACCCTCCGCCGTCGTCGTCGCGGCCGGCTTCCTCGGGGCGGGCTTCGATGTTCCGGTCCGCGCTGCGGTCGACTTCGCTGCGGTCGACCTCGCCGCCGCAGACTTCGCCGCGGTCGACCTCGCCGTCGCCGGCTTCGCGCCTGCGGGCTTCGGTGCCGCCGGCTTCACGTCTTCGGGCTTCGCATCAGCCTGCTCGGCTTCAGCCTGCTCGGCTGCCGCCGCCTTCGCTGCTGCCGACCTCGCCGCTGCGGACTTCGCCGCTGCCGACTTCGCCGCCGGTTTCGCAGCGGCTGCCTTCGCCGCGGGCTTCGCGGCTGCAGGCTTCGCGGCTGCAGGCTTCGCGGCTGCAGCTTTGGCGGCTGCAGACTTCGCGGCAGGCCTCGCAGCCGTCGATTTGGGTGCCGCGGACCTCCCCGCGGCCGTGCTCTTCGTCGCACCCGAACGTGCCGGGGTCGACGAGGTTTCAGCCGCCGCGCCCGTCGGGGATTCCCCTGCTTCAGGCACCCCCGTGCCGGTGCCTTCGGCTGCTTCGTCGTCTTGGTTGGAGCGCGAAACAGAAGTCACCAAGCCAACCTACCAAGACGGCTCTTGCAGCGCTCGTTCGGGCCTCCTCACACGGTCCGAAAAGCTGGGGATCTCCTGAACGTCGCATCACGATCCTGACACGACGTCCCTCCCCCGTGGTGGGGGTGGCGCCCTCCCGGTATCCTGAACTCCGGCATAACGGCGTGTCCATATGTGAACTTCCGGATGAATTTGCGCCGAACACCCTGCGATGGGTGTCGCGGCTCCCGACATCCGACCCACCGAAGGAGATGCAGTGAACACCCAGATCGTGATTCTCGCGGCCGGCATGGGGAGCCGGCTCGGGCGATCCCTCCCCAAGCCCCTCACCGAGCTCAGCGACGGCCGCACGATCATGGGCCAGCAGTTCGACAACATCGAGCACGCGTTCGGCCGCAACGCCAACGTCACGATCGTCGTCGGCTACAAGCTCGAGCACATCATCGAGGCATTCCCGCAGGCGTCGTTCGTCTACAACGAGGAATACGACCAGACCAACACCTCCAAGAGCCTGATGCGCGCCCTGCAGGCGTCGCAGTCGGGCGGGGTGCTCTGGATGAACGGCGACGTGGTCTTCGACCCGCGCATCCTCGACCGCGCGCTGCCGTTCATCGCGCGCGACCAGTCGTTCGTGACCGTCAACACCTCGAAGGTGTCCGACGAAGAGGTCAAGTACACCACGAGCGCCGAGGGCTACATCAAGGAGCTCTCCAAGACCGTCAAGGGCGGGCTCGGCGAGGCCGTCGGCATCAACTACATCTCGAGCCGCGACAAGTCCACGCTCCTCGCACACCTCGCGCGCGTCGGCGACCAGGACTACTTCGAGCGCGGCCTCGAGCTCGCCATCGAGCAGAACGGCCTGCTTGTCGAGCCGATGGACATCTCCGACCTCTACGCGGTCGAGATCGACTTCGCAGAAGACCTGGAGCGTGCGAACCACTTCGTGTGATCGCAGCAGCACAGCAGTGAAGAGCGGATGCCTCGCGGCATCCGCTCTTCGCATGTCAGCGCTTGTGGCGGCTCAGGTGAGCGCTCGCGCGACACCCGCCCGGGAGAGCGACACCGCGATCGCACGGCCGAGCCACGTGAAGAGCACCGGGCTGAGCACGAACAGCGCGAGGTAGAGCGCCCAGAACCACGGGGCGTAATGCTCGGGGCCGAGCACCACGAAGGTGCCGGCGGCGAGGAGCACGCCGGCGGCTCCTGCGGCGAGGTAATAGAGCACCGGCGACCAGTTCTTGTATCGGGTGACCAGGAACGGCAGCTCGAGGAGCGCACCGACGAGCAGGCCCGTGCCGAGGAAGCGAAGGATCCACTGCGGGGCGAACGCCGCCCCGACGAGACCCGCGATGAACCCCGTGAGGATCGCGACGCCCGGTCGTTTCAGCAACGCGAGTGCGACGGCGCTCGGCAGGAAATGCGAACCGATCGTGATTCCGTAGAGCATGGGGACGATGCCGGCGACGAGGCCCGCGAGGTAGCCCGCCCCGGCCGCGAAGAGCCCGCCGCCGACGCCGATGGCCGCGCAGCTCAAAATCACGCGGGTGCTGGTGCGGTGCACGACGCTCCTTCCGACGGGGCTCGGCACGCGCCGATCGTCTGCTGACAAACCTACCGCGGCACGGCATCTACGATGAGAGCGTGATGAGCTACGCCGACACGCATCCACTGCAGCGAACGCCGTGGGATCGCTACCGGCACTCGCTGTGGTTGCTCACCACACGCGACCTGAAGGTGCGCTACTCGACGTCTGCGCTCGGGTACCTCTGGTCGGTGCTCGATCCGCTCGTGATGGCGGGCATCTACTGGTTCGTGTTCACACAGGTGTTCCAGCGCCCCGTGGGCACCGAGCCCTACATGGTGTTCCTGCTCTCGGCGCTGCTGCCGTGGATGTGGTTCAACGGGGCGGTGTCGGACTCGACGCGCGCGTTCCTGAAGGACGCGAAGCTCGTGCGGTCGACGAAGATCCCTCGCACGATCTGGGTGAACCGCATCGTGCTCTCGAAGGGCATCGAGTTCGTGTTCGCCCTCCCGGTGCTCGCGCTCTTCGCGATCCTGGTACCCGGCACGCGGGTCGGATGGGAGCTCGCGTACTTCCCGCTCGCCATCCTGCTGCAGGCCATCCTCACCGCCGGCGTGGCGCTCATCGTGGCCCCGCTCGTCGTCTTCTTCCGCGACCTCGAGCGCGCGGTGAAGCTCGTGTTGCGCTTCCTGTTCTACGCGTCGCCGATCATCTACGGCGTGTCCAACCTGCCGAGCGAACTGCACGTCTGGGCGGCCTTCAATCCGCTGTCGGGCATCTTCGGCCTGTATCGTGCCGGCTTCTTCCCCGAGGAACTCGACTGGTTCAACGTCGTGATCTCGGCCGCGATGTCGGTTGCGCTGCTTGCCATCGGCCTTCTGGTCTTCCGGGGAAGCCTGCGCCAAGTGCTGAAGGAGATCTGACGTGGATGCCACTACCGCCGTCTCGGCGACCGACACCGCCATCCGCACCGACGGGCTCGGCATCCGGTTCCGTCGCAATCGTCGCGGTCGCCGAACCTTCAAGGATCTGCTCGCCGGCCGCCGCCGCCGCACCCGTCCCGGCGAGTTCTGGGCACTGCGCAACGTGTCGATCCATGTGCGCCCCGGCGAGGCCATCGGCGTCGTCGGACGCAACGGCCAGGGCAAGTCGACCCTCTTGAAGCTCGTCGCAGGCGTCATGATCGCCGACGAGGGCATCGTGGAGGTCACGGGCGGCGTCGCACCGCTCATCGAGATCACGGGCGGGTTCGTCGACGACCTCACGGTGCGCGACAATGTCTACCTGACCGCGGGCCTGCACGGAATGACGGGGGCTCAGATCGACGCGAAGTTCGACGAGATCATCGAGTTCGCCGACATCGGCGACTTCCTCGACACCCCATACAAGCACCTCTCGAGCGGCATGAAAGTGCGCATCGCGTTCGCGGTGATCTCGCAGCTCGAGGAGCCCATCATGCTCGTCGACGAAGTGCTCGCGGTCGGCGACAAGGGATTCCGCGAGAAGTGCTACCGGCGCATCGACGAGCTGCTCGCGGGCGGCCGCACGCTCTTCTTCGTCTCGCACAACGAACGCGACCTGCGGAGGTTCTGCACACGGGGCCTTTATCTCGACAAGGGAGCGCTCGTGCTCGACGCCTCGATCGACGAGGTGCTCGAGCGTTACAACGCCGACCACGGGTCGAAGGCGTAACAGAGCGCACCTGTCGTGAGCGCGACGCTCGGCGGGCCTCGCGTTCCGAATTCGTTCGCTTTCAGCTCCCGGTCGAGCGCATCTCGTAAGATCGACCCACCATGACCGAGCGCGTGCACCGGATCACGTCGATGGGGGCGGATGCCCCGAACGAACCGCGCCCCCAGGGCATCAGCGGCGAGCACGAGAGCTCCTCCCCCGCCGAACCCCGCGCCCACGGCATGGAGCGCGCCATCGACCGTGCACTGGCGATCCAGCGTCCGATCGTGGTGGCTCACCTTCGCGGCATCCGTCGGCGGTCTCCGAATGCGACCCCCGAGCAGATCGTTCGCATCCTCGAGCGCCGCTACCTCGCCGCCGTCACCACGGGCGGAGCGGCCGTCGGCGCGACGGCAGTGATTCCCGGCATCGGCACGGGCGTCACCCTGGCGCTCTCGGGCGTGGAGACCGTCGGGTTCCTCGAAGCGACCGCGCTCTTCGCCCAGTCCGTCGCCGAGGTGCACGGCATTGCGATCGAGAACCCAGACCGAGCACGCGCGCTCGTGATGACGCTCATGCTCGGGAACGAGGGCGTCGACCTCGTGCGCCAGTTCGCGTCGCAGGTGACCGGCGCGGGCGTCACGCGAAACGTGTACTGGGGCGAACTCATCACGAACAGCCTGCCGAAGGCCGTGATGGGCACCGTCGTCGACCGGCTGCGCACGGTCTTCATCAAGCAGTTCGCGGTGCGCGGCGGTGCCGGCATCATCGGCAAGGCGATCCCATTCGGCATCGGGGCGGCGATCGGCGGCGCCGGCAATCAGATGCTCGGGCGACGGGTGCTGCGGCACTCGCGACTCGGCTTCGGGGCCCCACCGTCCGCGCTCCCGCTCGAGCTCGAACCCGGCGAGGGCACGACGCTCCTGCGGGCCGCCGGAGGCCGCCTCTCACGAGTGGGCACCGCTGTCGGCGGCGGCATCGCGGGCGCCGCCGGTGCAGCGAGGCGTGCCATCACCCCGCGCAGCCGCCGTCAGCGCGCGCCCGACGACGCAGCCGACTGACCTCAGGCCTCGAGAGCCTCGTCGGCCTCTTCGGCCTCGATCTCGAACTCGTCGATCTCCGGCTCGCCGGCGTGAATGGCGGCGAAACGCGACCACTCGTCCATGAGGTGGTCGACGGCGTCGTGGAATCGCGCGGTCGTCACCCCGGGGGTCGTGTCGCCGAAGTAGCGTTCGACCCACACGCCGAGCCGTGCGAGTGCCGCCGCGTCGTGGGTGACCTCGTCGACGCGCGCGACCATCGCCGCGGCATCCGTCGCCTCGAGCCACTCGCACGCCTGGAGGTAACCGCCCGTGTCGATCTGCGCCTCGCGGTTCGCCGGGCGGGTGATGAGCAGGGGCCTGCCTGCGGCGAGCCGGTCGTAGACCATGGCCGAGATGTCGACGATCGCGACATCGGGGGCAGCGAGCTGCCAGCCGAGCTCCGGACCGTTGTCGTAGATGTGGTAGGCGCTCGGGTCGGCGGCGTTGGCCGCGGCGAGCGCCGCGATGATCGCGCGGTTGGCGGCCCCGTACTCGGGGTCGACGACTCCGGAGCGAGGATGCGGTCGATAGATCACCCGGTGGCGGCGGGTCGCGAGCAGGCCACGCACGAGTTCGACGCCGTGCGATGCGATCGAGCCGTAGGCTGCGGCCCCGCGGTCGCCTTCCCACGTCGGGGCGTAGAGCACGACCTCGCGCCCGTCGGACGGATACGGCAGCGGCGAGCCGTCGAGGTAGTGGTCGGCCTGCGGGCGGCCGATCGGGATGGCCCGCTTGTCGAAGTCGTAGTCCCAGAGCACCTTCTCGAGCCGTGCGCGGGCGGCATCGCCCGCGATCAGCGCGTAGTCGTAGGCCTTGAACTGGTTCGTGGTCATGTACATCTTGTCGGACTCGCCGTGGTTGATGAACACATGCCAGCGGCGCCCGTAGCGCATCATCTGGAAGTTCTTCGCGTTCTGGTTCACATAGAGCACGACGTGGAGGTCTTGCTCGTGGATGACGTGCTCGAGGTCGACGACACGGCGCACGTAGGCGACGGGCAGCGGCGCCTCGTCGAGCAACTGCAGGGCGGAACCCGAGGCGCGGCTGAGGATGAGCACCGGATGCCGCTTCGAGAGCTCGAGGAGCGGCTTGTACCACTGCCGCAGCTGGTAGAGGTTGACCCTGCCATCGGCGAAGTAGACGCCGACGCGGTAGTGGTGCGGTTCGAGCGGGGGGCGCTCGGCGAGCTTCTTCGCAAGCGCACGCTGGGCGCGCCGCGACCACATGACGTCTTTCGCCAGCTTGATCGCGCGCCGCGCGTCTCTCATCAATGCCACGGGTCCAAGGGTAGCGAGGGCCGGCTGCACGGATGCCGCGAGGTCGCGTTCACGACGGGACCGAAAGGGGATCGTTACCGTGGAGGCTCAGACGAGTGGCGGCCGACCGGCAATCGTCATCCGCCAGACCGTGCGCCACGAGAGCGGACGTCGCTCCCCCGGGTGCTCCCGCCAGCCGGCGCGCCATCCTGCGAACCAGGCCGACAGCGCAGCGGGGTGGCGCACCCAGCGCAGCACCTGGATCGCGGTCCACGAGCCGACGTAGAACGGCACGAGGATCGCCGGAAGGTTGCGGCGGGCGAGCCACACCCGGTTGCGCGCGTTCAACCGGTAGTAGTACGCGTGCCGGGCGGGGTCGATCACAGGGTGCGCCGCCTCGAGGTCGCCCGCGTACCACGCGACGTGGCCGGTGTCCCACACCCGCCATGCGAGCTCGATACCCTCGTGCGCGTAGAAGAACGGGTCGGCCCAGCCGCCGGTCTGGTCGAAGACCGCGCGCGGCAGCAGCACCGCTCCCTCCCAACATGAGAAGACGTTGCTCGAGTGCCCGGGATCGCCCTTGCGGATGCGCGGGATCCAGCGGCGCGGTGACACGAGACCGGTGGGGTCGACGACCCGCGGCTGAATGAGGCCGAGCTCTGGGCGCTCGGCGAGCATGCGGCATCCGTCACGCAGGAACCGGACGTTCGGCAGGAACGCGTCGTCGTCGAGGAAGAACAGCACCTCGCCCGAAACGAGCGGCACGCCGCGGTTGCGACCGGCCGGGATGCCGAGGTTCTCGGGCAGGTGCAGGGTCTTCACCCCGGCCGGCAACGGCGGCTCTGCCGAGGCGGGATCCCACCCGTTGCCGACGCAGACGACATCGGTGACGACGCCCTCCTGGTCGAGGATGCTCCGGATGCCGCGCACGAGGTCGTCGGGCCGGGTGCCTTGCGTGAGCACCACCACGCCGACGTGCGGCAACGTGGGCGCCGCCTCGTTCGAGCCGGGGTTCACGTCGTCAGGAACGGACACGACGTGAAGCCATGATCGCCACGAAGTGGCCGACCACCGAGACGAATGCAAGGGGCAGGAGCGCGACGACGACGAGGCGGTCGACGAGCGGCTCGCCGCCCACGAGGCCGACGAGCGCCGCGGCGAACGCGATGAGCGTGAGCTCGACCGAGTGGTAGAGGCGGTGGAACGGCAGGAAGCGCGCGGCCTTGCGCAGCTTGGCGACGAGTCCCCCGCGCGGCTCGGTCTCACCGGGGGTGTCGGCAAGCTTCGCGAGCCCCGCGTTCGCGCGTGCCACGTGCACCATGTCGTTGAGCGCCTTGTTCAGCACGATGATGAGGGCGAGCATGGCGCCGACCGTCGTCCAGAGGAAGTCGGCGGGGAACTCGAGCGGGTATGCCGCCGCCCGGATGCCGAGCGCGATCGGGATGAGGGCCTCGGTCGTGTAGTGCCCGACCTTGTCGAGGAACACCCCGGCCGGCGACGACGTGCGACGCCAGCGCGCGACCTCGCCGTCGCAGCAGTCGACGAGCATCTGCAGCTGGCCGAGCACGACCGCGAGCAGCGCGCCCCAGATGCCCGGAATGAGCAGCGCGGCGGCGGTCGACCACCCGACGAGGATCATGAGCCCTGTCACGCCGTTCGCCGAGATCGACGTCTTCAGGAGCAGCCATGTGAGGTAGGGCGAGAATTGACGGAGGTAGAGCGATGCCGTCCAGTGCTCGGCATTGCGGCGACCGCGCACCTCGGGCGGCTGGGTGACGGCGCGGAGCTCGGCGATGCTCGAGGGCCTGGCGGAACCCGATCTGGCTGGGGACATCCGCGTCACCTTCCCGTGTGCTTTGCGATGTTGCTCGTGAGCGAGAGATAGCCGAGCACGAAGCCGAGCCCCCACGAGACGTGGATGCAGGGCAAGACTATGAGAAACCACGCGGCGGTGGCTGCGCCACGCCCGCGGGCGTAGGCGATCGTCGCGAGGACGACGAAGAGCAGGTAGACGAGCGGCACGGCGAATCCGGCGAGCAGCCACGGCGCCCCGCCGGCGGAGGCCTGCACGATGCCGGACACGCCGGCGATCAGTCCGAGGATGACCCCGAGCACCATGACCGGGGGCACGAAGTACCGGATGCCGTTGGCCGCCGGGAAACGACGCGCGAGCTCTCCGCGCCAGAGGCCGGTCGAGAACATCTGGCGCCCGAGCCGCTCGAGGCTCGACCGGGGACGGTAGGTGACGCTGAGCCGGGGCGTGAACCAGACGATGCCGCCCGTCTCGCGGAGGCGCCGATTCAGCTCCCAGTCCTGGCCGCGCTTGATTCCCTCGTCGAAGAGGCCGACGCGACGGAGCGCCGACGTTCGGAAGACGCCGAGGTACACGGTCTCTGCGGGCCCCTCGTGCCCTCCCACGTGCCATGGCGTGCCACCGAGGCCGACCTTCGTGCCGTAGGCGATCGCGACCGCCCGCTCGAACGGCGTCTCGCCGTGCGCGTCCATGATGCCGCCCACGTTGTCGGCCCCGGTGCGTTCGAGCACCTCGACCGCCACGCGGGCGTAGTCGACGGGCAGCATCGAGTGGGCGTCGACGCGCACGACCACCGGGTAACGCGCGGCGCGGATGCCGATGTTCAGGCCCGCCGGCGTCGAGCCCACCTCGTTCTCGAGCACTCGCACGCGCTCGTCGCGCGAGGCGAGGTCGGCGACGAGCCCTGCGGTGCCGTCGATCGACGGGCCGAGTGCGATGAGCACCTCGACGGGGCCCTCGTAATCTTGCGCGAGGATCGACTCCACCGCGGCCCGCACGTGCGATGCGTCGTTCAGCACCGGCATGACGTAGGAGACGCCGAGGAGCGGCGATGTCGCCGCCTCTGGGTGTTGCTCGGGCATGTTCCTCACTCGCGCTGGGGTCGATCGAGCCTAGCAGCAGCCCTTGCGACGGGCTTCGAGGGGCACACGCACGCGGCGGGGCCGGACCCCTTGGGATCCGGCCCCGCCGTGCGGCATCCGATGCCGCTCAGATCAGCCCTCGAACGTGCCGAGCGTGACCGACGCGGTGTGCGAATCGCCGCCGCGCAGGTACGTGAGCTCCGCCTTGGCGCCGCCGGGCAGCGCCCGGACCTGCGCGGTGAGGTCGGTCTGGTCGGTGATCGGCACTCCGTTGAACTCGGTGACGACGTCGCCCGACTTGAGGCCGGCGGCCTCTGCCGCGCCGCCCGAGCTCACCTCGGAGATGAGTGCGCCGACCACGGTGCTCTCGGCGTCGCTCTCTGCGGCGGTCACCGTGGCGCCGAGCAGGCCGTGGGTGGCCGAGCCGCTCTCGATGATCTCCTTCGCGACGCGCTCGGCGAGGTTCGCGGGAACGGCGAACCCGACGCCGATGTTGCCGGCTTCGGTCTGCGCACCGCCGGCCGAGAGGATCGCGACGTTGACGCCGATGAGGTTGCCCTCGGAGTCGAGGAGCGCGCCGCCCGAGTTGCCGGGGTTGATCGCGGCATCCGTCTGGATCACCGGAATCGAGATCTGGCCGGTGCCCTCCTGCTGTTGCGGCTGCTCGCCGCCTTCAGGACCTTGGAAGTTCCAGAAGTCGAACGGGCTCTCCGAGCCGTTCTGCCCGTTGTCACCCTCGTCGGTCCCATCGTCGGGCGTCGCCGGAGCAGCCGATGAGGCCACGTCGATGCTGCGATTGAGTGCGCTCACGATGCCGTTCGTCACGGTGCCCGCGAGGCCCATGGGAGCGCCGATCGCGATCGCCGTGTCACCGACGTTGAGCTCGTCGGAGTCGGCGAACTTGAGCGGGGTGAGGTCGGAGGCACCCGCGAGCTTGATGACTGCGAGGTCGGACAGCGGATCGGTGCCCACGAGCTCGGCATCGAAGAGTCGCCCGTCGCTCGTCTTCACCTTGATCGACGGGTCGGCGGTCGCGCCGTCGAGCGTGACCACGTGGGTGTTCGTCAGCACGTAGCCGTCGTCGGAGAGGATGATGCCCGATCCGGTGCCGCCGCCCTGGCCGCTCGAGACCGAGATGGTCACGACGCTCTGGCTCGCCTTCGCGGCGACCGCGGTGATCTGGTTCACCGAATCGGGGTCGTTCACGACGATGCTCTCGACACCGGCGCTGTCGTTCGAGACCACGCCGTCGTTGTTCGAGATGAGCGTGGTGATGCCGGCGCCGGATGCGCCGCCGATGAGGGCGGCGGCCACGATCGCGGCGGCGACGCCGAGACCGACCCTGCGCGGCTTCGGTGCGCCAGGAGTGCCGGTGGCGTCGGTGCCCTGCGCCTGCCCGCCGGCGATCGGCGTGGTGGGCTGGGTGTGCTGCGGGCCGCCGAACGCGGGCGGCACGTGGCCCGGCGCGTTCGCGCTGCCGGTGGAAGCAGCAGGCGCAGCGGGTGCGGCCGAGGCCGGTGCTGCGACCGCGGCAGGCGCCTCGTGCTCGTAGTGGGGCGCAGTGTACGGCTGCGGCTCGTGGCCGGGCTCGTAGACGGTGCCGGTGGCAGGGGGTGCGGACTCCGCAGGTGCTGCCGCGTCGGGCCGCTCCGTGGCGGACTCCGGTGCGGCCGGGGTCTCGGAGACGTCGCCGTCGCGGGGCTCCCCCGTGGCGCCGTTGGTGGTGTCGGTCATGTCTGCTCCTTCCAAGCGCTGCCAGCCTCCCGCCGCAAGCTGTGTGCCAGGTCGGCGGAGTCTGTGATCCTGCTATCGACGAGCAGTGATTCATCCGAACGCGGGGTGGCCCCGTCGCTCGCCCTGCGACAGCGTACCGGCCCTAGCCTGACGTACGGTGAGAGCGTGAGCGACTTCTCCCCCGCACCTGATCTGCGCCCCTGGCAGCGCACCGCCGCCGGCGCCGGGCTCCTCGCCGCCGACGGCACGATCGCAGCCACGATCTTCGCCGAGATGAGCGCCCTGGCCGCGCGCACCGGCGCCATCAACCTCGGCCAGGGCTTCCCCGACGAAGACGGCCCTGCCGAGGTGCTCGACGCCGCCCGCCAGGCGATCAGCGACGGGGTGAACCAGTACCCGCCCGGCATCGGGGCACCGGTGCTGCGCGAGGCGATCGCGGCGCACCAACGGCGCTTCTACGGCATCGACGTCGACGCGGCATCCGAGGTGCTCGTGACCGCGGGCGCGACCGAGGCCCTCGCCGCGACGATCCTGGCGCTCGTCGACACCGGCGACGAGGTCGTCACGTTCGAGCCGTACTACGACGCGTACGCGGCGCTCATCGCCCGAGCCGGCGGCGTTCACCGCACGGTGCCGCTGCGATTCCCCGACTGGCGGCCCGATCCCGAGGAGCTCCGGGCTGCGATCACCGATCGCACGCGTCTCATCCTCGTGAATTCCCCGCACAACCCGACCGGCACCGTGCTCGACGCCGACACCCTCGCGCTCATCGTCGAGCTCGCCACCCGGCACGACGCGATCATCGTGACCGACGAGGTCTACGAGCACCTCACGTTCGGCGCCGCGCACACGCCCATCGCGACACTGCCCGGTGCTCGCGAGCGCACCATCTCGATCTCGTCGGGCGGCAAGACATTCAGCACCACGGGATGGAAGATCGGCTGGCTCACCGCGCCGGCTTCGCTCGTCACGAGCGTGCTCGCCGTGAAGCAGTACCTCACGTTCGTGAACGGCGCGCCGTTCCAGCCGGCCATCGCCGTCGGACTCGGCCTGCCCGATTCGTCCTTCGCGGATGCCGCCGCCGCCCTGCACGCCAAGCGCGACGTGCTCGCCGCGGGTCTCAGCGCCGCCGGCTTCACCGTGTCGCTTCCCGAGGCCGGCTACTTCATCGTCGCGGATGCCGCGCCGCTCGGGTATGACGACGGCGCGGCGTTCTGCCGCCAGCTGCCGGAGCGAGCCGGAGTCGTCGGAGTTCCGGTGTCGGCGTTCGTGCACCACGACCGCCAGGGTGCATACCGGAGCCTCGTGCGTTTCGCATTCTGCAAGCGCCTCGACGTGCTCGAGGAGGCGTCGGCCCGGCTCGCCGCGCTCAGCGCTGGCTGACGCCGAAACGGCGCAGCTCGAGCGCCGGATTGATGCGGCGCACGGCGTCGATGCGCTCACGCGACACCCAGGCGATCGCGACATCCGTCGCCTCACCGATCGTCGCGAGCTCGACACCCATGGGGTCGACGATCATGCTGTTGCCTGCGCCGATGGGCGGTGCATGGTCGGCGGCCGCGACGTACATCGTGTTCTCGAGGGCGCGTGCGGTGGCGAGCAGCCGCCAGTGCGCCTCCTTCAGCGGCCCGCGCACCCACTCGGCGGGCATGCACACGACGTCGGCGCCCGCGTCGACGATGCGACGGGTGACCTCGGGGAAGCGCGCGTCGTAGCAGGTCTGCAGGCCGAAGCGGAGACCTCCCGCCTCGAAGAGCTCGGGCTCGCCGATGTCGCCCGGAGCGACCCAGTCGGACTCCCGCTCCCCGAAGGCGTCGTAGAGGTGGAGCTTGCGATAGCGTGCGACGACGCCGGCGCCGGGAGCGACGGCCACAACCGTGTTGGCGACGCGGCGCTCACCCTCGAGGCGCTCGATCATGCCGGCGACGAGGTGCACGCCGAGACGGTCGGCCAGCACCGTGAGCGCTTGCGTGAACGGGCCGCCGACGGGCTCGGATGCCGCGAGCCACTCCTCACCCGCCTCGGGCGTGAAGTAGCTCGAGTACTCGGGGAAGATGATGAGCCCTGCGCCACGGGATGCCGCGAGCTCGGCGAGCCGCGCGATCTCCGCACGGTTCGCGGCGGTGTCGGGGCCGGGTGCGAACTGCGCGACGGCGATCGCGAATGCGGGGCTCTGGGAGGTCGCTTCGGCCATGTCGAAAGCGTAGTCGCGTCGGGCTCGCGGCGCTGAGGCATCCGCTCTGGGCGGCGGTGCGACGCGCGTCTGTGGACCGCCCGGAAATGCAGAAGATCCCGGCCTCAGAACGAGACCGGGATCTTCTTTCGGTTGCGGGGGCAGGATTTGAACCTACGACCTCTGGGTTATGAGCCCAGCGAGCTACCGAACTGCTCCACCCCGCGGCACCGACTCCCTTTCGGCAGTCTTCCCTCGAATCAGCCCTCGTCAGATCGTGTTTTCTCGATCGAGCTAATTGCGATGGTCCCTCCAGTCTAGGTCACAACTCGAGTGCAGTTGATCCGCATCGACGCGCTACTGTCGGGGCTCGCTCGGCTCAGCCGACGCGGGAGCGTATCGGATCGAGCACCGCCTCCGCTGCCCACGCTGCAGCGTCGGCGATGTCGCTACGGGTCATGCCGAACTCCCGACGGAACGTGACCCACGTCGCCGCCGAATCGAGGTGAGCCAGGGCCGCAACGATCGCCCTGCGCTCAGCGTCTCCGAGCGAAGGGACCTCGGCATCGATCATCTCCTCGAGCATGGCCCTTCGTGGGCTGGGCGTCGCGCCGCTGATGCCTCGCATCGTGGTTTCGGCCACGACGTGCGCCAGTTCCGGTCGATGGTCGTACGACTCCATCGCCGCCCGGATCGTGAGGGGCATGTCGAAGATGCTCGGAGAGTCCTGGCGCGGGAAGATCCTACGCTCGATCCATGCGGCCACAGCGAGCAGCAGATCTACCCGTGTCGCATAGTTGCGGAAGATCGTGCGCTCGCCGACTCCCGCACGTCGGGCGATCAGCCGGAACGACACGTCGTCGGTGCCGAGTTCTTCGATCAACTCGGCGTAGGCGGCGAGGATCGCCTCCTGCGTGCGGTTGACGTCGCCCGCCGATCGGTCATCGGGTTCAGATGTGGCGGACATCGTCACGCCCGCGCTCGCGAAAAGGAGTGATTCATCTCGAGGTCCGTGACAGGGTGGGAAGGCCGCTCAAGGCCTGGACGACAGTGCGATCGAAGACATCCGAGATCTCCGGCGCGCTCATGTCGAAGCCGGTCCGCATGCGAGCCCAGAAGTGCGCCGACGCGAAGTAGCGCAGCGTGGCCGCCACCCGGCGCAGATCGCGTTCGTTCACCGAGGGATGATTCGTCGCGAGCATAGCTACCAGGGCGCGTGTGAAGAACGTGGCTTCCGATTCTCCGGTAGGTGAGATGGATGCGGCGCGTGCACACACGAAGGCGAACGCCGGCGACGAATCGAAGGCCAGGAACCGGGCGCGCGACGCGTCCTGGAACTGAGGGATCGTGACGAACGGTGGCAACGGGAACTCGGCGGACTCGATCCACCCCGCGACGCCCTCCAGGAGATGCGATCTCGTCGGGAAGTGACGGTAGACCGTCCTCTCCGACACGCCGACCGCGTCGCCCAGTGAGCGGTACGAGATGTCGTCGAACGGACTCTCACGCAGAGCCGCAGCGGCGTTGGCAAGGATCGCGGTCGGAGTATCCACTCCCTCCGCCATCATCCGCCCCTTCCCTTCGGTCGTCTGGTCTCTTCGGCCGTCCGCATTGGCGAATGGTCCCGCCACGACGTCGGCTCGGCAGGCAGCACATAATGATCCGAGTCGTCCAGCGTCAGCGCCAGTGACGACACATACTGCGTCTCGCCATGAGCCCCGCGCTCCGCCGATGCCAGCATATCCGGACGCTCGAATGTGTACCCAGTGACATGGCAGCGCAGCCGCACCCCGGACGGGTTGCCGTCGGCATCGAGTATCGGCGAGGCGATGCCATCCGTCTGGCGTCGCAGGTAGTACCTGCCGCGCGTGGCCACCGCCATGAGGGGGGTCGTGATCACGGCGACGCCGATGGCGATCAGCACCGAGAACGGCCGCAGCCCTTCGCCGAACAGTCCCCCGAACGCCGCCAGTGACAGGAGCGACGCTAGGCCGACCGAGACGAGGCCGACCGGATTCCAATCGCGCAGCATGCCGCGACGGAACTCGGGGTAGATCGGCGACATGTGCAGCACATGCTTGTTGATCGCGATATCGGCGGCGATCGTGACCAGCCAAGCCATCACGACGTTCGCGTAGAGGCTGAGCACGAAGCTGATGAGACTGAAGACGTCCATCCACATCAGCGCGAGCGCGATGGCGAGGTTGAAGAAGATGAAGATCGATCTGCCCGGGTAGGTCTTGGTGAGCCGGGTGTACACGTTCGACCACGCCAGCGACCCGGAGTAGGCGTTCGTGACGTTGATCTTGACCTGGGCGACGACGACGAGAACGAGTGCCAACCCGATCGCCAGCCACTCCGGCATGATCGATTCGTAGAGGGCGATGAACTGGCGGACCGGCTCGGCGGCCTGCTGGCCGAGAGCCGGGTCGGCGCGGGTGATGAGGTAGACCGCGAGGAAGACGCCGATGACCTGCTTGATGCCGCTGAAGAGCACCCAGCCGGGTCCCGCGAACATGAGCGAGGCCCACCATGACCGCCGATTCACGCTCGTGCGCGGCGGCATCGCCCGGATCACGTCGATCTGCTCGGCCAGCTGGGGAGTCAGCGCGAAGCACACAGCCGCGCTCGCGACGATCGCCTCGAAGCTGACGGCGCCATCGGAAGCGCCCGTGAACGCGACGAACGCGCTCACCGCGTCGGGGTCGGACACGATCACCCAGAGCAGCGGCAGCAGAGCGAGCGCGAGCCACAGCGGTGTGGTCCAGAATTGCAGGCGCTCGAGTGCGCGCATCCCGTAGATCACGATCGGGATCACCACCACGGTGGAGATGAGGTAGCCGATCGGGAGCGGGATGGCGAGCGCGATGTGGAGCCCCTGCGCCATGATCGCCCCCTCGAGGGCGAAGAAGATGCACGTGAACACGGCGAAGATCACGGTCGTGATCGACGAGCCGTAGTAGCCGAACCCCGACCCCCGCGCGATCAGATCCAGATCGAGGTTGTAGCGAGCGGCGTAGTACGCGATGGGCAGGCCGACGATGAAGATGATGACCGAGGCGAACAGGATGCCGAGCACGGCGTTGTTCGTGCCGTGCTCGATGCCGACGCTGGCCCCGATCGAGAAATCGGCGAGGAAGGCGATCGAGCCGAGGGCGGTGACCCCGATCGAGCCGGCGCTCCAGCGCCGGAACGTCCGCGGAACGTAGCGGAAGGCATAGTCCTCGAGGCTGTCCTCGGCGGCTGCCCGCGCGTTGTCTGCCCTCGCCACGTCGCACTCCCTGCGCCTCGCACGTTGGGCTCATTGTCCCGGTTTGCGTGTTACAGCCGCATTGCGCGCAGACAGCGCTAGATCGCCATTGCCGCACGCACGCCTTCGGCCGCGGATGCTCCGCCGTCGCCGGTGCTCGACGCGAAGCCGCTCGCGAGCACGAGGTACTTGTCCGCGGCCTCCAGCGCGAAGCCGATGTGCTGCTCGACGAGCAGCACGGAGAGGCCCTCGCTTGCGAGCTGCATCACCGTGTGCTCGATCTCGGCGACGATCGTCGGCTGAATGCCCTCGGTCGGCTCGTCGAGGATGAGCATCTTCGGCTCGGTGATGAGCGCCCGGGCGATTGCGAGCTGCTGACGCTGGCCGCCCGAGAGCAGGCCGGCCTTGCGAGTGGCGAACTTCTCCAGGGCGGGGAAGCGCGAAAGCTGCTGGTCGATGAGCAACTTGCCGCGCTTGCGGCCGTCGGCGACGAGCTGCAGGTTCTCCATCGTCGTGAGCTGCGAGAACGACTGCTGGCCCTGCGGCACGTATGCCATGCCGCGCGCGACGCGCTTGTTGGGTGCCAGCGACGTGACGTCCTCGCCGTCGAAGATCACGTGGCCGCTGCGCGGCTTGATGAGTCCGATCGCGACGCGCAGCAGCGTCGATTTTCCGGCGCCGTTGTGGCCGAGCACGGCGACCACCTTGTCGGAGGCCGGCAGCGTCACGCCGTGCAGCACGAGCGTGCGGCCGTAGCCGGCGTGGATGTCGTTCAGCTCGAGCACTTCAGGCCCCCTCCCCTTGCGTAGCGGTATTCGACACCGCGGTCGTCGTGTCGGCCACGGCCAGCATTGCGGTCGTGGTCGCGGCCCCGGCGGTACCGAGGTAGACCTCCTGCACCTTGGGGTCGGCCTGCACCTGCGCCACCGCGCCCTCCGAGAGCACCTTGCCCTGGTGCAGCACCGTGACGCGCGACGCGTAACGGCGCATGAAATCCATGTCGTGCTCGACGACCAGGACGATGCGGCGCTGGGCGATGCGCTGCAGCAGCTCCCCCGTCGCGGTCCGCTCGTCCTGGCTCATCCCGGCGACGGGTTCGTCGAGCAGCAGCGCGCGGGGCTCCTGCACGAGCATCATCCCGATCTCCAACCACTGCTTCTGGCCGTGAGACAGGATGCCTGCGGGCGTCTCCCGCTCCGCGGTGAGTCCCGTCTCCTCCAGTGCCGACTCGATCGCCGGTTCGATGCCGCGTCGGGCACGCAGCAGGGAGAGGGAAGAGCGGTGGAGCCCTGCCGCGATGTCGAGGTTCTGCAGAACCGAGAGCTGCTCGAACACGCTCGCGGTCTGGAAGGTACGGCCGACTCCGAGGCGGACGATCTTGTTGACGGACTTGCCCAGCAGTTCCTGGTCGCCGAGCTTCACCGAGCCGGAGCCCTTGGACAAGCCGGTGATGGCGTCGATGCACGTCGTTTTGCCGGCGCCGTTGGGGCCGATGAGGAATCGGACCTCGCCGGGGTGGGCGTCGAAGGAGACGCCGCCGACGGCGGCGAATCCATCGAACTCGACGCGCAGATCGGTGACAACGAGCGAACGAGTCATGGTCACTTCTTCAGCTCCTCGAGCACAGGTGCCGAGGCGGCGGCGGGCGCGGTCGGCGCTGCGCGTGAGCGCCACACCAAGCTTTTCGCCCTGCCCGACAGCGAGGACAATCCCATCGGTAGGAACAGGGTCACCAGGATGAAGACGAGGCCCAGGATGTAGATCCACCCACTTGGCCAGCTGGAACCGAGGCTCGACTGACCCCACCCGATCGCCATCGCCCCGAGTGCCGGACCGAAGAGCGAGGCGCGGCCACCGAGCGCCACACCGGCGATCATCAGGATCGAGGCGGAGGCGCCGATCTCCGCCGGCGTGATGATGCCGACGATGGGGACGAACATGGCTCCTGCGATGCTGGCCATCACGGCGGCGACCACGAAGGCGACCAGCTTGATGTTGGCGGGGTCGTAGCCGAGGAACCGAACGCGCTCCTCCGCATCCCGCGTGGCGATCAGCAGTTCGCCGAAGCGGCTGCGGTTGAGCTGCCACACCACCAGAAGGCACACGATGAGCATCGCGGCCGCGATCATGAAGACCATGATCTTGTTGGCGTCGTCGTCAAGGACGAATCCGAAGAAGTACTTGAAGTCGCTGAGCCCCGTGTCACCACCGGTCTCCCGGATCGTAGAACTGATCAGGACGGCCAGCGCCACGGCGAGCGCCTGAGTCAGGATCGCGAAGTACGCCCCTTTGACCCGGCGCTTGAACAGCGCGTAGCCGAGGATCGACGCCACGATCACCGGGAGCAGCACGATGGCCACGAGTGTGAACGAGTCACTGCGGAACGGCTCCCAGAAAGCCGGAAGCGGCGCCGATGGGTCGTACAGGATCATGAAGACCGGCAGGCGGTCGGGCCCCGCGGTCTCCAACGTGAGGTGCATCGCCATGGCGTAGGCACCGAGCCCGAAGAAGACCCCCTGACCCAAGACCAGCATCCCACCTCGGCCCCAGGCCAGGCCGATCCCTACCGCCGCGATCGCCCAGCAGCAATACTTGCCGAGGTTGTTGATCCAATGCATGGAGAGCACCGCGGGGGCGACGACCAGCAGGAGAACGGCGAACACCCCGATGCCGATGAGGGGAAGCCACGGTTTGAGTTTCATCATGTCAATCCCCTGGTTCGTACGGTGAACAGGCCCTGTGGGCGGAACTGCAGGAAGATCACCACGAGCACGAAGGCGAGCACTTGGGCCATGCTTCCGGTCGTCCAATCGGCGAAGAACGACAACGCGATGCCTACGGCCCACGCGGCGATGACGGTGCCCTTGATCTGTCCGACTCCGCCGGCGACGACGACAAGGAAGGCCGGGATGATGTACTGCGTGCCCATTTGAGAATTCGTGCCGCCGATCAGGGATGCGGCGACTCCGGCCACCCCGGCCAGACCGGAGCCGACGAAGAAGGTGATGCGGTCGACCGTGCGGGTGGGGATACCACTGGTCTCGGCGAGGTCCCGGTTCTGGACTGTCGCCCTGATCCGGCGTCCGAAGGACGTGTACTTGAGCCAGGCCGCGAGAGCGGCCAGGCAGAGGGCTGCGAGCAGCATGGTGAACACCTGGCGAAGCGGCCACGCATAGCCGAGGGTGTCCACCCGCCCATCCAGCCAGCCGGGGCTCTCCACGGGGACGCCTTGGGCGGGGAAGATCTGCAACGCGATCTGCTGCAGGATGAGACTCACCCCGACCGTGACGAGGAGGGTATCCAGTGGCCGTCGGTACATCCACTGGATGATGCCGACCTCCAGAAGGAGGCCGAGGAGACCCGCGCCCAGGAAGGCGAGCGGTAGCGCCAGCACGATCGAGGTGTTGCTGGAGGTGACGACCAGCTGGGTCAGGTACGCGATGAAGGCACCGGCCATGATGAACTCCCCGTGCGCCATGTTGATCACCCCCATCTGGCCGAAGGTGAGGGTGAGCCCGAGCGCTGCGAGCAGCAGGAGCGCACCCAGCGCGGTGCCGTTCAATAGCGGCGGTATGAGTGCATCCATGTGCTGCCCTCTCTCTTTACGGTGAGGAGTTCTGGTAGGGGGTTCTAGAGCGTGGGGTCCCGTACCCGAGTGTGCACGGGACCCCACGCCCAGTAGGCGATCAGCCCGCGGCGGCTACGAGAGCATCGCGGACGTCTGCGGGGAACCAGTCGTACCCCTCGAGGTACGGGTCAGGATCGATGAAGCCTTCGGACGACCAGACGATGTCGAACTGGTTGTCGGCGTTGATCCTGCCGATGTTGCCCGGCTTGGAGATGTGGTGGTTCTCGCCGTCCAGCGTTACGACGCCCTCCGGCGCGTCGACGGTGATTCCGCCTTCCGCAGCGGCGGCATTGATCTCGTCGACGTCGAACGAACCGGCCGCCTCGGCCAGAGCCTTGTAGAGGTACAGCGAGATGTACGCGGCCTCCATCGGGTCGGAGGTCACCCCACTGCTGTCGGGGTACGCCTGCCAGCGCTCGATGAAGCCCGGGTTGTTGGGAGCCTCGAGCGACTGGAAGTAGTTCCACGACGCGTAGTTGCCCGTGACCTCGTGACCCATGGCCGGCGCCTCCTCCTCGGCGATCGAGACCGAGATGATCGGCGTCGTCTCCGGGGTGAGACCGGCGTCGTAGTACGCCTTGATGAAGCCGACGTTCGACGAGCCGTTGATCGTGTTGAAGACGAAGTCCGGGTCCGCCGCGGCGATCTTCGACACCTGGGTGGTCCAGTCATCCTTGTCGAGGGGCACGTACTCCTCGCCGACGATCTCGATCCCGAGTTCGGCGGCGTACAACTTGATGATCGCGTTCGCGGTGCGCGGGAACACGTAGTCGGAGCCCGCCAGGAACAGCGTCTTCACGCCCTGCGCGGCGAGGTAGTCCATCGCGGGGATGATCTGCTGATTCGTGGTCGCACCGGTGTAGTAGATGTTCGGCGACGACTCGAGGCCCTCGTACTGCACCGGGTAGAAGAACAGGCCGTTGTTCTCTTCGACGACCGGCTTGACCGCCTTGCGGGACGACGAGGTCCAGCCGCCGAAGATCGCGGCGACGCAGTCCTGAGTGAGCAGCTTCTCGGTCTTCTCCGCGAAGGTCGGCCAGTCGGTGGCGCCGTCTTCCTGGACGTACTCGATCTGCTTGCCGAGGATGCCGCCGTCGGCGTTGATCTCATCCGCGGCCATGTGCAGGACGTTGGAGACGGTCTGCTCCGAGATCGCCATGCCACCGGTCAGCGAGTTGAGGAAGCCGAGCTTGATCGTGTCGCCGGACGTGTCGATGCAGCTCTCAGACGCGGCACCGGACCCTGTCGGCTCCGCGGAGTCGCCGGCGCGGGAACCGCAGCCGGCGAGCACGAGGGTCGCCGCCGCCGCGAGGGCGGGGATCGCCAGCAGGCTGCGCACCCTTCGAGTTCGTGTCGTTTTCATGTGGATCTCCGTTTCTGTGTGATGCAGGTGATGCGTTCTCGGATCGGATGCTGCGTCCTGCAGGCACGCCGAATGACGCCGTCGCCCCGGCACCATTCCGGGGCACGCCGAAAGGAGGGCGTGCCGAGGGAGTGACGGAACGAGCTGATCGGTGAATCGGAGCGTGGTGCAGGGGGTGGTCCGGTGGTGCGTGCGTCTCGATGTCGGGTGGTGCCGGGCTTCGCATGCCGGTTTGGATCGGCGGAACGTGATCGCCGACTGCTCCGGTAGTGCCAGCATGGGACCGTGGCATTACTCTGACATTTCTCGATTGTTCCGATTCTGTTAACCATCAGCCGGACTTCGCGGTGAAATCGGCGTGATTCCGGGCTTCCATGCCCGAGTGCGGGGACTCAGACGGGCGATGACCTCCGGCCAACTGGCTCGATATGGCACACTTCTGACATCACCCGCCGGAGGCCCGAATGCACTTCACTCCCGCCGAAACCGAGAAGCTCCTGCTGTCGGTCGCCGCGATGGTCGCGCGCGACCGGCTCGAGCGGGGCATCCTGCTCAACCACCCCGAGACGGTCGCCCTGCTGTCGTGCTGGGTCATCGAACGCGCCAGAGAAGGACATGGCGTCGCCGAGCTGATGCAGGAGGGCCGCACCGTGCTCAGGCGTGATCAGGTGATGCCGGGCGTTCCTGAAATGCTCGCCGATGTGCAGGTCGAGGCGACGTTCCCGGATGGTCGCAAGCTCATCACCGTCCACCACCCGATCGACTGAGGAGTCGCCGTGGCATCCCCTTCCTCGCAAGGCCCTGGCGCCTACCGAATCCAACCGGGGCGCATCGAGCTCAACGCCGACCGCAGCGAGGCCGAGCGCATCCGGCTCGTGTTCGTGAACACGGGCGACCGCCCGATCCAGATCGGTTCGCACATCCACCTCCCTGACGTGAACGGGGCCCTCGAGTTCGACCGTGCCCTCGCACACGGATTTCGCCTCGACATCCCCTCCGGAACGTCGCAGCGCTTCGAGCCGGGCGCGTCGCGGGCGCTCGACGCCGTGGCACTGCGCGGGGCGCGCCGGGTTCCCGGCATCCAGATCAAGGCCGACGGACAGGAGCTGCTCCATGGTCTGGCTTGACCGATCACGCTACGCAGCGATCTACGGGCCGACGGTAGGAGACGAGGTGCGGCTGGGCGACACCGATCTGTGGATCCAGATCGAGCGCGACCTCACCGTCGGCGGCGAGGAGGCTGTCTTCGGCGGCGGCAAGTCGATCCGCGAGTCCATGGCGCAGGCGACGACGACGCGAGCGGACGGCGCCCTCGACACCGTCATCACGAACGCGATCATCCTGGACTGGTGGGGCATCATCCGCGCCGATATCGGCATCCGAGATGGTCGCATCGTCGGGATCGGGCATGCTGGCAATCCCGACATCAGCGACGGCATCGACATGATCATCGGGCCGTCCACTGATGTCATCTCCGGTGAGGGACGCATCGTCACGGCAGGCGCCATCGACTCGCACGTCCATCTGCTCTCGCCCTCGCAGATCCACGAGGCCCTCGCCACCGGGATCACGACGATCGTGGGCGGCGGCACGGGGCCCTCGGAGGGGTCCAAGGCGACGACGGTCACCCCGGGGGCGTGGCATCTGTCAGCCATGCACCGTGCGCTCGATCCCCTGCCCATCAACGTCCTGCTGCTCGGCAAGGGCAATACGGTGTCGATGGCCGCACTGAAGGAGCAGGCTCTCGCAGGGGCCGCCGGCTACAAGGTGCACGAGGACTGGGGCTCCTCCCCCGCCGCGATCGACGCGTCATTGCGGGCGGCCGAGGACTGGGGCCTGCAGGTCGCGCTGCACTCGGACTCGCTGAACGAGGCGGGATTCGTCGAGTCCACGATTGCAGCGATGGGGGGCCGATCGATCCACGCGTTCCACGTCGAAGGCGCCGGCGGCGGTCACGCCCCCGACATCCTCTCGATCGCAGGGCTGCCCAACGTGATCCCCGGTTCCACGAACCCGACGCTCCCTCACACCGTCAACACGGTCGCCGAGCACCTCGACATGCTGATGGTCTGCCATCACCTCAACCCGGCGGTGCCGGAGGACCTCGCGTTCGCCGAGTCGCGCATCCGTGCCACCACGATCGCCGCGGAAGACATCCTCCACGACATCGGAGCCCTGTCGGTGACCTCGTCCGACGCGCAGGCGATGGGCCGGATCGGCGAAGTGGTCACGCGCACGTGGCAGGTCGCACACGTCATGAAACACCGTCGCGGCCAGTTGGGCGGCGGGATGCCGGCAGACAACGAGCGCGCGCGTCGTTATGTGGCGAAATACACGATCAACCCCGCGATCGCTCACGGGATCGCGTATGACGTGGGGTCGGTCGAGGTCGGCAGGCTGGCCGACCTCGTTGTGTGGGACCCGAAGTTCTTCGGTGTCCGGCCTGGCGTCGTCATCAAGGGCGGCGCGATCGCGTGGGCCGCGCTCGGCGACCCGAACGCCTCCATCCCGACGCCCCAGCCCGTGATGATGCGACCGTCCTTCGGTGACACGATCGGGGCGGACCTGTCGGTGACGTACGTCTCGCCGGCGGCGCTCGATGCCGGCCTCGCCGAAACGCTCGGCCTGCGTCGTCGCCTGGCTGCGGTCGAGCCCACGCGTCAGATCGGCAAGGCCGACATGAAGAACAACGACGTTCTGCCGGCGATCCGCATTCGTTCCGACACGTTCGAGATCGCGATCGACGGCGAAGACGTCGAACCGGCGCCCGCGGCATCCCTCCCCCTCGCCCAGCTGTACAACCTCTTCTGATGCAGCCGTCACCACAGACGATCAGCCTGCTGCTGGCGGATGCGCGCCTCCCCAGCGGCGGTCATGCGCAGTCGTCGGGGGTGGAGCCGGCACTGCTGGCGGGGATGCCGGTCGCGGACGTGCCCGCGTTCCTGCGTGCCAGAGCGCGGACGACGGGCATGGTGGATGCCGGCACCGCTGTGCTCGCCCGGCACAGGGCGCTCGACTGCATCCCGGTGGCACCGATCGAGCGGGCATGGGCTGCGCGCACGCCGAGCCGTGCGATCCGTGATGCCTCGAAGGATCTCGGACGCGGCCTTCTTCGGCTTGCCGGGCGGATCTGGCCCGAAGTGCGATCCTCGCTCGACCACCTCGGCGAGTCCCCGCCGCGGCCGCTCGTGCTCGGTGCGATCGCCGCACACGCGGGAATCGATGCCGAGAGCCTGGTCCGGCTCACCGTCTACGACGACATGGCATGCGCCGTAGCCGCGCTCCTGAAGCTCGAACCCGGCGATCCCGCGCACGGTGTCGCGATGGTGCTCGAAGCCTGCTCATCCATCGAGCCGCAGGTCGCCGCAGTGTCGAGCATCACCGCTGCCCACCAGATCCCCGCGGCGAGTGCGCCGCAAAGCGAGGCATGGTCGGAAGCCCATGCCCTGACCACCAGGAGGCTCTTCCGTGCCTGAGAACACCCCCACCCGTGCACTGCGCCTGGGCGTTGCCGGACCCGTGGGAACCGGCAAATCCTCGCTCATCGCAACCGTGTGCCGCTCCCTCGCAGACGAGCTCCGGCTCGGGGTGATCACGAACGACATCTACACCGACGAAGACGCCCGATTCCTCCGTTCGGCCGGAGTGCTCGAGCCAGAGCGCATCCGTGCCGTCGAGACCGGCGCGTGCCCGCACACCGCGATCCGCGATGACATCACCACGAATCTGCTCGCCGCCGAAGACCTCGAGCGTGACTTCGCCCCCCTCGATGTCGTGCTTATCGAGTCCGGTGGTGACAACCTCACCGCGACGTTCTCACCGGCGCTGGTCGACGCGCAGATCTTCGTGCTCGATGTCGCAGGTGGCGGCGACGTGGCCCGCAAGGGCGGCCCGGGCATCGGCCGAGCCGACCTGCTGGTGGTCAACAAGACCGACCTGGCACCGTACGTCGGCGTCGACGTGCCGCAAATGGTGGCGGATGCGTCGGTGGCGCGCGAGGGCCGGGCAGTCCTGGCGCTGTCGCGCTCGGACGTCGCGTCCATCGCTGCGCTGCGCGCCTGGGTGCTCGGCGTTCTCGAGAGCCACCGGCGCGGCACGCACGTGCCTCAGGACCCCGGGCCGATGGCACCGCACTTCCACGCCGACGAAGAGCACCCAGAAGGAGGCTTCGTCCACGCCCACGACGAGACGAGCGGGGACGAGCACCACGCGAGTGCGCCGCATCACGTCCACTCGCATTCCGACACTCGGAAATGACGACGACGCGGATCGCGGTGCGGGCCGGGCATCCCCGGGCGCACGTCGACTTGGCGGTCGGCGCCCTGGCTCCGCGCCTTGTAGGACGGACCTCCGGCACCGCGCACGTTGCTCTCAGCGCTGCCGGCATGCTCCTTCTCGGCGGCGACCTGGTTCACGTCGAGGTGGACGTCGGGCCCGACTGCACCCTTGAACTCGAAGACGTCGGCGGCATGGTCGCCTATCGCGCTCCGAGGTCGGCTTCTCAATTGACGCTTGTTGCGCGGGTCGGATCAGGGGGAACTCTCCTCTGGCGTGCCTTGCCGCTGGTCGTCGCAGCGGGCGCACGCGTCGAGCGCCGCACACAGATCGACCTTGACCAGGGTGGATGCGCTGTCATCCGGGAGACCATCGTGCTGGGTCGGGAGGGTGAGACGGCTGGGAGCCTCACGTCCCACATCTCGATCACGGATCCCGACGGCCCAGTGCTCAACGAGGACCTCGACGTCGACGGGTCCTTCCCTGAGCCAGGCATATTGGGCTCGGCGCGAGTGCTGGACGCGGTAGTCGCGGTCGGATTTCGCCCTGACCTCCAGCCTGGCGCGATGCTGCTCGACCAGCCCGGGGCGGTGGCACGACACTTGGGCGACCTCATGCACGAGTCGCCGATGGATGACGTCTGGGCGACGTGGTCGGAGATAGCCAAGTCATCTGCGGTTCCCCCCGTGGCCACTGCCGTGCCTCTCACGGCAGGAGGGTTGTCCTCGCCTCGAGGGGTTGACTCGGTCAGGTCAGTCGAATGACTCGTCTTTCCCCGGGCGCGGTGGTGTTGAGTCCGATGTCGTCGACTGCGAGCAGCAGCGCCCCAGCGTCAGCGCGTTCTGATCGCCGCGGAACCGGCCTCTCTCTCGCGGGGATGGTTGGGGCCATTCTGGCCCTCCATGTCGCGGGGTTCAGTGTCCTCCTGGCACAAGGTGGGCGAGAAGCGGGTGCCGGCGCGTCTCTCAGTCTCGGGGTGGGGCTCACCGCCTACGTCCTGGGCCTACGGCACGCGTTCGATGCCGACCATATCGCGGCGATCGATAACACGACCCGGAAGCTGCTCAGTGACGGCAAGAAGCCCCTGTCGGTGGGGTTCTGGTTCTCACTCGGCCATTCCACGATCGTGCTGGCGCTCGTGGTGCTGCTCGCGCTCGGCGTGGGTGCCTTGGCCGGTCCGCTCCAGGACGAAAAATCCGCGCTGCACCAGGTCACCGGCGCCGTGGGCACAACCGTGTCGGGTCTGTTCCTGGGATTCATTGCGGCAATCAACGTCGTCCTGCTGGCATCGACGTGGCGAACATATCGGCAGGTGCGCTCGGGTGAGATGACGATGACTCAGGTGGAAGAGCACGCGACGAGCCGCGGCCCCCTCTCCCGTCTCTTCGCACCGGTGATGCAAGCGATCCGCGCACCCTGGCAGATGTATCCGCTCGGTGTACTCTTCGGCCTCGGATTCGACACCGCAACCGAGGTGGGCCTGCTGGTCCTTGCCGCAACCAGCACCGCGTCCGGGATCGCGTGGTACACCCTGCTGGCGTTACCGCTCCTCTTTGCCGCGGGCATGTCCCTCCTGGACACCGCCGACGGACTGGTGATGCGCTACGCGTACGGTTGGGCGTTCGCCGACGGCGCACGCAAGCTTCGGTACAACCTGGCCATCACCGCGATCTCCGTCATCGTTGCCGTCGCAGTCGGAACCACCGAGCTTGTCGCGATGTTCGGCCATGAACTCGGACTCGACGGCAGCGTGTGGCGGCTCGCAGCCGGCTTGGACCTCAACGTGATCGGGTTCGGAATCGCCGGCGGCCTGATCGTCATGTGGCTCGGCGCTCTTGTCGTATGGCGGCGACCGCGCCAGGAGTAAGGCCTTGGGCATTCGACCCGCTGAAGGATCGTTTGGCGGACCTTCTCCGAGCCGAGCCGATTTTCAACGATCGCGCAGCGACGAAAAAATCCGGCGCAGCCTAGGCTGCGCCGGATTTGTGCCGAGTCAGTCATCCCCTTTCCCTCTGTGGGGATCGAAAAAACGGATCTGACCGGGACTTGTTGGTTGCGGGGGCAGGATTTGAACCTACGACCTCTGGGTTATGAGCCCAGCGAGCTACCGAACTGCTCCACCCCGCGGCACAAGAGATAACACTAGCACGCGTCCCGGCCACCGTCGAATCGAAGCCGCGGTCGCCTGTGGCATCCCGACATCGCATCGCACGCGACTGTAGCTTTCCGCCGCCGACACGGGTATCGGCTGTCGGAATGCACCACTTTGTTAGGAACCCTTCCCAACTCGCCCGCGCGTTGGTACTGTCCCCGAGACCGCTCCAGTTCGTCGGATACCCACCCCCGACAAGACCGATGAGGATTCCATGTCACCACGCCGCCGCACGCTCCGCCGCGCCTCGATCACGCTGGCCACCGCCACCGCGATCGCCGCCTCCGCGATCGCCTCCCCTGCTCTCGCCGCGCCCGGCCAATCGAAACCGCCGCCCGTCGCGGGCTCGGCCGACATCAACGGATATCGCAGCGTCGGCTACCTCATGTCCGACGCTCCCGTCACTCGCGACTACCAGATCGAGGGCCTCTTCGACACGGGCGCGATCCGCGACGTCACGCACCTGAACTACGCCTTCGGCAATGTGACCGCCGACCTTCGCTGCGACATCCTCGACGTCGCCGGCGAGGGTGATGCGCAGAACGACTTCCTCCGGCTCGTCTCGGCAGCCGACTCCGTCGACGGGAAGAAGGACAAGGCGACGCAATCGCTCGCCGGCAACTTCAACCAGCTGCGCAAGCTCAAGGAGCGCAGCCCCGAGACGAAAGTGCTCATCTCGCTCGGCGGCTGGACCTGGTCCGACAACTTCTCGGCGGCCGCGGCGACACCCGAGGGCCGCACGGCCCTCGTCTCCTCGTGCATCGACCTCTACCTGAAGGGCAACCTGCCCGTCATCGACGGAAAGGGTGGCCCCGGCTCGGCAGCCGGCATCTTCGACGGCATCGACATCGATTGGGAGTGGCCGGTCACCGGAGGCGAGACGGCCAACGCGACCCCGGCCGACAATGAGAACTTCCTCGCCCTCATGGAGGAGTTCCGCGCGCAGCTCGACGCCTACGGCGCCGTGACCGGCGAGGACTACCTGCTCACCGCCTTCGCGCCCGCCGGCGGCTGGAACGCCGGGCAGGGCGGATGGCTCGATCCCCGGCTGTTCGCGGCCGTCGACTTCCTCAACGTGCAAGGCTACGACTTCCACGGCGGTTGGGTGCCGAACACCACGGGACACCAGGGCAACCTGCATCCCGACGGCACGCAGAACTGGGGCCTGGGCCTCGACGTCGCGGTCGGCATGTACCTGAACGCCGGCGCTCGCCCCGAACAGCTGAACGCCGGCCTGGCGGCCTACGGACACGGCTGGAGCGGCGTCACGAACGGCTCAGAGGCGTGGCAGCCCGCTGCAGGATCGCTCGGCACGAAGCCGTACTTCGAGATCCGCGACGTCGGTGACGCGTACTTCGATGCCGAGGTCGGGGCCTCGTGGCGCTACGACGCCGCGACCGGCGACTGGTGGAGCCTCGACGACCCGTCGTCGATCACGGCGAAGGCGGACTGGCTCACGACCGAAGGATACGGCGGGGCCATGTGGTGGGATCTCTCGGGCGACTACCGCAACGAGCTCGGCGGAACACTCGGCGGGGTCCTGCGCGCGGCCGAGTCCGGCCCGCTCGACTGAACCGCGCACTGCCCGCGCCGGCCGCGGCCGATGGCTCTGCCGTCGGCCGCGGTCGGTGCTCAGCTCACTCGGTCGTCGTCGACGTCGCGGACGTCAACTCGATGAGGTTCGTGATGATCTCCGCGAGCCGCTCATCGGCCACGCCGTAGGCGGCCCAGTCGCCCTTGGCGAGCGCGGCCTCCTTTTCCTTCAGCGCCTGCGATGCCTCGTTCAGCAACGCCTGCACCTCGTCGGTCGGCGTCTCGGGCGTCGTGGGAGCGCCCTCCTCGGGCGGCGTCGTCGGCTCGGTGCCCGGCTCGACCTCGTTGTCGCCCGCTTCGGCGCCGGACTCGCCGCCGAACAGCACGTCGAGCGCGAGGTCGAGGGTGTCTTCGAACGCGATGTGGTCGCCGAACGCCACGAGCACCTTCTGGAGGAGCGGATAGCTCGTCTCTCCGGTGGACTTCACGTACACCGGCTGGACGTAGAGCAGACCGCCACCCACCGGCACCGTGAGCAGGTTGCCGTTGATGACCTCGGACTGGCCCTGCTTCAGGATGTTCAGTTGCGCCGAGATGCTCGGATCACCGTTGAACTTGTTCTGCACCTGGCCGGGACCGGGCACGTTGTCGTCTTCGGGCAACGTCAGCAATCGAAGCTTGCCGTAGCCGTCGGAGCGCTCACCATCGACATTTCCGGCGTCGGCGTCGACGGCGAGATACCCGCGGAGCACGTTCCGGCTCTGCTCGCCTCTGGCCTCGGGGATGAACGACGAGTACAGCGAGTACGACGGGTCGTCTTGACCGGGCATCTGCATCGTCAGGTAGTAGGGCGGCTGCAGCAGCGTGCTGCCGGCGCCGGCGGTCGGGTCTTTCGGCGTGGTCCACGCGTCTTCACGCGAGTAGAACGAACTCGCGTCGGTCACGTGGTAGCGGCCGAGCACCGCTCGCTGCACCTTGAACAGGTCGGACGGGTACCGCACGTGGCTCATGAGCTCACCCGACATCTCGCTCATCGGCTGAAGGGTCGTCGGGAAGATCTTCTGCCACGTCTGCAGGATGGGGTCTTCCTCATCCCACGCGTAGAGCGTGACCTTGCCGTCGTAGGCGTCGACCGTGGCCTTCACCGAGTTGCGGATGTAGTTCACCTCGTCGAACGCGAGCGTCGGCGCGAGGCCCTCGCTGTCGGCGATGGCATCGCTCATGCTCTGCTTGTTCGAGTACGGGTACTGGTCGGTGAGCGTGTAGCCGTCGACGATCCAGACGACTCGACCGTCGACGACCGACGGATACGCGTCGGAGTCGAGCGTGAGGTAGGGCGCGACTTTCTGCACGCGCTGGATCGGGTCGCGGTCGTAGAGGATCTGGGACTCGTTCGTGACCACGTCGGAGAGGAAGATCTGCTCCGACTGGAACTTCAGGGCGTACACGAGCTTGGTGAAGACGTTGTCGAGCTTCGGGCCGCCCTCGCCCTTGAACGTGGTCTGGGTCTGGCCGCCGTCGCCGCCCGCGGGATAGTCGAGCTCCACCGGGTCGTTGCCGTCGGGGGCGCCGACGATCGAGTACTCGGGTGACTCCTCGCCGAAGTAGACGCGCGGCTCGAACTCGCCGAGGTCACCCGTCGACGGAATGCTCGACTGGAGGAAGACCGGCTGGCCGTCGACCGAGCGCTGGTTGCCCGCCGCGGCGACGAGGCCGTAGCCGTGCGTGTAGACGAGGTGCGTGTTGAACCACGTCTGGGCGTCGCCGAGGCCGGCGAGGTTGAGGTCGCGAATGGCCACGACCGTGTCTTGCGTCGCGCCGTCGATGTTGTAGCGGTCGACGTCGAGGGCGTCGGGGAACTGGTAGTACTGCCGGAACTGCTCGAGCTGCGCGAACGCGTCGCTGATCTGCAGCGGGTCCATGAGGCGGATGTTCGCCGTGGTCTCGGCGTCGGCACGCAAGGCGCCCGGCGTGGCGTCGGTCGTCGCCTCATATGGGATCTGCTCGATGTCGGCGACATCGTAGGCATCACGAGTGAGGTCGATGCTGCGCTGGATGTACGGCGCCTCGAGGGTGCGGGCGCTCGGGTCGACCTGGAAGCGCTGCACCACCCAGGGATAGAGGGAGCCGATGAGGATGCTCGACACGATGAGGAGCGCCGTTCCGATGAGCGGGAGACGCCAGCGCCCGATGGCCGCCGTGATGAAGAACAGCACCGCGACGACCGCGGCGATGGCCGCGAGGATGCCGTGGCCCGGGATCGTCGCGTTGACGTCGGTGTAGGCAGCACCGGTGATCAGCTCGCCGGTCTCGGTCACCGTCGCATACTGGTCGAACCAGATGCTGACGGCCTGGAGGAGCAGGTAGATGCCGGCCGTGATCGCGATCTGCACTCGCGCGGACTTCGAGATGACGACCTCGCGGCCGCTCACCCGGATCGCGCCGTATAGGTAGTTCGTGGCGATCACGAGGAGCACCGAGAGCAGCACGACCGCCGAGGCGAAGCCGACGATCGAACGGTAGTAGGGCAGCTCGAACACGAAGAAGCCCACGTCGAACCCGAACTGAGGGTCGGTGGTGCCGAACGGCGTGCGGTTCAGGAAGGTGAGCGTGAGCTCCCACCGGCTCGACACCGAGACACCCGCGAACACGCCGAGCACCACAGGGATGCCGAACATGGCGAGCCTGCGGAGCGGCTCGAAGACCTCTTGGTAGCGGTCGAGCTGCGAGTTGAGCTTCGCATAGACCGGTCGCGTGCGATAGGCGATCTGGATCGACGCCCACACGGGCAGCGCCATCGCGACGAAGCCGACGACGAAGAGCACGATGCGCGAGATCCACTCGGTGGTGAGCACCGGCAGGAAGCCGAGCTGGTCGAACCACAGGACGTCGGCGTAGAGGCCCGCGAAGACGAAGAATGCGATGACGAGGGCTGCGACCACCCCGATCGTGATCGCGATCGGCGCACGACGGCGCGGCATCCTCGGTTCTTGCGACTGTGCTGACACTCTCGGCCTCGTGTTCGGTCGGGATGGGATCGAGATTCCATCCTACGGTTCGTTCGCTTGGAAACGGCTGTTCAGCCGGCCGTGCACGAGGGGTAGGAGCCGGTCACGGTGCCGTCGGCGAGATCCTCCACCACGGCGCGAGCCTCTTCGAGTGTCGACACGGCGAAGACCTCGATGCCGTCGGGCACATGCCCCACCACTTCGCCGCAATTCGCCTCGGGGGCGAGGAACCACTCGGCTCCGGCATCCGAGGCTCCCCAGAGCTTCTGGCGGATGCCGCCGATGGGCCCCACCTCGCCGGCCGAGTCGATCGTGCCGGTGCCCGCCACGATCTCGCCGCCCGTCATGGCGCCCGGCGTCAGCTTGTCGACGATGCCGAGCGCGAACATCATGCCGGCGCTTGGCCCACCGACGTTGTCGAGCTGCAGTTCGATGTCGATCGGGAAGTCGTACTGCATGCGCACCCCGACGCCGAGCACGCTCGTGCCATCGCGATCGGCGGGCGTGATCTGGACGGTCCGCTCGACGCCGTCGCGTGCGATCACGAGCGACGCCGCGGCATCCGGCCCGTTCTCCTGCACCGCCCGGCGCAGCTCGTCGACCGAATGCACGTCGCCGCCGTTCACCGAGACGATCACGTCGCCCTCGGCGATCGCGCCGTCGGCGGGCGAGTCGTCGAGCAGTCCCGCGACCGTCACGTCTCGTCGGAAGTCGTAGCCCAGATCGACGAGCGCCGCGGCGATCGCGTCATGCTGCGAGTCGACCATCGCCGCCTCGTTCTGCGCGTCGCGGTCCTCGTTGCTCACCCCGACCGGGAAGACCGACTCCACCGGCACGACCGAGCGCGTGCGATCCAGCCACGCAGCGAGCACCTCGAGCCAGTTCGGGGTCTGACCGGGGAGTCCGACCACTGAGACGGTGAGCAGGTTGAGCTCGCCGTCGGTCGGATAGGTGCGCTCGTCGGGGATCTCGATGAGCGGCACCGCCTCGCCGTCGCGGTCTGCCGTGCCGAGCGTGTCGTAGACCGGTCCCGGTCGTTCGATGACGTAGGGCGACGGCAGCAGCGCGAACACCACCGCGACGGCCGTGGCGATCGTGAGGGACGCCCAGCCGATTCGTTCACGCAACGGGCGGCGCTCGTCACGTGCCGACGACGGAGCATGAGGTGACGGCTCGTCGGCGAAGAGGGCCATCCGTGTTCGTTCCTTCCGGGGTGTCGTCGCCGGTGTGCGGGCCCGTGGCCCGGCGCTGTTCGCGAAGGGCGGACACCCGGAACGCCAGCCTAGGCCATTTCCCAGACATCGGGCCATGCGCTCGCGTTACGGTTGACGAGACGCGACTGGGAGGTGGCTGCAGTGGCCGATCGAGACGATGAGCCTGGCGACCTGAGCCCCGAAGACGAGTTCCGGGAGATGCTCCGCGAGCTGCTCTCGGGCGCGGGCGGCATCGATCCGTCGCAACTCGCCGGGGCGGCCGGCCTCCCGAACGATCCGGCGAGCATCGCCGCGCTGTTCGGCCAACTGCAGCAGGCGATGAACCAGGCCGGCGATGGCATCGACTGGAGCGTCGCCCAGCGCCAGGGCGAGGAGCGAGCGTCATCCGGCCAGCGTCAGATCACCGACCAGGAGCGCGCCCGGCTCGACCAGGCGTTCCAGGTGGCCTCGCTCTGGCTCGACGAGGCGGTCTCGTTCTCAGCGCTGGCGGGCGCCCCCGAACTGCTCACCCGACGCGCGTGGGTCGCCTCGACCATCGCCATCTGGTCGCAGCTGGCCGAACCCGTCGCCATCAGCATCTCCGACTCCCTCACGAGGGTCATGAGCGAGCAGGCTCCCGAAGAGCTGCAATCGATGATCCAGGGTGCGAGCCGGATGATGCGGGGCATCGGCGGCGCGCTCTTCGCCATGCAGCTCGGCCAGGTGGTCGGCCAGCTCGCCACCGAGGTCGTCTCGGGCGGCGACATCGGCATCCCGCTGCTCGAAGACGGGCACGCGGCGATCCTTCCGCAGAACGCCGCCGTGTTCGGCGAGGGACTCGACATCCCCACCGACCAGGTCGAGCTCTACCTCGCGGTGCGCGAGCTCGCGCATGCGCGACTCTTCCGGCACGCGAGGTGGCTGCGCCTGCACCTCATCACCGCGATCACCGCGTTCGCCCGCGGCATCGACATCGACACCGATCGGCTCGAAGAGCTCGCCGAGGGCTTCGATCCATCGAACACCGAAGAGCTGCGCAACGCCGTGGTGAACGGCGCGCTGATCCGCCCGAAGAGCGAGGCCCAGCAGGCGGCGCTCGCCCGGCTCGAGACGATGCTCGCGCTCGTCGAGGGCTGGGTCGACGCGGCCACGGCCGCAGCCACCGAACGGCTGCCGAAGTCCGACGCGATCGCCGAGTCCATCCGCCGCCGTCGCGCCTCTGGCGGCCCGGCCGAGTCCGCGTTCGCAACCCTAGTAGGGCTCGAGCTGCGGCCGCGGCGGTTGCGCGAGGCGACCGCGATGTGGCGTGCAGTCACCGACGCCGTCGGGGTCGACGCGCGCGATGCGCTGTGGTCGCATCCCGACCTGTTGCCGACGGCCGCTGACCTCGACGACCCGAGCGCCCTCATCGCACGACTCACGGGCGCCGACGCGGGCTCCGAAGCCGAAGACGAGTTCGACCAGGCGCTCGAGCAGCTGCTGCGCGGCGAGACGCCCACGGCTCCCGGCGAAGACGGCGAGGAGCCGGCTCCCTAGGCGGCGAGCGCCGTCACGTCGACTGGCCCTGTGGACGGATGCCGCCGCCTCCGCGGCACTTGGGGCAAGCTCTCCGCATGGTCCCCCGCATCGACCCGGCCCTCCCGCTCGTGTGGCGCTCGCCGCACGAACTGCAGTTCGGCGCAATAATGCCGCGTGTCGTGCTCCGCGATCCGGGCGAGCTCGAGACCGGCCTCATCGCGGCCCTCCGCCACGGCGCACGTCTCTCGACGCTCCAGACGATAGGGGCCGGCCTCGGCGGCTCCCCCGCCGACACCGCCCGATTGCTCGACGTGCTCGCGCCGACGTTCGAACCCGAGGCCGCAACGGATGACGCGGCATCCGTCGCCCCGTCGCACCGGGCGGTGATTGCACTCGACGCCGACGGCATCGTGGCGCAGCGCCTCGCCTCGAACCTCACGGCGCTCGGCCACGACGTCGCGCCAGTCGACGAGGTCGACCCGGAACACGCCGACCTCGCGGTGATCGCCGCCGCATGGGTGATCCCGCCACCGCGCTACCTGCCATGGCTTCGCAGCGACGTGCCCCACCTCTCGCTCGTCTTCGACGAGTCGGGCACGCGAGTGGGCCCGCTCGTCGAACCGGGCGCCGGGCCGTGCCTGCGCTGCCTCGACCTCTCGCGGCGCGACGCCGACGTGGCGTGGCCGGTGATCGCCGCACAGCTCGCCGGGCGAGCAGCGGCGGGCCTCACCGCTCGTGTCGCGCACGATGCCGCGGCGCTCGCGGCGTCGATCATCGACGACCGCATCTCGCGTGGCACCTCCGACCTCGCTGCGGCGTCGATCACCCTCCAGAGGCTCGGCGGCGAGCCGCGGCTCCAGCGCCATTCCCCGCACCCTGGGTGCGGTTGCCGAGCTCCTGGAGGAACCGCGACGGCTCCCGTTCCCCTCGATGCGTTCCGCTCTGGCGCGGCCAGCTCAGTTCGAGCCGGCGCCGTGCCCGCGTGATGCCGACGTAGAGCAGGCGGCGCTCCTCGTCGATGGCGTCGAACCCCTTCGCGTAGGCGATCGGGAGCATGCCCTCGGTGAGGCCGACGATGAAGACGTCGTCCCACTCGAGGCCCTTCGCCGAGTGCAGGGTCGCCAGGGTGACGGCCGACACGGTCGGCTCGTGCTGAGCCTCGGCACGAGCACGCAGCTCGTCGGCGAAGGCACGGAACGTCGTGCCCGCCGGGGCGTCGTCGACGAGCCGCGCGATCGCGTTGAGGGATTCCCAACGGGCCCGCACGGCACCCGGCCCGTCGGGCGGCTGCACCGTCCACCCCATCGAGCGGAGCACGTCGCTCACCGACTTGAACAGGGGCTCGCCGGCGATCGTGAGCGCCGCCGCGCGCAACGCGTGCACCGCCTCGCGCACCTCGGGCTGGTCGAAGAATCGCGATGCGCCCCGCACCCGCGAGCCGACGCCGACCTCTTCGAGAGCGCGCTCGAGAATCGCCGATTGGGAGTTCACGCGCATGAGCACGGCGATGGACTCGGGCGGGGTGCCCGCGTCGATACGCGATCGGATGCGGGTGGCGACACCACGGGCCTCGGTGAGCTCGTCGGCGTAGGCGGTGACCGTGGGCTCGGCGAGCGGGGCGATCGCCGCGGCATCCGCTGCGCCGCGCCCACCGCTCTCGGCACCCTGCCGGTCGCCGACGGCCTCGAGCCGCAGGGCGCCCGCCCGGCCGCGCATCAGCCGGTTCGCGACGCCGACGATCTGGCGCGTCGAGCGGTAGTTGCGTTCGAGCCGCACGACGATCGCATCGTCGAACCGGCGCTCGAAGTCGAGCAGGTACTGCGAGCTCGCTCCCGCGAAGGAGTAGATCGTCTGGCTCGCGTCGCCGACGACGCACAGGTCGCGACGGCCGCCGAGCCAGAGCTCGAGCAATTGCTGCTGGGCGGGCGAGACGTCCTGGTACTCGTCGACGACGAAGTGCCGGTAGCTCTCCCGCACGTGCATGGCGACGGATGCCTCGGACTCGATCATGCCGGCCGTCGCGAGCAGCACGTCTTCGAAGTCGAGCATGCGCCGCTCGTCCTTCAGATCTTCGTACGCCTGCACGAGCGCGAGGAACGGCTCGGCGCTCAGGGCCCCCGGCGCTCCGCGAGTGGCGAGCCGCGCCTCGTAGGCGTCGGGGCCGAGGGCCGCCACCTTGCGCCACTCGATCTCAGCTGCGACATCCCGCAACGTCGGCACATCGACCCTGATCCGCAGCTTCTCGGCCGCCTGCCCGAGCAGCCGCCCCTTGTACTCGAGCACGCGCGGCGCCTGTCCGCCGACGACGAGCGGCCAGAAGTGGTTCAGCTGCGCGAGCGCCGCGGCGTGGAACGTGCGCGCCTGCACTGCACCCGCGCCGAGTGCGCGCAGGCGCGCGCGGAGCTCTGCAGCAGCTCGCGACGTGAACGTGAGCGCCATGACCCGCGCCGGGTCGTAGGCGCCCGATGACACACCGTAGGCGATGCGGTGCGTGATGGCGCGCGTCTTTCCGGTGCCCGCACCGGCGAGCACGCACACCGGGCCCAGCAACGCCTCGGCCGCCACGCGCTGCTCATCGTCGAGGGCGTCGAGCAGCGGGTCGGATGACGCGGTCATCGCGTCGACCACGGCAAGCCCCCGTCGATCGGGCCGCCGAACCACCGCTCGAGCAACCACCGGGCGATCGACGTCTCGCCGGGAAGGGCGATGTCGCCGAGCGAGGCGACGAGATCGTCGCGGGTGAACCAGCGGAGTTCGATGATCTCCTCGCCGTCGGCCGCCGCCGATGCGGCAGGAGTTCCGTCGGCGATGCGTGCGGTGAAGCCGAGCATGAGGCTCGCCGGGAACGGCCAGGGCTGCGACGCGACGTATTCGACGCGGTCGACGAGCACGCCGGCCTCCTCGCCGATCTCACGCACCACTGCGGATTCGAGTGACTCACCGGGTTCGACGAAGCCGGCGAGGAGCGAGAAGCGGTGCGGTTCCCAGAGCGCGTTCGACCCGAGGAGCACCCGATCGTCGTCGTCGACGACGAGCACGATGACCGCGGGGTCGGTGCGCGGGAACAGCAGGTTGCCCTCGTTCTCGCAGCGCCGCGCCCAGCCCGCCTGCACAGACACCGTCGTCGCGCCGCATCGCGGGCAATGCGCGTGTCCTTCATGCCACGTGGCCATCGCCACCGCCTCGGTGACCAGTGCTGCATCGCGCCCGCCGAGCAGGGGCACGGCCTGCCGGAGGCCCGACCAGCGTGCCTCCTCGGGTTCGATCAGGGCGGCGGCATCCTCGTCGAACACCCGCACCTCGTACAGGACGTCGTCGGCACGGCCGAGGTAGCAGCGCAGCACCGGCTCGGGAAGCTCACTCGGATGCCGGAGCTCCAGCGCCGGCATCGAACCCTCGATGCGCTCGGCGAGGAGCGCCCGGCCGAGCCGGAGTGCCACGACGCGGGAGGTCGGATCGGCGTCGAATCGCGCCTCGAACTCAGGGTCGGCGCGCGTCCTGCCATCACGATCGATTGGCGCACGGGCAAGTGGTGGGGACGTGGAAACGGTCACGGACCACCTCTCGCTGCTCGGTCGGAGTCGGCCGGAAGGCGTGGCGGTCGCTCGGCTCGCGGAGATGCCTGCTTAAGCTGAGTGCCATGGCCAGACCCCCTCTCACCTTAGCCGCGTTGGCCACGGCGGCGGTGCCCGGTCTCGAGGTGAACGCCGCTCGGCCGCATACTCGCCGCAGCCATGGCGCGTTCGATGCGGTGGAGCTCACCGCCCTCGACGAGCAGCACCTGCTCATCCGTGTTCCACGTTCCCAAGCCGCGGAGTCCGAGCAGTCGGCCGACCTCGTGGCGCTTCACGCGATGACGCCGGGAATCCGCGCGCGCCTCCCGTTCGCCGTGCCGACCTATGTCGGGCAGGCTCCGATCGACGGCACGCGCGCGATCGTCACGAAGTACCTGCCGGGTGCCGTGCAGTCGGCCGACGGGCTCACCGCGCACGAGCGGCTCGCGGCATCCGTGGGCCTCGCGATCGCCGCCGTGCACGCCCTGCCGAGCGGGTTCGTCGCCGACGCCGGGTTGCCGCGGCAGACCGCCGAGGAATCGCACGATGCGGTCGTCGAGCTCATCGGTCGCACCGCCGACACCGGTCGCCTGCCCGCCGCGATCCTTCGCCGCTGGGAGGAGGCCACCGATGACGAGGCGCTCTGGCGATTCCGCCCGACGGTCGTCAACGGCGCGCTGAGTGCGGACTCGATGCTCGTCGACGGCGAGACGGTCACGGGCATCATCGGCTGGTCCGCGCTCGCGCTCGGCGACCCGGCGATCGACCTGCACTGGTTGCTCACGTCGCGAGGGGCCGCCGCCGAGCGCGCGCTCGAGGCGTACATCGCGGCTCGCGAGGGTGGCGCCGACGCGCACCTGCCGCAGCGGGCGCTGCTCTACGGTGAGCTCGAACTGGCGAAATGGCTGCTGCACGGGGTTGAGGTTCACGACGAGTCGATCGTCGACGATGCGGTCGGGCTGCTCGACGGGCTCGTCGAGAGCGTGCACGACCGATCGAGCGAGCCGCTGTCGCCCGAGACCGGCCCGATCCTCACGGTCGGCGACGTCGAGCGGATGCTCGACGAGACGCCGCGCGACCACGTGCCGCGCGAGGGCGGTTCGAGCATGCTCACCGACACCTACGACTTCTCGGAGCTCGAGCGCCGCGACGCCGGCGAACGGGACACGCCCCCGATGGATGCCACGGCCCCGATCCCGCTCGACCTGAGCGACTGGGGCGATGCGAATCCGCCCGCTCGCCCGGGTCAGGCCGACGCCCTCGACTCCGACGCCGAGACCGACGCCCAGGCACGCCGCAACGCTGCTTCGTCGTAGAGCTGCTCGGGGCGGATGACTCGGTCGTCTTCGACGAAATAGAACACCGCGTCGACGATCTCGGGGGCGACTCCCGCCCAGCTCGCGTAGGCGAGCCGGTAGAGCGCGAGCTGCGTCTGTTTGAGCTCGAGATCGCGGGCGTCACGAGGCGCCTTGCCGGTTTTCCAGTCGATGAGCTGGTATCGGATGCCGCGCGCCGCGAGCTCGGTGCCCGGCTCGACCTCGTAGACGGCATCGAGCTTGCACACGAAGACGTTTCCGCCGATCGGCAGGTGCAGCTCGAGCTCGACCGCGATGGGCTTGCGGGTGCCCCACTCCGATGCCGCGAACGTGGCCTGCAGGGCGCGGAGGCGCTCGGGGGCGGCATCCGCGACATACAGACCGGATTCGCGGGCGTCGCCCGACTCTCCCGGTGCTCCCCCACCGGCACCGATGCCGACGCCGATGCCGATGCCGATGCCGATACCATCGAGCGCATCGATCGCCGCGGCTTCGCCCTCGCCGGTTGATCGATGCTCGACCCACTCGTGGAAGAGCGTGCCGATGCGGGTTGCGCGGAACGGCCGCTGCGGCATGGGGCGCCGGAGCTGGGCGGCGACGGCGGCGGGGTCGTCGACGTAGTCCTTGAATCTCGACGCCGGCACCCGTGCCGGGATGTCGGGGGTGCCCGGGCCGTCGGCGCGACGGCGCCGCTCCTCGAGGAGGAGGCGGATCTGCTCGGCGAGGCGCGGCCCGATGCCGGCGCCGCTCGGACCCTCGGCCGCGGCACGCACGGCGCGAGCTGCGGCCTCGACCGCCGATCGCCGCGCGCCGAGCGGATCGAGCGGCCAGCGTTCACGCTCCGCGACGTCACCGCGCGGATTCTCATCGGCCTCGGGCGCCGTGGGCAGCCGGCCCGGCTCGATGACACCGGCGTGCACGAGCTCGCGGATGAAGGGGCTCGGCTGTCGCGGCGCCTTCTGCGTCGACCACCACGACCCGGTGAGCAGGAGGTCGGCACGAGTACGGGTGAGGGCGACGTAGGCGAGGCGGCGCTCTTCAGCGGCGTGCCGTTCGCGATTCTCGGCTGCGAACGCAGTGACCGCCTCGTCGAACCCGGCCTGGCTCTGCACGCCGCGCCACTGCAGCTCGGGCAACTCGTCGCGGTCGCCCTTGAAGTCGTTCGGCAGCTCGCCGAATGCGAGCCATCCCTTCGCCGACCTCGGCTTGGACGGCAGCTCGTCTTCGACCATGCGGGGGATCGCCACGACGTCCCACTCGAGCCCCTTCGACCCGTGGATCGAGAGCACCTGCACGGCGCCGGGCTCGGGTTCGTCGCGCCGCGGCGCCAGCCGGTCGCGCTGCTCGGCCTCGGTGAGCCACCCGAGGAACGAGCCGAGGGTCGGATGTTCGGAGACGTCGACGAACCCCGCGAGCAGCTCGTCGAACGCCTCGAGGCTCGGCCTCCCGAGCGGCTGATCGGCGTTCGCGGCGACCTCGATGTCGAGGAGCAGCTCTTGCTGCACGAGGCTGACGAAGTCGACGAGGCCGAGCCCCGCGCGCCGGCGCAGCGATTGCAGTTGCGCACCCGCGCGTCGCATGCGGGCGAGCCCGGTCTCGCTGAAGCCCTTGAGGGCCGAATGGCTGTCGGGAGCGGTGAGGAGGTAGTCGAGAGCGTCGACGATCGAGGGCGACTCATCGGGCGCGATCGAGGCGCGAAGGCCAGCGCGCACGTCGTCGTCGAGGCGCCGAGCCGCGAAATCGCGATCGGCGAGCCACTTCGCGAGGCCGTGCAGCGCGGCCAGATCGGCTGGCCCGATGCGCCACCGCGCGCCGCCGAGCACGCGAACGAGCTCGGACCCGGCCGTCGGATCGTGCAGCACCCGCAGCACGCACACGAGGTCGGCGATCACGGGCTGGTCGAGCAGGCCTGCCATGCCGAGCACGTGCACCGGCACGCCGTGTTCGCGGAGTGCGGCCGTGAACACGCCGACGCTCGCGAACGTGCGACAGAGCAGCGCGCCGCTGAGCGCCGGGCCGTCGCCGCGCCGCGTGAGGCGCTCCGCGAACCAGCGCGCGACGTGATTGGCCTCGAGCTCGATCGTCTCGGCCCACGCGAACTCGAGGCGACCTGGGCCCGCGAACGGCGACGCGGTGAGCGGCGCCTTCGGGATGCCGGCGTCGAGCGGCGCGATGAGGGCGTTCGCTGCGTCGAGCACGACCCTCGGGTTGCGCCAGCTCGTCGACAGGTCGAAGACCGCCGCCGCCCCGGTGGTGGCGAAGTCGCCGCCGAACCGCGCGAGATTCGCCGAACTCGCGCCGCGCCATCCGTAGATCGACTGGTCGGGATCGCCGACGGCCATCACCGGCTGCCCGCCGAACAGCGTCGCGAGCAGCTTCGTCTGCACGACACTGGTGTCTTGGTACTCGTCGAGGAGCACGGTGCGATAGCGCTCGCGATGGGCGGCGACGACCTCGGGATTCCTCGTGCAGATCTCGAGGGCGAGCGAGACCTGGTCGGAGAACTCGACGTACCCGCGCATCTGCTTGGCCGCCGTGTAGGCGTCGGCGAGCTCGAGGAGCGGCGGCAGGGCGCCCACCACGCCGAGCGCGTCGGTGAACGACGTGAAGGGCGTGCGCTTGCGGGGCGCCTCGATGGGCAGCCCCTCCATTGCGAGGAAGTCGCGTGACATCGCCCGCACGTCGCGACTGTCGGCGACGTTCTCGGCGAGGGCGCGGCTGAGCGCCAGCACAGCGCCGGTGACCCGGTCGAGCGAGGCGTCGAGCTCGACGAGTCGAGGGTCGTCGGATGCAGCGACCACAGTTCGGGCGAGTTGCCATGCGGATGCCTCGCCGAGCACGGCGGCGTCGGGCTCGCGCCCGATGAGCATCGCGTGTTCGCGGTAGATGGCGCTCGCGAAGGCGTTGTACGTGCCGACGGAGGCGGATTCGAGGGGGTCGAGTGAGACGTCGGCGATGCCCTCGGCCACGAGTTGCGCCACGCGCTCGCGCACTCGCTCGGCGAGCTCGCCCGCCGCCTTGCGGGTGAAGGTGAGGCCGAGCACCTCGGGCACGTCGACGTGGCCGTTCGCGAGCAGCCACACGACGCGATTCGCCATGGTCTCGGTCTTGCCGCTGCCGGCGCCCGCGACGACGATGCTCTGCCCGCGAGGGTCGGCCTCGATGACCGCGCGTTGCTCTGGGGTCGGCTCGTGCAGGCCGAGGCGCGCGGCGATCTCGCTGGCGCTGAGGCCCGCGCTCACGCCGACACCGCCGGCACGAGGTGCACGCGATACTGCCACGCGCCGAATCGCGAGCGGAAGCCGAGTTCGGCCGGACCTTCGAACTCGGCGCCGGCCATCGTGCGCGCGACCGCGGCGAGCCGTTCGCGGAATGCCGCTTCGGGGTCGTCGTCGAACGGCTGCTGGGCGCGCTCGGTGTAGCCCACGCCCCGAGTGGGCTTCGCGACGTACACGAGCTTCGCCCCTCCGTGCAGACCGGCGTGCGGCACCTCGCCCGCTCGAGCCGCGAGCTGGTACGCGGCGAGCTGCGGGTGGGCCGCGGTCTGTTCGGCCGTGGGCGGCGTGCGCCCTGTCTTCAGGTCGACGATCACGGTCGTGCCATCGGGCGAGGCCTCGACGCGGTCGATCGTGCCCGTGATGCGCACTCGGTCGACGATGAGGGTGAACCGGCCCTCGGCGCCGAGCAGCACCTTGCCGTCGTCGGCGAAGTTCGTGAGGTAATCGGATGCCCCTTCGGCCATACGTCGCGCACCGCGACGCTCGCGCTCGGCGACCCAGCCCGCCTCGAATCGGAGCTCGCGCCACCGAAGCTCCACGGCCGCCCAGAGCGTCTCGATGCTCGTGTCGCCGTCGTCGCGGGCACCCGCCTCTTCGACGACCGCGTGCACGATCGTGCCGATCGAGGCGGCGAGGCCCGACGGCGGCGAGGCGACGTGGTCGATGAACCAGCCGAGCGGTGATTCCTCGGCCCGGTCGATCTGCGACGGCGACACGGGCACGAGCGCCTCGGGATCGCCGTCGAGGTCGACGAGCGGGGCCGTGGTGGAGAGGGCGCGGAGCCCATACCAGTCGTCTGGGTTCGCTCCGGGCACGCCTTCCTCGGCGAGCAGCGCGAGCGCGGACGGCGCCTCGCCCGACGCGGAGGCGACCGCCTCGTGACGCAACGCGCCGACGAGTCCGCGGAGATGGAGCGGACGACGACGCGAGCCCGCGATGCGCTGGGTGGCGTAGCCCATGAGCATCGACGGCTGCTCATCGTCGTTGGCGGTGCAGCTGAGCACGAGCTGGCGGGTGGCCCTCGATGCCGCGAGGGCGAAGAGACGCAGCTCGTCGCCGCGCACCGACGCCCGTGCTTCGGCGACCGACTCGGGCGCGGGCAGCGGGGCACCCGCGCGAGCCGCGGCGACGACCCTCGGCAGGAGCGCGGCGTGCAGCAGTGTGCCGCGCGGCCGCAGGTTCGGCCAGACGCCCTCTTGCAGGCCGGCGATCACGACGATCTCGAACTCGCGCCCGATGAGCGCGGGCGGCGTGGTGACGAGCACCGTCTCGGCGCTGCGCTGCGGTGCCAGCGAGTCTTCGGGCAGCTCGCTCGCGAGCACCTCGTCGACGAAGCGGGAAGCCGGCGCCTCGGGCTCGCGCTCGACGAACCGCTGGGCAGCCGCGAAGAGCGCGACGGCGGCGTCGAGCGCGCGGTTCGCCTCTTCGGCGAGCACGCCCGTGCCGGCCGCCTGCGCCGCCCACTCGGTTGCGAGGCCGCTGCCACTCCACAGTGCCCAGAGCAGTTCTTCGACGGTGCCGCCGCTCTCGGCCACGCCGCGCGCTGCCGCGAGGAGCTTGGCGAGTCGCCCCGCGCGCCTAGCCGGGGCGGCATCGATCGTCTCGAACCCGCCGGGCGCGGAGAGCGCCTCGACGAGCAGTTCATCGCCCGTGCGGTCGCCGCCGCCGGCGAGCTCTTCGTGGCGGAGCGCGAGGCGGAGCCGGCGCAGCCCGACGCCGTCGAGCCGGCCGAGCGGACCCGTGAGCACCGCGACGGCGAGCTCGGGGGTGAGGGGCTCGCGATCGAGTGCGAGGGATGCCGCGGCGAGCAGCGCCGCGGCGGCGGGTGCGTCGCGCAGGGCGGTGCGTGCCGCGCTGCCCGCCGTCGGCACGTCGG
>NZ_JAGGPF010000009.1 GCF_018613935.1 Agromyces sp. ISL-38 | reverse complement strand
ACCGAACCATCAGCAGACCCCCGCGGATGACGCGGGCCCGGACACCCTGCCCGGGAACGCGGACTGGGGTTGGCTCGGCACCCACCGGAAACTCACCGAGCATGCCGGGTCGATCGCGACGATCGAGATGGGTGCCCGCCAGTATGTGCCCGCGCTCGGCCGGTTCCTCGAGGTCGACCCAGTTGAAGGCGGCGTTACCAACAACTACGACTACCCCGCCGACCCCATCAACCGATTCGACCTAAGCGGGCAGTTCGAGTGGGGCGACGTCGATTGGTTGCTTGTTGCCGATGTCGCCTCGATTGCAATCATGTTCATTCCAGGCGTCGGAACGGCTCTGGGCTTCGGACTCAAGGCCGGCGTGCTCGCTGTTCGGCTTGCGGCGACTACGGCCGCTATGAAAGTGGTTGTGCCAGCTGTGACCCGGGGGGCCATCCGCGGTGTTACGTCTCACGTGCCGATCCAGATGGTCTCGCGATCGGTCTCCGTTAGGTCGGTGGTCACAACTCTCCGCTCCCACCAGGTGACTCGTGGGTCGGTCCATGCCACGATGGGTCTGTCAACAAGACTGACCGGCCCGACAAGCGTGGTTAATGTTGGGAATTCATCCCGGCTTCTCACCACGGTCTGGCGGACCTCCAAGGCAGGTATGCCGGGGTGGAGGAGATTCTTGCGATGAGCACAAATGCCACAAATGAGCCAAGTCGAGAGCTACGAGCAATGTTGGAGGACGCGGCGAGCTTCGCCGGATCCGACCTCAAGCTCGTCGTGCAGCCCGCCGATCGCGATGCGTCCTTCCATGTCCTCGGGTATCTGTGGAATGGAATGGCCATTGATGTTGCCGTCCTGGCACCGCCGACTGATGCGGTGGTGATCCAGCTTGTTCTTGAGGATGAGTTCGTCCGATGTATTGCACACCTCGAAGTCTTCAGACGTCGCGGGCAAAGAACTCTTCGGCGAGTTACCCGAAGGCCCTTTGGGATCGGCGAAGGTGAAAGCCGCTTCGTTCGCGTGCTAGGGGACGTAGGAACGGTCTGGGTCGCACCGCGGCACGGGAATGAAGACCGGGCGTCCATCGCGATTACCTGCCGACGTGTGCGAGCGGCCACCGAGGCGGTCTGGGCTGAGGACGTCATCGGCGTCCGTGACGTCCGGGAACAGGTTTTCGACGAATACGACGACCTCGTCCATATCCTCGTTAGCGAACTCGAAATGGGTCACTCAGATGCTGAGATAGTGAATCGGCTCCATGAGAGGCTCAGAGTTGTGTACTTTGACGAGAAGCCCGGGACAGCTGTTGATCTTGCGACGGTGGACATAGCAAAGGCCTTGGTCGCCAAGATGTTCCGCTAACCGCGGAAGTGTCCGGTGTGTTAGCGCAGGTCACCATCTCAGTGCACACGCTCACGTACGGGTTCGCGGCGACCGGCGGGTGCGGGGTGAACCCACATGTGCCGTTCTATGCATCATCCCCGGATACGACCAGGTCGAAGCATGGGAGAACTCACTGGCTGGCGACTCTGGTCCGATGTCACCAACGAGTCAAACGATCTCGTGGAGCGAGCAGCTCTCGTGGTGATTGCATGCCGTAGAAGGTTGATCTCCGCGTTGATTGTTGTCACGGTGGCCGCATTGAGTCTGACTGGGTGTTTCCCGCAGCGCCCGGTGCCCACGGTGGCGGATCTCGCAGGGAGATGGGTGGATTCGAGCGGTGACGGTGTCCTCAGGCTTAATCAGGATGGCACCTTCACGGCGGTCGACATCCCGGCCGGGATCTTCGATATGTATCCGGGGTACATGGGTGGTCCGATCCCCGGCCCGCGCGTGGACGCGAGCGGCACCTGGCAGATCGGTGTGTCCACACCGGAGATGGAGGTCGATGAACCGCTGGTCTGGCTGAACGTCGACTTGGGAGAGGTCTCCGCAACTTCGCTCCCGCTTCAGGTGCCCACGACGGGCCCGCCTCGCCTTGAGGGCTTCCTCGGTGATCCCGATCTTCACCTGTTCTACACACTCACGCCCACGAGCCACGAGGGCGAAGATCGCCAGCCCTAGCCGACTCCGGAGCTGCGCGCCGCACCGCGCGCGATCGCCCACGTGCCAAGGCCCGACGCGAGGAACACGCCCGCGAGGATCGCCCACCCGCCGAAGCCGAGCGAGAGCGCGGTCGAGGTGACGAAGAGGGGCGCCACCATCGCGCCGAGCGAGTAGCCCATCGAGAACACGCCCTGGTAGGTGCCGGCGCGCACAGGGTCGGCGAGTTCGAAGCTGAGCCCCCAGCCCCCGGCTTGCGAGAGCACCTCCGCGAACGCGTGCGCAACGGCCGCGAGCACGATGATCGCGATCGCGAATCCGGCGGGGAGGCCGGCAGCCGCGGCGTAGACGAGGCATGCAGCGGCCATGAGCCACGCGGCTATCGCCGAGACCCGGCCCGCGCGGCGCAGGTCGTGGGTGCCGCGCGAGAGCGGCACCTGGAAGATGATGACGATGACCGTGTTGAGGATCAGCACGGCCGCGACGAGCACCTCGGGCGCAGCCGTCTCGTTCGCGATCCAGAGCGGCACGCCCACCTCGCCGACGCCGAACTGCATGCCGAAGACCGCGGTCAGGGCGGTGAGTGCGAGGTAGCGCGGGTCGCGCCACGGCGAGTGGCGGCGCAGGGCGCGACGCTCGGCGACGGCGGATGCCGCGACATCCGTCGACCCCGTCTCGGTGGTGATGGGCGGCGCGGCCGGTGGCCTCGGCGCGTCGACGGATGCCGGGAGCTTCACGAGCTGCACGAGGCCGAGCAGGTACATGACGCCGGCGCCGACGATGATCCAGCGATAGGCGTCGGCGGTTCCGGCGAGCAGGGCGATCGCACCGATGCCGGAGCCCACGGCGATCGCGAGGTTCGTCACCGTGCGCAGCACGGCCCGGGCGTGCACGCGCGCGTCGCCCTCGAAGGCGCGCGCGATGATCGCCATGCGGGTCGAGTTCGTGGCCTGCCCGATGGCCCCGACCGCGACGGCGATGATGAGCGCGCTCGTGAAGTCACCGGCGAAGACGTAGCAGATGAGGCCGATGGCCTCGAGGGTCGTGAGCACGAGGAGCAGGCGCCTGGCGCTCAGTCGATCGGCGAGCCAGCCGCCCGCGAGCGACGAGAGCACGCCGGCGGCGCTCGCGACGCCGAGCACGATCGCGACCTCGTGCGGTGCGAGCCCGACGATGAGCGTGAAGTAGAGCACCGTGACGGTGAGGAAGACGCCGCGCCCCACCCTGCTGATGAGCGTGGCCGTGACGAGGATTCGCAGCACCGGATCAGCGACGGATGCCGCGAGGCGGGCGCCGAGTCCCGGTCGACCGTCGCCCGGGGTGCCGGGTGCCGCGGCATCCGCTTCGTCGACGCTCGCAGCAGCGCCCTCGAGTTCGGGATCGATGATCGGAACGGTGCCGGTGTCGGTGCTGGAGCTCACTCCTCAGTTCTCTCAGAAGCCCGGGGGACGTCGAAATCGATGTAGCGTAGTGCTTCATGTTGCGCTATCTGTTGACCGAGGACGACGTCGGCGCCGTGCGCTTCGGCATCTCGCCGCTCTGCGAGCTCGGCCTGTCGATCCGCGCGATCGCCGACCCCTCGCGCTTCCCCCTGCAGGTCGGTTGGCTCCGCCGCACCGAGGCCGCCCGCGAGCGACTCGACCATGTCGCGCTCCTGGCCCTCATCGACGAGCGTGGATGGACGCCCGACTTCCTGAACCCGCGCCCGAGCTCGCCGCTCACGCGCCTCGACGACGAGCTGGCGGCGCTGCTCGCGATGCCGGCGGAGGTCTTCCGCCACGATCTCGTCGCCGTGTTCGGCCAGGTGCCCGACGTGTTCGCGGGCTCGACGACCAGGGCCCTGCGTCGCGTCGTCTCGGCCCTCACCCAGCTGTGGGAGACCTGCTTCGAGCCGTACTGGCCTCGCATGCGGGCCGTACTCGAGGCGGACATCGTCTACCGGGGCCGGCAGGTGTCGCAGTCCGGGCTCTCGGCGATGCTCAACGGGCTGACGTCGCGGATCTCGTACGACCACGGAGTGATCGAGATGCGGATGGCCGACCCTCGGCCCCGGGTGCGCGCCGTCGGCGGCGACGGCCTGACTCTCGTGCCGACGATGTTCACGAGACGCGGCTCCGCCCCGGTGGGCGACGGACCGCCGATGGTCCTGTATCCGGCCCGCGGGCAGGGCGCACTCTGGGAGACGGAGCGCGTCGCGAACCCGGCTGCCGTCGCGGCGATCCTCGGCGAGACGAGGGCGAGCCTGCTCGCCGCCCTCGGCGACCCAGCCTCGTCGACCGAGCTCGGCGTGCGCCTCGGCGTGACGGCATCGGCCGTCAACCAGCACTTGCGCGTGCTCCGCGACGCCGGCCTCCTCGTCAGCACCCGCTACGGGCGCAGTGTGCTCTACCTCCGCAGTGAGCTCGGCACGGTGCTGCTCACCTCCGGCGCTCGGTAGATGCTCGGGCACGCGACACTGACCGGCCCGTGCCGTGACTAGCGCTCGGCGGGGTGGCTGAGATCGACATCCCATTCGGCGAGATCGGCGGCCTCGAGTTGCCAGACGTACTCGTTCTTCAGCTTCCGGCCGTCGCCCGAGAACGGCCCGGTGCGGTGCGAGTAGAACGCCACGGTGGGCATCGTGTGATCGGGTGCGGTGAGGATCGCGTTGTTGAAGTCGCCGTTCAGGGCGCGAAGCTCGGCGACGATGTGGGCGCGATACGCGGCCTCGTCGATCGGGGCGGCGGCCGCGGCATCCGTCAACTGCAGGGCGATGTGGAGCTGACGGTCGCCGCGCTCGTCTTCGAAGCTGATGAGCCGGTGGTTCTCGACCGCTTGGAGGAGCTTCGCATCACCGTAGATGACGTCGCGCAGGGCGTCGGGGGCGACGACCGCACCGTTGTAGTCGATCGACATGTCGCTGCGGCCGTAGTGGAACAGGAGCGGCAGGTCGAGGAACTGCTGACGCACCAGCCGGTGCAGGCCGAACTCCTCGAGGATCGGCGTCACCTCCCGGAGGCGCATGACGTGTCCGCGGTCGTGGATGTTGTAGCGGATGCGCGGGTTGATGTTCTGCTTGCGAACGATCGTGACGACGAGCTCGCCCGCCTCGTTCGTCTCGATCAGGTAGTCGAACGGATTGAACTGGAACACCATCGGCACCACGCCGTACTCGGCCTTCTTGGTGAGGCGCTTGGCGAGCTTCGGGCTCGCGGCGATGGCCTTGCGGAGCTCGACCGTGTAGTCCGTCTCGATCGCGATGTTGATCTCGAGGTCGGAGGCCCCGTACGACCCGAACGCGCTGTGCGCATAGCGGAGGATGTGCGCGCGCATGTTCTCGCTGATGCCCTCGCCGCCGAACGCCGCCACGATGTCGTACTGCTCCCAGTCGAGACGGGTGTCCTCGAAGAGCGCCTTCAGGAACGGCGGATAGCTCAGGATGATGTACGTGTAGTCGGTGCCGAACTCGGCCATCGTCTGGATGATCTTGTTCCGGTCGGGCCCGATCGACTTGATCATCGTGACCTCGGTGAGGCTCGTCGTGACGTTCATGCCCGTCGCCCAGGCGCCGAGCGAGAAGGCGTTCAGCACGAACGGCTGCTTCTTCAGCGTGTGCGCCGTGCGCCAGAAGCCGACCTGGAGGAGCTGCCTCGTGGCGAGCCGCTCGTCGGGGCCGCGCACCCAGCTCGTCGGCGATCCAGAGCTGCCGGATGACTCGTCGACGACCACCCCGCGCCGCGGCAGCCGACCGCCGACGCTGCGCTCGGAGATCGGCCAGCGCTTGATGTAACTGTCCTTGTCCATCTCCGGCAGCGCCGCGAATGCCGCGCTCAAGTCGCCCTTGCGCTGGAGTTTGTGCGGCGTGCCCCGCTCGTCGAGGAACGCGCGATACGCCGGCACCCGACGTGCCGCGAACTCGAAGGTGCGCCAGGCCCGCCAGCGGCCGAGCACCCAGCGCACCGGCTCGATGCCCGGACCGAGCAGCACCTTGTGCGTGTGCACGCTGCGCGTGAAGAGCCGCACGACGGCGTCTTGCGCCCAGACGAAGGCGAAGATGAAGGGTTTCACGCGGGTTCCTCTCGAAGGAGCATCGCGGCTGCTGGGCGCCGGTGCGCGAAGGGCGGCTCGGCGGAGTGGCCGAACCGGAACAGCATCCACGCCATGCGTCCATCGGTCTCGACAGCGCCCACGGCTTCGGCGAATCGCGCATGGGAGTCGGGGTTCGTGATGACGGTTCCGAACGGGTGCAGCCGCACCCCATGCACGGTGAACTCCAGCCACACCCGCATGAACGCGCGGCCGGCCTCGACGTAGTCGGCGGGGCCGTCGAACGGGCCGGTCAGCCAGCCCAGTTGGCGCACGCCGCGCATGGTGTTCAGGTAGATCGAACGGATGATCCGCCCGACGACCGGGGCCGACCACCACTCGCGGTGGGCCATCGCCAGCTTCAGGATGCCGCCGGGCATGAGCATCGTCTCTGCCGAGAGCCCGTCGGCCGCGGCCGCCGCCGCAGCGCGTGAGAAGCGCAGCCAGTGCATGATCTCCGCGTACACCGCGTCGTTCTGCAGGTCGGAGAACAGGGTCGCCTGGTTGATGTGCACGAGGTCGTGCACCGTGTGCTCGTCGGCGGTCGTCTCGAAGCGCTGCCCGCTCGTAGCCGCGACGTCGCGGACCCGCGCGATGATGCCGGGCGGAACGAGCGTGCGATCGTAGGGCCGCCGCGAGGTGCGTCGTTCGCGAAAGGCCTCCAACCGGCGGGATGCCTCTGCGGTGACCGGCGCGGGCTCCAGGCGAACTGAGCCGATGAGATGCAGGCGATCTGCGGCGGCGAAGTCCATGTCGGCGTGCCGGAGCTCTTCGACCACGGTGAAGCCATGGCCGGCGGCAACGGTTGCGAGACTCTCGAGGAACACTCCGGCGCACACATGGCCGAACGGAATGCCGAACGACTCGGCCGGGAGGCCGAGGTCGAGGTCGTAGAACACCCGCGCCTCGCGATCGCCGATCGGCTGCACCTTGATGGGTTGGGAATTGTGCGGCGACGGGTAACGCCGCGCCTCTTCGATGAGATCAGGCCACGGCGACGGCGTCATGGGGACATCCTGACACCTCGGCCGGGATTCGACGCCATGAACGGCGCGCGGGCTGACGCGCGATTCGCCGCCGAGCGCTCACTCGGGATCGGGCGCGACCCGCAGCACGAGCTTGCCGCGCACATGCCCGCCCTCGAGCACGCGATGCGCCTCGGCGCCCTCCTCGAGCGGGAACTCCTGCTCGACGTGCACCCGCACGGCGCCGTCGTCGAAGAGCCGCGTGATGACCGCGAGGGTTCGCGCGTCGGGCGAGACCGAATAGCCGGTGGCACGGATGCCGCGAGCCGCCGCCTCTTCGGCCATCGTCGGCCACGACCCGGTCGGCACGGTCACGATGAGCCCGTCGGGGCGCAACGCGTCGAGCGAGCGGGTGGCCGTCTCATCCGTGACGTTGCCGATGAGGTCGATGACGACGTCTTGGTCGCGAGTGACCTTCTCGAAGCGCTCGCGCTCGTAGTCGATGACATGCCGTGCGCCGAACGCGCGCACGAGGTCGGCGTTGCGTGCCGAGCAGGTGGCCGTCACGATCGCGCCGAAGTACGACGCGAACTGCACCGCGAAATGGCCGACGCCGCCGGCACCGGCGTGTATCAGCATCCGTTGGCCGTCGTGGGCGCGCGCCGTGTCGATGACGGCGCCCCACGCGGTGAGGGCGGCGAGCGGCACGGCGGCCGCCTCGATGAAGCCGAGCGTCGCGGGCATCGGCGTGACGCTCATCGACGAGACCGAGACGAACTCGGCGTAACTGCCCCCGAGGCGCGGCACGCGGCCCATGCCGTACACCCGATCGCCGGGTTGCAGCGGGTGGTGCGCGTAGGGCACGGTCTCGACGACACCGGCGAAGTCGTTGCCGAGCACGGCGGGGTACCCGGTGATCGCCGCCGACACCCCGCGGCCTGCGCGGGTCTTCACGTCGATCGGATTCACGCCCGCGGCGACGACGCGAACGAGCACCTCATCGCTCACGCGCCGCGGCACCGGCACCTCGGCGACGTGCAGTTCGTCGGGGCCCCCGACCCGATCGATCACCAGGGCACGCATCGTCTCGGTCATCCGCTACCTCCTGTGCACCATTCTGACTCACCACTATGCTGCACTCGGGGTCGCCCGGCGTGGCGATTCGATGAGTCGTCAGTCGCGTCGCAGCCAGCGCCCGACATACTCGCGCTGCGCGGCGGTGTGGGCGGGCTGTCCGGCGTCGCGCGGGGGCAGCAACTCGAGCGGGGCGCCGAGCGCGCCGGCCCAGCGCTCGGCCAACGCGAGCGGGTGCACGGGGTCGCGGGGTGCGCCGACGACGAGCGAGCGGATGCCGCGATCGGCCAGCCGGGTCAGCTCGGCGTCGGACTCGAACGCGCGGTTGCGCGGGATCTCGACGAGCCGCATCGCTCGCCGCGCGGCATCGGGTGCCGAGAACTGGGCGAGGATCGCTCGCGCACCGGCGGGCGACTCCTCCGCGATGCGCCGGAAGACGCCGCGCTCGCGGAATTCCGTGATGCCGCCGCTGCCCGCGTCGGCGAGAAGCTGCCCGATCACGGGGAACGCCCGCAGGTTGTCGGGCAGCGACTCGTCGCTGAACGACGGTCGCACGAACACGGCGCGCTCGATCGGCAGCAGGCCGCCGATGGCGAGGCGAAGGGCGATGGCCGCGCCCATCGAGATGCCCACGATCGTGATGGGGTCGGATGCCGCGGCATCCGACTGGACCGCTCGCACGATGCCGGCTCGCACGGAGGCGGCGACCTCGGCCGCGAGCCGGTCGAGCGCGAAGTCGGCGGGTGCGCCGACGTCGGCGAAGGCGCCGTGCGCGCGCACGTCGGGCGCGATCACGAGCTCATCGGCGCCGACTGCGGCGCGCACGACCTCGCCGAAGAGCTCGAGCGGCTGGCGTCGGTCGGCGCCGAGGCCGTGCAGCAGCACCGTCGTCATCGCAAGCGTGCCCTTGTGCGGGAGCTGGTCATCGACCGCGGACGGCCGTGCTCGCGTGGAGCTCGTCGATGAGCGCGTTCGCGAGATGCACGAGGATCGCGATCTGGTCGTCGTCGCGGTCGACCCAGCGGCACTCGGGCTCGTCGGCCACGGGCACGAAGTCGTCGTGCCGTTCCCACACCACGAGCGTGCGCTCGGCCCCGAGCACGTACTGCTGCCACCACACCTGCCGGAGATACCCGCGCGGGATGCCGCGCCACGGCTTCGACGTGGTCTTGATCTCGCACAGCACGAGCTCCCCGTCGGGAGCGACGCGGAGCCCGTCGGGAGTTGCGAGGTGGCGGCGCTCGTTGGCGGAGTGGAAGAGCAGCGACGACGGCTCGATGCCGTGTGTGCGGCGCACCCAGTCGGCGATCACGGGCTCTCGTTCACGACCGTGGTCGGTGTAGCGGCTGCCGCCGAAGCTCGAGCCGTATCGCTTCTCCCACGCGGCCGAGCGAACGGATGCCCGGGACGCGAGCTTCGCGACATCCGTCGCCGTGATCCCGCGAGAGCGGGCCCGCAGCCACGCCACCCGATCGCTCGAATCGGCCACGATGCGCCGCTCGTGAGGGTGCCGCGGCGGCGCCTCGACGACCGCCGTCGAGCCCTCGAGATCGAAGAGGGCGAAGGGCGTATCGGGCACCCCCCGAGCGTACCGCGCACCCACCACGGCGGCCCGCAGAACCGCGGGGTTTCGGCCCTCGGCGGCAGGTATGCATGCCCTTTCGCGGGTGCTCCACCCATGAAATGAACAGAGGCGGCGCGAGCCGGAGAGGAGTACGCTGGCCGCGGCAACGGGGCCTCGCCCGAGAGCCCCCGCCGATCCCCGGGGGGATGCGCCATGGATGAAAACCAGATCTCCGAGCGGGTCACGACGGTTGCCGCCGCGACACCGTTCCAGTTGCTCTACGAGTTCTACCGGCGCTCCGGCTACCAGGACCGCCGACATCAGCCGGGCGTACTGGACTTCACCTTCGGCGATCCGCACGACCCCCCGTCGGCAGACTACGTCGAGATCCTGCGCGAGGCACTGATCCCACAGCACGAGCTGTGGTTCGCCTACAGGATCGGCGACCCGACGGCGATCGAGGCGGCGACCGAGTCCCTCCGCCGGCACACCGGCATTCCTTTCGAAGCCGATGACGTGCACCTCACGACGGGCGGGTTCACGGCGATCTCGGTTGCGTTGAAGCTCGTCGGCGATCCCGGAGACGAGGTCGTCTACAGCCTGCCGCCGTGGTTCCTCTATGAGCCGATCGTGCTGGAGGCGGGTCTCGTACCGGTGAAGGTATCGATCGACCGCACGACGTTCGACCTCGACCTGGATGCGATCGCGGCCGCCATCACGCCGCGCACGCGCATCGTGATCGTCAACAGCCCGAACAACCCGACCGGCAGGATCTATCCGGTCGAGACGCTGCAACGGCTGGCAGCGCTGCTCGACGAGGCATCGGAGCGCAACGGGCGGCGCATCTTCCTCATCTCCGACGAGGCCTACAACCGCATCGTCTTCGACGGCGCGCGCTTCCGCACCCCGGTCGAGTTCTACCCGTGGAGCTTCCTCGCCTACAGCTACGGCAAGACGCTGCTTTCGCCGGGCGAGCGCATCGGGTACCTCGCGGTGCCGCCGACCATGCCGGGCCGCGCTGCGTTGAGGGATGCCATCGAGGCGCTGCAGATCTCCGGCGGCTGGCTCTTCCCGAACGTCTCGATGCAGTATGCGCTGCCACAGCTCGAGACGCTCGCATTCGACATCCCGCTGTTCCAGCGGAAGCGCGACGTGATGGTGGAAGCGCTCCTCGGCATGGGCTACCGGGTCAACGTGCCCGAGGGCACGTTCTACCTCTTCCCCGAGTCGCCGCTGCCCGATGATGCGGAGTTCGCCGCGATCCTCGATCGCGAGGACGTGCTGGTGCTGCCCGGCCGGATGTTCGAGACGCCAGGCTTCTTCCGCATCTCGTTGACGGCGACGTTGGAGACGATCGAGGCGAGCCTGCCCCGGTTCGAGGCGGCCATGACCCGGGCGAATGAGGCGGCATTGGGAGCCGCCCGCTGAGCACGCCCCGTCGCCCGCCCGGTCAGGCGGGCGACGAAACTGCTGCTTCGCGAGATCCGACCAGGCCATTCCGCGCCGACTATCGACCCCGCGGCATCCGCTACCCAGGGGTCGCCGCGGCGGCCTCCGCGTTGCGGCTGACGACCTCGAGCGTCTGCTGCAGCGCTTCGGTCGGACTGAACTCGACGACCTCGGTGCCGGCATAGAGCGTCGGGGTGTGTCCTGGCGGCGCGTAATAGGCGTCACCCGCGACGTAGACCTCTTCGTGCCCATCGGCGAAGGTGAACTTCACCGATCCGCTCAGCACGTAGCCGAGGTGCACGCACTGGCACCGGTCGTCGGGCAACCCGGCGAAGAGGGGCGCGAGGTCCGCGTCCTCGGTGTAGGTCTCGAAGGCGACGGTGTATCCGCCGAGCTCCTGGAGGTGACCTTCGTAGCCTTCGACCTCAACGGTCTCGGCGGCATCCTGCTTCGATGACTTGGGCATCTGCCCGCTCCTCTCGGTTCGTCCGGATCCGGCTGGCGCCGGGACCCCGGCATCCAGCCGGACCCGGTTCTCCGAAGCTAGGGCGTGGAGGGTCGAAGATCGTCGGTGCCGGCACGCAGCTTGCGCCACCCGCGCACGCACTTCTTCCGCGAGTTTCTACGCGATGGCGTGCGTGTGCGCATACGACGTGGCCGCGGCCCGCGCGGCCCGGCCGGTGGCGCCGATCTTGGCGTAGATGTTGGAGAGGTGCCGCTCGATGGTGCGCACCGAGAGGACGAGATCGGCCGCGATCTCGTCATTCGTCATGCCGGCAGCGACCATGCGCAGCACCTCGGCCTCGCGAGCGGTGAGCGGTCCGGGCCGCCGGGCCGGCCGGACGCTCGACTCGAGGTCGGCCACGACCGTCGCAGCCGATGCTGCGTCGGCGCGGGCGCCCAGCCCCTCGAAGGCGGTGACCGCCTTCCGGGACTCCTCGAGGGCGCGCTGCGGCTGGCCGAGCGCGGACACCGACCTCGCCAGTTCGATTCGGGCGCGGGCCGTCTCGAACGTCGCGCCGCCGGCTCGGTAGAACGCGATCGCCGTCTCGAACGCCCCGCGAGCGGCGGCGTGCTCACCCCGGGCTGCGGAGACCAGCCCGGCAGCCAGGCTGGCCGACGCGCGAATCGGAGCTGTCGGCGTCGCATCGGCGATCGACCTCAACGTGTCTGCGGCCCGCTGGGCCTCCTCAGCGTCGCCCAGACCCAGCCGTGCGCGGACCAGCACCTCGAGTCCGTCGACGTGCTCCACGATGTCGTCGGACGGCAGCGCGCGCAGGTCGCGCTCGGCCGCCTCGGCCGCCGTGACGAAGTCTCCGGTGTCAAGAGCCAGGGCGGCTCGCACCATCTCGGCGCGCTCTCCGTAGCCGATCCCATACGGGCTCTCATCCAGTTCATCGAGCAGCGATCGTGCTTCGTCGTACCGCCCCTGCCGACGCCGCAGGTCGGCGAGTCGCAGCATGGCGAGGGCGGCGAGCTGGGGCCGGGCGGAGATGTCGGTGAGCGCTTCGGCGAGTTCCTGCTCGGCCTCGCCCCAGCGGCCCCACCATACGAGTGCCGCAGCGTGCTCGATCCGTGGATAGGTGAACATCGACCGGTTCGTCCACTCCTGCGACACCTGCATCACGTGCCGTGACCATTGCGCCAGCCGGTCGAAGTCACGGATCCGCGCGCTCGCTGTCACGAAGATGCAGCACACGCCTGCCGACACCCCGGGGTCGCGTACCTCCCCGGAGACGGCCGCCGCGGCGGCTTCGTCGAGCACGCGCAACCCTTCCGCCAGGCGACCTGACGACACCATCACCAGGCCGAGCAATGACAGCGCGATCATCTCGGCGTCGACGTCGCCGATTCGGCGGCCATGGGCTACCGCGTGCTCGGCGAGGGTGAGGGCGCGGGGGAGGTCGCGCTCGTACATCATGGCCATGGACGCCTCGACCGCATCGGCCCAGACGAGCACCGGCGAGTCGGGTCGGTCCTCGAGTCGCCGGCGGGCGCGCTGGAGCCAACCCGAGGCCACGGCGTGTTCACCGCGAAAGGTCACGAGGTCATCGGCGAGGCTGACGGCGACCCTGGCGGCGGCCTCTGCGTCGTCACGGCCGCGGTACAGCCGGTACGCCCGCTCCCTGGCGGAGATCGCCGTGTCGGCGTCGTCGAGCCATGAAGCCGCCGTTCCCAAGCCTTCCAGCGCTTCGGGTGTCTCGTCGTCGAGCAGCGCTTCCTCAAAGGCCGCGCGTGCCACCTTCCAGGACCACTCCCGGAGTGCCCGGTCACCGCGCTCCAAAGAGTGAGCCACGCTCATGATGCCACTCTAGTCAGCGTGCGCCGGCCAGCGCGCGACCGCTCGCACACCACCGCGGAGCGGGCTGCCCATGCTGTCGTCGCGACACGGCACCGGGGAGGGGTGACGACGGGCGAGAGGGGGAAAAGGGCAGTACGGGGAGGCGGTCAGCGGGCGGCGAGTGCGTCGATGCCCTCGGGGGAGAGCGCGTGGTGGATGGCGAGCATGCTCGCACCGAGCACGGCGGCGTTCTCGGCCGCGGCCGACTGCACGATCGCGAGGTGCTCGGTGGCGAGCGGCATCGAGCGTGTGTAGACGACCTCGCGCACGCCGGCGATGAGGTGCTCGCCGGCTCGCGCCATCGAGCCCCCGATGGCGATGACCGACGGGTTCACGAGGCTCACGCACGCCGTGAGGACCTCGCCGATGTCGCGGCCGGCCTGGCGCACGGCCTGGATCGCGTCGATGTCGCCGCGCTTCACGAGCTCGACGACGTCGCTGCCCGAGTGCACGTCGGCCCCCTGCTCTCTCAGCGCGCGCGCGATCGCCGGGCCCGAGGCAAGGGCTTCGAGGCATCCGCGATTGCCGCAGTGGCAGGGCACGTCGGCGCCGCGCGCGACCCGAACGTGGCCGATGTCGCCCGCGATGCCCTGGGCGCCGCGCTGCAGCAGCCCGCCCGAGATGACGCCCGAGCCGATGCCCGTCGCGACCTTCACGAACACGAGATGCTCCACGTTCGGCCAGGCGAGAGCGCGCTCGCCGAGCGCCATGATGTTCACGTCGTTGTCGACGAGCACGGGCACCTCGAGGTGCTGCTGCACCCATCCGGGCACGTCGAAGCGGTCCCAGCCGGGCATGATCGGCGGATTCACCGGCCGCCCGGTGGAGTGCTCGACGGGCCCGGGAACGCCGATGCCGATCGCGACGAGCTCCTTGCGGTCGCGGCCGAGCTCGGCGACGAGTGCGAGGCCGGCCTCGACCATCCAGCCGAGCACGGTCTCGGGGCCGCGCGCGATGTCCATGGGCTCGCTGCGCTCGGCGAGCACGGTGCCCGAGAGGTCGGTGACGGCGATCGTGGCGTGCGAGGCGCCGAGGTCGGCGGCGAGGACGATGCGGGCAGCGGGGTTCAGCGCGAACTGCGACGGCGGGCGGCCACCGGTGGAGGCGGCGTCGGCGACGGGCGTCACGAGGCCGAGTCGCATGAGCTCGTCGACTCGCGCCGCGATGGTCGAGCGGGCGAGCCCCGTGGTCTGCGCGAGCGACGCGCGGGTGCGCGGCGCACCATCGCGAAGCAGCTGGAAGAGCTCGCTCGCTCCCGAGATGCCGAGGGCCGACCCGCGGCTGATGTCCACCATCTATTGAGTAAAGCACACGGCCTTCACCGGTTCATCTCCCATCAAGCTGACACGCAGCCGGCGACTTCTGACGAGAAGGTGGCAAAAGTTGCCCGATGTGTGTCAGTATGGCGACCATGACACCGCACGTCATTGCCCCGGCCAACACCCTTCGCGCCGGCTTCATCGGTGGGGGCTTCATGGCCGCCGTGCACACCCGTGCCGCTCGTGCCGCTCGAGCCGAGCTCACGGGCGGGGCGTCGTCGTCGGCGGGCCGTGCCCGCGACGCCGCCGATCGCCTCGGCCTCGGTTCAGCCTTCGACTCGGTCGACGGGCTGCTCGCCGACCCCGGCATCGACGTCGTGCACATCTGCACGCCCAACAGCACGCACGCCGCGATCGCCCGCGCCGCCCTCGAGGCCGGCAAGCATGTGATCTGCGAGAAGCCCCTCGCAACGACGGTGACGGATGCCGCCGAGCTCACCGCCCTCGCCGACGACCGCGGCCTCGTGGCCGCCGTGCCCTTCGTTTACCGGTTCCACCCGATGGCGCGAGAGGCGCGAGCCCGTGTCGCCCGTGGCGACACCGGCCGACTCCTCAGCGTGCAGGGCGCGTACCTCCAGGACTGGCTCGCCGCCCCCCACGACGACGACTGGCGCGTCGACGCCGAACTCGGCGGTCCCTCGCGCGCATTCGCCGACATCGGCTCGCATCTCGTCGATCTGCTCGAGTTCGTGTCGGGTGATCGCATCGTTCGCCTGAACGCCTCCACTCGCACGGTCTACGAGGCCCGCTCGAAGCACGCCGACATCGCCACCGAAGACCTCGTGGCCGTCGTCGTCGAGCTCGAGTCGGGCGCCGTCGGCACCCTGCTCGTATCGCAGGTCGCGGCGGGCCGCAAGAACGCGCTCTCGATCGAGCTCTCGGGCGCGAGCGGCAGCGTCCGGTTCGAGCAGGAGCGACCCGAGCAGCTCTGGCTCGGCAAGGTCCACGGCTCGAGCGTGCTCGAACGCGACCCGGCCCGGCTCGCCCCCGACGCGGCGCGCCTCGCGATCGTGCCGGCGGGGCATCCGATGGGCTATCAAGACGCATTCAACGCCTTCGTCGCCGACGCGTACGCCGCGATCGACGGCAGTCCTCCCGACGGGTTGCCCGGGTTCGCCGACGGGTTGCGCGCCGTGCGCCTCACGGAGGCCGTGCTCGCCTCGGCGGCATCCGACGGCTGGGTGGAGGTGGCCACATGAACGGTACCGACGCGGCACCCGTGCTCGTGGCCGAGGGCCTCGAGAAGTCGTTCTTCGGCGTCACCGTGCTGCGCGGCGTCGGCCTCACGCTTCATCCCGGCGAGGTGCACGGGCTCGTCGGCGAGAACGGCGCGGGCAAGTCGACGTTCATGAAGCTCCTCGCGGGCGTCTACGAGCGCGACGCCGGCACGATCACGCTCGGCGGCGAGAAGGTCGCCTTCACCCACCCGGTGCAAGCGGCGCACGCCGGCCTCGCCACGGTGTTCCAGGAGTTCAACCTGCTGCCTGAGCGCACCGTCGCCCAGAACGTGTTCCTCGGCCGCGAGCCGAAGCGCCGCGGCCTCGTCGATCGAGCGGCGATGCAACGCGAGACGCGAGCGCTGCTCGACGAGCTCGGCATCGACTCGATCGACGCGGATGCGCCGGTGCGAACCCTCACCGTCGCCGAGCAGCAGATCGTCGAGATCGTGAAGGCGCTCTCGACCGACGCCCGGGTCATCCAGATGGACGAGCCGACCGCCGCGCTCGCCGGCCACGAGGTGGAGCTGCTCTACGCGATCGTGCGCCGGCTCGCTGCCCGCGGCGTGGCCATCCTCTACGTCTCCCACCGGCTGAAGGAGATCTTCGACCTGTGCGAGACGATCACCGTGCTGAAGGACGGAGCGCTCGTCTCGACCGGTCCCGCGTCGGAGCTCACGACCGATGAGCTCGTGCGGCGCATGGTCGGCCGGCCGATCGCCGCCTACTTCCCCGACGCCGAAGCCGGCACCGTGCTCGGCGAGCCGCGGCTCCAGCTCGCGGGTGCCGGCAACGCGTATGTCGACGGGGTCGACCTCGAGCTCCGCGCGGGCGAGATCGTCGGTGTCGCGGGCCTGCAGGGCTCGGGTCGCACCGAGCTCGTCGAGGGGGTCTTCGGCGTCACGCCCTTCACCCGCGGCGAGATGCGACGCGACGGCCGGCCGATCCACGTCACCTCGGCGCGCCAGGCCGTGCGCTCGGGCATCGCCCTCATCACGGAAGACCGCAAGGCCCAGGGGCTCGCCCTCAACCAGTCTATCGCCGACAACGCCCTGCTCGTCATCCGATCCGTCTTCGCTCGCCGCACGAGCGAGGCGAGGCGCGAACTGCCGGGCGTGCTCTCGTCGCTCGAAGTCGTCTCGCGCGGAGTCGACCAGGAGGTGCAATACCTCTCGGGCGGCAACCAGCAGAAGGTCGTGCTCGCGAAGTGGCTTGCCACGAGGCCGAGCGTCGTGCTGCTCGACGAGCCAACGCGCGGCATCGACGTCGGCGCGAAGGTCGCCGTGTACAACCTCATGCGCCGGCTCGCGAAAGAAGGGGTCGCCATCCTCATGATCTCCTCGGAACTGCCCGAGGTCATCGGCATGTCCGACCGCATCATCGTGATGCACGACGGCCGGGCCTCCGCTGAACTGCCCGCGCGGTCCGACGAGGCGACGATCCTCGCCGCTGCGACCGGCACGCTCAAGCTCGGAACGGGGGCCGACCGATGAGCACCGGCACCCTCAGCGAAGCCCCGGTGCGCAAGCCGCGCCGGCGTCGCCTCGACGCGAGCCTCATCGTCGGCATCGCGCTCGTGGGCGTCATCATCATCGGCTCGGTGCTCGTGGCGAGCGTCGGCCGCAACTTCTTCAGCGCAGGCAACATCCGCGACATCCTCACGGGCATGAGCGTGCTCGGCTTCGTGGCCATCGGGCAGACCCTCGTGATCCTGTGCGCCTCGCTGGACCTCTCGGTGCCCTACGTCGTGAGCCTCTCGAGTCTCATCGCCGCCGACATGATGGCCGGCAACCCGGGCAACATCCCCGCCGCCGTGCTCACGGTGCTCGTCGTGGCCGCGCTCATCGGCACGGCCAATGGCCTCATCGTGACGAAGCTCAAGGTGAACGGCTTCATCGCGACCCTCGGCACGGGCCTCATCATCAAGGGCTACCTCGACACGAACTACAAGGGCACGAGCGGCAACGTGCCGTGGGAGTTCCAGCTCATCGGGGCGACCGGCGTCGGACCGGTGCCGGTCTCGACGCTCATCATGCTCGGCGTGGCAGTTCTCGGCGCGCTCTTCCTCGCTCGCACCCGCACCGGCAGCCACATGTTCGCCGTCGGCGGCAACGAGCAGGTCGCACGGCTCTCGGGCATCCGCACCGCACGGCCGGTCATCATCGCCCACGTGCTGTGCTCGATGACCGCAGCCCTTGCGGGGCTCCTGCTCGCGAGCCGGCTCGGCGTCGGCAGCCCGACCGTCGGCAGCCAGGGCGGGTACGACCTGCTCTCGATCGCCGCCGTCGTGCTCGGCGGCACCCTGCTGCTCGGTGGCCGCGGCTCGATCTGGGGCACGATCGGCGGCGTCGCGATCTTCGCCGTCGTCGACAGCGTCATGAGCGTCATGCAGGTCAACCCGTTCCTGAAAGACGTCGTGCGAGGCATCGTCATCGTCGCCGCCGTCGCCGTCTACACCGCGCGGATCACCGAACGGCGACGACCGCGCTTCACGAGCACCGGCGCGTCGGATGCCGCAGGCGGGGGCATCGCCGGCGGAGGCAGAGGCGCGGGCAGTGCCGGGCAGGGCACGCCGGCCGTCGTACAGGAGGAGCAGGCATGAGCGCCGTGACATCCGATTCGCAGCACCTCCGCCACCGCCTCGCCGGATTCGGCCGCACGCTCATCAGCCCGCGCGGCGCGGTGTTCCTCCTGCTCATCGTGCTGCTCATCGCGATCACCGTGCTGAATCCGTCGTTCGCCGAGCCCTCGCAGTTCGTGCGATTCGTGCAGCGAGTCGCACCGGTGGCGATCGTCGCGATCGGCCAGTACTTCGTGATCGTCGGCGGCGAGTTCGACCTCTCGATGGGCTCTGTCGTCACGGCGCAAGTGGTGATCGCCGGCAACCTCATCGGGCAGGACGAGTCGAAGTCGATCCCGGTGCTGCTGTTCATGCTCGCGTTCGGTGCCTTCGTCGGGCTCGTCAACGGTCTCATCGTCTCGTTCCTCAAGGTGCCGAGCTTCATCGCGACGCTCGGCATGATGCTCGCCCTGCTCGGGGCGACGCTCTACTGGACGGGCGGCGCGGCTACCGGTAACCCGGCCGACGGGTTCCGACAGATCGGGCGCGGCGGCATCCGTGACCTCCCGGTCATCGGGGTCCTGCCCTGGTCGGTGGTGATCCTCGTCGTGCTGCTCGTGATCGCGATCTGGTTCGCCCGGCGCCCGTTCGGGCGCAGCATCATCGCCCTCGGCGACAACCCCACGACCGCCCGCTACTCGGGCGCCCGCACCTGGTGGGTGAAGACCTCGACCTTCGTGATCTCGTCGCTCTCGGCCACGGTCGCCGGCGTGCTCCTCGTCGGGTACGCGGGCGTGCACCCGAGCGTGGGCCGCGGCTACGAGTTCACCGCGATCACCGCGGTCGTGCTCGGCGGCGTGGTGCTCGGCGGCGGGCGCGGCTGGGTCGTCGCCGCGGCGGCCGGAGCGTTCGCCCTCGAGGCGCTCTTCACCCTGCTGAACTTCGCCGGCGTGCCCTCGACCTACCGCGACGCGGTGCAGGGCGCGATCATCATCCTCGCCGTCGCGTATGCGGCGACCACCATCCGCGCGCGCCGTCGTGGCCGCGCCCTCGAGACTTCGCCGGCACCAGAGGCGAAGGAGCCGGATCCCTCCGAGGACCCTGCTCGTCCTGCACCCATTCCCTCGACGCTGAGGGCTGACAACGAAACCAAGGGAGGTTCGTGATGCGACGCAGGTTCACAGTGGCATCCGCCATGGTCGGCGCTTTCGCGCTGATGACACTTGCCGGTTGTACCACCGATCCGAACGTGGGCTCACCCACGGACGAGACGGCACCGGCGGAGGAAGAGGTCGAGTGGTTCGACCAGGAGCTCTTCGACAAGCAAGACGCAGAGCGGGGTGTGGCGCCGGAGGGTCCTGAAGACCAGCCGTGGCTGCAGTACATCAACGCCGAGATGGTCGACACCTCGGCATTCGCGAGCGAAGGAGCCAAGAAGGCGTGCTTCGCGAACGCCTCGATCTCGAACCCGTGGCGGCAGACGGGCTGGATCACGATGAATCAGCAGCTGCGGGTGCTGCAGGAGGCCGGCGTCATCTCCGAGATGGAGACCCGCGACGCTCAGGACTCCGACGACACGCAGATCGCCGACATCGACTACTTCATCGATGAGGGCAACTGCGACATCTTCATCATCTCGCCGAACTCCACGGCGGCCATGACCCCGGCCGTCGAGCGCGCGTGCGACACGGGCAAGCCGGTCGTCGTCTTCGACCGCGGTGTGCAGACCGATTGCCCCGTCACGTTCATCCACCCCATCGGCGGATTCGCGTGGGGCATCGACACGGCCGAGTTCCTCATCGACGAGCTCGAGGAGGGCGACAAGGTCGTGGCGCTGCGCATCCTGCCCGGCGTCGACGTGCTCGAGCAGCGCTGGGCCGCGGCCGAGAAGCTGTTCGACGAGGCCGGCATCGAGGCGGTCGACTACTTCACGGGAGCCGACCCGACGGAGATCAAGAAGATCATCTCCGACGAGCTCGCCAAGGGCGACGTGCAGGGCGTGTGGATGGATGCCGGTGACGGCGCGGTTGCGGCCATCGAGGCGTTCGAGGACGCCGGCGTCGACTACCCCGTCATGACGGGTGAGGACGAGATGAGCTTCCTGCGCAAGTGGAAGGAGACCGGACTCACGGGCCTCGCACCGGTGTACTCCAACTTCCAGTGGCGCACGCCGCTCCTCGCCGCGCAGAAGATCTTCGCCGGTGAGGAGATCCCGAAGGAATGGGTGCTTCCGCAGAGCCCGATCACCGCTGGGGAGGTCGACCAGTACCTCGAGGCCAACGACGGCATGCCCGACGGTCACTACGCGAAGTTCGGCGGAGAGGACCTGCCGGGCTACCCGCAGCAGTGGCAGGACCGCATCATCCCGTAACCGACCCTCACCACCACCACCACCACAATTCAGGAACACCGGGTTCGGAATTCAGGAACCGGAGGCGTGTCGCGGCGCGGAATGGCGGGAATCACCCCGCCACCGGCCGCGGCACGCCGCGTGTTCCTGAAAGATGGGCATGGGACTCCTGAATTCTGAAGAGGAAATAGGACGAGGAGGCAGCATGCGCCGCACCATCGGCGTCAACACGTGGGTCTGGACGTCACCGCTCGACGACGACTCGCTCGTGGAGATCGCAGCGAAGGCCAAGTCGATGGGGTTCGGCGCCCTCGAGCTCCCGGTGGAGCAACCGGGCGATTGGTCACCGGATGCCGCAGCCGAGGTGCTCGCCGAGCACCGCTTGCAACCCGTCGTGATCGGAGCGATGGCCCCCGGCCGCAACCTCGTCGCGGCACCCGGTTCTGAGGTCGTCGCGACGCAGAACTACCTCGTGCACTGCATCGGCGTCGCCGAACGGCTGGGGTCGCGCGTCGTCGCCGGTCCGTTCACGTCCGCGACCGGCCGCACCTGGCGCATGGACGCCGAGGAGCGCGAGTCGCGCTACCGGGAACTCGTCGGCAGCCTCGGCCCCGTGGTGCGCGCGGCGGAGCGCAGCGGCATCCGTATCGCCGTCGAACCGCTCAATCGCTACGAGACGAGCCTCGTGAACACCGTCGAGCAAGCCCTCCAGGCGCTCGGCCCGATGCTGGGGCCGGGCCTTGGCCTCGCGCTCGACAGCTACCACCTGAACATCGAGGAGAAAGACGTCGGCGACGCCATCCGGGCGGCCGGCGAGCACGTCGCGCACGTGCAGGTGTGCGGCAACGACCGCGGCGCCGTCGGCGACGACCACACCGACTGGCCGGCGTTCCTCGACGCGCTCGACGACATCGGATACCCGGGTCCGCTCGGCCTCGAGAGCTTCACCGGCGACAACGACACCATCGCGGTGGCCGGCTCGGTGTGGCGGCCGCTCGCGCCAAGCCAAGACGAACTCGCGGAGCGCAGCATCCGCTATCTCTCTGCTCTGCAAGACGAAAGGGAACGACCATGACGGATGCCGCAGCGCCCGCCACCCCGGCCCCAACTCACCCCGTCACGCTCTTCACGGGCCAGTGGGCCGACCTGCCGTTCGAGGAGGTCGCGCGCCTCGCCGCCGGCTGGGGCTACGACGGCCTCGAGATCGCGGCGTCGGGCGACCACCTCGACCTGAAGCTCGCCGAGGAGGAGCCCGGCTATCTCGACGAGCGCCGCGAGATCCTGAAGCGGCACGGGTTGTCGGTGTTCGCGATCTCGAACCACCTCGCGGGGCAGGCCGTGTGCGACGACCCGATCGACTTCCGTCACCAGGGCATCCTGCGCTCCTACACGTGGGGCGACGGCGACGGCGAGGGGGTCAGGCAGCGGGCGGCCGACGACATGAAGCGCGCCGCGCGAGTGGCCCGCGCGCTCGGTGTCGACACCGTGGTGGGTTTCACGGGTTCGAAGATCTGGCCGTACGTCGCGCAGTTCCCGCCCGTGCCTGCTTCGGTCATCGACGAGGGCTTCGAGGACTTCGCGACCCGCTGGAACCCGATCCTCGACGTGTTCGACGACGAGGGCGTGCGGTTCGCGCACGAGGTGCACCCGAGCGAGATCGCGTACGACTACTGGAGCTCGGTGCGCACGCTCGAGGCGATCGGCCGCCGCCCGGCGTTCGGCTTCAACTGGGACCCGAGCCACATGATGTGGCAGAACATCGACCCGGTCGGCTTCATCCTCGACTTCCAGGACCGCATCTACCACGTGGATTGCAAGGACACGCGGATGCGTCCGGCCAACGGCCGCGCCGGCGTGCTCGGCTCGCACCTGCCGTGGGGCGACCCGCGCCGCGGCTGGGACTTCGTCTCGACGGGGCACGGTGACGTGCCCTGGGAGGACGCATTCCGTGCCCTCGAGTCGATCGGCTACACCGGCCCGATCTCGGTCGAATGGGAGGACGCCGGCATGGACCGCCTGCACGGCGCCGCCGAGGCGGTGGGCTACATCCGCTCGAAGCTGTGGCCGCTGCCGAGCGCGTCGTTCGACGCCGCCTTCTCGAACCAGTAGAGCCGGTAGGGCGGATGCCGCGGGGCCGGCGCTACTCGGGGATGCTCCAGTAGTACGCGGTGCCGCCCGGGTGCAGCTCGGTGATCGCGGTGTCGACGGAGCGGTCGAACGTGGCATCCGTGTGACCCGCGTAGAGGATGGTCGTGGTGCCGTCGGCGTTCGTGGTCACCGAGGTGACGATGCCGGTGTGGTCGCGGTCGCCCGAGTCGTCCCAGTCGAACTGCACGAGGTCGCCGACCTTCACCGAGGCGCGCTCGTCGTCGGTGAGCGCGGTGGCGCGCTCGGGGTGCTCATCGAGGTACTCCATGAGCGCGGTGGAGCTGAGCCACGCGTCGGAGTGGTCGTAGGCGTTGCCCGAATCGGAGTACCACCACTCGTCGTCGGTCGCCCAGCCGCGAGCGAGCAGGGACTGGCTCGCGAAGTTCACGCAATCGGTGTCGCCGAGCACGCCGAACTCTTCGCTCTCGGTGTCGTCCCAGTGCTCACGCACGTAATCGAGCTGCGCTTGCACGGCGGGGGAGGTGGTGACGGCGGCGGGCGCCGCGGATGCCGCGGTGTCGGATGCCGGTGCGTCGGCCTCGGGCGCCCGAGTCGCCGTGTCGGCGTTCGCTGTCGTGACCGGCTCGTCACCGCCGGACGAGGCGACGGCGACGCTGGTCGCGACACCGCCGGCCACCAGGGCGCCGGCGAGGGAGAGAGCGACGAGGCGGACTCGGCGCGCTCGGGGGACGGGGAGTCGGTGCGAGGGGGACATCCATACGACACTATGGAACGAATCTCTGCGCAACCTTGGCGGAAGCTGGGTGCCCGCGGCCTACCATGTGGCATGGACCTCGATCCGGTAGCCACCAATCCCGCCCACTACAAGGTGATTCTCGAGAACGCGTCGGTGCGTGTGCTGGAGTACACCGACCAGCCGGGAGACGCGACCACACCGCACGCGCATCCCGACAGCGTCATGTACACGCTGAGCTCGTTCCGCCGCCGGCTCACGTCGGGAAGCGTGACCCGCGAGGTCGACCTCGCTGCCGGCATGACGATGTGGCTGCCCGCCCAGGAGCACTTCGGCGAGAACATCGGTGACTCGCCGACGCATGTGCTCTTCGTCGAGCTCCGCACGAGCGGCGGCGGCGCGGGGTGGCCCCTCGGCCCAGTCGGCGGGTAACGGCCGGCGGAGCTTCGCACACGCGTGCTCACATCACGCGATCGTGCCCGACGGCGTAGCGGAAGGCATTGCGCAGCAGGTAGCCGCCCTCGGCCGTGCGGAAGGGGTGCGCCGCTTCGATCACGACGTTGCGAACTGCTGCCACCCTCTCCGGAGCGTCGCCCAGGAGCACGCCGCGAACGAGCGTGTCCTCGTCTCGCGCTCGCCACAGCGTCTCGACGAGGCCCGTGGCGGTGACCTCGAGGCCGGCCCTCGCGAAGAGTGATTGCAGGCCGCCCGCCCGCCGGTAGTCGCCACCCGGCACGCGCTTCTCGCCTGCGGCGTCGGCCACGGCGTCCTCGATGGTGTCGAGGTCGTTGAGGCCGGCCTCGGCCCAGTTGGCGATTCCGATGCGACCGCCCGGCTGCAGCACGCGGGTCGCCTCGCGAAGCGCCGCGACCATGTCGTCGGCGAACTGCAGTGCGTTCACGGCGGTGACGACGTCGAAGGTTCCGTCGGGCCAGGGGAGTGCGCTGAAGTCTCCCTCGCGGATGTCGGCGTTCGGAAGTGACCGTCGTGCGATCGCGACCATTCCCGGCGCCGGATCGACCCCGACCGCCTCGGCGCCGAGGTCGGCGAGGAGGGTCAGGAACTCGCCGCTGCCGCAGCCGACATCGAGCACTCGCGTGCCAGGGCGCACGTCGGCATGCTCGATCAGCGCCCGGCGCGCCGGGTCGGCGAAGCCGCCCCAGAGCTCGGCCCAGTTCGCGGCGACGCCCGACCACCGGTCGGGATCAGCCCCGTTCATGCCGCTGATTCATCCGTGTGCCCATGCCGGAAATCTAGCGCGGCCTCGCCTGCATGCGTGGCATCCCATGTCAAGGGGTTTCATGGCTCGAGAAGCACGAGTTACAACTGTTGTGGGTCGTGGGGGACCCATGGCAGACCGGCACTGAGTGGCGCTTTTCGGGCGTCGATCCCAATCGCTCAGGTGCCGGTCTGCCGCTTCTGCGAACGGCGGACCGCGGGCGCGGTCGAGGAAGCGAGAGCGAACTCAGCGCTCCGTCACCGTGCCGTTCTTGATGTGCAGCCGCCGCTCGGCGCGCTTCGCGATCGCGGAGTCGTGCGTCACGATCACGAGCGTGAGGCCCCGGTCGCGCCAGAGTCCCTCGAGCAGGTCCATGATCTCGTCACGGGTCTCCTCGTCGAGGTTGCCGGTGGGCTCGTCGGCGAGCAGCACCTCGGGCTCCTTCACGAGCGCGCGTGCGATCGCGACCCGTTGCTGCTGCCCGCCCGAGAGCTCGCCGGGCACATGGCCGGCGCGATCGGCAAGGCTCACCGAGGCGAGCGCCGCGAGTGCGCGTCGCCGTCGCTCCTCCCCGCTCACGCCGAGCGGCTCGAGGGCCGTCTCCACGTTCTCCTGGGCGGTGAGCGTGGGGATGAGGTTGAAGCCCTGGAAGACGAAGCCGATCTCCTTCGCACGGATGCCGCCGAGCTTCCGGTCGGGCAGGTGCGAGAGCTCCGACTCACCGAGCGTGATGCTCCCGGTGCTCGGCCGGTCGAGCGCGCCGAGCATCTGCAGCAGCGTCGACTTGCCGCCGCCGGTGGGCCCCTGGATCGCGACGAGCTGCCCCGACGGGATCGTGAGGCTCACGTCCTTCAGTGCGGCGACCTGCCGCTTCGATTGCGTGTAGGTCTTCGAGACGTGTTCGAGCCTGTACATGGTGGTTCCTTTCGAGGAGTGGTGGTTCTCAGGCGACGCTGCGGAGCGCCTCGGCCGGGCGGAGCCGTGCGGCGCGCCATCCGCCGATGGCGCCGGCGAGCAGTCCGCCGAGAACGGCGAGTCCGATCGCGATCGCGATGACGCTCACCGTTACCGGTGCGTTCAGCACGACCTCGGTGGCGGCCGCGGTGTCGAGCCGCCCGCCGAAAGGTCCGCCGGCGGTCGCGCCGTCGCCGCCCTGCGGCCCTGCTGCGAGGACGCCGGGCGCTGCGCCGTCGCCGGCGCTGCCGCCGAGCGTCGGCGCGATGAAATTCACGACCCAGATGCCGGCGAGGCCGAGCGCAAGGCCCGCCGCGCCGCCGATGAGGCCCTGCACGAGGGATTCGCCCGTGACCTGGCCGACGATGCGCCGGTTCGACCAGCCGATCGCCTTCAGCGTGCCGAACTCTCGCGTGCGGCGCGTGACGCCCTGGATCGTGAAGAGGATCGCGATGAGGAAGGCCGCGACGAGCACGGCGAGCGAGAGCCAGAGTCCGAGGTTCGCGATGAGGCTCGAGGCCGTCGCGAGCGACCCCGACACCGATGCGGCGAGGTCGGCTTGCGTCGACACCGTGGCATCCGGCAGCGCCTCCTCGAGGTCGGCCTGCACGGCGTCGATCCGGTCTGCCGACTCGGCCTGCACGTAGATGTCGCTCACCTGGCCATCGAGGCCGGCGATCTGCTGCGCGAGGTCGAGCGGGATGTACACGTCGGCCGCGGTTGCCGCGTCGGCCGACGTCGAGGTGACGGTGCCGACGATCTCGAACTCGGTGCCGCCCACGTCGATCGTGTCGCCGACGGCGAGCTCAGCGCTCGTCGCGTAGCTCGCGTCGAGCACGGCAACGGCCTGGCCTGCGTCGGATGCCTCGAGCCCGCGCCCTTCGTCGAGCTCCACCGACGAGAGCGGGCCGACCGCAGCGGCCGCGGGGTCGAGGCCGAGCACCGAGAAGCTGTTCACGTCGAAGGCGCTGCCGCCCGCACCGTCGAAGCCACCGGCCGGCGGGCCCCCGGCCTCGCCGCCCTCGGCGACCTCGTCGCTCGGCCCGCCCTCGACCCGCTGCGCGAAGTCGGGCAGCTCGCCCTCGAAGGTCGTGTTGGTGAGCGCGAGAGTGGCGGATGCCGCGGAAACGCCGTCGATGCCCTGCACGGTCTCGAGCGCCGACGCGTCGAACGTCGATGCGCCGAACCCCGCCGTGAGCCGGGACTGGCTGATCGCGGTGGAGTCGCCCTCGGTGGTGCCGGCGTCGGCGCCGAATTCGAAGCGTCCTGGGCCGGCGGCCTCGCCCTCGGCCGGCGCTGCCGGTTCCTCGGACACGGTGAGGTCGGTGCCCACGCCGTAGACGGAGTCGAGCACGGAGGCCTGCGCGTCGCGCACGCCGCTCGAGACGGAGCTCACGATCATGACGAGCGCGATCGCGAGCGCCATGCCGATCGCGATGATCGCGGTCTGCCTGCGCCGCCCGGCGAGCTCGCGCCGGAGGTAGGTGATGAACATGGTGGTCCTCTTGGTCGGTGGCGGCTCACCCGGCGGTGGGCCGATTGCGACGGTAGGCTCGCGGGCTTTGGGTACGCCATGTCCACCCCATGAGCTCGCCATGAGCGGTTCAAGGAGCTCGCACGGTCGTCTCACGACCGTGCCGACATGCCGACGAGCGGGCGGCGCCCGCGGATGTCGCGCGCGAGGATCGTGCGCGCTATGCGACGTCGCGGTCGTCGTCGGCGACCCCTGCGACCATGTCGACCCAGCGCGAGAGGAACGCGGCACCGGCCTCGTCATGGATGAGCTCGTCGGCGGTCAGCACCGGGTACGGCTTCTCGGGAACGCCGTCGGCCGGTCGCACGTCGACGTGCGCGACGTCGAAGCCGTGCTCGTGCAGCCAGTCGGCCATTGCATAGTCGGTGCGTGAATCGCCCACGGTGCGCCACGCGACCGGCAGGGTGCCGTGCCGTTCGAGCCACTCGATCGCCCGGTGCGCGCCGAGGTCCTTGCCGAGCAGCACGGACTCGATGTCGGTCGAGATGATCGTCGCGTCGATGCGGAAGTCGACGGAGCCGTCGGATGCCGCCGCCTTGCGCTCGCCGTCGGTCACACCGAGTCCGTGCCGCTCGAACTCGGCGAATGCGAGCGCGTCGAACTCGCGCTGCACGGGCCGGTACTGCTCGCTCGTGATCTCGGTACGCTGCTCGACCGAGACCATCGCGTGCTTCGTCTCGTCGAAGAAGACCTGCCCCGCGAAGCGCTCGGTGACGAGCGTCTCGATCGCGCGGCCGTACGCGGCCGGCACGGCGAGTTCCTCGGCGACGTGCACCTCGCCCATGCCCGCAGCGGTGATCTCGAACCAGACGGCGCCCTTCTCGCAGACTGCGAAGACCCTTGCATGCTCGGGAAGCCCGGCCTCGAGGAGCGGGCCGACGACCTGCTCGCGCAGGAACGCCTCCGAGCGGCCCGTGTTGAAGACGATCGGCACGCCGGCCGCGGCGAGCCGAACGAGGTCGCGCGTGATCGTCGGAATCGCGATCGAGCGGCTGACCGGGCTTGCGATGGGTCCGTCGACATCGAGCAGCAGTCCGAGCGCCGGTGCGTTCGGCTGCGTGTGCGGGCGCGCGGTTTCACTCGGCCGGGTCATCCGTCAAGGGTAGCGACGGACGGATGCCTCGGATGACGCGGTCGTCATCGGGCGCCAGCGATTTCAATAGGTGCCGTCCTGGCCACGACGAGAGGATTCGATTGATCACGCCCGCTTGGGCCGCGATGATGCCCGGGCGGCGGCGAGTGAGTAGGTAGGCTCCGCTGGGGCGGGGCGAGCAGCGAAGGAGATGCGGTGGGGTCGTTGGAGTTACATCACTACTACGAGCGACGCGGCGGACCCTTTCGGAACCTCTCGGACCTGCCGGCCGAGGTTGCCGAGACGGTCTTGGAGCGCCTCCGTGATCGAGGTGATGTCTTCGCAAGTCGCCGTTCCGACGACTATCTGACCGTGCGATGCGAACTTGAGGATCGAGCGCGGGACTTGTTCGTCCGCAAGGGGCGGCAGACCGGTCAGGGCCCGGCCGCACTACATGACCCTCGGGGCATGCGACTGGCTCGTGGAGTGGTACCGCGAGGGGCGCGAGCTGGCGATCGGGCTCGATCAGTTCGATCCATCGACGATCAACTTCACCTACGGTGACCTGTTCCCCGCGTTGCGCCTAGCTGACGAGCGGCCCTACTGGGGGCAGGCCTTCACGCTCGACGAAATCCTGGCCCTCATCGACCAGTACGGGCTGCCCCAGGTGTGGAACGCCGATGGTTCCCGGGGCCCCGAGCGCTACATCGAAGCGCAGATCTGGGACGACGCGCCGCTGGCCGGACACCGCAAAATAGACCTCATCGATGACATGGACGGACGACTCTAGGTCGTCGCCTACCGCCTCTGCAAGGTTCGGCTTGCCGGTCTTGAGGTTCACGCCGGCGGCGGGTCCAGGCTTCCGGCGGCGCTGCGGGTTCGGCGCCGCGGTCGCGGCTGCGGCGCCGCACCCGTGCGCGGCATCCGCTCATCTCAGTCATAGGAAACGCAAAGGCAGCTGCGGATACTTGGAGATATGAGCACCACGTCGACCACCGCGCACCGGGCCCCGCAGATCACGAAGGGCGACGGCTCGATGGTGCGCGTGCTCGTCGTCGACGACGAGCACTCGCTGACCGAGCTGCTGAAGATGGCCCTGCGCTACGAGGGCTGGGACGTGCGCACGGCCGCCGACGGGTTCAGCGCCGTGAAGGTCGCGCGTGAGTTCCGCCCCGACGCGATCGTGCTCGACATCATGCTCCCCGACATCGACGGCCTCGAGGTGCTCCAGCGGGTGCGCGCCGACGGCACGGAGACGCCTGTGCTCTTCCTCACCGCGAAGGACTCGCTCGACGATCGCATCTCGGGGCTCACGGCGGGCGGCGACGACTACGTGACCAAGCCCTTCAGTCTCGAGGAGGTCGTGGCGCGCTTGCGCGGACTCATCCGCCGCTCGACCCTCACCCTTGTTCATGCGAAGGACCCGGTGCTCACCGTCGGCGACCTCACCCTCGACGAGGACTCCTACGAGGTCGCCCGCGACGGCACGCCGATCGAGCTCACCGCGACCGAGTTCGAGCTGCTGCGCTTCCTCATGCGCAATCCGCGCCGCGTACTCTCGAAGGCGCAGATCCTCGATCGCGTCTGGAGCTACGACTTCGGCGGCAAGGAGTCGGTCGTCGAGCTCTACATCTCCTACCTGCGCAAGAAGATCGACGCGGGCCGCGAGCCCATGATCCACACCGTGCGCGGCGCCGGCTACATGCTGAAGGCCACCGGATGACGCGGCCGGGCGACCCCGGCTACGCCGCGGCGGCGCGCGAGGAGGCGCGGGTGCACGAGACCGAGTCGGTCGCGCCGGACGGTGCGGTTGCTCCGGATGCCACGAGCCGTCGCCGACCGTGGACGCTCCGCCGCCGCCTGCTCGTCATCGTCGCGGGGCTCCTCGTGGCGGTGAGCGCCGTCATCGGCATCGCCACCGTGCTCGTCTTCCACACGTCGTCGGTGGAGCGGCTCGACTCGAGCCTTCGCGCCACGGCCGCCCGGGCCACCGACGTCGCGCCGCCCGGTGTCCCCGCTGATCCTGAGGCGGCCGTGGTCCAGTTCCTGCGCGTTCCCGGCCAGCCCGTCGGCACCATCGGCGTGGTCGTTGTGGGCGACGTCGTCGGCGGGGGGTACATCAGCGAGACCGGCGAGCTCCTGCAGCCCAGCGGCGATGCGATGGCGGCGCTCGCGGCCGTGCCGCCCGACGGCAGACCGCACACCGTGTCCGCCGGATCCCTCGGCGACTATCGGGCACTCGCCCTCCAGACCCAGCCGCAGGTGCGCAGCGTGCTCGCGCTCCCGCAGGCCGACGTGAACGCACAGACGGCGCAGCTCGCCTGGACGGTTGCGATCGTCGCCGTCGCGGGGCTGTTGCTCGCCATCGGGGTCGGATGGTTCGTCGTCGGCAGAGCGCTCGCCCCGCTCGCCCGCGTGACGGCAACCGCGAAGGCAGTCTCGGAGCGTCCGCTCGACCGTGGCGACGTCGATCTCACCGAGCGCGTCGCCGAGGCCGACGAGGTCACCGAGGTCGGCCGGCTCGGCACGGCGTTCAACCGCATGCTCGGCCACGTGGCATCCGCCCTCACCGCCCGTGAGCACAGCGAGCAGAAGGTGCGCCGCTTCGTCGCCGACGCGAGCCACGAGTTGCGCACGCCGCTCGCCTCGATCCGCGGCTATGCCGAGCTCACGAGGATGCACGGCGGCGACCTGCCGCCAGATGTGATCCACGCGATCGGCCGCATCGAGTCGGAGTCGGTGCGCATGACCGAGCTCGTCGAGGACCTGCTGCTGCTCGCCCGGCTCGACGAGGGGCGCGAGCTCGCGTCGCAGTCAGTCGACCTCGGCCGGGTCGTCGGCGAGGCGGTCGGCGACGCGCAGGCCGCCGGCCCCGATCACGATTGGGAGGTGCGGATGCCGGATGCCGCCCCGCTCGTGATGGGCGACGAGCCCCGCTTGCGGCAGGTCGTGTCGAACCTGCTCGCGAACGCGCGCATCCACACGCCCGAGGGCACCGAGGTGGTCGCGACCCTCAATCGTGACGGCGACGAGGTCGTGCTCACGGTCGAGGACGACGGTCCCGGCATCCCGCCGCCCCTGGCCGAGTCGCTCTTCGAGCGCTTCGCGCGCGGCGACTCCTCGCGCTCGCGTCTCGCGGGCAGCACCGGGCTCGGCCTCGCGATCGTACGGGCGGTCGTGGAAGCGCACCACGGCACCGTCGACGTCGAGAGCGAGCCGGGTTCCACTCGCTTCACGGTGCGGCTGCCCGCCGCCGCAGACGACGGCGCCGGCCCGATCGCGCTGGAGTGACGGTGTTCCGGCTGAGTGCCGCGGTTCACATCCTCCGCGCGAACACGGTCACTCCAGCGTGTCGGCGGGAGTCGGCGGCGAGCTCGCGGCGGGCCCGACGACCTCGGACGTGAGGCGGCCGAGCAGTCGCGCGAGCTCGTCGACGTCGTGCCCGGGCCACGTGCGCAACTGTGCGTAGAGCTGCTGCTGCATCCGCGATCCCCGCTGGCTCATTGTCTCGACCGCCGCCGGCGTCGCCTCGAGGATGCGGGCGCGTCCGTCGGCGGGGTCGACGCGCACCTCGGCGAGGCCGAGGGTCTCGAGGTGCTTCAGCTGGCGGCTGACGACGCTCTTGTCGATGCCGAGCATGTCGGCGAGAGCGCCGGCCTGCATGGGGCCACGGCGCACGACGGCCGCGAGGATCTTGTAGCCCACGGGCTGCAGGTCGGGGTGCACCGCCGCCGCGGCCTCCTTCCACACCGCTCGCACGCGCACGAAGAGCAATCGGAGCTGCTCCTCGACCGCGGCGATCTCGGTGTCGGTGGCCGTACGCGCGGCCGGCGCTGCGGTGGCGGTCATGCGGGCATCCTATTCGTCGCGCGATCCGGCGGAAGGGCCGGAGTCGCGGTTCGCGCCCACGCGCTCGCCGTCGGCGCCGTCGGGGTGCGCGAGGCCGACCGGAGCGAGGGCGACGGATGCCGCGGCGACATCGATCGCGGCATCCTCCGCGTCCTCGACCTCGCGGTGATGGCGCGCCTCGGCGTCGGACCGGGCGTCATCGGACGACGGGCTCGCTGCGGCATCCGCGCCATCCGCTCGTTCCGTTCGGACCCGCTCGGCCTTCGCGCGCTGGATGGCGCTCAGGGTGCCGAGGTCGGTGTTGGGCAGGAGGATCACGGCGATGAGCGTGACGATCGCGAGTGGCACGGCCACGAGGAAGACGTTGCCCACGCCGGTGCCGTACGCCGACTCGACGACGACGCGCAGGTAGTCGGGAAGCGCGCTGATCGTCGGGATCGTGCCCGAGCCGAGCGTCTGCGCGGCGACGGCCTGCTGCTCGGGTGCGAGCCCCCCGATGCCGGTCTTGATCTGCTCGGCGACGACCGTGCCGAGCACCGACCCCATCACGGCGACGCCGACCGTGCCGCCGAGGCTGCGGAAGAAGGTGACGGCGCTCGTGGCGACGCCGAGGTTCTTCACCTCGGTGGTGTTCTGCACGACGAGCACGAGGTTCTGCATGACCATGCCGACGCCAGCGCCGAGCACGAACATCGAGACGCCCACGTACCAGAAGTCGGTGTCGTAGTGCAGCCGCGACAGCAGCAGGCTGCCGGCGACGATCAGCGCGCCGCCGGTGACCATGAAGGCCTTCCACTTGCCGCGCCGGCTGATGAGCCCGCCGACCACGGTGGAGGCGATGAGCAGCCCGCCCATCATCGGGATGGTGAGCAGGCCCGACTCGGTGGGCGTCGCGCCGCGAGCGAGCTGCATGTACTGGCTGAGGAACACAGCCGTGCCGAACATCGCGACGCCCACTGAAATGCTCGCGATGACCGCGAGCGTGAACGTGCGGTTCTTGAACAGCCCGAGCGGGATGACGGGCTCCTTCGCCTTGAGCTCGACGAAGACCGCCACGAGCAGCAGCAGGGCGGCGCCGCCGACCATGAGGTAGCTCTCGAGTGAGTTCCACTCGAACTGGTTTCCTGCGAAGCTCACCCAGAGCAGCAGCAGCGAGACGCCCGCCGTGATGAGCACGATGCCGAGGTAGTCGATCGAGACCTTGGTCGTCGGGCGCTTCGGCAGGTGCAGGGTGCGCTGCAGCAGGATGAGGGCGACGATCGCGATGGGGAGCCCGACGAAGAAGTTCCAGCGCCAGCCGAGCGTGTCGGTGATGACGCCGCCGAGCAGCGGGCCGCCGACGGTGGCCACGGCCATGACCGCGCCGAAGAGGCCGGCGTACTTGCCGCGCTCACGCGGGCTGATGATGTCGGCCATCACGATCTGGCTGAGCGCGGCGAGGCCGCCGGCGCCGAGGCCCTGGAACACGCGCATCGTGATGAGCATGCCGGGGTCTTGCGAGAAGCCGGCGATGGCCGACGCCGCGACGAAGATCACGAGCGCGAGCTGCAGCAGCAGCTTGCGGTTGAAGAGGTCGGCGAGCTTGCCCCAGATGGGCGTCGACACCGTGGTCGCGAGCAGGGTCGCCGTGACCACCCACGTGAACGAGGCCTGGTCGCCCTCGAGGTCGGCGATGATGAGCGGCAGCGATGTGCCGACCACCGTCGTGGCGATCATCGAGACGAACATGCCGAGCAGCAGGCCCGAGAGTGCGGAGAGCACCTGACGGTGCGTCATGCCGCTTTCCGTGAGCTCGACGGATGCCGCGGCATCCGGCTTCTTCGTGCGCGTGGTCGTGCTTGGGGCGGTGGCCATGGAACTCCCGTTATTGATTGACGATGGTCAACTATATTCGGATAGTGGACTTTCGTCAACTAATGGAATGCCCCGCATTCGATGGGGAGCAGAAAGCCGCCGTTCACGTCGAGTTCATCGAGACGTCCTTCTATGGATAGGTCGGCGCACGCCGGCAGCACATTCGTCTGAACGAGGCGATCGTCTCGCGGGAGGGATCACACGGCGTGCTCGTCGAGTCCGGCAACACGGCGGCCGCGGGCGACCGTGCCCACGCGCACGACGGAGCGCCGAAGATCGCCCTCGCGGCGCCTCGCTGGCCCGCGCGAGTGCTCTTCATCGAGTCGCGATCCGCCCCGGGGCATCCGGTCGACTCGTTCGAGACCCACGGATTCGAGATCCACGGATACCGCGACGCGATCGGTGCGCTGCTCGCGGCAAGGTCGGCTGAGCCGGCGGCGATCGTGGCTCCGACCGACATGGTCAATGTGGACTTCCTCAGCTTCATCGAGGCGATGGCCGCATCGAGCGACGTGCCGGTGATCGTCGGCCTCGCGACGCACGAGAACGCCACCGAGCTCGCGTACCAGGCCATCGCGCGGGGCGCGCGATCGATCCTCGCCCTCCCGTGCCGAGCCGAGCAGCTGATCGCGGCGGTTCGAGCCTGCGGCATCCGGATGGAGCCCTCCGCACGCCCGCTCAGAGTGGGCGAGCTCATCCTCGACCCGCAGGCGTTCAAGGTGTCCATCGGCGACGCGACCGTGACGCTCACGCCGCGCGAGTTCCTGCTCGTGCACTGCCTGATGCGGGCCAGCCCGCGCGTCGTGGGCGTCGAGGAGCTCGCGAGCGCGCTGGCCGTCCACGACGACGGAAGTGTCGCCGCGACGCGAGTGCTCGTCACTCGCGTGCGCAAGAAGTTCGAGACCGCTGCGCCGGAGTCGAGCCACCTCCTCGAGACCGTTCGCGGCATCGGCTATCGCATCAACGACGGCTGAGGCCCTCGGCGACGGTCGCGCCGATTTGCGAGGGGGCGAGGCATCCGTTAGCCTTGTTGGAGCCGAAGACCGCTGGTTGTTCGTGCGCGCGCTGTGAAAGCAGGGCGAACACGACCGAAGTCTTGCGAAAGCAAGGGCCCGCGCAGGTGTGACGAAGACTTCCCGAGGTATCCGGGCCGAGCTCCGCGCAACTGCGCCGGAGCTTTTTTCTTTCTCCCCAGGTTTCCAGCGGCTCCAGGCCGTGCACCGCTTCCGCGATGCACGTTGAAGACACAAGGAGTGGCCATGGCGAACAAGGAAGCCTCGGTTGCCGAACTCACGAACCTGTTCGAGAGCTCGACCGCCGTTCTGCTGACCGAATACCGCGGCCTCACTGTTGCCCAGCTCAAGACGCTGCGCAAGTCCATCAGTGAGGACGCGAGCTACGCCGTGGTGAAGAACACGCTGACCAAGATCGCGGCGAACAACGCCGGCATCTCGTCGTTCGATGACGAGCTCGCCGGTCCCTCCGCGATCGCATTCGTGCACGGTGACCCGGTCGCCGTCGCGAAGGCACTGCGTGACTTCGCCAAGGCGAACCCCCTCCTCGTGGTCAAGGGCGGCTATTTCGATGGCAAGCCCCTGACCGCAGAAGAGGTAGGCAAGCTCGCCGACCTCGAGTCCCGCGAAGTGCTGCTGGCGAAGCTCGCCGGCGCATTCAAGGCCTCGCTGTTCGGAGCCGCATATCTGTTCAACGCACCGCTGTCGAAGGCCGTTCGCACGGTCGACGCGCTGCGTGAGAAGCAGGAGTCCGCTGCGTAGGCGAGAGCCTCTCAAGCGGTGAGTAACCACAGAATCTAAGGAGAAGAATCATGGCGAAGCTGTCCACTGAAGAACTGCTCGAGCAGTTCAAGGGCCTGACCCTCATCGAGCTCTCGGAGTTCGTCAAGGCGTTCGAGGAGACCTTCGAGGTCACCGCGGCTGCCCCTGTCGCCGTTGCCGGCGTTGCCGGCCCCGCGGCTGCTGCTGAAGAGGTCGAGGAGCAGACGGCGTTCGACGTCGTGCTCGAGGCCGCTGGCGAGAAGAAGATCCAGGTCATCAAGGTCGTGCGCGAGCTCACCTCGCTCGGCCTCGGCGAGGCCAAGGCCGTCGTCGACGGCGCTCCCAAGGCTGTGCTCGAGGGCGCAACCAAGGAAGCCGCTGACAAGGCGAAGGCCGCTCTCGAAGAGGCCGGCGCCACCGTCACCCTCAAGTAATCGCGGCCCTCGCGAGAGGGTCTCAGCTTGAGGTGACCTGCGTCACCTGAAACGCACGGATGCCCCGTGGCTCACGAGCCACGGGGCATCCGTCGTTTCCGGCGAGCGCGGCCGACTCCGTTGACGTTTGCTGTCCCGGGTCACGAGGTATAATGTCATACTGCACGCGTTTGGGAGTCCGAAGCGTGCGACTCCGCCCACAGACAAGGACGTCATGATGCGAAGCAGTTCCCAACCCGCGCTCGCGACCGGCCTCACCGGCGTCACCGTCGTCGCCTCGAGCCTCCTGCTCGCGGGATGCGCCGCGGCACCCGCCGCGCCCGCAGGCGCCTCATCGGACGCGAGCAATTTCACCCCGTGCGCCGTCTCCGACATCACCGGCTTCGATGACAAGGATTTCAACCAGCTCACCTACGAGGGGGTGCAAGCCGCTGCAGATCAGCTCGGCACCGAGACCTTCACGGCTGACTCCGCTTCCGAAGACCAGTACGCCGGCAACATCCAGGGACTCGTCGAGCAGGACTGCGACCTCATCGTCACCGTTGGTTTCGCCCTCGCCAACGCCACGCGCGATGCCGCCGAGCGTTCGCCCGACGTGGACTTCGCGCTCATCGATAGCATCGTCACCGACTCCGAGGGCGCGCCGATCGAAGTCGGCAACGTCAAGCCGGTGCTGTTCGACACGGCACAGGCCGCGGCCTTGGCCGGCTATCTGGCGGCCGGGGTGTCGAAGACAGGCGCGGTCGGCACTTACGGCGGCATGCCGTTCCCCTCGGTCACCGTGTTCATGGATGGCTTCACCGACGGCGTCGCCCACTACAACGAGGTTCACAGCGCGGACGTGAAGGTGCTCGGCTGGGACAAGGCGGCCCAGAACGGGCTCTTCGTCGGCGGGTTCGATGACCAGATCAAGGCCCGCACGCTCACCTCGGGGCTACTCGATCAGGGCGTCGACGTGATCATGCCCGTCGCCGGTCGGTTGTTCGAGGCATCCGCTGCCGTCGCCGATGAGCAAGGTGCAGATCTCGCGATCATCGGCGTCAACGGCGATGTGTACGACGCCGTGCCGACGTACCGCTCGTACTGCCTGACCTCGGTGCTGAAGAATCTCACGACCGCCGCCGAAGAGGTTACCCTCGCGGCCGCCGAGGGCGACTTCTCGAGCACCCCCTACGTCGGCACTCTCGAGAACGACGGCGTCGGCATCGCGCCGACGCACGACTGGGAGTCACGGATCGATCCCGCCCTTCTCGACGAGGTCGAGGACCTGCGCCTGCAGATCATCTCGGGCGACTTCGTCGTCGAGTCGCCCTCATCGCCGAAGGCGTGACGCGCCGCGACCGAGCCCGGCGCCGCGCGTCGAAACGAACCGAACCAACGCTCCAGAAGGGGTCAGCATCAGATGACGATCAACGCCGTCGACAAGTCCAGCGCCGGAATCGGCGAACGCCAGTACCACATCGGCGTCGCGCCGGGCGAGGTCTCGACCGTGGCACTGCTGCCGGGCGACCCGTTCCGGGTGCCGATGATCGCCGAGTTCCTGAGCGACGTGCAGACCATCGCGCACCAGCGCGAGCATCTCACGATGACCGGCAGGTACAAGGGACGGCTGATCACGGCGACCTCGACCGGCATGGGGTGCCCCTCGGCCGCGATCGCGGCCGAGGAGCTGATCCGCGTCGGCGTGACATCCTTGATCCGGGTGGGGTCCTCGGCTGCGCTGCAAGCCGGGATCAAACCCGGCGACCTGCTCGTGAGCGAGGGCTCGCTCCGCAACGACGGCACGACCGCGGCGTACGCTCTGCCGGGGTATCCCGCGGTGCCCGACTTCGCGATCACCTCTGAGCTCACGAAGGTGGCCCGGGAACTCACCGCGGGCAGCGAGACGGACGTGCACGCGGGCTTCAGCGTGAGCGACGATGCGTTCTATGCAGAGACGCCGGAGTGGATCGCGCAGCTGCACGACCTCGGCATCACCAACGTCGAGATGGAGGCATCGGCGATCTTCGTCGTCGCGCGCATTCGAGGTGTGCGGGCCGGCATGATCTGCTCGACCTCGAGCAACCTCTACGACGGCACCAGCCTGTACTCGGGAGTCAAGGATGCGCTCAAGGAAGGCTGGATGCTCAGCATCGAGGCCGCGCTCGAGACCGCAGTCCGCCTCGAGCTCTGAGCCACGCCGGAGCGTCGATGCTAATCAACCTGCACAGCCATCTCGAGGGCCGGGTGCGACCGTCGACCGCGGCCGAGCTTGCGAGTGGGTTCGGTCTGCCCGAGCCGCCGGAAGGCTGGAAGCGTGCCTTCCGACTTGATCGGCCGGGGGATCTCACCGTATATCTCGCGAAGGTCGCCGCCAGCTATCCGTTCTTCCGGCGGCTCGACACGCTCGAACGCATCGCCCGCGAGGCCGTGGAGGACGCGGCGGCCGCCGGACAGGACTACCTCGAGTTGCGCTTTGGTCCTGCCACCCATGCTGACGACGAACGCGGACTGGCCGAAGTGATCGCCGCGGTCTGCCGGGGAATGGCGGCCGGCAGTGTCGCGAGCGGGATGCCGTCTGGTGCGGTGGTTGCAGCGCTGCGCCACCATGACGCCGACACCAACCTCGCGCTTGCACGAGCGGCGGCCGGGGCCGGGGTCTGTGGCTTCGATCTCGCCGGCGACGAGTCTCGATTCCCACGGCTCGACGTGCACGTGCCGGCGTTCGCTGTGGCACGGGCCGCCGGGCTCGGCATCACCTGCCATGCAGCCGAGGCCGGACCTGCCTCGGCTGTGCAGGACGCGGTCCGGCTGCTGGGCGCGACTCGGATCGGCCACGGCGCTCACCTCGTCGACGCCGCCGAGGTGCTGGCCTGGGCCGCGGCAGAGGGTGTGTTCGTCGAGGTGTGCCCGACTTCTAACTGGTACACAGGCGCGATCCCGGCGATCGCCCGCCATCCGGCGCCGACGATGCGCGAAGCGGGGGTGCGCGTGGTGCTCGGCGACGACAACCCCATGCAAACCGGAAGCGATCTCGCCGGTGAACGCGCGGTGCTCGTCGCCCAGCTCGGCTGGGGCGCCCCGGCGCTCGCGGCGCTCGACCGTGCGGGCGTCGATGCGGCCTTCCTCGAACCCGAGGTGCGCCGCGGGCTCCTCGCCCGACTCGACGACTGATTCGCCGGGTCGCTGCGAGCTGCGACGACCGGGGCTACCCGCCGCTCGACTGCCGCACCGAAAGGTGGCCGACGGATGGCGCCACCGCGACCTTGGCGAGATACGCAGGTCGGCCGTCGAGATCGGCGGTCTGCGTGAGCAGCATGACGGGATCGGCGGCCTTCAGGTCGAGCTGCCTCGCGCGGGTGGCGCCGGCCACGCTCACGCTGATGCGACAGATGCCGGAAATGAATGCGAGCCCGGTGCGATCGACGATGCGCATCAGCACGGTCGAGTCTGCCTCGGCCACGTCGGAGAGCACATCGGCGACCGCGCCCCCGAAGCCCGCACGGTCATCATCGGCCGGCAGGTACTCCTGCACGACCGCGATCGGCTCGCCGTCGCGGAACGCGATCGCCTCACGAAACCAGAATCGGGCGTCCTCAGGGACCTGGAGGTACGTCGTGACGAAGTCGGTCGCCGCCTGCCGCGTGAGTTCGACGTGACGGAACGTGATGGCCGCCCCCGGCTCGGCGAGCACGAGGTCGAATGGCCGAAACTCTTCGAGTCCTGCGTGAGGCACCGCCTCGGCGACGAATCGCCCGACGCCTCGGCGGGTGCTGATCAGTCCGTCTTCCTCGAGCAGCATGAGGGCCTCGCGAACGACCGTGCGGCTCACCCTGAGCGCGACGCCGAGCTCAGTCTCACGCGGCAGTGCTGTGCCGAGTGGGAAGACTCCGGTGCGGATCCCGTGGGCGATGCGCGAGTACACGGCCACGCGAAGGGGCTGACCGGGGGAGGTGAGCAGGGGTTGCTCGAGATAGCTGGTGCTCACCTGTGTCCCTTCATCCCGTCCGGCGCCGACGGGCGCAACAGACCCATTCTCCAAGCTCCGGCGGGTCGCGGCGTCATGCGAGACATCCGATTCGAGTCATAGCTAGGCTATCCATTCTCTACTCAGCCACATCGTGGCGTCGATGTCGTGCATTCGGCTCGGCGGCGCGCCGGGACACAGCATTCGGACGCCTCGTGCCGCACGCTCGGCAGGAGGCATTCGGCGCCTGCATTGCGTGTCAGTCGACCATTCGGAACGTCGCGTCGGCGCGGTCGAGGTCGCTCGAGACCGCGTCGAGCCGGAGGCCGTAGTTGTGGTGGCGGATGTAGCGGTCGGGGAAGTTGTGCGCCCGGAACGACGTGAATCGCGAGTGCGCGACCCCGGTGACCGGAAGGAAGCTGGAATCAGCAGCGAACTGCGTCGAGCCGTCGTTCCGGACGAGGCCGAGCGCGCCTTGGCGGGCGCCGTGCCCTTGATGCGCGGAGCTCGCCGAGCGCGCTCATCGGGCGGTTCTCCGGCGCACGGGCCCGGGGTCGCCCGAACCGTACGTCATCGGCACGAATGCCATGTGCTGCCTCCAGTCATCCGCGTTGATCACCGTGCTGAGAAAGCGCTATCTCGCCTGCCCGCACCTTTTGTAGCAGTCCATGGAGGCGCGCGCAAGCGAATCCCGGAAATCCAACGATCGCAGCTCCCTGTGACGTGAGAAAGGGGTTTCTCGAGAAGGGGTTCAATGCGGCGCAGAAGTCGTGCTCGAACGCACCACGAGCCGCGTCGGGAGGGGAGCCCCGGAATCGGGGAGCGGGTCGGCCTCTTCCCCCTCGCCGAGCAGGCGCAGCACGACGTCGACCGCCAGCCTGCCCTGCTCGCCCGGGTACTGCTCCACCGTCGTGAGACCGAACATCTCGCTGTACTCGTGGCCGTCGATGCCGATGATCGACAGTTCGCCCGGAATCGTGATGCCCAGGTGCTCGGCCGCGCGGAACGCGCCGAAGGCGACCTCGTCGGACACGGCGAAGAGCGCGGTCGGTCGCCGCCCGGGGTGGCCGAGGAGCTGCAGCGTGCCCGTGTACCCGCCGGGCATGGTCATCTCGGTCTCGTGGATGTGCGCCCGCCCGCCGGGCGCGAGCCCTGCCGCGGTCATCGCCTCGAGGAATCCGTGCCGTCGTCGCCCGTGAACGCTGTTCGGCATCGGCGCCGCACCCGTGCCCGCGAGGTGCGCGATCCTCGTGTGCCCGAGGTGCAGGAGGTGCTCGGTCGCGAGCAACCCGACCGCCCGGTCGTCGATCGTCAGGCTCGGCACGCCCGCATCGGCGCCGCCGAGCGCCACGATCGGCTTGCCGCGTTGCTCGAGCGACGCGATCTCGCGCTCGGAGAGATCGACCCCGATGGCGATGACGGCGTCGACGCGCTTCCGGGCGAGGAAGAAATCGAACACGCGCGCCCGCTCGGGCCCGTCGTCGGCCAGGTTGTAGAGCGTGAGGTCGTAGCCGGCGGCGAGCAACGCCCGCTCGATGCCCTCGAGCACCTCGCCGAAGAACCAGCGATTGACGAACGGGATGATGACGCCCACGTTCATCGAGCGGCCGGTGACGAGGCTCGCGGCGGCGGGTGAGGCGATGAAGCCGATCTCGGCAGCTGCGGCCTCGACGCGCCGGCGAGTCTCGTCGGCCACGGCGCCGCGGCCGCTCAGCGCGCGCGATGCCGTCGCCTTGGAGACGCCCGCGAGGCGCGCGACGTCGCTGATCGCGGCCATAGCGCCTCCCTTCGTCGGGCAGCTCCGTTGCAGAGTGTAGTCGCGAACGGGACATGAGTGGAACCGGTTCCGACGAGTCGACCCGCGACGGGGGGCCTCAGGCCAGTTCGTCGTGAGAGCGCTCTCCCCGCGCGACGGCCCGATTGACTCACGGATGCGGGCAGTGTCCGTTTCGTGACCATGGATATCTTGTGGCCGGGAGGCGTCCTGTCCTACGTTGGAGGCTGGAACCGGTTCCCGGCTTCCCCTGCACCACACTCAACGAGGAGAGAGATATGCGTTCAACACGGCATCGCCGTCTGCTGATACCATTCGCAGCGGCCGCAACCGTGGGCCTCGCCCTTACCGGATGCACGGGGGACGCCCCCGAGACATCCGATGCGGACTGTGGGCCCTACGAGACCTACGGCACCTTCGACGAGGGCACCGAGGTGAGCATCTACGGCACGATCAGCGACGTCGAAGCCGATCGCCTCAACGAGTCCTGGGCCGACTTCGAGTCCTGCACCGGCATCGATGTGGTCTACGAGCCCAGCAAGGAGTTCGAGACCCAGATCAACGTGCGCGCGCAGGGCGGCAACCCGCCGAACCTTGCGATCTTCCCGCAGCCCGGTCTCATGGCCGCGCAAGCGGACGCCGGATACCTCACGCCGGCGCCCGACTCGGTCGTGGCCAATGCAAAGGAATTCTGGTCCGAGGACTGGCAGAACTACGGCATCGTCGACGGCACGACCTACGGCGCGCCGCTGATGGCGAGCGTCAAGGGCTATGTCTGGTACTCGCCGTCGATGTTCGAGGAGAACGGCTGGGAGGTCCCCGAGACGCTCGACGAGCTCACCACGCTCTCCGAGGAGATCGCCGGATCCGGCACCGTCGACAAGCCATGGTGCGTCGGCTTCGCCTCCGGCGACGCCACCGGATGGCCCGGCACCGACTGGGTGGAAGACTTCGTGCTCCGGCAGGCCGGACCCGAGGTCTACGACCAGTGGGTCACCAACGAGGTGAAGTTCACCGACGAGCCGATCACGACCGCGTTCGACTCCGTCGGCGCGTTCATCCGTGAGCCGGCCATGGTGAACGGCGGCCTCGGCGACGTCAACTCGATCGCGACGACCGAGTTCGGCGACGGGGGTCTCCCGATCCTCGACGGCACGTGCGCCCTGCACCACCAGGCGACGTTCTACGAGGGCTTCTGGCCCGAGGGCACCAAGGTCGCTGAAGACGGCGACGTCTGGGCGTTCCTCCTTCCCGGCACCGAGGCCGGCGCCAACGCCGTCACCGGTGGTGGCGAGATCGTGGCCGCGTACAGCGACGCCGAAGAGGTCGCAGCCTTCCAGACGTACCTGTCGAGCGACACCTGGGCGAACATCCGGGTCAAACTCGGTGGTGTGATCAGCGCCAACAAGGGCCTCGACCCCGAGAACGCGTCCAGTGCGCTCCTGTCGAACGCCGTGTCGATCCTGCAGGACCCCGAGACGACGTTCCGATTCGACGCCTCCGACCTCATGCCGGGTGCCGTCGGCTCCGGGTCGTTCTGGAAGGGAATGGTCGACTGGATCGGCGGAAAGTCCACCGCCGACACCACGAAGTTCATCCAGGACAGCTGGCCGCAGTAGTCGTAACGCGACCACTGCTCTAGCATCAAGACCAGTGGGGCCGCGCGGCTCGCCGCGCGGCCCTGCTGCCACCCCTCAACGGAGAGGAGCTCCGCATGACGACCGCTGATCTCATCGGCAAGATCGTCCAGCTGGTTGCCGGTATCGCGGTGTTCGTCGCCGTCATCGGCCTCATCCTGTTCTTCATCGACAAGGCGCCAAAGCGCGGCCGTGACGTGCTGCAACTGCTGCTCTTCCTCCTTCCCGCGGTCATCCTGCTCGCGGTCGGACTGGTCTACCCGGCCATACTCACCGCCGTCGCCGCCTTCGCCAACAGGGCCGGGGAGTTCGTCGGGTTCGACAACTTCGTCTGGATGTTCACCCAGCCCGAAGCGCTCATCACGCTGCGCAACACGGTCATCTGGGTGCTCCTCGTGCCGACGATCTCCACGATCATCGGCCTCGCGTATGCGAACTTCATCGACCGGTCACGCGGTGAGCGCATCTACAAGTCGCTCATCTTCATGCCGTTCGCCATCTCGTTCGTCGGCGCCGGCATCATCTGGAAGTTCGTCTACGAGTTCCGTCCGGCCGGCCGCGACCAGATCGGCCTCCTCAACCAGATCCTCGTCTGGCTCGGTCAGGAGCCGGTGCTCTGGCTGCAGTCGCCACCCGCGAACACCCTGCTCCTCATCGTCGTGATGATCTGGGTGCAGACCGGATTCGCCGTGGTCGTGCTCTCCGCCGCGATCAAGGGAATTCCCGCCGAGCAACTCGAAGCCGCCGAACTCGACGGCACGAACGGCTGGCAGCGCTTCACGAACGTCACGCTCCCGGGCATCCGCGGGGCGCTCGTCGTGGTCGTCACCACGATCTCCATCGCCACGCTGAAGGTCTTCGACATCGTGCGCACCATGACGGGCGGCAACTTCGAGACGAGCGTCGTCGCGAACGAGATGTACACCCAGGCCTTCCGGGCGCTCGAGCCGGGGCGCGGTTCGGCGCTCGCGCTCGTGCTGTTCGTGCTGGTGCTGCCCATCGTCGTCTACAACGTTCGAGTGCTCCGGCAGCAGAAGGAGATCCGATGACCTACACACCGATCGAGATCCCGGTCGATTCCACGACCAAAGCCGAGCTTCGCCGCGGGTACAACGCCGACGGCACGAAAGCGACTCGCGTCAAGAAGCGACTGACCTCGCGCACGGCCACGGTCGTCTCCCTGGTCATCGCGATCATCTGGGTCATCCCGACCTTCGGCCTGCTCATCTCGTCGTTCCGGCCAGAGGAGCTCATCAAGACCACCGGCTGGTGGACGGTCTTCGAGAACTGGGGCTGGACCCTCGACAACTACAGCGAGGTGCTGTTCTCGTCGTCGTCGTCGGCGCCCCAGCTCGGGTCGTACTTCGTGAACTCGATCGCGATCACCGTGCCCGTGGTCGTGTTCGCGACGGTGCTCGCCGCGATGGCGGCCTACGCACTGGCGTGGATCCCGTTCAAGGGCGCGAGCATCCTCTTCATCGCGATCTTCGCGCTGCAGATCGTGCCGCTGCAGATGGCGCTCATCCCGCTGCTGCAGATGTTCACGACGTGGCTGCTGCCGATCCAGCGGGCGATCCACGACGTGATCCCCATCATTCCCGACCAGAGCTACATCCAGGTCTGGATCGCGCACACGATCTTCGGCCTCCCGCTCGCGATCTTCCTGCTGCACAACTTCATCTCGGACATCCCGAACGAGCTCGTCGAGGCAGCACGCGTCGACGGCGCCAACCACGGGCAGATCTTCCTGCGGATCATCCTCCCGCTCTCGGTGCCGATCCTCGCGTCGTTCGCCATCTTCCAGTTCCTCTGGGTCTGGAACGACCTGCTCGTCGCCCTCGTCTTCTCAGGTGGCACCGCGGATGTCGCACCGCTGACCCAGCGATTGGCGGAGCTGACCGGAAACCGCGGTCAGGAGTGGCAGCGCCTCACGGCCGCCGCCTTCATCTCCCTGATCATTCCGCTCATCGTGTTCTTCAGCCTGCAGCGCTACTTCGTGCGCGGCCTGCTCGCCGGCTCGACGAAGGGGTAGTTCCTCCAGACAGAGTGATGGCGGGTGCCCGTGAGGGCACCCGCCATCGTTGCAGGATCTCGACTACTCAGAGCGCGAGGTTCCCCAGCGGCGGCGGTTCGCTGCAATCAGCGCCGCCCCGCCCATCAGCAGCATGATCATGCCACCTGCCATGAGCGGCCCAGCCGTCTCGGTGCCCGTCGCTGCGAGCGTCTTCACGGGAACCACGGGTGCCGGTGCCGGCGGTGCTGCCGGGCAGGCGCCGATCGTGAAGGCCTGCTCAGCGAGCACCACGAACGGATCGTTCTCCGCGAGCTGGAACGTGTAGTTGCCCGGCGGCAGCGCGATCGAGCCTCCGGCCGTTCCAGTCAGACCGCTGACCAGTTGGCTGTGGGCGGTCCCGCCTTGCGAGTTGAGGACCGTCACCCGGTAGGTGGCGTTCTGCAGTGATGCGAGCGAGTACGTCACGGTTCCGGTGCCACCGTGGACCGGGCACGCGTTGGACGTGAGCGAGAGCACCGGGGGGGCCGGGGGGGCCGGAGGCGGGATCTTGCAGTCGTTCGCGAAGATCGCCTGTCCTTCGGCAGACCAGTTCAGGCCAGGGAAGGATCCACCATCGTACGTGAACGGCGGGATGATGTCTCCCCACTCCTCCTCGATGCCGGGGAACCAGATCGGTCCGTCGTGATCGGCGTGTCCTGAGACATCGCCGTCCGCAGCCGGCTCATTGATCACGTACGGGTTCTGGTGCGACCCCGTGGAGTGACAGATCTCGACCTTGTCGACTTCCACATTCGGGTCAGGCGGTACGAGGAACAGCTCGACCGGACCGTCGAGCTCCTCGGCCTTCTTGGAGCTTTCCTCCTCGGCTGCCTTATTGGCGTTCTCCGCTTCGGTTGCTTGCAACGCGGCGGCCGCGGCGGCGGCGGCCTCGTCGGCTGCCTTCTTGGCGTTCTCCGCTTCGGTTGCTTGCAACGCGGCGGCCGCGGCGGCGGCGGCCTCGTCGGCTGCCTTCTTGGCGTTCTCCTCCTCGGTTGCTTGCAACGCGGCGGCCGCGGCGGCGGCGGCCTCGTCGGCTGCCTTCTTGGCGTTCTCCTCCCCGGCGCCTTGCAACGCTGCGGTGGCGGCCGCAGGCGGGGTGGCCTCATCGGCCGCTGCGGGTGAGGCCACCAAGGCACTCATGCCGCCGACGGCAAGGGCTGAAATGGCGATGGCGGCGAGTGTTCGCCGCCACCTCTGACGGTCTTCGGTCGTCGTCTGATTGTCTTGGAACGATTCGGGTCGTCCCTCATGTCGCTCAGCGAGACCCTTGCGTGAATGCATCGGTGTCCCCCTCCTTCTGACAGGATCGATGGCTCGGGTGGCCATACTGGGCTCATGCAAGCACCACCCGACGGGTGACCTGTGAGAGCTTCGAATGGTGACCGGGGGGTGAACCTGTGATGATCCTGAACGGGTGAACCGAAAGTTCCGAGCGCGCGAGCCCGCCGAAACAGCGCGGTGGGCGCGAGACGTGTCAGCCGATGATTCCGAGGGTACGCGCGCGCTGCACCGCGCCGTCCCGGGTGGTCACTCCGAGCTTGCGGTAGATGCTGCGCAGCTGCGTCTTCACGGTGTTAGGCGACACCGAGAGCTCGAAGGAGATGCGCTGCTGCGTGTCGCCCTCGACGAGTCGCTCGAGCACGATGTGCTCCCGCGGGCTCAGCACGGCAGCGCCATCCGCGTGATCGTCGGTGAGCCTCGCAGAGATCTGCTCGAGCATCCGCCGCACGTGCTGCGGCTGCGTCATGCTCTTGGCCCGCTCGACGAGCTGGGTGAGATGCTGTCGTGGCAGGAAGCCGAACGGTCGCACGAGCCCGGCAGAGGAGGCGAGCAGGAGGGCGCGCGCGAAGAGCGTGTCGGCGGTCTTGATGTCACCGAGCAGGTCGTGCGCGGCCGCGTTCGCGAGGTTCGCGAGCGTCGCCGTGCGGGGCGCATGCGTGTCGCCCATCGCGAGGCACGGGGTGGTGAGCTCGATCGCACCGGCGTAGTCGCCCGTGTCGAGCGCGATTCGCGCCGACCAGGCAGCGGGGCACCGGGAGTGGGTGGCATCCGGTTCGAGTCGTGTGAGCTGCGCGCGTGCGGTCGCCGTCTCCTGGTGCCGCACGAGGAGCCCCACTCGCCCGTAGTCGTGCAGCGTGCGGGGAAAGCTCGGCGACTCCCAGTCGCGGATCACGAGCTGCAACTCCTGCAGGTCGTCCATCGCCTCGTCGTCGGCGCCGACGGACTCGTGGAAGACGCTGGTCACGGCGAGCACGAGCGGTTCGTACTCGGTGCCGGCGGTGTCCCGGGCGAGTTCGGCGAGGCGATCGCCCACGCCCTCGAGTTGTCCGCGCTCGATGGCCAGGGAGGCCTGCGCGAGCCTCGCGGGTGCCGTGCACGGCTCGTTCCCGAGTTCGGCGGATCGGGCGATGTCGAGCGCTCGGGTGATGGTCGCCTCGGCGTCGCGGAGACTGCCGGTGCGCAGTTCGATGAGCGCGGTGCATCCGTATCCCTCGGCGAGCAGGGCGGGCGCGGTGCGGTCGCCGGCCAGACGCAGGCCGCGCACGAGCGTTCTGCGTGCCGAGTCGAGGTCGCCTCGCTGCAGCTCGCAGAAGCCCTCGTGCATGACGACGAGGGCACTCAGTTCGATCCGGTCGCTGAACGAGAGCTCGGCCGTTGCGAGCGAGGCGCTGGCCGTTCGCAGGAGGCTGCGCGCCGCGGAGTGGCGCCCGAGCTCGCGCATCGTGACCGACCGCAGCACCGAGGCGAGCACGCCGAAACCCGGGTCGGCGGCGCCATCCGCCAGCAGCGCGTCGGCAGCGTCGAGGTACGGCTCGGCTGCATACGGGTTCGATGCCCCGGCGGCGCGGAAGCCGCCCGCGAGTGCGAGCAGCTTCGCGGGGTCACGGGACCAGGACTGCTCAGGTTCCGCACTGATGCGCGTGCGCAGGGCCGATCCGCATTCGCGGGCGATCGTTCGCCATGAGATCCCAGAGGGGTCTTCGGGTGACTCCTGCATGGGCCTCCTTACCGGGGAGGCGTCGTCGGTGAACCTCGGATGGCTCTCTGACGAAACGGGTATGAGTTACGGGTGATCGGGGGCGGGCTGTCGCCGTGTCGAGATTTCTTCGGGTTCTGCCCAAGCTACTCCCGTCACGCGGAGAGCGAACGGCCCCATTCGGGGTACTTTCCCCCGGCCGTCACCCTCGTTCACCGGCTTAGGGTGAATCCATGAGCAATGTCGACGGGCGTGGCGGCGGCGGCCGCGGCGGCGGTGCCGCGACGCATGGCCCGGGCGGCCCGGGCGGCGGTGGCGTCCCCGGCGGCGGACGCCGGATCGGCTCGGCCGACGAAGAGGCGCAGCGCGCGGCCAACGCCGAAGCGCCGAAGATCCCGAACCTGCTGCGCCGCATCAGCGAGCTGTTCGCCCCGCACAAGGTCGCGCTCATCACCACGGGCGTCCTCGTGCTCGTGGGCGCGGCGCTCAGCGTCGTTCCGCCGCTCCTCACACAGCGCGCCTTCGACGACGGGCTGTTCCCCGAGGGCGGCCCGAACGTGCCGGTGCTCACGGGCCTCGTCACCGCGATGATCAGCGTGTACATCGTCTCGGCGCTGCTCGGAGTGTGGCAGACCTGGCTCACCGCGACGATCGGCAACAAGGTGATGGGGGCGCTGCGCGTGCGCCTGTTCACGCACCTGCAGTCGATGGAGCTCAGCTTCTTCACGCGCACGAAGACGGGCGTCATCCAGTCCCGCCTGCAGAACGACGTCGGCGGGGTCGCCAGCGTGCTGACGAACACCGTCTCGAGCGTGCTCGGCAACACCGTCACGGTGATCTCGGCGTTCGTCGCGATGGTGATCCTGAACTGGCAGCTCACGGTGATCGCGCTCGTGCTCATGCCCATCATGGTGATCGCGCAGCGTCGCGTGGGGCAGGTGCGGGCGCGCATCGCAGGCAAGACCCAGGAGTCGCTCTCCGAGATGACGGCGATCACGCAGGAGACTCTCTCGGTCTCGGGCATCCTGCTCTCGAAGAGCTTCACCCGGCAGGGCAGCGAGATCGATCGTTATGCCGGCGAGAACCGCAACCAGATCGCCCTGCAGGTCAGGCAGCAGATGACCGGCCAGTGGTTCTTCGCGATGGTGAACATCTTCATGTCGTCGATCCCGGCGATCGTCTACCTGGTAGCGGGCTGGCTCATCACGGGCGGGGCAGCGGATGTCACGGCGGGAACGATCGTCGCGTTCACGACCGTGCAGGCTCGACTCCTCTTCCCCCTCATGGGCCTCATGCGCGTCGCGCTCGACCTGCAGACGTCGAGCGCGCTCTTCGCGCGGATCTTCGAGTACCTCGACCTGAAGCCGGCGATCATCGACCGCCCCGACGCCCGCGAGGTTCCCGCCGACGGATCGCTCGGGCGCGTCGAGTTCCACGACGTCAGCTTCCGCTACCCCGACACCGATGGCGACTCGCGTCCGACCCTCGACAGCGTGAGCTTCGCGATCGAGCCCGGCCAGTTCGCGGCGTTCGTCGGACCGAGCGGAGCCGGCAAGACGACGGTCTCCTACCTCGTGCCGCGGCTGTACGAGGCATCCGCCGGCTCGGTGCGCTTCGCCGGGGTCGATGTGCGAGAGCTCCGCCAGGAGTCGCTCATCTCGAACATCGGCATCGTGAGCCAGGAGACCTACCTCTTCCACGCCACGATCGGCGAGAACCTGCGCTACGCGAAGCCCGACGCGACCGACGCCGAGGTCGAGGCCGCCGCGCGGGCCGCCAATATCCACGAGACCATCGCCTCGTTCCCCGACGGCTACGACACCGTGGTGGGCGAACGCGGATACCGGCTCTCGGGCGGCGAGAAGCAGCGCATCGCGATCGCCCGAGTGATGCTGAAGGATCCCGCGGTGCTCGTGCTCGACGAGGCGACGAGCGCGCTCGACACGATCTCGGAGCGCGTCGTGCAAGAGGCGCTCGACGACGCCGCGCGCGGGCGCACGACCATCGCGATCGCGCACCGCCTGTCGACGGTCGTGGCCGCCGACGTGATCTTCGTCATCGCCGGAGGCAGGATCGTCGAACGGGGTACGCACGCCGAGCTCGTGGGGGCCGAGGGCGTCTACGCCTCGCTCTACCGCCAGCAGGCCGAGCGACCAGTGCTCGAGACCTGAGTCCCGCGCTGGGGCAGTGAGGAGCGCCCGGCGAGGCTCAGCTGCGCTCGTGGAGCATGGCCTCCATGAGTTCGATCTCGGAGGTCTGGCTGGCGACGATCGAGGTCGCGAGATTCACCACCACGTCGCGCGAGGAGCGCGCGAGCACGGCCTCGGCCATCTCGACCGCGCCCTGGTGATGCACGATCATCAGCTCGAGGAACCGGCGTTCGGCGTCGACGCCGGTCGACGCGCGAAGCTCCTCGATCTGCGCCGGGGTCGCAAGTCCGGGCATCGGTGCGCCGGCCGGGTGCGTCGCCGCATGCGAGTCGTGCTCTTGGCCCTCGGCGGGTCGCGACATCCAGGTCATCGACGACGCTCCGCCGGCTTGCGACAGGCCCCATGTGCTGAGCCAGCCGTACATCTGCCCGGCCTGCTGCGACTGGGTCGTCGCGATGTCGTAGGCGAGCAGCCGCACCTCAGGGTCGTCGGTGGCGTCGCGCACGATCATCGCGAGCTCGACGCCCTGCAGGTGATGCACCTGCATGTCGCGAGCGAACCCGGCTTCGGCGCTCGAGTCGACGGGTGTCGGGTCGGCGAGGGTCGAGAGCCGGCCGATCGAGAAGGCCACGATCGCCACGACGGCGAGGGCGACGGATGCCGCGACGAGCACGGCCACGCGAGCGCCCCGGCCCGCGCGGCCCGCGGGTTCGGTCACGCCTTGCCGGGCCCGTCGATGCCGCCCGTGCAGAGGGCGCCGGGCTCGGGCACGTTCTGGCTCTTCCAATACTCCTCGAAGAACGCGGCGATGCGCTCGTCGTCGGCATCTTCGACCTGCAGCTGGGTGTTCCAGCCGCTCAGCACGATCGGCGAGGGCAGGCCCTCGAACGGCGAGAGGATCACGTAGGTCGACGGCAGCTTCGCGCGCAGCGCGGCAAGCTCGTCGTCGGCGAGCGACGGGTCGTAGGTGACCCAGATCGCGCCATGCTCCATCGAGTGCACGGCGTTCTCGTTCGGCACGGGCTCGGTGTAGATGCCGCAGTTCAGCCACACCTGGTTGTGCTCGCCGCCGGTCGGCGGTGTCTGCGGGTAGTCGACGACCCCCTCGACGTGCGCCGACTCGTTCTCGAAGGTCTGAACACCCTCGACCTCGGCGCCCGTGCCGCCGGCGCTGTAGGCGGCGGGCTGCGGCGTGAGCACGATCGACGTCACGAGCAACGCGACGACGGCGAGTCCGCCGACGATCGCGGCCCCGATGCCGATGCGACGGTTGCGCTTCGAGCGCTCCTCGCGCTTGCGGTACTCCTCGAGCTTCTTCGCGCGCTGTTCGGCGCGCTGCTGCTTGACGCTGAGGTTCTTGGCGGACGGGGGAACGGGCGGGGTCGCGCTCACGCGGAGGCCTCTCTCGATCGTGGGGATGCAACCATACGAACGTATGCCACCTCGAATCTCCTCCGCGACGGGCTTTCTTCACAGTGCATTCCCAGTCGCCCGGCCGTTCCGGGTCGAGTGACAGCGCGCGGGCCCCGCGACTAGAGTTGGCGGCGTGGTCCTCTCGCTGTGTTGTCGCTGACGCCGAAGTCGCCCGACCCCGCACGCCCGACCGCTCGCCCGTATCCGCCACGCCGCCGGATGGGCGGCGCGCGAGTCGACTACCGAAGGACACCGCATGAAGTACGCAGAGACCATCGTCGACCTGGTCGGCGACACCCCGCTCGTGAAGCTCCATCGGGTGACCGAGGGGGTCACGGATGCCACGGTGCTCGTGAAGCTCGAATACTTCAACCCCGGCGGCTCCTCGAAAGACCGCATCGCCGAGCGCATCATCGACGCGGCCGAGGCGGAGGGCAAGCTGAAGCCCGGCGGCACGATCGTCGAGCCCACCTCGGGCAACACCGGCGTGGGTCTCGCGCTCGTCGCGCAGCAGCGCGGCTACCGTTGCGTGTTCGTGTGCCCCGACAAGGTCGGTGAAGACAAGCGCAACGTGCTCACGGCCTATGGCGCCGAGGTCGTCGTGACGCCCTCGGCGGTCGCGCCCGACAGCCCCGAGTCCTATTACGGGGTCTCCGACCGGCTCGCGCGCGAGATTCCCGGCGCATTCAAGCCCGACCAGTACTCCAACCCCAACGGCCCGCGCTCGCACTACGAGACCACCGGACCAGAGATCTGGCGCGACACCGACGGCAAGGTCACGCACTTCGTCGCCGGCGTCGGCACGGGCGGCACGATCACCGGCGCCGGGCGCTACCTGCGCGAGGTGTCGGGCGACTCGGTGCGCATCATCGGCGCCGACCCCGAGGGCTCCGTCTACTCGGGCGGCACCGGTCGGCCCTACCTCGTCGAGGGCGTCGGCGAGGACTTCTGGCCGGCGGCCTACGACCCCACCGTGCCGCACGAGATCATCGCGGTCAGCGACGCCGAGTCGTTCGAGATGACGCGTCGCCTCGCACGCGAGGAGGGCATCCTCGTGGGCGGCTCGAGCGGCATGGCCGTGGTCGCGGCGCTCAAGGCCGCCGCATCCGCTGGGCCCGACGATGTCTTCGTGGTGCTGCTGCCCGACGGCGGCCGCGGCTACCTCGGCAAGATCTTCAACGACAAGTGGCTGCGCGCCTACGGCTTCTCGAACGCCCCCGCAGGGCACACGATCGCACAGCTCCTCGGCGCCAAGGCCGATCGGATGCCGCCACTCGTCTACGTGCACCCGAACGACACGATCCGCGAGGCCATCGACACGATGACCGCGTCGGGGGTCTCGCAACTGCTCGTGCTGTCGGCGGAGCCGCCCGTCGTGCTCGGCGAGATCGCCGGCGCGCTGCATGAGGAGGAGCTGCTCGAGCTCGTCTTCTCGGGGCAGGCGAAGCTCACCGACAAGGTGTCGAGCGTCGTGGGGGAGCCGCTGCCGCTCATCGGCGTGAACGAGCCCGTCGCCGCGGCGCGCAGCGCCTTCACGACGACGCCCGCGATGCTCGTCACCGACGGCGGCAAGGCGCTCGGCGTCATCACCCGCTCCGACCTGCTCACCTACCTCTCGGCCTGACCGAGTTTCAGAATTCAGGAACGGATGCCGCTCGCCGCTCGATTCACCCGCTGAATCAACCTTCCAAGCTTCACAACTGACGAGAAAGTGACGACAACGCATGACCGCTCCTGAATTCTGGAAGGGGTTCGACACCCGCGCGATCCACGCGGGGCAGGAGTTCGACCCCACGACCGGCGCGGTGATCCCGCCCGTCTACCTGACCTCCACGTATGTGCAAGACGGCATCGGCGGGCTCCGCGGCGGCTACGAGTACTCACGCGGCGGCAACCCCACGCGCACGGCGCTCGAGACCCAGCTCGCCGCGCTCGAGGGCGGCGCGCATGGGCTCTCGTTCGCGTCGGGCCTCGCCGCCGAAGACGCGCTGCTGCGCACCGTGCTCGTGCCGGGCGATCACGTCGTCATCGGCAACGACGTGTACGGCGGCACGCACCGGCTCGTCCGCAAGATCTTCGGCGCATGGGGCATCCGTCACACGACCGTCGACACGAGCGACCTCGGCGCCGTGCGCGACGCGATCGAGCTCGGCACCACGAAGGTGCTCTGGGTCGAGACGCCGTCGAACCCGCTCATGAAGATCTCCGACATCGCCGCGCTCGCCGAGCTCGGCTCCGAAGCGGGGGTGCTCGTCGTCGTCGACAACACGTTCGCGTCGCCGGCGCTGCAGCAGCCGCTCGCGCTCGGCGCCGACGTCGTCGTTCACTCCACGACGAAGTACCTGGGCGGCCACTCCGACATCATCGGCGGCGGCCTCGTCTTCGGCGTAGGGCAGGACGAGCTCGCCGAGCGCGTGACCTTCACGCAGTTCGCCGCAGGTGCGGTCTCCAGCCCGTTCGACGCGTTCCTCACCTCGCGCGGCATCAAGACCCTCGGCATCAGGATGCAACGGCACAGCCAGAACGCGCTCGCGATCGCGCGGCGACTCGAGGAGCACGCCGGCATCGAGCACGTCTACTACCCGGGCCTCGAGTCGCACCCCGGGCACGAGCTCGCCGGGCGGCAGATGTCGGGCTTCGGCGGCATGATCTCGATCGCGCTCGCGGGCGGCGGCGAGGCCGCGCGCAGGTTCGCCGAGTCGACCGAGGTGTTCCAGCTCGCCGAGTCGCTCGGCGGCGTGGAGTCACTCGTGAACTACCCCGCGGAGATGACGCACGCGTCGGTGCGCGGCACCGAGGCCGAGGTGCCGGAGTCGGTCGTGCGCCTCTCGGTGGGCATCGAAGACGTCGACGACCTGCTCGACGACATCGATCGCGCGCTCGAGCGGCTCTAGCCGCCCGGTGATCGAGTAGCGCCGCGCGCAGCGCGGCGCTACTCGACCACCGGGGTACACGCTGAGCGGCGCTACTCGACCACCGCGGTGGGAGAATGGGAGTGGCGTACGGCACGTCACCGGCGCCCGGGAGGTGGGTCCGATGACGGCCCTCATCGTCACCCTGATCATCGTCGGCGTGCTCGCGATCGTGCTGTTCTTCATGTCGGTCCGCATCGTCAGGCAATACGAGCGAGGCGTGGTGCTGCGCTTCGGCCGATTGCACAACGTGCGTGAGCCCGGCATCCGCTTCATCATTCCCATCGTCGACGTGATGATCAAGGTGTCGCTGCGCATCGTCACGCTGCCGATCCAGTCGCAGGGGATCATCACTCGTGACAATGTCAGCGTCGGCGTCTCCGCGGTCGCGTACTACCGGATCGTGGATCCGGTGAAGTCGGTGATCGCGATCGAGAACGTGAAGTCGGCGATCGACCAGATCGCGCAGACCACGCTCCGCAAGGTCGTCGGCCAGCACCACCTCGACGAGACGCTCGCCGAGACCGCGAAGCTCAATGCGGACATCAAGCAGTTCCTCGAGTTGATCACCGCGGAGTGGGGCGCCGAGGTGACGCTCGTCGAGCTGAAGGACATCCTGCTGCCCGACTCGATGAAGCGCGCCATGGCAAAGCAGGCCGAGGCGGAGCGCGAGAAGCGGGCGAAGATCATCGCCGCCGAGGGCGAGGCGCTCGCGGCGTCGCAGCTCGGTGTCGCGAGCGACACGATGATGGCGCATCCGCTCGCCCTGCAGCTGCGCACGCTGCAGACGCTCGTCGAGGTCGGGGTCGACAAGAACACCCTCGTGCTCTTCCCCGCGCCGCTCATGACCTCGATCGGGGAGCTCACGAACTTCCTCGACCGTGAGGCCGCGGTGGCGCAGGTTCGCGGGCATTGACAGACTGGCAGGATTTCGACGAACACTGTCAATCCTGCCATCGCCGCATGTCCGAGGGATGCGGCAGAGTGAGCGGGTGACCTCGAATCAGCCCGCCACCGCCACCGCGACCGCCGCCGCGACGGCTACCGACGGCGGCGGCGCGAAGACGCACGGCGGCACCCTCGGCCTCGGCCAGGGCACGGCGCTCTACATCGGAAGCGTGCTCGGCACCGGCATCCTCGTGCTGCCCGGGCTCGCGGCCGCCGCGGCCGGCCCGGCGTCGATCCTCGCGGTGGCTGCCGTGCTCGTGCTGTCCATCCCACTTGCCGGCACCTTCGCGGCACTTGCCGCGCGCTATCCCGATGCCGGGGGCGTGGCGAGCTTCGTGCGGCGTGCCCTCGGCGGCACCGCTGCGCGCATGACCGGATACTGGTTCTACTTCGGCGTATGCGTGGGCGCACCGGTGCTCGCGATCCTCGGCGGCGAGTACGTGGTCGCAGTGCTGGGTGTCGACCGTTCCGCCGTGCCGATCATCGGCTTCGCGGTCTTCGTGCCGCCGTTCATCGCGAACTGGTTCGGCGTGCGCGTGGCCGGATGGGTGCAGTTCGTGCTCACGGGCCTGCTGCTCGCGGTCGTCGTCGGAGTCGTGGCCGTCACCTTCCCGGCGGTCGAAACGTCGAACTTCCAGCCGTTCCTGCCGAACGGCTGGACCGGTGTCGGCCTCGCGATCAGCCTGTTCGTCTGGGCCTTCGCCGGCTGGGAGGTCGGCACCCACATCGCGGGCGAGTTCAAGAATCCACGGCGCACCATCCCGCTCGCCACGGGAATCGCCATCGTCGTCGTCGGCGCCGGTTACCTCGCGTTGCAGTTCGTCACCGTGGCCGTGCTCGGCGACCGTGCCGGCGACGGGCAGGCCCCGCTCGTCGACCTCGTCGAGACCACGATGCCCGGTGTCGGGCCGGTGCTCATCGCGATCGTCGCCGCGATCGTCACGTTCGGCGTGATGAACGCCTACCTGCCGGCCTTCGGCAAGCTCGGGGCCGCGCTCGGCCGTGACGGCGACCTGCCCCGGTTCTTCGCGAAGGGCGCTGCCGACGGCGAGATCCCGCGTCGTGCGCTCGCGCTCACGGGCGTGCTCATCACCGTGTACTTCGGCCTCATGCTGCTGAACGACCTCGACCTCACGGGCTTCATCCTCATCCACACGAGCAACATGGTCGCGATCTACGCCCTCGGCATGCTCGCGGCCACGCTCCTGCTGCGCCGCTGGAGCCTCGGCTGGTGGCTCGCCGTGGTCGCCACCATCATGACCGCCGGCCTCCTCGTGCTCGCCTGGGCGAACCTCGTGGTGCCGCTCGTGCTCGCCGTCGCGGCCGTGATCGTGTCGCTCGTGCGCCGCGTCCGCAGGGGCGGCAGTGGGCGAGCGGATGCCTCGAGCGATGCGTCCTCGATCGCGGCTCCGTCTGAACGCGCCACCGCGGGTAATCTCGATACGCGTCGCGCTTCGCGCGGCGCTACTCGATCACCGGATGCGGCCGCTTCGCGCGGCGCTACTCGATCACCGGGGGCGGCCGCTTCGCGCGGCGCTACTCGATCACCGGGGGCGCGCGGCGCTGCTCGATCACCCGACGTGACCGTGCTCGCGGGCGCCACCTCCGCCACACCTGCCGCAGCATCCGCCACCCCAGAGGAGACCGAGTGACCGAGTACCGCGCCCGTTTCGACGCCGAGATCGAGTTCGTGAACGGGGGCGGGCTGCGCGCCCACGGCTTCCGCCTCGACCTGCCGTCGGCGAGCGTCACCGAGGCCGAGATCGCCGAGCTCCTCGTGCGCCATCTCGGGCTCGCGCTCGTGGGCCGCGTCGAGCTCGCGAACCTCGAGATCGTCGAGGAGGCGCACCGTGGTTCGCGCGGCGTGGCCGGCGACGCGGGCGCCGCAGCCGCGGCATCTGCTGTGCCAGCCGCCCGGCGCGGCGAACTCGTCGACCTCAGCCACACGATCCGCGCAGGGCTCGTCACCTATCCCGGCCTGCCCTCGCCCACGATCACGCCGCACCTCACCCGTGAGGCGTCGCGCAGCGTCTACGCGCCCGGCACCGAGTTCGCGATGGACATCATCACGATGATCGGCAACACCGGCACCTACCTCGACAGCCCGTTCCACCGCTACGAGGGCGGCGGCGACCTCGCGAGCCTCGAGCTCGACACGCTCGTGGGCGTTCCCGCCGAGGTCTTCCGGCTGACGGATGCAGCGAGCCGCGGCATCCCGGCCGAGGTCTTCTTCGATCGTGAGCTCGCCGGCACGGCCGTGCTGCTGCACACCGGCTGGAGCCGCCACTTCGACCGCCCCGAGTATCTGCACGGGTCGCCGTTCCTCACCGAGGCGGGCGCGCGGCACCTCGCCGACGCGGGCGTGCTCATCGTGGGCATCGACGCGCTCAACATCGACGACACCGAGAGCGGCGGCGAGCGGCCTGCGCACTCGATCCTGCTCGAGGCCGGCATCCACGTCGTGGAGCACCTCACCGCGCTCGATCAGGTGCCCGTGCGGGGCGCGACCTTCACGGCGGTGCCGCCGCGGATCGAGGGCTTCGGCACGTTCCCGGTGCGGGCGTTCGCGGAGGTTCCCGCGTCCTAGCCGACCCGCCGCGCGCGGTGCCTGCTGGCATCAACAGCGCGGGTGGGTGAGGATGGAACAATGACTGCTCCCGCGTACTCCCTTCGCGACGGCAACTCGATTCCGGCCATCGGCCTCGGAACATTCGGGTTGAACGACCAGGCGGGCATCGACGCGATCACGGCGGGCATCAGCGCCGGCTACCGGCTCATCGACACGGCCTACAACTACGGCAACGAGGAAGAGGTGGGCGAGGCGATCCGTCGCTCGGGCGTCGACCGCAGCGACCTCGTGATCACGACGAAGCTCCCCGGCCGCCATCACGGGTTCGACGAGACGCTCGCGAGCTTCGAGCAGTCGCGCTCCCGCCTCGACCTCGACTGGGTCGACCTCTACCTCATCCACTGGCCGCTTCCGCGCGTCGACAAGTACCTCGAGAGCTGGCGGGCGATGATCTCCCTGCGCGAAAAGGGGCTCGTGCGTTCGATCGGCGTCTCGAACTTCACGCCGGCGATGCTCACGAGACTCATCGATGAGACCGGCGTCACACCGGTCGTGAACCAGGTGGAGCTGCACCCCTACCTGCCGCAGGCTGAGCTTCGCGCGTTCCACGACGAGCATGAGATCCGCACCGAGAGCTGGACCCCGCTCGCGAAGGGCCGCGACCTGTTCGCGGAGCCTATCGTCGCCGAGATCGCGGCCCAGCACCACGTCTCGCCGGCCCAAGCGGTGCTGCGCTGGCACCTCGAGCTCGAGACCGTGCCGATTCCGAAGTCGGCTGATTCCGCGCGCCAGCGTGAGAACTTCGACGTGTTCGGGTTCGAGCTCACGAACGACGAGGTCGAGGCGATCTCGTCGCTCGCCCGCGGCCGGCTCTGGGGCGCCGATCCCGACACGCATGAGGAGTTCTGAGCTTGTGCTCACACCATTCGACCTCGAGCACGGTTGAGGTTCTCGCCTCGATCGAGTGAGTGAACCGATGACGGAACCGAACCCGCGCACGGCTGAGCTCCGCGTCAACGACGACGCGGAGCCGCTCGGTTCCGCCACCGCGACAGACCCGTCGACACGCCCGTCGACACGCCCCGCCGGGCATGGCAGCGGGCCGCTCTCCCTGCCCTACCGGTGGCTGTCGATCGGCATGTTCTCGCTCATCTTCCTCGCCGCGTTCGAGGCGATGGCGGTCACCACCGTGATGCCCCTCGTCGCCCGTGACCTCGACGGCATGGAGTTCTTCGCCCTCGCGTTCGCCGTGCCGCTCGCGGCCGGCATCATCGGCATGGTGCTCGCCGGCAACTGGACCGACCGGTCGGGGCCGTTGCCGTCGCTCGTCGTCTCGGCGCTGCTCTTCGTGGTCGGCCTGCTGATCGCGGGCACGGCGGCCGAGATGGGTGTGTTCATCGTCGGCCGGTTCGTGCACGGCTTGAGCGGCGCCGCCGTGATCGTGCCGCTCTACGTCATCGTCGCGCGGGTGTATCCCGAGGAACTTCGGGCACGGGTGTTCGCCGGGTTCGCGGCGGCCTGGGTCATCCCCTCGATCATCGGCCCGGCGCTCGCCGGCATCGTCGCCGAGACCGTGAGCTGGCATTGGGTGTTCCTCGGCGTGATCGGGCTCATGCTGCCCGCCGCCGCGATGATGCTGCCGCCGATCCTGCGCGTGCGCGACCAGGTGCAGGGCGATCCGACGGTGCGCTGGAGTCTCGGCCGGGTCGGCTGGTCGGCGCTCACCGCGGTCGCGGCCCTCGCGCTCTCACTCTCGAAGGAGTTCGCCGAGCCATGGCGCTGGAACATCGCGGTCATGGCGATCGGCCTCGTCGTGGTCGCGGCGCGCCCGCTCATGCCCGTGGGCACCCTGCGTGCCGTGCGGGGCATGCCCGCCACGGTGCTGCTGCGGCTCATCGTCGCGGGTGCGTTCTTCGGCTCCGAGATCTACCTCCCGTACCTCTTCATCGAGCGGTACGAGTTCTCGCCGAGCCTCGCGGGCGCGGTGCTCACCGGGGCGGGCGTCAGCTGGGCAGCCGCCTCATGGCTGCAGGGTCGCCTGGGCGACCGGGTGTCGAACACGCAAGCGGTGCAGATCGGAGCCGCGCTGCTCGCCGCATCGCTCGTCGTGGTGCTCCTCGTCGCCGCATTCATGCTCACGCCGGTCATCGCCTTCGCCGCGTGGACCCTTGCGGGTGGCGCGATGGGCTTCATGTATCCGCGCTTCTCGGTGGCCGTGCTGAGCCTCTCGCCCGTGTCGTCGCAGGGGTTCAACAGTGCGGCGCTCTCGATCGGCGAGTCGCTCGGGGCATCCGTCGCGCTCGCGATCACGGCACTCGCGGCGAGCGCCGTGGTGGGTGGTGCATTCACGGCGGAGTTCGCCGTCAGCGTCGCCATCGCGGTGGTGGCGGTCGTGCTCGCGCAGCGCGTGCGGCCGGGGGCCGGGGCATCCGCCGGCTCATAGCGGCGATGTGACGTCACATGTGTGACAGTCACATTCCGTTCGGAACTGTGCATAATGGTCACGCCGGCGTGTGTGACCGTGAACATGCCGAAATCCGAACGAGGTCGCCGTGACAGTGGAGCCGCAGCGGGGGCGTGCCCCGAGCATCCGCGATGTCGCGCGACTCGCGGGCGTCTCGCACCAGACGGTGTCGCGCGTGCTGAACCATCACCCGAGCATTCGGCCCGAGACGAAGCAGCGCGTGCTCGACGTCATCGCCGACATGCAATACAAGCCCAATCGCGCCGCCCGTGCGCTCGTCACGAGCCGCTCCCGAACGATCGGCATCCTCTCGGCGTCGAGCACGCAATACGGCCCGGCGTCGAGCATCGCGGCGATCGAGGAGGCGGCCCGGGCCTCGGGCTATTGGGTGAGCACCGCCAACATCGAGTCGTCGGATGCCCGCTCGATCGCCGACGGGCTCGCGCACCTCGCCGCCCAGGGCATCGAAGGACTCGTGGTCATCGCACCGCAGGTGCGGGTGTTCGACACCCTCGCTCAACTGTCGATCGACGTACCCTACGTGAGCCTGCAGTCGACCGGACGAGACCCCGACCACGCGCTGTCCGTCGACCAGATCGCGGGCGCCCGCACTGCCACCCGGCACCTGATCGAACAGGGCCACCGCAGCATCTACCACCTGGCCGGCCCGCAGGACTGGATCGAAGCCGAGGCGCGGATGCGCGGATTCCTCGAGGAGATGAGCGCCCAGGACGTGCCCACCACCGCGCCGATCCTCGGCGACTGGACGGCCGACTTCGGCTACCACGCCGGCCGTGAGCTGCTGACGGTGCGGGACTTCACCGCGATCTTCGCGTCCAACGACCAGATGGCGCTCGGACTCATGCACGCCATACGCGACGCCGGGCTGGAGATCCCGCGCGACATCTCGATCATCGGATTCGACGACATCCCCGAGGCGGCGCACTTCTGGCCGCCGCTCACGACCGTGCGGCAGGACTTCGCCGAGTTGGGCCGCCGCTGCGTGGCCTTGCTCCTCGGCGACCTCGACCCCGCAGCGCCCGATTACCGCGGCACGATCACGCCGGAACTCGTGGTGCGCGGCACCACCGGCGCACCGGCGTTCTGACGGCGACCTCGGTTGCCGAACGCTCGTCTCGGGCCGTCGTTACCGATCCGTGATGACTCGGAGTTGACAGAAGCTTCAATGATGTGGCTAACATGAGTGTCGCCATGTGAACGGTCACATTGACTGGCACATGGAACGCCCCAACCTGATCGACGAAGGAGTCTCCGTGCTGACAGCGCCCACCTCGCACGACCGCCGCTGCAGTTCCGGCCGGTCCAGCGCGAGCTGCGGAGCAGCGCGTTGAGCACGTTCGGGCCGCAGGTCGAGGTCGCCATCGCACGAGTGCGGGCGGAGGTGGCACGGCTGCACGGGGAGCTGACCCGGTATGGCCTGGTGGTGTGGACGGGCGGAAACGTCTCGGGCCGCGTGCCGGGTGCGGACCTGTTCGTGATCAAGCCCTCGGGCGTGTCGTACGACGAGCTCGCACCCGAGAACATGATCCTGTGCGACCTCGACGGGAACGTGGTGCCGGGCACGCCGGGCAGCGATCGGGCCCCCTCGTCGGACACCGCGGCGCACGCCTACGTGTACCGGCACATGCCGGAGATCGGCGGCGTCGTGCACACGCACTCCACGTATGCGACGGCGTGGGCGTCGCGGGGTGAGGAGATCCCGTGCGTGATCACGGCGATGGCGGATGAGTTCGGTGGACCGATCCCGGTCGGTCCGTTCGCGATCATCGGTGACGACTCGATCGGTCAGGGCATCGTCGCGACGCTCACGGGTCACCGGTCCCGCGCGGTGCTGATGCAGAACCACGGCCCGTTCACCATCGGCGCGAACGCGAAGGATGCGGTGAAGGCGGCGGTGATGGTCGAGGATGTCGCCCGCACGGTGCACCTGGCTCGAGACTCGGGCCCGTTGGTCCCGATCCCGCAGGACGCGATCGACCGGCTCTACGACCGCTACCAGAACGTGTACGGGCAGCAGGGCGATGCCCGCCTGACAACCGCAGACGGGCAGACGAACGACGCCCGCCGAAAGAAAGTCGACCGGCGATGAACGATCGCTCGGTCACATGGAGCTTGCGCACCCCAACCCCCGGGCGGGCGCGAGGGAGACGGCTGGCATGGACGCAGCCGCATCCGACTGTCACCAAGACAACGACGTCCAGACGGACACAGTGAAAGGAAACACCGTGAAGAACACGAAGAAGGTGCTTCTCGCGACGCTCGCAGCGGGCTCCATGCTCGCGCTCGCGGCGTGCGCAGGCGGCAGCGGCGGCGGCGACGCCGGCGAAGGCGACGGCGGCCTCATCGGCGTCGCGATGCCCACGAAGAGCTCGGAGCGCTGGATCCAGGACGGCAACGCCGTCAAGGAGCAGCTCGAGGACCAGGGCTTCAAGGTCGACCTCCAGTACGCAGAGGACGACATCCCCACCCAGGTCTCGCAGATCGAGAACATGATCACCAAGGGTGCAGAGGCCCTGATCATCGCGTCGATCGACGGCACGACGCTCTCGCAGGTGCTGCAGGATGCCGCTGACGCGGACATCCCCGTCATCGCCTACGACCGCCTCATCCGCGACTCGGAGAACGTCGACTACTACGCGTCGTTCGACAACTTCGTCGTCGGCCAGCAGCAGGCGTGGTCGGTGCTGAACGGCCTCGGCCTCACCGAGCTCGACGGCACCGCGATCGACGGCGCGCCGACCGGTCCGTTCAACATCGAGCTGTTCGCCGGTTCGCCCGACGACAACAACGCCACGTTCTTCTGGAACGGCGCGATGGACGTGCTCCAGCCGCTCATCGACGACGGCACGCTGGTCGTGAAGTCGGGCCAGACCGAGTTCGAGCAGGCGGCGACGCTCCGCTGGGACGGCGAGGTCGCGCAGAGCCGCATGGAGGACATCCTCACGGCGAACTACTCCGACGGCTCGAAGGTGAACGCGGTGCTCTCGCCGTACGACGGCCTGTCACGTGGCATCATCTCGGCGCTCACCGACGCCGGCTACACGGTCGGCGCTGAGTGGCCGGTCATCTCCGGCCAGGACGCCGAGCTCGACTCGGTCAAGGCGATCAACTCCGGCGAGCAGTACGCGACCATCTTCAAGGACACGCGCAACCTCGCGAAGGTCGCCGTCGACATGGCGTCCGCGATCCTGAAGGGCGACAAGCCCGAGGTGAACAACACCGAGGACTACGACAACGGCGTGAAGGTCGTGCCGTCGTACCTGCTCGAGTCGCAGATCGTGGTCAAGGACAACATCACCGAGGTCCTGGTCGACAGCGGCTACTGGACCGAAGAGGAAATCAAGGGCTAGTCACCACCGGCACACGTTGGTCGGATGACGGTCCACCCCTGCGTGTCGGGGCCTGAGCGGGAGTACTCTCGGCTCAGGTCCCGACCGCGGCGGCATCCGTCATCCGGCCGGCTCACCCGGCAACGAAGCAGGAGCAAGGATGACCACCAACATTCTCGAGATGCAGAGCATCACGAAGACCTTCCCCGGCGTGAAGGCTCTCTCCAACGTCACCCTCGGCGTCGCTCGCGGCGAAGTGCACGCGATCTGCGGTGAGAACGGCGCGGGCAAGTCGACCCTCATGAAGGTGCTCTCGGGTGTCTACCCGCACGGTACCTACGACGGCGACATCGTCTTCGAGAACGAGACGGTTGAGTTCAAGGACCTCACCGACAGCGAGGCCAAGGGCATCGTCATCATCCACCAGGAGCTCGCCCTGAGCCCCTACCTGTCGATCGCCGAGAACATCTTCCTCAACAACGAGCAGAAGGGCCGCGGCGGCCTCATCGACTGGAACAAGACGAACTTCGAGGCCTCGAAGCTCCTCGCCCGGGTCGGCCTCCGCGAGAACCCCACGACGAAGATCATGGACATCGGCGTCGGCAAGCAGCAGCTCGTCGAGATCGCGAAGGCGCTCTCGAAGCGCGTGAAGCTGCTCATTCTCGACGAGCCGACCGCGGCCCTCAACGACGAGGACTCCGATCACCTGCTGAACCTCATCCTGCACCTCAAGGAGCAGGGCATCACGTCGATCATCATCAGCCACAAGCTCAACGAGATCAAGAAGGTCGCCGATTCGGTGACGGTGATCCGCGACGGCAAGACGATTGAGACCATCGCGAAAGCGGATGTCACCGAAGACCGCATCATCAAGGACATGGTCGGCCGCGACCTCGAGCACCGCTACCCCGACCACACGCCGCACATCGGCGAAGAGCTGTTGCGCGTCGAGGACTGGACGGCGCATCACCCGCAGGACACTTCACGTGTCATGGTCGACAAGGTCAACCTCCACGTGCGCGCGGGCGAGATCGTCGGCATCGCAGGCCTCATGGGCGCCGGCCGCACCGAGTTCGCGATGAGCCTCTTCGGCCACTCCTACGGGTCGAAGATCTCGGGCAGCGTGTTCCTGCGCGGCAAGGAGATCAAGACGCGCTCGGTCGCCGAGGCGATCGACCACGGCATCGCGTATGCAACCGAAGACCGCAAGACGTACGGCCTCAACCTCATCGAGGACATCAAGCGCAACATCTCGATGGCGTCGCTGAAGAAGCTCGAGAAGTACGGCCTCGTGCACGACAACGAGGAGTACAAGGTCGCAAACGAGTACCGGCACTCGATGAACATCAAGGCGCCGAACGTGCTCGTGAAGACCGGCAAGCTCTCGGGCGGCAACCAGCAGAAGGTCGTGCTGTCGAAGTGGATCTACTCGGATCCCCAGGTGCTCATCCTCGATGAGCCCACCCGCGGCATCGACGTGGGCGCCAAGTACGAGATCTACTCGATCATCAACCGGCTCGCCGCCGAGGGGAAGGGCATCATCGTCATCTCCTCGGAGCTGCCCGAGCTGCTCGGCATCTGCGACCGGGTGTACGCCCTCTCCGAGGGACGCATCACGGGCGAACTGCCCGTCGCCGAGGCGACGCCCGAAGCCATGCTGAAGCTCATGACCATGGAAAAGCCCCGCTAACGCCGACGCGAGCGGAACACACAGGAGACATGATGTCGAATCCCAATCCCACTGAGACCACCGAGTCGCATGCCGTCGGCGGCACCATCAACCCCGTCGAGAACAGATTCACCGAGCGCCTCAGCCACATCCTCGCCGACCTCGGCAAGAACGGCATCTTCATCGCCCTGATCGCGGTGGTCGTGCTGTTCTCGTTCCTCACCGACGGCATCCTGCTGCGCCCGCAGAACATCTCGAACCTCGTGGTGCAGAACGGCTACATCCTCGTGCTCGCGATCGGCATGGTGATGGTCATCATCGCCGGCCACATCGACCTCTCGGTCGGATCGGTCGCGGCGTTCGTCGGCGCGTGTTCGGGCGTCTTCGCGGTGCACTGGGGCATGCCCTGGTGGATCGCCGTCATCCTCTCGCTCGCGATCGGTGCGGCCGTCGGCGTCTGGCAGGGCTTCTGGATCGCCTTCGTGGGCATTCCGGCGTTCATCGTGACACTCGCAGGAATGCTCATCTTCCGCGGTCTCGCGCTCGTCGTGCTCGGCAACGCGAACATCGGCTCGTTCCCCACCGAGTACCGAGGCCTCGGCAACGGCTTCCTCACCGACCTGCTCGGCGAGTTCGAGATCGATCCGCTCACGCTCGGCATCGGCGCCATCGCGATCATCGCCCTCGTCTTGCAGCAGGTGCGCACCCGTCTCGGTCGCCAGAAGTACGGCCAAGAGGTCGAGCCTCTCATCTGGTTCATCACGAAGCTCGTGCTGGTCGGCGCGGGAATCACCTTCTTCGTCTACTCGCTCGCGTCGTACAAGGGCATCCCGGTCACCCTCATCATCCTCGCCGTGCTCGTGCTCGTGTACGGCGTCGTGATGAACCGATCGGTGTTCGGCCGCCACATCTACGCGATCGGCGGCAACCGCCACGCGGCTGAGCTGTCGGGCATCAAGACGCGACGCGTCGACTTCTGGCTCTTCGTCAACATGGGTGTGCTCGCCGCGCTCGCGGGCCTCATCTTCACGGCGCGATTGAACCTCGCCGGCCCGAAGGCCGGTGACGGCTTCGAGCTCGAGGCGATCTCGGCGGCCTTCATCGGCGGCGCTGCGGTGCAGGGCGGCGTCGGCACGATCGGCGGCGCGATCATCGGTGGTCTCATCATCGGTGTGCTGAACAACGGCATGTCGATCATGGGCATCGGCATCGAGTGGCAGCAGGCCGTCAAGGGCCTCGTGCTGCTGCTCGCCGTGGCCTTCGACGTCTACAACAAGCGCCGCTCCGGCGGCCGCTAGGCAGATCGACCGAGGGGGCGGATGCAACGGCATCCGCCCTTTTCGTCGTGCTCTCGATCACTCGGGGTGGAGAGGCGAGCCCGGCTTGAAGCTTGGCTTCGTTAGCGCTAACATCTTGCTTCGTTAGCGCTAACGAAGCGCCATGACGAAGGAGTCCCCGTGCCGGACCAAGAGCAGAGCGTGAAGTGGGCGGTGTCGACATGAGCGGCACGGCCCCCGAGTTCGAACCCGAGATCGAGGCGGTGATCGCGCAGGTGCGCGACGACGTCGCGAACCTGCACGGCGAACTGACCCGCAACGGGCTTGTCGTCTGGACCGGCGGAAACGTGTCGGGCCGCGTGCCCGGCGCCGACCTGTTCGTGATCAAGCCCTCGGGCGTTTCGTACGACGAGCTCGCACCCGAGAACATGATCCTCTGCGACCTCGACGGCAACGTGATCCCGGGCACGCCCGGCTCCGACCGCAGCCCGTCGAGCGACACCGCAGCGCATGCCTACGTCTATCGGCACATGCCCGAGGTCGGGGGCGTCGTGCACACCCACTCGACCTTCGCGGTCGCCTGGGCCGCGCGCGGCGAGGAGATCCCGTGCGTCATCACCGCGATGGCCGACGAGTTCGGCGGACCGATCCCGATCGGCCCGTTCGCGATCATCGGCGACGACTCGATCGGCCGCGGCATCGTCGAGACCCTCACCGGCCACCGTTCTCGCGCCGTGCTCATGCAGAACCACGGGCCGTTCACGATCGGCAGGAACGCCAAGGACGCGGTCAAGGCCGCCGTCATGGTCGAGGACGTGGCCCGCAGCGTGCACTTCGCCCGCGAGGCCGGACCGCTCATCCCGATCCCGCAGCACGCGATCGACCGCCTCTACGACCGCTACCAGAACGTCTATGGGCAGACTGGGGATGCACATCGAGAAGGCGCAGCCGAACAGAGTGGAGATGCACGCCGATGACCGAGACCGCCAATACACCGGATGAAGCGCGGGCTGCGATCCTCGAGGGACGCACGTCGCTCGGCATCGAGTTCGGGTCGACCCGCATCAAGGCGTGCCTCGTCGGAGAGGACCCCACCGTCGTGCTCGCGGTCGGCAGCCACGAGTGGGAGAACCGATTCGTCGACCGCGTCTGGACCTACTCGCTGGAAGACGTCTGGTCGGGCCTCCAGGAGGCGTACGCCGAGCTCGTCGCCGACGTGCGACGCCGCTACGACGTGCAACCACAGACGTTCGGGGCGATCGGCGTGTCGGCGATGATGCACGGCTACCTCGCGTTCAACACGAACGACGAACTGCTCGTACCGTTCCGCACGTGGCGCAACACGTCGACGGGCGTGGCCGCCGCCGAGCTCAGCGAGCGGTTCGAGCTCAACATCCCGTTGCGCTGGTCGATCGCCCACCTGCACCAGGCGATCCTCGACGAGGAGGCGCACGTCCCCGACATCCGCTTCGTCACCACCCTCGCCGGATATGTGCACTGGCGGCTCACGGGCCGCAAGGTGATCGGTGTCGGAGACGCCTCGGGGATGTTCCCGATCGACTCCGCGACGAACGACTACGACTCGCCGCTGATCGGGGTGTACGACGGGCTCGTCGCCGACCGCGCGCCGGGCCTGAAGGTCGCCGAGCTGCTCCCCGAGGTGCTGGCGGCCGGGCGCGAAGCCGGTCGCCTGACCGCCGAGGGCGCCGCCCTCCTCGACCCGTCGGGCGCGCTGCAGCCCGGCGCGCCGCTGTGCCCGCCCGAAGGCGATGCCGGCACGGGCATGGTCGCGACCAACGCGGTCGCGCCCCGCACCGGCAACGTGAGCGCAGGCACGAGCATCTTCGCGATGGTCGTGCTGGAGCGGCCACTGTCGGAGCCGCATCACGAGCTCGACCTCGTCACGACGCCGGCGGGCGACCCCGTCGCGATGGTGCACTGCAACAACGGGGCGAGCGAGCTCGCCGCGTGGGTGGGCGTGTTCGGGCGGTTCGCGGAAGCGGCCGGCACCGACTTCGACAGCGATGCGGTCTTCGAGCTGCTCTTTCGGGAGGCCCTCGACGGCGAGGCGGACGCGGGCGGGCTGCTCGCGTACAACCACCTCGCCGGAGAACCCATCGCGGGGCTCGCCGAGGGCCGGCCCATGGTCGTCCGCACCCCCGACAGCCGGCTCACGCTCGCGAACCTCATGCGCGCGCAGCTCTACGGCGTGTTCGGCACGCTCGCGCTCGGCATGCGGGTGCTCGACCGTGAGGGCGTCGAGCTCGACCGGATGTTCGCGCACGGCGGCATCTTCCGCACCGCCGGCGTCGCCCAGCGGCTCCTCGCCGGCGCGCTCGACGCGCCGGTCGCGGTCGGCGAAACCGCGTCGGAGGGCGGCGCCTGGGGTATCGCGGTGCTCGCGTCCTACCTGTCCTCGGCCTCTGAGATCGACCTCGGCCGATACCTCGACGAGCGCGTCTTCGCGAATGCCGAGTTCGACACCGCGCAGCCCGTCCCCGAGGACGTGGCCGGGTTCTCGGCGTTCCTCGAGCGCTATCGGGCGGGCCTTGCCGCCGAGGCCGCCGCCGTCGAAGCGCTGTGACCGAGCGCACCTGATCCACCTCACATCGCACAGACCAGATATCGCAAGACCTCGCATTAGGAGACACACATGACCCGCACGCCCCTCCAGACGAGCCTCGACGGCTACGAGGTCTGGTTCCTCACCGGCAGCCAGCACCTCTACGGTCCCGAGACCCTGAAGCAGGTCGCCGACCAGTCGCGGCAGGTCGCCGAGACGCTCGACGCGGCATCCGACGTGCCGGTGAAGGTGGTGTGGAAGCCCGTGCTCACCGACTCCGACGCGATCCGCCGCACCGCCCTCGAGGCGAACGCGGCCGACAACGTCATCGGCCTCGTCGCGTGGATGCACACCTTCAGCCCCGCGAAGATGTGGATCGGCGGCCTCGACGCCCTGCAGAAGCCGCTCGCGCACCTGCACACGCAGGCGAATGTCGAGCTGCCCTGGGGCGAGATCGACTTCGACTTCATGAACCTCAACCAGGCCGCGCACGGCGACCGCGAGTTCGGGTACATCCAGACCCGGCTCGGCGTGCCCCGCAAGACGATCGTCGGCCACGCGAGCGACCCGCGCGTGCAGCAGGAGTTCGGCACGTGGCAGCGGGCCGCGGCGGGCCTCGCGGCATCGCGCAGCATGAAGCTCGCCCGGTTCGGCGACAACATGCGCTACGTCGCCGTGACCGAGGGCGACAAGACGGAGGCCGAGCTGCGGCTCGGCGTGCAGGTCAACACGTGGGGCGTCAACGAGCTCGCCGAGGCGGTGGCCGCGGCATCCGACGCCGATGTCGACGCGCTCGTCGCCGAGTACGAGGAGCTCTACGAGGTCGTGCCCGAGCTGCGGAACGGCGGCGAACGGCACCAGTCGCTGCGCGACGGTGCAGCGATCGAGCTCGGCCTGCGCTCATTCCTCGAGGAGGGCGGCTTCGGCGCGTTCACCACCTCGTTCGAAGACCTCGGTGCCCTGAAGCAGCTGCCGGGCCTCGCGGTGCAGCGGCTCATGGCCGAGGGCTACGGCTTCGGCGCAGAGGGCGACTGGAAGACCGCCGTGCTCGTGCGCATCGCGAACGTCATGGGCTCGGGGCTCCCCGGCGGGGCGTCGCTCATGGAGGACTACACGTACGACCTCACGCCCGGCGACGAGCTCATCCTCGGCGCGCACATGCTCGAGGTCTCGCCGTCGCTCACGACAGCGAAGCCGTCGCTCGAGATCCACCCGCTCGGCATCGGCGGCAAGGACGACCCCGTGCGCCTCGTGTTCACGGCCGATCCGGGCCCCGCCGTCGTCGTTGCGATGAGCGACATGCGCGACCGGTTCCGCCTCACGGCGAACGTCGTCGAGAACGTCGAGCTGCGGCATCCGCTGCCGAAGCTCCCCGTGGGGCGCGCCGTCTGGAAGCCCGCCCCCGACTTCGCGACGAGTGCCGCCGCCTGGCTCACCGCCGGCGCGGCGCACCACACGGTCATGTCGACCGCCGTGGGCGTCGAGGTGTTCCGCGACTTCGCCGACATGGCGAAGCTCGAGCTGCTCGTCATCGATGAAGACACGACGACCCGCGACTTCCAGCGCGAGGTGCGCTGGAACCAGGCCTACTACCGACTCGCGCAGGGTCTCTGATCGGAGCACGCGTGGGCGCGACGGATGCCTCGGGTCGGCCGGATGCGGCCGAGCCCGGGCACGAGTCGCCCGAGCCCGCCCCGCCGGAGCCGGCACCCGAGCCGGCGCCCGCTTCAGCCCGACCGGAGCCCGCCGGCGTGCCGACGATGTTCGACGTCGCGCGTCGGGCGGGCGTGTCGCACCAGACGGTCTCCCGCGTGCTCAACGACCTCACCGGCGTGGCCGCCTCGACGAAGCTTCGGGTCGAGCAGGCGATCGCCGAGCTGAACTACACGCCGTCGCCCGCGGCGCGTGCCATGGCCAAGCGCCGGTCGGGATCGATCGGGCTCATCCAGGCCGGGCGACCCGACTACGGACCGTCGAGCGCTGCGCTCGGCTTCAACGAGGCGGCCCGCGCCGCTGGGTTCACCGTGAGCCAGACGAGCATGCGCACCCTCGACGCCGACACGCTCACCCAGGCGGTGCATCGGCTCGCGCTCCAGCGCGTTGAGGCGATCGTGCTCATCACGGGGGAGCGCGAGGGCGTCGAGGTGCTGCACGGCATCGATGCCGGCGTGCCGCTCATCGCCGTGGCATCCGAGAACGAACCCGGCATGCATCGGGTCGCGCTCGACCAGTACACCGGCGCGCGACTCGCGACGCAGCACCTCATCGATCTCGGCCACCGCGAGATCCGCCAGGTCGCGGGCCCCTCGGACTCGATGGATGCCGCTGAGCGGCGCCGCGGGTTCGCCGATACGATCCGCGAGCACGGCCTCGTGCTGCACGACCCGATCGTGGGGGACTGGATGCCGCCGTCGGGGCATGCGGCGGGCGAGCTCCTGCGATCCGACCCGGAAATGACCGCCGTGTTCGTGGCGAACGACCACATGTCGCTCGGCCTGCTGGCGGCGTTCCGCGGCGCCGGCCTCCGGGTGCCCGAAGACGTCAGCGTCATCGGGTTCGACGACATCCCCGAGGCGGCATACTTCGCGCCGCCGCTCACGACCGTGCGGCAGGACTTCGACGGTCTCGGCCGCGACATCATGGCGACCGTGCTCGACGTGCTCCGCGACGAGCCGACTGCACCCGATCGCACGGCACGCGTGCCCGAGCTCGTCGTGCGCGAGAGCACGGCGCCTCCGCGCGGTGCTGTTCCTGGAATCGGGCCGAGCTCGGGGCTCGGCGCGACTCGCGCACGCCGCACGCGAACCTCGATTTGAGCGCTCACATTCGCGCACGCCCGTGCACGCACACGTCGTGGCCGTACAGCCCGAACCCCGAGTTTCCCAGCTCCGAGGCGCCGATCGGCGCCGATCGGCGCGGCGGCGGGCGTGCCATTCGTCCGTGATGCATTCGTTACCGAACTCGGACTTGTGAGCGCTAACAAGTGAGCGCTAACATCCTGAATGCGGCCAGGATGACTTGGCCGCCCGGCGCACCAGGAACCCAGCAACGCAGACCCCGCCGGCCCATTGAACAAGGAGGTTCATCCAGATGAAGAAACTCATCGGAATCGCAGCGGCCGGCGCAATGCTCGTCGCACTCGCAGGTTGCGCCAACGGCGCCGGCGAGGCATCCGGTCCCAAGCCCCTCGACGAACTCGTCGTCGGCTTCTCGCAGGTCGGCTCCGAGAGCGGATGGCGCACCGCGAACACGAAGGACATCCAGGCCGCGTTCGAAGACGCCGGCATCGAGCTCAAGTTCTCCGACGCGCAGCAGAAGCAGGAGAACCAGATCAAGGCGATCCGCTCCTACATCCAGCAGCAGGTCGACGTGATCGCCTTCTCGCCGGTCGTCGAGACCGGCTGGGACGCCGTGCTCAACGAGGCGAAGGCCGCCGGCATCCCTGTCGTGCTCACCGACCGCGCGGTCGACTCGAAGGATGACTCGCTCTACGAGTCGTTCCTCGGCTCCGACTTCGTCGTCGAGGGCGAGAAGGCCGGCGCGTGGGCGGTCGCAGAGTTCGCCGACGCGACCGAGCCGGTCGAGATCATCCAGCTCGAGGGCACGACGGGCGCCGCTCCGGCGATCGACCGCGCCGAGGGCTTCGCCGAGGCCATCGCCGAGAACCCCAACCTCCAGGTCGTTGCCAGCCAGACGGGTGACTTCACCCGCGCCGGCGGCAAGCAGGTCACCGAGGCGCTCCTGAAGTCCAACCCGGGCGTCGACCTCATCTTCGCGCACAACGACGACATGGGTCTCGGCGCGATCGAGGCCATCGAGGCGGCCGGGCTCGTTCCGGGCGTCGACGTCAAGATCCTCACGATCGACGCGGTGAAGGACGGCATGCAGGCCCTCGCCGACGGCAAGATCAACTACATCGTCGAGTGCTCGCCCCTGCTCGGCAAGCAGCTCGTCGACATCGTGAAGCAGATCAACGACGGTGAGACCCCCGAGAAGCGCATCATCACCGAAGAAGGCGAATTCAACCAGGAGCAGGCCATCGAGGCCCTGCCCGACCGGCAGTACTGATTCCGAGCCGGCGGATGCCTCGGGGCATCCGCCGGCCGGATCGTCGGGCGGGTGCGCGGGGTCCATGCCGCGCACCCGCACCCCGTATTCTCAGAACCGTGTCGGCCCCGGCGGCCGCATCCGACGCCGGATGCCCCGTGACCGGCCCGCCGACGACTCGATGGAGAGCACCGTGACCAACCACACCGACCCGCCCACGGCGGTCGTCGAGATGCGTGGCATCTCGATCACCTTCCCGGGCGTCAAGGCACTCGACGACGTCGACTTCCGGATGTTCCCCGGCGAGGTGCACTCGCTCATGGGTGAGAACGGCGCAGGCAAGTCCACGCTCATCAAGGCGCTCACCGGTGTGTACGGCATCGACGCGGGCACCATCACGCTCGCCGGCGACCAGGTGTCGTTCAGCGGCCCGGCGCAAGCACAGGCCGCGGGCATCTCGACGGTGTACCAAGAGGTGCACCTGCTGCCGAACCTGTCGGTCGCCGAGAACATCATGCTCGGCCGGGAGCCGCGCCGGTTCGGCTCGATCGACTGGCGGGCGATGCGCCGCCGCTCGGCGCAGCTGCTCGCGGGGCTCAACCTCGACATCGACCCGGGCTCGCTGCTCGGCGACCACTCGCTCGCAGTGCAGCAGCTCATCGCGATCGCCCGCGCGATCGACGTGCAGGCCAAGGTGCTCATCCTCGACGAGCCCACCTCGAGCCTCGACACCGACGAGGTGGCCGAGCTCTTCCGCGTCATCCGCTCGCTCAAGGAGCAGGGCGTCGCGATCCTCTTCGTCTCGCACTTCCTCGACCAGGTCTACGAGATCTGCGACCGCCTCACGGTGCTGCGCAACGGCAAGCTCGTGGGGGAGTACCTCACCGAAGAGCTGCTGCGCATCGACCTCGTGCAGAAGATGATCGGCAAAGAGCTCACGACGCTCGACGACCTCGAGCAGCGCGCTCGATCGGTCGTCGTCGACGAGTCGGATGCCTCGAACTTCGTGAACGCCGCACGGCTCGGCCGCCGCGGCGCGATCAACCCGGCCGACCTGCCGATCGCCGTGGGCGAGGTCGTCGGTCTTGCCGGCCTCCTCGGCTCGGGTCGCACCGAGCTCGCGCGCCTGCTCGGCGGCATCGACCGTGCCGACTCCGGCGAGCTCACGATCCGCGGCAAGGCCACCAAGCTGCGCACCCCGCGCCAGGCGATCTCGAACCGCATCGCGTTCTCGTCCGAGAATCGCCGCGACGAGGGCATCGTCGGCGACCTCACGGTGCGCGACAACATCGTGCTCGCCCTGCAGGCCGACCGCGGGTGGTTCCGTCCGATCCCCAAGAAGCGTCAAGACGAGCTCACGCAGAGCTACATCCAGGCCCTCCACATCCGCCCGGGCAACCCCGACGCGCTCGTGCGCAACCTCTCGGGCGGCAACCAGCAGAAGGTGCTGCTCGCGCGCTGGCTCGCCATCGCGCCCGGGCTGCTGATCCTCGACGAGCCCACGCGCGGCATCGACATCGGCGCGAAGGCCGAGATCCAGAAGCTCGTCTTCAACCTCGCCGAGAACGGCATGAGCGTGCTCTTCATCTCGGCCGAGCTCGAAGAGGTGCTGCGCCTCAGCCACCGCGTGGTGGTGCTGCGCGACCGTCACGTCGTCGCCGACCTCGAGAACGACGGACTCACCGTCGACGCGTTGCTCGCCCTCATCGCCGACGGTTCCGTCGAAGCCGATGACGCGGATGCCGCGAGCGGCACGAGCGGCGCACGCGACGCGGTGCTCGGGGCATCCGAGACATCCGACCCCCTTACCATCGACAATGTTCCAGGAGGCCGCCGATGAGCGCCCTGTTCGCTCGGGTCGTCGCGCACCGGCTGTTCTGGCCCGTCGTGATGCTCCTCGTGCTCTTCTTGATCAACCTGATCGCCTTCCCCGGGTTCTTCACCGTGACCATTCGCGACGGACACCTGTTCGGGAGCCTCATCGACATCCTGCGCAACGGCGCGCCGACGCTCATCATCGCGATCGGCATGACGCTCGTGATCGCCACCCGCGGCATCGACCTCTCGGTCGGCGCGGTGTGCGCGATCTCGGGGGCGGTGGCGTGCTCGATCATCCTCGGCTCGTCGGAGCCCGGGAGCCTCTCGACCGTGGCCGTCGCGGTGGCGGTGGCGCTGCTCATCGCGCTCGTGCTCGGCGTCTGGAACGGCTTCCTCGTGGCCGTGGTCGGCGTGCAGCCGATCATCGCGACCCTCATCCTCATGACGGCCGGCCGCGGCATCGCGATGCTCATCACCGAGGGGCAGATCCTCACGGTGAACAGCCCGCCGTTCAAGTTCCTCGGGTCGGGTTTCTGGCTCGGTGTCCCGATCGCGGTGCTCATCGCCGCGGTGGTCTTCGCGGTCGCCGCGCTCGTCACCCGTCGCACAGCGCTCGGCATGTTCATCGAGTCGGTCGGCATCAACCCCGAGGCGAGCCGCCAGGCCGGCGTTCGGGCGCGCGGGCTCCTCGTCGTCGTCTACACGTTCAGCGCGTTCTGCGCCGCGATCGCCGGACTCATCCTCACCGCGAACACCGCCGCGGCCGACGCGAACAACACCGGGCTGTTCATCGAGCTCGACGCGATCCTCGCGGTCGTCATCGGCGGCACGTCGCTCGCCGGCGGCCGGTACTCGCTCGTCGGCACCCTCGTCGGGGCGCTCGTGATCCAGACGCTCGTCACCACGGTCTACACCGTCGGCATCCCGCCGATTGCGACCATGGTCTTCAAGGCTGCGGTCGTCACCGCGGTGTGCCTGCTGCAATCGCCCACGACGGCCGAGGCGTTGCGCGGGTTCCGAGAACGGCTCGCCGTTCGAGCCGGAAAGGGCATCGCTGCATCATGACGAAGCTCCTCGACGCCCCACAGCAACCGAAGCTCCCCGTTCGCCCGAGCATGCCGCCAGCGCGACGGCTGGGGGCCACGATCCGAAACCTCATGACGAGCCCGAAGTACGGGCCGGTCATCGTCACCGCCGTGCTGTTCATCGCCGTGTTCGTCATCGGCGGCGTGCGCTACCGCGGGTTCTTCTCGGGTCAGGTGTTCCTCAACCTCCTCGTCGACAACTCGTACCTCATCGTGCTCGCCGTGGGAATGACGTTCGTGATCCTCACGGGCGGCATCGACCTGTCGGTCGGGGCAGTGGTGGCATTGAGCGGCATGATCGCCGCGAGCCTGCTGCAGACGGGCTGGTCGCCCTCCGTCGTGATCCCGCTGCTGCTCGTGCTCACGAGCGTGCTCGGCCTGCTCGTCGGCCTCATGATCCACGTCTTCAAGGTGCAACCGTTCATCGCCACATTGGCGGCGATGTTCCTCGCACGCGGGCTCTGCTACATGGTGAGCCAGAGCTCGATCTCGATCACCGACCCGGTGTTCGTGTCGCTCGCGCAGACCCGCATCCCGCTCGGCGGCAACCTCTCGATCACGCCGAGCGTGATCATCGCCCTGATCGTCGTCGCGATCGCGGTGTGGGTGCTGCACTCGACCCGGTTCGGCCGCACCGTGTACGCGATCGGCGCCGGCGAGCAGAGCGGCCTGCTCATGGGCCTGCCCGTGGCGCGCACGAAGGTGCTCGTCTACGTGATCTCGGGCTTCTGCTCGGGCCTGGCCGGCGTGCTGTTCACCTTCTACACGCTCTCGGGGTATCCGCTCACCGCGATCGGCACCGAACTCGACGCGATCGCCGCGGTCGTGATCGGCGGCACCCTGCTCACGGGCGGCTACGGCTTCGTGCTGGGGTCGGTGCTCGGCGTGCTCGTGCTCGGTGTGATCCAGACCATCATCACCTTCGAGGGCACCCTCTCGTCGTGGTGGACGAGGATCTTCATCGGGGCCCTGCTGCTCGTGTTCATCATCTTGCAGAAGGTGCTTACCGCCCGAAGGCGCTGAGCCTCCCGGGCCGGGGGAACCGTGGGCAGCATAATCGACGGTAGTGAACGCGCCGGGGGCGCGAGGCAGGAGCGCAGCAGCGAGTGAGCGACCGGGACGACAAGGGGCGCGTCGCGACGATCTTCGACGTCGCGCGACTCGCAGGTGTGTCGCATCAGACCGTGTCGCGTGTGCTCAACGACCTGCCGAACGTGCGCCCCGCGACGCGCGCGCGAGTCGAACAGGCGATCAAGCAGCTGCGCTACGTGCCCTCGCCGGCCGCCCGTGCGCTCGTCACGCGCCGCACCCGCACCCTCGGGCTGATCGTCACCGGCGCGCCCGACTACGGTCCGTCGAGTACCGCGCTGCACTTCAACGAGGCCGCGCGCGACGCCCGGTACTCGGTGATCACGGCGAGCATGCTCGAGACGGATGCCGCGGTCATGCGCTCCGCGGCCGAGCTGCTCGTGCGGCAGAACGTCGAGGCGATCGTGCTCATCGCGGCGCAGCGGGCAGCGCTCGACGCGCTCGACGGCATCGAGCTCGGCGTGCCGGTCATCGCGGTCGCCTCCGAGGATCGCGGCGGCATGCACCGGGTCTGGCTCGACCAGTACGCGGGCGCGCGCCTCGCCGTCGACCACCTTGTGAGCCTCGGCCACCGGGAGATCCGGCATCTCGGCGGACCGCCCAACGCGATGGACGCCGCCGAGCGGGTGCGCGGCTGGTCGGCCGCCCTCGCCGAGCACGGCCTGCCCGCCCGTGAGCCGTTGCTCGGCGACTGGACGCCCGGCAGCGGCTACGTGCACGGCCGCGTGCTGGCGCGCGACACCGAGATGACCGCGGTGTTCGTGTCGAACGACCAGATGGCGATCGGCGTGATGCACGCGCTCGCCGAGGCGGGCCTCTCCGTGCCCGATGACGTGAGCATCGTCGGCTTCGACGACATCCCCGAGGCGGCATACGTCGCCCCGCCCCTCACGACCGTGCGCCAGGACTTCGACGCGCTCGGTCGTGCCGCGATGGCCGGGGTGCTCGGCGTGCTCGGCGACGACGAGCGGCTCGTTCCCGAGCCGAGCGTGCCCGAGCTCGTGGTGCGGGCGAGCACGGCCGCCCCGAGCCGGGATCGCGTCGCGCTCACCCCCTGAGGCGGGCCGCTCGGCGCCGTCCGGCGCCGCCCGGCGCCGCGAGCGCGTCAATTCGCGACATCCGGAGCCCGATCTGGGCCGCCGTTGTCGCGAATTGACGCGCTCGTCTCCGGAGAGAAGGTCCCCAGGGCGTCGGCTGAACCCGGTGGTTGAGTAGCGCCCGGCGGAGCCGGCCGCGTATCGAAACCACTCGCGTGCTGCAAGGTCGAGACGAGCGGTGCCGCGCCGGTGGCGCGCCGACATCCGCTCGGCTACGCGCTCTTCTGCACCTCGCGCCGGGAGCCCGCCTCAGCGACCTCTTCCGGGTGGTAGTGCTCGTACCCGAGCCGGCCCCGCGTCACTACGATCAGCACCAACGCCGTGACGGTGAAGCCGATCAGCACCGGCAGGAGTCCGAACTCGTTCAGGATCGGAGCGGGGAAGAGTGGCGCCTCCACCTTGTTGGCGAAGGTGTTGAAGGACGCGTGCATCAGCATGGTGATGAGGAGGCTGCCGTTCGCGTGGTTGAAGACCCACGTCATCATGATCGTGAGGGCGGTGATCATCACGATGAACATGAGGATGTTCGGAATCGTGGGCGGCGTCCACACGCCGCTCCAGAACAGTGGGAGGTGCCAGAGCGCCCACAAGACCCCCAGGATGATGCTTCCGACCAATGGGCCGTTCCGCCGCTGCAACCGGGGCAGGGCGAATCCGCGCCAGCCGGGCTCTTCGCCCAGCGGACCTCCGAGGAGGAAGGTCGTCGCGAACGCCAGGGGATAGGCGAGGATCAACGAGAGCGTCAGCGGCTGGAACGAACCCAGGACCCCAGGCACCACGATCGCGCCCAAGAGGATGATGACTGGGATGCCCAGGAGCACGAACAGGTACCACTGAACCCCCACGCGCCACTGCACGTACCGACGCAACAAGCGTCGAACGCCCGCGCGCCCTTGGGTCACGCCCGTCATGATGAACGCGGACACGGTGGGGCCCAGGTAAGTCGCGCCGGCGATCGAGAGTGCGATGACGGGTTTCGGAAGCGTATAGGGCAAGAGGCCGGTGCCCGTCTCGGAGAGCACGACCGGCAACTCCACGAGCCACGAGAAGGCGTAGGCCATGACGAAGAACGACGTCAGCGGATGCCGGGCGAGCACGCCGTGCGGAGCAGCGCGCATTGGCTGGTCGGCGTTGTCGACGGATGTCATGACGATGCCTTCCTCTGCGATGAAGAGCGGCCTCAATCTTCGGCACCGATGTGGCGCGCGATGAGCAGAGTTTCCCATGCGCCACGCTGCGTGCGCTGGCCCCAATTCAGGTCTGCCCGCACGCCCGGTGGTTGAGCAGCGCCCGCGCGTAGTCGGAAGCGTATCGAAACCCTTGGGTTGAGTAGCGCCCGGCGGAGCCGGAAGCGTATCGAAACCAACCCGTGAACCCGGTGGCGGGGTCTATCCGTAATTGGGCAACTGCTGCAGGGTCCACTTGTTGCCGTCGGGGTCGTTCAGGGTGACGAAGCGGCCCCACGGCTGCTCGTCAACGCCCTCGGCCTCGACGCCGTTCGCGTGGAGATCGGCGAGCACCGCGTCGGCGTCTAGGATGACGACCTGGATCGAGTCCTGCTGGCCCGGCTGCAGCGTGCCGCCGATGCCCTCGCCGAACGCGATCGAGCAGGCCGAGCCGGGCGGCGTGCACTGCACGAAGCGCAACGTCTCGGAGACCCGCTGGTCGTGGTCGGCGTTGAAGCCGAGCTTGTTCACATAGAAGTCCTTCGCTCGGTCGACATCGGTGACGGGCACGAAGATGAGTTCGATCTTCCAGTCCATTGGGTGTGCTCTCCTTCTCGATGGGCAATCGGCTTCATCGTGGCACCGACCCCTGACGTTCGCACCCCGGTGGTTGAGTAGCGCCCGGCGCAGCCGGACGCGTATCGAAACCACACCCGAACTGCGAAGATTGACCCCATGGCGCTGAACTTCACCGGAGACACGGCCGCCGACGAGCTGCTCGGCAACCACGCGTTCGCACTGCTCACGGGCATGCTGCTCGACCAGCAGGTGCCGATGGAATCCGCATTCGCCGGGCCCGAGAAGATCCGCCAGCGCATCGGCACGATCGACGCCGCTGCGATCGCCGACTACGACCCAGAGGCATTCGTCGAGGTGTTCAAGCAGACGCCGGCCGTGCACCGGTACCCGGGCTCGATGGCGGGGCGGGTGCAGGCGCTCGCCGTGGCGGTGCGCGACGACTGGGGCGACGACGCATCCGCCATCTGGACGCAAGGCGACCCCGACGGCGCCGAGGTGCTGCGCCGCTTGAAGTCACTGCCCGGCTTCGGCGAGCAGAAGGCGAAGATCTTCCTGGCGCTGCTCGGCAAGCAATTCGGGCTTCAGGCGAGCGGATGGCGCGAGGCCGCCGGCCACTACGGCGAAGACGGCGTGTACCGCTCGGTCGCCGACATCGTCGACCCCGAGTCGCTCGTCAAGGTGCGTGCCACGAAGCAAGCGGCCAAGGCCGCCGCGAAGGACGCGAAGAGCTAGGCCGTCTGCTTGGGGTCGATCGTCGCTTCACGGGTGTGGTTTCGATACGCGGCCGGCTCCGCCGGGCGCTACTCAACCACCGGACTGGCCGGGCGCTGCTCAACCCAAAGGTTTCGATAGGCGGCCGGCTTCGCCGGGCGCTACTCGACCGCCGGACTGGCGAGGCGCCCGAGCACGCGGGACGAGACATCCGTCAGCGCCTGCTTCTCGTGGGGCTCGAGATGGTCGAGGAAGAGGCTGCGAATCGCCATCGCGTGATCGCGCATCGCCTTGAGCAGGGCGAGGCGGCCGGCCTTCGTGAGCACGACCAGCGTGCCGCGGGCGTCGGTGTCGTGCTCGACGCGCTCGACGAGCCCGCGGGTCGCCATGCGCGTGAGCTGGTGCGACACCCGGCTCTTCTCCCAGCCGATCTTCTCGCCGAGGGCACTCGGTCGGAGCTGATGCTCAGGGGCCTTGAAGAGCGTGAGCAACACGCCGTAGTCGCCTTGCGAGATGCCCGCGTCGCGTTGGAGTCGGCGGTCGAGCTCGCGGGCCAGGTGGTTGTGCATGGCTACGAAGTCGCTCCAGAGAGCCCATTCGGACTCGTCGATCTCGGACACCTCGGACATGCCTTCGAGGCTACCCGATCATTGGTTGACACGTCAGCTTTCGGTCCAGTCGTCAGCGTGGATCCACCCGAAGGGTCGTGCTCGTGGCGGCGTCACTCGTGATGGCCCGCACGCCGCCGCTTCCCGTGCCGTACTTGGCCCGATAGGCCTCGTCGATCTCGGCGTCCAGTTCGTCGGTGCGATGGAAGGTCACGTCTTTCGTTACTCCGCCGGCCTCGATGCGCCCTTCGCCGCGAATCTGGGTTCCTCTGAACCATGCGGCATCCGGACCGTTGACCGAGCGGATGTAGATCGCATCGCCGATGCGCACCGACCAGATGATGACGCGCTTCCGCAGGGAGCCGTCGCGCTTCATACCGGCGATGCGCAGCTCGCCGGCGCGTCCGATGCGATCGAGTTCGTCCTCTGTCCAAGCGGTCATCGCTCAGTCCCTCCTCGCGGGCCAGGTTCCAGGTCGTCATCTCGACTCTCAGAACGATCGCCGATGCCTGACAGGCCCCAGCACTACACCCTTCGCCCACCGATCGGGCGGTGGCCGCAAAGCCTGGGTGGCGGCATCCGCTCGCTCAGTCGACGAGGAACTCCGCGATCGTCAGCGCCATGATTCTCGGCTCCCAAGTGTGATCGGCTGCCGGGATGACGCGCTTCTCGGCGTTCGGCAGCGCCGCCACGATCGAATCGGCCGCCGGCCCCATGAAGTCGAGGGTCTCCTCACCGACGAGTGCGAGCGTGGGCTGGGTGACGTCGCGCCAGAGCTCTGCGCGCGGAGCGCTCTGCGTCCACGCGAGCGACTCCGAGTCGGGCTCGAGGCTCGGGCCCATCGCGGTCATGATCGGCCAGCCCGGGCTCGCCTTCGCGCCCTCGAGCCATTCGCGCGGCATGTCCTTCATGAAGTACTCGATCGTGGCGTCGCCGTCACCGATCGCGATGCGCTCGCGCAAGCCGGCGAGAAACTCGGTGCCCTGCGAGCCGAGCTCCTCGTCGAGCGGCACCTCCCAGAGCACGAGCTTCGAGATCGGGAGCCCGGATGCCGCGGCTGCGAGCGCGATCGCACCGCCCGACGAGCTGCCGAACAGGGCGACCGCGTCGTCGGCGCCCTCGGTGACGGTGGCGATGAGCGCGCGCAGGTCGTCGAGGGTCTGCGCGAGCGTGATCGGACCATCCGCCGGGCTCTCGCCGCGGCCGCGCCGGTCGTAATTCACGACGGTGAAGCCGTGGGACGCGAGAATCGTGGCCATCTCGGCCGTCGTGGGATCGAACGCGCGGAACTGCATCGCCCCGTGGACGAGGATCACGGGCGGCCCGGAGCCCTCCATGTCGTAGGCGATGCGGGTGCCATCGGCGGATGTCACGTACAGGGTCATCGTCGAGTCCTTCCTCCTGCTCGGGGTCAGGCTACCCAGCCCGTCCGACGGCCGCATCGAGCTGGGGTCGGGTGGCGCGGTCGGGATCTCGATACGCCTGCTTCGCGAGTTACTCGACCGCTGCGCGAGTGAGTCCCGACGCGCCTCTGCGATCCCACTCCCGCGGATGAGGCACATTCGGGCGACACACCGGGGCGGATGCCCCGACACGCCGCGGTCGCGATGAATCTGCCTCATCCGGGCGCTCGCGGGCTACTCGACCGCCGGGGAGGGGGGTCTCGATATGCCTGCTTCGCTGGCTACTCGACCGCAGGGCGAGTCGGTCATCACTGCGCGCCTTTGGGCTCTCCCACTCCCGCGGATGAGGCAGATTCGCGCGCCACGCCGAGGCGGATGCCCCGACACGCCGCAATCCCGATCGTTCTGCCTCATCCGCGGTGCAGGCAGAGGTGCGGGCACAGACACGGGCGCGAGTGCGGGTGCGCGGACGCGCCCCAGGAATGTCGGTGGGTGGTGGCATCGTTGGAGTCACAACACCATATGTAGGGGTCGGCGGGTCGAGCAGGCCCAAGGGATCGTGCCGGGCGACACGCCGCGACACGCCCGGCATCCGTCCACAGGCGAAGAGTTGTCCAGCTCGCCGCATGTGGATAACCTCGGGGCCACCCGCGAGAATCCGCCGATCGTCGCGACATCCGTTGTGCACAGCCGGTGGAGAAACCGGTGGATAACTACACGAATGTAACTACAGCATGTTGTGGCAGTTCAGTTACACAGGCACTAGATGTAGTATTAGAAGTCCAGTGAGGTACTGGGGGCGAGCTCCCTCGGGAGCCCGGAGAACGAGGGGAAGACAATGACGGTAACGGTTTACACGAAGCCTTCGTGCGTGCAGTGCAACGCCACGTATCGTGCCCTCGACAGCAAGGGCATCGAGTACGAAGTGCTCGACCTGTCTGTCGACGAGAACGCCCTCGCGCAGGTCAAAGAGCTCGGTTACCTGCAGGCGCCGGTCGTCATCACCGACGAAGGTCACTGGTCCGGTTTCCGCCCCGACAAGATCGACGAACTCGCCTCACGCCTCGCATAGCGGCCCTCCGGTCGCTCGGGGGAGCAGCCGGAAGCGAACGCAGTGCGAAGGATGAACCATGACGAACCTGGTCTACTTCTCAAGCGTTTCGGGCAACACGCAACGATTCATCGAGAAGCTCGGTCGCTCGGCGACCCGCATCCCGTTGTACGCGCGTGACGAAGCGCTCACGGTCGACGAGCCGTATGTGCTCGTCGTTCCCACCTACGGTGGCGGCGACGGGCACGGTGCGGTGCCCAAGCAGGTCATCCGCTTCCTCAACGACCCGCACAACCGTGCACTCATCCGCGGCGTGATCAGCGCCGGCAACACGAATTTCGGTACGGCCTTCGGCCTCGCCGGCGACGTCATCGCCGCGAAGTGCCACGTGCCGCACCTCTACCGCTTCGAAGTATTCGGAACCCCTGACGACGTTCGCGCCGTCGACGATGGATTGGACGCATTTTGGCGAACTCAGCAATTGCAGACGGTGTCTCAGTGATCGAGGCACCTCGCACGGCGATGGATTACCACTCGCTCAACGCGATGCTCAACCTCTACGGTCCGAACGGCGAGATCCAGTTCGAGAAAGACCGTGAAGCGGCGCGCGAGTACTTCCTGCAGCACGTCAACCAGAACACCGTCTTCTTCCACTCGCTGAAAGAGCGCCTCGACTACCTCGTCGAGAAGGAGTACTACGAGCAGGCCGTGCTCGACCAGTACTCGTTCGAGTTCACCCAGAAGCTCAACGACCTCGCCTACTCGAAGAAGTTCCGCTTCGAGACCTTCCTCGGCGCGTTCAAGTACTACACGAGCTACACGCTCAAGACGTTCGACGGCAAGCGCTACCTCGAGCGCTTCGAAGACCGCGTGGTCATGACGGCGCTCGGCCTCGCCCAGGGCGACGAGCAGCTCGCCGTCGACCTCGTCGAAGAGATCATCGGCGGCCGCTTCCAGCCGGCCACCCCCACGTTCCTCAACACGGGCAAGGCGCAGCGCGGCGAGCTCGTCTCGTGCTTCCTGCTCCGCATCGAAGACAACATGGAGTCGATAGCCCGCGGCATCAACTCGGCCCTCCAGCTCTCGAAGCGCGGTGGCGGTGTGGCACTGTCGCTCAGCAACATCCGTGAAGCCGGCGCGCCCATCAAGCAGATCGAGAACCAGTCGTCGGGCATCATCCCCGTCATGAAGCTCCTCGAAGACAGCTTCAGCTACGCCAACCAGCTCGGCGCACGCCAGGGCGCCGGCGCCGTGTACCTCAGCGCGCACCACCCCGACATCCTGCGCTTCCTCGACACCAAGCGTGAGAACGCCGACGAGAAGATCCGCATCAAGACGCTGAGCCTCGGCGTGGTCGTGCCCGACATCACGTTCGAGCTCGCGAAGAACAACGAAGACATGTACCTCTTCTCGCCGTACGACGTCGAGAAGGTCTATGGCAAGCCCTTCGGCGACGTGCCGATCAGCGAGAACTACCGCGCCATGGTCGACGACGGGCGCATCAAGAAGACGAAGATCAACGCGCGCGAGTTCTTCCAGACCCTTGCCGAGATCCAGTTCGAGAGCGGATACCCCTACATCGTGTTCGAAGACACGGTGAACAAGGCCAACCCGATCAAGGGCCGCATCAACATGTCGAACCTGTGCTCCGAGATCCTGCAGGTGAACACGCCGACGACCTACAACGAAGACCTCTCGTACAACGTCATCGGCAAAGACATCAGCTGCAACCTCGGTTCGCTGAACATCGCCCTCACCATGGACTCGCCCGACTTCGGCAAGACCGTCGAGACTGCCATCCGCGGCCTCACCTCCGTGTCGAACCAGAGCCACATCACCTCGGTGCGCTCGATCGAAGACGGCAACGACAAGTCGCACGCCATCGGCCTCGGCCAGATGAACCTGCACGGCTACCTCGCCCGCGAGCGCATCTTCTACGGCAGCGAAGAGGGCATCGACTTCACGAACATCTACTTCTACACGGTGCTCTTCCACGCGCTGCGCGCCTCGAACCGCATCTCGATCGAGCGCGGCGAGAGCTTCGACGGCTTCGCCGACTCCAAGTACGCGTCGGGTGAATTCTTCGACAAGTACACGGATGCCGCGTGGGTGCCCGAAACCTCGAAGGTCGCCGGGCTGTTCGAGGCATCCGGTGTGCACATCCCCACGCAGCAGGACTGGGTGGAGCTGAAGGCCTCCGTGCAGGACCACGGCATCTACAACCAGAACCTGCAGGCAGTTCCGCCCACCGGGTCGATCTCGTACATCAACAACTCGACGGCGTCGATCCACCCGATCGCGTCGAAGATCGAGATCCGCAAGGAAGGCAAGATCGGCCGCGTCTACTACCCGGCGGCGTTCATGACGAACGACAACCTGGAGTACTACCAGGACGCCTACGAGATCGGCTACGAGAAGGTCATCGACACGTACGCCGCGGCGACGCAGCACGTCGACCAGGGGCTGTCGCTCACGCTCTTCTTCAAGGACACGGCGACCACGCGCGACATCAACCGCGCGCAGATCTACGCCTGGAAGAAGGGCATCAAGACCATCTACTACATCCGCCTGCGGCAGATGGCGCTCGAGGGCACGGAGCTGGATCTTTGCGTGAGCTGCACGCTCTGAGCTCATGATCGAGACAGTCGAGTGGTCGCCAGAATTGGGGCAGGGAGCTCCAATCGTGGGCACCGTCTATGGGTTCCGAGTGCGGGCCACGGGCGAGTATCGCTATGTGGGGCAGACCACAAAGACTTTGAGGCGTCGAATGAGTGAGCATCGAAAGGTAGCTCGAAAGGGGCGTAAGACCCCGTTCTACGACTGGCTGCGAAAGAGTCCGGATGACGCGTACGAGGTCGTTGTGCTCGAGCATGTTGTGACGACTCGCGAAGACCTCGGCCACGCAGAGATCGGATGGATTGCGCTCTATCGTGCGACAGGTGACCGCCTGTTGAACCTCTCAGAGGGTGGGCTCGGCCCGACTGGTGTGGTTTGGACAGATGAGCAGCGGAAGGCGGCTGGCGATCGCGCGCGGGGGCGCCCGACCGGCGTCCACCGATTCGGTGCGGACTCTCCCGTGTGGGGACGCACGCATTCTGACGAACAGAAGGCGAAGTGGTCTGCCATGCGGAAGGGCAGCTACAGCGGACCCGAGAACCCGAACTTCGGAAAGTTCGGCGCCGATCACCCGAGCTTCGGCCACACGATGTCAGCTGAGTCTCGCGAACGGCTCTCTGAAATGCGACGAGGCGAACTCAACCCGAACTTCGGGAAGACCGCCAGCGATGAGACCCGCGCGAAAATGTCAGCGGTGCGCAAGGACAGGCCGATGCCTTCAAGCGTGCGGAGCGCCCACACTCGCCATCACACCAACAAGGGCGTCTTCAAAGAGACTTGTCGACACTGCGTCGACGACCAGAACAACGAAAGAGGCACCTCATGACCCTCACAGACCCGGTCAACTCGGCACAGAACGACCCGGCACACGTCGGCGGCAAGCTCAAGCTCGTCTCCCACGTCAACGCGATCAACTGGAACAAGATCCAAGACGAGAAAGACGTCGACGTCTGGAACCGGCTCGTCAACAACTTCTGGCTGCCCGAGAAGGTGCCGCTGTCGAACGACGTGCAGTCGTGGAACACGCTCACGCCTGAAGAGCAGACGCTGACGATGCGGGTGTTCACCGGCCTCACCCTGCTCGACACGATCCAGGGCACGGTCGGCGCGGTGTCGCTGATTCCCGATGCGATCACCCCGCATGAAGAGGCGGTGTACACGAACATCGCGTTCATGGAGTCGGTGCACGCGAAGAGCTACTCGTCGATCTTCTCGACGCTGTGCTCGACGAAAGACATCGACGACGCCTTCCGCTGGTCGGTCGAGAACGAGAACCTGCAGAAGAAGGCTGCGATCGTCATGGAGTACTACCGTGGCGACGAGCCCCTGAAGCGCAAGGTCGCCTCGACGCTGCTCGAGAGCTTCCTGTTCTACTCGGGCTTCTACCTGCCCATGTACTGGTCGTCGCGGGCGAAGCTCACCAACACCGCCGACCTCATTCGCCTCATCATCCGCGACGAGGCCGTGCACGGGTACTACATCGGCTACAAGTTCCAGAAGGGACTCGAGCGAGTCGATCAGGCCAAGCGCGATGAGCTGAAGGACTACACGTTCTCGCTGCTCTACGAGCTCTACGACAACGAGGTGCAGTACACGCAAGACCTCTACGACGGCGTCGGCCTCACCGAAGACGTCAAGAAGTTCCTGCACTACAACGCCAACAAGGCCCTCATGAACCTCGGCTACGAGTCGATGTTCCCGTCCTCGGTCACCGACGTGAACCCGGCGATCCTCTCGGCCCTCTCCCCGAACGCGGATGAGAACCACGACTTCTTCTCGGGGTCGGGCTCGTCGTACGTGATCGGCAAGGCCGTGGTGACTGAGGATGAGGACTGGGACTTCTGATCCGTCTGAGAGAAGCGACGACAGGTGATTCAGCGAGCGAGCGAAGCTGATCCGTTTCGGGCGCCTTCATCCTGTCCTGGCTGTTCCCTCCACCTCCGGGAACGAGTGAGGGCATTTGTCACATGACCCTTGGCATCGCATTTGCAGGTCGAGACTTCGCTGGAATCGTCTCGGATCGACGAGTCTCAGGCGGTGGGACAGACCCTGACGATGAGTACACGAAGAACGGGGTTGTCGAGTTCATTGACGCCCGCCTCGCGTATTCATTCACCGGCCTCGCTAGGGCTCCCACGCTGCACCTCGAAACAAACTTGTGGGCCGCAGAGGCGCTCTGCCGTGCCGGGGAGGGGCGCAGGATGCGAGCTGCCCTGGACGATTTCGCCCAGCGGTGCAGCGAGAGGTTTCGCCAGCTCCGGGGTGTGCGTTTGGCTGACAGGGCGGCGACCTTTATCTTCGCGGGTTATGAGCGGAGCGCGTTCGGCGCGCTCGCGCCGGTTGTGGCCACGGTGAGCAACCTCGCGATCGGCGAGTCTGTAGGTGGGGCGTTCACCTTGGCTCTTGAACCGATCGAGGACGGAATTGCCGTCGGCGCCATAGGGAGCGGGGCAGCCCATGTGAACCAGGGCGAAATCACGAGGATAGTTGAGGCGGTCAACCGGTCGCGGCGCACAGACGTTCTTGCTCAGATGACCGCCGAAGTGATTAAGCGAATCGCGCAGCTAGAGGCCACCGTTGGTGAGCGAGTGACGAGCATCATAGTGCCGCCTGACCCAACGATCCCCTGCGAAAGTAGGTATCACGCGGCCACGGCAGCTCGTAGCATCCCGCTTGCTGCGCATGTGATCGCTGCATGGGACGACCGCGGGGCACACATCATGATCGACGGTTCGACCTCAAGGGTGGATCAAGCTGTAGTCAGCGTGCCGAACAGCCCACGGAATAGTCCGTGCCCGTGCGGAAGCGGGCTCAAGTACAAGGCCTGCCACGGTCGGCGAACCCGTCCTGGCGGGCAGCAAATTAGTGCGCCGTACACGCAGCAGATTGGCATGCGTTTCATGATTCTCAAACACGCAGCAAGCGAGGTGGACGTGATGGGCTTGGGAGACGATGGCTCGATCACCGTGGGCGGCAACCACATAGCGAGGTAGCAACGCACTTCCGAATATCCTCAAACTTCTCGATCACCACACGCCCACCATTTGGCTGCTGATGGAGGATGATCGGGGGCTCATCCGTGAACTCTTGGAGGTAGGACTCCAGCTCGTACTTCCTCGCGTCGTCTTGGCCATGCACGATGAAGAGTTGTGTGGATGGCTCGGCGTCGATTCGGCAGCAACTACCGGCGTGGCCGATTCGGCTGCGAGTTCAAGTTCGAGTTTCGACGCCTCGAGAATGCTCATGACTTCCTTTACCCCTGCTCGACGGTACGAGAAAAAGGCAGCGGAAGCCCAGCGGGTAAAGGACGCTCGGAAGCAGTACGTCCGCCTCCATGCTCGACTCGCCGGGTTGTACAACGATTTGCGCGGCCTGTTGTATCCGGGGGAGTCGGCCCCCAACCCGAAGCTCGAAACCATCGAGGCTTCATCTCTAATGGAGGGTGATTGAGCCCGGTCATATCGATCGCCGATCTCATGCGATCGCGATACTGGACGAGGTGGCGGGCTGTCCAGGCCCGCACCTCGCGAATGGCACCTGACCGAGTGTGGGGCGACGGAACTGTTCGCCGAGCTCGACCGGCTCGGCGGCCGAAGGGCGCGCGCGAGCGTCGGCCTGAGAGTCATGCTGGCCCGTCCCGCAGTAACCGGATCGAACGCACCGTCGAGATGTGAAATACGCAGCGCCTGCGTGCATTCGCTTGAGAGCTCCCGCTCGGGATCAAGTAGTTTGAACCAGCTCGCTGAGTATGGGTCTGCAGCGCGTATCAACCGAATGGATCATGAAAGGCCGGACCGCATCAGTACCGCGAGGGGTCACAGGCGTTGCGACGCGAGCGCGCGCACGCGCTGGCAGACAGCCGGAGTATCCTGACGCACTGCCGCCCGGGTGGAGACCTGAAAAACGGCGTGAGAAAGATCCTCCAAATGAAGAGATAAGACGCGAGGATTGCCGCATGACAAAAGAGGCCGTGCGAAGAATCGCAGAGGGGCGTAACGCTGACCTCGTTCCAACGCCACTCTTGTCTCCAGATGAGTTCGAAGATTTCGTTGAACGGCTCCTCAGCGTGCACCGCTTCTGCCCGGAGCCGCTCGTCCACGTAACGAGAGTGGAACGCTGGGGTCGTAAGGGCGACAAGCAGGACGGTATCGACTTCGAAGGAGATTTCAGTGACGGCGCGTCCGCCGCGTGGCAATGCAAACGCCAAGACGCACTCTCCGCTAGCGACGTGAAGGCCTACATCGCGGCCGGTACCTTTACCGCAGACCGGTACTATCTGGCGTTCTCCGGGGAAGCGTCCAGTGAAGCGCGGAAGGAAATGCTGGAACATCCCAAATGGGAACTCCTAGATCAGCGAGGGCTTGGACGAATGCTCCAAGATCTCCCATTACACAAGCGCCGCCAAGTCCTTGACGACACTTGGGGTCCACAATGGCGGCGCCAGTACCTGCAGACGCCAGGCGAAGATGCCTTCCTTTCGATGGAACAGGTTCTGGCGGCCCGAACCGACGAAAACAATCTCATCAACGACAGAGGGATCCTGGTCGGCCGTGACCGAGAACTGGAGGAGCTACGCACCGCACTGAACCGCGATCGTGACTGGCCGAGCGTCATCGTCGTGGCTGGCGCAGGTGGGCGAGGCAAATCCAGAATCCTCGCGCAAGCGCTCAGTGAAGCCGAACAGGACTCACCCCAGATTCCAATCCTCACCTTGGGCCCAGGCCGACAGGTCGACGTTGACGCACTCAAGGAATTGCCCCAGATCCCAGCGACGATCTTCGTCGATGACATCCATCGGGACCCAGATCAGCTGTCCACGCTTCTCGCCTACCAACGGAGCGTTGAGGGCACTCAACTCATCTTGGGCTCGAGGGGCAGGGCATCGATCCGATCAAGAATGTGCTATTCCGAGCCGGCTTGACTGATTCGCAGATCGAGATCATCGACGTTGGGGAGCTCTCGCTCAAGGAGGCTCGCGCAATGGTCGCGGACTTGGCAGCCGGGTTGACCCTTCCACCTGGACTGGGGGAGCACCTCGCCAACCAGGCTCGAGAAGCTCCCTATGTGGCCGTGGTCGCATTGAACTTGGCTCGCCGCGGAGAACTCCAACCCGGCTACCTCAGGCTTGACGACGGGATAAGAAGGCAGGTTCTCGCAAGATACGAGGACGTCCTCATCGGATCGCCCCACGGATTCGACACCGACCTCGTCAAGAGATTCCTTGCCACGGTGGCCGCTCTTGGCACCGTTGATTTCACAGACGCAGACACACAATTGGTGATCGGCGATTTTCTCGGAATGAAACGAACCGACGTCCTCCGCCTCGCGAAGGCTCTCACAGAACAGGGCGCCTTCGTGACAAAGGAAAAGGTCTCACGAGTCATTCCGGAGGTGCTCGCAGATCAGGTTCTTGAAAGTGAGGCCATCGCTTTTGGCAGCGACACTGGATTTGTCTCAGAGCTCTGGGCGGCGTTCGGCGACAGTGATGATTGGCGGCTCCTTACGAACCTCGCTTCGTTGGAATGGCGGCTCACGAGCCAAGGTTTGCCGTCGGTGATCGGACCCATTTGGGATCAGATTCGTGAGTTCATCGACGTAGCTTCACTAAGAACGTTGCAAGCGTTCCTCGGCGCCAGCGCCGACCTCGCCTTCAGTCAACCCGTCAGGCTGATGGAAACTCTCTTGCGAATTCGCGAGAGATTGAACTACCTCACTTCGAACCCGAGCGAGGTGGTCGAGGACGAACTTTTCGTTTCCGTCTGGGGCGGACGTCCAATCCAAGTTGGCGACGTCGAGAAGACGCTCCCGAAACTCTTCGCCGATTGCGCACGCAATGACGCAAGTCTTCTCGAGCAAGCGCTGGACGAGATCTGGTCACTTGCCCGAACCGACAATCGCCCCACCAATCAGTTCACGGAGCATCCGCGGCGAGTGATCATCGATTCTCTGGCGGACATCGGCAACCTTGCCGACCCAAGCTTCCCGTCGAGGATCGTCGAACGCGTCAGACTCTGGCTACAAACACCAGGTGCGGCCTCCGATGCTGCAACACCGCTGTTCCCGCTTACCGCACTACTGGCGAAGGAAGGATCGCGCGTTCGTCTCGCTGATCGACGCACAATCCAGTTCGAGCCGTTCCTCGTCAACGCGGAATGGGCCCACCCCATTCGAGACGAAATCAGATCGGTGCTAGTCGAACAAGGCCTTGCCGACGACATCCGCCGCGCCGCCCAGGCCGTGAAACTCCTGACAGATACGCTTCGCTCCCCGCATGGACAATTCGGACTTGTGATTGACCAGGAGGCAGTCGAGTCGTGGGAAGCCGACGACCTGGACACGATGACCGCGCTCGAAGCTATCGCCGACGGCACTGCGGGCCATGTAGTTCGCCGATTAATACGACGAGGGATCGAATGGCACGCCCGACGTGCCGCATCGCCAACGGTCAAGAAGCGCGCCTATCGCCTTCTCGTCCAGCTGGATCAACTTGTTGATGATGATCTCGCCGAGATTCTCCTGCCATCGCATTTCACAACCGTACCCAGCCAGCGCGGTGTACTGGCCGAGGCATGGGGCGATCCGGATTCGGACCTGGATGGCGACAGCGAATCCGCCATGCGGCGTATGGAACGGGACTCGGCCGCAAGACGCAGACAAGCTGTCGAAGTTGCGGACTCCCTCTGGCATACCGGCCTCTCGGAGGAGTCATTGGCTCAGATAGCGCAGACCCTCGATGAGATTGCTCTCGCCCTAGAGGACGACCGAGACGGCCTGGCAATGCTGTTCCAAGCAGTCGCGGTCGAACGACGTCAATACCTCCCAGGCCTGATCGAGCGTGTGGAGGACGCGCAACACCCCGTGATGGATGCGCAACTTCATGTTCTGCTGGTCGGTCTGCTAATGGCAGACCGGCCGGCTGCGCTCGTTCGTCTCACGTCGATGGGCACCGCCCGAGAGGCTGTACGACTCGCTGCTGCCCGAATGTACAACTCCCTCGAATCAGAGAATCGAGCGGACCTGCACGATCTGAGAGAGCAGGGAATGAGGGATGCGTCCGAGCCGGTTTGCCAGGAGTACCTAGCATCCATGGGGCCCGACCTTGTAGCCAGCGTTGCAAGCACCGCGAACGCCCTGATGGGGCAGCAAGCAGAGCCCAAGACGATCGAGCGCGTTCTCTTCGACGCATGGCGGATCGACGAGGACTGGGCAGCAGAACTGAGTCCGGACGATGCGGCCCAAGTCATCAAGCTCATCGTCGCGAGTGACTGGACCGAATGGATGGCTCAACACATTCTTGTCAAGTTGGCGCCCCTCCATCTTGCGCTCATACTCGACTCGCTAATGGGGGTCGACGGCCTCAGCGAGACGTCACGACACAGCCTCGATCACGAGCTGATCGAGGCATTCCGTATGCAACCAACCGTGGTTGCGGACTGGTTGGTCAGCGAGATCCGGGCCGGAACCGAAGCGGGCACACTCGACTCGATACTGGAGATCATCGGAGGCGAGTCCTTCTCTCAGTCACTGGGCGATGCGATCGCCACCCACATCCCCGATTTGAATGCGGAGCAGACAGCTGAGCTAGTCCGAAGCCTTGCAAGTTCTCAGACTTGGGCAGCCACGTCCCCGGCGCTTGCCTTAGCCGTGTTGACCAACGCCCGAAACAACGGGGCAGAGATGCAAACGGAGATTGAAGAGCAGGTCAGCTACGGCACGCGCCCGCACCACTGGAGCGGGTCCAATGGCGTGTCAGACGAACTCAACGCGGCTCTCGCAGCGAACGAGCAAGCCGCTGCCGACGAGACCGACCCACACCTCCACACCGTATTCGAACAGTCTGCAGAAGTCCTACGAGCCATGATCGAGCGGGATCGGCGGGACTTCGAGGATGACGAGGATGAAGACAAATAGGAGTGACGGCATTCACGATGGCAGTCGAAGAGTGCGTGGCCGGAGAAGGATGAAGCCAGCGAAGGTCTGCGTCGACTGAGCTTTGCACTGTTGGCCGTCCGGCACTCGACGGATGCGCACCGGATCTCCCGAGAATCTGAGAGATCTCGTCTTGCCTCGCCTTGGGGCTGGTGGAGATCGGGCGTCAGGAGGAGATTCCTGTCATGGACCTTTTTCTGATCGTGGCATATCTGGTCGGACTGCTGATCTGGTTTTACATCCTCTACGCGGTCGTGGTTAGGGCGGTAACTGAATCGTTGGACCGGCACTATCGCACCGTGAGGTGGTACGAACACACAGGCGAGTGGCCGGGAAAGCAACCTCCGAGGCCATTCAACGCCGGCCCCGTCAACCCGAAGAAGTAGCAGCGGAATCGACACCGCACCTCCCTGCGTCCTGGCATGGTGCGGAAGCCGCCCGCGCGCCCGCCGGAAGCGATGCGATCTCGTCGCGCGGGCTGTAAGCCGCCCACGCCCCGAAGGAGACACTAGGGCGTCGAGCCGAGCGGGATGTGGACGGCCCGCATGGGCGCGTAGTGCAAGGGGGCGATGAAGATTCCGGCCGCGAGGAGGAAGATCACGGTTCCGATGGAGCACACCCGCGTCATGACGGTGCCGATCCTGTCCTGAAACCGAAGGCGCGCCAGGACGAGCAGGCCGAGACCGGACAGGCCCCCGGCGGTGTTGACGACGAGGTCGGTGATGTCGCAACTCCCGACCGACAGGACCCATTGGGTGACCTCGAGCGCGAGGCTCGACCCGGCGACCACGCCCGCAAGCTTCCACCAGGGCCACGACGGTGCCAGGAGGGCGAGGTAGACGCCGAAGGGAACGAAGAGCACGACGTTCGCGATCACCTCGAGGGGGTCACTGGCGCCATCCTCAGCGGTTGGTACGAACGGGACGAGCTTGATGTGGCGCAGCGCGCCCTCGCCGACATACGGCATATGGAGCTTCCACAGCACGACCCAGGTGAGGAGCACGAGGTTAGCCGCGAACAGCGCGACCAGCAAGCCACGCCCGCCCGCTCGCGAGGGGTGGAGAGCCGGGGGCTCCTCGTGCGTTGACGGCCCGATGCGGAGTCCTGCACCGCCGGTCACTGCTGCATCCTCAGGTCCTGGGTGGGGTCGGTGTACGTGCTGGGGCAGCCTTGATCGACGGCTTCGGGGCGCAGTTCGTAGTGCCAGGGCTCGTTGTCGTAGATCTGGCAAAGTCCGTACACGGCACCATGCTCGGACAGCCACGCCGTCGCATCGTCGTACCCGATATCGACCGCATATCCCGACACGTGAGGAGATGTCGCTGCGGTGGCGACCCAGCGGGCAGCTTCCTCGTGCGAGCCGTACTCAGAGATGGCCTCGCGAAGGAGCTGATCCTGGTACTCGGGAGAACGCCAGCCACTGTTGAGGATGAACACCACTCCGTCGCCCGCGGCATCCGTTGCGGCCTGACGGAGGGCCTCGAGCAGAGCCGGATCGAGGTTGGCGAGCGCCGGAACCTCGTCGTCGAAGACCGTGACGCCGTCAGCAACTCGACCGGTCTCGTCGAGCACCCCGCGGTTCTCGCTGCGAGGAGGCGCTGGTGCATCCGGGGACATCAAGGACGGAGATGCAGACGAGGAGCTGGGCAGCGTGGAGGAGATGGCGGCGGTGGTCGCCGCGATGACGATGACCAGGCCGCAGACGACGAGGAGCCCACGAACCCAGCGAGTCGCTGTTCGTTCTGATCGTCGGTTTCGATTCATGCTGCCAGTCAAGGCCGCGCGGTGTTGCCAGCACGTATGCGGGTTTCGATAAGCGGACGATATGCGCGGGTTCGTAGCATGAACAGCATGCACGTGTTCGGCCCAGCGGAGTGACCGAGAATCGAAGCATGACGGAACCGGCCGAGTTCATCGACCGCACCCTCCAGGCCGAGGGCACCGAGGTGCGGGCGGATGTGGACGCCGACCGGATCGGGGTTGGCCTGAAGTTTTACGGCGCCTCGGAAGGCGCGGTGCGCGGTGCGGTTCGTGACGCAGATCGGCGGTATCCCGGGATGTCGCACGACGAGGTCACGGCGCTCGCCTGGGAGTTGTGGTCGGAGCCGGTGTACGAGCGCCGACTCGCGGCGATTGTCCTCCTGCAGCGCTTTCTAGCGGTGCTACAAGGGAGCGACCTCACCCGGCTCGAGCAGTTCCTTCGCGACGCGCGTGTCCTTGAGCTCGTCGACCCGCTCGCCATCGACGTGGTCGGTCCGCTGCTCGATCGGTTGGAGGAACCGGACGCGACGCGCGCACGACGGATCATCGATCGTTGGTCGGAGTCCGAAGACTGGAACCTGCGCCGCGCCGCCGGTTTGCTCTGAGAGTGAATGAAGGCGAAACTGCCCGGATGACCACCGACATCGAGCTGGCGCGGATCGCGGCTGGCGCCGTCACGCTCCACGACGCCCGCCGCAAGGTGCGGTGGAGCGTCGAACTCGAGCCGTTCGAGATCGGGGTGTACGCGGTGACGCAGGAGCAGCTCGGCGAGATGCTCGGCGAGACGGCGTCGCATCAACGCCGGCCGGCGACTGAAGTGAGTTGGCTGCGTGCGATCCGGTTCTGCAACGCGGCATCCGAGTGGGAGGGGCTCGACCCCGTCTACACCTTCGATGGCGAAGACGTCACATGGCACGTCGACGCTGACGGGTACCGCCTGCCGACCGAGGCGGAGTGGGAGTTCGCATGCCGGGCGGGGTCGACGCGCCCGCTCTACGGCCCGCTCGACGAGGTCGCCTGGACGAGCGCCGACGGCGTGACCGCACCGCAAGACGTCGGCGGGAAGCATCCGAATCTCAACGGGCTCTTCGACACCCTCGGCAACGTCTGGGAGTGGTGCTGGGACCTGCTCGATCCCGCCCGCTACGACGCCTACCGCGTGTTCCGCGGCGGCGGGTTCGCCGATGACGCCTGGAGCGTCAGGGCCTCGACCCGGCGGGGCGGTGCACCGCGCATGCACCACGAAGACGTCGGGTTCCGCGTGGCCCGCGGCGGGTTCGATGCGACGGATGCCGCGCAGGGATGGTCCGCGGAGGCCGACCGGGAACGGGCCGCGATCGACGGCCCGCTGCCGTCGGGGTGGACGCCTCGACGCGCGTGACCACGACTACGTGTCGCTGGAGGTGATTGCCTCCAGACCAGCACTCCGACTACGTGCCCGCAGACCGATCCGCTTGCGGTTGTCCGATGAGGACCGGCTTAGGGGCCGGCACCTGGTCGACTAACATTCGGGGATGACGAACCCGGCTCCGATCGACGACGTCCCGATCGGCGGAGAGGTCATTCGCCTCGGGCAGTTCCTGAAGTTCGCTGGGCTCCTCGACTCCGGTGGAAACGTGAAAGAGGCCATCATCAACGGCTATGTGGCCGTGAACGGCGAGGTTGATCGCCGACGCGGACGGCAGCTGCAGCTCGGCGACATCGTCAGCTTCGATGGACGCAGGGTTCGCGTCTGCCCGTGAGGGTACCTATGCCGACGGAGACAGGGACGACAAGCGCAGAACCGGTGATTCGCGGTCGAGGATCCCTCTGCCGGTCAGGCGCGGCCGCGCTACTCCGCTCCCAGACGCTGGAGCAGCCGCTCCGCCTCCGCGTCAGTGAGCGTCAACGCAGTCCGATCGACCCAAAGGATGGTCGCAACTCCGCAAATGCGCGACCCCTCGTACATCCTGACCGCGTCACCCGGGCCAACTTCCCACCATTGCGGCACCTGCTCAGCGAACAGGGGAATGATAACTGCCTCGGTCGTGTCGCCCTGGCTGATATTGGACTTGCTGAAGCCCAGTACTGGCCCGGCGGTTTGGTCGCCATCCGGCCAGCCCGGAAGCCCCCAGTTCGGCCGATACTGCATTCGAGTCTCGATCGAGTTGCCGCCGAGTACCGAGCGCTGCCTGCCTCCTGCTGAGGTCGCCGTGAAAGCGAGTCGAACACCGAGAGCGGGCCGAGCGTCGATCATGGCTTCAATCATCGCGCAGTCACGCCGTGGCTCACAGTCAGCAGCGCACGGGGGAAGGCCAGGTGCTGACTCGTTGAGGGATCCGCCCGCGGGCCCCTATTCATGGTCCACAGGACGCGCTGGTGTCGCCCACAGGTGGAGCGTGTTCAGCGCTGGCTCGTGCCATACGGTGGAGAGACTGCGCGTCAAAGGAGATGCCCGCGTCATCCGTTGCACGAAGGGGCCATCTTGATCACGCTTGCCGCTGCCGTAGGCATCGCCCTTGTCGAGTTGGGGATGGCACTCACTCCCGGGCCCAACATGGCCTACCTGGTCTCCCGCAGTATCAGCCAGGGGTGGCGCGCCGGCATGGTGTCGATGGCGGGCACCGCAGTCGGGTTCGTTGTCTACATGACGATGGCGAACCTCGGGCTCGCTGCGGTGTTCATCGTGGTTCCCTGGCTCTACACCGCGCTGAAGGTGGCCGGTGCGATGTATTTGCTCTGGCTGGCGTACAAGACGCTGCGCCCGGGCGGCATGTCGCTGTTCGAGACCCGCGAGCTTCCCCGCGATTCCGCCGCCAAGCTCTTCCGGATGGGGCTCGTGACGAATCTGCTGAATCCGAAGGCGGCGCTCATGTACCTGGCACTGATCCCTCAGTTCGTTGATCAGGGCGCTGGCAACGTGGTCGCCCAGGGGTTCCAGCTGGGAGCTATCCAGATCGCGGTGGCCATGGTCGTGAATGGGGCGATCATCCTCGCGGCGGGGTCGATCGCGGTGTTTCTTCAGCGCAAACCCACGTGGATGCGCTGGCAGCGGTGGGTCACCGGGACCCTGCTTGGCGCGGTGGGCGTGAAGCTCGCACTTGACGCGCCAGCCCCCGCGTCGCCCGCGTAGCGGTCATCGGAGTGGCTGCGGCGCGGGACACTCTGGTCTTCCGCGCCGCAGCGCTCAGAGGTTCTACTCGGCGGTGTAGGCGGCGGCCACGTCGAGGATCCAGGTCACCCCGAAGCGATCGGTGAGCATGCCGGCTCAGTTTGCGGATGATTCTCGCGGCGGGTTGTACATGAACTCGATGCGGATGCCGTTGTCGTCCTCGATGAAGGATGCGTAGTAGCGGTCGTTGAATCGCGGGTACAGCTTGGGTTCGCGCACTGCCGTCCAACCCGCGCCGAGCGCGATTGCATGCAGGCTGTCGACCTCCGCGCGCGAATCGACGGCGAATGCGAGGTGCTGCCAGCCGACGCGGCCGTGGCGGTGCGGCCCGCCGCTCGTTTCGCGGGCGGGGAAGAGGATCAGCTCCTCCTCGCCCTTGTACCAGGAAACCGAGTCATCTGCGTCTTGCCGCGTGCAGCCGAGCGCCTGCATCACCGGGTCGAACTGTGCGATCGAGCGAGGCAAGTCGTCGACGCTGATTCCGAGGTGGTCGAAGAGAGGCATCCGGTCATCCTATGGGGGCATTTCGGCGGTGCGGTTTCTCTCGCTCGTCCACCGTCGAGTCCAGCGCTTCGGAATCACGCGTCAGCGAGCTTCGCCTGCAGGTCGCGGATGACGAAGCCGAGGATGCCGGAGGTGAGAAGACCAGTGCCGAGCGGGCCGGCCGAGTCTTCCCCCAGTCGCGGCAAGTGCTGCAGGGCGTTCCTCACCGGCGCGGACATGTGCTCGAGTTGCCATCGAATCTCCTCCGCGACGGCTTCGGCGTCTTCGGGGTAGGCGAGGCTCACGGCTTTCGCGGCGTACGCCGCGGCGCCGAGACCGTGCGCGCCCATATGCGCGACGCCCGCAGCTTGTGCGGCGGATCGCGCGGATGCCATCGCGGCTGGGCTGCTCGCGCTGTGAGCGGCGCGGCCGGCGACGAAGCGGCGGCGTATCTCTTCCGCCGCGCTCAGCTCGCCGCGCGAGAAGGCGCGTGCGCGTTCGATGGCGTCGCGAGGGCGACTGTCGTCGGCAACCTCTGCCTCGTAGATGGGCAGCACGCGTTCGGCGCAGTCCGCCGCCCAGGCGGCGACGAAACGGCGGTCGATCAAGCTCAGCGACTGAAGGGAGCTCACGGTCTTACGCCAGTCGCTCTCGGCGGGTCGCGCGAGCCTTCGCCGCGTCGTGCGCGTTCCGCAATAGAACGAGGAGGGCGTCGCTCGTTCGGGTTGCCGGATTGACGACCGAAAGCCACCCCGCAGCGCCGTAGAGCGGGTGCGCAACGAACGAATCCGGCTCGGCCGGGTCGTCGCCCTCGATCAGTCGTTGCGCCTGACCGCGCTCGACCTGAACGTTCACACGAAATCGGCCGGGCTGTTCGAGTCGGGACCGTTCGTCGTCGGGGTAGTTCTTCGTGATGATCGTGCCGTAGGGCTGCGATCGCTCCGGCATGACCCCGTCTGGTGCGTAATAGAAGAACGCGTCGCCCCACGCGAGCTCGGGGAACTCACTGCCTTCGGCGGGTTGCACGACGAGTGCGCCGTCGAAGCCGAGGACTGCATCGATGATCTGTTGCATCTCCATCTCTCAATCGTGACGCTGAAGTGCTTATGTGGAGTTACAGGATGAAAGACCGGGTATTCAGATGGGGAACCCTCAAGAACAGATCTTGAAAACTGCCGAGCTCGGCCGCCGTGTGGGGTACTCCACCCAGCAGGTGCGCGATCTGGAGCGCCTCGGTGTCATCCCTCGCGCGGAACGGGGGAGCAACGGCTACCGCCGGTACCGCGAGCAGCATGTCATCGCGCTCCGCGCATACCGCGCGCTTGCGGGCTCCATCGGCCCCGTCCCCGCCCGCCAGCTGATGCCCTGGCTGCGGACCTGCTCAGTTGACGAAGTCGCCGAGAAGATCGACGAGCTGCATGCGACTCTCGCGAGCGCTCGCGCTCGCGTGAGAGAGGCACGACAAGCGCTGGATGCCGTTCTTCGAGACGCCGGCGAGGTCTTCGACGAACGCGACGCGATGACGATCAGCGAACTCGCTCAGGCACTCGGTGTTCGCACCTCAACGCTCCGGCACTGGGAGCACGAAGGACTCGTCGCCCCGGCGCGTCGCCCACCCCATAACCGTCGGTACGAATCGAACGCGATCGCCGATGCACGTATCGTCGCCGCGCTCCGAAGCGGCGGCTACCCGATCCCCACCATCGCCCGGGCCCTCGATCAGCTCCGAACTCACGGGATGACTTCTGACGCTCGAGAACTGCTGGACGCTCGCCTCGCCGACCTCACCCGTCGCAGCATCAAGTTACTCGAAGCGGCCAGCGATCTGCACACCTTTCTCCGCGGCCGAATGCAGGACGAAGGTCGTTCGCTTATGCTGTCGCGGTGAGCCAAGCACTGGACGAAGGGCCGTTCTTTCACGGCACGAAGGCCGACCTGCACAACGGTGATCTGCTGACGGCGGGCTTCCGGTCGAACTATCGACCCGAAGTCGTGATGAACCACATCTATTTCACCGCTCTTGCCGATGGTGCCGGACTCGCCGCGGAGCTCGCGGCCGGTGACGGTGCCCCGCGCGTCTACGCCGTCGAGCCGACCGGACCGTTCGAAGACGACCCGAACGTGACCGACAAGAAGTTCCCCGGCAACCCGACTCGGTCATACCGCAGCAGCGCCCCGCTCCGTGTCGTCGGCGAGATCACCGATTGGACGCGGCAGACGCCCGAGGCGCTGCAGGCGTGGAGAGAGCGGCTGGCAGAGCTTCGCGCCGACGAGCGAGGCGAGATAATCAACTGACGAGGTGCGGAAACGCATCGAGCGTGGGGTTCACTCGCGCGACGTGACATCAGCCCTTTCGGACCGTTCACTCGACGAGCTTGCCGGCCGTCGAGACCTCGCGCATGAGCGTCGCGATCTCCTCCGGGATCGGCGGGATCTCCTCTCGGGTCACGCCGGTCGAGGGCGACCAGACGAGGTTCACCTGCAGCGACTCGTCGAGTTCGGGGTAGTCGCTGCGGTTGTGGCATCCGCGGGTCTCGCGTCGTTCGAGCGCCGCCTCGAGGGTCGCACGAGCGGCCAGCGCGGCCGACTTGAGGTCGAAGGCGTGCGCCAGATCCTGGTAGCCGGCGATGTCGGGGTGGACGCCGATGTCGCCCATGCGGGCCTCGATCGCGTCGAGCTCGGCGAGCCCAGTGAGCAGGCCGGCTTCGTCGCGCACCACTCCGGCGTGTTCGGTCATGGTGTTGCGGATGGCGCGCTGCAGGGCGCGCACGTTCTCGGAACCATCCGATGCGAGCAGCGAGGCGATCTCGTCGCGCGCGGTCTGCACGGCGGCCGCCGACCGCTTCTGGGCGTCGAGCGACGCGGAGTAAGAGGCCGCGGCCTGCCCCACGATGCGCCCGAAGACGAGCAGTTCGATGAGCGAGTTGCCGCCCAGGCGGTTCGCGCCGTGCAGGCCAGAGGATGCCTCGCCGATGGCGTAGAGGCCCGGGACGTCCGTGCCGTGGTCGTCGGGTCGCACCCACACGCCGCCCATCGAGTAGTGCGCGGTGGGAGCGATCTCGATCGGCGACTTCGTGATGTCGAGCATCTGCAGCTCGAGCATGGTCTGGTACACGCGGGGGAGCCGCGTCATGATCGTCTCCCGCGGGAGGTGCGAGACATCCAGCCAGACACCGCCATTGGGGGTGCCGCGGCCCTCCTTGATCTCGGTGTAGCAGGCGAGGGCCACGCGGTCTCGTGTCGAGAGCTCCATGCGCTCGGGGTCGTACTTGGCCATGAAGCGCTCGCCGAGACCATTGGTGAGGATGCCGCCCTCGCCGCGCGCCGCCTCGCTGATCAGCGTGCCGGCCGCGTTCTCGGGCTCGATGATGCCCGAGGGGTGGAACTGCACGAGTTCGGGGTCGCGCAGTCGGCCGCCGGCCTCGACGGCGAGCCGCCACGAGTCGCCCGTGTTCTCGTCGCGCCGCGACGAGGTGCGCCGCCAGATGCGGTTGTGGCCGCCGGCGGCGAGGATGACCGCGTCGGCGTGGATGAGGTAGCGCGTGCCGTCGTCGAGGTCGAAGCCGTAGGCGCCGAACACGGCGCCGTCGTCGTTGACGAGGATGCGCGTGACGTAGACCGTGTCGAGGATCGGCACCTTCAACTGTGCGGCCCGGTTGATCAGCGTGCGCTGGATCTCGAGCCCGGTGTAGTCGCCCGCGAACGCCGTGCGGCGGTAGGTGTGGGCGCCGAAGAAGCGCTGGGAGATGCGGCCGTCGTCTTCGCGGGCGAACGGCATGCCGTAGCGCTCGAGGTCTTCGATGCCGCGGGCGGCGCCCGAGGTCACGATCTCGACCGTGTGCGGGTTCGCGAGCAGGTAGCTCTCCTTGAGCGTGTCGGCTGCGTGCTGCTGCCAGCTGTCGTCGGCATCCATTGTGGCGAGGGCCGCGTTGATGCCGCCGGCGGCGAGCGAGGTGTGGGCGTCGGACTTCGGGCGCTTGCCCAGGGCGAGCACGTCGACGCCTGCCTCGGCGAGCTCGATGGCGGCGCGCAGGCCCGATCCGCCGGTGCCGATCACGAGGACGGTGGTGGAGATCTGACGCTCTGAGGTGCTCATGCTTCAACGCTAGGCAGCAGCATTCGATTACTCCAATGCATATAAATCGTCGTAACGATGCGCGTAGACTATCGATGTGAACCTCGAGCAACTGCGCAGCTTCGTCGAGGTGGCTCGCTTCGGCAACTTCACCCGCGCCGCCGAAGAGCTGTACCTCGCCCAGCCCTCGCTGAGCCGCCAGATCGCCGCGCTCGAGCTGGATCTCGGCGCCGAGCTGTTCCACCGCGCCCGTGGCGGCAGCACGCTGACGGTCGCGGGTGAATCGCTGCTGCCGCTCGCGCGCCGCATCCTCGCCGACGCGGAGGCGGTCAGGCGCGAACTCGCCGAACTCGCCGGCCTCGAGCGCGGGCGGGTGCGGCTCGGCGCCACGCCCACCCTGTGTATCAGCCTCGTCGCCGAGGTGCTCAGCGCGTTCCACGCGGAGCATCCGGCCATCGAACTGCACCTCTCGGAACAGGGGTCGCGCCGATTGCTCGACGAGCTCGCGAGCGGTGAGCTCGACCTGGCACTGATCACCACGACGGATGCCTCGTCGGCCGAGCGGTTCACGGTGACGCCGCTGCTCATCGAGGAGCTCGTGGTGATCTCGTCGGCCGCCGCGCCGCCGGTGACCACCCGCGACACCATGGGACTCGCGGAGGTTGCGACTCTGCCGCAGATCGGGTTTAGCTCCACCTACGACTTGCGCAGCGCGACCGATGCCGCCTTCCGCGCGGCTGATCTCACGCCAGATGTGGTGCTCGAAGGGGCGGAGATGGATGCCGTACTTCGGTTCGTGGAGCGCGGGCTCGGCGTCGCAATCGTGCCCGCGATGGTGCTCATCGATCGCCCTGGACTGCGATCGGTGCGACTCGACGGCCCGACGCTCGAGCGGACGATCAGTCTCACCCGCCCCGCTGACGTCGCACCGACCGCGGCGGTCGAGGTCATGCGGCAGACGATCACCGCCAGCGCCACGGCGTTCGCAGCACGAGCAGGGGCGACCATGCGGATCGCCGGTGCGAGCGCGTGACGCTCGGAGAGCAGCCACGAGGGAACGGAGATCCGCTGCGGGCGGACGCGTCGGCATCCGTCCGTTCGTCCATGTGTGCCGCAGCGGGCGGTGAGGGGTGACTCGCGCAAGTGCGCGAGCCACCCCTCACCAGCTTCCTTACCGTTCGCGAGCTACTTGCAGTTCGCGGCGGCGTACGCGACTTCGCCGTCGAACGTGGCCGGGCCGCCCGGCTCGGTCGCGCTCACGGTGGCCGTGCCTGCCGGCATCGACCCAGCGCGAGAGCGGAAGTCGGCCGACACTGACTGGCCCGGTTGCACCGACGGGAACGACTTCGCTCCGTAGACCGTGGTGATCGACACGTCGGCCGGAGTGTCGTCATCGTTGCGGACGGCGATCTCCACATGCGCCTTCTTGGCGACACAACGTGTCGTCGCCGAGGTGGCGAGTTTGAGCAGATCCTGCGGAACTCCCTCGACGATCTGCCATTCCTGTGAACCGTCGGCGAGCGCGTTCTGCAGGGTGAGCGGGGCGCCGGCGTTCGGTCCGGTCAGGTAGACGCTCGGGTTCGCCGAGGACTGGAACTTCACGTAACCATCACTGGATTCGACGATGTTCCAATGCCCGACGTGGCGGTGGTCGACCCACTGCCCGATCCGCTGTCCGACGGTCGCGTTTCCGGTCCAGATCGAGGCCTCGCGTCCGCCCGACATGTTGAGCAGCGTCGTGGTACCGCCGTCCTTCTCAGTGAGGTGCCAGTACTGCGTCGCTCCGTTCGAGACCGAGCCGAGATCCTCGAGGCGGACGTCGGGCTCGTCGAAGTTCCCGAGATTCGCATCGTTCGTGTTGTCGCCGGTGCCGATCACCTGACCCGTCTTGCGGTTCACGATGCGGTAGTAGGCGCCGTCCGTGTATCCGAAGTCGATGTCGGCGTGTCGGATGATGGCCTCGCTGCCGGGTCCACCCCAGCTCGACTGCAGAATGAGGAGGCGTCCGGTTCCCTCCACGTACTGGAGGGTTCGGCTGTAGCCGGCGCCGATGGTCGTCTGGTACTCCGTCCATGCGCCGGTGCTGGAGCCGTCGTTGATCCACACGCTTCCGCTTCCGGCCGCGTTGTAGGCGATGCGGCCGTCGGGCAGCGCGATGGTGACCGGGCTGCCGCCCTGCGGAAGGACTCGCGAACCCTGGTCGATCGGAAGCTGGCCGATCGAGGTGCCCTCTGCGCCGCCGACCTCATAGAACTTCAGCGGGTCGTCGGCGATCTTATAGCGGACGTTCGCGCCCCCGCCCCAGTACTCGTAGGTGAGGAGCCATTTGCCGTCGGTCGTCGGCGCGATGGTCGTCATGCCGGGGCGTCCGCGGCCGATCTGCTGACCACCGTTCCAGGCGAACGTGGGCCCCGCGACATCGACCACCGGCTGGCTCCAGGCGGCGCTCGTGCCGTCCCACGTCTTGTGGACCAGGATCTGCGCCTTCGAGTCGGCCGCGGTGTCGTTGGCGGGATCGAGGATCGGCACGCCCGTGGCTGCGTCGTAGCCGAGGTAGTCGTTCTCGTCGGAATAGTAGGCGACGAGCTGGCCCTCGTGCACCATCAGGTGCGGCTCCCAGATGGGGTCGACCTGCTTGTACACGTTCGCCTTCGCGACGTTCACCCCGGTGGCGCCGGCACTGCCGCCCTGCCAACCGCCGGTCGCGACGATGTTCTCGAAGTTCCAGGTCGATCCGTCGTCGACGCTCGAGTACAGCGCAAGTGCGAGGTTGCGGCGGTCGCCGTCGTTGCTCGGCACCCAGTTGGGGTCAGCGGCCTTCTGCTCGCGATAGAACTCGTCCTCGCCGGTGACGACGCTCGCCAGGAGCAGCGTGCCCGCCGCGAGATCGCCCACGTCCTCGGGGAGCGTGTACAGGTACGGGCTCGCCCAGTTGCTCGTGTAGATGTCGTTGGCCGGATCGTCCGAGAGGAAGGCCGGCGCCGGGACATCCGACAGGTGCTGCCACGTGGTGCCGTGGTCGTCGCTCGCCCAGACCGGCATCGTCTGGCCGACTGCCCCGGTCGTGCCGTCCGCGTACGTGACGGCCGTGGCCTTCTCGAAGGCGGTGACCAACCTGCCGCTCGGCGTCTGCGCCGACTTCCCGTAGATGACGCAGTTGCCGCGGCCTTTCAGGCACGGCTCGTCACTGGACAACTGGTAGAGCACCTCAGGCGTCGGAGAATATGCCTGCGCGGTGACAAGCGGTGCCACCGCCAGTGCCGTACCGACGAGGACGGCTCCGACCGCCGTCGCCAGTTTCTTCCTCTTCGATGTACTCATGTGCTCCTCGCCCTGTTCGTTGAATCGTGCTCGGGATTCGACATTCGTCGAAGGTTGATCGACGCCGAGCCCGACCGAACGATGGACGAGGTCCGTCGCGATTCCGTCGTGTTCAGTCACGGAAACGGTCTGAGTGGGGACGGCATTGTCGGCCACGCTGGAGACGATAGAGCAGAATGTTATCGATGACAAGAAGTTTCTGTTATCGATGACATTCATGTCGCGGTGAGGGTGGAGAAGACCGCGAAAGCGATCTGCGGGGAGCACAATGGGGGTGTGATGACACGGAGCGTAGCGTCGAGTTCACCGACGAGACCGGCGACAGTGCACGACGTGGCGAGGCTCGCCGGAGTGTCAGCGCAAACCGTTTCGCGGCTCATCAAGGGGTTCGAGGGGATCCGTCCTGGAACGCGTGAACGCGTCGAGGCGGCGATCGCGGAGCTGGACTATCGGCCGAATCAGGCGGCACGGCTCCTGCGGACCCGGAAGTCCAAGCGCATCGGAGCACTCGCTCACGAGATGTTCGAGTTCGGTCCCGCTCGATTGCTGCGTGGAGCGGCGAATGAGGCACGCAGATCCGGCTACTCCGTCAACATCGTCGGCGTCGACGGCGACGACGAGCTTGCGATCGAGGAGGCGTTCCGTTCCTTCGAGGAGGAGCAGGTCGCGGGCATCATCGCCGTGACGTTGACGGACAGTATGCGGAGGGTGGTCGAGCGGCGACCGCTCGACGTGCCGATCATCGTCGACCCGGCAGAGACGTTGGGCGGTGGTCAGACGATCAGCCAGACCGGCGCAGCGATGGCCGCCGACCACCTGCTCCAACTCGGACACCGAAGAATCGGGTATCTGGGCGGACCGGATGGGTGGCTGCCGTCCCGTGAACGGCGATCGCAGTTTCTCGCCGACGTGCGCGCCGGCGGAGGACAGATCGTCGCGGAATGGTCGGGAGATTGGACACCAGCGTCCGGCGATCGCGCCGGCGGGGTTTTCGATCCGAGTGCGAACATCACAGCCGTGTTCGTCGCGAACGATGCCATGGCGATCGGGTTCATTCACCGACTCTTCGCACGAGGCTTCGACGTACCCGGGGATGTCAGTGTCATCGGCTTCGACGACATCGCTGAGGCCGCCTACATGAACCCGCCGCTCACCACCGTTCGCCCCGACTTCGAAGCGGAGGGGCGGATCGCCATCGGTGCGCTCCTCGCCGAGATCGAGCACCATCCGCGCGGTGACTTCGCCCATCCCGGCGGGGAGCTCATCGTGCGCTCGTCGACGGCTTCGGTCCGCTAGAGAGACGAGTTCTCACGACTGAGCCACCCTGGCCTCACGTTCCGTAAGGATCTCGCCTCAGGTGCGCGTGCCGTGGTGCGCCGCCTCGCCCGCGAGGAAATCGCACCAGATGTCAGCTGATTCGCGAGGTGTACGTGTGGTCGCCGCCGTCGACTGCGATCAGCTGACCATCGGGGAGCGCCACTTCCGCTGGCAGCCCGGACGGAAGCGACACATTGAGCGTGAAGGTTTCGTCTGTTTCGTTGATGCGCCAGGCGCAGGCCACGCGACCCGCAGGGGACTCGACGCTCGTCTCAGCCCAGGTGATGCCCGGTCCCGGGACCGGTTCAATTCGCACCCTCGCGTATCCGGGAGCGGCGGGGCGGATACCACCCACCACTTGGTAGACCCAGTCGACAACGGCACCGAGAGCGTAGTGGTTGAAGCTCGTCATCTCGCCCGTGTTGACGGTGCCGTCGGGGAGCATCGAGTCCCAACGTTCCCAGATCGTGGTCGCTCCCATCGTCACCGGGTAGAGCCAGGAGGGGCTTTCCTTCTCGAGAAGCAGACGATAGGCGTCTTCGACGTGTCCCGTCTCCGAGAGCGCCCACGTCACGAAGGGGGTGCCGGCGAACCCGGTCGTGACGCGGTATCCGGATGCTCGCACGATCTCCGCAAGGCGGTCTCCGGCGAGCACGCGATCTTCCGCATCGAGGAGGTCGAACGTGATCGCCAGCGCGTAGACGGTGGCGCAGTCCGATTGCACGCGCCCGCGCACGACATAATGGGTGTTGAATGCAGAGCGGGTTCGATCCGCGAGACGTCGCCAGCGATCGGCATCGTCCGGCTTCCCGAGGATCCTCGCTGCCTCGGCGGCGAACGAAGCTGAGCGATACAGGCAGGCGGTCGCGACAACGGATGGATCGGCTTTGGCCGCGCCGGGGTCGTCTGGCGGAGCGTCTGGGTCGAGCCAATCACCGAGCTGATTGCCGAGCGACCAGAGTCCGGTTGGCGAGATGTCCTGTTCGATCGACTCCAGGTGCAGGACCATCGCCGGGTAATGATCTGCCAGCCTCGCAGGGTCTCCGTACGCCTGCCAGAGCGCTTGGGGCACCCAAACGGCGGCGTCACCCCACACGGCCGTCGCGCGGTGCCAGGGGATCGTGAACCCTTCAGGAAAGTTCGCATACTTGAGTACGTCGGGGATGACGAGCGGGACGATCGCCCCGGAGGCGTGAGTGGTTTCGGCGAGGAGGTCTTGCAGCCAGTTGTCGAGGAAGCCGGCGGTGTCGAACTGGAACGAGGCGGATGCCGCGTAGGCGGCGAGATCTCCGGTCCATCCGAGTCGCTCGTCGCGCTGGGGGCAGTCAGTGGGAACGCTGAGGAAGTTCCCCTTCTGCCCCCAGACAGAGTTGTGCACGAGCTGGTTGACCAAAGGCTCGGAGCAGGCGAACTGCCCGGTGCGTCTCATATCGGAGTGGACAACCACGGCCTCGATGCTCTCCGTCGTCAGCTCGCCGGGCCAGCCGTCGATCTCCGCGTATCGGAACCCGTGGAAGGTCATGGTGGGCTCGAAGGAGTCGACCTGACCCGACAGGATGAACACGTCGGTGGCTTCGGCACCGCGGAGGGGACGGATGCCGAGCTCGCCGTTCTCAAGAACCTCTGCGTGCCGGATGGTGATCACTGAGCCGGCGTCGCCCTGGATGTCGAACCGAATCCAGCCGACGAGGTTCTGACCGAAGTCGACGAGCGTGCGGCCGCTCGGAGATGTCCAGATGTTCACTGGACGCAGCCGCTCATGGCGCAGGACGGGTGGAGCCGTCTGGGCGAAGAGGGTGGATCGGTCGATGTCGGTCGCCCGTACCTGCAACGGGCGACCGGCGCCGCGAAGCCGGGCGTCGATGGTCTGACCGTTGTAGAGGGAGTTGCGAGTGGTCATGGATTCCTCCGCCGTCCACTGGGCGTCGGTCGCGATTGATTGGGCGGAGCCGTCCCGGAACGTGATGTCCACTACGGCGGCCACGCAGATCTCGTCCCCGTAGTTCGCGTTCGCGCTGGCGAACCCGAGGTCGCCGCGGTACCACCCATTGCCGAGGACGACATCGACTCGGGTCTCTTCGTTTGTACCCCCGCGCATGAGGTCGGTGACGTCGTAGGTCTGGTACGCCAGGCGCCATTCGTAGGAGGTCCAGCCCGGGTTGAGAACCGACTGAGTGATCGGTTGCCCGTCGATGAACGCCTCGTAGACGCCGTGTGCGGTGGCTGTCATCGTGGCGCGCAGGATCTTTTCCCGTGGTTGGGCAAGGGCGGCGGTCGTCCAGAATCGTGGGGCGATCCCGCGCTCGGTTTCGGCTGTGAGGAACGAGGCCGTGCGCAGGGCGGGGGCGGCGAGCGTCGGGTCCGTCATGTTCGGCGTGCCTTTCTGGGTTCTGTAAATTCTGGTGCGGTCAGGATGCGCGGCGAGTTGCCTCAGCCGCGAGACGGGCGAGTTCGAGCGAGCGGTGGTCCGCGCCGCCGGGATACTGCATAGGGACCGGGATGTAGCCGAACGACAAGCCGGTGGTCGGGTCCGCGAACGCGAGCGCGCCGCCGGCGCCGTCGTGTCCGTAGGCGCCGAGCCCGCCGAACGGCATCCGGGGCTGCGGGAGCATGAAGACGACTCCGAAGCAGTTCATCACGTTGAGCACGCGGTCCATGCCCCACGATTGCTGCTGGGCCATCACGGCGAACGCGTCGGGGCTCGCGATCGGATGCGGCGCGCCGGGAAGGGTCGCGGCGTACAGTAGCGCGAGGCCATGAGCGCTTCCGACCCCGCCGATGGCCGCGGGGCCCGATCGCCGGATGACCTCGTTGTTCGAACTCACCCCCGTGGGACTGCGGTCGTCGGGGGCATCGGTGTTGGTGAACACCGCCGTGGCGAGGGAGTCGAGTGGCGGACGGCTGGCGAGTTCCCGGGCCTGGTCCTCCGTGAGCTCGATGTCTCGCACGCCAACGTACCTTCCTTCCACCGATTCGGGCAGTCCGAGGAAGAAGTCGGCATCCAGAGGCGCGCGGATCGACGTCTCGTACACCTCCTGGAGTGTGCGGCCGGTCAGCCGCCGCACGAGTTCCTCCATCAGGATGCCGATCGTCAGTGCGTGGTATCCGAAAGCAGTACCGGGGTGCCAGAGAGGACGCTGGGTGGCCAGCACCTCTGCTGCAGAGCGGTCGGTGAGCTCTTCCAATCTCAGTGTGCGGGCGGCCAGGGGAAGGCCGGCCTGGTGAGACAGCAGTTGACGGACGGTGACCGCCTCCTTGCCGTTCTGGGCGAACTCCGGCCAAAAGGTGGATACCGGATGATCGAGCTCGAGCAGCCCCTGGTCGATCAGGGTGGCGATGACCAGCCCAGCGACACCCTTGGTGACCGAATACACCCCCGTTAGTGAGTCGATTGACAGATAGGGTCCCACGGCCATCTCGAGCATCAGATCGCCGTGCACACGGATGCTGAGCTGAGCGCTGAACCCAGGGTCAGCTGCGGCATAGCTCTCGAGTTGTCGTGCGACGCCCGCGAACCGTTGATCGTAGGCACTGGAGTAGGCGAACGTCATCTGCACGTTGCCTCCGCGGCCGGTGGGCGAATCGGCGTTCACAGCGGTGGCCACAAGTCTCCTTCGATCGGCGGCCGAGGACGGCGTGCGACTGAATATACCGATCAGTGACTGGTATTACAACTCAACGGGGCTCTAGCCGAGGATGAGAGCGTGTGAGAGATCGCCCCGTCGCCGGGCGGTGTCACGCGTTCTTTCTGATCAGGTCCCAGAGCACCTTGAGTTGGTTGGGCATGTCGACCTTGTCAGGCTGCAGCAGCCACTGGAGCTGTAGTCCATCCGCCGCGGCGACGAGGAGCGACGCCACGTCGTCTGGATCCAGGTCGGGTGAGATCTCGCCACCCTTCTGCCGTCGCTCGATGTCGGCCCGCAGTTCACCCCGCAGCCAGTCATAGCGCGACTCGAAGAAGGATCGGGTGGGACTGGACTCGTCGACGCTCTCGGCCGACATCGAGACGAACAGGCGGACGAGCCCTGGCTCGTCGACGTTGTGCTCCACGGCATGGATGAGGTGGTCGACTGAGTGCACGTGCCGGTGTTGCTCTGGATCCCCGTCACGGTCGTCGCGTCGGCGCAGGACTTCGAGGAAGAGTTCTTCCTTGGTGCTGAAGTGGTGCAGCAGTCCGGCCTGACTGAGTCCGGCTTCTCGTGCGATCTCACGAACGGAGGCCCGGTCGTAACCTTTCCGCGCGAAGTGCTCGAGGGCCGCAGCGAGGATCTCTTCGCGCTTTGCCACGCCCTTCGCATAGGGGCCACGTTCCGTCATGCTCCGAAATGCTACATGTCTTGCGAACCGACGCGCGGCCGTTGACGAATCGCGCTCGGCGACATAACATAACGCGAAAGCCCGTCGTTGACTTGTTTTAACTCGGCGGCACTCCCGTCGCATTGAGACGGCCTTACAGAGAGGTAAGTCATGTCATCACACTCCCGACGCGCGCTAATGCTGGCGGCCGCCGGCGTCGCGACCGTCACCCTTGGCCTTTCCGGCTGTGCCGCCGGAGGAGGCGGCTCCGAAACCGAGGGAGCCGTCACCCTGACCTGGTTCCAGGGCTCCGGGGTCGAAACCAACATCCAAACCGCGGACGCTCTCGCAGCGGCGTTCCACAAGAAGAACCCGGACATCACCGTCAAGGTGGATGCGTCTGGACCGAGCGACTCCGCTCAGCTGGACAACCTGATGAAGACGCGCCTTGCGACCGGCGAGATGCCCGACATGTTCTGGTACAACAGCGGTTCGCTGCTGCAGGCCCTCAACCCCGACCAGACGATGCTGAACCTCAAGGACGAGGATTTCATCGACAACCTCGACGATGCGTGGATCAACTCCGTTTCGACCGAGAACGGCATCTACGGCGTGCCGGTCCAGTCGGCGGGCGGAGGCGGGATCTTCTACAACATCCCGCTCTACGAGGAGCTCGGACTCGAAGTCCCCAAGACGTGGGACGAGTTCCTGGCGAATGCCCAGAAGATCAAGGATGCCGGTCACGTCGCGGTCGAGCAGACCTATGGCGACACCTGGACATCGCAGATCCTCACCCTCGCCGACTTCTACAACGTGTATGCCAGCGACGAGGACTGGGCGTCGCAGTACACCGAGAACAAGGTCAATTTCGCCGACGACCCCGTTGCTGTCAAGAGCTTCACCAAGCTTCAGGACCTCGTCGAGGGTGGATTCCTGAACGTGGACTTCGCATCGGCGAAGCTCGACGATGGGCTGAAGGCGGTGGCCACCGGTACGGCGGCGAACTATCCCATGCTGGGCTTCGCACAGGCGACGATCGCAACGAACTACCCCGACAACGTCGATGATGTCGGCTTCTTCGGGATCCCCGGTGAGTCGGCCGACAAGAGCGGCATGACCGTATGGGAGCCGCCCGCTCTCTACGCGCCGGCCAACACTCCCCATCCGGACGCCGTGAAGAAGTTCATGGCGTTCATCGCGAGCCCGGAGGGATGCGACACGATCACCGAGGCGCTTGGCGTCACGGGCGCCTACCCGGTCAAGGGCTGCACCCTTCCTGATGGCGCTCCGAAGATCGTTGCTGACATGCTGCCGTACTTCGATTCTGGCGATCTGGCGCCGGCGCTCGAGTTCCTCTCGCCGGTGAAGGGGCCGAACCTCATGCAGATCACGGTCGAGGTCGGTTCGGGCATCCGCGATGGCAAGAGTGGCGCAGAACTCTACGACGAGGATGCCGCGAAGCAAGCTCAGCAGCTCGGTCTTCCCGGCTGGTAGACCCACCGGCCGCAAGCCGACCACCGACGGGGGCCACCAGCCCGGCTGATGGCCCCCGTCTACAGCAGGAAGTCACGACCATGGCGACACTCGCACCCCCTCTCCAGAAAAATGAGCTCGCGAAAACGAGCAATCTCAAGCGGCCTCGACGATATGCGCACCGCATGTACCCGCATTGGTTTCTCCTACCGGGTGCCGCCATTTACACAGTGCTGTTCATTGCGCCGACGTTCGCGTCGTTCTACTTCGCGTTCACGAGGTGGACACTGTTCGACGTTCAGTTCATCGGATTCGACAACTTCGTCACGTTCTTCACCGACCCTCAACTGAGCAAGGGCTTCACGAATACCCTGATCTACGGCGTCCTCACTTCAGGCCTCAAAGTCGTGCTCGGGCTGCTCCTGGGCGTGCTGCTGACCTCCAACATCCTGGCGCGCGGATACCTTCGCGCGGTGGTGTTCTTCCCCGTGCTGGTGAGCACCGTCGGAGTCGGAATCACCTTCCAGGCACTCATGGATCCGTTCGACGGCGCCATCAACCGGACGCTTGCGATCTTCGGCATCGAGGGACCGGGGTGGCTCACCGACCCGACCTTGGTGCTCTACTCGATCATCGCAGTGGATGTGTGGAAGGGCGTGGGATTGGCCGCCTTGATCTACATGGCGGGCCTCGTCGCGATTCCACGCGACTACTACGAAGCCGCTCGTGTCGACGGTGCGGGGGCGTGGGACAACTTCCGGCACATCACGCTGCCCCTTGTCCGTCCCGCGACGACAACGGTGGTCATCCTCTCCCTCATCGGCGGCCTGCGGTCGTTCGAACTCATCTGGGCGATGACGGGCGGCGGGCCCGGCTTCTCGAGCGACGTCGTCGCGTCGGTCATCTACAAGCAGTACGCCGCCGGATTCTACGGCTTGTCCACCGCTGGAAACGTCGTGCTCTTCGTCCTGGTGAGCGCCATCATCCTGCCACTGTTCTTGTGGCTCAACCGAAAGCAGACCGACCTGTGAAACGTCACGTCGCCGCCCGGCACGTCACCGGGATCATCGCGATCTTGGTTTCTGCAATCCTTTTCCTTGTCCCGTTCGGGTTCATCGTTGTGCAGACCTTCAAGACCGGACCCGAAGCTGCCCGCCTGGACTTCGGCTTGCCGACGCAGTTCGTGTTCTTCGACAACGTCGCGAAGGTCTTCGAAACTCGCGATTTCATGCTGGTCACTGCGTTCATCAACAGCACGATCCTCACCGTGCTGTCCGTGTCCATCATGGTGGTCCTGTCCGCGATGATCGGCTGGGTGCTCGCCCGCCGCCCATCGCGATGGAACGGACTCATCAGTTTCCTGATCCTCGCGGGTCTCATTGTTCCCCCCGCCATCGTGCCCACAGCCTGGGTCATGCAGCGACTCGGCATCTTCAACACGATCGGTGGGCTGGCGCTCGTTGAAGTCGCCTACGGGATGGCGTTCTGCATCCTCCTGTTCCGTGCATTCGTGTCGACGATCCCCCGCGAACTGGATGAAGCGGCCACCATCGACGGCGCGGGACCGATTCGCCTCTTCTTCCGGATCGGGTTCCCACTCCTGCGCGGCGTCATCGTGACCGCGATCGTGGTTCAGTCGGTGGCCGTGTTCAACGACTTCGCGAATCCGCTGTACTTCCTGCCCGGTGAGAGGAACGCGACAGTGCAGCTGACGCTGTACAACTTCCAGAGCCAGTTCCAGACGACATGGAACCTGCTGTTCACCAACATCCTGCTCATCACCATCCCGCCGCTGTTGATGTACATCTTCTTCAACCGTCAGATCGTGGCCGGCCTGACTTCCGGTGCCGTCAAGGGCTGAGTGATCCGCAGAGCTGACCTGCTTGCGCCCTCGTTGGTCGAGTCGTTCTGGGCGGGTCTCGTGCGAGACGGCGCGCGCCTTGTGGCGCCGGTAGGCACAAGAGATGTGTGAACTCAAGAAATGTCAATGACTGGTTTTATACCTACCTTTCGAAAGGTGAAAGATGTCCGCGATCAATGACGAGGTTCTCCGCACCCTGTGCGATCAGCTGAGCCTCGAGGAGAAAGTTCAGCTACTTACGGGACGGGATTCTTGGTCGACATGGCCGCTTCCGCGAATCGGGCTGCGATCGATCGTGATGTCCGACGGGCCGGCCGGTGTTCGCGGCGACACGTGGGACGAGCGATCCCCATCCTTGAACCTCCCATCTCCCACGGCGGCCGCCGCCTCCTGGAACCGCGATCTGATGCGCCGCTACGGACAGGCGCTCGGTAGCGAGGCGGTGAGGAAAGCCGTCGATGTGCTCCTCGGCCCGACAATCAACATCCAGCGAACCCCTTACGGTGGCCGCCATTTCGAGGCGTTCAGCGAGGACCCGGTTCTCACGGCGGCGTTGGCCACCGAGTACGTGCGAGGCGTGCAATCCTTCGGAGTCGGAGCGACACCGAAGCACTATGTCGCGAACGACTCCGAGACCGAAAGATTCACCGTCGACGTTCACGTCGGCGAGCGAGCCCTGAGAGAGGTCTACCTCCTCGCCTTCGAGCAGCCCATCGTCGAAGGCGACGCTTGGCTCGTCATGAGTGCATACAACTCGATCAACGGTGTCACCGCATCAGAGAACCCGCTGCTGGAGAGTCCACTCAACTCGGAGTGGGGCTTTGACGGCGTCGTGGTCAGCGACTGGACCGCAGTGCGTTCCCTCCAGAGCGCCCGGATGCCCCAGGACCTCGCCATGCCGGGACCGAGGAGCGCCTGGGGTGACGCCCTCGTCAGAGCGGTCCGCGCCGGTGACATCGATCTGGATGCCATCGACCGGAAGGTACTGCGCATTCTCCGGCTCGCCACGCGCGTTGGCGCGCTCGCCGACATCGACACCCCTCAGAAGCCGTCGCCCATCCCCGACGCAGAGCTTCGCAGATTCGCTCGCGAAGCCGCCATCGCAGGTTCCGTCCTCCTCAAGAACGAGGGACTCCTCCCTCTGAGTGCACCCGACAGCATCGCCGTCATCGGTGAAGGTGCCGTCATCGCACGCACCCAGGGCGGCGGCAGCGCAACAGTCATACCCGCTGCCGTGGTTACCCCACTCGAGGGAATCAGCTCTGCCTTCCCGCAGGCGGCCGTCACGTGGGCACACGGCGCAGTCGTCCAGCAGGGGCTCGCAGACCTGGTGGACGGGACCTTCACGGCGGCTGATGGAACGCCGGGAATGACGGTCCGGTACTTCACCGGTGAGCGGCTGCTCTCGGAAGAGCATCGTCGCGCCTCGGGAATCGTTTCGTTCGATGGGTCCGCGCTCGCCGCACGGTCGGATCTGATCGAAATGCACTTCCGATACACCCCCAGCACGTCCCAACCAACGGTTCCGCTGGGAATCGCCGGACTCTGCGACTACGAGATTTTCGCCGACGAAGAAGTTATAGCGAGCGGCGAGCTCCGGCTCCGCCCAGATGACGATCCGTCCGCTGCAGTTCTGCACCCACCGACCACGACGTTCGCCGCGCCGCTCACCGGTGCAGCCGTCGACCTCCGCGTGCAGTTCCGCCCGAAGCTGGGCGAGATGGGCGATGCGATGTCCTTCCGCATCGGAACACCCCCCACCACACGATCCAGCGCCGACCTTCTTGCAGAGGCGGTCGCCGCGGCGAAGAACGCGCAGGTCGCAGTCGTTGTCGTCTCCACATCCGCGGAGGTCGAGTCCGAAGGATTCGACCGCGACTCGCTCGCTCTGCCCGGCAAGCAGGACGAGCTCGTGCGCGCGGTGCTTGACGCGAACCCGAACACTGTTGTGGTTGTGAACGCGGGCGCACCAGTCCGACTGCCATGGCTGGAGGATGCGGCGGCGGCCCTCGCGATGTGGTTCCCCGGCCAAGAGTTCGGTGATGCTCTCGGCCGGATACTCGCGGGCACCGACGAGCCGAGCGGACGCCTCCCAATGACGTGGCCCGCAGACGAGACCAGTCTCCCAGTCGCTACCGTCACCCCCAGGGATGGCGTGCTGCGATATGACGAGGGTGTGCACGTCGGGTACCGCGCCTGGCTCCGCTCGGACAACACGCCGGCGTTTCCATTCGGGTTCGGCCTCGGATACACGACATGGGATGTCACGTCAGCCGACGTAATCGGCGTTCCGTCACCGGAGAGCGATCTCAGCGCCATGGCCTCGGTGAGCAACATCGGCACTCGCAGAGGCAGCACCGTGATTCAGTGCTATCTCGAGAGAATCTCGCCATCGGCGGTCGATCGCCCGAAACGCTGGCTCGCTGGATTCGAAGTCGTGAGCGCCGAGGCCGGTGAGACCGTGACGGTGGAGATCACCATCCCTTCACGGGCCTTCGCGCACTGGAGCGGCGGATGGCTCATCGAGGGCGGGGAGTACCGCCTCCTCTTCGCGTTCTCAAGTGTCGACATCCGCGCGGAGAGGGTCGTCACGGTCGCCGCGCGCGGTCCGGTTGGTGTCGAAGATGCTCAAGACATGGTCGGTCTTGGCGCATGAGAAGTCGCCGAACTGGGGGCATCCACAGTTTGGTCGCGGTGGCGTGGTTGGCCTCGCGCCAGGTGCGGAACGTTTCGGGGCGTGAGATGAAGAGCGGCCGCTCGGGTCTGCTGCGCCGACACGAAGGGCCCGAGTAGCGGCGGGCTTGACGAGTCTCTCAGGGCGTCGTCGACGCCTGCCCGATGCTGAGCCACTCGTCAGGGCTGCGGCTGCCCCGGTTCTGTGAAGCTCGGCTTCCGCTGGCGGCGCCGGCGTCCTTCATCGCCTCCAGCTGGCGCTCCACGTCCGATTTCGTCGCCATCGCCGCCAACTGCCGTTCGATGTCGGCGTCGGGTGCTGCGGTGAGATCCTGCAAGGCGCCGCTGTTGAGCAGGTCGTCGGTGTGCGGCCCTCGGCGGTGAGTTGCTTGACGAGCGCGGGGTCATCCGTCACCGAGTCCGAGCCGCACGGGCGAGGTCGGACTCGGCCGAGGAAACCATCGTCGCATGCGACGTCGAGGTCTCGCGGTGCTCCAAGCAGGGCACCCCCCTCGGGCCTTGGAGGGCCTTCCGGCGTTGGGCCTCAGGCGAACGCCGCGATCTCCTGCCGGAGCTGCGCTGCCATCGCCTCGACCTCAGCGTCAGTGAGAGAGCGAAACATGTTTCCATCCCGCAAGACAGCGATCGGAAGTTTCACGGGACCAGCCGGCGAAGAGACAGTGAAGTCGATGGACCTCGTCCAGCGCACACCGAGGAGCGTTTCCCCGACGGAGATGTCCGTGACGTCGTCGACCGGCACGTTGATGCGCGGCGCCTCGCCACCTCCGACGAAGATCTTCAACCGACCCTCGTGCACGATCAGGGTGCCGTGAGCCGATGTCGATATCCGTGCGGCGAAGGCCCTGGCAGCGGAGGCGAGCTCGGGCGACGGGCTGAACTGCACCTGCCGTGCCCCTGGATGGTCGTCGGCGATGCGTGAGCGTCGCGCCCGCATGCGCAGCGCGAACCAGCCGAAGATCGCCGCGGCTATCACGAGCGTGACGGTAAGGCTGGAGATGATGATCGTCGCGGACCCGTCACCATCCTCAAGCCGAATTGCCATCCGAACGAATTGCGGGAGAAGGAATACCGCCCCACCAACGAGTAGCAGGATCATCGGGATCCAACGCCGTAGTCCTGTGACTCTCCGAGTCGCCATACAGGGCCTCCCATCTACGCGATCAGCATAGGGGTAGCTGGGACGCGTTCGCCGCGGCGAATGTGTCGGTATCCGCCCCCGTCCTTGTTCTCCACGCTCGACGGAAGGCCGACTCACAACCGAACGAGGAGGGCTTCCCGCTCGACGAGGAACTCCCGCCAGGTGCGCGTGCCGCGTTGCGCTCCCTCGCCCGCGAGGTTCTCGCCCGCGCGGTAGGCACGACCCACGGCACCGGGCAGGCGGATCGGAAGACGCCGACGCTGGCGAGCACCCGTCACCTCGGCGAACGTCGAGACGAGCTGCGCCACATCGAGCACCTCCGGTCCGGCCAAGTCGGCGACCCGTCCGGCCGGCGCGCCGAGTGCGAGCTCCGCGAGCCGTGCCGCGACCTCGTCGCCGTGAACCGGCTCGAAGCGCAGACCGCCGGGTACCGGGAGCAGCGGCATCCGCGCCATGCCTCGCGCAACCGGGAGCACGAAGTCGTGCAGTTGGGCGGCTCGCAGCACCGTCCACGGCACACCGGACTCGACGATCACCTGCTCGGCCTCCGCCTTCGCCCGGAAGTAGCCGATGGGCATCCGGTCGGCGCCGATGACCGAGATGAGCACGAGGTGCCGTACGCCGGCTTCGCGTGCGGCGGCGGAGAGATTGCGTGCGGCGACATCGTCGCCCTTCGCCCCGCCGGCTAGGTGCAGCACGACCTCGACGCCCTCGAGCGCCGTCGCGAGTCCCCGGCCGGCAACGGTATCGCCTTCGACATACTGGATGCCGGGCTCAGCCGCGCGCGGGTGCCTCGATAGGATCCGGATGTCGCGGCCGGCCTCACGCAGCAGCGGCACCACACGGCTGCCGATGTTGCCGGTACCGCCCGTCACGAGCAGAGGTGCGTTCATGGTCGAGTTCCTCTCATGTCACATCCGAGGGCGTTGCCTCGTCGATATCCCGACGATCGAACTCGAGGAGATGTGACATGACGGATCGAAGAATTCTCGCCCGCCGGTTCGAGACTGAACGGCCCCGGCTGCGGGCGATCGCCACGCAGCTGCTCGGCTCAGCCGCCGATGCCGATGACGCCGTGCAGGAGACCTGGCTTCGCCTCGAGCGGACGGATGCCGCGGAGATCGACAATCTCGCGGCCTGGCTGACCACCGTGGTCTCGCGCATCAGCCTCGACCTGCTGCGCGCCCCGCGTCGGAAGCGGGAGCATTCGTGGCAGGTCGAGCCCTGGCGCGACGAGCCCATCGCCGCGGAGGCGGACCCCGCCGACCTGGTCGCTCGCAGCGATCAGGTGAGCGTCGCGCTGCTCGTGCTGCTCGAGACACTGAGCCCGGCGGGGCGGATCGCGCTCGTGCTGCACGACGTCTTCGGCCAGTCGTTCGATGAGATCGCGGTCGTGCTCGATAGATCGCCCGAGGCGGCACGGCAGCTGGCCTCTCGCGCGCGCAGGCGGGTGCGCGGCGCCGAGGAGCCCGCGCGGCCCGATCGTGAACGCGGCCGCCGGATCGTGAACGCGTGGCTCGCCGCCGCCCAAGACGGGAACATCGGCGCGCTGCTGGAGCTCCTCGACGACGGCGCGGTGCTCCGCGCGGACTACGGCACGTCGACACAGCTCGTCGAGGGCGCGCGAACGATCGCCGAGCAGGCGGTGCTCTCGGGTCGCCTCGCCGCCCATTCGACGCCGATCCTGATCGACGGCCGACCGGGTGTCGCCGCGGTCATGGGTGGGCGCGTCGTGTCGATCATGGCGTTCGACCTCGAGGGCGACCGGATCGTCGGACTCGAGGTGCTCGCGGATCCGAGCCGGCTCGAAGCCCTCGGCGTCCACCGAATCGTGCACGGAACCGACGGCTGACGCGGCGGCATCCGTCACTCCGCGGCGCGCACGAAGGCGTCGAGCGGTCGCCGCCGGCGTCGACTCAGACTCCGTCAGGCGTCTGGGCGGGCCACGTCGTCGATGCGTCCGTCGGTCGTCGGGGTGATCGTGCCCTGAGCGGTGATGTATGCGAGCAGGTCGTTCGCCATCAGGTTGCGGGTCACTCCCTGACCATCGGCCAACTCGACGTACCCATCCCCACCGGCGTTCGTGAAGTCGTTCGTGGTTGCGGTGTACGTCGTCGCGTCGTTCGCGATCACGGTCCCGTCGTCGAGCGACACCGACAGCACCCGCGCGCCGACCGGTTGCGTCGAGTCGTAGGTGAAGCGGAATCCGGAGATCTGGAGGAAGCCCCCGAAGGCGTTCGGTGCTTGACCGACGCTCCGCTCGAGAACGGCCCACAGCTGAGCCCCGGTGACCGTACGGGTCAGCGACTCGTTGCCGAACGGCAGCACGGAGAAGACGTCACCGATGACCACGTCGTAGGGCGGACCCGCCGCGTAGCCGGGACTCGGCCGACGAAGGGTCGTGTCCTGCGGAAGATACGATGACGAGGGCAGCGAGGAGCGGAGACCACCACCGTTGGTGAACGCGATCTGAGTGGCGTACGTGGTCCGCAGCGCGTCAGCGGTGAGGTCTCCAAGCGGGACCTCGCGGATGCGTTCGATATTGCTTCCGCGCAGGAATATGTCGGTGGCGACCCCGATGACGCCGTCGAGCTGGGCGCTGAGCTCTGCCCGATAGGGCTGCAGCAGCGCGACCACGTTCGGGTCGGGGGTCACCGCGTTGGAGAGCGGGACGATGAATTGCGAGCTCGCGCTCACGGCTCCGCCGCCGCGACGGTCGTAGTGCAGCACCGTCTTGGCGTAGGTCGCCCCCTTGCTGAGGTTCTCGAGAACAAGTGCACCGTTGATCGTGCTCTTGTACTGGACGTCGGTGTGATCACCCAGGATGAGGTCGAAGCCCTGCACGTCGTTCGCGAACTCGGTCAGCGGGCCGCTCGGCGCACCAGTTTCGTCGGTGCCCTCGATGCCGAGGTGACCGATCGCGATGAACACCTTCGCCCCGAGTTCCTCGGCCTGGGCGCGTGCCGCGTTCGCGGCGGCGGCAGGATCCGTGATCTGGATGGTGCCAAGGGCACCGGGGGCGACCAGCGTCGGCGCCTCGGGATTGGTGACGCCGATGACAGCCACCTTGACGCCGCCGACCTTCTTGATCACGAACGGCGCGACCCCGATGAGGTTGTATTCGACGTTGGTGAGGTTCGCCGACACGTAGCTGAACTCGGCTCGATCGATCTGCGCCTGAAGGTGCGCAATGCCCTTGTCGAAGTTGTGGTTGCCGAACGTATCGGCATTGAAGCCTGCGTAGTTCATGAAGTCGATGGTCGGGACGTCGTCGAAGAAGGACGAGAGCGGCGGACTCGCTCCCACCGCGTCTCCTGCGGTCAACAGGAGCGTGTTCGGGTTCTCCGCCCGATCCTGTTGCCAGTAGGTGCTCAACGCGGCAGCTCCTCCGACGTTCCCGACGCCGGCGACGTTGAGCGGATCGAGCTGACCGTGGAAGTCGGACACATTGAGGACCTGGATGTCGACCATGTCGGCCCGCGGGCCTGCTGCGGCGGGAAGCGAGGGCGCCAGGCCGACCAATGTCAGCGCGGCGATTGCGATCGTCGTGGTGGCAAGCTTGAGGTGATTGCGCATCTTTGCTCCTCCATCGCACTCGGGCGTTCTCAGGCTATGAGGGCGTGCAGCTTGCGACAAGCCTCATTTCCGCGCAACCTCGTCGCGCGTCGGCCCATCGATGTGGTCGGCCTGTGAGGGCGCGCGGGAGCGACGCCTGCACTTCATGACGGTTCAGCGCAGCGCGTGCCGGTCGAGCCAGGCCCCCACCGCACGGCCGATCTCGGCCGACCTGTCCTCGGTCGCGTGGTGCCCCGCCGGTCCGAGACCCTCGATCTCGACGGACGCCAAGTGCTCCCGCGCCCAGGCGATCGATCGCTCGTCGATCAGCAGGGTGGCTGAGTTCTCGAACGTGAGCAGCAGCTTCGGCACGTCTCCGGACGCCTTCAGCCATGACCCAGCCTGCTCGAGCCGCCCGACCAGTTCCGCGGGCGGCTCGGCGAGCTGACGCGCCCAGGCGAGCAGCGGGCGACGGCTCTCTCGGGAGGGATAGGGCGCCAGGTATGGAGCGAGGTCCTCGTCGGTCACCGGCGTCAGCACACCGAAGGTGTAGGCCTGCCGAAGTGCCGTGTCGTGGTCCAGGAACATCACTTCTCCCTCCGGTGAGGCGATGAGCTCGCTCCGGGCGCGGGCCTGAGGGGACAGGTGCTCGGGTCGCACCGGCCGGAGCACCGCCTCGAACAGGGCTGTGCCCCGCACGCTGTCGGGGAACCGTGCCGCCCGGTCGATCGCCAGAGCGCCTCCCCAGTCGTGTCCCACGAGGACCGCCGGTTCGTCCCCCAGCACGGCGTCGAACCAGCCGTCGAGGTAGCGGGCATGGTCGGCGAAAGTGTAGGCGAGGTCAGGCTTGCCCGACCTGCCCATGCCGATCAAGTCGGGCGCCAGCAGACGGCCGTGCCCGACCACGGGGAGCACGTTGCGCCAGGTGTGCGACGACGACGGATTGCCGTGCAGGAATACGACCGGCGTCGTGCCGGGATCTGCGGGCCGGGTCTCGGTGAAGTGCATGGTCGAGGTGAGTACGGTCACGTCAGGCATCGGTGGCTCCAAGATCGAGTGGCGCGTTGAGCAGCTCAGTGAGGGTGGCGACGAACTCGACGGTTCGAGTGCTGTCGCGCCCGCCGAGTGGCGCGAGTAGCTGGTCGAGGAGCGCCTGAACCGTGCGCATCGCGGGGCGGACGACTGAGAGGCCGCGGTCCGTGATGTTCAGGCGGACGATGCGCGTATCGCGTTCGTCGCGTGTGCGGACGACCAGTCCGTCGGACTCCAGCGAGCGGATCAGACGCGAGACATACATGGGTTCCATGCCCGACGCGTCGGCGAGGGCACGCTGGCTGGGGGAGCTGGGACCGTCGGCCGGGCGAGCGGCACCCCGCAGTGAGTAGAGGGTGGTGAGCACCACGTACGTGGCGTGCGTGAGGCCATGAACGCTCACGGCGCGGTCGACGGCGGCGCGCCACCGAGTGGAGAGCCGCCAGACGAATGCGCCGGCCATGGCACCGGGTGGGTTGGGCATGGCGTTCAATATACATGGCAATAGTAGCCATGACAACTAAAGACTCCGCCGTTCCACGGCGTACTCATGAACGAGTCGGATGTCGCGCCGTGCCAGTGCCACTCGCCGGGCGGGGTGTGGACGGTATCGCCGGGGCCGGCGCCCCCACGTGCCCGAACTTCTCCAGCCCGCAAGTGAGAAATGCTCGTATACAGGTGCCCGGCGCGCGCGTAGTGTGAAGGGACGGGTCATCGTCGCAGAGCACGAACGAGCGGGCGACGGTTGACCCGACGGGCAACCCCTGAATCAACGCCCGAACGGAGCGGCTCACCGATGTCATGGGACGACGATTCCTACGCCGACGAAGACGGCGAGCGTCGCCCAGCCCGAGCCACGGGGAGGCAGGTTGCACGCCGTGCCGTCGGATATGCCGGCCTTGTGACCGGCGTCGGGGCATTGGTTGTCGCGCTGGTCGTCGGTGCCATCTACGCGGCGAACGTCGTGGGGCTCGCGGCCAACCCCGGCGGATTCGCGGCACCGGCTGCGAACGGCCTGATCGTGGCCCTGCCACCGGTGACCACGCAGCCCGGGCAGAGCGAGCAGAGTGAGCAGAGCGCGCAGGAGGCGCAGGACGCGCAGGTCGACGGCCAGACCAAGCCGATCGAGGAGTCGACGGCAGTGCCAGGCCCCGAGGCGTCGCCGATGCTGCTCGTGGATCCCGCATGGATCGTGCGGATCGCGGTGGCGACGGGGATCCCGGAGCGAGCATTGTCGGCCTATGCACGCGCGCACGTCGCGCTCGCCGCGGAGGATCCGGCGTGCGGTCTCGACTGGGCCACGATCGCCGCCATCGGTTCGATCGAGTCGGGTCATGGGAGCTACGGCGATGCGGTGCTCGATGAGAACGGCAGAGCGCAGCCGTCGATCATCGGTCGGGCACTCAACGGCGACGGTGTCGCCACGATCAGGGACACCGACGGCGGTGTCCTCGACGGCGACGTCACGTGGGACCGGGCGGTCGGACCGATGCAGTTCATCCCGTCGACCTGGTCGAGGTGGGCGAGCGATGGCAACGGCGACGGGGTCACCGACCCCCACCAGATCGACGACGCCGCGCTGGCGACGGCACGGTACCTCTGCGCGTCGGGGTCGATGACCAGTCCCGAAGGGTGGCGGGCTGCGGTCTTCTCGTACAACCACGACAACGACTACGTCGACAAGGTCGCGAGGTTCGCACGCCAGTTCGCGACCTCAGCCGGGTAGGGCATCGGATGCCGCGGCATCCGTCGCCACACCGTCGCAGTAGCCGCATTTCACCGTGAAGCCGCTCCATCGAGCAGCGTGAAGCGGTATCCCTCGTGGGCGAGGGCTGCCGTGGCGGCGGCGAGTCCGGCCGCCGTTCCTGAATCGGGCTGGTTCATGTGGGCGATCGCGATGCCACCGGGGGCCAGCATTCGCGTCTCGCTCTCTACCGCCGCGGCGTCGTACGTCGCGCCGCCGTCTCCGTTGACGGTGAACCCGACGACCCGCTCACCCAGCTCCCGCACGATCGCCACAGCGACCTCGTCGTAGTGCGCGGTACCGGAGCGGAACCAGCGCGGGGAATATCCCGCGAGTTGCGAGAGCGTGAGATGGTTGCTCCAGATCTCCTCCACGACCTCATCAACGCTCGTCGTGCCCGGTATGCCATAGGCGGACTGGCCGGAGATGGACAGCGGGCGGTGCGCGGTACCGTGATTGCCCAACTCGAACTGCGGCATGCCGGCGAGCTGACGTGCCAACGCTTCGTTCGACTCGATCCACCGCTGATTGAGGAACAGGGTGGCGGGGATCCCATGCGTCACGAGGTGGTCAATCAGTGCTTCGTCGACGCTCCCTCCGGATGACCCGCCGCAGGCATCGAGCGTCAACGCGACGAGTGGCGTGGAACCGTCGTGGGTCACCGCAAGCTCGTTCTCCACCCCATCGACGAAGAGCCCCCACTGGTGTGCCTGGGCGCCGCGGAACCTCTCCGCCACCGCCAGCGGATCCACCTCGGGCGGTAACGGCGTCGGGCTCGGGCTCGGGCTGGCGGCGAAGGCGGTCGGAGGCACGCTCGGCAGAGGGCGTGAACCGGCTGGCTGGCTGCTGTGTGACCGGGCAGTCGCGCAACCGGCCGTGAGCAGCGCAACGCCCGCAAGCAGGGCGGTGCGCCTCGTGCACCCCCCACGCGACATTCTCGGAGTCTAGCGAGATGGGCACCGAGGGCGACGTAGCCGAGCGGCAGACGAACACTTCGCGTCAGCCTCAGCGGAGCCCGAGCGAATCCGCCAAGGCTACCGGCGTGGGAGCTCCGCTGCGGCCTGCGCGGCAGCCGCGGCTTTCTCCACCCACTTCGGCGTCTCGCCGTAGCGCTGGAACGGCACCAGCCGGCCCGCCGCGCTGTCTTCGATGACCTGCGTGAGCCGGCGTTCGCGCGTGGCCTCCTGCTTGGCCGAGAGCACCCAGTGGGTGACCTGGCGGCGGTAGGTTGCGGTGGCCGCCTGCCAGAATGCGGATGCCGCGGCATCCGTCGCCAGCCGCGCAGCGGCCTCGGGCGGCAGCTCGCTGTTCGGGTTCTCGTGGGAGTACACGCCCGACCGGTCTTCGCGCCGCCGCTCGAACGCGGCGATGCCCGCTTCGTGCATGCGCCCTTCGGCGATGAGCTGCTCGACGAGGGCGATGTTCACGCTCGACCAGATGCTCGAGGGCTTACGCGGGGTCCAGCGCTGGCGGCGCGCATCGTCGTCGATGCGCTGCGACACCGAGTCGATCCATCCGAAGCACAATGCCTCGGGCACCGCCTGTTCCCAGGTCAGCCCCCGATCGGGCACGTGCTTCTTGTAGAGGCCCATCCACAGTTCGGTCTCGGTGGCGTGGTGGGCCTCGAGCCAGGCTCGGAACTCCTCGGGCCCCGAGAAGAAGAGGGCGGGCCGCTCCGGTGTGCCGCCCGGCGTGCCGGCCGTCGTGGTCCTCGTGGTCATGACCCGAGTCTGCCAGCAGCCACCGTCGAGCGACGTCGTGCCGGAGTCCCGAAGGGACCGATGCGGCCGGGGCCGCCGGGGCGCTACATTGACCCCATCGAGGCAAGGGAGGTGCGTCATGTCGGATGCCGAGCTCGCATACCTGCGGGAACGAGCCGCCCGCGGCGACGAGGACGCGGCCGCGCAGCTCGTGGAGTTGGCCGGTGAGCGGGAGGACGCCTACGAACTGCGGCTGCTCGCCGAGAGCGGCAGCACCGACGCGATGGACGAGCTCGTGCAGCTCGCAGCCGAGAAGGGCGACGTCGCCGAGCTTCGGCGACTCGCGGCGGGCGGCAATCAGGATGCAGCCGAACTGCTCGACGAGCTCTACGACGAGGACCGGACCGAAGACGGCACCTGACGGCGTCAAGCCATCGCATCCGAGGGGAGCCCTCGATACGCTTGGCGAGGACGCAACGAGAGGACATCGAATGACGATCAACGATGACGACATCACCCTCGAGCCGGGCGCTGAGGGTGAAGGTGTCGCCGACGGCGGCGCCAACCCTGCTGGCCACGATGGTGCCGCTGATGGATCCGCCGCTGAGGGGGAGGGTGTCGCCGACGGTGGCGCCAACCCGGGCGGCCACGACGGTGGCGCCGACGGATCCGCCGCTGAGGGAGAGGGTGTCGCCGACGGCGGCGCCAACCCCGAGGGCAACGACGGCGGCGCCGACGGTTCGGCGTAATGACCCGTTCGGAGCGCGGGCCGATCAGTCGGCCCGCGCTCTCACGGTGCATCCGGGTGTCGGCTGAGGAGTTCGCCGAACGGTACTGGGGCTATGAACCCCTCCTCTCCACGGCCGACGACCTCGCCGCCGGCTTCGACGATCTCTTCTCGGCGGCGGCCGTCGACGAACTCGTCACCCGGCGCGGCGTGCGCACCCCCTTCATCCGGATGGCGCAGGAGGGCTCGGTGCTCGCGGCATCCGCCTACACCGCCTCAGGCGGTTTCGGAGCGGAGATCGCCGACCAGGTCTCCAGCGACAAGGTGCTCGCCGAATTCGCCGGCGGCGCGACCATCGTGCTGCAGGGCCTGCACCGGCTGTGGCCGCCCATCATCGACTTCACGCGCGAGCTCATCGACGACATCGGGCACCCTGCGCAGGTGAACGCCTACGTGACCCCGCCCTCGTCGCAGGGATTCGACCCGCACTACGACACCCACGACGTGTTCGTGCTGCAGATCTCGGGCGAGAAGCACTGGCGCATCCACGCGCCGGTGCTCGTCGACCCGCTGCGCACCCAGCCGTGGGACCAGCACCGCGCCGCCGTCGCCCGCGCGGCGACGCACGAACCGGTGATCGACGTCGTGCTGCGACCGGGCGATGCCGTCTACCTTCCGCGCGGCTGGATCCACTCGGCGACCGCGCTCGGTGCGACATCCGTGCACCTGACCGTGGGCATGTCGGCCTACACCCGCGCCGACATCGTCGATGCGCTGCTCGAGCAGGTGGCCGACAACGCCGCCTTACGCGCGTCGCTGCCGCTCGGCCTCGACCTGCGCGACCCCGAGGCACTCACGCCGATCGTCGAGCAGACCGTGCAGGCGCTCATCGAGACGCTGCAGCAGACGGATGCCTCGCGGCCGGCCGCCATGCTCAGCAGTCGTTTCGACGCCGCCACCCGCGCCGAGCCGGTCGCTCCGCTCGCGACCCTCGAGGCGCTCGCGACGCTGGACGCATCGACCCCGGTGCGGTGGCGCGGGTCGCTTTCGGTGCGCATTGCGACGGCCGACGACCGGGTGCGCATCGTGGCGCGCACCAAGACGTTGTCGCTGCCGATCGAGGCGGAGCAGGCCGTGCGCCGACTCGCCACGGGCGACGTCGTGACGTCGGGGGAGTTGCCCGGTCTCGACGCCGAGAGCGCCGTGGTGGTCGTGCGCAGGCTTCTGCGCGAGGGATTCGTGGTGGCGCCCGCGTGACCCTCGTTGCAGAGCACTGGGCACCGTGCAGCGATCGCGCCCGCGAGCGGGACGATCCGCTCGTCGGCACCGGTTCGCGCGGGCTGCGCTGGTTCCTCATCGAGGTCGCCGCGAGCTGGGGGCACAATGCCTTGCTCAACGAGCCGTTCGACCGCACGCTCGGACGCGCCTTGGTGCGGCGCATCGAGGGCGCCGGCATGCGACCGCTCGCCATCCGTCGCACGGGCCGCCGGGTCGCTCCGGCGACGCAGCGGTGGGCGATCGTCGATTCGCGACCGGGTCGCGAGAGCGTGGTGTGGGGAGAGGTGGCGGATGCCGCGGCGCTGCTCGAGGTGCCGCTCGACGGGTCCACCGGCACCCCATCTTCGCGGCCCCTCTATTGCGTCTGCACCCACGCCCGCCACGACCAGTGCTGCGCCGTGCGCGGACGCCGCGTGGTCACGGCGCTCGCCGAGGCGCATCCTGAGGAGACGTGGGAGTGCTCGCACCTCGGCGGCGATCGGTTCGCCGGAACGATGGTGGTCTTCCCGCACGGGCTCTACTACGGGTACGCCGACGACGGCGATCCCGTGCGGATCGCTGACGCCTTCGAAGACGGTCGCGTCGTGCCGGAGCGGTACCGCGGGCGCAGCTCGCTGACGCATCCGGTGCAGGCTGCGCAGCACTACGCGCGAGAGACGTTCGGAGACGACCGGATCGCGTCGTTCCCTCCGATCGCCGAGGAGGCGGCCGACACCGGATGGCGGGTGCGCCTCGAAGGCGCCGACGGTGTCGTCGTCGTGGAGCTCGACGAGGCTCCTTCCGAACCACTGCTGTCGACGTGCGCCGCGACCCGGTTCGTGCGGGTGCGGCAGTACGTGCTTCGCTCGATCAGCGTCGAGCGTTCGCAGGAGTAGGCGTAGGCGAGTGCGGCGCTCGCCTACGGCATCCGTGACCGGCGGCATCCGCTGACCGGAGGCATCCGCTGACCAGGAGGCAGCCGTTCGTCGTCGCTGATCGGCCGGTGCACCTCGACGTATTCGCCGCCCGGCAGGCGGACGATCCGGCCGGTCTCGAACCCGTGGAGCACGAGATCCCGGTCCTTGCGTTGGAGCCCCAGACAGACACGACGAGTGATCTCGAACGCGATGATCGGCACGAGGAGCAAGGAAATCGGCGTCGACGAGATCGTGCGGGGACGACGCCTGACGGTCCGACGCGAGGCGCATGAGCAGCACTCGTCATACTGATCGGATGACAGATGAACCGCCCCGGCGACGGCCCGACACCCGATCGATGACCATCGACGAGTACTTGGAGTTCAACCCGCGTCTTGACCGTGAGCGCCTCATCGGCGAGATCCGGTCCGATCAGCGTGGGGAAGATGCCATGGTCGCCCGAGCTCGCGGCGCGACGCTGCTCGACGGTGCGCTGGAGTTCGAACTGTTTCTCGAACGGAGCCGCCGACTGAGTACGTGGCCGGGAGTCCGGCGGCTCACTCGCGATGAGGTGTTCGCCGACCACGATCGGGAAGCCGTCGACCAGGCGAAACTCCGAGCGCGCGCCCTCCTCGATGATGCTGAACGGTATGGCGAGGAACTGCGCAGCCAGGAGAGCCGTCAAGATCTCGGGAAACCGTCGGATCGCGAACGTGATGTCCGAGCGGAGATGCGAACCGAGCATCCCGGCTTCTCGGACCGCAGTTACTCCGCGGTACTCAATCGGGGATTGTTCCTGACCCGCTGACCGTATGCCTCATCGGCGAAGTGGTTTCGACCGCGGAATCCGACGACCAATATGACCAGAGGCAGCGGTGCACGCGCCGAGGCCGCGAGAATGGCTGACATGAGCGCGCTGATCCCAGCACTGACCGAGATGCCGGCGCCGCAGTACGTGATGTCGGCCGACGGGCGCCGCATCGCCACGTACCTGTGGGGCGACGAGGATGCGCCCACGGTGCTGTGCGTGCACGGATTCGCGTCGAGCTGCCGCGACAACTGGGTGAGCACGGGGTGGGTGCGCGACCTCACGCGCGCGGGCTTCCGGGTGCTCGGGGTCGACCAGCGCGGCCACGGTGCCAGCGACAAGCCACACGAGGCATCTGCGTTCAGCATGGATGCCCTCGTCGACGACCTCGTCACGGTGCTCGACACCTACCTGCTCGACACCGTGCAGTACGCCGGGTACTCGCTCGGCGCGCGAGTCGGCTGGCAGGTCGCGGTGCAGGTGCCCGACCGCATCGAGCGCGCGGTGCTCGGCGGCATCCCCGACGGGCGCCCGCTCGCGCGACTGCAGATCGAGCAGGCGCGTGCCTACGCCGAGCACGGCACCCCGGTCGAAGACCCGGTCACCCGTAACTACGTCACCCTCGCCGAGCGGGTCGCGGGCAACGACCTGCGTGCGCTCGTCGCACTCGCCGGGGGCATGCGCTCCGGCGACGCCGACCCAGACCCGCAGCATCCGCCGATGCAGCGCATCCTGTTCGCCACCGGCAGTGAAGACGCCATTCTCGAGCGGTCGAAGGGACTGGCGGATGCCACGCCGAACGGCGTGTTCGTCGAGCTGCCCGATCGGCACCACTTCAACGCGCCGGGCTCGCGGGTGTTCCGGCAGGCTGCGGTGGAGTTCTTCACCGGGCGCAGCTGAGGTCGCGCAGGCTGCTCACACCGCCGGGCGCTCGAGCGGAGCCGCCGCGTCGCCCGGCGCCTCCGGGCGGGCGATCCGGTCTTCGAAGAAGAACCGGGAGAGACGAGCTCGCAGTCGCCGCGCCGGCGTGAGCCTGCCCCGCGCGTCGGGGCGGAGCACCGCCGGCACCTGGTCGACGACGCCGACCAGTCGCTGCCGTTCGTCGTCGCTGATGCGCCCGTGCACCTCGATGTACTCGCCGCCCGGCAGGCGCACGATCCGGCCGGTCTCGAACCCGTGGAGCACGACCTCTCGGTCCTTCCGCTGCAGCCCGAGGCAGACACGACGAGTGAGCTCGAACGCGATGATCGGCCCGAGGAGCACGAGGAGCTGCAACGTTGCGATCACGCCCTCGATGGTCAGCGAGAAGGCGACGGCGACGAGGTCGGCGCTGCCCGCGAGCCACAGCACGCCGAAGAACGTGAGCCCGGCCACGCCGATGCCGGTGCGCGTGGGCGTGTCACGAGGGCGGTCGAGCAGGTGGTGGTCGCGATGGTCGTCGGCGATCCACTCCTCGAGGAAGGGATACACCGCCACGACTGCCAATGCCAACGTGATGACGGCGAGGGGCACGAGCAGGGCCAGTGTCCACGTGCGGTCGAGCCACACGAACTCCCAACCCGGCGGAACGAGCCGGAGGGCCCCGTCAAGGAAGCCGGTGTACCAATCGGGCTGGCTGCCCGCCGAGGCATCCGCTGGCGACGAAGGCCCGTAGAGCCAGATGGGGCTGATGGTCACGGTCGCCGAGATGAGCACGAGGATGCCGCTCACGAGGAGTCCGAGGCCCAAGCCGCGGCGAGCGGCATTCGGAACGAGCGGTACGCCCATGACACGCGTCTCGGTGCGACCAGAACCGCGGAACTGCGGCGACCGCTTCCGCAACCAGAGGCCCGCTCGCACGACGAGAAGCGCCACGAGCGCGACCGAGACCGCGAGGTGCAGCGGGTAGAGGTTGGCGAGCACGCTCCCGGGGAACGCCCCGCCGAAGAGCAGCCGGGAGACGTCGGTGCCGATGAACGGGATGCCGAGCACGATCCCCTCCACGATGCGAAGACCCGTGCCCGACAGCATGTCGTCGGGAAGCGCATAGCCGCTCCACCCGCCGGCCAGCGCCGCCACGAACACGAGGAACAGCAGCACCCAGGTGGCGCGGCGCGGTCTGCGGAAGCCGCCGGTGAAGAAGATGCTCAGCATCTGGAGGATCACGGATGCCGGGAGCAGGAGGGCCGCCCAGTGGTGCGCCTGTCGCACGAGGAGCCCGCCCGGCACGTCGAAGCTCACGTGCATCGTCGAGTCGAACGCCTTCGAGACCTCGGCGCCGCGGAGCGGGGCGTACGAGCCGGAATACGTGACGACCTCGTTCGATGGCGTGTAGAAGAACATGAGCACGAGGCCGGTGACGAACAGCACGAGAACGCACGCGGCGGTGACGATGCCGAACAGGTTCGTCCAGTGGTTCGGCACGGGGCGGCGGCGCAACTCCGCCCACCGGTGCGAAGCTCGTCGCCCGAACCTGGTCGCCGCCAGGCGCTCCGCGAGCCGATCGCTCACGGTGCGCCGCTGCTTGTGCTCGACAGTCATCGTTCCTCCTTGGCATCCTCACTACTAGTTAAGACACCGCAGAGAGCAGAAACGTGACATCCGTGCCGGGAAGGTTCTCCGCGGACTACCGTGGAGTCGTGTCCGTTCCTGCGACCGACGCACGGGCCGCTCACGCCGATGGCGTGCAGCGCCTTCTCGAGAGCTACCGGGCAGTGCCCGCGACCGCCTCGGTCCGGCTCGCCAAGCCGACGTCGAACCTGTTCCGTTCGCGCGCGGCCACCGGCGCTCCCGGTCTGGATACGTCGGGCCTCACGCGCGTCATCACGGTCGACGCCGAGGCGCGAACCGCCGACGTGGCCGGCATGTGCACCTACGAGGATCTCGTCGCGGCGGCGCTGACCTACGGGCTCGCGCCGCTGGTGGTGCCGCAACTGAAGACCATCACCCTCGGCGGCGCCGTGACCGGCCTCGGCATCGAGTCGACGTCGTTCCGCAACGGCCTGCCGCACGAGTCGGTGCTCGAGCTCGACGTCCTGACGGGCGCCGGCGAGGTGCTCACCGCATCGCCCGTCGAGCACCCCGATCTGTACCGCGCCTTCCCCAACTCGTACGGCACGCTGGGCTACTCGGTGCGCCTGCGCATCGAACTGGAGCCCGTGAAGCCGTTCGTCGCGCTCACGCACCTGCGGTTCCACTCACTCACCGACCTGGTCGCAACGATGGACCGCATCGTCGGGAGTGGCACCCTGCACGGGGTTCCCGTCGACTACCTCGACGGCGTGGTGTTCAGCGCCGACGAGAGCTACCTGTGCGTCGGCGTGCAGACCGCGACATCCGGCCCGGTCAGCGACTACACCGGCCAGCAGATCTACTACCGCTCGATCCAGCACGACGAGGGCGCCAAGCATGACCGGCTCACGATTCACGACTACCTGTGGCGTTGGGACACCGACTGGTTCTGGTGCTCGGAAGCGTTCGGCGCGCAGCATCCGCTGATCCGACGATTCTGGCCGCGGCGGTATCGGCGCAGCAGCTTCTACTCGAAGCTCATGCGCTACGAACAGCGATTCGACCTCGGCGACCGCATCGAGAAGCTCAAGGGCCGCCCGTCGCGTGAACGCGTGATCCAAGACGTCGAGGTGCCGATCGAGCGGTGCGCCGAGTTCCTCGACTGGTTCCTCGCCAGTGTGCCGATCGAGCCGATCTGGCTGTGCCCGCTGCGCGTGCGCGACGACGAGGGCTGGCCGCTCTACCCGATGCGGCCGCAGCAGACCTACGTCAACGTCGGCTTCTGGTCGACGGTGCCGGTTGGGTCGATCGCGGGGGAGACAAACCGGCTGATCGAACGCAAGGTCAGCGAAGTCGACGGGCACAAGTCGCTGTACTCCGACTCCTACTACTCGCCCGAGGAGTTCGACGAGCTCTACGGCGGGCAGACCTATCGGAACGTGAAGCAGCGGTACGACCCCGATTCACGGCTCCTCGACCTCTATGCGAAGGCGGTGCAACGACGATGACCTCGTTCAAGGAACACGCGGCGGAACAGGCTGAGAATGCGAAGAAGGCGGATGCCTCGGAGCCGGATGCCCCAGTGGGAGCGGATGCCTCGGAGAAGGCGGATGCCGCTGGCAAGCTCACCCTCGCCGAGATCCTCGAGATCCTCACCGCCGGCCGACTCCCGCTGAGATTCACGGCCTACGACGGCAGCTCGGCCGGACCACCGGACGCCACGTTCGGGCTCGATCTGAAGACGCCTCGCGGAACGACCTATCTCGCCACCGGCCGCGGCGATCTCGGCCTGGCCCGGGCGTACATCGCCGGCGACCTCGAGGCCCACGGCGTGCACCCCGGCGACCCCTACGAGCTGCTCAAGGCGCTCGCCGACGACCTTGTCTTCAAGCTGCCGTCGCCGCGGGTGATGGCCCAGATCTTCCGCTCCATCGGGGTCGAGCACCTGCGACCGATCGCGCCGCCGCCGCAGGAGGTGCCGCCACGCTGGCGCCGCATCGCCCGGGGACTGCGGCACAGCAAGACCCGTGATGCTGAAGCGATCCACCACCACTACGACGTCTCGAACACCTTCTACGAGTGGGTGCTCGGGCCGTCGATGACCTACACCTGCGCGTGCTACCCGCGCTCCGACGCGTCCCTCGACGAAGCGCAGGAGAACAAGTACCGGCTGGTGTTCGAGAAGCTTCGGCTGAAGCCCGGCGACCGGTTGCTCGACGTGGGCTGCGGGTGGGGCGGCATGGTGCGCTATGCGGCCCGCCGCGGCGTCAGGGCCCTCGGCGTGACGCTCTCGGAGGAGCAGACCTCGTGGGCGCAGCAGGCCATCGCCGACGAGGGCCTCACCGAGCTGGCCGAGGTTCGCTACGGCGACTACCGCGACATCGCGGAGACCGGCTTCGATGCGGTGTCGTCGATCGGGCTGCTCGAGCACATCGGCGTGCGCAACTACTCGTCGTACTTCACGTTCCTGCAGTCCCGGATGCGGCCCGGCGCGCTGTTGCTCAACCACTGCATCACGCGACCCGACAACCGGCACGAACCGTCGACCCGGGGTTTCATCGACCGCTACGTCTTCCCCGACGGCGAGCTCACCGGCTCGGGCCGCATCATCAGCGAAGCGCAGGATGTCGGCTTAGAGGTGCTGCACGAGGAGAACCTGCGCCCCCACTACGCGATGACTTTGCGCGACTGGTGCGCCAACCTCGTGGAGCACTGGGATGAAGCGGTGGCCGAGGTCGGGCTGCCCACCGCGAAGGTGTGGGGTCTGTACATGGCCGGGTCACGGCTCGCCTTCGAGACCGGTGGGATCCAGTTGCACCAGGTGCTCGCGGTGAAGCCCGGCGCCGGCGACGGCGACGGCGGGGTGCCGCTGCGACCGTGGTGGACGCCTTAGAGGAGCGTGGTCGCGACCTGCGAGAGGATCTGCACGATCGGGGATGCAAGCACCACGATCGAGACCGCCGTGAATACGGTCGCAAGTCCCGCCAGGGCAGTCACGCCCGCGAGTCGAGCGAGCGTCGAGTGAGGTGTGGAGTGGTTCACGTCGACGACGCTACCGACGGCCATTCTCGAGCGAATCAGTCTGCGGGAGCATCCCGCGTCAACCTTTCGGCTGACGGGCAGCAGCGGATGAGGCAGTTTCGAGCGACACGCCGGGTCGGATGCCTCGACGCGCCGCAGCGCCCGCGATTCTTCCTCATCCGCTGCCGAGGGTCACGACCGGGAGCGCTGCGAGGTCGGCAGGGTGCGCAGTGAGGCGCGTCGGGATCGGGGTGCCCCGGTCGGCGCGGATGAGGCAGTTTCGAGCCACACGCCGGGTCGGATGCCTCGACGCGCCGCAGCGCTCGCGAATCTGCCTCATCCGCTGCTGGGAGTCACGACCGGGAGACGAGGGCGGATGCTGCGGCATCCGCTGTCCCGATCACCCTGCGGCGCTCAGCCGGCGAGCACCGCGTCGAGACTCTCGCGCACGATCGCGAGGCCGCGCGCGAGCTCGTCTTCGGTGATGGTGAGCGCGGGCAGGAACTTCAGCACCTCGTCGAAGGCGCCGGAGGTCTCGATGACGAGGCCTCGCCGGAATGCCTCGGCCGAGATGCGGCCGGCGAGGCCGCGATCGCCGTCGCACGCGAGGCCGTACATGAGCCCGCGTCCGCGCACGACGAAGCCGAGCTCGGGGTGCGCGGCGGCGATCTGCTCGAGTTCGGCGGCGAGCAGCGCCGACTTCGCGGCCACGCCGTCGACGAGCGCCGAGTCGGCCCAGTAGGTCTCGAGTGCGACGCGTGCCGAGACGAACGCAAGGTTGTTGCCGCGGAACGTGCCGGTGTGCGCGCCCGGCTTCCAGACATCGACGTCGGGGCGCAGCAGCACGAGCGACATCGGCAGGCCCGAGCCCGAGATCGACTTCGACACCGTCACGACGTCGGGCACGATGCCCGCCGCCTCGAAGGAGAAGAAGGCGCCGGTCCGGCCGATGCCGGCCTGGATCTCATCGAGGATCAGCAGGATGCCGCGGGCCGCCGTGAGTTCGCGAAGGCGCTGCAGCCATGGCACGCTCGCGACGTTGATGCCGCCCTCGCCCTGCACGGCCTCGACGATGACGGCCGCGGGCAGGTCGAGTCCGCTGCCCGGGTCGTCGAGCATCTTCTCGAGCAGGTCGAGGGTGTCGACATCGGGGCCGAGGTATCCGTCGTAGGGCAGGCGCACGATGTCGTCGAGGCCGACGCCGGCCGCGCTGCGGTAGTGACTGTTGCCCGTCGCCGCGAGCGCGCCGAGGCTCAGACCGTGGAACGCGTTCGTGAAGGCGACGATGGTCGAGCGGCCGGTGGCCTGGCGAACGACCTTGAGTGCCGCTTCGACCGCGTTCGTGCCGGTCGGGCCGGTGAACTGCAGCTTGTGGTCGAGCCCGCGCGGCTCGAGCACGAGACGCTCGAACGCCTCGATGAACGCCTTCTTGGCCGAGGTCGCCATGTCGAGACCGTGGATGATGCCGTCGCGCTCGAGGTACTCGATGATCGCGCGGGTGAACGCGGGATTGTTGTGCCCGTAGTTGAGCACGCCCGCGCCGGCGAAGAAATCGAGGTACTCACGGCCGTCGACGTCGATCAGGGTCGAGCCGACCGCGCGATCGAACACGGTGGGGAACGCACGGATGTACCCGCGCACCTCGGACTCCCGGCGGTCGAAAACATCCAGGGCGGCGGCGTCGCTCATGGCAGGCGTGCTCCTCTTCGGGTGGGATGACGGTGCATCGAGCTTATGCGGCGTCGAGGGGTTCAGCTGGGCAGCACCCGTGAGAGGAAGTCCCGCATCCTCGCCGCCGCATCAGGGAAGCGCGTCTCGACGTCGACGAATGCGTGTCGAGCTGTCTGGTCGAGTGACGTCATGCGAACTCCTCCGTCGGCGTGTCTGCGATGAAGCGGTGCAAGGTCGATCCGCATGCAAACAGCAAATCGCGGATCGTCATCGATCTCAACGGCAACGGCACCGGCATGGCCGGCCGCGTGTTCCGCTCAGCTGGAACACTTGCAGTGTGCGTCTCCAACTCTTGGTCGTTCCGATCGTGGTCGCCGCCGTCGTCATGGGGTGGGCGGAGCTGGTGCATTGGCGGGCGAGTCGCCGACGACTCGGGACTGCTGCACAGCCGGGCACTTCGGAGGCCGTGGTCGTGCTCGGCTTCAAGAATCGCGGTACGCGCGCCAACTACGTGAACCGCTATCGAGTGCGTGCCGGGCTTCGCTCCCAGGAGCCGTCCGCGACCGAGAGCGTGCTCGTCTTGTGCGGCGGTGCAGTAGCAAGCGACATTTCCGAGGCGGAGCTGATGGCACGCTACGCCCGCGACGAACGCGGATACACCGGCCCGATCCGACTGGATCGCGACAGCTCCACCACGTGGGAGAACATTCAGAACGCCATCCCGCTGGTCGAGCACGCGGACACGATCAAGATCGTGTCCAACTCTCTCCACGCCGAGAAGGGCCGAGCCTACTTGTGGAGGTTGCGGCCGGACCTCGCCGAACGACTCGTGCGCGCAAGGGACTACCGGTTCGGAGAGCTCGCTCTGGTCAAACCGATCGCGGCCGTCATCGGGCTGAGGAATCTCCGCGGTCAGTGATCGCGCCGGTCGCGCTCGCCGGATTCGAAGCGCTCGCCGCCGCGACGCACGCCTCGAGGGCGACCCACGCGAGCATGGCGCACTTCACGCGCATGACGTATTTCGAGACCCCGTGGAAGGCGATCGCGTCGCCGAGGAGCTCTTCATTCGCCTCGCCCGCTCCCTTCGAGCGCATCATCGAACGGAACTCGTCGACGAGCGCCCGCACGCGATCGAGGTCGGCGCCGGTCGCGAGCTCGGTGAGGGCCGACGCCGAGGCCATCGAGATGCTGCATCCGTCGCCGGTCCAGCCGATGGCTTCGAGCACGGTTCCGGATGCGTCGAGGTGGATGCCCATGGTGATCTCGTCGCCGCACGTGGGATTCAGCTCGTGGTGGGTGGCGTGCGGTTCAGCGAGCTCGCCGTCGCCGAGCCGGCGGCGGGAGTGGTCGAGGATCAGCTCCTGGTAGAGGCCCGACAGGTCGCTCATGCGTCGACTCCGAAGAATCCGCGCACCTCGGCGAGTGCCGCGGCGAAGCGGTGGATCTCGTCGGAGGTTGTGTAGACATAGGCACTCGCCCGCGTGGTCGCCCGAAGCCCGAGGCGCCGGTGCAGCGGCTGCGCGCAGTGGTGGCCGACTCGCACGGCGATGCCTTGCGAGTCGAGGAACTGGCCGACATCGTGCGCGTGCACGCCCGGCACGTCGACGCTCGCGAGGGCCGCGCGCTCGATTCCGGCACCGGGACCGATGAGCCGGATGCCGGGAATCCGCGCCGTCTCGTCGACGAGCAACTCAGCCAGCGCCGACTCCTGCGCGTGCACCTGCTCCATGCCGAGCGTGTCGAGGTAGCGCACGGCCTCGGCCAGCGCGACGGCCTGCGACACCGGTTGCGTGCCGGCCTCGAACCGCTGCGGCGAGGGCAGGAACGACGCCGACTCCATCGTCACGGTCGTGATCGTCGAGCCGCCGGTGCGCGCCGGCGGCAGGGCGTCGAGCAGGTGCTCTCGACCGTAGAGCACGCCGATGCCGGTCGGTCCGAGCATCTTGTGCGCCGAGAACGCGGCGAAGTCGACCCCGAGCGAGGCGAAGTCGATCGGCCGGTGCGGCACCGACTGGCAGGCGTCGAGCAGCACGAGCGCGCCGTGTCGGTGGGCGAGCTCGACGACGTCGCCGACCGGCGCCACGAACCCCGTGACGTTCGAGACGTGGCCGAATGCAACGAAGCGCGTGCGCGGTCCGATGACGGATGCCGCGTCGTCGATGTTCCACGTGCCGTCGTCGTGCACGGGGATCCACCGCAGCGTCGCGCCGGTCTTCGCCGCAAGCCGCTGCCACGGGATGAGGTCGGCGTGGTGCTCGGCCTCGGTGACCACGATCTCGTCGTCGGCGCCCAGCCGGAAGACGCCGGCCTCGGGGCCGCCGAGGCCGGCCGCGGCATCCGCCATGCCGAGCGCGACCATGTTGATCGCATCGGTGGCGTTCGCGGTCCACACGATCTCGCGGGGCCCGGCGCCCACGAAGCGGGCCACCGTCTCGCGAGCCTCCTCGAACGCGGTCGTCGAGGTGCCCACGAGCGTGCTCGCTCCGCGATGCACGGCGGCGTTGGAGTGCTCGAGGTAGGCGCGTTCGGCATCGAGCACCGCGATCGGGCGCTGCGCGGTCGCCGCCGAGTCGAGGTAGGCGAGCGGATGCCCATTGAGCTCTTGGTCGAGGTACGGGAAGTCCTCGCGAATCGCCGTCGGCAGCAGATCGTCGACGGTGGTCGTCGGGTCGAGGGTCACGGTTCCTCCCGGAATGCCGCGGACGGAGGCGGATCTCCGAAGCGGCTACCTTCCAGTCTGACGCAGATCGGCCGAGTGAGTGCCGTATGCCGCATGCCGTATGCCCGTCGAACCTCGGGCGACTCGGAAGGCACAGGAGATCACCGCCACGTTGCGTTGGCGCCACGCGTCACTTCACGATGCGGAAGCGGAGGTGCGTCGCGGCATCCGTGACGGGGCACTCGGTGCGTTCGAGCCGTACGTGCTCAGACGGCGAGTCGCTCACCCCTGACCGGGCACCTCGAGGAGCTCGTAGATCTCGATCGAGGAGCCGTCCATCGTGAGGTGCGGGTGGTTTTCGAGCATGCGCTTGAGTGCGTCGGTCGAGTCGGCCTGCATGATCGAGTAGCCGCCGACGAATCCGCCCGCCGATCCGGCCGATCCCGCCGATCCGACCGCTGAACCCGCTGGACCGACTGACCCGACGGCGGTCGTCGGAGTTCCGAATTCGACTAGTGCAGAGCCGGCCCGGTTGGCCCACTCCGTCCACGCGTCCATGCCGGCCTGAGCCTCGTCGGGTGGTTCGTTCGCCATCTGTTCTTCAGGGGAGGTTGCTCGGTCGGCTCGCGGAATTTGCGGCATCCGGGTCGGCCGTGCGGCGGAGTCCGAGGCGGAAGCGGTCTGGTCCGTCATGAATCGGGATACCGTCGAGGTATGCCCCCCAGCGCGAGCGAGCGCGATGATGAGGTCGACCTGATCATCGACGCTTGGTCACGACGTCTTCCCGGTGTCGACCTGACGCCGCTCGACGTGATGTCGCGCCTCCGGCGCGTGGCGAACCGGCTCGGCCGGCTGCGGGCGAGCGTGTTCAGCGAGGCCGGGCTCGCTGCCTGGGAGTTCGACGTTCTCGCGGCGCTCGGGAGGGCGGAATCGCCGCATGAACTCAGCCCCGCCCAACTGATCGAGGCCACGATGATCGGCAGCGCGGCGATGACGAATCGACTCGACAACCTCGTGCGTCGTGGTCTCGTCGAGCGACTCCCGCACCCGCGTGACCGTCGCAGCGTGCTCATCCGCCTCACCTCCGAGGGGGCGACGCGTGTGGACGATGCCATGCGGCGTCTCGCCCACCGTGAGGCCGAGGAGTTGCGCGGCCTCAGCCGTGAAGAGCAGGCAACGCTCGCCCGATTGCTTCGTCGTCTCGTGCAGGAGTCCGTGCAGGACTCGGAGTAGGACTGACGGATGACGCTGCCGCTGGGTAGGGTGACGAGCATGTCGGAACAGAGCATGCCGGCGGCGATCCAGGCGTTCGTCGACGCGACCAACCGGGGGGACTCCGAGGGGTTCGTCGCCGCCTTCAGCGCAGACGCGTACCTCAACGACTGGGGACGCGAGTTCCACGGCCGTGACGGCGTCGCGAGCTGGAACGAGACCGACAACATCGGCAGGCAGGCGCACTTCGAGGTGCATGGCATTCGGCCGGGGAGGATCGACGGCCAGTACCTGCTGACCGTGACCGTGTCGGGCAACGGGTACAACGGACCCGGCACGTTCACGTTCCAGCTGAGCGACGGGCTCATCTCGCGATTCATCATCGCGTAGCGCTGGCGTCAGTCTTCGGTCTCGAAGTACAGGTGGGCGTGGAGGCGGCAGCGCTCGTTGAACGGCGCTCGGCAGTTCAGGCACTCGTTCGTCGCGAGGTAGGACTCGATCGTGAGCTCGGTTCCGCAGGCACCGCAGAGCACGGCCTCCTGGTTGCGTTCGCCGAGCGGCCACTGCTCAGCGGGGTGATCCGCCGTCTCGGCATGGCACAGGTGGCACGGGTAGTACTCGTTGCAGCACGCGAACTTGATCGCGACGATGTCGACGGCGGTCTGGTAGTGCACACACCGGGTCATCTCGTCGATGACCGGTCCGAGTACGCGCGGCGACACTCGCGACTCACGCCGGATTGATTCGGGCATGATGACCATCATCGCAGAGCACCCCATACGGCGGTTCAGGCGGAGTGGTACCACCGCAGTACCCGCAGGGCGCGGAGGGTGTTCCAGCGACTGGGCTCACCTTCCGGAGCGTCGACGGGGAAGTGCACCTCGCCGGGCCGCGGCATGCCGGCCCGCCATCGTCCGTCGTTGCCGCGCTCGCGGAGCACGAGCTCGATCGCGTCGGAGACTCGGCGGTCGGGGCGATCACCGGTGGCGCGGAAGTAGTCGAGCGCTCGCAGCACGTCGTAGTACCAGTACGGCGGGAATGAGAGGTTCACATATCGCGGCAGGACGATCGCCCCAGTCGACTGCCGCCGGAACAGGTTGCGTTGCAGCAGGTACTCCTCGCCGCGACGGCGGGCATCGGTGACCGCGGCATCCGCGTCTCCGACAGCACGCTCGTACTCCTGCAACCCCTCCAGCACGCACAGCGTCGTGTCGAATGACGACCGCTTCGATTTGGGGGCGTCGCAGTTCCAGCCGCCGTCGTAGAGCTGTTCCTGCAGCAGCAGCTCGACGATGCGGTCGCTGCCCTCGCCGAGCTCGCCGAAATACGTCGCGAGGGCGAGCACGCCGCCGTTCACGCACGGTTCGATCTCGCCGTGGAAGTACGGTCGGTCGTCCCACTCGCGCCAGGTCACGCCGTCGCGAACCCGGCTCACGGCCGCGCGAACGGGCGCGGCATCCGGATCGATGCCAAGCCGCCGCAGCAGGTGCAGTGTCCAGGTGACGCTGGTGCGCTCGCGATTCGCGCCGTACACGTCACCGCTCCAGTAGCCATCTTCGCGTTGCAGCGCGAGCAACCCGGCTGCCCATCCCTCGAGGGCGGCGCGGGATCGCTCTGCCGCAACCGCTTCGGCCGGCGCGTCGAGCAGGTCGTGCATGACCTGCCAGCGGATCGACGGATCGGCGTCGAGGAGCCAGTCGGTGACGTCCATGCGCCTATCGTGGCGAACTTCGTTCCGTGCGGCCAGAGGGTGGACAAGCCGGAGTTTTCGGCTTCGAAAATTGCGACATGAAGGACCAGCTCGAACGCCCGGAACCCGACACGCCAGGCGGCCGTCGGCGACCCGATCTACGATGGCAGTGTCACGCCCGATCCTTCGACGGGAGTCGCCATGGTCCAGGTCCGAGTCCTCGGCATTGCGCTCGATGCCGCGCAGCAGCACATCGTGCTGCTCAAGCCGCTGCTCGACGATGGCGCCGCTGCGCGCGTCCTGCCGATCTGGATCGGCGCTCAGGAGGCGACTTCCATCCTCATCGCCGTCGAGGGTGAGCAGGCGCCCCGGCCGTTGTCGCACGACCTCATGAAGACGCTGCTCGACACCGTCGACGCCACGGTGGATCGCGTGGAGGTGACCCGCATCGAGGACGGCACGTTCTACGCCGAGATCACCCTCACCACCACCTTCGGCACGCGGGTGATCGACGCGCGCCCGTCGGATGCCGTCGCGCTCGCCGTGCGCGCAGAGGCGCCGCTCTTCGTCGCCGACCAGGTGTTCGACGAGGCCGGGATCCCCGCCGAGTTCACGGAGCAGCCCGCCGAAGAGGAGGAGGAGGTCGACAAGTTCAAGCAGTTCCTCGACGAGGTGGATCCCGAGGACTTCCAGGGCTGACGCGCCGGCAGCGCAGGTCAGCGCAAGTCGAGCCGCATGAGCACGCGCGGAAAGCCGTTCAGCACCGAGTCGGTGTCGGCCGCCTTCGTGAACCCGGCCTTCTCGAACAGCTTGCGGGTGCCGGCGTAGGCCATCGTGAGGTCGATCTTCTCGCCTTTGTTGTCGAGCGGGTAGCCCTCGATGGCGGGTGCGCCGTGGTCGCGGGCGAACTCGACAGCGCCCTCGAGCAGGTGATGAGAGATGCCCTCGCCGCGATGCCCCGGACGCACACGGATGCACCACACCGACCACACCTCGAGGTCGTCGACGTGCGGGATCCTGCGGTTGCGAGCGAAGCTCGTGTCGGCGCGCGGGTGCACTGCCGCCCAGCCCACCACCTCGTCGCCGTCATAGGCGAGGACGCCGGGCGGAGGGTCTTGCTGCACCAGCTGCTGCACGAGCTCACCACGCGCAGGGCCTTTGAGCGCGAGGTTCTCCTTCGAGGGGATGCGGTAGCTCAGGCACCAGCACACGTTCGCATCGGGCCGCTTGGGCCCGACCATCGCCTTCACGTCGACGAACACGGTCGCGGGGCGCACCTCGATCGCCATGTATTCAGCTTGCCACCGGCATCCGACAGTCGCGCCGGTACTGGAGGTGCAGCGCAACGGCGTGCAGGGCGCATGCCACCATGGAATCTGACAGTGCGGGGGATCGAGTGAGGGGATCGCATGGCTGATCGCGCGGCGGTGGCGCGGTGAGCGACGCCTCGACGTTCCCGGGCGGCACTGCTGTCTCGTGGCTCGACGTCTACGACACCGAGTCGATCGACGGGCTCCGCGGCGGGAGCCCGCACATGCACCTCGTGTCGGCGGAATCCTACGTGGTCGTCGGCGGTCGGGGCCGGCTCCAGACGCTCAACCGTTCGGGTGTGCAGGAGACGCAGCTCGAGCCGGGCGTCGTCGTGTGGTTCACACCCGGCACCGTGCATCGAGCGATCAACGACGGCGACCTGCGCGTGCTCGTGCTCATGCAGAACGCCGGATTGCCCGAGGCGGGCGACGCGGTGATGACCTTCCCGGCCGAGCAGCTCGTCGACGCCGCGACGTATCTGTCGGTAGGTCAGCTGCCCGAGCGGTCGACGGAGTCCGAGCGCCAAGCGGATGCCGACCGGCGCCGGGATCTCGCCGTGCAGGGGTTCCTCGAGCTTCGCGCCGCGGCAGCGGTGGGCGACTTCGCGCCCTTCGAGGCGTTCGCCGCCGCGGCGGCTCGGATCGTGCAGCCGCGTGTCGGAGAGTGGCAGGACATCTGGGACGGCGTCGTCGGCGCGCAAGCCGACGAGACCCGGCGCTCGATGGCCGGCCTCGCGCAGGGCGATTGGAGCTCCTTGCTCGCGGCGGGCGTCTACGAGGCATCCGCGAACCCGGGTGATCGGCGATTCGGCATGTGCGGGCGACTCCGCACCTACCAGCTCGGGGCAGAGTCGCTCGGGTCGTCGCCGCTCGGTGCGCGACCGTAGGCAATGCTGTTCAGCATGACGATCACGTGGGAATGGCGCGGAGCCGTTCGGAACGAAGAGATCAACGGGCTGCACGCGGAGGGCTTCGACCATGCACAAGCCGCTGACGATTGGACTGACCGGCTTTCGCGCCTGAGCCTGGGTTGGGTCACCGCGCGCGACGATCAGGGGCTCGTGGGCTTCGTCAACGTGATCTGGGATGGTCACGCGCACGCGTTCATCGAAGACACTCTGGTGGCATCTCGAGCTCGCCGACGGGGCATCGGGAAGCGACTCGTCGCGGTTGCCACGGAGCATTCCAGGGAGGCAGGCTGCGAGTGGCTCCACGTCGACTTCGACGATCACCTGAAGAGCTTCTACTTCGATGCATGCGGGTTCCGACCCACGAGCGCTGGCCTGATCCAGCTCTCCGGACCCCGGTGATCGAGTAGCGCCGCGCGAAGCGCGACGCGTATCGAGATCACCTCGACGTGGTTTCGATACGCCTGCTTCGCTGGCTACTCAACCACCGGGTCACCGCGCACGTCTCTCACGAGCTGGTGCAGCTCGGGGAAGCTGCGCGACGCCGTGACCCACAGCGCGTGCGAGTCGACGCGGTCGTAGTGGTGCACCAGGAAGTCGCGGTTGCGGGCCGCCTGAGACCAGAGCGGGTCGTCGAAACGCGCCGGATCTGCGGCGGTCAGCCGCTTCGAGAGGTCGCCCACGCGGTTCGAGAGCGCCTCGAAGGCGAGTGGCAACGCAGGGTCGCGGTCGAACTCGTCGCGTCCGCGTGCGACCAGGAGAGCGGCGACGTCGAGCGTGGCCGTCAGGTCGCTGAGCCAGCGCTCCACGCGCTCGGCCGGCCTCACAGGTCGATTGCCTCGTCGAGCACCGCTCGATCGCGGTCGGCGTCGAGTGAGCGGCGCGAGACGACGTCGACCGCTCGCTCGAACAGCGACTCCATGTCGAGCTCGAACTGGGCGATGTCGAAGAGCGACGCGTCATCCTGCGGGTCGACCAGGAGATCGACGTCGCTCGACGGAGTCTCGTCGCCTCGGGCGACCGAGCCGAAGACTTGGACCGACGAGATGCGGTTGGCCCGCGCGAGGCGCTCGATGACTGCTCGGCGGCGGCGGAGGTCGTCGAGCAGGCGGTGTCCGCGCGGGCCTGGCCGGGCGGCGGTTTCCTGTCCAGCGGCGAGCTGGCTCGAGACGAACCGCTCGTAGGGAATCAGGACCGCCTCAGGCCGGCGGTGCGATCCGATGACAACCGGAGTGGCATCCGGTCCGAGTTCGCGGAAGTTGCGAAGCATGACCGAGAGCGCTGAGCGCGCCTCGGCAACCGGCAGGACGACGTCTGGGTCCGTCGGGGGAGCCTTGGTCATGGCATCAATGTTATCAAACATGTACATAAATATGTACAGCATCGCGATGTCGGTGGTTTCGATACGCGTCGGGCTGCGCCCGGCGCTACTCAGCCGCCGGGGGTGATGATCTCGACGTCGCTCTGGCGCAGGGCCTCTTCGAGGTCGGGCGGCGGGGCGGCATCCGTGATGAAGTAGTCGGCGCGGCCGAGCTCGGCGACCTGGGCGAACAGTCGCCGCCCGAACTTCGAGGAGTCGGCGAGCACCGCCACGCGCGTGGCGCGCGACATCATCTCGGCCATCATGGCCGCGTCGCCGAGGTTGCTCGTGGAGTAGCCGCCGGTCGGTGACACCGCGCCCACCGCGATGAGCGCGAGGTCGCACTGCAGGTCGATCTCGCCGCCGCCCGCGGCGACCTTGAAGCTGATCGGGCCGGTGGTGGCCTGCGTGATCGAGCGCACCGAGCCCCCGAAGACGTAGAGGTCTCGGAAGACCTTCGGCGAGATCTCGGCCGGGATGCGCAGGTTGTTCGTGGCGATCGTGAGCTCGCGGTGGTTGCGCAGATGCCGGGCGACGGCGAGCGTCGTGGTGCCCGCGTTGAGCATGATGACGGCGCCGTCGGGGATGAGCTCGGCGGCGAGCTCGGCGATGCGTTCCTTCTCCTCGGCCTGCATGTGCAGTCGCACGTCGAGGCCGCGGTCGGTGCGCGGAGTGGCCGTGGCGCTCACCGCGCCACCGTGGGTGCGCACGAGCACGCCCTCGGCATCGAGCTGGTCGAGGTCGCGGCGGATGGTGTCGATCGAGACGCCGTAGCGCTCGGCGAGCATGGCGACGGTCACCTGCCCGCTCGCCGAGACGTAGTCGGCGAGGTCGGCTCGACGGCCGGCTGGCAGATGTCGCACGTGTTCCCCCGGGGATTCGCTTCTGGGCGCTGCCATAAGCAACTTCTAGCACACTTGCGCCTTGTGAGCGCTTGTGTTGAGCGTATATCAGCAAGACAGAGCACAAAACAGCATCGCCGATTTGGCTCGCCTTGAACATGAGGGCCGCGGATGCACCGACTACGCGGCATCCGATCCCTATTGACCGATCCGTTCTGAGAGGACTAGCATCCAGAAGTCGCATCAATGCGCAAATAACAGCGCAATACTGCAAATCTCAGAATGGAGAATCATGAGCAAAGAGGCTCACGACCGGCGGCGGACCCTTCGGGTTCTCGGAACGTCGGTCGCAGCGGTGGCACTGTTCGCGACTGCGGGATGCAGCGCGAGCAGCGACAGCGGATCGGGCGACGGCGACGTCGTACTCGAATTCGCGCAATGGTGGGAGCCGGAACTACCCGACGGCGCCTTCCGTGAACTGATGGACGAGTTCGAGGCAGAGAACCCGGGCATCACGGTCGAATTGCTCAGCGGGCCGTACGCCTCCACGAAGGAACAGCTGTTCGCCGGCGCCGCAGCCGGCACCATGTCCGACGTCGTCGGCCTCGACGGCGCCTGGGTGAGCGACTTCGCCAACCAGGGCGCGATCGCCGACCTGACCGAACTCATGGGCGAGAGCGACTACGACGACAGCGAACTGGCAAGCCAGATCCAGGTCGATGGCGCCACCTACATGATCCCGGTCGTCAACTTCGTCTACCCGATGTTCACGAACGACGACCTGCTCGCCCAGGCGGGCGTGGCCGCCGCACCCACCAACCGCACCGAGTTCACGGCCGCCGCGAACGCCGTCGCCGGCCTCGGCGAGGACACGAGCGGCTGGATCCTTCCACTCTCGCTCGAGGCGCCCAACGGAATCCAGAACGACGTCATGTCGTGGGTCTGGGCGACCGGCGGCAGCATGCTCGACGACGACGGCCAGCCCGATGTCACCAACAGCGACGTGACGAGCGCCGTCGAGTACGTCAAGGGCCTGTGGGACGACGGTGCGATCGCGCCCGGCGCCTTCACCATGAAGGAGCAGGACAAGGTCGAGGAGTTCACCAACGGCCGAGTGGGCATGATGATCGACTCGCTCGCGCACATCAACCTCATTCGCGAGTCCAACCCCGACCTGAACTTCAGCATCTCGGCGCTGCCCGCAGATGACGGGTTCGACGGCGAGCGGGGCATCCCCTACGCCTCATGGGGCATCGGCGTGGCCGACAGCTCGGAGCACAAGGCCGAGGCGTTCAAGCTCGTGGAGTTCCTCATGAGCGAGAAAACGAACTCGAAGCTGTCGTCGATCGCGAACGCGTTCCCGGGCAACACCGAGTCGGTTCCCGACTTCGTTGCCGAAGACGAGCTCTTCGCGACGGCGTTCGAGATCTACCAGAACGGATACCCCGCCAACGAGTTCACCGGCCTGCCGGTGGCGGAACAGCTCATGCGGCTCTTCGACGAGCAGTTCCAGGTGCTCCTGGACGGCGGCCAATCGGTCGACGAGATGCTCGAGAAGACCCAAGAAGCATGGCTCGCCGAATTCTGACCCGTGCAGAGGCACGAGGCCGCGCCACGGTCACGCACCGTGGCGCGGTCTCCCCGCAGGAGGCTGACCTGATGATGATCACCACCACCACCACTCTCACCGAGAGCGCGGAACCCTCCGCGCCGCCACCGACACCCACCCCGATGCAGGGGCCCGCGCGACGACGTCGTCTCGGCCACCCCGGCGAGCCCTACGCCTTCATCGCCCCCACGGCGGTGCTCATGCTCGTGCTGATGATCGTGCCCATCGTGCTCGTCATCGGCTACTCGTTCATGGACAACGTCATCACGAAGAAGAACCCCGAGTTCGTCGGGATCGAGAACTTCGTGGAGGTGCTGACCGACGGGGTGTTCGCAACCGCACTCGGCAACACGCTGTTCTTCACGATCGTGAGCGTGGTTGCGCACCTGCTGCTCGGCCTCGGCTTCTCGATGCTGCTCAACAGCCCCCTCGTCAGCCGCGCGAGCCGGGCGGTGTTCCGGGTGATCTACATCCTGCCGTGGCTGTTCACCGCGGCGGTGATCGCCGTGCTCTGGCGGATGCTGCTGAATCCCAACGGCGTCGTCAACTACCTGCTCTCCAGCGATGTCGAGTGGCTCTCGTCACCGTCGCTGGCTCTCGGCGCCGTGACGTTCATCAACATCTGGGCCGGCTACCCGTTCTTCATGATCAGCCTGCTCGCAGGCCTGCAGGGCATCCCGGCCGACCTGTACGAGGCGGCGACGGTCGACGGTGCGAACGGCTGGCAGCGCTTCCGCAACGTCACGCTTCCGCAGTTGCGCCCGATCATCATCAGCATGACGCTGCTCGACCTCATCTGGACCTCGCAGCAGTTCGCGCTCATCTGGATGACGACCGGCGGCGGGCCCATCCACGTCACCGAGATGCTGAGCACCTTCACCTACAAGCTCGCCTTCAGCCGGTACGAGTTCGCGCTCGCCTCAACGAGCGCGGTCATCATCCTGCTGCTCTCGATGGTGCTGGCCTTCTTCTACGTACGACACCAGCGGGCGAGGGACTGAGCCATGACCACCACCACCATCTCGCGCACGCGGCAACGCATGACCAAGAAGGTCCTCGTGATCCTCGGACTCCTCGCCGGCGCGGCGTTCGCGGGCTTCCCCGTGCTCTGGATGCTCGCGATCTCGTTCAAGTCGAACACCGAGATCTTCGAGTACCCGCCGCGCCTCGTCACCGAGAGCTTCTCGTTCGACGCCTACGTGACGATTCTCACCGACCCCGAGAAGGTGCGGTTCTTCGTCAATAGCTACGTGGTGTCGCTCTCGGTCACCGCGTTCACGCTCGTGGTGGCGATCCTCGCCGCCTACGCGTTCAGCCGCTTCGAGTTCCGCTTCAAGCGCCCGCTCAACATGATCATCGTGAGCGTGCAGGCCGTGCCGCCGATCACCCTGCTCATCCCGTACTTCGGGCTCATGGTGACGCTCGGGCTCTACAACACCTACCCGGGGCTCATCCTCACGTACATGGTGTTCACGCTGCCCTACGCGATCATCATGATGACCGGCTACTTCAACACCCTGCCGCGCGAGCTCGACGAGGCCGTGCGCGTCGACGGCGCCGGCTCGATGACGGCGCTCTGGCGCATCCTCGTGCCGATCTCGGTGCCGGGCATCGTGTCGGTGGGCGTGTACACGTTCATGATCGCGTGGAACGAATACCTCTTCGCGCTCACCCTCACGAAGACGCAGGACATGCGCACCGTGCCGATCGGCATCCAACTCCTCATGGGACAGCACTCCTATGAGTGGAACGAAATGATGGCGATGAGCATCCTCGGTTCGGTTCCGGTGCTGATCCTCTTCCTCTTCTTCCAGCGCTACTTCATCGGCGGGCTGACCTCCGGGTCGGTCAAGAGCTGACGCCCGCCCACGACCAACTACCGAAAACAAGGAGACCCAGCAGTGCTCATCAATGGCAACGACCTTCTCACCGTGGCGAACGAGAACGACTTCGCGGTGCCCGCCTTCAACATCAGCGACTATGCGATGTTCAACGGCGTCATCGACATCAGCGAGGAGAAGAACGCGCCGCTCATCGTCGCGATCCACCCCGACGAAGTGAGCCACCTCGGGGTGGACCTCATCCAGGCCATCCGCGCGCGTGCCCATCGCGCCTCGGTGCCCGTCGTCATCCACTGGGATCACGGCGGCAGCTTCGAGCAGATGCTCACCGCCATCCAGAGCGGCTTCACCTCGGTCATGATCGACAAGTCGATGTCGCCGTTCGACGAGAACGTGGCGATGACGAAGCGCGTGGTCGACGCGGCGCATGTCGTGGGCCTCTCGGTCGAGGGCGAGCTCGGCACGATCGGCAAGACCGACAATGAGGCCGAAGACGGCACCGACGACATCATCTACACGGTTCCGGATGACGCGGTGCGATTCGTCGAGCAGACGGGCGTCGACAGTCTCGCCATCGCGATCGGCACCTCGCACGGCATCTATCCCGCGAGCATGAAGCCCGCGCTGAAGCTCGACCTGCTGCGCGAGATCAAGGCGGCCGTGGGGATTCCGCTCGTGTTGCACGGCGGCTCGAACAACCCTGATGACGAGATCGGGCGATCGGTGAAGCTCGGCATCAACAAGATCAACATCTCGAGCGACATCAAGGTGGCCTATCACGACAAGATGCGCGAAGTGCTGGCCGACACATCGCTGCGCGAGCCGAACTCCATCCAGCCGCCGTGCATCGCGGCGATGCAGGTCGTCGCAGCCCAGAAGATCGACTTGTTCGACGCGGCCGGCAAGGCTGCGCTGTACTAGGAGCGGCGCTGTGCTGTGTCGGAACGGCGAGGCGTCGACCCATCGGAGCGGAGGGCGATGAACGAGCGAGTACTCGGGCTCGGCGGCACCGTCGACTACGAGATCGCGTGGAACAGCGCGGTGATCGAAGACCTCGTCGACCTCTACGGAATCGGTGCCGCCGAGCTCGACGCCCGCCTCGCGGTGGTCGACGAGCGGAGCCTCGTCGTGACGTTGCTCGCATTCCTGCGCGACGGTGTCGGGGGAGAGCGATTCGTCGCCTCCTCCGACATCGTCGAGGCCTTCGCCGCCCGGTTCGACACGCGCATCACCCTCGGTGGCACGCCGGTGCGCGCGGCGATCGCCATGCACAGCCTCGGGATGACGAGTCTCGTGCACCTCGTGAGCATCGACGACCACGTGCGCGCGCTGCTGCCCGAGGGCATCGAGTACGTGTGCAGCGCGATCGCCGATTCCACGGATCCGCACCTCATCGTGCAGTACGCGCCAGGTGCCGCGGTGCGTCGCGGCGACCTCGACCTCGTGGCGCCGCATCCGAACCGCATCATCTACACGAACGACCCGCCGAACCGCGAGCTCGTGCTCAGCGACGCCCTCGCCACGACGCTCGCCGATGCCCGGGTGTTCCTCGTCTCGGGTTTCAACACGATTCAGGATGCCGCGGTGCTCGACGCACGCGTCGGGCAGATCCGCCGCCACCTCGCCGAGCTGCCCGCCGAGGCCGTGGCGATCTACGAGGACGCCGGCTATCACGAGCCCGCGTTCAGCCATGTCGTGCGCGACGCCCTCGTCGACGCCGTCGACGTGTACAGCCTCAATGAAGACGAGCTCTTCGCCTACCTCGGGCGCACCATCGACCTGCTCGATGCGTCGGCGATCGAGGCCGCGCTCGCCGAGGCATCCGCCCTCATTCCCGCCGCGTGCCTCGTGATCCACACCAAGTACTGGTCGCTCGCCCTCGGTGAGACCGCGGCCGACTACGCCGATGCCCTGCGCGGCGGCATCGTGATGGCGAGCACCCGCTACCTCATCGGCGACGGGCACACGGCTGCCGACTACGCCCGCACCGGCGCGCTGCCCGAGAAGCCCGAGGGCTCGGCCGTCGCGGCCGAGCTCGAGGCGCGCTTCGAAGGCCGCCTCGTCTGCCGCGCGGCGCTCGTGCTCGAGACCGACCGGCCCGCCACGATCGGGCTCGGCGACACCTTCATCGGCGGCTTCATCGCCGCCCTCACGCCGAGCCGGGTTCGCCTATGAGCGTGCTCGTCCTGCCCTCGAACCGACCGCCCGAGCGCTTCTATCGCGGCGGCCGGCGCATCACGGACTTCCGCGGCGAGCAGCCCGCCGGCGATCACGAGCCAGAGGACTGGGTCGCGTCGGTCACGACGCTCGCGGGGGAGTCGAGCCTCGGTCTCAGCACCCTGCCCGACGGGCGCCTGCTCGCCGACGCGATCGTCGCCGATCCGTTCGGGTGGCTCGGCGAGGCGCACGTCTCGCGATGGGGCGCCGACCCGATGCTGCTCGTGAAGCTCCTCGACGCCGGCCAGCGCTTGCCCGTGCACGCCCACCCGCCGCGCGACTTCGCCCGGCACCACCTCGGCCGCGCGCACGGCAAGGCAGAGGCGTGGTACATCCTGCAGGGCGGCGAGGTGCACCTGGGCTTGGTGCGCGACGTGGGCGGGATCGAGCTCTTCGGACTCGTGGAGCAGCGCGATGGAGATCGGATGCTGGGCCTCTTGCACTGCGTGAGCGTCGCGCCGGGTGACGTCGTCTACGTGCCGCCGGGCGTGCTGCACGCCATCGGCGAGGGCGTGCTGCTCGTCGAGCTGCAGGAGCCTGAGGATCTCTCGATCCTCGTGGAGTGGGAAGGCTTCGACCTCGACGGTGCTCGCGACGGTCACCTCGGGCTCGGCTTCCCGGTCGCCCTGCAGGCGGTAGAGCGTCGCCGCCGCAGCCCTGAGGAGATCGCGCGGCTCGTGCGGCCGGCGGGGGCGGGGGAGTCGGTGCTTCCGGCTGTGGCAGATCCGTACTTCCTCCTCGAGCGTGCGGCGGTCGATGGCGACGTGGAGCTCGAGCGGGGCTTCGCGGTGCTCGTCGTGACCGACGGCTCGCTCACGCTGGAAACCGCGGACGGCGGGCTCCCGCTGCCGCGCGGCACGACGGCGCTCGCCCCGTACGCGGCGGGACCGCTGCGCATCTCGGGTCGCGGCGAGTTGCTCGCGTGTCGGCCCCCGCGCCCCCCGGCGCTACTCAACCACCGGAGTTCACGCGAATGATCTCCTGCTGGTAGGGGGCGACGACGGCGCCGGAGATGCGGCAGTCGAGCAGCAGGAATCGGCGCTCGGCGACCGGTTCGCCGTTCCACTCGTCGAGGCGATCGAGGTCGGCGAGCGTGCGCACGACGACACCCTCGGCGCCGACCGCAGCCGCGAGCCCCGCAAAGTCGGTCTCGGGAATCCGCATCGGTGCCTCGGCGAGCCCCATGAGCCCGTAGAGGTTCACCTCGGCGCTGTACGCGGCGTCGTTCCAGACGACGGCGATGCCGCGGCCCGCGGCGGTGCGCACGGCGGTCTCGAGGTCGGCCAGTGCCATGAGCCCGCCGCCGTCGCCGGTCGTGAGCACGATCGCGGCATCCGGATCGGCGGCTGCCGCGCCCGCGACGCTCGGGAAGCCGAGGCCGATCGACTGGAACGCCGTGCCCACCATGATCATCCGGTCGGGTGAGGCGACGGGCCAGTACATGTTCGCCCAGCCGATGAAGTGCCCGCCGTCCGAGACGACGACGCGATCCTCGGGGAGCAGCTCGGCGAGCCGGGCGGCGACGCTGCGCGGGTCGAGGCGCCCGTCGGCGGCGAGGCCGTCGCCGGCCGGCAGGGCCGCGAGCGCAGCGACGTCGACCGACTCGCGCCATCCCGACGGGGCTGCGCCGAGTGCGAGCAGCTCGGCGACGAGCGCGCGGGCGACGATGGCGGCATCCCCGCGAACGTAGCTGCCGACGTGCGGATGCGTCGCGGCGGGCGCCACGTCGACCTGCACGACCCGCGTGCCGGGCGAGAAGAGCTCGCCGAAGCGCATCGTGAACTGGTTGAGCGAAGCGCCGAACACCACCGCGACGTCGGCCTGGCGCACGAGCTCCATCGCGCCCTCGGCGCCGAAGCCGCCAGTGACGCCGAGGTCGTGGCGGCTGTCGGGGAAGACGCCGCGCCCGAGGGCCGTCGACGCGGTGAAGGCGCCCGTGGCTGCGGCGAGTTCGCCGAGGGCCTCACCGGCGCCGGCGAGCCACGCGCCGCGACCGGCGAGGAGGAAGGGGCGCTTCGCGCCCGCGAGTGCCTGGGCCGCCTCGGCGACGGCGCGGGTCGCGAACTCGCCCGAGGGAGCCATCGGGCGCGGGAGCCGGGGCTCCGGGGCCGCGCCGGGCTCGCCTGCCTCGAGGCCGCCGACGTCGTAGGGGATCGCCAGCACCGCGGGCATGCGGTAGGCGAGGGCGTGCTCGATCGCGATGACGGTCGTCGCAGCGGCATCCGTTCGGCCGACGGTATAGGTGCGTGCACCCACGGCCGACGCGAGCGCGATCTGGTCGACGTCCCACGGGCGCCGTCCCGAAGTGGGCTCGTCGCCGACGACGAGCACGAGCGGCACGCGCGCCTGTGCGGCCTCGGCGAGCGCTGTGAGCGTGTTCGTGAAACCGGCGCCGTAGGTCGCGGTGGCGGCGGCGAGCCGGCCCGAGGCGCGGAAGTACGCGTCGGCCGCGACGACGCCGCCGACCTCGTGGCGCACGGCGGTGAACCGCGCGCCGGTCTCGCGTTCGAGCGCGTCGAGGAACCAGGCGTTGCCGTTGCCCATGACGCCGAAGACGTGGTCGACGTGGGCGGCGAGGGTGCGGGCGACGTGCGAGGAGACGGAGGGCATGACGAAGCCTTTCGAGACGATGACGGATGCGGGTTCCGTATGTGTCTCGCGCGAACCGCTCGTGGCGGGGTCGGCTTCGTGCCCATTTTTCGGGCACCGGCGCGTCGTGCGCCTGGACGGGACGAGTATACGACGAGGTGAACTCCCTGACCGAAGAGTCGGATTCAGGGTCGCCGGCGACCGGGAACGGAATCGCGAGCGCGGCTGCCCGGTTGCACCCACCATGAGAGCCATCGTCTACAGCCGCACCGGGGATTCGTCGGTGATCGAACTGTCGGAGCGGGAGATCGCGGAGCCGGGCCCAGGCGAAATCCGGGTGCGGGTCGTCGTGTCGGGCGTGAACCCGACGGACTGGAAGGCGCGCCGCGGGTCGGGGTCGGCCGCGGCGACCGGTGAGACCGTGCCCAACCAGGACGGCGCCGGCGTGGTCGACGCGGTGGGCCAGGGCGTCACCGACTTCGCCGTGGGCGACCGCGTGTGGCTGGCGATCTCGGGCTGGAAGCGTCCGGTGTCGGGCACCGCCCAGGAGGTCACGATCACCCTCGCCGAGCGGGCCTTCCCGCTGCCCGACGAGGTGTCGTTCGATGTCGGGGCGAGTCTCGGCGTTCCCGCGGTCACGGCGCACCGCGCCCTGACCGTGTCTGAGGATGCGCCGGCACGGCTGCACACCGGCGCACTGGATGGAAAGACCGTGCTGGTGGCCGGGGGAGCGGGCGCCGTCGGGCACGCCGCGATCCAGCTCGCCAGATGGGCCGGCGCGACGGTGATCACCACGGTGAGCGGCGAGGAGAAGGCGACCCTCGCCACAGCTGCGGGCGCCCACCATGTCGTCAACTATCGCGATGCGGATGCCGCGGGCCGGATCCGGGCGATCGTGCCCCACGGCGTCGATATCGTCGTCGAAGTGGCTGCCGGTGCGAACGCCGAACTCAACCATGCCGTGGCGCACGAACGCTCGACGATCGCCAGCTACGCCAACGACGGGGGCGCGCCGGTGGCGCTCGATTTCGGCCGGGCGATCATGCTGAACCTCCGGTACCAGTTCGTGCTGATCTACACGATGGGCGCGGATGCGTGGATCGCGGCCGGCGAAGACGTGACGGCCGCCGCGCGCGACGGAGCCCTGGCGATCGGCCCGGAGGCGGGACTCCCGCTGCATCGGTATGTGCTCGAGCAGACCGCGGCCGCCCACGACGCGGTCGGGGGCGGAGTCGTCGGCAAGGTGCTCATCGACGTCGCGCCGGAGTGAGGCCGACGCGCCGCGGGGACCGCGTCGCGTCGGCCCCGCAGCGGCGGTCGGGCTGACGCCGCTACGCCGGGCGCCTGCATTCACCCTCCGCGCGTGGGTCGGGCCGGGGCTCCGACGAGCTGCTCGATCCGGTCGGCGGCGAGCGGGGCGCCACCCTCGCGCTGCATCGCCTCGCCGAACGCCTTGGCGGCTGGCTTCAGTGCCCGCGCCCGGTGCACGGCGTCTCGCAGCGCCTCGGGCGTCAGCTTCTTCTTGGGCAGGAACACCCCGACGCCCGCCGCCTCAGCGCGGCGCCCGACCTCGGCCTGGTCGCGTCCCCACGGCACCACGACCACCGGCACCCCGGCGGTGAGCGCCTTCTGGGTGGCTCCCATTCCGCCGTGGGTCACGACCACCTCGGCATGGGGCAACAGGTGCGAGTGCGGCACGAACTCCTCGACCCGGGCGTTCACAGGCACCGGGAACGACCCGGCGCCCGCGGGCATGGTCGCGACCACCTCGACGTCTTCGTCGGCGAGGGCGGCGAGCGACACCTGCACGAGCGCGCCGTCGTCCTGGAACTCCGACGACGTGGTCACGAGCACGACGGGCCGACTGATCGAATCGATCCACGTCGGTCGCTCGGTCGGCGGATCCCAGACGATCGGCCCGATGAAGCAGAACGAGTCGGGCCAGTCGGTGCGCGGGTATTCGAACGCCTTCGACGTGAGGTAGAGCACGAGCGGCGACCGGGTGTACACGTCGGTGACGTCACGAATCGGCGGGACGCCCGCGTCCCGCCGAACCTCATTGATCGGCGGCAGGATGGCGCGTGCGAAGCCGGCGTAGATGATCGGACGCAGCAGGCGATCCCGGAGTCGGCCGATGGCCCGTTCGGCTGGCTTGAAGCCGGGACCGAATGGCGGCACTTCCTTGGACGGCAGTGGGCTCGGGAAGTGCTGGAGGATCGCCCACGGCCCGCCCCAGGCTTCGGCCGCTACGGCCGCACCCCAGGTGTTCGTGTCGATGAGGAGCGCATCGGGGGACTCAGCGTCGATCGCCCGTCTGATCTCGGGAATCTCGAGCACCGCCCTGCGAGTCATGACGTGGATCCCACGCTCGATCGCCTTCATCTGCGTCGGCGCGCGGTAGTCGTCATGGGTGATCGCCTCGATCTCGGGCGAGATCGGGTCGGCCGTGAAGCCGAGCTCGCGCATCCGCGGCACCTCGGCGGCGATCGTGCGCAATACGACCCTGTGCCCGCGACGTTGCAGCTCGAGCAGGATCGGCACGGTTGGGAACAGGTGCCCGCGGGCGGGCGAGGTGTAGGCGAGGACCTTCATGAGAGCACTCCCTTCAGGAGTCCGGTGAGCGCCAGTTCTGTCTGGCGCCGGGAGAGGCCCTGCTGTCGTCGCAGCAGGTACCACGTGAAGACATCGCACATCGCCAGCAATTGGGCGTGCAGGCGTTCGCGCCCGACTCCGATGCGGGCGTCGAGCCAAGGGGAGAAGACGGATCGCACCCAGTCGGAGTGGAACTGCTTGCCCACGGCGGTCGCCTCGGCGTAGGGGGGCACCCGTTCTTCCTGGCGCAGGAGCAGCATGGCCAGGTCGCCCATCCGCTCGTAGTGCTCTACGAGATTCGCAACCGTGCCGACGATGTCGCCCATCGGCGCGTCGCCACGCTGTGCCGACACCTGCGACGTGACCGGCGAGATGAGTGCCCGTACGAGGCCGTCTTTGGATCCGAACCGGCGGATCACCGTCTGCACGGTCACCTCGGCGTCGGAGGCGATCGCGTCGAGCGTTACATCGTCGTAGTAGCGGGTCGAGAGCAGTGCGAACGCCGCTGCCTGGATCCGCTCGCCGGTCTCCCGCGCCGCATCCGCCCGGGCCGTCATCGTGTACTGACGGGCTTTCATGTTAGTGATACTAATACGAAAATACGCCCAGCGAAAGAGCGGATGCCGCAGCCAGGCCACCTCGCACCGCGGGTGTTCGTCGGCGCCTAGGGGCGCCCATGTGAGGGATCACATTCGAGACCAGCGAAGCAGCGTCGCCGAGTTCAAGGGCTGCGACGCATCAACGACACAATGTTGTGCTTGCAGATTGTGAGCGATAACATCGCGCTTGTCATATCTGCGACCCCGTCCGCGATGCCGGGGCCCATCCGAAGGATTGCGCAATGAAGCACAACGTCGTTCGACGAACCCTGGCGGTGGTGACCTCCGCCCTCCTCGGCGTCTCGGTCGCGGTCACGGCCACCCAACCCGCGTTCGCAGTACCCGACGAACGTCTCGTCGCCCATTACACGCTCGACGAGACGAGCGGCGCGGTCGCCGCCGACCTGTCGGGCAACGGTCGGGACGCCACCATCGTGGGCGGCCCGACCCTCACCGGGGGCGAGGGCGTGCGGCTCGACGGGGTCGACGATCATGTGCGGCTGCCGAACAACATCCTCGCCGGCCTCACCTCCATCACCGTGAGCACCGAGGTGCTCATCCGCACGACGCAGTCCACGCCGTACTTCATCTACGGCATGGGCAACACCTCGTCGGGCACCGGCAACGGCTACCTGTTCTCCACCGGGAACGCCTACCGGTCGTCGATCGCGTCGGGCAACTGGTCGACCGAGCAGACCGTGAACAGCGGCGCGAACCTCGCGCGCGGCGTGTGGAAGACGATCACCTACACGCTCGACGACCCCTCGAACACGGCGCGGATCTACCTCGACGGCGTGCAGGTGGCGCAGAACACGAACGTGACGATCACGCCCGGTTCGATCGGGAACGGCGTCACGGCCGCGAACTACCTCGGCCGATCCGTGTACACCGCCGACCGGTACCTCGCGGGGAGCCTTCGCGACTTCCGCATCTACGACGTGGCACTCACCGCCCAGGAGGTGGCGGCGCTGCAGCCCGCCGACCAGGTCAAGGTCGACCGCGACCTCGCGGTGCTCGACCTCGGCGATCTCTCCGCCGTTCAGGGCAACCTGACGCTCCCCACGTCGGGACCGAACGGCGCCGCCATCGCGTGGGCGTCGAGCGACCCCGAGGCGGTCTCGGCGTCGGGCGTCGTCACGCGGCCCGCGGCATCCGACGGCGACGCATCCGTCACGCTCACCGCCACCGTCACTCGCGGTGGCGCCACCGGCACGAAGCAGTTCGAGGCGACCGTGATCGCCGAGGAGGACGACCAGGCCATCGTCGACGCGGCGGCCGCTGCGCTCGTGATCACGAACGTCGGCGACGTGCGCGGCAACCTCACGCTTCCCGGTGCGCCGGCCGGCACCCAGGTCGCCTGGGCGTCGCCGGCACCGGCGACCATCGCGACCGACGGCGTGGTCGTGCGCCCCGATTCCGACACCGATGTGACGCTCACCGCCACGGTCACCCGCAACGGGGCGACGGCCACGCGCGAGTTCGTCGCGACCGTGCGCGCAGCAGTGGCGCTCGAGCCGTTCGAGGGCTATGCGTTCTCCTACTTCACCGGCAACTCGATCGCCGGCGAGAACATCTACTTCGCCGCGAGCAACGGCAACAACGCGCTCGACTGGACCGAGCTCAACGGCGGACAGCCCACGCTCACCTCGAAGTACGGCACGAAGGGCCTGCGCGATCCGTTCATCATCCGCTCGCCCGAGGGCGACACCTTCTACCTGATCGCGACCGACCTCTCGATCGGCAGCGGCACCAGCTGGGACGCCTCGCAGCGCCAGGGCTCGTTGCACCTCGAGGTGTGGGAATCGCACGACCTGGTGAACTGGTCGGAGCAGCGGCACGTGAAGGTCTCGCCCGACACGGCCGGCAACACGTGGGCGCCCGAGGCGTACTACGACGAGTCGATCGGCGCGTTCGTGGTGTTCTGGGCATCGAAGCTCTACGCCGAGAACGACCCGGGTCACACCGGCAGCACCTACAACCGGATGCTGTACGCGACCACGCGTGACTTCGTGACCTTCAGCGAGCCGCAGATCTGGCAGGACGGCATGTCGCGCATCGACTCGACCGTGATCAAGGACGGTGACACGTACCACCGGTTCACGAAGGACGAGGGCGCCGGCAGCACCGGATGCAGTGACATCATCCAGGAGACGTCGACCGAGCTGCGCGCGCCTCTGACGTCGTGGACGATGATCGACTCGTGCATCGGCCGCGACGCGGGCACGAGCGCCGTCGAAGGGCCGACGGTCTTCCACTCGAACCCGGGCGACGTCAACGGTGACAAGACCTACCTCTTCGTCGACGAGTTCGGCGGCCGCGGGTACATCCCGCTCGAGACCGCCGACATCGCCACGCCCGACTGGAAGGTCGCGGCGAACTACGACCTGCCCGCGAGCCCGCGGCACGGCACCGTCCTCCCGGTGACCGCGGCCGAGCTCGAGCGGCTCACGGCCGGCCCGCCGCCGGTCGAGGCCAATGAAGACGGCGAGATCCTGCGCTACGACTTCACGGATGCCGCCGGCACGGTCGTGACCGACCGTTCGGGCAACGGCCACGACGGCACCATCGTCGGCGGAGCCGCCTGGCAGGGCGACGCGCTCACGTTCGACGGCACCGACGACTACGTCGACCTGCCCGATCACCTCCTGACGGGCGTCCAAGACGTCACGGTCGAAGCGGAGGTGAAGATCAGCCCCTCGCAGTCGGGCTCGTACTTCCTTTACGGCTTCGGCAACACCGACGCATCCGGTGTCGGTCAGGGGTACCTCTTCACGACGGGCAACAGCGCCTACCGCACGGGCATCGCGTCGGGCAACTGGACGACGGAGCAGAACGTGAGCTCGGGTTCGGCGCTGCCACGCGACAAGTGGGTGCACCTCACCTACACGCTCGAGGGCACGACCGCCCGGCTGTACCTCGACGGCGTCGAGGTCGCCAGGAACACGGGCGTGACGCTGGACCCCGGCGACCTCGGCGGCGGGAGCACGCTCGCCAACTACCTCGGCCGCTCGCTCTATAACGCCGACCCGCGCTTCCGCGGCCAGTTCCGCGAGTTCGCGCTCTACAACCGCGCGCTGAGCCCTGGCGAGGTGCTGACCCGGTCGGGCAACACCGGGGCGCTCGCCGGCGTCACGCTCGCTGACCCCTCGCAGCTGAAGGTCGCGCCGATCGTCGACGCCGCCGCACGCACGGTGGTCTTCCCGGTCGTTCCCGGCACGGATGTCGCGGCGCTCACGCCGGTCTTCGACACCGCCGACGGAGTGACGGCGTCGCCGGCCTCGGGTGACACCGTCGACCTCGGCGAACCGCTGGTGGTCACGCTGACGGCCCCCGACGGCTCGACGGCGACGTGGACGATGCAGGCGCGCGTGATGGCCAGCCCGGTGCTGCCGGGCCACTACGCCGACCCGAACATCGCGGTGTTCGGCGACACGTACTACATCTACGCGACCACCGACGGGTTCGCAGGGTGGGGCGGCAAGGAGTTCTACGTCTGGAAGTCGAAGGACCTCGTCGAATGGGAGCGCTCGGCGGAGCCCATCCTGACACTCGACGGTGCGAACGGCGACGTGCCGTGGGCGACGGGGAACGCGTGGGCGCCGACCGTCATCGAGCGCGACGGGAAGTTCTACTTCTACTTCAGCGGCCACAACGCGGCGCTCAACCGCAAGACGATCGGCGTCGCGGTCGCCGACCATCCCGAGGGTCCGTTCGTCGCGCAGCCGACGGCGATGATCACCAACGGGGAGGCGGTGAAGTCGGGGCAGGCGATCGACCCGGCCGCGTTCCACGACCCGGTGACCGGCAAGCACTACCTGTTCTGGGGCAACGGCAGCCCGCTCTACGCCGAGCTCAACGACGACATGGTGTCGATCAAGCCTGAGACCATCAAGGCGATCAGCGGCCTGACGTCGTTCCGTGAGGGCTCATTCGTCAACTATCGCGACGGGCTGTACCACCTCACGTACTCGATCGACGACACCGGCTCGGAGAACTACCGCGTCGGCTACGCCACCGCGACGAGCATCGATGGGCCGTGGACCTCCCGTGGCGTCATCCTGCAGAAGGACACGTCGCTCGGGATCCGCGGAACGGGCCACAGCTCGGTGATCAACGTGCCCGGCACCGACGACTGGTACATCGCCTACCACCGGTTCGCGATGCCCGACGGCAATGGCACCCACCGCGAGACGACGATCGACCGCATCGAGTTCGACGAGAACGGCCTCATGAAGACCGTCACGCCGACCCTCGAGAGCGTCGACCCGCAGACCGTGGTCGACCCGGAGCCGCTCGGCGTCGCGATCAGCGGCCAGGCGGAGGTGGGCCAGACGCTCACCGCCGCGGTGGCCGACCCGTGGACCGCATCGGCCTTCCAGTGGACGCGCGACGGCGAGGACATCGCCGACGCCACCGGCGTCGAGTACGTGCTCACTTCGGCCGACCTCGACGCGACGATCGGCGTCACCGTGACGGCCGGGAAACCGCTCTGGAGCCCGTCGACCGAGAGCGCCGAGGTCGGTCCGGTACGCCCGGCACCCTCGGTGCCCGCGCGGCCAGACGCGCCCAGGGTGACGGCCGGACCGGCGTCCATCACGGTGCGCTGGGAGGCGCCCGACGACGGCGGCCGGGCGATCTCGGGCTACACGATCACGCTGACCCCGCGTGGGACCGATCAGCCGACCCTCGTCAGGGAGGTCGGCGGCACCTCGGTCACGGTGACGTTCACCGGCCTGCAGCCGGGTGCGAAGTACCGCGCGACCATCGTGGCGCACAACGAGATCGGTTCGTCGCCCGTGTCGGCGCCGTCGTCGGAGGTGCTGGTGCGGAAGAAGTAGAAGCCGGGGCGGCGAGCCCTCAGCTCACCGCCCTCTTCACGAGCGCGGCGATCCTCGCCTCGACGTCGGCGGTCAACTTCGTCAGAACTGCTCGATACGCCAGGCCGGGGCGACGATGCAGGGTGCAGCTCGCGCGTCACGACCCGCTCGACGATCCGCTCACCCGAGGGAGTTCCGGGGTGTGGAGCCGGCTCAGCATCCGTTCGGTGTTCAGCGGCTTGCGGCGGTCGAGCAGCGAGACGGCGATCGTCGTCAGCGCGGCGGCGGGGATCGTCCAGGCTCCCGGTTGCGCGAGCAGCGCGGCGGCGGGGCCGGCCTGCGTCCCGAACACGGAGGATCCGATGAGCGCGGCCCCGCAGAGCGCCGCCCCGACGAGCATTCCGGCGATCGCGCCTCGAGCCGTGAGTGGACGCCACCAGATTCCGAGCACGATGACCGGCGAGAGCGCCGAGGCGGCGAAGACGAACACGTTGGCGACGGAGGTCACGAGGCCCTGGGGAACCGTCGCGAGCGCGAATCCCAGCGGCACGGCGGCGCAGACGACGGCCGCCCACCGGAAGGAGCGGACGGTGCCGTGGAAGAGGTCCTGGCTGACGACACTCGACAGCGACACGACGAGTCCCGACGACGTGCCGAGGAACGCCGCCAGGGCACCGGCGATGACCAGCGCGGTGAGCAGTTCTCCCGCAATCCCCGGGATCAGGCGCGAGGGGAGCAGGAGCGCCACGGTGTCGGCGATACCGGGTTGGGCGAGATCGGGTGCGGTGGCCCGGGCGACGAGGCCGATCGTGCCCGAGACCATGTAGAAGGCGCTGATCATGGCGATGACGATGACGGTCGTCCAGCGGGCCGAGCTCCCGGTCGGGCTCGTGTAGAAGCGCACGAGCACGTGCGGGAGGCCGATCGTGCCGCAGAGCAGGGCGAGCAGCAGCGACGCCGTCGTGTAGGCGTCGAGTCCGCTCGGACCGCGCTCGGCAGGGAAGACGAGCTCGGGGTCGATGCTGGGCTCGTGCCCGCCGATCGTGATCACGAAGAAGATGACGGGCACGAGGAGTGCGCCGAGCTTGAGCCAGAACAGGAATGCCTGCACGAAGGTGATGGATCGCATGCCGCCCGCCGCAACGGAGCCGCTGACGACGACGGCGACGACCACGGCGCCCACCCACGGCGGGATGTCGGCGACGACGTTGACCGCGAGTGCGGCACCGTGCAGCTGGGGCACGATGTAGAGCCAGCCGATGACGAGCACGAGGGCGCTCGTGATGCGGCGGGCGGTGATGGAGTCGAGGCGGGCGTGGACGAAGTCGGGGATCGTGTACGCGCCGCTTCGCCGCAGGGGAGCGGCGACGAACATGAGCACGAGCAGGTATCCGGCGGCATAGCCGATGGGGAACCAGAATGCGTCGGAGCCGGAGAGGAGCACGAGCCCCGACAGCCCGAGGAACGTGCCCGCCGACAGGTACTCGCCGCTGATGGCGGAGGCGTTCCAGATGGGACGCACCGTGCGGGACGCCACGAAGAAGTCGCTCGTGGTGCGGGAGATCCGCAGGCCGTAGACGCCGATGAGCGACGTGACCACCAGCACGAGCGCGATCGCGCCGACCGCGAGAATCGGGTTCATTCGTGCTCCACGAGGGCATTGAACCGGCGCTCGGTGCGCATCGCGGCGACCGCGAAGACCACGGCGTAGATGATGATGATCGGGTAGAAGCCGTAGGCCTGGATCAGCCACGGCAGCGGAACGCCGCCGATCGAGAGGTCGTGCAGCTCCGGTATCCGGCTGATCACGAAGGTGACGGATGCCACGACGACGACGAACGAGAGCACGCAGGCCAGCGCAAGGCGGCCTTGCGTGCGCATGAGGCTGCGGGTGAACACCGTCTCCGCCTCGCTGACCTGTGATGCCCCCACGCGCACCAATGGGTCGGCTCGATTCGACGGCTGGTCGGCGGAGCTCACTCGCTCGCGGATCGGCTTGCCCTGCCCGCGTCGAGGTTCGGCGGGCGGCCCGCCTCGCGAGGCATCCGGATCGGTCATCCTCGGCCCTCACGGGTTTGCAGGATCGCTTCGCGAACGGCGGCGATCGATCGGCGGCTGACCGGGATCTCCTCCGAGCCGACGCTGACCGAGGGGTGCGAGCCGGTGAGCTTGATCGTGGTGATGGCGTTGCGGTCGACGAGGTACGAGCGATGGACCCGGATGAAGCCAGCCTCGGCCCAGCGCAGCTCGAGGTCGGAGATCGACTCGCGGATCAGGTGGCTGCCGGTCTCGGTGACGAGTCGCGAATAGTCGCCCTCGGCCTGCACCCAGCGCACGTCGTTCCGGTGGACGACGCGGGTGATGTGCCCGACCCTCACCGGGATGCTCTCGTCGAGCGGGGCCTCCGGCTCGTTCGGCGTCTCTCGTCCGGCGATGATCCGCCCGATGGCGCGGTGCAGCCGTTCCCGCCGGATCGGCTTGAGGATGAAGTCGACGGCGGCGAAGTCGAACGCCTCGACGGCGCCTGCCTCGTCTGCGGTGACGAACACGATCGATGGCGGCTGGGTGAACCGCGACATCGCGCGCGCGAGGTCGAACCCCGAAAGCCCGGGCATGTGGATGTCGAGGAACGCGGCGTCGACCTGGTGCTCGGCGAGGAGGCGAACCGCTTCGGAACCGGAGGATGCTCGCCAGATCCCCCCGATGCGCGCATCACGTCGCAGGAGCTGTTCGAGTTCGTCGAGCACGGGCCGCTCATCGTCGGCGATGAGCACGTCGATCGTGCCGGCCGCCGCGTCGGCACCTGACTCGTCTGCGGCTGTCATCGATCGACCGGCCTTTCCGTGTCGTTGAACGGTTGCGACTTGGGGATGCGCATGCGCACCATCGTGCCCGCCCCGGGATTCGTCTCGACCACGAGGGCGTGGTCGTCGCCGTAGATGCGGCGGATGCGGGAGTCGACATTGCGCAGGCCGACGTGGTCGGTGACGTCGCCGGCGGTGAGCAGGGCCCGCAGCTCAGCCGGTTGCATGCCGACCCCGTCGTCGTCGACCGTGATCTCGGTGTGCGTGCCGTCGTCGCGCGCGGCGATGACGATGGTGCCGCCGCGTTCGCGCGGCTCGAGCCCGTGCCGAACGGCGTTCTCGACGAGCGGTTGCACGCTGAGGAACGGGATGACGGTCGCGAGCGTCTCTGGTGCGATCTGCAGCGTGACGCTCAGGCGCTCCTCGAAGCGGGCCCGCTCGAGCTCGACGTACGAATGGACGCTCTTGAGCTCCTCGGCGAGCGTGGTGAACTCGCCCTGCCGCCGGAACGAGTACCGGGTGAAGTCTGCGAAGTCCAGCACCAGATCCCTCGCCCGCTCCGGGTCGGTCGTGATGTACGACGCGATGGCACCCAGCGCGTTGTAGACGAAGTGCGGGCTGATCTGCGCGCGGAGGGCTCTCAGCTCTGCTTCGGCGAGGGCGGCGCGCGAGGTCTCGAGCTCGCCGAGCTCGATCTGTGCGCCGCACCACTTCGCGACCTCGGTGGTCGCCCGCACGAGCGGCGGGCGCACCTTGGGGGCGAAGGCGACGATCACGCCGACGACTCGGCCGTTCGCGACGACCGGCGCTCCGACTGCGGCAGGTCGTGCGTCGGAGGTCGGGGTGAGCAGTTGTCGCTGACCGGTCTCGATCACGCTCGAGGCCACCTGCCACGCGGCATCCGAGAGGCTCGGCCGCCCGTCGATGGAGACGACGCCCTGCCGGTTCGCGATGGCGATCGCGTCACTGCCGAGGAGGGAACGCAGCGCTCGCGACGCGCGGTGCAGGTCGCCGGTGTCGAGACCTCCCCGCAGGTGCACGGCCGCACGCGATGCGAGCGAGAGGGTGCGGAAGGTCGCACGCTCGGCATCACTGCCCAGGTCGCGTGAGCCGCGCATCAGTCGCCACACCAGCTGGAAAAGCAGCGTCACCGCGATGCCGATGCCGATGCCGGCGATGACGAGGGCCCACACGTCGTCGATCATGTGGGCTCCTCGTCACGTCGTCGTCAGCAGCAGCGCGCCCCCGGGTTGCGGTCCTGGTCATCCATTCTCTGCCGCCAGAACTGTCGCTCGCTCAGCGGCTGGTGTTCCTGGCCGTGATTCGAGCGGTGGTGTTCAAGATAGCGCTGATAGGAATTGTCGCCCATCAGGTCCTGGACGTACCAGGCGATGGCTCCGGGCGCACGCTTGAGGGCCTTGAGCAGCTCGGCCATCAGTGACGCACCGACTCCGGCTGCCGGTCAGCGGGGAGCGCCGCCCATTCGCGCTCGATGGTCTTCTCGGCCGTCGTGGCGATGAGTCCTGACGGAGCGAATCGGCGGGATGCCACGGGCGCATCTTCATGGTTGTCGCCCCCGCCGTTGCGCAGGGCCGTGACGGATGCGACGATCGACGAGATCAGCACGATGATCGCGAGGGTGACGAACACGATCGACAGCGTGCCCTGCACCGACGTGTTGCGAACGACCGCCTCCATCGCCTCGACGCTGGTGGCCGTGCCGAACGACGTCTCACCAGCGGCGAGGGCGTCGCGGAACGCGATGTTGTTGGCCCAGTAGCCCACTTGCGGCACGGCAGAGAAGATCTTGAACATCGACGCGGTGATCGTCACGACCGCGGCGAAGCCCAACGGCAGGGCGACGATCCAGAGCCACTTGAAGTAGCTTCTGCCGCGCTTGACGACGATCGCGAGCACGACGGCGAGCGCGATGACGGCGAGCAACTGGTTCGCGATGCCGAAGAGGGGGAAGAAGGTGTTGATGCCCCCGAGCGGATCGGTCACGCCGAGGATCAGGATGTAGCCCCATCCGGCGACCATGATCGCGGTCGAGATCCAGACCCCCGGCCGCCAGGCCGTGTTCTTGAACTTGGGGAACACATTGCCGATGGTGTCCTGCAGCATGAAGCGCGCGACACGCGTGCCGGCGTCGACGGCCGTGAGGATGAAGAGCGCCTCGAACATGATCGCGAAGTGGTACCAGAAGCCCGCCATCGCAGCGCCGCCGAGGAATTGCTGCATGATGTGCGCGAGCCCGAGTGCGAGTGTCGGTGCGCCACCGGTGCGGGAGACGATCGACTCCTCGCCGACGGCCGCGGCCGCCGAGGAGAGCATGTCAGGCGTGAGGTTCACGCCCATGAGGCCGAGCCCGTTGACGAACGCCACCGCGCCCTCGATGGTTCCGCCGGTCGCGGCGGGTGAGGAGTTCATGGCGAAGTAGATGCCCCGATCGAGGGAGATCGCGGCAACGAGCGCCATGATCGCCACGAACGACTCCATGAGCATGCCGCCGTACCCGATGAAGCGGCTCTGGCGTTCCTTCTCGATGAGCTTCGGTGTCGTGCCCGAGGCGATCAGGGCGTGGAATCCCGAGAGCGCGCCGCAGGCGATCGTCACGAACAGGAACGGGAACAGCGGACCGGAGAACACCGGGCCGAGCTCACCGCCGGCGAACTCGCTGAAGGCGGGCACCGTGATCTCGGGGCGCACGACGACGACCGCACCGGCGAGCATCACGATGACGCCGATCTTCATGAAGGTCGACAGGTAGTCGCGCGGGGCGAGCAGCAGCCAGACCGGGAGCACTGCGGCGATGAAGCCGTAGACGATGATGCCCCACGCGATGGTCGTGCGGTCGAGGTGGAAGAGCTCGGCGCCCCACGGGGTTGCGGCGACCCAGCCTCCCGCGACGATCGCGGCGATGAGCAGGACGAAGCCGATGAGCGACACCTCGGTGATCTTGCCCGGGCGCAGGTAGCGGAGGTAGACACCCATGAAGAGCGCGATCGGGATGGTCATCGAGACGCTGAAGACGCCCCAGGGGCTCTCGCCGAGGGCGTTGACGACGACGAGCGCGAGGATCGCGACGATGATGAGCATGATCAGCAGCGACGCGATCATGGCCGCGGTGCCGCCGATTCTGCCGAGCTCGTCGCGGGCCATCTGGCCGATGGTGCGTCCGCCGCGGCGCATCGAGAAGAAGAGCACGAGGTAGTCCTGCACCGCGCCGGCGAGGATGACGCCGACGATGATCCAGATCGTGCCCGGGAGGTAGCCCATCTGCGCGGCGAGCACCGGACCGACGAGGGGTCCGGCACCGGCGATCGCGGCGAAGTGGTGCCCGAAGAGCACCCGCCGATCGGTGGGCACGAAGTCCTTGCCGTCGGCCTTGACCTCGGCGGGTGTCGCGCGACGATCGTCGGGGCGAGCGATGAAGCGCTGGATCACCTTCGAGTAGAAGCGGTAGGCGATCAGGTAGCTGCACACGGCCGCGAAGACGAACCAGATCGCGTTCACGGTCTCGCCGCGCACGATGGCGATCATCACCCACGCGATCCCGCCGAGCAGGGCGACCGCCGCCCACAGGAGTGCTTTCGGCCAGGTCCACTTGCCCTCGCGTCTGAGCTCGTGCTCCGGCACCGCCGTGGGCGGAAGACTCGGATCAGGTTGGAGCTCGTCGCTGGATTCGGCTTCGATCGTCGTTCGCTGCAGCTCTGACGTCATGGGGATCCTCCTCGGGTCGCATCGTTGCGTACGGTCACCGTAGGAGCGATCCCGGGCGCCGAAATGCCGAGAACGGTCAATGGTCGCGTTGTGCGACAGGCGGTCGATTTCCGCGACGAACGGACGACCAACGCGACTTCCTGGCACCTCGTATCCATTCCCGATGATGGCGCCGGCTTCGTTAGGGTGGCGCCATGGCCACCCCCGACTTCGTACTCGAACTGCGCCGCCATGTCGGCACTCGACCGCTCGCGCTCGCCGGAGTGACGGCGGTGATCCTCCGTGGTGACGAGGTGCTGCTCGGCCGCCGCTCCGACAACGGCGCGCTCACGCCGATCACGGGCATCGTCGACCCCGGCGAGGAGCCGGCGGATGCCGCGCGCCGCGAGGCGCTCGAGGAGGCGGGCGTGCGCATCCGCGTCGATCGCCTCGCGTGGGTGCACCAGATTCCGCGCATCACGTACGAGAACGGCGACGAGGCCGACTACCTCGACCTCACGTTCCGCTGCACGTGGCTCGGGGGCGAGCCGTATCCCGCCGACGGCGAGATGACCGAGGTCGGCTGGCACCGGCTCGACGAGCTCGGCGAGGTGGGGGAGGAGCAGCGGCGGCGCATCCTGACTGCCCTCGACGATCGCGGCGAGGCTCGGTTCGAGGGAGGCGTCTGAGCACTCGCCGGATGCCGCGGCCGCGTGTCACTCGGGCCGGTTGCCGGCGGCGCCGTTGATGGTGAACGGCGTCGAGACGCCCTCGTACATGAGGTGGGCGACGAGGCCGTCGACCGCGTGCGCGAGCGTGTGGCAGTGGTCGCTCCAGATGCCCGGGTTGTCGGCGACGAAGGCGATCTCGTACGACTCACCGGGGTGGAGGTCGAGGGAGTCGACCCACCAGGGGCTGCCGGATGCCGCGTCGCCGTCGCGTGAGAGCACGACGACGTGGTGCCCGTGCAGGTGCATGGGGTGCACGTCGCCCGAGTCGTTGACGATGCGCATCACGACGACGTCGCCCTCGCGAACGTGGAACATGGGCACGTCGGGGAACATGCGTCCGTTGATCGTCCAGAAGTTGCCGGGGCGACCGTCGATGAGGCCGAAGCGCCGCGCGATGACGTAGTCGAACGAGCGGTCGGCTGACGCCGGGTCGAACGACAGCGGGGTGGGCGTGCCGTAGGCGAGCAGGTCGAGGGTCTCCGCGGGCTGCGGAGTCGGCGGAGCGGATGCCTCGGGGTCGCCGATCAGGATGCTGCGCGCGCCGCCGACGTGCAGCCGCACCGCATCGCCCTCGGGAGGAGCCTGCACCGCGACATCCGCTCGCCCGCCGGCCGGGATGAGCAGCCGCTGCCCGTCGACGTCGGTCGGCTCGTTCACGTCGTGCCCGTCCGTGGCGAGCACCCGGAACGGCGCTGCCGACCACACGGCGGCCGTGCCCTGATCGGTGTTGATCACGCGGACCCGCACGGTCGCACCAGGTGCCGCGTCGACGTGCTCGTCCGAGACCCGGCCGTTGAGCGTGTGCTGCCCGCCGTAGACGTGCAGCAGTGCGGTGGCCTCGAGGTCGGCCGCGGCATCCGTCGGCGACGCCGGCTCGATCACGATCGCGCCGAGCAGGCCGCCCTCGACCTGCTCGTGCGACACCTGGTGCGAGTGGTACCAGTACGTGCCGGCATCCGTCGCCTCGAAGCGGTAGACATGACGGCCGCCGACGGGCACGGCGTCCTGTGTGATGCCCGCGACGCCGTCGGCCGCGTTCGGCACGTCGATGCCGTGCCAGTGCAGCGTCGCGCCGTCGGTCACCGACTCGTTCACGAACGTGACCTCGACGAGGTCGCCCTGCCGCGCCCGCAGCTCGGGTCCGGGTGACGTGCCGTTCACGGTATAGCCCTCGATCGCCCGTCCGCCCGGCACGTCGACCGTGTCTTGACGAGCGACGAGCTCGACGCGCACGTCGGCGGGCCGTTCGGGATCGGCTGTCAGCGAGGTCACGTCGACCTCATTCACATTCACAGCGCCGGTGCTTCCGGATGCCGCGGACGGGTCCGCCCCGCTCGTTCCGTGCTCCGCGTGGCCGTCGTGGCCGGCATACCCGTCGCCGCTGTGCCCCTCGCCCATGGCCATCACCGAGTACTCGCCGAGCAGCGTGGAACTCCAGGCGAGGGCGCCGGCGCCGAGCGCGGTCGTGACTGCGACGCCGATCGCCACCCCCCGAAGGAGCTCACGCCGCGACGGCATCGGAGGTCGCCTCCTCAGCGCGCGTGCGCGACGGCGTGCGCCGCATGCGCAGCGCGGCGATCACCGCGGCGAGCACGATCGCGAGCGCGTTCGCACCGTGGATGAGGCCCAGGTAGGGCACGTCGGTGATCGAGACGCCGAGCGTGACCTGCAGTGACACCAGGCCGAGTGTGATCGCGGCCCACAGCTTCGCCCCTCGCACCCGCACGAAGAACGAGACGACGAGCAGCGCGACGGCGATGAGCGGGATGACGACGCCGCCCACGATCCCATGGATCCAGAAGCCGAGCTCGCCGGAGCCCCCGGCCCCGCCACTCTCGAGGAGCGCCTTGTCGACGACGTCACCGTTCGACACGCGGTTGAGCACGCCGCCGAACGCGAAGGCGATGGCGGCGGCCTGCACGACGACGCCGCCCGCGATGATCCAGGCCAGGCCTGCGTAGATCTTGCGCATGATGTCTCTCCCTGTTCGTGCGGCGCCTGGTCGCGGCATCCGCTCGACCCTCACCCTCTCGGTCGGGCGCGGATGCCGGAACGCAGCAGACCCGACCTCGCATGGCGGAGTGCCGCACATTCGATGGGGGCTAGCCGCTAAGGGCGGCCGGGGGTGACCCTCTCCCGCGAAACGCCCGGGAGGAGGACCATGGGACTGTGGAACGAAGATGGGTGTGCCTTGCGGTGCTCGGCCCGATCGGGGTCGCGTCACTCGTCTACATCGTCGTCGTCCGCGGATTCGTCGAGGGCGACGCCGATCACGGTCTCGCCTGGCCCTTGCTCGGCGCTCTGCCGTTGTTCGTGTTCGGCATGTGGTTGCTCACGGTGTCGTCGTCGCGCACCGCGGTGCTCGTCGCCCTCGCCGCCACCGCGATGCTCGCCGGCTCGGCCTACGAGACCTTCGTGCAGCGGAACATCGAGCTCCTCGGAGAGCCGTGGTTCCCGCTCTTCAACGTGGTGGGGCTCACCGCCGACGCGGTGGCCACCTCGGCGCTGCTGATCGTGTTCGCCACGTTCCCCGACGGTGTGCCCGAGCGGCGCTGGCAGCGGATGGCCGTCGTCTTCCTGTGGACGCCGATGCTCGTCGGGCCGCTGACCCTGCTCACGACTCCGCATGTGGTGATGCCGCCGTACATCGGCATCAGCGGCGACGCGCTCCCGAACCCGTACGCGGTGCCGTGGCTCGAGTGGGCGGCCACAGCCGTGCACTACCTCGTGTACCAGCCGTCTCCGGCTGTATTCCTCGGGCTCGCGGTGCTCGGCTTCCGTGCGCTGTTCGGCGAACCCCGGGTGCGAGCTCGCACGCGGGTCATGGCCATCACGGTCACCGCGTGCCTCGTGGCGTTCAGCCTGTGGACCTTCCTTCCGGGCCTCGTGCTCGTCGAGTTCGGCGTCTACGCGTCCCTCATCGCGCTGCCGATCGCTGCGATCCACGGCATCTTCCGTTATGGCGCCTTCGACATCGCCCCCGGCGACCGGGGCCGCCTCGTCGCGCGTTCCTCGAACCTGCTCATCACCGTGGTGTACGCCATCGGCGTGGCCACCCCTGCCGTGCTGCTTTCCGATCGACTCCGGGTCGTGCCTGCCGTGCTCATCACGACGCTGGCGGCCGTGGGCCTGCTGCCCGCTCGCACGTGGATGCAACGGTGGATCCACCGCGCGCTCTTCGGCGACCGCGACCGCCAGCTCCTCATGCTGGGCGAACTCGGCGCGCGCCTCGAGCAGGCCGTCGAGCCTCGTGAGCTGCTCACCCGGCTGGCCGAGGCGGTGCGCGAGGGGCTCGGCGCGTCGTGGGTGCGGATCCGGCTGGCGTCGGCGGATGGCGCGCTCGCCGCGTCGCCCGAGGGCGTCGCCGGTGAGGTGGCTGGGGCCGGCGAGCCGGTCGAGACGTGCGACCTCGTGCGCGGCGACGAGCGGCTCGGACGCATCGAAGTGGGCGCGCGTCGCCGCGGGGAGTACGGCGATGCCGAGCGGATGCTGCTGCGCACCGTGGCCGGCCAGGCTGCGGCATCCGTGGCAAACGTGCGGCTCACCGCGCAGCTCGCGGAGCAACTCGACGAGTTGACCGCCTCTCGCGAGCGCCTCGTCGCCGCACAGGACGACGAGCGCAAGCGCCTCGAGCGGGACCTGCACGACGGCATCCAGCAAACCGTGGTGGCGCAGATCGCCGGACTCCGCCTCGCCCGCAACCGACTGCAGCGCGGGGAGCTCACGCCCGAGGAGCTGACGGAATTGCAGGACCAGGCCCGGGAGACGCTCACCGACCTGCGCGAACTCGCCCGCGGCATCCACCCGCCCGTGCTCAGCGACAACGGCCTCGTGGCCGCGGTCGAGTCGAGCGTGGCGAGGTTCCCGATCCCGCTGACCGTCGAAGCGGACGACGGTGTGCGCGCCGAGCGATTCCCCGCTGACGTGGAGACGACGGCGTACTACGTCGTGCGGGAGGCGCTCGCGAACACGGCGAAGCACGCGAATGCGACCCGCGCCGCAGTGGGGCTCGAGCGAAGTAACGGCCACTTGCGGATCGCGATCAGCGACGACGGGGACGGCATCGGCACGCTCGCGGCGGCGAATGCATCGCGTGGCGGCCTGGCGAACATCCGCGACCGGGTGGCGGCGCTGCGGGGTACGGTGAGCGTCTCGGGCAACCACCCGTCGGGCACGACCGTGCTCGTCGACCTCCCCGTCGAGCGAGAGGCAGATCGCGTTGAGTGAACAGGGCATGCTGCGGGTCGTGATCGCCGAGGACAACTACCTGGTGCGCGAGGGAGTTCGTCGCCTGCTCGAGGACTCCGGCGAGATCGACGTGGTCGCCGGCACCGGCAACGCGACCGAGTTGCTCGACGCCGTGCGGCGCCTCAACCCCGACGCAGTGCTCACCGACATCCGGATGCCGCCCGGCCACCACATGGAGGGCATCGAGGCGGCCCGCGCGATCCGCACCGCGCACGCCGAAACGGGCGTGGTGGTGCTGTCGCAGCACGCCGACGAGAGCTACGCGCTCGCCCTCTTCGCCGACGGATCGGCCGGGCTGGGCTACCTGCTGAAGGATCGCATCGGCGATCTCGAAGACCTCGTGCACGCCCTCCGTGAGGTGCGCGCGGGCGGTTCCGTCATCGATCCGCAGATCGTCGACACGCTCGTGCGCCGCCGGAGCGCGGGCGCGACGAGTCCGCTCGCGGCCCTGTCGCCGCGCGAGCTCGATGTGCTGCGTGAGATGGCGCAGGGCCGCACGAATGCGGGCATCGAGCAGTCGCTCTACCTCTCGTCATCCACCGTCGAGAAGCACGTCAACGCGATCTTCACCAAGCTCCGCCTGCCCGAGACGGGCGTGCATCGCCGTGTCGCCGCAGTGCTCGCCTTCCTGCAGACCGACGGCGGGTAGCCCGCGACCCGCTGGAGGCGAGGTGCGAGCTACGCCTCGGGGATGGTGAGCGCGAAGGTCTCCGTCGTGATGTCGGCGGGGTTCGGTCCGCCGCGCACGCCGGTGTCGAGTCGGTCGATCGCCTCGAGCTCCGGCGAAGCGAGCTCGAAGTCGAACACGTCGAAGTTCTCCGCGATTCGCTCGGCACGCACCGACTTCGGGATGGCCGAACGGCCCTGCTGCAGATGCCAGCGCAGCATCACCTGTGCCGGTGTCTTGCCATGGTTCACGGCGATGCCGCCGATCACGTCGTCGTCGAGCGTTCCCTTGCCCTCACCGCGGTAGAACGTGATGCCGCCGATCGGCGACCACGCCTGCGTCAGGATGCCGTGCGCGGCATCCGCGGCCCTGACCTCGGGCTGCGAGAAGTACGGATGCACCTCGACCTGGTTCACCGCCGGCACCACCGAGGTCTGCTCGAGCAGCGACGCGAGGTGGTCGGGCATGAAATTGCTCACGCCGATCGCACGCACGCGCCCGTCGGCGAGCAGGCTCTCGAGCGCTCGGTACGCCTGCACGGTCGCATCGAACCGCTTCGGCATGGGCTGGTGCAGGATGAACAGGTCGAGCGCGTCGACTCCGAGCTTGCGCGTGCTCTTCTCGAAGGCGTGCAGCGTCTCGTCGTAGCCGTAGTCGCTGATCCACACCTTCGTCTCGATGAAGATCTCCGAACGGTCGAGGCCCGAGCGCCGAATACCCTCGCCGACCTCGCGTTCGTTCAGGTACGCGGCGGCGGTGTCGATGTGGCGGTACCCGATGCGGAGAGCGGATGCCACGGCCTCGACGGTCTCGTCTGGCGGCGTCTGGAACACGCCGAAGCCCAGCGCGGGCATCGTGATTCCGTTGTTCAGGGTCAGTGAGTTCAGCGTCGCTGTTTCAGTCATCTGTTCGAAGCTACGCGCACTAGCGGAAACGAGGGAGGACCTCTCAGTACACGTCAGCGCGACACGCCTACAGGATGCTCAGCAGGTCGACGCCGAAGCCGCGGAGGGCTTCGTGAGCAAGACCGTAGACGCAGTAGAGGGCGAGCACGAAGCCGAGGAGCATCTCCCTCACGGACCCGGCGTTCCCGAGAACCGGCATGGTGATGTAGCCGTTGGCCATCCAGACGCGGTTCATCACGGGCACTGTCTTCAGCGCCTCCGGGGGCTTCGGAACCCAGGGCCAGAGAAGTCCAGGCAGGCCGCCGGTCGTGAGGAAGTCGCCGGCAAGGTGCACCGCATATCCGAGCGTGACGGCGATCGGGAACCAGGCCAGCTGGTGTGGGGCGAAGAACACGATGAGTGCGCCGGCAATCGCCCCGAGAATCCACGCCGTGAGCCACGATTCCACGAGGTCTCGGGCTTTCAGCGCGAAACACACCAGCGCCATCGTCGCGATTCCAGGCCCGATTGCGAAGGTGCCGAGGTTCTCGGTCGTCATCGTGACGTGGCCGAGCGCGAACGACGCGAGAGCGACGGCGGCGACCGCGAGAACCGAGTGCGCCCCGTGCCGGTGACCGCCCGTGGCTGCGCCCACCGCGCCCGCGGCCAGTGACCCGACGATGGGGACGGAGTGTGCGATGGTCGCGTTGTGGTGGTCGGCGTCGGGCAGGAGCGCCGCTCCAGCGCAGACGAGGGAGCCGGCGATCACGCCGACCGAGTCGAGGGGGTAGTACCCCGTTGTGACGTACGGCATCGCCGCGGTCGCTGCGATCCATGCTGCAGCTCCGCTCGTGGCGTGATTGACGCCCATCATCTCGGCTCGGTCTCCTCGTGCTCGGGGTTCGGGTTCGGGTTCCGTCTGAGCGTACGGATCACCGAGGACATGAGCCGCCGGTGATGACGTCGAAGCAGATTCGGTTGCAGCGCCGCTCGCCGCCGCGAGCTGTTTCGCGTAGATTCGCGCTGGCGCTACCCCCGGCGTCGAGCGAGTGACGAGGAGACACCGTGACCTACCCGCTGTACCCCGCAGATCCGAATCGAGACCCGGCCGAGCCGTTCCGAAACCTGGACCCTGCGCCCACAACGGGCTCGCAGACGACCGTCGAGACGCCACCCGACGCCTGGGACGACGTCGTCGACTCCCGCCCGCTCACCACCGATGAGGTCATCGAACGCCAACGAGAGGAGTTCGGCGGCGTGAAGGTCGGCTCGGCGTTCTTCGGGTGGCTCACCGCCACGGGCACCGCGGCCATCCTCACCGGGCTCCTCGCCGCCACCGGCGCCGCACTCGGCCTCGGCGTGATGCTGGACCCCGGAGCATCCGCGGGCGTCGGCCCCTTCGATACCGAGACGATCGGCTGGATCGGCGCCGGCGCGCTGCTCGTGATCGTGCTCGTCGCCTACTACTGCGGCGGTTACGTCACCGGGCGCATGGCCCGCTTCAACGGCGTCAGGCAGGGGCTCGCCGTCTGGGTGTGGTCGCTCGTCATCGCGATCGTGGTCGCACTCGTCAGCGTCGTGCTGGGGAGCCAGTACGACGTCCTCGGCGAGCTGAACACGTTCCCCCGCATCCCGGTCTCCGAGGGCGTGCTCACGATTGCGGGCAGCATCACCGCGGTCGTCGTCGCCGTGGCAAGCCTCGGTGGCGCCATCCTCGGCGCCGTCATCGGGGTCCGGTATCACCGACGCGTCGATCGCGTCGGGTTCGACGGGTAGCGGCGCCTCCGCGCGGCCCGAGGTCCAGGCCATCGCGATCGAATCGGGTCATGCGCTCGGCAGCGACCCTTGACGGATGCCGGTGGCAGCACGAGGCTGAACGCATCCAGCATCCGCCGAAGCGCGGGCCACCCGCGCAGGAGGGCAGGCCCATGGACCTCACGAACGAGAAGATCGCCCGCGCGTTCTCGAGCCATCGCTTCGAGGTTGCGCTGCCGCACCTCGCCGGCGACGTCGTCTGGACGCTCGTCGGCGCCGAACCCGTGATCGGGCCCGAGGCGGTGAAGCAGGCCTGCGCGCGCACCTCCGCGGATCTCGCCGGTATCACGACCGAGTTCCAGCGCTTCCGCACCGTGGTCGGCAACGAGAGCGTCGTGGTCGGCAACGAGAGCGTCGTAGTCGCCAACGAGAGCGTCGTGGTCGACAGCCTCGCCAGGTATACCGACGCAGGGGGAGACGTCTCGGTCGTCGCGTCGTGCGACATCTACGACTTCGTCGACGGACGCGTCAGCGAGATCGTCTCCTATACCGTCGAACTCCCCAGTTGAGCACTCATCGTCAGTCACCCTCGTCGGCCGCTGCGCGGGGAAGCAGGGCGGTGATCAGCGTCTCGGACAGCCAAGACTCGTATGCTGCCTCCGTCCACCCGCAGTCGTCGACGAGGGCCAGGTAGTTGGCCTGGCCGCAGATGGCGTACACGATATCGCCGGCCCGCTCGGCGGTGACGCCGGCACTCAGCATCCCGCGCTGCTCGAGCATCTGCCCGAGCCCGTCTCGCAGGCCGTGCCGCCGGTCGGCAACGATCTGCTCCCGGAATCGGACCAGCGAGGCGTCACTATTGGCGGCGGCGTCGAGCACGCGCAGGAGGGGGCCGACGCGAGACCAGATCCCGGGTTGCGTCGCGGCGTAGAGCTGCAACTGTCGGACTGGGTCTGCCTCCTCGATGATCCGCCGGATCGCAGGCCGTTCGGTGATCGGAACGTCGGCGCGTTCGGCTCCACCCGCGACGGCGGCCCGCACGGCGTCGGCAAGGAGTCCGGCTTTGCCGCTCGACGCACGGTAGACGGTTTCCACGGCCACGCCGGCCTCGCCGGCGATTGCGGGGATCGTGGTGCCGGCATATCCACGTTCCACGAACAGCCGCCCGGCGACCTCGACGATACGAGCATGCGTGCGGGCCGCCTGTTGTCGCCGACGCGTTGCGTCGTACGTACGTCTTGACACCTCTGACATTAAGGAGAATGATACTGGCATCAATATAAGTCGGGCAAGGAAATGCCGACAATTGAGGAGAGTGGCCGCCATGAAGGTCATCGAATGCAGCACCGAGATCGCCCGGACTCCGCAGGAGGTCTTCGACTACGTCACCGACACGGCACGGCTTCCTGAGTGGCAGCCGTCGGTGGAAGAGGCCGGCGCCGAGCCGCCCGCAATTCGGCAGGTGGGGATGCGGGGGTACGAGGTTCGCAGGGTGCCGGGCGGCACGCAGAAGATGCGGTGGGAAGTCACCGAGTGCGCGCCCGGGGGTCGTTGGGCGGTCGAGGGTATCGAGGGCCTGGTCCGGGCCCACGTTGCGATCTCACTCCTCCCGGTCGACCCGACAGGCACGCACGTCGACTACCGCATCTGGTTCGAGGGTCGCGGTATCGGCAAGGTGATCCGGTTGATGGCGAACCGCGGTGCGCGCACTGAGATTCCCGCGAGCCTCGCCCTCCTCAAGCAACGGCTCGAGGTCGTCGACACGTAGTTGTCCGACGCGCGGGGCCGTCGGTGCTCGGGGAGTATGCCGATACCGAAGCGCAGCTCACATTGGTTTCCGGTTCCGAGCCAGGTTGCGGCGAGGTAGAGGTAGCTGGTGCCGTCCTCTCGCGGAATCATCGGCGTGGGGTAGCCGGGACACGATGGGACGCCTGAGCCGTAACCGCCGGTCGGGTTCACAGTGACCGGCGTTTCCGCCTCGGTCCAGTCGCCCGCGCCGAGATTCGTGTTCGCGAACAACACCGTGCCGGATTCAGCGAGTACCGCCTTGTTGCCGAGGCTCAGTTACGGGGAGTCGTGCCGATCGTGCTTTCTCGGGCGATGAGCCGGTGTGGAGCGACGATCTCCTGCGCGGGCGACGTCGGATCGTCGATTCGGGTCGTTATTCGGTGCACTGCCTCACGGGCGATGAACGGTGTGTCGAGGGAGACCGTGCTGAGCGACGGCCGTGCGAATCGGCCCTCTTCGATGTCGTCGATGCCGATCACCGCGATGTCGTCGGGAACGCGCAGGCCGGCGTCGAAGATCGCGCGCATGGCACCCATGGCGAGCAGGTCTGAGAAGCAGAAGATCGCGTCGGGGCGCGGGCTCAACTCGAGGAGCGCAGTGGCTGCGGCGTATCCGTCGCCGCGGCTGTAGTGGGCGGCAGACTTCTCGTAGCTGGGCTCGGGGTCGATTCCCGCGTCGCGCAGTGCAGCCTCGTAGCCGGCGGTGCGCTGCAACGGTGTCGCGTATTCCTCGAGCGGTTGTGTGCCGATGGCGGCGATGCGGCGGCGGCCGAGGCTGATGAGGTGCGAGACGGCGTCGTGCGCGGCACGCACATTGTCGATCGCGACGTGGTCGAACCGGCCGTCGAACTCGTGCTCGCCGAGGAGCACGAGCGGCATCCTGTCGGGCTGTTCATGGCGAGCAGCTCGGTCTTTGTCACCGTACCCCTGTCCGCAGGAGCCGACATCTTGCCGCCCACCGAGCCGTTCTCCATCGAGGTGCATGTCTCGCATCACGGCGAGTCGGCTCTGCACGCCACGGTGCACGCGGCGTGGGTTCCAGCCGGATCCCCAGTCGACGAACTCCCGAAACGCACAGACGCCTCCACCGATGTGATCCGGATCGAGCCGTTCACACTGTCCGACGCCGAGACGATCACCGTGCCCCCGAGCGGCGGCCCGGCACGCCTCGTACTCTGGCTCCTCGATGAGCAGAGCGCCGTCTCGGCGCGGTCATTCCTCGACGCGGCGGAGGTAGAGCCGCCGAACCGACGCGGCGCACGAGCAGGCGAGTTCCTGGGCGCTCCGCTCGTGGGTGAAGCATAAGTGCCTGGATCACCGAAGGTAGAGGCGTTGGATGACGCCCGCATCGCCGCCCAACGTGCTAACCGAACATCGATCGGTCCTCACCGGGCCGGGGTACGCTCGCACCGTGACACGTCGACCCTCCGAGCCCGGTGCTGCCGTGACGCAGTTCGCCGTGCTCGACGCCCTGCTCGCCGGCGCATACGAGTCGGGCCTGCCGGTCGCCGAAGCGCGTTCGATCGGTGACTTCGGCCTCGGCTGCGTCGACCACCTCGGCGGCGAGGTCGTCATCCTCGACGGTGCGGTGATCGAATGCACGCTCGACAGTCCTCCCGTCGCGATGGACGACGACGAGATCCTGCCGTTCGCCATCGTGTGCCGGTTTCCCGACCTCGCGCCGGTCAGCGTGAACGAGCGGGATCTCGCGGGATTCGCGGCATCCGTCGAGGGGGCGCTCACCAGCAGGAACCTCTTCCACGCCGTCCGGTTCGACGGCGTGCTGTCGGAGGTCCGCGTGCGAATCACGGCCCGGCAGCACCATCCGCTCCCGATGCTCGCCGAAGTGACGAGTCACCAGGTCGAGACGGTCGAGAAGGCGGTGCGTGGCACGTTGGTGGGGTTCTGGACCCCGGCCATCTACCAGGGCATCGCCGTCGCCGGGCTCCACCTCCATTTCCTCAGTGATGATCGAGGCTTCGGCGGACACGTGCTCGACCTCGCCGTCGACGCCGGCGACCTGCGGGTGGCGGCCTTCGCCCGTTTCGACCTGCGGTTGCCGACCGATGAGCTCTTCCTGCGCACAGAGCTCACCCACGCCGAGGATCACCGCATCGTCGCGGTCGAGGGAGGCGCGACGGCAGGAGCCGAGACGCCGCCGTCATCGGGCTGAGGGGGTTCTCCTTCACAGGCTCGGCCGCGACGCGCCGGGTAGAGTGGGCCCTCGCCCAACGCAAGGACACCCGTGAGCCTGATCCGCCTGAACGACGTGAGCATGGAGTTCGACGGGCGACCCGTGCTGCGGGAGGCGTTCCTCAAGCTGCGCCAGGGTGACCGCATCGGCCTCATCGGCAAGAACGGCACGGGCAAGACGACCTTCCTCGAGCTCGTGCTCGGGCGACAGGAGCCATCGGGCGGCACCGTCGACGCGACCCTCGGCACCACGATCGGGTACTTCTCGCAGTTCTCCGAGCTCGACGGCGAGCAGAGCACCCAAGAGACGCTGAGCGGTCACTTCGCTGCGGTGCACGAGACGCAGGCCCGCATCGACGCGATCGGCGTGCAGCTCGCCGAGCCGATGACGGATGCCGCGATGACGCGCCTGCTCGCCGAGCAGGGCGAGCTGTTCGAGCGTATGGACGCCATCGGCGGCTGGACCTACGAGAACACCATCGACACCGTGCTCACGAGCCTCGGCTTCGACGAGGAGCGGCGGCACCTTCCCGTCGACCGGTTGTCTGGCGGATGGCGCAACCGCGCCGCGCTCGCGCTGATCCTCGTGCAGGCGCCCGACGTGCTGCTGCTCGACGAGCCGACGAACTTCCTCGACCTCGACGGCGTGCGCTGGATCGAGGGCTGGCTGCAGGGCTTCGCCGGCGCCGTGCTCGTGGTCTCGCACGACCGGCAGTTCCTCGACGGGGTCGTCAACCGCATCGTCGAGATCGAGAATTACCGCCTGCAGGAGTACGAGGGCAACTACTCGGCCTATGTGCACGCCAAGCAGTCGCGGCTGAGGATGCTCGAGCGCCAGTTCGCGCACGAGGAGGAGTTGCTGGCCTACGAGCAGGCGGCGTCGACCGCGCGTCGCGAGGCGGCCCGCAACCCCGCGAACGCAGTGGCCCGCCGGCTCGCCGACATCAAGAAGCGTCAGGCGCCGCGCCCGATCGACCAGATCATCACCGCCATCTACGACGGGCTGCGCGTCAGCAACGACCTGCTCACGGTCGAGGGACTCACCAAGGGCTTCAACGGCACGCCGCTCTTCGAAGGCCTCACGTTCAGCCTGCACCGCGGTGACCGCGTCGCGGTGCTCGGGTCGAACGGCTCGGGCAAGTCGACGCTCCTCGACGTGCTCACCGGCGAGACCGAACCGGATGCCGGGACCGTGCGCTGGGCGAAGGGCGTGCGCTTCGTCTCGTACAACCGGGTCTACGCCGAGCTCGATCTCGAGGACACCGTCGGACACGCGGTCAACGCCTACCCCGACTCGCTCGCGTTCACGGCGACGAAGAAGAGCGTGAACCGGTTCCTCGCGATGCTGCAGTTCTCCGATGCCGACCTGCAGCAGAAGATCGGCACCCTCTCCGGTGGTCAGCGGGCTCGCGTCGCGATCGCGCAGTGCCTGCTCTCAGGCGCCGGCGTGATCGTGCTCGACGAGCCGACGAACCACCTCGACATCACCAGCACCCAGGTGATGGAGCGGGCACTCACGCACTTCCCGGGTGCGGTCGTCGTGGTCAGCCACGACCGGTTCTTCGTCGACAAGCTCGCCGACCGGCTGCTGGTGTTCGGCGACACGACTCGCGTGCGCGAGACGGCGGCGACCGGGGCGCTCTGACGGCGCTGGCTACTCGGGCCCGTCGGGCCCGCCGGGCCCATCGAGCTCGCCGAGCTCCTCCAGCAGGCGCAGGCCACGCTTCGCCCACGCGATCTCCTGTTCGGCGCGAGCCACCTGGCCCTCGTAGGCGAACAGCTTGAACTGACTGATGCGCTCCCACTGGTCTTCGGGATTGGCGGCGAGGCGTCGCGCGAGGGTGGGGCTCGTGCGGTTCTCGATCGCCGCGATCTGCTCGAGGGCCTGTGCCCGCTGATCGCGGAAATGCTCGATATGGGCGCGAAGCTGCGTGGCGGCGGCGCCCGGTGCGGCCCACTCGAAGTAGGCAGCCCGCAGATGCGCGGCATCCCGCTCCCTGACGTAGCCCTCGGGTTCGTCTTGCCATCGCCGAAGAGCCCGCTCGCCATCAGGCGTGATCGAGTACTCGGTCTTGGTGGCCCCGCGGCTGCCCCAGGGCACGGGCCTGCTCGAGAGGAGCCCCTCGGAATGCATCCGCCGAAGCTCGGGGTAGATCTGCGAGTCGGGCGCGTGCCAGACATGACCCACCGAGGAGCTGAACTGCTTGACGACGTCGTAGCCCGTCATCGGACCCGAGGACAGGAGAGCCAGCAGGGCCGAACGGAGACTCACTCGCGGGTCCTTTCTCGAGTCGGGCGCGGCGTTCTCACGAGCGTAACCGCGGCATCCCTTGCAAAATCACTACCGACATAGGTAGTGTATGCCCACAGCCGCGAATACCTATCGAGATAGTTATTCGCTGCTCTTGGAAGAACTCAGCAGAGGATGCCCCATGATCACGTCAATGACGACGACCACGACGAACAGCACGACCGCCAAGCTGCTGTCGTATCCCCTCAACGCGTGGTACCCCGCAGCGTGGGACCACGAGATCACCGGCAAGGGGATCCTCTCCCGCACCATCGCGGGCCGTCCGCTGGCCCTCTACCGCACGCAGGACGGCCATCCCGTCGCCCTCGCCGATGCCTGTTGGCACCGGCTCGCCCCACTGTCCCAAGGCAAGCTCGTGGGGCGCGACGAGATCCAGTGCCCGTACCACGGCCTGCGCTACAACGCCGCGGGGCGGTGCACCTCCATGCCCGCACAGGAGACGCTGAACCCCTCGGCCACCGTGGCCTCCTACCCAGTGTCGGAGCGCTTCCGCTACGTGTGGGTGTGGCTCGGCGACCCGACCCTGGCAGACCCGGCGCTCCTGCCTGACATGCACCAGCTGGAGAGCGACGAGTGGGCAGGTGACGGGGAGACGATTCAGGCACCCTGCAACTACCAGCTCGTGCTCGACAACCTCATGGACCTCACCCACGAGGAGTTCGTGCATTCGTCGAGCATCGGGCAGGAGGAGCTCAGCGAGTCCGAGTTCGAGGTCACCCACGATGAGAACACCGTCACTGTGACCCGCTGGATGCGCAATATCGACGCCCCTCCCTTCTGGCTCAAGAACATGCGCGACAAGTTCCCCGGCTTCGAAGGCAAGGTCGATCGCTGGCAGATCATCCATTACACGTTCCCGTCCACGATCTGCATCGATGTGGGGGTGGCCGAGGCGGGAACCGGCGCGCCGGAAGGGGACCGTTCGCGTGGGGTCAACGGCTACGTCATGAACACGATCGCCCCCGAGACCGATCGCTCGTGCCACTACTTCTGGGCCTTCATGCGCAACTACCGACTGGAGAGCCAGCTCATCACCACGCAGCTGCGCAACGGTGTGCACGGGGTGTTCGGCGAAGACGAGGCCATGCTGCAGGCCCAACAGGCGGCCATCGACGCGAACCCCGACCATGAGTTCTACAACCTGAACATCGACATGGGCGGGATGTGGGTGCGCAGGCTCCTCGAACGAGCGCTCGAGTCCGAGGGCCGCTCCGTCGCCGCTCCGGCCGCCGCGCCGGCGGCCTCTTCGAAGGGTTGAGGCGCGCTCGTGATCACCTCCCGAGACGACGTGTGGCAGAGCGCCGAGGTCACCGCCGTCGACGACGTCGCCGATCGCATCCGGCGGATCGTATTGCAGCCCGAACGACCCGAGCCGACGCGGCCGGGCGAGCACATCGATGTGCTCGCCACCGTGAACGGGGAGCAGCAGGTGCGTTCCTACTCCGTCGTGGAGGCTCCCGACAACGGCGGCCACCTCGTCATCACGGTGTTCCGCACCCCCGACTCGCGCGGTGGATCGGAGTTCATGCACTCGCTCGAGCAGGGGCAGGTGCTCAGGGTCACCAAGCCGCTGCAGAACTTCCCCCTTCGTGTCGGAGCGCCCTCCTACGTGCTGCTGGCCGGCGGCATCGGCATCACGGCGATCGCCGGAATGGCCGCGCTGCTCCGCCGGCTCGGCGCGGACTACCGACTCGTCTACGTCGCCCGCTCTCGCGCGGCGATGGCGTACCTCGACGACCTCGCCGCCCTGCACGGACATCGGTTCGAGGCGCATATCGACGACGAGGGCGGCTCCCTCGACGTCCCCGCCCTCGTTGCTGGCGTACCCGCCCACACCGAGCTCTACATGTGCGGCCCCATCCGGCTCATGGACGCGGTGCGCCGCACCTGGGCCGATCGCGGGCTCGACCGCACCAACCTGCGCTACGAGACCTTCGGCAACAGCGGTTGGTTCGACGCAGAGCCGTTCGTGGTCCGCATTCCGCGGCTGGGTGTCGAGGCCGCAGTCGGCTCCGGTGAGTCCATGCTCGAAGCCCTCGAGCGCGAGGGCGTCGACATGATGTCGGATTGCCGCAAGGGCGAGTGCGGGCTCTGCCAGGTGAAGGTCCTCGGCCTGGCCGGCCGCATCGACCACCGCGACGTGTTCTACTCCGACCGGCAGAAGGCCTCCGACTCGACGATGTGTTGCTGCGTCTCGCGGGCCGTCGCGGCCGCGCCGCCGACGAGCTCCGGCAAGCGGCCGGCCGTGCTCACCATCGAAGTCCCCTGAACTACTCGCGGCACGTAGTCTCGTCGGTATGAGCGACGACCCGTTCGTGACCAACCGCGGCCTGCTCTTCACGGTCGCCTACGAGATGCTCGGCTCCGCCGCCGACGCCGAGGATGTGCTGCAGGAGTCCTGGCTCCGGTGGGCCGACGTCGATCAGGCGAACGTGCAAGAGCCGCGCGCCTACCTCGTGCGGATCGTCACCCGGCAGGCGCTCAACCACCTGCGCACGGTCTCGCGCCGCCGGGAGGAGTACGTGGGGGAGTGGCTGCCCGAGCCGCTCTTGACGAGTCCGGATGTCGCCGACGACGTCGAGCTCGCCGAGAGCCTCTCGATGGCGATGCTCATGGTGCTCGAGACGCTCGGCCCGATCGAGCGCGCCGTATTCGTACTACGCGAGGTCTTCGACGTGCCCTACGACGAGATCGCTGAGGCGGTCGACAAGACACCGGCGGCGGTGCGGCAGATCGCCCATCGTGCGAAGGATCACGTGGCAGCGCGCCGCCCTCGCGTCCGGGTGGATGCGACCGAGCAGGAGCAGGTGGTCGAGCGCTTCCTCGCCGCGCTCAACACCGGCGACCTGCAGGGCCTCATGGACGTGCTCGCGCCCGACGTCGTGGCGGTCGCCGACGGCGGCGGACAGGTTCGCGGGGCGGCGCGACGACCGATCGTGGGCGCCGAGCGGCTGGCTGCCTACATCTTGGGCGGCATGGCGAAGTTCAAGGTTCAGCTCGTCGCCACCCCGGCGTGGGTGAACGGCGCGCCCGGCGCGCGGGTCGAGGTCGACGGGAACCTCATCGGCGCGATGAGCGTGACCATCGAGAACGGACGGATCACCCGGCTCTACTCGGTCGCGAATCCGCACAAGCTGGCAGGGTTCGACGCCGAGTCGGCACTTGCCCGCTGAGCCGCGTGGCGAACGGGCAGATACGCGACTATGTTTTCGGCGTGACCAACGACCGCGACATCGCACGATGGCGGCTGCATTCGCAACTGCTCGCCGCCCCGGTTGCGCAGGCCGAACAGGTGGTGTCCTCGCTCCTGGCCGTGCAGGCCGAGAACCCGTCACAGTCGGCGTGGGCGGTCGCGACCCGCACCGCGTCGCCGCGCCGGGGCGACCTGGCCGACGCCATCGCCGACGGTCGCGTTCTCCGCACCCACGTGCTGCGCCCGACGTGGCACTACGTACACGCCGAGGATGCGGGGTGGCTGCTCGAGCTCACCGCACCGCGGGTGCTGCCGACCGTCGACCAGCAGCTTCGGCCGCTTGCCGACCGCATGACCGCGCTCACCGACGCCGTCGAGGCGACCCTCGCCGCGGCATCCGATCGCACCCGAGCCGAGCTCGCCGCTGCCCTGGCCGACCGCGGCATTGAACTCGTCGGCCAGCAGCCCATGCTGCTGCTCGCGCATCTCGAGCTGCACGGTCTGGTGTGCAGCGGCGTGCCGCGCGACGGCGAGCACACGTACGCCCTCTTCGCCGACCGCGTGCCGGCGCCGAGGCGACTCGACCGCGACGCCGCGCTCACCGAGCTCGCCCTGCGTTACTTCACGAATCACGGGCCGGCGACCGAGCGTGACCTCGCGTACTGGGCCACCCTCACCGTGACCGACGTGCGGCGCGGGATCGCGGGTGCCGCCGACCGGCTCGTATCGTTCGACCACGATGGACGCACGTTCTGGCATGGGCCCGGCGACGTCCCGACGTCGGCGTCGCCCGCCGGTCACCTGCTGCAGGTGCTCGACGAGATGTACCGCGGCTACCAGGACTCGCGCTGGATGATCGACGGGGAGGGCGTGGTGCCGCGGGTGCGCGAGACGGCGATCGGCATGGCGCTCGTGGATGCGCAGTTGGTCGCCGGCATGAAGCGCACGGTCAGCCCGAAGGCGGTCACGTTCGAGGTACGGCCACACCGGGCGCTGGAGGAGCGCGAGGTCGAGGCCATCACGGATGCCGCGGCGCGGTACGCCGAGTACCTCGGCCTCGAACCGCGGTTGGAGGTCGTCGACGGGTGACCGGAGCCTACGGCTCCTTCGTCGGCCGGATGACGCGGCGCGCCACGTTCTCCGCCGCGTCGGCAGGCACCTCCTCGGTGATCCACGGGCCGGTGCCCTCGCTGGGATCGATGATGCCCTGCTCGAGCCAGGTATAGCTGCCGTCGAGCACCAGTGCGGCAAGGCGCTCATCGGCGGCATCCGTGTTGTGCCAGAGCGCATCCAGCAGCCGCTCGATACGAAGACGGGACTGCTCGGCGAACGTGTCGGCGAGCTGGTAGGCGGCCTTGCCCTGATCCGGCGTGTCGGCGGCGATCATCGCCGCGCGCACGCACGACGCCGAAATGGCGAAGAGCTCGGCGCCGATGTCGACGACGCGGGCGAGGAAACCCTGCTTGCGTTCCAGACCGCCCTGCCAGCGGGCCATCCCATAGAAGGTCGCGCGCGCCAGCTTGCGACTCGTGCGTTCGACGTAGCGCAGATGGGGTGCGAGTGCGCCGAACTCGTCGTACGCGGTGGGCAGATCGCCTTTGCCGGTGACCAGCTGCGGCAGCCAGCGGGCGTAGAACCCGCTGGCCGAGGCGGCGGCCTTCAGCCGGCGGGCCATGTCGAGGTGCGGGTCGATCAGGTCGCCCGCGGCTTTGAGGTGCGCGTCGACGGCCTCGCGCGCGATCAACAGGCGCATGATCTCCGTCGAGCCCTCGAAGATCCGGTTGATCCGCATGTCGCGCAGCACCTGCTCGGCGCCGACCGCGCGTTCGCCGCGAGCCGCGAGCGACGCCGCCGTCTCGAACCCGCGTCCGCCGCGGATCTGCACGAGCTCGTCGGCGATGCGCCATCCCATCTCGGAGGCCCACATCTTGGCGAGCGCCGCCTCGATGCGGATGTCCTTGCGGTCCTCGTCGGCGAGCATGCCCGACAGGTCGACCACCGCTTCGAGCGCGAACGTCGTCGCGGCGATGAAGGCCACCTTGTGCGCGACTGCGGCATGCTCGCCGACGGGCCGGCCCCACTGAACGCGTGCCTTCGACCACTCGCGCGCGATCTTCAGGCTCCACTTGCCGACGCCGGCGCAGATGGCCGGGATCGCCAGCCGGCCGGCGTTGAGGGTCGTCAGCGCGATCTTGAGGCCTTCGCCCTCGCGGCCGATCAGGTTCTCAGCCGGAACTCGCACGCTCCGCAGCGAGGTCAGTCCGTTCTCGAGCCCGCGCAACCCCATGAAGGCGTTGCGCCGGTGCACGGTGATGCCGGGGGAGTCGGCCTCGACGATGAAGGCGCTGATCCCGCCGCGGTGTTCGTCGGACTTGGGCACGCGCGCCATCACGACGAGCAGTTCGGCGACCACCCCGTTCGTGGTCCACAGCTTGGTGCCGTCAAGTACGTACGCGGTGCCATCCTCGGTCGGCACCGCGGTGGCCCGCAGTCGGGCAGGGTCCGAGCCGACCTCGGGCTCGGTCAGCAGGAAGGCGCTGATCGCGCCCTTCGCGCAGCGCGGCAGGTACTGCCGCTTCTGCACGTCGGTGCCGGCGAGCATGAGCGGCTCGGGCAGTCCGACGGACTGATGTGCCGAGAGCAGCGCGCCGATGCTGGCGTTCATCGCCCCGATCATCACCAGCGCGCGGTTGTAGTAGTGCTGTCCCAGCCCCAGTCCGCCGTGCTCGACCGGGATCTTCATCCCGAAGGCACCGATCTCAGCGAGCCCAGCGAAGACCTCGTCGGGGATGCGCGACTCGCGCTCGATGAGCGCGACGTCGACGGTTCGCAGGAACGACTCGAGGTCGGCGAGGAACCTCTCGCCGCGCTCGATGCGGCCAGGTTCCGGTCGCGGGTGCGGATGGATCAGCGACAGGTCGAACTGCCCCAGGTAGAGGCCCTTGGCGAAGCTCGGCTTGCGCCATTCCTGCTCGCGCGCGGCCTCAGCGACGGCGCGCGACTGCTGCTCGTCGACGTGTTCGACAGGCGGGACGGTGGACTCACGAATGCTCACGCGAACCTCCTCGTTGAGCCCAATCTACGCCGCCGGAAGGCGCACGCCATGAGGTTGACGATGCCGCGTCGGATCAGGAAGCGCGGAGCAGCGTCGTGCGACCGAGCTCGGCGCCCTCGCGGCGCGCGGCATCCCGCGCCGACCTCCGCCCCAGCTCGGCGTCGGCAGTCGCGAGGTTCGGACGGAAGCCGATCGACGAGACATCCGTGATTCCCGTCCAGCGCAGCCAGTCCTCGAAGTAGGGCTGCTGGAAGTCGCTCCCGAACACGGCGGGCCGGCCGTCGCCGTACACCGCGCTCGTGTACACGACCGCCGCGCGGCGGCCGCTGAGCAGGCCGGTGTACCCGGTCTCGGGGTCGAAGTCGAACACCATGCCAGGCTGGCTGACGACGTCGATGAACTGCTTGGCGATGTACGGGATGCCGTGGTTCCACATCGGCAGGCTGAACAGGTAGAGGTCCGCCGCCGCGAAGCGCTCGAAGGCGAGGCGGGCGCGATGCCATGCGGTCTCCTGCGGCCCCGCCGGCTGCTCGCCGGCGAAGACCCGCATCTTCGCGCCCGCGCCGTCGGGGCCGAATTCGGGCAGCGATCCGTCCCACAGGTTCCACTCGTCGACGGATGCCTCGGGGTTCGCCGCTCGGAACGCCGCGACGAACTCGTGGGCGATCGCACGTGACTCGGATGCCTCGCCACGAGGTGACGCGGAGATGTGCAGCAGCGTGGTCATTGGTCCAGCCTTTCTTGTGTGCAGACGCACATAAATTGGATGAGACTGGACAGTAGCATGTACGTGCGCACGCACACAATTGCGCTAGGCTCGCATCATGCCGACGCCGAGTGATGCCGAACGCACGTGGGAGGCGATGCTGCGCCTGCACGCCGCACTGCTTCCGCGCCTCGACCGCGTCGTCGCCCGAGAAGGCGACATGCCCCTGAGCTGGTACGACGTGCTGCTCGAACTGCGCGACGCCGGTGGCCGCCTGACCATGGGGCAGCTCTCCGAGCGGGTGGTGCTGAGTCGCACGCGCGTGAGCCGGCTCGTCGATGAGCTCGTCGACGCGGGCCTCGTGGCCAGGGAGCCGAATCCCGACGACCGCCGCTCGGCATTCGCGCTGTTGACCGGCGACGGGCGGCGCAGGTTCCTCGCGGCGGCGCGGGTGTACCTGCCGGCCATCGATCGGGAGTTCGCGACCGTCGATCCCGCGCGACTCGCCGACGTCGCCGATGGGCTCGAGGCGTTGCTCGAAGCCGTGACGGGCGACGCGCCTCCCGGCACGCGCCCAGGCTAGCGCAGTCGTCAGTCGTCGGGCATCGAGCGGCGGTCGCCGACCGGACCGTCGGCGAGCGGGAAGACGAGCGAGCCGGCGCGCACCCACCACTCCATCACGTCATAGGAGAGCCGCCCCGCCGCAACCGATGGGTCGCCGTCCGACAGCCGTGCAGCCTCGGCATGGTCGCAGGCGAAGATCGACATGCCGCGATACGACGGGTCGCTCTGCTCGTCGAACGGCCCGTTCACGACCACCACGCCTTGCCGCACGAGCTCGGCGCGGTAGGCGAGGTGGCGTGCCTGGAGCGCGTCGAGCTCCTCGTCTGAGAACCTCGGCGCATCGGCCGGCCGCCGCAGCACCACGACCGTGTAGACGTCGAACGCATCGGGGATGTCAGGATTGCGTGGCATCCGAGAGCCCGTCAGGCGTTCTCGAGCTCGGAGATCACGATCTTCTTCTGGCCCAACATCACCTGCATCTAAACCTCCTTGTTCGGCCCGTCGCTTCGTCGCCTACGCTACGCGGATGCGCCGACGGCGGCGAGGCTCGCGTCGTGACCCACCACCGTCACCGGGATGCCAGGTGATCTTCGATCACGGCGTCGATCGTGCGCCGGGCCTTGAGTGCCTCTGATGCGGGGGAGTGCGAGCCCGCGATGCCGGCGGCCACGATCAGCGCCTTCCAGATCGCCCAGCCTCGGGCCCGGGCCCACGTGTCGGCGTCGAGCGCTCGGTGCTCCCGGAACGCCTCGCGGGCTTCCCCGCGGAACGTGGTCAATCCGATGACGAGGTCGCAGGCCGGGTCGCCGATGCCCGACGTGCCGAAGTCGATGACGGCGGCAAGCCGTCGGCCGTCGACGAGCAGATTCCCCTCGCTGACATCACCGTGGAACCACACGGGCTCCGCCTGCCACCGGGTCGAGAGCGCGGCGTCCCAGACGTCGCGAACGATGGCGGCATCGATCGTCTCGCCGAGGGCCTCGATCGCCTGCCGGGTCTGCGCGTCGTAGACGGCCGGCGAGTCGCCGCGAGAGAAGTTGTGAGCGCCCGGGAGCGGGCCGCCGGATGCATCCGCCCGCTGGAGCTCGGCGAGGAAATCGCCGAGATCGGCGGCGAACGTCGCGTCATGAGCGATCAGGTCGGCGGATGCCGCGTGGCCCGGCAGCCACCGGTACACCGACCATGGGAACGGGAAGCGCTCCGACGGCTGCCCTATTCCGACCGGCTCCGGCACCGGGACGGGCAGCTGCGGTGCCAGGAAGGGCAACCAGCGCTGCTCCTTCTCGACCTGGAGCACATAGTTCTCGTGGCTCGGCAGGCGCACGCTCAACTCGTCGCCGAGCCGGAAGGTGCGGTTGTCCCATCCGCCGGGCAGCACTGGGGTGACGGGCAGCTGGCTCCACTGCGGGAACTGTTCGGAGACGAGGGCAGTGACCAGTTCCACATCGATGCTCACGTCGACATCCATCTGCCAATACTTCGGGATCTGCGCGCCGGATGGCAAACGGCGGCCGGGCTCAGCGCTCGAGCTCGACGAGCAGCGCACTGCTTGCAGCGTCGCGCGCCACAGCCTGGCCGAGTCGCTCGGCGGCCTCGCGATAGGTGGGGTCGCCGAGCACCTCGGCGACGGCCCAGGCGATCTTCCGCGCCGGTGCGCGGCGTGATACGGCGACGCCGACACCTCGGGCCGTGACCCGAGCGGCATTGTCGGCCTGGTCGCGGCCGTGATGGAGGATGACGAGCGGCAGGCCCGCGGCGAGGGTCTTGATCACGGTGCCGTGGCCGCCGTGCGTGATGACGAGGCCGGCGTGACGCATCACCTCGCGGTGCGGCGCCGAGGCGACCACGGTGACGTTCGCCGGTGCCCGAATCGCGTACGGTGCGACAGCGGGGCCCGTGGTCACCAGACCTCGCACAGGCAGGCCCCCGAGCGCGTCCACGATTCGCTGCAGGCACGCCACATGATTCTGGAACGTCGAGGACATGGCCACCAGCACGAGCGGCCCTTCTCCAGCCGGCGGGGTCCAGGCCTCATCGGCCGCCCAAGCCGGATCGTCGAGGATCGGCCCCACGTAGCGGGCGTTCTGCGGCAGCGTGGCCGGGAAGTCGAAGGCCGCGGAGGTGAGCACCAGCTGACGACTCGCTCGCTGCATCTGGCTCCACGTCGTCGCGACCGGGTCGAGGCGGTGCTCGGCGCGGAGGGCGTTGACTCGTGCGAGCGCGTACCGGTCGATCAGCCGAGTGCTCGCGGCCGTCACGACCCGATCGCGCAGTCGCCCGAGCGGACCGCGCGCGGGCGACATTCCGGCGCCGAGCGGCGGCATGCCCGGCGCGGGCAGCGTGTAGATGTTCGGGATCAGGATGTCGAACGGAAGCCCGCGCGCCTCGGCCGCGATCATGGCGCCGAGGCCGACGAAGGAGGTCACCACGAGGTCGGGCAGCGTCGCGTCGATTGCCGCGGTCGCGTCATCCGCCTGGCCCGGAGCCGGTCCGACGAGCATGTGATCGACCATGCCTCGCGCGAGGCTCGTCGGGGTGCGCAGCTCCCAATCGCGGAACTCGCCGGCGCTCGACGTCCACGGCAGGAACACCGCCCCGGTGCGGCGCACCTGGTCTGCCATCGACTCGTCGGCGAGCACCGTGACACGGTGGCCCCGGTCGACGACTCGACGTGCGACACCGAGCTCGGGGGGAACGGTGCCGCCGGCGTCGGTGAGTGCGAACAGGTAGCTGCGAGGGGTGGTGGAAGTCGTCAGTCGTTCAATCTGAATCCGACTCATGTCTGAGGATACGACCGCCCCGTGGCTCGGCAACAGGCGCCGATACGGAGCGTCAACGACCTTCCCAAGCCATTCTTTTCGTCGTGGAACTTTAGCCGTCAGCAAGATATCTGCGTTGTCGCCAAAACAAGCGAATGGCACTTGTGAAGCTGAGCCAAAGTCACTAGGTTTCTTCCAACAATGAAGTTAATCGGAGGACCAAGTGGTGACGACGGTGGCAACGAAGCCAATACGGCGCAGTGATTTCAGATCGGCAATGATCTTCCTCATACCCGCCCTCATCGGGTTCCTCGCGTTCTTCGCGTGGCCCACGGTGCGCGGTGTGTATCTCAGCTTCACCGAGTTCAACCTCCTGCAGCCTCCAGAGTGGGTCGGCCTCGACAACTACGTGGCGATCGCCGGCGACCCCGTCTTCTGGAACTCGCTCGTCGTGACCTCCGAGTACGTGGTCATCAACATCGGAGTGCAGACGATCGCAGCACTCGTGCTCGCAGTGCTCCTCCAGCGGTTCACCCGATCGATGATGGTGCGCGGCGTGGTGTTGCTGCCGTACCTGATCGCGAACGTCGTGGTCGCGCTCGTCTGGTTCTGGCTGGCAGATTACAACCTCGGACTGATCAACTCCGGTCTCGATGCCCTGGGCTTCGATCGTGTCGGCTTCTTCGGCAATGAGGCACTCGCGATGCCGACGATCGCCTTGATCAACGTGTGGCGCCACCTCGGGTACACGACGCTGCTCATCTTCGCCGGGCTGCAGGCCATCCCGCGCGACGTCTACGAGGCTGCCGAAGTCGACGGCGCCGGTGAGGCTCGCACGTTCTTCGGGATCACGCTGCCGCTGCTCCGGCCGGTTCTCGCCTTCGTGCTTGTGATCACGCTCGTGGGTGCGTTCCAGATCTTCGACACGATCGCGGTGACCACCGGGGGAGGGCCCGTCGACGCCACTCGCGCGATCACCTATTACATCTACGAACGAGCGTTCGGCCGGTTCGACTTCGGGTACGCCTCGGCGATGTCGGTCATCCTCATGCTCATCCTCGGTGCTGTGGCCCTCATTCAGCTCCGGGTGCTCCGCGCCAACGACTCAGACCTGGAACGGTGAACATGTCGAACCTCACTCGCCTCCGCCCCGACGCCACCGGTAGCCCCGACACCACCGACGGCCCCAGCGTTTCCGAGAGCGCTCCCTCCACCGGTCGCGTCCGCGTCACCAAACGCTCCGGAGCAACCGATGAGGGATTCCGCACCTCGTCGCGCCGCTCACGGATCTTCGGCGGCATCGCCCTCGGCATCGTCGTGGTCGGCACGCTGTTTCCGTTCTGGTGGATGATTCGCACCGCGTTCAGCACGAACAACGCGATGTTCTCCGATCCGCTGAGCCTGCTGCCGGTCGAGTTCACCCTCGGAGCGTTCGAGCGGGTGCTCGGAATCGCCAGCACCAGCGATGCCCTCGCGGAGGGCGGGTCGGGCGCCGACATCAACTTCGGTCTCTACCTGCTCAACTCGGTCATCGTCTGCGTGCTCATCACGGTCGGGCAGGTGGCGTTCTCGTCGGCAGCGGCCTATGCATTCGGAGTGCTGCGCTGGCGGGGCCGGGACACGGTGTTCGCGATCTTCCTCATCGCCCTGCTGGTACCCGGGATCTTCACGCTGCTTCCGAACTTCATCCTCGTCAAGGAACTCGGCCTGCTGAACACCTTCGTCGGCATCGCATTGCCGTCGATCTTCATGTCGCCGTTCGTCGTGTTCTTCCTTCGCCAGTTCTTCCTCGGGGTGAACCGGAGCATCCTCGAGGCCGCCGTCATCGACGGGGCGGGAACCTGGCGGATCTTCTATCGGATCGCAGCGCCGTTGGTCGCGCCGCAGATCGTCACGATCGCGATCCTGCAGTTCATCTTCTACTGGAACGACTACCTCTGGCCCCTGCTGGTGGGTCAGACCGAAGACAGCAAACTCCTCACCGTGGGGCTCGGCATCTTCAAGTCGCAGACCCCGCAGGGCAGCCCCGACTGGGCAGGCCTCATGGCCGGTGCGCTCCTGGCGGCTGTGCCGATCTTCATTCTCGTCATCATCTTCGGTCGCCGGATCATCGGCTCCATCCAGTCGTCCGGGGTCAAGTAGCGCTCTGCTCGCTGCTGCGACTCCCGACGGGGCACCATCGCCCTTCCCACCCACCAACCCTTCCCACCCCCACCAAGGAAAGAAGCAGGACCATGAAGCGAATCACAATCGCCAGCACAGCCGCTGTCGGGATAGTTGCACTGCTCGCAGGGTGCTCAGCAGGAGCCCCGAGCGACGGCAAGGTGACCCTCAGCTACGGACTCTGGGACTCCAACCAGTTGCCCGCCTACGAGCAGTGCGCCGCCGACTTCGAGAAGACGCAAGACGACATCAAGGTCAAGGTCGAGCAAGTCGGTTGGGACGACTACTGGAACAAGATCACGACCGGGTTCGTGTCGGGTGAGAACTTCGACGTGTTCACCAGCCACGTCGCGTTCTACCCCGAGTTCCAGGCCAGCGGGCAGGTGCTGCCCCTCGACGACTACATCGCAGCCGACAAGCTCGACACGAGCATCTACCAGGACGGTCTCCTCGAACTCTGGCAGGACCCCGACGGCGTGCAGTACGGCTTGCCCAAGGACTTCGACACCATCGCGCTGTTCTACAACTCCAAGTTCACGGACGCCGCCGGGTACACCGCCGACGACCTCGCATCGCTGACCTGGAACCCGCAAGACGGCGGCACGTACGAGGACGTCATCGCGCATCTCACGGTCGACGCCAACGGCGTGCGAGGCGACGAGCCCGGCTTCGACAAGAACAACGTCGCGACCTACGGGCTCTGGATGGAGGCCTCCGGCGGTGCCGACGGCCAGACCCAGTGGTCGTTCCTGACCGCGTCGCTGGGCTGGAGCCAGACCGACAAGCCCTGGGCTGACTCGTACAACTACGATGCGCCCGAGTTCGCCGACACCATCTCGTGGTGGCACTCGCTCGTCGAGAAGGGCTACATGCCCTCACTCGAGGCGCAGACCGGCATCAGCTGGGCTGACCAGCTCATCGCCGGAAAGGCGGCCCTGGTGCCGAACGGATCGTGGATGACCGGTTACGTCTTCGACTCGGCGAGCGACGGCTTCGCGCCGGCGATCGCCGCGACCCCGGTAGGCCCGGACGGCAAGAGCTGGTCGATGTTCAACGGCCTCGCCGACAACATCGCCGCCACCACGAAGCACCCTGACGAGGCATGGGAGTGGCTGAAGTACCTGGCCTCCACTGACTGCCAGGACGTCGTCGCCGATGCTGCCGTCGTGTTCCCCGCCATCAAGACCTCGACGGAGAAGGCTGTCGCAGCCTTCGAGGCCAAGGGCGTGGATGTCGCGGCATTCGCCGACCACGTCACCGACGGCACGACGGTGCTCTACCCGATCACCGATCACAAGTCGGATGTGAACGCGACGATGACTCCGGTCATGGAAGCGATCATGTCGGGCAAGTCGGGAACGGATGCGCTCATCGCCGCCAACGATCAGGTCAACGCCCTCTTCAAGTAATTCTCATCAACCCGGTCGGCGTCAGGGGCAGCGAGCTGCTGACGCCGACCACTGTGTTCGGAGATCTTCACGTGGTTTCGCATCGCGACCAAATCGTCCTGACCGCCCACGGCGTCCAGCTCGTTCTCGACCTGTCATCGGGCGCACCGGTGGTCCGCCACTGGGGTTCGCCCTTGGGTGACGTCGAGAGCGATGCCCTTCGCCGGATGACGACGCCGCCGATACCGCACAGCATCGTCGATACGCCGCAAGACCCGGGTGTCATGCGCGAGCGGGGAAGAGCCTTCCACGGACGCCCCGCCCTGAGCGGGAATCGGAACGGACTCGACTGGGCGCCCCTGTTCACGATCGTCGAGCACCACGCGTCGGAGACTGAGGCGAGCGTCCGGCTCCGCGATGCCGAGGCGCGCCTCGCGATCGACTTGCGATATCGCATCGAGCCGAGCGGAATCGTGCTCGTCGACCTTGCGGCGGTCAACGACGGCTCGGAGCCCTACCGTCTCGAGGAACTGACCACCTGGATGCCCCTGCCCGAGCGAGCGGCCGAATCGCTCGACTTCACCGGGCGGTGGCTCAAGGAGCGGCAGCCGCAGCGCCGACCGATCGCGGTGGGCAGTTGGGTGCTCGAGTCCCGCGAGGGCCGCTCGGGCCACGGAGCATCCGTGGTGCAGTGCGCCATGACCGGCGGGGCCGGGTTCGCCGACGGAGAGGTCTGGGCGCTCGGCCTGCTGTGGAGCGGTGAGCACCGGCACCTGATCGAGCGGGGAACCGACGGCCGCTCGGCCATGGGCGCGGGCGAGCTCCTGCAGTCGGGGGAGATGGTACTGCAACCCGGCGATCGCTACGAGGCTCCGACGGTCGCCGCGGCGTACTCCGACGAAGGCCTCGACGGGCTCAGCTCGCGCTACCACGAGTGGCTGCGTGCCCGACCGGAGCACCCCACCCGGGTGCGACCGCGCCCGGTGACGCTCAACGTGTGGGAGGCGGTGTACTTCGATCACGACCTCGAGCGACTGAGTGCACTCGTCGATGTGGCGGCCGAGGTCGGCGTCGAACGTTTCGTGCTGGACGACGGATGGTTCGGAGCGCGCCGCGACGACCGTGCAGGCCTCGGCGACTGGGTGGTCTCCGACGAGGTCTGGCCCCAGGGCCTCGATCCCCTGATCGATCGGGTGACGGCCGCGGGAATGGAATTCGGGCTGTGGTTCGAGGGCGAGATGGTCAACCCCGACTCCGACCTGTATCGCGCGCACCCCGAGTGGATCCTCCATGTGCCGGGTCGCATTCCGCCCACCGGTCGCAACCAGCAGGTGCTCGACCTGACGCACGACGGAGCTTATGAGCACGTGCTCGGGCAGGTCGATGCGCTGCTGTCGAAGCATCCGATCACTTACATCAAGTGGGACCACAACCGGCCGCTCGTCGACCCGGCACATCTCGGACGCGCCGCGGTGCACAACCAGACCGTGGCGATCTATCGTCTCTTCGACGAGCTGAAGTCGCGTCATCCGGGGCTCGAGATCGAGTCGTGCGCCTCGGGAGGCGGCCGTGTCGATCTGGGCATGGCGATGCACGTCGACCGATTCTGGGCGTCGGACTCCAACGATGCCCTCGAGCGGCAGGAGATCCAGCGGTACTCGATGATCGCCATCCCGCCCGAGATGCTCGGCACGCACATCGGGCCATCGACCTCCCACTCGTCGAGTCGCTCGCATTCGCTTTCATTCCGTGCTGCCACGGCGCTCTTCGGTCACGCGGGCATCGAATGGGACATCACGGAGACGACGAACGCAGAGCGGTCGCTCCTCGCGGAATGGGCGGCCTACTACAAGGCGAATCGCGAACTTCTGCACTCCGGTCGCGTTGTCAGAGTCGATCACACCGACTCCGCGGCGCTCGTGCATGGAGTGGTGGCACACGACCGTTCCGCCGCGATCTTCTGCTACGCGCAGGTGGCTGCGGCGGGCGGGGTGCTGCCGTCGCCCGCACTCATTCCGGGCCTCGACCCCGACGCCCGGTACCGCGTGCGCCGAGTCGAGCCGGCAGGGCGTGCACCCGCGATGCAGCACGCCGATCCGATGTGGGTGGACGGGGTGATCACCACAGGGGCGGCCTTGGCCACGATCGGCCTGCGCCCGCCGATTCTGCATCCCGAGCAGGCTATTCTCATCGAGATAGTCCGCGCATGACCGGACAGCCCAGGGGGGTGGTGTGGTGGTAGAAGCAGTGCGCGCTGAGAGCGCGATTTCCGGCCCGACGCTGGAACTCGCTCGCACGGTGCTGATTCACGGCCCGATCTCGCGCACCGACGTGATGCGATTGCTCGACATGTCGCCGCCGACGCTCACCCGCCTCGCGCGTGAGCTCACGGCGGGAGGGGTCTTCGTCGAAGACGCCGAACCCGGCGGCGCCGTCGGTCGACCGCCGAAGTTCCTCGATGTGCGCTGGGACAGCCGGCGCTACCTCGGAGTCAAGCTCACCGGCACATCTGTTGTCGCGGTTTCGACCGACCTGCGGGCCACTGAGCTCGATCGGCGCGAGTACGTCTTCTCCGAGCAGTCCGTCGACGCGGTCTGCGACGCGGTGGTTCGCGCCCACGACGAGCTCTCGGGCGGGGGAGGGTTCGACGCCGTCGGAGTGAGCCTCGGCGGCACGGTCACGGATCGCCGCTTCGTCATCCGAGCGCCGTTCCTCGGCTGGCGTGACGTGGATCTCGGGCCCGAGCTCGAGCGCAGGCTCAGGGTGCCGACGGTGGTCGAGAACGACATCGTCGCGCTGACCGAGGCCCAGCACTGGTTCGGCGAGGGCCGTGGGCTCACCGACTTCGCCGTGATCACCATCGGGGCGGGCGTCGGCCACGGCTATGTCTGCGACGATCGCGTCGTACGATCCGACAAGGGCATCGGCCTCGCCGGGCACATCCGACTCGATCCGCTCGGCCCCGTCTGTCCAGAGGGCCATCGCGGATGTGCCACGGCAATGTTGACCATTCCCAGCCTCTGCGCCCAGGCCTCCGTCGCATTCGGGCGTGGCGTCGAGTTCGACGAGCTGATCGCCCTGGCCGCCGGGGGAGACCCCGTGGCCCTGGCCATCACCGAACCGGCGGGGCGAGCCCTCGGTCGACTTCTGGCGCTGGCGGCCAATCTCGGCATGGTGAGCACGATCGTGCTCGCCGGAGAAGGGCTGCCGCTCTACGAGGTGACCGAGCCCATCGTGCTCGAGGCGATGCGCGCCGATCGCGACGACGAAGCCGATGCGATCGATCTTCGGCTGGACGCCGCTGACTTCGTGGGTTGGGCCCGGGGTGCTGCGGCCGTCGCGATCCAGTCGTCAGTGCACCGTCTCATCTGACCTCGGAGCTACCCCGGCGGTCGAGTAGCGCCGCGAAGCGACGCGTATCGAGACCATTCCTCAGCCGCCGATCGGCGAGATCGAGCGATCCGCCCGCCCGCCGGCCGGGCCCGTCTCACCCGTGATCCACTCACTGAACCGGGTCGGAGCGATCGTCGCGTCGGGGCCGGGCAGCAGCTCGCGCTCATCGAGGTCGGTGCCGAAGTACCGCGCGAGCGGGTCGGCGACCAGCTCGCGAGGATCGTCGCGAATCCGGAGATCTTCTCGCATGAGCTTCCCGAGCCGGAACAGGTCCGGCCCGGCGAACTCGACGATGCCGTTCACGGGCGTGCCGAACGCGACCGCCTCGATCGCGGCCGCGACATCCTGCGCGGCGATCGGCTGGATGAGCGCATGCGAGAGGCGTGCGATGTGCTGGCTCGTCGCGGCATCCGCGATGCTCGCGATGAACTCGAAGAACTGGGTCGCGTGCACGATCGAGAAGGGGCGCCCTGATCCGCGGATGAGTCGCTCCTGCGCCGCCTTCGCGGCGAAGTAGCCGCCCTCGGTGCGCGCGAGCCGGTCGGTGCCGACCACCGAGAGTGCGACGTGATGCCGCACGCCCGCCGCAGCGCCGTGGGTCAGCAGATTGAGGGTCGAGCCGTAGAAGAAGTCGTTGGCGCCCCGCTCGTCGAGGTATCCGGAGTTGGAGACGTCGATGAGGATCTCCGCCCCGGCGAGGGCCTCCGCGAGACCCTCGCCGGTGTAGGAGTTGACGCCGGTCGCGCGCGACACGGAGACGACATCGTGGCCGTCGGCGGTGAGCCCCGCCACGAGTCGCGTGCCGATGAGCCCGGTGCCGCCGATGACCGCGACCTTCATGGCCATGAGTTTACGCGGCCGACTCGGCGGCCAGCCAGTCCGAGAACGTGGCCGATGACAGCTGCGCGCCGGGGCCGGGCACGAGCTCGTCGCCCGAGAGCCGCGCGCCGAAGTACTGCGCCTCGGGGTCGGAGATGACGGAGCGGGTGTCGCCCTTCGCCGCCAGGCCCGTGCGGATGAGCTCGTCCATGGCGACCTGTTCCGGTCCGCCGATCTCGAGGGTGCCGTTGATCGGGTCGCCCGCGGCGACGCGGGCGACGACGGCCGAGACATCCGCTGCAGCGATCGGCTGCATGAGCCCCGTGCTGAGGCGTGCCGTGCCGTCGACGGTCGCGGCATCCGCGATGCGCCCGACGAACTCGTAGAACTGCGTCGCCCGCACGATGGAGTAGGGCAGGCCCGAGTCCTCGATGAGCTGCTCCTGTGCGACCTTCGCGCGCAGGTACCCGCTCGAGGGCAGGCGGTCGGCGCCGACGACGGAGAGCGCGACGTGGTGCGTCACGCCGGCTTCGCGCTCGGCGGCGAGCAGGTTCGTGGTCGAGATGGTGAAGAACTCGAGCACGTCGGCGTCGGCGAACGACGGCGAGTTCGAGACGTCGACCACCACATTCGCGCCTGTGAGCACCTCGGCGAGTCCCTCGCCGGTGATGGTGTTCACGCCCGAGTTGGGCGAGGCGGCGATGGCCTCATGGCCGTGCTCGGTGAGGTGCTCGACGACCTTGGATCCGATGAGGCCGGTGCCTCCGATGACGACGATCTTCATGACTGGTGCCTTTCCGTCGTGGCGGCGGTGATTCCGCTGCCGTTACCAAGCTCTGACCGGACCGCCGCTGTATCTGTGACGCAACCGACGAATTCAGCCCGCATTCGGCCCTCGGCGCGTATCGAGACCACTCACGAAGTGTCGCTACCCCCGATGCGCGGCAACGGCCCGGGCAGCGACCGCGGCAGCCCGAACCAGGGCAGGACGCTGTTCTCGAAGCGGGTGAGGGCGCTGATGCGGTCGCCCGCGAGGGTCAGCACGAAAAGACCCACTCCGTGGTGCGTCTCGACGGGCCCGTGCAAGTACGCCCCGAACGCCGGCTGGCCGTTGGCTCGCGTCGGCACCAGGTCGAACCGTCGACCCGCGCCGAAGATGGCCGCGAAGAACCGTGCCGCCGCCTCGCGGCCCTCGTACTCGAAGGGCATCGGGGGCATGGAGATGAAGACGTCGTCGGTGAGCAGCGCCACGAGTGCTTCGAGGTCGGCTGATTCATAGGTGCGGGCGAATCGTGCCGCGAGCGCAGCCTCGGCCGGCGAGCCGGGACTCGGAGGCGACTCATCGCCGGCGGTCGATGGAAGCCGTTCATGAAGGGTCGCGCGCGCCCGCTTGAGCGCGCTCGTAACCGAGGCGACGGTCGTGTCGAGCATTTCGGCCACCTCGTCGGCGTGGTAGTCGAGCACGTCGCGCAGCACGAGCACGGCGACCTGACGTGGCGGCAGCAGTTGCAGCGCGGTCACGAACGCGAGCGAAATGGACTCGCTCTGCTCGTAGCGGGCCTCGGGGCCGAGTGGAGCCGTCGTGATGAGCGTGTCGGGGATCGGCTCGAGCCACACGACCTCGCCCAGTCGCGTCGACTCGGGCGGGTCGACCTTCGGTATGTCCCATGACTTCGCCGGTTGTCGAGCGGCGGTGCGTCGCGCGTTGAGACACCGGTTGGTGGCGATCCGGTAGAGCCAGGTGCGCAGCGACGAGCGGCCCTCGAACGACGCGATGCCCTGCCACGCGGCCAGCAGCGTGTCTTGCAGGGCATCTTCGGCGTCGTGGAGCGATCCCAGCATCCGGTAGCAGTGCACCTGCAATTCGCGGCGGTGCGGCTCGACCAACTCCCGGAAGGCGTCATCATCGCCCGCCTGCGCCCTCGAGATGAGTTCGGCGGCAATCGCGCTCACGTCAGGTCACCTCCTCGGGCACGGAGTGCTCCTCCACTGTATGGACACCGGGCGACGACCGAAATGGGCGGTCGGATGGCGCCCAGTTCGCGGCATCCGCGGTGTCTGCATCTTCGACGAAAGGAAACCTGATGATGCTGGAGAACAAGGTCGCGGTGGTTTATGGAGCCGGAGGCTCGATCGGCGGCGCCGTCGCTCGCGCCTTCGCCGAGGAGGGGGCCGAAGTCTTCCTCACCGGGCACCTGCTGGCAGGCGTCGACGCGGTCGCGGCCGACATCGTGGCAGCAGGCGGATCCGCGGATGCCGCGCAGGTCGACGCACTCGATGAGGGCGCGGTCGATGAGCACTTGCAGTCCGTCATCGAACGGGCAGGCAAGGTAGATATTTCGTTCAATGCGGTCGGCATCCCCGATGCCGGAGTCGTGGACGTGCCGCTCCTGGAGGTCGACGTCGAACGGTTCCTGCTGCCGATCGACGCGTACACGCGGTCGTACTTCCTCACCGCGCGGCTCGCTGCACGCCGCATGGTCACGGCTGGATCTGGCGTCATCATGCGCGTCACCGCCCTGCACGCGCGCACCGGAATCCCATTGGTGGGTGGCTACGGTCCGGCGATGGCAGCCATGGAGGCGCTCACCCGGCAGCTCTCGGCGGAGCTCGCGCCTCGAGGCATCCGCGTGGTCGGAATGCGGCCACAGGCCATGCCGGAGTCCAGCACGATCAGGGAGGCCTTCGAGCCACGTGCCGCGGCAACCGGGCTGACGTGGGAGCAGTGGGAGGAGCAGCTCGCCGGCAGAACGCATCCGCGACGACTCATGACGCTCGACGAGATGTCCGGCGTGGCCGCCTTCCTCGCCTCCGACCGGGCCAGGGGACTGACGGGAACCATCGTCAACCTCACGATGGGCAGTCTCGACGACTGAGCGGACGAATGCAACCTAAGGGTTGCAGTCTGGTTGACGATCTGCAACTATGGGGTTGCATCAATCCCGAAAGGAAGATCATTGTGAGTATGACCGACAACCAGCCATCCGTCATCGACGAAGACACGTTCACTGTTCGGCGCACCATCCGCATCGCCGCTCCCATCGAGAAGGTGTGGAGCGCCGTCACCGAGCCCCAGCACATCTCGCGGTGGTTCGGGCGCACCGTGCTCGATGGAACGGGCGCCGGGGCACTCGGCACCATCACGTTCCCCGACTACGGCGCCGTGCCATTGCGGGTCGAGGCTGTGGATGCCCCGCGCATGGTCTCCTACCGCTGGGGCAACGACGATGCCGCCGAACAGCTGCCCGACAAGCTCGACGAGGACCACTCGACCGTTTTCACCTTCACCCTCGAGCCCGTGCCCGACGGTACCCGGCTCACCGTCGTGGAGACCGGGTTCGACCGCACCTCCGACCCGGCCGCGAACATGGCGAGCCACAGCGAGGGATGGGTCTCCGAACTCGACAAGCTCGTCGCCCTGCTCGAGGGCGACGCGTGACCACGGGAACGCTGGTCCCGGTGTTCGCCGCACTCGGGGACGAGACCCGGTGGAGCATCCTGGCTGCACTCGGCGAGGGCGACGCGTCGGCGTCCGCCCTCGCCGGGCGCCTGCCTGTCTCACGCCAGGCCATCGCGAAGCACCTCGCAGTGCTGCAGGAGGTCGGCCTCGTCGAACCGATCCGCGTCGGGCGCGAGGTGCAATACCGGGTGATCGGGTCGCAACTGAGCGACACCGCCCGCCGGCTCGAGGCCATCGGGGCCGAGTGGGACCGCCGCCTCGCGACGATCAAGGAGATCGCCGAGGGGCTCTGACCGACGGATGCCGCGTTGCGCCGTCGTGGCCTCGGCGGGTGGCATCCGTCGGGTGTGCTCAGCTGGTGGGGGAGGCGCTCATCGACGCGAAGTCGAATCCGCGTTCATACGGAGCCGACCGCGCAAGAACGGCAGCGCCGGTGCCCGGTACACGAGCGCTGGCGGATGATGCGGTTCGAGAGCGAACTCGGCACGGCCGAAGCGCCATAACCGGTTGAACAGGAACACCCCGACAACTACGGTCTCGTCTGCCGGCACTTGCCACGTGCCGATTCCCCACTGGGCCGGCTGACCTCGTCCGGCGATCACGAGGGTCGGCTTGATCCGGGCGTGCAGCGCAAACCAGGGCTTGCGCAGCGTCAGTTCGATGCGGCGGGCCGCCTCGTCGTCAGAATGCATCGGGAGTTCGGCGGCATGAGCACGAACGCGCCCTGATCAGGGTCGGTTGTCCGCTCAAGCCGCACTGCCTTTCGTGGTTCGCTCCGGCTAAGGGTAGTCGTTGCCTCGGGCACTCGACACCGCCTGCGTTCGATCACACGTGCCCGATCCCGAAGTTCCACGGCGCGAACACCGCGTTGGACGACCCTTGCCACTCCCATGCGTTCACCGCGACCGAGTACGCGTTCTCGTAGTCGGAGTACGGCTGTTGCTCGCCGATCGGCTCGCCCGTCTCGACGCGCACCTGGTCGGCCCCGTTGCCGTACCACGGCTCGCCGAGTTCGGCGGCCAGCGCTTGCGCGTCGCCGCCGGGCTGGAATCCGTTGACGGTGCGCACCGTCACGCCGTCGCCCACGGTGGGCGCGGTGAAGACCACGCTCACGTTCATGTCGATCGGGCCGTTCCCCTCGTGGTCGTCGGTGGCCAGGAGTCCGTCCCACGAGTAGTCGGTGCGGGGAGCACTTTCCATGCCGCCGCTCAGCTCGCTCTGTTCTGGTGCGGCACCGAGCACCGTCGAGAGCGCAGCCATGAACAGGGATGCTTCGTCGTCATAGGAGAGCGTCGCAACGACCACGCCCTCGGCGTCATGGAGTTCCAGCAGTTCGGGGCGAACCACGATCTCGGTGACCGTGGTGAGCGGGTCGATCGGTTCAGCGGTCGGCGTCGGGGTCGGCGTCGGCGTGGATGCTTCGACCTGCTCAGGCGACGGGGTCGGCACCGGGCTCGGGCCGAACGCGCAGCCCGACAACACGAGCGCGGTGGCGATCGCAACGATGCCGGAGGAGCGGCGGGCTGAGGGTTCCATGGATCTCCGATTCGTGCGGTGAGCGGCTGGCGGCCTGCGCCCACCTTATGGTCTGCTTCCGGAGTGAGACGGATGCCGCGACATCCGAAATCCCAGAAGCTTCCGTGCGTTCGAGCGGGGCGTGTCGCCTTCGTCGCTGAGCAACCGGCGGGATGATGGGCGGATGTCTCCTGCATTCACCATCGCCGTGCCCGACGACGTGCTCGACGACCTGCGGTCGCGGCTCGCGCGCACCCGGTTCACAACCCCCAGTGCAGACGGCTGGAGGGCCGGCGTCGACCCGGCGTACCTGCGCTCGCTCGTCGCGTACTCGGCCGACGAGTTCGACTGGCGCGCGGCCGAGGCGAGGCTCAACGCGTATCCGCAGTTCATCGAACGCGGCATGCACTTCGTGCACCTCCGTCGTGACGCGACCCGACCGCCCGTGCTGCTGACCCACGGCTGGCCCAGCAACTTCGTCGAGTTGCTGCCGCTCGCCGACCTGCTCGACGTCGACGTCGTCATCCCGTCACTGCCCGGATACCTCTGGTCGGAGCTCCCCGACGGCCCGGCCACCCGTGCGGCCGTCGCCGAGACCTTCCACACGCTCATGACCGAGACGCTCGGCTACGAGCGGTACTTCGCCTTCGGCGGTGACATCGGCGGGTCGGCATGCGGATGGCTCGCGACCATGTATCCCGATGAGGTCGCCGGGTTGCACGTCATCCACGGGCCATTCCCCGCCGACTACGACGAGCCGATCACGCCGGCCGAACAGGTGTGGCTCGACTCCGAAGACGAGCGCAACGAGCAAGACGGCGGGTACGGCGCGATCATCGGAACGCGACCCGACACCATCGCGGCGGCGCTCATGGACTCACCCGCCGGCCTGGCCGCCTTCATCATCGACAAGCTCTGGGCTTGGAGCGACTGCGGCGGTGACCTCGAGTCGCGCTTCGACCGCGACAGCCTGTGCGAGTTGCTCACGCTCTACTGGGTCACCGATTCGATCGGCACGTCGTTCCGGCAGGACCTCGACTGGCCGCACAACGGCAAGCGGGCGACGATCCAGGTGCCGATGGCGGTGACGCAGAGCCACGAGTGGAACATGCCCCTCTTCCCGCGCTCGATCGCAGAGCGCGCAGCGAGCGACATCCGCCGCTACTCTGCGCCTGACCGCGGCGGCCACTTCATGGCGTTCGAGGAGCCCCGGCTGGTGGCCGACGAGCTCACCGCCTTCATGCGCGAGGTCGGCTAGGCGCGTCGCCTGCTGCCTCGACCTCGACCGGATAGGGGCGAGAATAGGAGGCGACGCAAAGGGGCACGACATGAGTGAGCTGACGACAGATTCGACGACGGATGCCTCGGCACCGACGCCGGCACCGGATGCCTCGCGCTCACCGCACGGCCCCGGACACCACGCCCTCGATTGTCCTCAGTGCTTCGAGGAGCTGCAGCGCAACCGCGACTGGTGGAAGGCGCGCCCCGAGGGGTCGCGTCTTGTGGGGCTCGTCGTCGCTCGTGACGACATGCCGTCGGTCGTCGAGCAGCGGAATGACCTGGCTGCCTTCGGCGTCGCGATCCTCGACTTCAAGCACCCGGCGGCGGAGGCGCCCGAGACCTGGGAGCAGCGGCTCGGCCGCTTGTTCGACACGCTGCGGGCCGGCGATGTGCTCGTGGTGGCGAACGAGCGCGCGCTCGGCCGCGATCGCGACGAGGTCACGCGCACGGTCCGAACCCTGCGGCGGCACAACCTCGTGGTGAAGGTGCTGAACCACGGTGCGCCGCACCTGGAGGATGCGCGCGGCTGAGTCCGCGCTCATGCGCGAAGTCGGGCGCGTCCGGCTCACGACGTATTGAGCTCCGTCGCGCGAGTTACGCAGCCACCTCGGTGGCGAGTGCCGCGGCGAGCCCGTTCAGCTGAAGTCGAGCGCTGCCTTCGAGGTGTGCCATGTCATGCGCGCTGTTGTCGGTGAGCTCGAGGAAGGTGTACTGCTCCGTCCATTCGAGCCGGGTGCCTTCCCCATCGGGCGCGAGGATGATCGTGCGGAGCGCGGCCCAGCGCACCACGTCGTCGAGCCGGACGGCATAGCTCAGCACGATTCGCTCGTCGGGCACGATGTCCCAGAATGTCGAGGCGTACTCGATGTGCTCTTCAGCTTCGAGCGGTGCGAACACGGCGGTCGCGATCTCGCTGCCGCCGGGGCGGAAATCCAAGTGGTACGTCTGACGAGCTCGGTCGCCTGGTTGACGGAACCATTTGCGACGCAACCCGGCTTCCGCGAACGCGGCAAAGACCTGCGACGGGGGAACGTCGAGCCGAACCGAATGGGTGAAGGAACCGCGAAGAGGCGCTGGCACGGCGTCAGCCTACCGTCCGCTCAGCGCGAGGCGCGCTGCAGACCCTTCACAACACGCTCGAGAACCGTGACATCCGGCGTGGAACGGGGGATGCTGGGGCGCATGGGAAGGGTGACGATCTCATTCGAAATGACGCTCGACGGGGTATTCGACCAGATGGAGCACTGGTTCAACGTCGAGGATCCGGAATTGGTGCGCCACTCCGATGAGCTGGTCTTCGGGGCCGACGCGGTGCTGCTCGGCCGGGAGAGCTACGAGTTCTTCCGCGAGTACTGGCCCGCGCAGACCGATGACCGCGGCTTCGCCGCGCACTACAACGCGCTCCCGAAGTACGTCGCGTCGACGACGCTGTCGGGCCCGCTCGACTGGAACGCGACCCTCATCGAGGGCGACCTGGCCGAGGCGGTGAGGCGCCTGCGCGACCAGTACGAGTCGATCATCTCGCACGGCTACGGCGGCTTGGCCGCCACACTCGTCGACGCCGGGCTGGTCGACGAGATCCACGCCGGCATCCATCCGTTCCTGGTGGGCAACGCCGAGAACCGGCTGCGCACGCCGCACCCGGTCGGCCTGCGACTGCTCGCCGTGCGGACCTACGAGTCGGGCATCATCGCCGCCAAGTACGCGCCGGCGTCAACCTGAGTCAGCCGCTGAAGCGGAGGTCGCGCCACCCGCGTCGTGAACTGCCGGATCCTGCTCGCCGAAGGCGCTCGCGTCCCAGACGCCGCTCGGCCCGAGGATCATGCGCCAGAGCCACTCGGATGCAGTCGCGACGGGCGGACGCGGGTCGCGAGCGAGCCACACCTCGATGACGCCGAGCGCCGACCCCGCGATGCCGGCGCCGACTACGTCGAGGGGGAGGCCTTCGAACGCGCGTACGCCCGACCTTGCGATGCCGTCACGCACGATGGACTCGAGGCGGTCACGCAGGCGTGCCATGACGACGACCGACCCCTGCGGTCCGAGCACGCGCCGGTAGACCTCGGCGTTGTCATCGAGGTGCGTGAGGTAGTCGAACATCGACGGCGGCGGTCCGGCGGGCGGTTCGGCAAGCTCAGGCAGCTCGGCCAGCGCGGCGCCGGCCTGCTCCACGGCGGCGTCGAGCGCATCGGCGAGGAGTGTCTCCTTATCGGAGTAGTGCTGGTAGAAGCTGCTGCGGTTGACGCCGGCTCGGGTGACTATGTCGGCGATCGTGAGTTCCTCCAGTGGGCGCTCCCGCGCGAGCGCGAAGAGCGCCTCCTGCAGGGCGCGGCGCGTGCGCTCGATACGGACATCCATACCTGAATTCTGCCAGCCGGATGCGCCGAAGCCTGACAATTTCCAACGAATGTTGGAAATCCGACAATTGTCGGTTATCCTCGAGTCCGGCCCGCCCAACTGCGCCGCCCACCACGAACCCGAAGGGCATTCCCCCATGGCTGAACTCCTCTACCGCCTCGGCCGCTTCTCCGCGCGTCGACCGTGGGTCGTGATCGTCGGATGGATCGTCGCGCTCGCGCTCGCCGCCGGCGCGCTGCTCACGCTCGGCGGCACGTTGACCTCGAGCATGAGCATTCCTGGAACCGAGACCGACCGGGTGAACGCGCAGTTGCAGGATGAGCTCGACGGGCTCGGCGGCGCGACCGGCACGGTGGTGTTCCAGTCCGACGACGGCTCCGAGTTCACCACACAGCAGCAGGAGCAGATCGGCGACCTGCTCGGTGACATCGGCGAGCTCGATGGCGTCGCCGACGTGGTGGATCCGTTCGCCGCGGCATCCGATCGCGCCGATCAGGAGCAGCAGCTCGAGGATGGCGCCGCCCAGCTGGGTGCGGCCGAGGAGCAGCTCGAGGATGGCGCGGCACAGCTCGACGCGGCGCAGGCCGAGCTCGACGCCGGGCAGGCCCAGCTGGATGCGGCGATTGCGCAAGCGCGCGCGCCCGGAACCTACGAGCAGGCTGCGCCGCAGTTCGAGGCGCAGCAGACCCAGCTCGACGCGAGCCAGGCGCAGCTCGACGAACAGCGCTCCCAGCTCGAGGATGGCGAAGCGCAGCTCGCCGACGAGCGAACGCAACTCGATGACGGCCAGCGACTCGTCGACGCGGCATCCGAGATCCGTACCGTCTCGACCGACGGCAGCGTCGCGACCGGGGCCGTGATGTTCGAAGACGACCTCTTCGCCCTGTCGAGCGAGCTCAAGGCCGCCGTGGCGGCCGAGCTCGACGGCGCCGACATCGAGGGCGTACAGGTCGACTACTCGAGCGAGATCGCCGCCTCCACCAGTGGGCTCATCGGCGTCGGTGAGATCGTCGGCGTCTCGCTCGCGCTGCTCGTGCTCATCATCGTCTTCCGCGCGCTGCTCCCCGCCGTGTTGCCGATCGTCTCGTCGCTCGTCGGCGTCGGCGTGGGCGTCGCGGGGTCGCTCGCGTTCTCGGGCGCCGTCGACATGTCGTCGGTCACGCCCGTGCTCGGCGTCATGCTCGGGCTCGCCGTCGGCATCGACTACGCGCTGTTCATCTTCAACCGCCACCGGCGACAACTGCTCGCGGGGATGGAACTCGGCGAATCGATCGCGCTCGCGAACGGCACGTCGGGCAACGCGGTCGTGTTCGCCGGCTCGACGGTGCTCGTCGCCTTGCTCGCGCTGAACATCACGGGCATCCCGTTCCTCGGCGTGATGGGCACTGTAGGGGCCGTGTGTGTGCTAGTCGCCGTGCTCATCGCGGTCACGCTGACGCCGGCGCTGCTCGGGCTCATCAAGCTGCGCGTGCTGAACCGAAAGGCCCGCACGCGGGTCGACCACGGCTCGCACAGCGAACCGGAGCTGACGCCCATGAAGACGTCACGCGCGCTGCTGCGCGCGGTGGTCGCCATCGTCGCGCTGCTCGTCGTCGCGATCCCGGCGCTGTCGCTGCGGCTCGGGCTGCCCGACGGCTCGTCGGAGGCTGCCGACTCGACGCAGTACCGGGCCTACACCGCCGTGGCCGACGCGTTCGGCGCCGGCCAGAACGGCTCGCTGCTGGTGACCGCCGCACTGCCCGAGTCGGTCGACGAAGCCGACGTCCTCGCGACCCAGGCCGACCTCGCCGACCGGCTGCTCGAGCAGGATGGCGTCGTCGCCGTCGCCCCGGTCGGCGTTTCGGACGACCGCGACTTCCTGGCGTTCCAGGTGGTCCCCGCCGACGGCCCGTCGAGCGAGTCGACGGAGCAGCTCGTGCACGTGCTGCGCGGCCTGTCGCCCCTTCCTGGCGAGGTTGCGGATGTCGGCGGCGTGATCGGCCTCGGCGTCGCCGGCCAGGCGAGCGGCAACATCGACATCTCCGAGAAGCTCGCCGGGGTGCTGCCGATCTACCTGGCGCTCGTGGTCGGCCTCTCGCTCATCATCCTGATCCTCGTGTTCCGGTCGATCCTCGTGCCGCTCATCGCGACCGCCGGCTTCGTACTGTCGCTGTTCGCCGCGTTCGGCGCGGTGGTCGCGATCTTCCAGTGGGGATGGTTCGGGGCGGTGTTCGGCGTGCACGATCCCGGTCCCGTGCTGAACTTCGCGCCGATCATCATCATGGGCGTGCTGTTCGGGCTCGCGATGGACTACCAACTCTTTCTCGTCTCGGGCATGCGCGAGGCGTGGGTGCACGGCGTACCCGCCCGCAAGGCGGTCGTCGCGGGCCTTCGGAACGGCCGTGCGGTCGTGACCGCGGCAGCGATCATCATGACCGCGGTGTTCGGCGGGTTCGTGTTCTCGCACCTTACGATGGTGCGCCCGCTCGGCTTCGGCCTCGCGATCGGCGTGCTGTTCGACGCGTTCATCGTGCGGATGCTACTGATCCCGGCCGTCATGCACCTGCTCGGCGAGTCGGCGTGGTGGCTGCCGAAATGGCTCGACCGAATCCTCCCGGACGTCGACGTCGAGGGCGCTGCACTCGAGCGGAGCCACCCCGTTCACGGCGCGGCCGACGGCCCGCCCCGGGGCATCCGACCATGACCGTCGAGCGAGCGGATGACGCGGCCGCGGCCGCGACGCGGCTGCGCATGTCCGACGTGCACCCCGAGCTGCAGCGCGCGTATCGCCGCCTGCCGCGCACGGGGATCCGCCATGGCTGGCAGCGCCGGCTGGTGCGCGCAGCAATGCGGTTCATGCCCGAGGCGACCCTCTCCGACGGGCAGAGCCTCGAGCGGATCGACTTCGAGACGCGCGGTACGGGCGTGCGGGTCGTCACGCCCGCGGGCGGCGGCAGCGGCGGCGCGCTGCTGTGGATCCACGGTGGCGGCTTGGTGATCGGCGCCGCGACAATGGACGACCGGCTCTGCGCGCAGCTCGCCGCGCGGCTGGGCATCGTGGTCGTCTCGGTCGAGTACCGGCTGGCCCCGGAGCATCCGTTTCCGGCACCACTCGACGATTGCGCCGCCGCCTGGCAGTGGCTGCGGGATGCCGCATCCGCGCGTGGCGTCGACCCGCACCGCATCGCGGTCGGCGGGCAGAGCGCCGGGGGCGGACTCGCGGCCGCGCTCGTGCAGCGTGTGCACGACGCCGGCGGGCCCCAGCCGATCGCACAACTGCTGTACTGCCCGATGCTCGACGACCGTACCGCGGCCCGCCGCGACCTCGACGCCGTGCGCCACTTCGCATGGAACAACCGCGACAACCTCGTCGGCTGGTCGTCGTACCTCGGCGGCCCGCCCGGCGCGGCCAGGGGGCCCGACCACGCCGTGCCCGCGCGTCGAGCGGATGTCTCGGGGCTGCCGGCGGCGTGGATCGGCGTCGGCGACATCGACCTCTTCCACGACGAGGACTTGGCCTACGCCGCTGCGCTCCGCGACGCAGGCGTCGAGTGCACGGTCGACGTGGTGCCGGGGGCGCCGCACGGTTTCGAGCCGATCGGCTGGGATGCGGAGCTCGTGCGGGCCTTCCAGGCACGGGCGCAGGCATGGCTGGGGGAGCGGCTCACCGCGACGCGGGGCGTGTGAGGCGCCGACGCCCCACCCGCTCCGCCTTCGACTGCTCTCGGGCAGACATACGACCGCGCTCAGTCCTCGATGTGGGTGGAGGCTCCGTTATCTCCGGAGATGCGGGAGACGATCTCTTGCCCGAGGCTGTGAAGCTTCGTGTTGCGGGTGTTGGAGACCGGCTAGCCATACAGGCCAGTGCTCAAATAGCGGAGGCCGGAGTCGACCATAACCGTGGCCACTGTTGCTTCCGGCCCAAGCCGCTTAGCCGCTCGAAGAGCGGCAACAACGTTTCCCCCGGACGAGGTACCGGCGAAAATACCTTCCTCCCGGGCGAGCCGACGGGCCATATCAGCGGCTTCCTCAGAGGACACTTGGTCGACCACATCGACCTCCTGCGGTTCCCACAGCGGCGGGATAAAGCCGATCCCAATCCCTTCTATGCGATGGGACCCTGTCGGCCCTCCCGACAGTACCGCCGACTCGGCTGGCTCCACAGCAATGACATGAAGCCGTGGTTGATGGCTTCGAAGGGCGCGGGCCGCGCCGTGGATGGAGTGGGCGGTACCGACGGACTGGACAAGGGCATCTACCCGCCCGCCTGACTGGTGCCAGATTTCCTCCCCCAAGGGCAGGTACCCATTGATGGCGTCATGGTTGTTGAGTTGGTCGCAGGGCCAGTGGCCCGGCAGGGTGCTCACTTCCCCCGCCCTGGCAATCATCGCTTTGATCAGCTTCTCGGTGATCCGTCCCTGGTCGCTGGGGACATCCTCCACTATTGCCCCGAGCGCCTCCATGGTGCGTCGTTTCTCGTTGCTGAAGGCGTCAGAGAAGACGACGTGAAGCTTGTACCCTTTTGCCGCGCAGACGAGGGCCAGGGAGATGCCGGTTGTGCCTGCTGTGTATTCGACGACGGTGTCCCCAGGTCGTATCTCGCCACGTTCCGCAGCACCATTAATGGCCGCCAGCGCCATCCGGTCTTTCATGCTTCCGGTCGGATTCGCCCATTCCAGCTTGGCCAGTATTCGAGCCGATCCCGTAGGGACGATGCGTTGCAGCTCAACCAGGGGCGTAGAGCCAATTGCTGCGAGGACCCCGGGACCAAAGTCCGTTATGCCTTCCATACCGTCGCTCCTCGCATTACGCAAGCATCTTGGTGGTATCGGATAGTGCATACCGGTGAGGGAGCAATATGCAACTCCGTATAGGGCTCCACTGCTCCTCGGGTGGACCGCCGTGGCCCGATACGCCCAGTCCTACTCGTCGCCCTCTGCCAGTGTCAAGAGTCTGCAGGAAACCGAGCAAATCCCCGGTCGGGGCTCTGACCTGTGGTGCCGCACCCTTGCAACGACCGCGAGCCTCGGACCCCGCGATTTGGAGGACTCGGAACGCCCCGCGATCGTGGAGTTCCACGATCGCGGGGCGTTCCATGCGGCTCATGCCGGCCCCGTGACGACGACGGCTCAGTTCATCTTGCGACGGTAGATGGCGATCGCGAAGCCGTAGGAGATGACGAGGATGCCGACGCACCAGGCGAGCGCGATCCAGATGTCGCCGCCAACGGGTTCCTGCGCGAACAGGGCTCGGATGGTGTCGACGATCGACGTCACCGGCTGGTTCTCGGCGAACCACGCCACCGGGCCCGGCATCGTGTCGGTGGGTACGAACGCCGAGCTGATGAACGGCAGGAAGATGAGCGGGTAGCTGAACGCGCTCGCGCCGTCGACCGTCTTCGCGGACAGGCCGGCGATCACCGCGAGCCACGTCAGCGCGAGGGTGAACAGGATCAGGATGCCGGCGACCGCGAGCCACGCGGCCACGCTCGCCCCGGTGCGGAAGCCCATGATCAGGGCGACCCCGATGACGATTGCCACCGACAGCAGGTTGGCGACGAGCGACGTCAGCACGTGCGCCCACAGCACGGACGACCTCGCGATCGGCATCGACTGGAATCGTTCGAAGATGCCGCCCTGCAGGTCGAGGAAGAGCCGGTACGCGGTATACGCGATGCCCGACGCGATCGTGATCAGCAGGATGCCGGGGAGCATGTAGTTGACGTACGACTCGTCGGATCCGGTGTTGATCGCGCCGCCGAGCACGTAGACGAACAAGAGCATCAGCGCGATCGGGGTGACCGCGGTGGTGATGATCGTGTCGGGGCTGCGGAGGATATGGCGCAGTGAGCGGCCGGTGAGGACGCCGGTGTCGCCGAGGACATGCGTGGTCATCGCGATTCCTTTCCTGCCGGCACCGGACCGCGGTCGCGGTCGTCGTCGGCGTCGTTCGTGCCGTCGTCACCGACGAGCGTGAGGAAGACCTCTTCGAGGGTCGGCTGCTTCTCGACGTACTCGACCTTCGCGGCGGGAAGCAGCTGCTTGAGTTCGGCGAGGCTGCCGTTCTGGATGATCGTGCCCTTGTGCAGGATCGCGATGCGGTCGGCGAGCTGTTCGGCCTCGTCGAGGTATTGCGTCGTGAGGAGCACGGTGGTGCCGGCGTCGGCGAGCGACTTCACGGTCTGCCAGACCTCGATCCGCGCCTGCGGGTCGAGGCCGGTGGTCGGTTCGTCGAGGAAGATGATCGGGGGATTGCCGATCAGGCTCATCGCGATGTCGAGGCGGCGGCGCATGCCGCCCGAGTACGTGGACGCCTTCCGTCCGCCGGCCTCGCTCAGCGAGAAGCGTGCGAGCAGGTCGTCGGCGATCGCACCCGGGTTCTTCAGGTGGCGGAGCCTGGCGACCAGCACGAGGTTCTCCCGGCCGCTGAGCACCTCGTCGACGGCGGCGAACTGCCCGGTGAGGCTGATCGATTCCCGCACGTCGCCGGGGCGCGCCGCCACATCGAAGCCGTGGACCGAGGCGGTGCCCGCGTCGGCCTTCAGCAACGTGGACAGGATCTTCACGACCGTGGTCTTGCCGGCTCCGTTCGAGCCGAGCAGGGCGAAGATGCTGCCCCGCGCCACGTCGAAGTCGACGCCCTTCAGCACGTGCAGGTCTTTGAACGACTTCTGCAGGCCCTGCACCCGGATGGCTGCTTCGGCGGTCATCGCTGCTCCCCTCGCTCGGCGTCTTCGACCGCCTTGAGCAGGCGGGCGCGTTCCTTGTCGATCCACTGCGTGCCGCCGTAGGCCTGCGTGAACGTCTCGGCGAACTCGACCGGGTCGTCTCCGACGATCGCGCTCACGGGCGTTCCGTCGACTGCGGCGCGCTCCCAGAGGTCGGCGAAGTCGCCGAACATCTTGACGATGGTGTCGCCGTCGGTGATGCCTCCGTAGTACATGAAGTACCGCTCGAAGGCCTTCGCGGCGGTGGCGTACGGCTCGGGGAGGGCCTCGATGCGGGCCTTGTACTGCTTGTACTGCTTCTTCTGCTCGAGCGACCCGGTGAGGGTCTCGATCCACTTCGCGGCCATGGTCACTTTCCTTCTTCCTTGCGGAGCTGTTCGATACGTTCTGCGAGGAAGCTCCACGTCCCCCAGAACTCTTCGAGTTCGTTTCGTCCCTGCGTATTGAGCGAGTACACCTTTCGCGGCGGACCCTTCTCGGACGGGACCTTCTCGACGTCGACGAGGCCGCGCTGCTCGATCCTGACGAGCAGCGCGTAGATGGTGCCCTCGGCGATGTCGGAGAAGCCCTGCTCTCGCAGCCGCGCGGTGATCTCGTATCCATACGCCGGCTGCCCGGCCAGGATCGCGAGGACGATGCCCTCCAGAGTGCCCTTGAGCATCTCGGTCATCTGCTTTCCCATCACTCCTCCTTTCACTACTCGGTGTTGCTGGGTACCGGTACATAGTTACACAGATGACCGGTAGATAGCAAGACTGAATACCAGTACTCGGTCTAACTGATGAGCGGCGCTTCGCGGCCCCGTCACGACCCGCCTCCCGAAGCGTCGACGTGAACGACCACTCGCCGTGGCGGAGCATCCGCGAACCGACCGTGCTGGAGCGCATGGAGCGATCGGATGCCGCAGCCGAGGTTCGTTCGATCCGAGTCGCCCGCCCCGACGGTGCGGTGATCGCCGCCAAGTACGCGCCCGCGTAGCGGGCCTCCCGTCGGTCGTGCACTACCGACGGTCGCCCGCAGTGTCAGGCTCGCGACGGGCCTCAGGCAGGCCCGGACCCGGCCCGGGACGCGGCCATCGCCTCGCTGAGCACGGCGCGTGGGTCGCGCGGGGCTCGGCCGATCGCGTGGAACTCGTCGAACCCGACCGGGAAGTACCGAACCTCGTTGCCGCTCAGCTCGGCCAGCATGGCCGCCACCTCGGCGACCGGGGCATCCAATTCGTACACCGACGCGAAGTGGCCCGCTGCGAGACCCACCGCGAGTTCGTCCTCGAACGCGAGCCTGGCCCGATCGAACCGGTGAGGCCCGGGCGAGCCGCCCCGCCCGGGCACCTTCTCCAGCGGACGGCTACATCATCGACTGCAGCAGCTGCGTGGCTCGCTGGTTGTCGCTCGTCGCGAGGACGACGCGATTCCTGGACGCCACGTAGACGAGGGCGATGTTGATCCCGGCGTCGCCGAGCGCGCGCGTCATCGCGCCGAACCGGCCCGGCGTGTCCACGTCGGGGTCGGACAGCGGTGGACTGACGAGCACGTCCGTCTCGGCCTCGACCGTGATGCCGGCACTCTCAAGCGCCGCCTTGGCACCGGCGACGTCATCCACGAGCACGTGGACGGCATTCTTCCCCCCGACCACCACGACGCAGAGGCCCTCGATGTTGACACCCGCGTTGCCGAGCGCCTCGCCGAATCGAGCCCCAGAGCCGGGCACGTTCTCGAGGTTGACCAAGAGATCCTTCGCCATTGCGGCACCTCCTTCTCGGATGCCTCAGGTCTACGCCCGAGCCCGCCGCGCGTCAACGCTTGGCCAGCCTGTTGTCCGCAGCCCGTCGACGACGATGGCGACGACCTCAGGGGCGCAGCGCCCGAACCCTCGCCGCAGCGTACGTGGAGAGCCCAGTTCAGTCGGCGCTCGGTGCGATATCCACGTTCTTCGGCGTCGCTGGAACCTCGGGCACGCCGGCCCGAAGGATCAACTCGACCATTCGGATGGCCCGCTCGGGAAGCACTTCACCCGAGTAGTACTCCTCGTAGAGCTCTTCGGCTTCGGCGAGCGTCGCGATGCCGCAGATCGCCATCAGCTTCGCGGCATCCGTGTCATCTCGGCCGGGTCGGTTGGCCTTGAGCTTCATCGCCAGCAGCGCTTCGGGCGAGGCGACCTCGATGACGACCTCGCCGTCGTCGTGGAGCGTGACCCACTGCACCGGCGTGGCGCCGTATTCGGGGATGAAGCCTGCCGCCTTGTTGTTGAGCCAGTCGTCGGGCCAGTCGTTGGCGCGCGCGATCGCCCTGGCGGCCGCTTCGACGGCGTCGGTGGAACCGATGAAGTGCGCATCGATGTCGACGGTGGAATCCCGTTCGAAGTAGCGCAGGGCGATGGCGGCGCCGCCGACGATGCGGATGCCGCTGCGGGTGCCCGATTCCCGGAGTCGAGCGACGAGTTGACGCAAGCTCTCTTCGAGCAGGTCGCGGTCGAAGAGGGTCATACGCTGCGCAGGGTGTCTTCGTCGATGAGCACGCGCCGCTCACGGAACGCTGGAGGCACACGATCGGACTCGGGCGCCAGTGTGTACGGGCCGACCCCGAACACCCAAGAACGCTTCAAGAAGCGTGACGGATGCGTCGCCCACTCGGGAACCGGCAGGTGCTCCTCGGTCAGGTGATGCGCGACGAGGGCTGCGATCGCGGCATCCCACTGCTTGGAGCCCGTCGATTCGGGTTCGGCGATCGCGAGTGCGAACCGAACCGCGCCGTGCTCGGAGACCAGGTTGTCGTTGAGCTGGATGAAGCGTCGCAACGCTCGCTCGGGGCGCCCGAATGCCAGGTCGGCGCGGATCTCGGAGCCGATCACGGCCGCGTCATCTCGGAGGGTTGGCACGGCGACCAGGCGATGGCCGGCGCCTCGAAGCGCGCGCTCGACGGTGTCGAATGACGGGTTCTGGCGGTCGCCCTCGATGAGCGAGAGGTGCGACTGTGTCAGGCGCGTGCGGCGCCCGAGGCTCGCCTGCGTGAGCCGTCGACTCTTTCGAGCCGAGCGAATGAGGGTACCTGCGGTCATGAAGCCCTCCTAAAAATACGCTCTGTTGAATATTCTACTCCATTGCTGCGCGTCACGAGATCTCGACGACGCGGTCGGGCACGCGATGAACGCTCAGCGATCGGGTACGGCTCGCAGCGCCTAGCCGAGTTCGTCGCGGCGGTGTGACAGGTAGGCGGTCTCGGCGGTGTTGCCCGCGAGAGCGATGGCCCGGTCGTAGGCCGCGCGCGACTCCGCGCGGCGCTCCAGCCTGCGCAGCAGTTCGGCGCGAGTGGCATGGAAGGCGTGATATCCATTCAGCGCGTCGGTGAGGCGGTCGATGATCGCCAACGCGACATCCGCACCATCGAGCTCTGCGACCGCGATGGCACGGTTGAGGGCGACTATCGGCGAGGGGTCGAGGCGCACCAGCTGGTCGTAGAGGGCGACGACCTGCGACCAGTCGGTGTCGCGGGCGTCTCGCGCGTCGGTGTGCACGGCGTTGATCGCCGCGAGCAGCTGGTAGCGGCCGGGAGCGGCCCCGGAATCCAGGCGTTCTCGCACCAGCCGGTGGCCCTCCGCGATCAGCTCAGCATCCCAGGCGTCGCGGTCCTGCTCGCCGAGAGGGACGAGCTCGCCCGCCGCTGAGACGCGGGCGGGGCGACGAGCCTCGGTGAGCAGCATCAGCGCCAGCAGGCCGGCCACCTCGCCGTCGTCGGGGAGCAGCTCGCGGATCAGACGCGTCAGCCGGATCGCCTCGGCGGTCAGGTCGTGCCGCACGGGGTCGGTGTCGGGGCCGGTCGCGAGGTAGCCCTCGTTGAAGACGAGGAACAGTACGGCGAGCACGCCCGTGATGCGCGCCGGCAGATCCGACGCGGACGGCACTCGGTAGGGGATGCCGGCAGCCGCGATCTTGCCCTTCGCGCGGGTGATCCGCTGCCCCATGGTGCTCTCCGACACGAGGAAGCCGCGGGCGATCTCGGGCACGGTGAGGCCTCCGACCAGGCGCAGCGTCAGCGCCATCCGTGCCTCCATCGCCAGGGCCGGGTGACAGCAGGTGAAGATCAGCCGAACCCGGTCGTCGTCGATCGCGCCGAGCGGCTCGGGCGGGGAGTCATCCGTCAGCATCAGAGCCTCCCTTTGCTTGTCAGTGCGCTTGTGCTCGCGCCGGATCCGGTCGATCGCCTTGCGATTCGCGGTCGTGGTGAGCCACGCGCCGGGGTTGGGCGGCACGCCGTCGGCCGGCCACCGCTCGACGGCGGTCGCGAATGCCTCGGCCGCCGCCTCTTCGGCGATGTCGAGGTCGCCGAAGCGTTTGGCGAGTGAGGCGACCACCCGTGCCCACTCCTCGTGATGGGCACGGGTGATTGCGGCGCTCGCGTCGATCAGGCTCCTACCGCCAGGATCGGTCGCACCTCGAGGCGACGGTTGCAGGCCTTCGACCCATCGGCCATGAGCTCGAGCGCGACGTCGAGGTCGGGGGCGTCGATGATCCAGAAGCCGGCCATGTGCTCCTTCGACTCGATGAAGGGCCCGTCGGTGAACACCGGCTCGTCACCTCGGCCGTCGATGACCGTCGACGTGCTCGGTGCGGCGAGGCCGGCCGCGAACACCCAGTGGCCACCCGCCCGGAGGCGGTCGTTGAACTCGTCGATCGCCCGTGCCTCTTCCGGCGTGCCTGAGTTGGTCTTGTCGTGGATCACGGAAACGAGGTACTGCATCTCACACCTCCAGGATGTGGTTCACGGCCATACTGCTACGAACGCTGCCTGCTACGCATACTGCGGGCGCCCGCCCGGCCGGTAGGTCTGCACCGTAATGCCAGTCGGGAACGTGCGCGATTCCACCAGGTCGAGTGCGATGTCCCTGCCCGCGTCGGGGAACAGCCGCGTGCCCGCGCCGACGATCACGGGGAAGACGATCAGCGTCATCTCGTCGACGAGTTCGTGTTCGAGCAGCCAGCGGATCAGCTGGCCGCTTCCGTGCACCTGCAGCTCGCCGCCCGGCTTGGCCTTCAGCTCGCGGATGGCTGCCTCGAGATCCCCGGAGAGCACGGTCGTGTCGGCCCACTGCGGGTCGGTGATCGTGTTCGACGCGACGAACTTCGGGCGTGAGTTCAAGGAGCTGACGAACGGATTGTCGAAGTCGTCTCGCACGCCCCAGTAGCCGGCGAACAGGTCATAGGTGCGCCGGCCGAAGAGGAACGCGTCGGCGCGCTGGTAGAAGTCGCCGATGTAGCCGGCTGACTCCTCATCGCCGAGCGGCAGCGACCACCCGCCTCGGTCGAACCCGGGGTCGAGCTGCGGATTGTTCCCACCATTCGCCTGCATCACGCCGTCGACGGTGATCTGGGTGTTGGTGATCAGCTTCATGATCGTGGTCCCTTCTCAGGGCGCCCCTCGCGGGCGACCTCTCACCCTTGCTACGAACGAGGTTGACGTGATCCGACACCGCCCGCGAAGAATTCTCTGAACGACGGATGCCGCGGGCGGCTCGCGCGGTCGCGGCATCCGTCACGCTCGAGCGTCAGCCGACTCGCGCGAGGAACTCGAGCACGCGATCTGTGAGGAGCCGGGTCGCGCCAGCGTCGTAGCTCGGCAGGCTGGAGTCCGCGAAGTAATGCTGGTTGCCGGGATAGAGGAAGAGTTCAGCGTCGTCGGCTGACTCGACGAGCTCGCGGGCGGCATCGACGTCGCCTTCCCCCATGAAGATCGGGTCGGCGTCCATCCCGTGGATCTGCGCAGGCAGGTCGGCCGGCCACGCGCCGAACTCCGAGGGCGGGAGGCAGGAGTAGAAGAACAGCGCGCCCAGTGCACCAGGGCGGGTCTGGGCGAGTCTCTGCGCGGGCACGACTCCGAGCGAGAAGCCTGCGTAGACGAGCTCGTTCGTCAACGCCTCCGCCGCGCGCTCGCCTCGCGCCATGATCTCGTCCCAGCCGACCTCGCTGGCGTACCCGACGCCCTCTTCGATCGAGCCGAAGGTGCGCCCCTTGAACAGGTCGGGCGTGTGCACGGTGTGGCCGGATCGGCGCAACTCGCTCGCGAAGGCATGCAAACCCTCGGTCGGGCCGAGTGCGTGGTGGAAGAGCAGTACATCTGACATCGTGATCTCCTCGTTCGCCGATGGATCTCCGATCGAACGAAAGCTACTCGCTCGACCCAGCGATGTCGATCGGTCAACGCATCACGGTGCGCAGGATGACCGACCGACGTGCGCCGCGGCCTCGCCCCGTACGTGTCGGAGTACCTCATTCCGCCCTCTCTCTATCCCGAAGACGTGGAAGTCCTCCTCGATGAGGAGGGCTTCCACTACAAGGACGGCGCACGCGGCCGCAACCTGCTCCTCTCGGCGCTCGCCGCACCGATGCCGGTCTTCGGCGAAGACGTGCATCCGACGTTCGATGAGAAGGCGGCGGTGCTGCTCCTGGCGGTGATGCGCAATCACGCGCTCGCCGACGGCAACAAGCGGCTGGCGTGGTTCGTGACGGCCGCGTTCCTCGAGCTCAATGGCGTCGATCTGGTGGTCGACGATGTTAATGGGGCTGATCGGATTGTTCGCTCGGTCGCGTCGGGAGACGTCGAGCTGGGAGACGTTGCCGATTGGGTTCGAGAACGGATGCATCCGCTCGCGTAGCACTGCACCGCGCGAACGTGACATCACTCGCCCCGAGGTGCCTCTGCCTCTCAGCCGCTGATCCGCAGATCACGCCACCTGAACCCGCCGGGCTGGGCAGGCTCTCGCGGATCTGCTCGGCCGTGAACATGCGCCGCGGTCGCAGGTCATCGGGTACGGATGCCGCGGGCGGCGCGGCATCCGTCACGCCCTCGGCGAGCATGCGCACCTGCGCCTTCGAGACGAGCGGCACCTTCATCGTCCACTCGGTCACCTGCGCCAGCGCATATTGCGCCCACACCGGCCACGGCACCACGACCACGCGACGATCGACGACGGATGCCACGCGCCGCACGGCCGTCGATAGCATCAGCTGCTCAGGTCGAGCGACGCTCCGAGCAGGTCGAGCAGCTCGATGGTGCCGCGTTCGCGCTCCGCCGGGTCGTCGTGGCCGTCGAAGAACGCGCCCTGCTCGGTGAGCGTGAGGCGCGTGCCGCCGTCGATCGGCTCGAACACGAGCGTCGCGAGCGAGGCCGAGAGCTTCGCGCCATCGACGATCATCGTGTAGCTGTACACGATGCGCTCGTGCTCGACGATGTCGTGGTAGATCGCCTCGAAGGTGTGGATCCGCCCTTCGTAGGGCCCGCTGTTGAGTTCGCGACCACCCTCACGGAAGTCGAACTCCCAGGTGATCTCGGGGCCACCGGCGGGATCGGCGAACCATTTCGCCTTCTCCCGTTCGTTCGAGAACGCCCCGAACACCCGCGTCGGAGGGTGCGGGTACTGCCGTTCGAGGGCGAAGGTCGAGTGAACGGTCGTGTGCTCGGTCATGCGGATTCTCCTGTCGGTCGTGGTTGCTCGATGGTCGAAGCGGATGGTTCGGTCGTGGAGCGCTCGGTGGTCGCCCCGCCCGTGCGAAGGAGTATGGCGGTAAGCACGGCAAGCGTCACGAACACGGCCGAGCCGATGCCGGCCGCGACACCGACACCGGCAGTGAATGCCGCGCGGGCGGCATCGAGCAGCGCCCCGGCAGCTTCTGCGGGCAGGCCCCCCGCTGCCGTGGCGGCCGACGTGATGCCGTCGAGGGCATCACGGCCCGAGTCATCCGGAACCGACAGCGGCAGGGTCGCGGCCAGCTGGACGCGGTAGACCAGGTTCGCCAGGCTGCCGATGACTGCGATGCCGATCGCGATGCCGAACTCGTTCGCGGTCTCGTTGACTGCGGCGGCCGAGCCTGCCTTCTCGGGTGGGGCCGCACCGAGCATCAGCGCGGTGAGCAGCGACATCGGGAACGAGAGCCCGAAGCACGCGAGGACGAACCCGCCGATGATGAGCACCGGGCCATCGACGAGCCCGGTCTGGGTCACGAGGGCGAATCCGATCGCACCCAGCCCGAAGCCGAGGGCGACGATGGTCGGCGCGCTGAGCCACTTCGCGAGCAGCGGTGGAACCTGGAAGCCGATGATCATCGCGATGCTCTGGGGGATGAGCCAGAGCCCCGCGACGAGCGGTGAGAGGCCGAGCACGGACTGCAGGTACAGCGCGATCAGCAGCGAGAATCCCGACATGATGATGCCCGCGACGAGCATCGTCCCCAGGGCCGTTCCGAAGACCCGGTTGCGGAACAGGCCGAGGTCGAGGAGCGGATCGCCGATCCTCGACTGCCGACGCACGAAGAGCACGCCGATCGAGATTCCGATGATGATTGCGACGGCCGGAGCGACCTGCAGTCCATTCCGGGCGAGGTCCTTCAGCCCCCAGACCACGGGGAGAATCGCCGCGAGCGAGAGCGCGACGCTGACGAGATCGATGCGGCCGGGGTCGGCGGCGCGGTACTCGGGAAGGAAGATCGGGCCGAGCACCAACAGCAACCCCATCACCGGGACGCCGATCAGGAACACCGAGCCCCACCAGAAGTGCTCGAGAAGTGCGCCGCCGATGAGCGGGCCTACGAGCATTCCGCCCATGAAGCAGCTGAACCAGACGCCGATCGCAATACCCATCTGCCTGGGATCGTGGAACATGTTCCGGATGAGCGCCATCGTCGAGGGTGCGAGTGTGGCTCCGGCGATGCCGAGCAATGCCCGCGCGGCGATGAGCATCTCGGGTGTCGTCGAGAACGCTGCGAGCACGGATGCCGCAGCGAACATGCTTCCTCCGATGAGCAGGAGTCGGCGTCGACCGATGCGGTCACCGAGGTTGCCCATCGTCACGAGAAGTCCGGCAAGGAGGAACGAGTAGATGTCGAGGATCCAGAGCTGCTGGGTCGCGTCGGCGTCGATCGCGGCGCTGAGTTGCGGCAGCGCGAGGAAGAGCACGCTCACGTCGATCGACAGCAGCAATGTCGGCAGCGCGAGGACGCCTAGGCCGACCCATTCCCGACGGGTGGCGACGGCGGCATCCGCTTCGACCTGAGTTCTCGTCATGACGACACGACCCGATCGGCGGCGAACTCGGCCGTGACGAGTTCGCTCACTCCCTGCAGGATGCTCATGTCGACGGGGTTGAAGCGGTTCTTCGTCACGGCGACCGACACACCGGTCGCTCGATCGGCATGTGCACCGCTGCCTCCGATGCCCACCATGCCGAACATCGTCGGGAAGTCCTCCGCGGCGGACGTGCCGGGCCACCCGACGCAGTACCCGAGCGACCACACTGACGGGCCGCCCGTCATCTCGTCGATGAAGCCCCCGGTCGCGAGGGTCGACATCTCGGCGAGCCGCTCTGGCGAGACGAGCCGAACACCGTCGACGTCGTCGAGCAGCGCAGCGTACATACGTGCGATCGCCCGAGCACTGAGCGTTCCCTGGTACGGAAGATCGGCGGTGAGCACGTCGACACGGTTGCCGAAATCGGCGTCGGGCACGACTTGCCGTGGCGCGGCGGCGAAGAGCGGGAACTCATCCGGCAAAGATGCGAAGATCGCGTGCCCCTGGGGATCGTTCTCGAGCACGGCGACACGCTGGAGTTCGGCAGCGGGAACCCCGAATCGAAGCTCGTGTTCGATTCCGAGCGGTCCGCCGATTTCTTCGGCGAGCACCTGCGAGATCGTCTTGCCCGTGGCGCGCCGGACGAACTCGCCGAGCAGGTGACCGAACGTGCCGGCGTGGTAGCCGACTCGCTCTCCCGGCGCCCACAGCGGCTCGGCGTCGGCCAGCATCGCGGTCATCCAGTCCCAGTCGCAGAGCTGCTCGACCGACACGTCGCGCGGCAGCGCCGGCACGCCGGTCGAGTGAGTGAGGAGGTGGCGCAACGTGGTCGACTCCTTTCCATGCGCGCCGAACTCCGGCCAGACCTCCACAAGCCGTGAGTCATAGCCGAAGGCGCCGCGCTCGACGAGCACGTGAGCTACGGTGGATGCCACGGCCTTGCCCGTCGAGGCGGAGTAGACGAGCGTGTCGCGCGTCATAGGCCGTCGGGATGCCGCGTCGGCGAGGCCGGCCGCGATGTCGAGCACGAGCTCGCCGTGGCGATACACGGCAACCTGCACTCCCTGCTCGGTTCCGTTCTCGATCGCGGTGGCGACGAGCCCTTCGATGCGGTCGGGGAGGTCAGTCATGGCTACTCCTGGTGGTCTGGGTGGTGGGGTCCTGTGTCAGCGCTTCGGCGTCGGCGTCGAGGTGATCGCCGAGTCGATCGAGCCGCTGATCCCAGATGGTGCGGCGATCGTGGATCCATTGCTCCGCCCGGCTCAGCACGTCGGATTCGAGCGTGCACGTGCGCACCCGGCCGGCCTTCTCGGAGCGCACGAGCCCGCTGGCTTCGAGAACCGAGAGATGCTGCATCACCGCCGGCAAGGACATGTCGAACGGCTCGGCGAGCTGCGACACCGATGCCGGCCCGCGGCTCAGCCGATCGACGAAGCTTCGTCTGGTCGGGTCCGCGAGTGACTGGAATACACGATCCAGATCGAGATAGTTAGGCACGTACTTAACTATAGGGAGATTCGAGCGATAGTCAAGTAATCGCTTAAGTGTGCGCTGCCTGGGCCGTCTTCACGCGGACTCGACCTGCGGCCATTGACCTGCAATCAATGGGTTGCAATTCGTGCAGGAACCTGCAATCATAAGGTTGCAATAACCGACGAGTGAGAAATGGAGGCGGCGTGATGCTGCTGGAGAACAAGGTGGCCGTGATCCATGGCGGTGGCGGTTCGATCGGAGGGGCGGCGGCACGAGTGTTCGCCCGCGAGGGCGCACGGCTGTTCCTCGCGGGGAGGAGCCTGCCGCGGCTCGAGGCCGCGGCATCCGTTGCCAGAGCCGAGGGGGCGGATGTCGCGATCGCCGTCGTCGACGCGATGGACCAGGCCGCGGTCGACCGGCACGTCGATGAAGTGGCGGATGCCGCCGGCCGCATCGACATCGCCCTGAACACGGTGGGTTTCGACCACGTGCAGGGCCTGCCGATCGCCGAGACGTCGCTCGAGGACTACCTGCACCCCGTGGTCGGGTACCTGCAGACGAACTTCGTGACCGCGAAGGCCGTGTCGCGGCACATGATCGCGCAGGGGAGTGGCGTGATCCTCACGATCTCGACGCCCGGTGCGCGGCTCACCGGTCGCGGGCTCATCGGCAACGCGGCGCAATCTGCCGCGCTCGAGGGGTTCTCACGCGCGCTCGCCGGCGAGCTCGGGCCCGACGGCGTGCGGGTGGTCTGCGTGCGTCCGCACGCGATGTCGGATGCCCTCGCCACCTCGTACACGGGCGAGATGTTCGGCCGCATCGCCGACGCAAGTGGGGTCCCGATGGAGCAGTGGCTCACCGGCTTGGTGGGCATGACACTGCTCGGCCGGCTCCCGGTGCTGGGCGAGGTTGCGGAGTACCTCGCGTTCGTGGCATCCGATCGCGCACGCTCCATCACCGGAGCGATCGCGAACCTGTCGGCCGGGGCGCTCGTCGACTGAGCCCGATGTCGGCACGGGCTCGCTGGGGCACGCAAACGAGCGAGCGGTCAGGCATGACCGCCTCGTAGCGGGCTTCAGTCTGCGAAGCGAATCGAGTCCGCGATCTCGGAGTACTCCGAGAGGTTCGCACCGCCCTCGGCGTCGTCGACCTCGATGGCCAACGTGCCATCGCCATAGGCCAGCAGGTAGAGCCGCATGGTCAGTCCGGGAATCATGGCGTGCTCGAGCTCCGAGGGTGGCTGGCCGATGAACAACGGAACGATCCGGAAGTCCTCGCGACCGTCACAGTTGAGGCCGCCGCCGGCCGCGAGGGTCAGGTCCAGCACGCGACCGTCGAGGCCGCCCACTTCCACCGCTCCGCCGTCGGACACTACGAGAGCCGGCTCGGCGGCCAGCCGCGCGGCGATCTCATCCGGTGTGCGTCCGGTGCCCGCCAGCGCGGCCGTGCAACTGAGCTCCAGGGCCGCAATCGACGTATAGATCCCGATGTAATCGCTCGTGCCGGCGTCCACCCCTTCAAGGCTTCCGGTGGGCGGCACGAGTAGGAAGTTGCCGGGGAGGTCTTCGAAGTTGGCCCAGCCTTCAGGGACCTCGTAGGTGATACCGGGGGTGAACCGCTGCGTCGTATAGGTGCCAGGGTCCAACGGACCGAGGCAGCTGCCTCCATGCGGATTCGGGCACGCGGGGACGCTCGGCGATGCCTCCGGAGGAGGTGCGGGGGAAGCGCAGCCGGCGAGCGCTGCGATGAGTGCTCCGACGAGGACGGCCGACGCGTGTCTGAACTGAGTCCGACTCATGATTGAGGGTAGGGCACGTCGGAGCTCGGTGAAAATGCAGCAGACGTCGCAGTCGAAGTGCGGTCGGCACATGCTCGCGGTGGCGGGCGAGAGGGTGCTGCGGCGGCGACCTCCCCGGGAGCGGGCACAATTGGGACATGGTCGAGATCTCCGATGACGACTTCGAGCGGTTGGTCGCAGAGGAGTTCGACGCGCTTTCCGACGACATGGTGCGGGGCATCGAGAATGTCGCGATCCTCATCGCGAACCAGCCGCCGGGGGAGCGCCCGCGGCTCTTCGGGTTGTACAGCGGGCGTCCGCTGAAAACGCGCGGGGTGTACGGGTACGGCGAGCTTCCCGACCGCATCACGCTGTTCAAGAACAACATGCAGGAGCACAGCGCCGACCTCGACGCGCTGCGGTCGCGGGTCCACATCACACTCGTGCACGAGATCGGTCACTACTTCGGGCTCGACGATGCCCGGCTTCGAGAACTCGGCTGGGCGTAGGCCGCTGACCCGTTCGCGTGAGGTATCAACTTGATACCTCCGCGGTAGAATGAGCTTCGACGAAAGGAGCTGCCATGGCGATGACCCTGCGCCTCGACGAGGAGCACGACCGCCTGCTCGCGGCTCTCGCTGCGAAGTTCGGGCGCTCGAAGACCGAGGTCGTCGAGATCGCCCTCGACGAACTCGCGGCTCGCGCCGACAAGTCGGCTCGCACTCGGGCCGCGTTCGAGCGTGTTCGTGCCCGCGATGCCGACCTCCTCGACCGCCTCGCCCGGTGACAGAGTTTCTCGACCCGGAAGACGTGGAAGCCCTCCTCGATGAGGAGGGCTTCCATTACAAGGACGGCGCACGAGGTCGCAACCTGCTGCTCTCGGCGCTCGCCGCACCGATGCCGGTCTTCGGCGAAGACGTGCATCCGACGCTCGATGAGAAGGCGGCGGTGCTCCTCTTGGCGGTCATGCGCAATCACGCGCTCGCCGACGGCAACAAGCGCCTGGCGTGGATCGTGACGGCAGCGTTTCTCGAGCTCAATGGCGTCGATCTGTTGGTCGACGATGTCGATGGGGCTGACCGGTTTCTTCGATCGGTCGCGTCAGGAGACGTCGAGCTGGGAGGCGTTGCCGATTGGGTTCGAGAACGGATGCATCCGCTCGTGTAGCTCTCCGGTCGAAGGCCGAACGGGTGTTGGCAACGAGTTCAGCGCCTTGGCTGACCTTCGCCGCTGACCCGCAGGTCCCGCCATCCGAACCCGCCCGGTTCGGGCAGGGTGCTGCGGATCTGCTCAGCCGTGAACATGCGCCGCGGCTTCAGATCATCGGGCACGGATGCCGCGGGCGGCGCGGCATCCGTCACGCCCTCGGCGAGCATCCGCACCTGCGCCTTCGCGACGAGCGGTACGGTCATGGTCCACTCGGTCACCTGCGCGAGCGCGTACTGCGCCCACACCGGCCACGGCACCACGACCACGCGACGGCCGACGACGGATGCCACGCGCCGCACGGCCTTCGACAGCAGCAATTGCTCGGCGCCGACGACGGCGACGGTCTCACGCGGCATCCGACCATTGACCGCGGCCTCGAGGATGTCGGTGAGGTCGTCGATCGGGATGGGCCGGATGGGCTTCTCGCGGAAGCCGACCGTCGCGAACACGGGAAGTGTCTGCACGGTGCGGCCCAGGTGATCAATGAGGTGATCGCCGCGGCCGTAGACGACCTCGCACTCCTCGAATGCTCGCGTCAGCGCGTCGACGTCGCTGGTGTCGACCCCGGTGCGTCGCGAGATGACGACGGATGCCTCAGGGCCGAGCCGTGCGGCCAGGTGGCGTCCGACGAAGCCGGTGCCGCCGGTGATCGCGGTGCGGGGTGGGGTCATGGGGCGAGTCTACGGATGCGGCGTGACGCATCGTGACGAGCGGATGCCGGCGCGACGGTCACGTTCGACAGCCTCGCTCCGGTCGGATCATGCCCCTGCGATCCGCCGCAGGATCCGGTGCGCGAGGCGCATGAACTGCCCGGTCGCCGGCGAGATCGCTCCGCCGCGGCGGGTGACGAACGCGTAGTGCTCCTCGATGGGCGGGTCGAGCGGCGCCCAAGTCATGCCGCGCGCGGCGATGAGTGAGCGGCCAACGTGGTACGACACGAGCGAGTCGCCGACGCCCTCGGCGGCGAGCTCGAGCGCGTGGGTCTGGAACTCGACCTCTACGATCGGCTCGAGGGTGATCCCCTCCCGCTGGGCACGCTCGAGCAGCGAGACGCGCAGCGGGTCGTCATGCGACCAGCGGGCCTCTGACAGAATGAGGGGCCGCGTCGCGAGGGTGCGGATGTCGACCGGCGCCTGGGTGTGCTCAGGACGCTTCGAGACGTACACCACCTGGTCGGTGAAGACGGATGGCGTGACCTCGAGTTCGCGGTCGTCGACGGGCAGTTGCACGAGCCCGGCCTCGAGCCGGCCCTCGCGCACCCCGTCGGCGACCTCCGACGAGTTGAGTCCGACGACCTGGATCCGCACACTCGGGTGGAGCGTGTGGAAGTCCCTGATCAGGTCGGTCAACAGGTAGAGGTGCGCGCTGTTGAACGTGCCGAACGAGACGGTTCCCTCCTCGATCGATCGGACGCGTCGGCTCCACTCCGCGAACTCCCGCATGTCGGTCACGGTCTGCTCGGCGAGGGGAAGCAACTGCTTGCCGGCATCCGTCAGCAGCAGCCGACGCGACGTTCGCGTGAACAGCGGCACCTCGAGCGACCGCTCGAGCACGGAGATCTGCTCCGAGAGGCTCGGCTGCGCAATATGGTGCTCCGCAGCCGCGCCGGCGAACGTGCCGATGCGAGCTGCGGTGATGAAGTATTCGAGCTGCCGGATGGTCGGAAGCACCATGAAATGCCCTTCTGATCAAGGTTCTACCTATGTCTAGCATCGCGGAATAAGCATTGTCCTGTGAATCCTCGGCTGGTGCACTGGATTTCCAACACCACGAACGTTAGGAACCGTCGAACATGCAGGACACCACGGGCACCGTCATCGTCACGGGCGCCGCATCGGGAATGGGACTCGCGACCGCCGAGGTCTTCCTCCGCCACGGCTGGACCGTGGTCGGCCTCGACGTCGTCGAAGCCCAGCCGGCGCTGGCCGCCGACACCGATGGAACTGCGGGCACGTTCCTCGCCGCGGTCGCCGATGTGCGCGACCGCGACGCTGTCACGGCGGCGATCGACGCCGTGCTCCCGGCCGGCGCCGCGATCGACGCGGTCGCGAACATTGCCGGCGTGTACCCGCCCACAACGCTCGACACCTACGACGAGGCGTCCTTCCGCCGCATCTTCGACATCAACGTCCTCGGTGTCCTCAACGTCTCCGCTGCCGCACGGCCGCGCATGGGCGCCGGCTCGGCCATCGTGAACTTCGCCTCGGTCGACGCCTTCACGGTCTCGCCGGGCCAGCTGCTCTACGGCGCCTCGAAGGCCGCCGTGGTGATGCTCACCAAGTCCCTCGCGCTCGAGCTCGCGCCCGCCGGCATCCGGGTCAACGGCATCGCGCCCGGCTGGGTCGCCACCCCCGGCAACGCCGCGACGGGCCGAATGGATGCCGCGGCCGCGTCGATCCCGCTCCGCCGGGTCGCCCAGCCCGGCGAGATCGCCGAATGGGTACGGTTGCTCACGAGCTCGCAGGCCGGATTCATGACGGGGGAGACGGTCGTGCTCTCCGGCGGGGACGTGATGCGCTGATGACCCCGTCGACCTCCGTCGTCGTCGTGACGGGCGGTGCACGCGGCCAAGGCGCCGCGCACGCGGCGCATCTCGGACGCCCCGGCACTCGCGTCATCCTCACCGACGTGCTCGCCGACGAGGGCGAGCGCACCGCGGCGGTCCTCCGCGCCTCGGGCGTCGACGCCGTCTTCCACGCGCTCGACGTCGCCGACGAGCGCGCGTGGGCCGGGCTCGCCGACCGGATCGCCGCCGAGGGCATTCCGCTGCGCGGCCTCGTGAACAACGCCGGCATCCTGCGTCACGCCTCGATCGCCGACACCACGGTCGACGCGTGGACGCTGCACGAGCGCGTCAACGTGCACGGGACGTTCCTCGGCATCCGCGCACTCGCGCCCCTCATGGCGGCGTCGGGCGGCGGGGCCATCGTCAACGTCTCGTCGACCGCGGCCCTCGTCGGCTCCGCCGGCTACGCCGCCTACTCCGCATCGAAGGCCGCGGTGCTCGCGCTCACCCGCGTGGCCGCTGTGGAACTCGCCCCGACCGTGCGCGTCAACGCCATCACCCCCGGCGGCGTCGCCACGCCCATGAACGACGACGAGCCGGCCGGCGGCACGAGCAGCGCTACGCCGCTCGGCCGTCGCGCCCAGGCCGAGGAGATCTCGCCGCTCATCGCCTACCTGCTCTCACCGGCGTCGTCGTTCGTCACCGGCTCGGTCGTCACCATCGACGGCGGCCTGACCGCCGTCTGATCCCGCACCGCAACGCACAACCGATCAACCCGTTCCCCCACCGAAGGAGTCATTCCATGACCGCCACTCGCACCGCCACTCGCACCACCATCCGCGCCCTCTCCGCCGCGACCGCCCTCGGGCTCGCCTCCATCGCCCTCGCCGGCTGTGCCACGTCGTCCGCCTCCGGGTCGGCCGTCGCCGAGGACTGCACCCCCGCCCACGACGGCCTCACGACCTACACCGAGGGCGTGCTCACGGTCGGCGTGCCCGAGAACCTCCCCTACACGCAAACCGAGGGTACGGATGCATCCGGCCTCGAGATCGACGTCATCAAGAAGGTCGCCGAGGCCGAGTGCCTGGGCATCGCGTTCGTGCCGATCACCTACGCCAACGGCATCCCGATGATCAGCGAGCAGAAGAAGACCGACCTGATCAGCGGCGGATGGTACGTCACCGAGGCCCGCGCCGAGCAGGTCGGGTTCACCACCGCGACCTTCTACGACACGATGGGCATCATCTCGGCCGACGGCGCCTCGACCGTCGAGGAGCTCGAGACGATCGGCGCGGTCGGCAGCGGCGCCGGGTTCTCGTGGGAGGCCGACGTCAGCGCCATCCTCGGCGACCAGTTCAAGACCTACCCCGGCACCATCGAGATGAAGCAGGACCTGCTGAACGGCCGCATCCAGGCCGCGCTCGACGGCTATGCAGTGGCGGTCGCCGCCTACGCCGACACCGATTTCAAGGTCGAGCCTGCCGAGGTCGACGACCGCGTCGCGATCACCACCGAGATGCCGCGAATCGCGTTCCCGATCGCGAAGGAGAACACCGAGCTCACCGCCGCGATCAGCGCCCTGATCGACGAGTATCGCGAAGACGGAACGCTCGCCGACCTGCTCGCCGACTACGACCTGCCGGCCGACCTGCTCGTTCCCGCCGACCAGTCGTCGACCGAGTTCTGATCCCCTTCCGGGCGCCGGCCCCGACCGGCCGGCGCCCGGCCCCAGCCACCATCCGGCCCCAAGCCCAGTCCCAGCCGCCTGAGGAGCCATCCGTGAACGTCCCACTCATCACCGAGGCGAACGAGCTCGCGATCGCCGGCGTCGAGATCTCCGACCTGTCCAAGCGGTTCGGAGACCACCTCGTGCTCGACGGCATCTCCATGAGCGTGAAGCCAGGCAGTGTCACCGCGCTGATCGGCCCGTCGGGCTCGGGCAAGAGCACGCTGCTGCGCTGCGTGAACCTGCTCGAGACACCCGACGGCGGCACCGTCACGGTCGGGTCGCAGACCATCCGCGCCGGCGAGCGCGTGAAGGACCGTGACCTGCTCGCCCTCCGTCGCCAGGTCGGCATGGTCTTCCAGTCGTTCAACCTCTTCCCGCACTTCACGGTGCTGCGGAACATCGCATTCCCGCAGGAGCGGATCCTCGGCCGCAGCCGTGAGGAGGCCGAGGCGCGCGCCCGCGTGCTCCTCGAGCGCGTCGGCCTCGCCGAGAAGGCCGACCAGCACCCCGGCAAGTGCTCGGGCGGTCAGCAGCAGCGCATCGCGATCGTGCGCGCGCTCGCGCTCAACCCGCGCGTCATGCTGTTCGACGAGCCGACGAGCGCCCTCGACCCGGAGGTCGGCGTCGAGGTGCTCGCCGTGATGCGTGAGCTCGCCGACGCGGGCATGACGATGATCGTCGTCACCCACGAGATGCAGTTCGCGCGGGATGTCTCCGACCACCTCGTCGTGATGGCCGAGGGTCACATCATCGAGGAGGGCGACCCGGCGCAGATCATGGCGAACCCCCGCGAAGAGCGCACGCGGCGGTTCCTCAGCGCGGTCCTGGAGCGCTGAGATGGGCGACGCGCTCCTCGTCGTGCTGCTCGGCCTGCCGATGACGCTGCTCGTGACCGCGCTCGCGTTCGCGATCGGCCTCGTCGGCGGGATCCCGCTCATGATCGGGCTCCGCTCGCGGATCCGCGCGGTGCGGCTCGCGTGCCGGTTCGTCGTCGACCTCATCCGCGGGGTGCCGCCCATCGTGTGGCTGTTCCTCCTCTACTTCGGCGTCTCGATCGGCGCGTTCCGGTTCGACTCGCTGACCGCTGCGGTGTGGGGGCTCGGGATCATCTCGAGTGCGTACCTCGCCGAGATCTACCGGGGTGGGTTCGCGACCGTGCCGCGTGGGCAGTCGGAGGCTGCCAGCGCGCTCGGCCTCGGTCGAACGGTGACGTTCGGCCGCGTCCTCGCACCGCAGGCCCTGCGCACGGCGCTGCCCTCGATCGCCACCTACCTGCTGTCGCTGCTGAAGGACTCGTCGATCGCCTCCACGATCGGCGTCGCCGACATGGTGTTCAACGCGACGATGTTCGCCCGGCAGAACCCCGCGACGGCCGGCATCGTGCCGTTCTTCATCGCGGCCGCCGTCTACCTCATCATCAGCGTTCCCGTGGCCGTCACGGCCCGGCGCCTCGACACCCGGCTGAGGAGGACCCACTGATGGATCTCACCGAGTACCTGCCCCGGCTCGGCCAGGGCCTTCTCGTCAGCCTCCAGTTGACCGCGCTCTCGGTCGTGTTCGGCTACGTCATCGGGCTCGCCTTCGCGCTCGGCGTCTCGTCGCGGCGGCCCTGGCTGAAGTGGCCCGCGCTCGTTGTCGTCGAGATCGGCCGCGGCATCCCCGCCCTGGTCGTGCTCTACATCGTCTACTTCGGTCTTCCCGCGCTCGGCGTGCTGTTCGAGAATTTCTGGGCGGCGGTCATCGGTCTGACATTCACGGCAGCGGCGTATTCGTCGGAGATGATCCGCGGGGGCATCCAGTCGGTGCCGGCCGTGCAGCGCGAGGCGGCGTCGGCGCTCGGGCTCTCGCGCACGACCTCGTTCGTTCGCATCGTGCTCCCGCAGGGCCTGCGGTCGTCGATCCCGGCATTGATGGGCCTCGCGATCATGTCGTTCCAGGCCACGTCGCTCGCCTACTCGATCTCGGTCAACGAGCTGATGAGCCAGGCGTATCAGGTGTCGACGATCACCTTCCAGTACCTCGCGGTCTACACGATCACGGGCCTCATCTTCGCCGCGATCGCGGTGCCCGCCACATGGCTGTCGGTGTGGGTCGAGCACCGACTCGCGCGCGGGGCGGTGTGACGGATGCCTCGTCGCCGACCGCCCGCGCAGCGACCTCCGTTGCGCCCCGACCTCAACCCAACCCCGCGACCGGATCGACCCGGCCGCCTTTCAAGAAGGAGCCACCCATGACCCGTTATTGCGTGATCGGCGCCGGCGCAGCCGGCATCTCCGCGCTGCAGCAGCTGCGGCATGCCGGCTACGACGTCGACTGCTACGAGAAGACCGATCGCGTCGGCGGCCACTGGCACACTGACTACGACGCGCTGCACCTCATCACCTCGCGCGACACGACCGGCTTCGAGGGCTTCCCGATGCCGGCCGACTACCCGCCCTTCCCGCGACGCGACCAGGTGCGGGAGTACCTCGAGTCCTACGCGCGGGCGCACGGGCACTACGACGTCATCCGCTTCAATACGGCCGTGACCTCGGTCGAGCCGATCGCGACCGACGGCCCGGTCGGCTCGGCGGGCTGGACCGTCACGCTCCACACGGGTGAGCGCGTCGAGTACGACGGGGTGCTCGTGGCCAACGGGCACCTGTGGGACCAGAAGGTGCCGACGGTGCCGGGCGAGTTCATGGGGACGCAGATCCACTCGGGTTCGTACCGCAACACGGGCGACATCTCCGGCACGCGAGTGCTCGTTGTGGGTGCGGGCAACTCGGGGTGCGACCTGGCGGTGGATGCCGCGCAGCACCGTCTCGAGGTCGACATCGTGATTCGCGAGGGCACCTACTTCCAGCCGAAGGCGTACTTCGGCGTGCCGCGGCAGGAGGTGCCGTGGATGGGGCAGTTCTCGCCCGACGAGCAGGACCTCATCGCGCGCCTGCTCGCGCGGGTCTCGATCGGGGAGTGGCACAACTACCCGGGCATGCCCGAGCCGAAGTACCGCACCCTCGCCGAGGGCCGCACGGTCGTGAACGACCTGCTGCTGTACTGGGTGCAGCACGGCCGGGTGCGCATCGTGCCGGGTATCACCCGGTTCGAGGGCCGCACCGTGCACTTCTCTGATGGCACGGCGCGCGAGTACGACACCATCCTGTGGGCGACTGGGTTCCACGCGAGCCTGCCGTTCATGGAGGCCTCGCTCGTCGAGCGTCGTGGCGGGGTGCCGCTGCGCTACGCGGGCGGGATCGTGCCGAAGGGGCTGGAGAAGCTGTACTTCATCGGGCTGGCCGCGCCGCGCGGTCCGCAGATCCCGGTGTACGGGGTGCAGACGAAGTCAGCGATCCGGATAATCGCGCTGCACGAGGCCGCGGACGGCGGGTTCGCAGGTGTCGAGCGGTACCTCGCCGCGCTGCAGGACGACGACGACCGGATCGACATCGTTCGGGCGGTGTGGAACGAGCAGATGGCGGACACGGTGCGGCTGCTCGACGCCTTCGCCGAGGCGAACGCGGTGCTCGCGCCGGATCGCGCCGTCGCCTGAGGCGTGACCCCGGTGCCCACGGTGCGGCGCCGCGTAGCGGAATGCCAGGGAGCACGGATGCATCCGCTCGCGTAGCACTGCACCGTCCGATCACCCCGGCCCACGCCGCCCGAACCCCCGGCGAACAGGGCGTGCAGAAGCCGCGCGACCGTGCCTGCGAACGACAGCGCCTCCTGCCCGAGCGCCTGCACGATGTTGCCGCGCTCGTCGCGCAGGAGTTGCGCGGCGTAGGGCTCGACGGCGTCCCACATGTTGAAGTCGGGGTCGAGCGAGCTGCACATGCCTGATGTCAGCGACATCGCCCCGGATGATGAGCAGAAAGTTCTCTGGCAGTTGGAATGGCAGCGACCGCATCACCTCGCCGAACTCGATCGCGAAGCTGCGCAGTTCGCGCTGGTCGATTTGCCGCACCTCGGCGAGGCCCATCCCCCCGAAACGCGCGAACAGCTCGGCCATCGCCCCTGTGTTACCGTGTCGCCGGTGATCCGATCGACGCACCACCGAGCAGATTCGACACGAATGCACTGAGCTCGTGGCGGAGCCCGCTGTGCGCCGACGGATGCGGCGCTTCCGCCTCAACCACCTCGGCGATCTGCTCCAGTGTCGGCCGTACCAACGCGCCGGCGGCGCCCGACCACGACCCGAGCTGCGCCTCGAGGTCGTCGACGGTGATGTCGGCGTGCCGGTAGACGGCGTTAACGGCGAACGCCATCCGCCCGTCGTTCGGCTGGTGCCGCAGCGGCACGGTGTCGTAGGCGGGCGCGAGCGTCGAGGGTGCGTCGAACGGATGCAGCAGCGCGAGGTTCTTCGCGTGCAGGTCGACGTTGCCGATCGCGACGGCGAGCACCACCATCCGGGCGAGCTGCTCGACCGAGGCGGCGCCCGCGTGCGAGCGGACGAGCGAGTGGATGCGGTCGAGCGTCGCCGCGCCGCCCTGCTCCTGGTACTTCTGCGTGCGCGGCACGCCGAGCGCCTGGCACATGTCCTCCTGGTGCACCCGCCCGGTCGGGGCGTCCGTTGACCGGTCGTACCGTTCGATGACGAGCGCGCGGATGTCGCCGAACTCCTCGATCCACGTGTCGTACTCGATGAGGTCGAGCGCGCGAGCGATGCGGGCGCCGTACGCCTCATCGAAGATCATCGTCGGGTACCGGGCGACCTCGGGCTTGAGGATGTGCGTCGAGGGGTATCCGTCGTGCACGCGATGCCATGCGTCGTCGATTCGCGCGAGCACGACCTTGGGTTGCACGCCGTTGAGGGAGGTCTTGCCGGTGGTCAGGTCGTTGCCGAGGGGGAGTGCGGCCGGATTCCGGAGGAGCCGGCCGATCTCGGCTCGATCGATCGGAGTGATGAACGGGGTGCGCGGCTCGCCGGGTGCCGCAGGATCGTAGACCTGCAGGGCGCCGGCGACGTCGCGGCCATAGTGGGCGAGCAGACCGAGCACGTCGTACTCGGGCAGGCGCGCCTGCGCGGCGAGGTCGGTGAGCAGATCGCCCTCGGGGAGGAGTTCGGCGAAGAAGTTGCGGCGCCGTGCGACGTGCGAGCGGTTCCCGAACGGCACTAACGGCACCGACGTCGACAGCAGTGTGCTGCCCAGCCCGAACCGTTCGATCGCGCTGGCGGATGTCTCGAAGTCGAACCGTCGCCAGTCGGCGCCGACCAAGCGGCCGACCTCCTGCCCGTACAGCTCGACGGCGAGCTCAGGCATCGCCGGGCTCCTCGCGCTGATCCTTCGGCGGGTCGAGTTCGGCGTACAGCCGCACGCCGGTCCCGTCGAGCATCGCGAACAAACGCTCGGTGAGCTTGCCCGGCTTGCCCGCCTCCATTTCGGAGACCCAGCGCTGCGTCAGCCCGAGTTCGGCCGCGAGTTGCCGCTGGCTCAGCCCGCGGGCAAGTCGGCCCTGCTGCAGCATGAGGCCGAGGGTCTCGGCGTTAGGGACGCGGCCGCGGTAACTCATGAGCGCTCCATTCACTACGAATTCGTACTCACAGTAGATGACTACGTTTTCGTAGTCAAGATATGTCACTACGTTTTCGTAATGTCGAGTACGCTCAACCGCCCGATCACCCCGGCCCGCGCCGGCCGAACACCCCGGCGAACAGGGCGTGCAGGAGCGGGATCACCGACACCGCGATCAGCGCGCCGCCCCACACCGGCTCGTCGACGCGGAGCAGGATGCCGCCGATGAACAGGCCGACGAACAGGACCGCCGAGGTGATCCGCCGGGCCGAGCGCTCGAGCCTCGCCATCCGCTGCTCGAGTCGCGGAGCGTTCGCGACGAGGCGCCCTTCCTCGATGCGGTCCGCGAGCGCATCGAGGCGCTTCGGCAGCCGCGCGATCGTGCCTGCGAAGGACAGCGCCTCCTGCCCGAGCGCCTGCACGATGTTGCCGCGTTCGTCGCGCAGGAGTTGCGCGGCGTAGGGCTCGACGGCGTCCCACATGTTGAAGTCGGGGTCGAGCGAGCTGCACATGCCCGAGGTCAGCGACATCGCCCGGACGATGAGCAGGAAGTTCTCGGGCAGTTGGAACGGCAGCGCCCGCATCACCTCGCCGAACTCGATCGCGAAGCTGCGCAGCTCCCGCTGGTCGACCTTCTGCAGCTCGGCGAGGCCCATGCCCCCGAAACGCGCGAACAACTCGGCCATCGCTCGCTCGAGTTCCTCCGTGTCGGCCGACGGCAGCAGGATGCCGACACCACGGATGCTGTCGACCAGGCGCTTCCCGTCACGCGCGGCGACCGCGAGTATGACTTGCTGCAGGCCGCGCCGCAGCGAGTCGGGCACTTCGCCCATCATGCCGAAGTCGATGAAGGTGAGCCGCCAGTCGGGGGACGCGGCATCCGTCGCCCTCGAACCCGGCGACGCGGCATCCGTCACCCGCTCGACTGGCGTGATGAAGATGTTGCCGGGGTGCGGGTCGGCGTGGAAGAAGCCGTCACGGAAGAGCTGGTCGAACATGATGGCTGCGAACTGCTTCGCGACTGCCTTCGGGTCGATGCCCGCCGCCACCAAGGACTCACGGTCGTTGATCTTGATCGCCGTCACGTCGGCGAGCGTCAGCACGCGGCGCGTCGTGCGCTCCCAGACGACTTCGGGCGCGGCGACCCGCGGGTCGTCGGCGAAGCTCGCAGCGAACCGGTCGGCGTTGCCCGCTTCCTGCAGGTAGTCGATCTCTTGGAGGCTTGTGACGGCGAACTCCTCGACGAGCGAGGGGAGGTCGACGCGGCTCGAGACGAATCTCACGCGGCTGAGCCAGCCGGCGACCCGGCGCAGCGCCGCCAGGTCGACGTCGACGATCGTCTCGATGCCCGGTCGCTGCACCTTGACGACGGCTTCGTCGAGCCCCGTGTCGGCGGCGTCGATCGGCGAGAGCCGGGCGCGGTGCGCTTGACCGAGGGATGCCGCGGCCAGCGGTGTCGGGTCGAACGACGCGTACGCGCGCTCGAGCGAAACCCCCAGCTCGGCCTCGGCGAGGCGCCTGATCGCGTCGAACGGCACGGGCGGCACTTCGTCTTGGAGCCCAGCGAGCTCGTGCGTGATCTCAGGCGGCAGCACGTCGAGTCGCGACGAAAGGTATTGGCCGACCTTGATCATGAGGCCGCCGAGGTCGACCGCGAGCACGTGGAAGCGCTGGGCGATGCGGGTCAGCCGCGCGGCTCGCCCGCGCGCCGCAACCTTCGCGAGGCCGAAGCGAGGAAGGACGAGCTCGAACCACCAGATCTGGACGATGTGTCGCGCGGCGAACCGCAGGATCCGCCGGTAGCGGGCGCGGGTGTTGCCGACATCGGGCGTCCACGCTTCTGGACTCCGACGTGTCGAGGGCACCGAGGTCAGTCCTGAGCGAGGATCGAGTAGAGACGACGACGCGCCTCGTCGAGCACGTCGACCGCCTGCTTGACCTGCTCGGGAGTGCCCGAGCGCCCGATCTGCGCCGCAGCCTGTGCGAGCTCGATGCCGGCCTTCGGGAGCGCCCCGACAGCGCCGAAGTCGCGTGCGCTCGAGGTCTGCCACGGCGCGGGACGATCAGCGGATGCCTCGGCCTCGGCCCGCCCCGCTTCCGTCAGCGAGTAGGTCTTGCGGCCGTCCGACTCCTCTGCGCTGATGAGCCCCTCGTCGGCGAGCAGCTGCAGGGTTGGATACACCGAGCCAGCGCTCGGCTTCCAGGTGCCGCCGCTGCGCTCGGCGATCTCGCTGATGATCTGGTAGCCATGCATCGGCCGCTCGGCGAGGAGCGCGAGCACCGCCGCGCGCACGTCGCCGCGGCCCATGCGCGGCGCGACCTTCTGCTCGAACATGCCGCGAAGTTGATCCATGACCTCCCACAGCCCCGGTCCGGGGCGGCCTTGCCCCCACCCACTCGAGGAACCGGCGGAGCCGCCGCCCATGTACGAATCGCTCATGATGACCTCCCTGAACCGGGCCCTGGCTGGGTCTCGACGATATATAACGATATATCGTTCGCCCGCTTCGGGGTAGACCGTCGATCCGTGTCGACCTGAGCGAGTCAGGCGTCTCCGCTGACCCGCAGGTCGCGCCGCGCGAACCCGCCGGGCTCGGGCGGCGCGCTGCGGATCTGGTCGGCCGTGAACCCGCGCCGCGGCCTCAGCGCGCAGTGCGCGACGACCTCGCACCCCTCGAACGCTCGCGTCAGTACGTCGAGTCGCCGGTGTCGATGCCGGTGCGGGCGAGATGACGACGGATGCCTCTGGCCCGAGCCATTCGGCCAGGTGCCGTCCGACGAATCCGGTGCCGCCGGTCATCGCGGTACGGGGGTGGATCATACGTGAGACCGTAGTATGCCGGTGAGCCGATGCCAGCCTCGATCGTGGTGGCCCGAGCAGGATCCGGATATCGATCTGGATAGATCCAAGCTTGGAGGTTTCGCATGGACGGATGGATTTCTCTCGCTGCTGGTCTGATTGGCGCCCTGATCGGCGGGGCAGCGGCCCTCGCCGGTAGTGTCATCGCATCGAGAGACACCAAGCAGGCTCGCGTTCACAGTGCACGGAAAGCTGCGCGAGATGAGCGGACGGCCGCGTACGCTCAGCTCCTCACGGCGGCGAGGAAGTTGCGATACCTCGCTCGGGGCGACTCTGTCGGCGGCTGGACCGCGGAAGAGATCAAGACGGAACTGTCGACCGCACAATATGTCATCGAAATGCTTGCTCCAAACGAGATGATCGCGCTCGGTGAGGCGGTGCGCGCGGGCACACTCGACTACGCAGGCGCGAATGACAAGGGAAAGGACGAGGCCGAACGTGCGCGACTGCGGGAGGTGGCACGTGCCGCGGTTGACGCATTTACGGCCGGCGCGAGAGATGACCTCAGCCTGTCGGCCCGACCGCTCGGCTCGCTCACCAATTCCAGCCGGGAATCGACTGAAGTCTGAGGATGCGGTCTTCCCGAAGCGTTCCCTGTGCGTACTCCCGGCGACGCGTGTAGACCCAGCGCCCAAGGGGAAATTCGCCTTCCCTATGGGTCTGTGAGATAGCGGTTGTGCCGTGACGGAGTGCGTACACGATCATTAAGTCGACGCCCTTCTCGAAACGAGCGTCCTGGGCATTCCAAGTCCATTCGGGCAGCGACTCGAGCTGGGAGATCTGTTCGCCGGTCAGCTGTCCCCAAAGGAACTGGTCTCTGCGATTCTTAACCCATCGGCCGAGGTTCACGCCATCGTGCATGGTTCCCTGGGAAACGTTGGCCGTCCCGTGAATCTCGACGTAGCCCAGCAACGCAAGCAACCCGTCATCGTACCGATCGACATAGTCCTGACGCTTCTGACGGGACCTTGGCTTCCACGACCACTCGGGCCTAGCCTGCAGCTCCTCCACGACGCTCGGGGGTAGCGATCGACGTGCCTCGCGCAGATCGCGAGCCCACCGGCCCAACGCGAAGTACTCTTCGATGTGGTTCACCGGAATGGTCGAGTGCCGCTCCCGGGCGATGAATTTGTCGAGATGAGCGAGCCCGGTCCCCAGGGCCCGTACTAGATCCAAGGTCAAGTACTTCTCCGAGTTCATCATGCCGTCCGCACTGGCCGGGCGGTCGCCGCCACCGCATCGAGCACCTGCTCCAACTCGATGATTTCCGCCTCGGTGAAGACGTCTTCGGGCCCTGTCGGCGCGATCGCGTCGAACGGCGGATCGTACAGCACTCGGATCGGCACGGACCCAGTGCGACTGAGCTCGGTGACGATCAGGTCGACGAACGAGATCTGCCTCGAGGTGAGGTTGCGATCGGCGACGAACACCGAGAGAGCCTCCTGCGCGGCCGACCGTTCGAGCCCCACGATCGAGCGCACGAAGAGTCCGAGGTCGTCGGCTTCCGCCACGGCGGCATCGAGGTCGGATGCCTCGAGCTCGCCGCTCTCGACAAGCAGGCGTTGCAGCTCGTCGAGGTCGGTTTCCGTGAGCTGCTTGCCAGTGCGGAGCTTGCGCAGCACGAGGTGGGTCTCATGCCGGCGCAGGTACGCGAAGAGCTTGTCGCGGAAGCGGGTGCGGTCGACGCCCGGAGTCACAATCGTGATCGAGGCGCCATCCGGCATCTCGAGTTCGTCTTCGAAGTCGGTGAACATCGGGGAGCGCGGGGTGAGCTCGATCAGTCGCACGAGCGGGCGTAGGCGCGTGCGCATCAGCTCGAGCAGGGGCAGCGTGACATCCTGCCACCAGTCGACCCCGGCGACGGCATCGATCAGCTCGAGGTGCTCCGTGACGACGGGAATGCCGCGCTGCTCGCCGAGAGCGGCCGCAATTGCGCGGATGCGGTCGCGCGCCGCCGCGAACCCCGGGTCCGCTGCGACGACGCCGAGCTGCGCTCGCAGCACGAGCAGGTCGAACCGTTTAGCGCGCTCGTCATTCTCGGCGGTGAGCGCGGCCGATGGGAGATCGGCGAGCGCCGCGGCATCCGACAGCTCGTCGGTGCGCGCCTGCCAGGCGTCGCCCGACCCGAAGTGCTCGACGAGGCGCCGGTACCGGCGAACAAGGAAGTTCTGCTCATTCATGCCGGCGACGACGGCCTGCAGGCGCTCGGCAAGGGACGTGCGCACTTCGCGGTCGGCGTCGGAGGCGTCGCCTGCGGCATCCGCTCGGTCGATGGCCCGCAGGAGGTCGAGCCGTGTCGTGAAGAGCCGCGAGTGAAGGGATCGCGTGTTCGACGTCTGCAGTTCGGGCAGCTGCTGGTTGAAGAACTCGATGTTGCCGCCCACGTCGAAGACGACGAAGTCGAGCTTGTCGTCGCCGGAGCCATAGAGGTCGGGGCGCAGGCGGGTGCCGCGTCCGAGCATTTGCCAGTACTTCGACTTCGAGTAGACGGCCTTGAAGAACACGAGGTTGACGACCTCGGGCACGTCGATGCCGGTGTCGAGCATGTCGACCGAGATGGCGATGTGCGGCGACTTCTCAGCCTGCGAGAAGTCGTCGATGAGGGTCTGCGCGCGCTCGACCCGGTAAGTGATCACGCGTGTGAAGTGCCCGGCGTACTCGGGGTAGTTCGCGTCGAATCGCTCGGCGATGAACTGCGCGTGGTCGTTGTTCTTCGCGAAGACGATCGTCTTGCCGAGCCGGTCACCGCCGGCAACGGTGCGGCCCTCGGTCATGAGCACCTCGAGCACCTTGTCGACCGTGTCCTCGTTGAACAGCCACTTGTTGATCTCCTCCGCCTCGACGCGATCGGGCACGAGCCCGTCCTCCCACTCGAGCAGGTCCCACTGCTCCTTCTGGTCTTCGGAGAGATCGTCGTAGCGGATGCCGCTGCGCAGGAACTTCGACGTGATCGACCTCGCGACTGGCGGCACGAGGTATCCGTCGTCGATCGCCGTCCCCAGGTCGTACGAGTACGTGGGCACGCCGTCTTCGAGGTTGAAGAGCCGGTAGGTGTTGTGGTCGACCTCGTCTTTCGGCGTCGCCGTGAGGCCGACGACGAGCGCGTCGAAGTACTCGAAGATCGCGCCGTATTTCTGATACACCGAGCGATGGGCCTCGTCGATGACGATGAGGTCGAAGTACCCGGGGCCGAACCGGCGCAGCTCGTCACCTTGGTCGATGAGCCCCATCATGGTGGGATACGTCGAGACGTAGACGCGGGCATCCCTAGCCTTCTCGGTGACAAGGTTCACCGGCGGCAGATCTGGGAGCTGCTGCTTGAACGCGTTCGTCGCCTGATTCACGAGCGCGACGCGGTCGGCGAGGAACAGCACGCGCTTGACCCAGTTCGCCCGAGCTAGCAGATCGACGAGCGCGATCACCGTGCGGGTCTTGCCGCTGCCGGTCGCCATGATCAGCAGCGACCGCCGCTCGTGGTCGTGCTCGTACGCCTCGGCGACGGCACGAATCGCCTGGTGCTGATAGGTGCGCGAAGCGATTTCCTCATTGATCGCGAGCGAGGCGAGCGGATGCCGCGAGTGCCGCCGCTGCACGAGCAGCGCCAGTTCGTCTTTCGTGTAGAAACCCTGCACCTCGCGCGGCGGATAGCGCAGGTCGTCCCAGATCCACTGTTCATAGCCGTTCGACGTGAAGATCACCGGGCGCTGCCCGTACTGCAGCTCGAGCGCGTCGGCATAGAGCTTCGCCTGCTGCTGGCCGACGCGCGCGTCGCGCTTCGTGCGCTTCGCCTCGACAAGGCCGAGCGGCTTGCCATCGTCGCCCCAGAGCACGTAGTCGACGGCTCCCGCGCCGCTCGGACTGCCGACGAGACCGGTGACGGCCACCTCGGTCGTGTGCGGGTCGGACGGGTTCCAGCCCGCTTCGCGGAGGAGCACGTCGATGAAGCGGTCGCGCGTGGCCTCTTCGTCGTAGTCGTGCGTGTCGGGCACGAGCGCGTTCTGCGCCTTTGCTGCGGCGACCTCAGCGCGAAGAGCCTCGATCTCGGCATGCAGTTCGTCGCTCTCGCGCTCCATCTCCGCGAGGGCGGCATCCTTCTGCTCGTTCTCGGCGAGCGCCGCCGCAAGCTGCGCCTTCGTCTTCGCGATGATGCCCGGCTGCGGTTTCGGCAGGGATGCCGCATCGAATGGGCGCCCGGGCGCGGGACGGCTCGCGGCATCCGTCGCATAGTGCGTCGCGAACCAGATCAGGACGTGGAACAGTTCACGGATGATCGGCAGGCTGTCACCGGGTGCGATCGCGTAGGTCTTGTGCACGGCGTCGTTGCCGCGCTTCCTGATGAGGTTCATCTTCGCGAGCACGGCGGGGGAGACGAGGCGCTTGAACGTCGGCTCATGCAGTCGACTCGCGAGGTCGTCCTTGTACGGCTCGCGCAGCGCGGCATCCGCTCGATAGAGCCAGAGCACCGAGAGTTCGACGGTGCGGCGAGCGTAAAAGAGCGACGAGCGCGGGTCGCCGTTGACGTAGAACTCGGCGCGGCGCGCTTCAGCGGCGATCTCGGGCCATTCGGTCTGCACGAAGTCGAAGTTCGTCATTCTGGATCCTTCAGGAGCGGAGGCAGGAACCCTGCCCGGTCGAGTTCGCGGATCAGGAAGGGGCTCAGCTCATTCGGGCCGAACGAAACAAAGTACGACCGGCCACCGACATAGGCTGGTTTGAGCAGGCCGCGATCGAGCAGCGGCCGCAGTGCATGGCTTCGGATCGATGGGCTGCCCGGGATCAGGTGCTCCAGTTGGCCAGCCTTGACCATCTCGTGATCGAACGCGAAGAGCAGCACCTCACGTTCCCGGGCGCTGATACCGCCGGAGCGCACGAACCGGTCGAGCGCCGGCGCGACGAGCTCCGCTCGCACGAAGTCCATGTCCTGCAGCCGGTGGAGTCGGCGCAGGTCGGTCAGGAGCCCGCTGATGAAGAACTCGCACCAGGCGATCGTGCCGGCGTCGCCGAGGTCGTCGGCTGCGGCGAGAGCGTCGTAGTACTCGGCGCGCGACACCCCGAATACGGCCGTGGGGTTGACGGCGCGAAGCCCGATCGGGCTCACGAATCCGTGCCGTCCGAGCATGGCATAGCTGAGCAGCCGCGATACGCGCCCGTTTCCGTTCTGGAAGGGATGGACCCAGAGGAATCGGTGGTGGGCAATGGCGACGTGCAGCAATTGCTGATGCGTCTGCACCGGTCGGTTCACGAACTCTAGGAAGCGGTCCATTTCGCCCTGGACCGCCTGCGCGAGCGGTGGTCGGTGCGATGCGCCCTGGATTGCGACATCGCGATTGCGATAGGCGCCCGGCCTCGGGTCTCCCTCGCGGATGAGCCCGTCGACCGCTCGCCGATGCAACTCGCGCACGAATGCATGCGTGATCGGACGGGCCTTGTCGGCCTCGTCGATGAACTCCATCACCTCGTTGAGGTTCAGGATCTCGCGAACCGTCTCACCGACACGGTCGGGTTCGGTCTCGGCAGCCTGCGCCCCCGCGATCGCATCGAGGATCGTCGTGCGGTTGCCCTCGATGCGCGCTGAGATCATGCTCGAGAGGAACTGAAACAGCCCGTGCAGTTCGCTGAAGACCTGAACCGGTGTAGTGCCGACGCCGATCTCGCCGCGCAGTCGTTCGAGCTCGACGACGGCCGCAGCGAGCGGCGAGTCGAACTCGAAGCCTGGGAATGCGAACTCGAAGTTGTTCGACTGTCCCCGACTATTTGCAACCATGATGGTCGTTACTTTAGGGCACACTGCCGAACTTCGGCACGATTTCGCGGAACTGGCGTGGAATGGTTGTGGCTGTATTTGCGCGCATCGCCCGGCGGATTCGAAAATTCAGTTGCGCTCCTGGTCGGTGCGTTGGCGAATGTCAGTGGGTGCCGAGAGTCTGCTCTACTTGCCGTTCGCACGGTCGGCAGTCGTTCGGGTGATGCATCCGGATGTCACGAAGCGGGCCGTGCGCCCAGGAGACGATCATGTCCGACACGAACAACACCGACACTCCCGAGACGAGCGACGCCGCCCAGCCGGCCGCGCTCGCCGCCCCCGACACCGCCGCGGATCCCGAGACGCCGCCGACGGACGCCGCGCCGGTCGCGGACTCCCCGAAGGCCCGCCGTGTTCGCCGCTCGACCCTCGTGCTGACGGCGCTCCTCGTGCTCACGCTCGTGGGCCTCGGCATCGCGATCGCGACGGCCGCGAACCTGTCGCATGCTCTCGGCGCGACCGCGTCGGAGGCATCCGACCTATCGACGCAGGTCACCGATCTCGAGCAGGAACTCGCGTCGATGACCGAATCGCGCGATGAGTACCGCGACAACGAGACCAAGGTGGCCGAGCGCGAGATCGCGGTGGCGAAGCTCGAAGAGGAGATCGCGGCGCGCGAGGCCGCCGTGAAGGCGACCGAGGAGCACGTCATGGCCACGACTCTCAAGGACGGCCACGCCTACACCGTCGGCCTCACGATGGAGCCGGGCACGTACGAGGCGAACGCGACCGGCACCAGATGCTACTGGTCGATCACGACGACCGGCTCGAACTACTCCGACATCGTCGACAACGACCTCGGCAAGGCAGGCGTGCTGCGCGTGACGGTCGGCGGGGGTCAGGACTTCCAGTCGAGCCGCTGCGGCGACTGGCGCAAGGTCGGGTGAGTCCGATGACCATGCCACGACAGCTCGTCGTCACCCGCATCATCTGCCGCGACGGAACGGACTTCATGCTCTGTGTTCCGGCTCGTCGTGCGGGCGTTCACCCGAACCTTCGTTGCCCGCACTCGAACCACGGCGGTGGCTCCGGAGCCGGCGGATGCCCGCTGCCGACCGACCTCGAGGACGGCGTCGACCGAGAACTGCGTGACAATCAGCAGGAGTCGATCCGGCGCGGGTACGTGTTGATCAGGCTGTAGGGGCGAGTCGGGCCGTCAACCCATGGCGGCCCGACCGCTCCGGCGGTTGAGCCGTTCGATCTTTCGTGTAGCTAAGCTCGCCGCCCGCGAGCCGCTGAAGCCCTTCCGGCGAACATGTCGCAGCACCTGCGCAGCGCCGTAGATCTCGTCGGTGATGAGACCGGAACTGTGTGCGTGTTCCGCGTCGAACCAACTGCCGGCGCCAGGCTCCCACAGACCGTCGTACTTGTCGGGTCGGCCGCCTCGGCATACTCCCACCGGCCGAGCTCATTGATGACCTGCGCCTCGGTGAGCTCACCCGCCGCGAAGCGCTGTTCGATGTCGCGCGGTGAGTCGCCGCTGAAGCCGGGCACTGGGCGAGCGGATGTCTCGGTCACAATTCTCCACGGAAGGCGCGGTGCTGGAGCGAACCGAAAAGGACGTCGAATGACTCGAGGTGGGCGATCGCAACTTCTCGTGCGCGTTGGGTTGCCAGAACCTGCTCGGCGAAGCGCTGCTGAATCGCTAGTTGTGGGAGATGAATGGGAGTCGACAGGAGCCTCGGCTTCGAGATGTTCTTCATCGAGCCGCCTGTACCGGTTGCGCGGGCCGAGATTTCAGAGCGCACCCGGCGTGCCTGGAGTGTCGCGACGAGGAAGGTGGGGCTGACATGGACGTGAGGTGTCGCGCGCCAGAGCTTATCGGGGAGGACCATGTTTCCTGAGGTTGACCCGACGAGAGCAGAGGCGCCGACCAGTGCAGAAGTGTTCGCGCGGCTGATCAATACATCACCCGGGCGGACGAGATGGTCTGAGGGTGGTTCGTAGCCATCTGGGAGGGGCTTACTCTCAGTCTCCCGATAGGTGCCGCTCGTTACGGCACTGATTTTCAGCACCCGCCGACTGTTGCAACTATCGTCTCCACCAACGAGGTTCTTGCCACCTGTAAGGCTCGCGATCGCATCTGAAAGTACTGCGTTGCGCGGGGCTGTAGCAAATTGGCTTTCATAGAGCTCTTGGGCGAGTAGCTCGAGGCGCCTAACGGTAATACACCGCATCGCGCGGAGCGAGTCAGCCTGGTCCAGGATCGCGGCGATGCGGCGTTGTTCTCGGAGGCCCGGGAGACTGATTTCGTGATCGAGGAGGCTGTCGATCGGCCAATTGTCAGCGGTCGTTGCTCGAACCCAGCTGAGAACGGTTGATTCGAGAGCCTTCACCATGTGAACGAGGTATCTCGCGTCGACTTCTGCCGCGGGTACAAGGGCCTTCATGTCCTGATTCAGGGTGACGGGCTTGGTTGTCAGGGCGACAGGCAACGTGTGTTTGAGAACACCTGAGCGAACGACGACGAGTACGGATCCGGGCGGCACGACCTTAGCCGGGGAGTTGTTTACCCCTTCCTCGGTGAGACTGATCTGAGCACCGATGATGATGCGCTGCTTCATGTCTTTCGGCGTCACCCACGGGATGTCTCCACCGTAGTACTCCGGCACAGACCTGCGAGGTGTACCGCCGCCGAGCACCGAGACGACTTCGCGTACTCTCACTCTGCTCACGCCAGCGTCTCCCGGAGCGAACGCAGACCGTCGGCGATCTCGAGTTCGAGGGCCTCGAGTTCGTCGAGGATCTCGTCGGGTGAGCGGTGCTCCACCTCCTCGTGCTCGACTTCCTTGTAGCGGTTGAGCGACAGGTCGTATGCATTGGCGACAATCTCGTCCTTCGGTACGTGGAACGACTGGGCTGTTCGCGGCCGATCGGCTTCGGCATCGAGACTGCTCCATCGAGCGAGCACGTCGGGCAGATCGTTCGCCTCGATCGGCGTGCGCTTGTCGTCGAGGGTGAAGCCGTCGGCGCGCACATCATAGAACCAGACGTGATCGGTGCCGCCCGACGAGGTCTTCTGGAAGAAGAGAATTGCAGTGGAGACACCCGTGTAGGGCTTGAAGGTTCCGCTGGGTAGCTTCACGACCGCGTCGAGCCTGTGGTCATCGATGAGCATCTTGCGCAGCGCCTTGTGCGCATTCGATGAGCCGAAGAGTACGCCGTCGGGCACGATCACGGCGGCGCGTCCGCCGTTCTTCAGGAGTTTGATCATGAGGGCGAGGAAGAGCAGCTCGGTCTTCTTCGTCTTTACGACCTGCTGCAGGTCCTTCGCCGTCGATTCGTAGTCGAGGCTGCCGGCGAACGGCGGGTTCGCGAGCACGAGGGTGTAATCGGCGCTCGCAGGGTGGCCCTCAGCGAGCGAGTCGCCTCGTTCGATCACCGGCTCTTCGACTCCGTGGAGCAGCATGTTCATGCTCGCGATGCGCGCCATCGCGGCATCCGAATCGAAGCCCGTGAACGCCTTGGTGTTGAAGAACTCGCGCACCGAGGCATCCGTCTCGACCTCGGGGTGGTGCTCGCGTAGGTACTCGCTCGCCATCACGAGGAAGCCGGCTGTGCCGGCGGCCGGGTCGATGATGCGGTCATCAGGGCGCGGCGCCGTCATGTCGACCATGAGTTTGATGATGTGACGGCTCGTGCGGAACTGGCCGTTCTGTCCGCTCTGCGACAGCTTCGCGAGCATGTACTCGTAGATATCGCCCTTGGTGTCGCGGTCATCCATCGGGATGTCGCGGAGCAGGTCGACGACCTTCGCGAGCAGCGCAGGGGTGGGGATGGTGAAGCGCGCGTCCTTCATGTTGCGTGCGTAGCTCGAGCCCTCGCCGCCGAGCCGGCGCAGGAACGGGAATACATGCCCGTCGACGATCTCGAACATCTCTTGCGGGGCGCGGTTCGTGAATACCGACCAGCGCATGTCGTTGTAGGGGCGCGAGATACGACCGGTGTCGTCGTTGCCCTCGGGGAAGATGCGACGCTGCATCGGCTCGCCTGTGCGGGTCGCCCGGCGCTCTTCGCGCGTGTGGGTCTCGTCGAGACGGCGGATGAACAGCAAGTAGGTGATCTGCTCGATCACCTCGACCGGGTTCGCGATGCCGCCCGACCAGAAGGCGTCCCAGACGCGATCGACCTTGCTGCGTAGCTCGCCTGTGACCACTCGATGCCGCCTTTCATTGGTGCTTGATGAGCGTACTGCGGTCACGTCGCTCGTTTGCTTTCCCGGCGGCGAGAGTGCTGCCTCAGCGGCTGACCCGCAGGTCGCGCCATCCGAATCCGCCGGGCTCAGGCAGCGCGCCGCGGATCCGCTCGTCGGTGAACATCCGCCGCGGCAACAGGTCGTCGGGTACGGATGCCGCGGGCGGTGCGGCATCCGTCACGCCCTCGGCGAGCATGCGCACCTGGGCTTTCGCGATGAGCGGTACGGTCATGGTCCACTCGGTCACCTGCGCGAGCGCGTACTGCGCCCACACCGGCCACGGCACCACGACGACACGGCGGCCGAGGACGGATGCCACGCGCCGCACGGCCTTCGAGAGAAGGAGCTGCTCGGCGCCGACGACGGCGACGGTCTCACGCGGCATCCGATCATTGACCGCGGCTTCGAGGATGTCGATGAGGTCCTCGATCGGGATCGGCCGGATCGGCTTCTCGCGGAAGCCGACCGTCGCGAACACCGGCAGGGTCTGCACGGTGCGGCTCAAGTGGTCGATGAGGTGGTCGCCGCGGCCGTAGATCATGCCGGCCTTGAGGATCGTGTAGTCGAGTCCCGAGTCGCGGATCAGCTCTTCGGCTGCCCACTTCGACTCGTGGTACGGCGATCCGCAGTCGGGTCGCGCCCGCAGGAAGCTCGGCATGATGACCTTGCGCACCCCGGCCCGCTTCGCGGCCTCGATGACGTTCGCGGTGCCCTCGATGTTCACGCGCTGGTACGTCTGGTCGCCGATCTCACGGTTGATTCCCGCGCAGTGCGCGACGACCTCGCACCCCGCGAACGCGCGGGCGAGCGCGTCGACATCGCCGGTGTCGACGCCGGTGCGTCGCGAAATCATGACGGATGCCTCGGCGCCGAGTCGTTCGGCGAGGTGGCGTCCGACGAAGCCGGTGCCGCCGGTGATCGCGGTGCGGGGATGGGTCATGAGGTAGACGGTACAAGGACGACACGTGGATCACCTCGTCAACGAGAGGGTTCCGCCGCCCACGCCTCCGGTCGGCTGATGACCATTAGCGCGAGCTAGGCCAATCGCTCCTCTTGGAGCAGTCGAGCCGCCGGTAGCGGTCCCCAACTCCGCACGGTCATCTGCTGGAACACAGGCATCCTCATCGGGTGGGTGATGCGCATCTTCGTTGCGAATGTCCTCACTCGAGAAGCAGAGCGCGATGGGTCCTGATGCGACCGCGCCGACGCCCTTTCGGAGTTCCGTCATCGGCGAGGACAATCTCAAAGTGCGGCCCGCCATTCGACCAATGTGCACATACATTGGGGCCAATAACGCGTGATATGCTGTTCGTATATTGAGCATTTGGAGGAGCAATGGGAGACCCAGAGATCGATGCCATGTCGACAGTCGCCACGGCGCTAGCCGACCTGGAAGACGACGCGCAGGGGCGTGTCCTGCGCTGGGCAGCAGAACGGTACGGCGTAGTCATGAACGTGCCGACCGGTGGTCGTCGCGGTGGCGGGATTGCAACTGAGTACGACGACGGTTCGGACCAGGAGATCACCGACGAGGAGATCGCCGATGAAGCGCCGGTGTACGAGCACTTCGCGGAACTGTTCGCAAAGGCGCAGCCGAGGTCCGAGCCTGATAAGGCGCTCGTTGCCGCGTACTGGCTGCAGGCGATCCAGGGGCAGAGTGCATGGCAGTCTGCGGCGCTGCAGAAGGAACTCAAGAACTTGGGCCACGCCATCGGCAACATTACTGACGCACTGACCAGTAACATGCGGAAGAAGCCGCAGCGGATCATCCAGCTGCAGAAGTCGGGCAACGCTAAGCAGGCTCGCAAGACCTACAAGGTGACGCACGAGGGCCTGGTGTACGTGCAGGGCATGCTGCGCGGCGAGGGCGCCTGACGTGGGCCTCGCGCCAGAGGACGCGTTCTCTGTCCTGCCGACCACCCTGCGCGACGACCTCGTGAGCGCGTTCAACGAGATCGTCAAGAACTACCGTGAGCATCGTTGGGAGCCCTCGGAATTGAATGGGGGCAAGCTATGCGAGACCGTCTACACGATCTGCAAGGGCTGGCTGGGGGGCGGCAACTACCCGGCGCGTGCGGACAAGCCGAGCCGGTTCCCCAACAAGTGTTGGGAGATGGAGAGTGTCTACCAGCAAGTGCCGAACAGTCGGTCGGCGCGAATCCTTATCCCACGGATGATGATCGGCTTGTACGACATCCGAAACAACCGCGGCGTCGGCCACGCCGGCGCTGAGGTCGACCCGAATCACATGGACGCGACGGCGGTGCTGTACGCGTCCAAGTGGCTGATGGCGGAGTTGGTGCGCCTGCTTCACACGTTGACGACCGAGGAAGCCACCGCAATCGTTGACGGACTGGTCGAGCGGGAAGTCGCGTGGGTCTGGACGCACGGGGACAAGAAGCGTGTGCTGCGGAAAGGGCTCACCTGGAAGCAGCAAGCGCTCCTGCTACTGCTGACCGAGACGGGCGAAATCGCTGAGGCGGACGTATTCCGGTGGTTGGAGCATCCCGGTCTGCCGTCGTTCCGCAAAGACGTGTTGAAGCAACTCCACAAGGACCGGCTCATCGACTACGACGCGTCCAAACGAACCGTGCGTCTGCTGCCGCCAGGTGTCGCTGTCGCCGAGGCTCTGGTCGCAGCAGGATCGTGACGAACGAAGCGACTATCCGATTGTCAAGCCTTGCGTCGCGTGGACTCGTCCGCGAGGGGCCCGTCTGCGTCTCTCGGGATTGGAGTCCCACGAAGCGATCCATATGGAATCGAGCGCACTCTCTAGTACCACCGGGCGACCAGGGGTGAGCCGTCTCAAGGACCGTTTCGAAGCCAGTGGTCACTTGTAGGCGTGCCTGCGTAGATGAAACCTCGGCCAGCCCGGGAGCGGTGGCCTGGCTCCGACGGCGAAGTCCTGTTAGACGTGTGCGTCGAGATCTGTCATTTCTCGCCAAGTATTTTGTCGACGAGGGCAGGAAACGCGGTCACTCCACCACTCCGAGCTTCGAGCCGTCGGTTCTTACCGTCTCCCTTCACCGCAAATCCCTCAATGGCTGGAAGGTGGGCGCTGGCGAAGTTTTTCGGGTCGTAGAAGTGCTTTCGCACGCATTCCTCTCGAATTACGTCGAACGGGGTCTCGGTGAGACCCATGCCAATCTTGCGGACAATGGTGACAACTTGGGCTGTCGCGCGCGTTTTGTCGGCGGCGTTGCCTCCAAGCGATTGGTGGTTGACAAGCAGTTTCACCACTCCGTTATCGATGTGAAACAGCCGTTCGAGCTTCTCCGCGCCGACGCCGGTATGCTCAGCGACGGCAGCTACTGCGGCCGCCTCGTCGACTACATCTACCGATGCGTCAGCGACTGTTGCGTTCGCCTTGCCTTCGCCCGTGGGGGCGGCCAGCTGGCGCGGCTGCGCCTGCGGAGGGGCCGCCGGCTCAAGGAGGTAGCGGAGTACCTCCCTGAATGCGACCTCTCGGAAGCCCTCGGGGATGTCTGCGCTCTCCACCCCATGCCATGCGGCAGTCACAGTACTTGCAACGTCCATTTCACCCTCCAGGTGTGCCGGCCCGGCGACGGCGCATACTGCCGAGGATATGGGAAGTGTGCAAGAAATCCAGGCATCCGCGCACCCCCAATTCGGAGGAGCCGCACATCGATTTCAAGCGCCGAGTCGAGGGTGCGCATGGTGTCGGCTCGTCGTTGTACTCCATGGGTCGATAGGTCAATCTGTATTTGTGACGGTTGCCGAGTTCGCTGAGAAAGCCTACGAGATCGCATACGACATCGAACTTGCCAGCGGGGCGGGCGGTACACCAACTGTCTACTCACCGTCACAGGTGTTGGAAGAGATAGTGGGGTTCGACGCAGCAGCCAATCCTGGACCGGACCACTTGCTCTGGCGGGTATTGAGCGCACCGCGACCCCGCGGGATCGTACTACTCCCGAAGTATTGAGAACGGGCCCCGGGAGGGTTGTTGCGAATGTCACGCCTCCCGACGGTGGCCGTGAGCCTCATCCTCCAATTCAAACGCCCTGAGTACATGCACGGCGCACGGGCAAGTCAATGGCACTTGTGGAGGGCGCCCTTCTACCGCTTTCAAAGGGAACGGCTCCAGCAGGCGACGTTGAAGCGCTTGGAGGTGACGCTTGCTGGACGGGCCGTGGTGAGATATGCCGCTCCTGCCTTTCACACCTTGGGTCAGCTCGAGGCAGCACAGGTGTCCGGTTCGGTGATTTCGCAGTCAGGTCACGTTGCTCCGTCAGCGCTGGCTGGTCACTCAGTGTGGACCTATAAGGCCGGGGGTACCCACGGAAAAAGAAATCCGGACGGTGCGGCGGCACGTTTCGAGCTGCTGAATTCGATATTCGTCTCGGTGCAATCGAAAGACGACCAAGCGATTGATTCCTATCCCGGCGACATTGCCCGGGTAAGTACCGTTGTCGATCACATGCGAGACCTCGGGTCTGCGGCAGTCGTTAGAGAGCCTGAGCTTCGACGTCGACTAGTTCAATGGGATGCGCAGCTTCGACGGGCTGATGTTCCCGAGATCGTGATCAGGCCGCTCCTGCACTTCGCAGCAGTGCAGTCGACGCTGGCCCGAATCGGTGCGACGTGGTGGCTCCTGGATGCGAACGAGTGGCGCCCGAATACCTGATCTGCACGAAGGGTGCGAGGATCGTTCTCTCCCGCAGGAATACACGCGCCCCCTTCGCGTTGAACTTGAGCGTACCCAACTCAAGTTTCACTCCAGGAGGACTAGGTGCCCGAAGACTTCACCCCCCAGGGCGGCGATGAGACCAACTCGTTCGACGAGTTCCTCAGCCGCTACCTCGCGGGCGAGCAGGCAAGGCAGGCGCGGTCGATCGACCTCAGCCGGTTCCTGACCGCGCGCACGCAAGGCATCCTGCAGCAGGCCGGACGCTTCGCGCTCGAGCGCGGCCAGACCGAGCTCGACGCGCTGCACATCCTGCGCGTCATCGTCGAGGACGAAGCCGTCAAGCAGGCGATCGCCCGTATCGGCGTCGACCCCGAGCGCCTCATCACGGCGACCGAGGCGCGCCTGCCCGCGGCATCCGACGTGGCCGACATCAATGCGGCCACGATCACGCCGAGCGCAAGTCGCGCGCTGTTCCACGCTTACCAGGTCGCACGCTCGGCCGGCTCGACCTACATCGACCCCGAGCACCTGTTCTTCGCGCTCGTGCTGGGGCAGGATGCCCCCGCCGGCCAGGTGCTGGCGCGCGCCGGCGTCACCGCCGAGGCGCTCACGCAGGGCATGCGCGAGAGTGTTGACGACAGCGGATTTCGAGACGGCGCTGGCGCGCCTCCTCAATCCACGGGTGACGCGGCATCCGCGACCCCGATGCTCGACAAGTTCGGCACGGATCTGACGGAGCGAGCTGAGAACGGCGAGCTCGACCCCGTGATCGGACGCGTCGACGAGATCGAGCAGACCATCGAGATCCTCAGCCGCCGCACGAAGAACAACCCCGTGCTCGTCGGTGAGGCCGGCGTCGGCAAGACCGCGATCGTGGAGGGCCTCGCCCGCGCGATCGTCGAGGAGTCGGTGCCCGAGGCGCTGCTCGGCAAGCGCGTCATCGCGCTCGACCTGCCCGGCATGCTCGCCGGCACGCGCTACCGCGGCGACTTCGAGGAGCGCCTCACCAAGACCATGGAGGAGATCGCCGAGCACAAGGGCGAGCTCATCGTGTTCGTCGACGAGGTGCACACCGTCGTCGGCGCGGGCGGCGCCGGTGACGGCGGCATGGACGCGGGCAACATCCTGAAGCCACGCCTCGCGCGCGGCGAGCTGCACCTCGTGGGTGCGACCACGCTCAAGGAGTACCGCACCATCGAGAAGGACCCCGCGCTCGAGCGCCGGTTCCAGCCGGTTCGCGTAGGGGAGCCCTCGATCGAAGACGCCGTGCTCATCATGCAGGGCCTGCGCCCCGCCTACGAGGAGCACCACGGCGTCGAGTACACGGATGCCGCGCTGCGGGCGTCCGTCGAACTGAGCGCGCGCTACCTCACCGACCGGGTGCTGCCCGACAAGGCCATCGACCTCATCGATCAGGCCGGAGCGCGGCTGCGCCTGCGGCTCGGCGTGAAGACGGATGTCTCCGCGCTCATCGCGCGGCTCGCCGACCTCGAGGCCGACAAGAACGCCGCCGTCGGCGCTGAGCACTACGAGGAGGCGTCGCGCATTCGCGACGAAATCTCGAAGGTGCAGGCGAAGCTCGACGAGGCGACCGCGAACGGCCGCGCTGCAGCATCCGCTGGTCTCGCTGGTTCGGCTCTCGACACCGTCATCGACGAGGCCGAGATCGCCGCGGTGATCTCGCGGGCCACCGGGATTCCGGTGAACCGCCTCACCGAGAGTGAGCGCGAGCGCCTCGGCGACCTCGAGGGCGAGCTGCACGGTCGCGTCATCGGCCAGGACGACGCGGTGACCGCAGTCGCCAAGGCCGTGCGCCGCAACCGCACCGGCATGGGCGACTCGCGTCGTCCGGTGGGCAGCTTCCTGTTCCTCGGACCGACGGGTGTCGGCAAGACCGAGCTGGCGAAGGCGCTCGCGTCGAGCCTGTTCGACGACGAGACCGCCGTGATCCGCTTCGACATGAGCGAGTTCGGCGAGCGGCACACCGTGTCGCGGCTCGTCGGCGCCCCTCCCGGATACGTCGGCTACGACGAGGCCGGCCAGCTCACCGAGCGCGTGCGGCGCAATCCGTACTCGATCGTGCTGTTCGATGAGATCGAGAAGGCGCATCCCGACGTGTTCAATCTGCTGCTGCAGGTGCTCGACGACGGACGCCTCACCGACGGCCAGGGTCGCACGGTCGACTTCCGCAACGCGGTGATCGTGATGACCTCGAACGTCGGCTCGGAGTTCCTCGCGTCGCGGTCGGGCGCGCTCGGCTTCGTCGCCGACTCCACGGATGCATCGGGCTTCTCGTCGCAGGACGACGTGCGCGCCCGCGTCATGGGCAAGCTACGCGAGGCCATGCGGCCCGAGTTCCTGAACCGCATCGACGAGATCGTGCTGTTCCGCAAGCTCGACCAGCCGCAGCTCGAGCAGATCGTGCGCCTCATGCTCGGCGCCTCCGCCGCTCGCCTTGCCGCGCGTGAGGTCGCCTTCAAGGTGACGGATGCCGCGGTGTCGCTGCTGGCCGAGCGCGGTTACGAGCCCGAGTACGGTGCTCGCCCGCTGCGTCGTGTCATCCAGCGCGAGATCGACGACCGCATCGCCGACCTCTTCGTCACCGGCGCGCTCGGCGACGGCGAGGGCGTGCGAGTGGATGCGGTCGACGGCGAGTTCGCCGTCACCCCCGTGCCGAACGCCACGGTGCAGCTGGCAGCCTGACCTGCGGTGGTCGAGTAGCGCCGCCGAAGGCGACGCGAATCGAGGCTACCCACCCCCGAAGACCCGGCCCTCATCACGAGGGCCGGGCCTACGTCATTTCGACGAGATCGCGTCGGCGTGCCGGTGGACGACCCGCCACTCGCCGTCCTCGCGGCGGTAGACCTGGGTGGCGCGCAGGGTGAAGGTCCGCGGCGTGCCGTCCATCGACGTCACGACGCGCTCGTACCCGACCGTGTACGCCATGTCGCCGCGCACGTCGAACGAGATCAGCTCGAGCGAGTAGTCGGTGCAGTTCGAGAAGCTCGACGCGAGCACCTCGAACGCCTCCACGAGCTCGCTGCGGTTCGTCGCGTTACGCCAGGCGCCGAGCACGCTCACGGGCTCGTCGTGCGACCAGATCGCGCGTCGCGGGCCGTCGTCGCCGTTGAACATGGCTCGTTCGGCCCGGGCGAGCGACGTGTGCACCCAGGTCAGAAACTCCTCGCGGTCATTCATGGCTTCAGCATGCTCCTTACCGGCACGGCGGCGCGAGAGGAACCCGGTATCCCTGCGGTCGCACGGTCGAGTAGCGCCGCCGAAGGCGACGCGCATCGAGACCACCCGACCCCGAACGTGTGCCCCGGAAGAGGGCCTGCGGTTGCCCACAGAAGTGAGCTACCCTCACGTCATAGTGGCAGCGTTTCTCGTCGAACGAGGGTGTGGTCATGGGGCGTGACATCCGTACCGGTGTGCAGCATCGTCGACGATTCGCGATTCTGGGAGGCATCGTCGCTGCAGGGCTCGCCCTGACCGGATGCGGTGCTGACGCGTCTCGCGCGCCTGAGTCCCAGCGGTCGCCGACAGCGGCGCCGAGCGCAACCGCCAGGGTCGGTGAGGTGGAGTTCGACGGAATGACGGTGGCGTATCGGTGCACCGGCGACGGCAGTCCGGCCGTCATCCTGGAAGCCGGGTCCGACTCACCTGGCACGGGGGCGTGGCCGGCGGCGTTCATCGCACCGATCGCCGAGGTCACGATGGTCTGTACGTACAATCGCCTCGGCACCGGTGGCGGGAGCAGCGAGCCTCCGGATCGCGGCCGCACCTGGGATGACATTGCGAGCGTGCTCGACGGAGTGCTCGGCGCTCTCGAGCTGGAACCTCCCTACGTGATTGGAGGTCAGTCCGGCGGGGGCAACGTCGCGATCGCATACGCGTTTGCGCATCCCGACCGGGTCGCGGCCCTCGTGTCGATCGAGGCCTACCACGACGACCCGGCGGAAATGGCGGACTGGCAGGCGGAAGAGGGTTTCACCTGGGAGGGCAACCCGGAGCACTTCGACGTCGTGCCGGCTTCGACGCAGCAAGACGCGTACCCGATGCCCATCGGCGAGTTCCCGGTGCTCATCATCAGCGCCACGCAGGCGGATCCGGGCGGCGCAGAGAATCAGGCCTACTGGCTCGGACTCTCACCAGACTCCCGGCAGGTGGTGATCGAGGGTCCGCACGACCTGCAGTGGGCAGCACCGAAAGAAGTGGCTGCCGAGATTGTGGACCTCCTCGCCGGCCTCCCGGTGGTCGAGTAGCGCCGCCGAACGCGACGCGTATCCACCCGACGCCGGAAACTGCCGAGCGTGAGGAGGTAAGTCACCTCAGCGCACGGCGCGCGAGCAGGGTGGCGTCGTGCACATCGACCGTCATTCCGTCGCGCACCATCGTTCGCGGACGCTGCTCGACCACGAGCGCCTCGAAGTCGTCGGGGAGGGCGGGCAGCAAATCTTCGGCGAGGAACATCGCGTTGCGATGGCTCGTCGTCAGGTGCGTGAACACTCCCGACGGCGCATGCCCGACCACCAGGAGATGCCCGCCGGGCGCAACGGCCTGCGACAGCCGGCGAGTCACGTCGACCATCCCTCCGTCGGGTGGATGCAGGAAGTGCGTGGTGACGAGATCGTACGACCGGCCGTCGGCAGCGAAGGTGCGGGCGTCGACCTGCCACCAGTCGGTGCGGTCGGCGACGCCGGCCTCGTCGGCATGCCGGGCAGCACGGGCGAGACCGTTGGCCGAGAAGTCGGCGCCGGTCACCCTCCACCGCTGCTGGGCCAGCCAGATCACGTCGCCGCCCTCACCGCAGCCGACGTCGAGCGCCGTGCCCGGAGTCAGTGCCGACGCCTCGGCGACGAGCTGCGGATTCGGGTTCCCGCTCCAGACCTTCTGCTCGCCGGAGTACCGCTCCTCCCAGCTCGGCGGCTCGAACATCTCTGCCGCCTCAGCCTCGGTGGGCTCGTGTTCGTGTCGACTCATCGAGTGCTTCCTTCCGCTGCTCCATGAGCGTACGGACCCGATCCGCGGATGGCACGTCCGCTTGCTGTTTCGGCAAACGTGCGTCCGTGCACGGGGTCTTGGTGGAGCCGGGCGATTCGCTTGACGTTTTTCGATCACGCGTTAGACTAAGCCGTGAAATAACTCCGCAACCCAGCCGAAAGCGGTTCAATGTCGAACATCTCGCCCCGCCAGCGCACGCGCTTGGCCGAGAGCCCGAGCATCGCGCCCGAGCGACTCGCCGCCCTTCCCGCCGACTTCCGATTCGGGCTTTCGACGGCCGCGTACCAGATCGAGGGCGCTGCACACGAAGGCGGTCGCGGCCCGAGCATCTGGGACACGTTCTCGCACACGCCAGGCCTGACAGCGAACGGCGACAACGGCGACGTCGCCTGCGATCACTATCACCGGTGGCCGGCCGACCTCGACCTCATGGTCGATGTCGGCGTGCGCGACTACCGCCTGTCGGTGTCGTGGTCGCGTCTCCAGCAGAGCGGATTCGGGCCGCTCAACGGCGAGGCCGTCGAGTTCTACCGTGCGCTGCTCGAGGGGGCCCGGGAGCGAGGCATCCGGCCGCTCGTCACGCTCTACCACTGGGACCTGCCGCAGCCCTTGGAAGACGCCGGCGGATGGCCGGTCCGCGCGACCGCCGAGCGCTTCGCCGAGTATGCCGCACGCACCGTGGCGGCGCTCGGCGACCTCGTCGACGACTGGATCACGCTGAACGAACCGTGGTGCTCGGCCTTCCTCGGCTACCACACCGGCGCCCACGCACCCGGGCGACGCAACTGGGCGGAGGCCGTCGCGGCCGCGCATCACCTGAACCTCGCCCACGGGCTCGCGGTCGCCGCGATCCGGGATGCCGCGCCCGAAGCGCTCGTCGGCATCGCGAACATCGTGACCGACATCCGGCCGCGCACGGATGGGCCGGCGGACATCGCGGCGGCCGCCCGACTCGACGCCGCGAGCAACCGGGTGTTCCTCGACCCCGTGTACCTCGGCGACTACTCCGCCCAGGTCCGGTCGGTGCTCGGCGACGCGCTCATCTCCGTAGTTCGAGCCGGAGACCTCGACGTGATCGGTGCGCCGACCGACTTCGCCGGCGTCAACCACTATCAGCGCGTCATCGCCTGGCACGATGACGAAGGCGGTCCGCTGCGTCTCGGCGAACGACCCGCCGAGCCCGCGACCACGTCGTTCGGCTGGTCCGTGATCCCCGAGTCGCTCACCGAGGTGCTCGTGCGTGTTGCCCGCGAGTTCACCGCGTTACCGATCCACGTGACCGAGAACGGTGCGAGCTTTCACGACTACCTCGACCCCGCCGGCGACGTGGTCGACCTGGCGCGGGTCGAGTACCTGCGCGGATACCTCGAAGCCGTGACCACCGCGGTCGAACGTGGCGTCGACGTGCGCGGCTACTACGCCTGGTCGTTCCTCGACAACTTCGAGTGGGCCGAGGGCTACGGCAAGCGATTCGGACTCGTCTTCGTCGACTACGCCACACAGCGTCGCATCCCGAAGCTCAGCGCCCACTGGTATCAGCGCCTCATCGCCGAGCGGATGTCGCAGCTGCAGCCTGCCCGCATCACCGCCTAGATCCGGGCGAGCCGTTGCTCGCCCATGCACCACCCGCACATCACACTGAACCAAAGGAAGAGGTACCTCAATGAAGAGCTACGCCAAGGCCGCCATCGCGGCCGCGACGGTCGCGGCCCTCGGGCTGGCCGTCAGCGGATGCACGTCGGGCGGCGGCGCGACCGCCGACGACGGCCCGCTCACCGTCTGGATCATGGGCGACTCGGGGGCGAACTTCGAACAACTCGTCGCGCCGTGGGTCGAGGAGTCCGGCACCGAGGTCGAGGTCGTCGCCATTCCGTGGGACGGCATCGACGAGCGGCTGACGACCGCCGTGGCATCCGGATCGGGTCCCGACGTGCTGCAGGTCGGCCTCTCGAAGCTGCGCACCTTCGCCGATGCGGGAGCACTGCTCGCGCTCGACGACCACCTCGACGACCACCCGGAGCTCGCGGCCGAGAACTTCGCCGCAGGCATCGCGGGCGAAGCCTCAGCGGTCGCCGGCGAGATCGTGAGCGTGCCGTGGGTGAGCGACACCCGCGTGCTGTTCACCCGCACCGACATCCTCGCCGAGAACGGCATCGACGCGCCGCCGGCGACCTGGGAGGAGCTGCGTGCCGACGCGAAGACGCTCGCCGGTCGCGGTGAAGGCCAGTACGGCTACTACATCCCCCAGTGGGACAGCCCACTACCGGTCGTGATGACGTGGTCGAACGGCGGCGACATCATCGATGCCGACGGCAACGTCGACTTCGACACCCCCGAGTTCAACGAGGCGGTCGACCTGTACACCGGCCTCTACGCCGACGGCAGCGTGCCGACCAACGGCGACTTCGATCAGACTCAGGGCTTCATCTCGGGCGTCGCACCGATGCTCATCAGCGGCCCGTACCTCTCCAAGTCGATCGCCGACAGCGCGCCCGAACTCGAGGGCAAGTGGAACGTGAGCATGGCGCCCGAGGGCTCCGCCTCAGCGGCGTCGTTGTTCGCCGGATCGAACCTCGCCGTGTGGCACAACTCCACTCGAGTCGACGACTCGCTCGACCTTCTCGAGTACCTCTCCGAGCCCGAGACGCAACTCGAGTGGTACGCCATCAACGGCGAACTGCCGACGAATGTCGACGCGCTCGCCGACGAGGAGTTCCTGAGCGACCCGCTCGTGCAGGTGTACGCCGATCAGCTCGGCGACGCACGCATCCTTCCGCTCGTGCCGAACTGGGACGGCGGAGTCGGCGCCGACCTGCTGACCGCCCTCAACTCGATCGCCCTGAACGGGGAGGACCGCGACACCGCGCTGCAGGCGCTCTTCGACAAGACGGCCGAGATCTCCATCAACTAGGGGTCGATGGCGCCGCCGCGGCCCGCGTCGCTGGCGGCGGCGGCGCCATCACCCACTCGCACTCAATCGAGAGGAGGCACATGAGCACCGCGACCACGAAGGTCACCCCCTACGTCTTCGTCACCCCCGCCATGCTGCTGCTCATCGCCTTCGGCGTGCTGCCGCTCGCCGTGGCGCTGGTCGTGAGCTTCACCGACATGGACATCTCGGGGCTCGCGAACTGGGGCAACGTCGAGTTCGCCGGCGTCGACAATTACCAGCGACTCTTCACCGATCCCGACTTCTGGCAGGCCTTCGGCAACACTGCCTTCTTCGTGCTGATCGGCGTGCCGTCCGTGGTGCTCGTCTCACTCGCCGTTGCGCTGCTGCTCGCCCGCAGCAATAGCCGCTTCTACCGGGCGCTCCGCTCGTTCTACTTCATCCCCGCGATCACGGGCATCGTCGCCATCGCCCTCGTGTGGGGCTATCTCTACAACACCCAGTTCGGCCTCTTCAACTGGCTGCTCTCGCTGGTGGGCATGCCGCCGGTGCAGTGGCTCTCCGACCCGCTGCTCGCGAAGTTCTCGGTCGCGTTCGTCGCCATCTGGCGCGGCACCGGACTGAACATCATCATCTTCCTCGCGGCGCTCCAAGGAGTGCCGAAGGAATACACCGAGGCGGCGGCGCTCGACGGCGCGAGCTCGTGGCGCACGACGAGGTCGATCGTGATCCCGCTGTTGCGGTTCGCCATCTTCTTCGTGACGGTCACCACCATGATCGCCTGGCTGCAGTTCTTCGACGAGCCGTTCGTGCTCACCGACGGCGGCCCACTCGGAGCGACGACGTCGATGTCGATCTTCCTCTACAAGGAGGGATTCCGGCTCAATCAATTCGGCTATGCGAGCGCCGGTTCGGTCGTGCTCTTCGTCGTCATCGCCCTCGTGACCGTGCTCCAATTGAAGCTGAGGAGACCCGATGTCGAGTACTGATCTTCGACCGGCCGTGTTGCCCGCTCCCGACCTCGCAACCGGCGCGCGACGGATGCCGCAGCCGCCGCCCCTTCGGCCGACCCGACCCGGCCGCACTCGCGGTCGCACGCTCACGACGCTCGTCGGCGCCGCGCTCGCCGTCGGCGCGCTCATCACCGCGTTCCCGTTCGTGTGGATGCTCCTCTCCTCGGTGAAACCGCAGAGCGAGTCGATCGACCATCCACCGCGGCTGGTCGCCCAGGAGCCCACGTTCGAGTACTACGCCCGGCTGTTCACCGAGCTCGAATTCGGCCGGTACCTGGCGAACACGCTCATCGTCGTCGCGATCGGCGGTATCGGCCTGCTGTTCATGGCGATGGCCGGGTATGCGTTCGCGAAGTACGACTTCCGCGGTAAGGGCGGGCTCTTCTTCCTCGTGATCGCGACGATGATGATCCCGGTGCAGGTCACGATGATCCCCACCTACTTGATCCTCAACGGGTTCCGGCTGACGAACACGCTGGTCGGCATCGCCCTGCCGACACTCGTGAGCGGCTTCGGCATCTTCCTGTTCCGCCAGTTCATGGCGACCATCCCCACCGAACTCCTCGAGGCCGCTCGCATCGACGGCGCCGGGGAACTGCGTATCTTCCTGATGATCGTGCTGCCGATCTCCAAGCCGATCCTGGCCGTGCAGGCGGTGCTGACGTTCATCGCCGGATGGAACAGCTTCCTCTGGCCGCTCATCATCGCGAGCGACCAGAACCTGTACACCCTCTCGGTCGGGTTGGCGCTGCTGAACCAGCAGCTCGCGGTGAACCCGTCACTGCAGATGGCCGCGGCATCCGTGCAGGTCGTGCCGATCCTCATCGTCTTCATCATCTTCCAGCGCTACGTCGTGCAGGGCTTCGCCCTCTCCGGACTCAAGTGACCCGAATGACCCGAGTGACCCAAATGACCCAGCAAGGAGCATCCGTGCCGCACCTCACTCCATCCATCGACGACCTCGGGTTCGCGCCTCGTCCCGCGAACTTCGACGGCTTCGTCCGCCGCTCGGGCACGCAGATCGTCGATGGCTCGGGTCGACCGCTCCTGCTCAGGGGCGTCGGACTCGGGAACTGGCTGCTGCCCGAGGGGTACATGTGGCACTTCGGAACGGGCGCGGAATCGCCGCGAGAGATCGAGGCGCTCGTCGAGCGGCTGGCCGGCCCCGACGAGGCCGCGAGCTTCTGGCAGGGTTTCCGCGACCGCTTCATCACCGAGCGCGATATCGTCGCGATCGCCGCATTCGGGTTCGACCACGTGCGGCTGCCGATCAACTCCAGGGTCGTGCAGGACTCGGCGGGTCGACCCCTCGAAGCCGGCTACGCGCTCATCGATCGACTCATCGAGTGGTGCCGCGAGCACCGGCTCTGGGTGCTGCTCGACCTGCACGGCGCACCCGGCGGGCAGACCGGCACGAACATCGACGATTCCCCGAACAACCGGCCCGAGCTCTTCATGGATGAGACCTACCGCGAGCTCACCCTCGAGCTCTGGCGGGAACTCGCCCGCCGCTACCGCGACGAGCCCGTCGTGCTCGGCTACGACCTGCTGAACGAGCCGCTGCCGAACGAGTGGCAGCACGGGTTCGCAGCGGAGCTCGGAGAGCTCTACCGTGACCTCACCGCCGCCATTCGCGAGATCGACCCGCACCACCTGCTCATGTACGAGGGTTCGCATTGGGCCACCAACTGGAGCATCTTCACCGAGGTGTGGGATGAGAACTCGGTGCTGCAGTTCCACAAGTACTGGTCGCCGACGGATGTCGCGAGCATCGCGCCGTTCCTCGAGGCGCGCGAGCGCCTCGGCCTGCCGATCTATATGGGGGAGGGCGGCGAGCACAACCTCGAATGGCTCTTCGCTGCGTTCCGCCTGTTCGAGGCTCACGGCATCGGGTGGAACCTCTGGCCCTGGAAGAAGATCGACACCCTCACGTCGCCCGCATCGGTCGTCGCGCCCGATGGGTGGGCCGACGTCGTCTCGAGCGCGGCGGGGCCGGCCGCGCTGTCGCGCGGCGAGGCAGTCGAGGTGTTCCATGCACTGCTCGACGCGATCGAGGTCGAGCGGTGCGCGCTACGGCCCGAGGTCGTTCGAGCCGTCACCGGCATCCGCCCGTCGGTCATCCCGGCTTGGGCGTACGGCTTCGACGGTGCCGGGCGCTCGTACGCCTCGGCCGGGGACCCGCGGGTGCCGAATCTGCGGCTCGACGACACCGTGGCCCTCCGGTTCGCGACCGACGAACCGCACCCCGAGAACCCGTTCGAACACCGTGCGGGGCAGCCCTTCCATCGGGACGAGCGGATCGTCGTCGATCTGGCTGCGGGTGACTGGGTACAGTTCGACGTCGATGCGTCCACGGATGCCGCGGACTACTGCCCGCTCGACCCCGACCTCGAGGAGGCGCCCGCGGATCTCGCGAACGTCGCCGGCGGCATCCGCGCGACCGCTCGAACCGCGACAACACTCGCTTGGCTGGTCGCGGAAGGCGCCGGATACCCGTTGGTAGCCTTGGACGATCATGAGCGCGCCCACAGTGCCTGACGGCGAGCGGCGTCGGGGCCGGCAGTCGCCCACGGTGAGATCTTTGCGCACCCAGAATCGTGCTGTGGCGCTCACGCATCTCATCACCGAGGGCAGCAGCACGCGTGCGGAGCTCGCCGCCGCGTGCGGGCTCTCGCCGGCGTCTGCGACCAACATCGTCGGCGATCTCATCGCCGAAGGCCTCGTCGCCGAGACAGGCCTGCTCGCCTCGCAGGGCGGGCGGCCGACGTCATTGCTCGAGCCGGTGGCCGACGGCGCCTACCTGATCGGCGCCGACGTGGGGGAACGCGGCGTCGCCGTCGAGCTCTTCGATCTCAGCATGAAGCGCATCGACCGCGAGTTCCGCGGCGGCCGCATGGAGGAATCGCCTGATGCGATCGGAAACGACCTGAGCGACGCCGTCGAGGCGTTGCGGTTGCGCAACGCGGCGCGATGGTCGCGGGTCGTTGGCGTTGGGCTGGGCTTGCCAGGCATTGTGGAGACGGATGCCTCGGGCGAGCAGACGCTCTACGCCGAAAGCCTCGGCTGGCCGCCCGTACCAGTGCGACCGCTGCTCACCCATGACCTGCCGCTGCTCGCCGAGAACGGTGCCAAGACCCAGGCGAAGGCCGAACAATGGTTCGGCGCAGCTGCGGGCGTCGACCATGCGCTCGTGGCGCTGCTCGGCCGAGGGGTTGGGCTCGGTGTGATCGTGAACGGCGAGGTCTACCGGGGGCGTGCCAGCAGCGCCGCCGAGTGGGGTCACGTCTCGCTCGATCCGGACGGGCCGGTGTGCCGCTGCGGACGCCGCGGGTGCGTCGAGGCGTTCCTCGGCGCGCAAGCCATCCTCGACCGGTGGTCGAAGCTCGGCGGCACGTTCGAGGGCAGCGGTTGGGGTGCGATCGGTGAGCTGCTCGAGGCGAATGAGGCCGGCGACGCGGCGGCGGTCAGCGTGGTCGACGAGACCGTTGCCACCCTGGGGTTGGCGCTCGGCGGACTCGTGAATCTCTACAACCCTGAACGCGTGATCGTCGGCGGCTGGGTTGGAATGCGTCTGATGCCGAAGCTTGCCACACGCATCGAGGATGCCACTCGCGCCGCTGCGCTCCGGCAGCCGGGTGCGCAGTTCACCCTGCTGCCGTGCACGTTCGGCGGGGACACCGTGGCGCTCGGTGCCGCCATCATGCCGCTCGAATTGCTGGTCAGTGCGCCGCTTGTGGAGGAGCAGAGCCGGGCGGCCAGATCCGCGGGGTAGCGGCCGGCGCTGAGGGCGCCGTCGCGATTTCCGATCCTGACACTTCGAATTCATCGGGCACGCAGGGCTGGGCCTCAGCGCGCCGCCGCAATCAGCGGCTCGATCAGTCCAGGACGGCGTACGCCTCGAGTTCGACAAGAACATCGGGCTCGAAGAGGAAGTCGACGCCGATGACCGACACAGGAGGCAGCGGCTGCGGCAGCCCCAGCTCGTCTGCGACGAGCTCGATGCCGGCCATGAAATCGCCGATCTTCTCTGGCGCTGACTGGGTCAAGAAGAAGCGCAAGCGCACGACATCGGCGAAGGTGGCACCGGCGCCGGCGAGGCCGAGGGCGGTGTTGCGGAGGACCTGGGCGACCTGTCCGGTGAGGTCGCCGGTCGCGATGCGGTTCGCTTGGCCCTCTTTCCGACGACCGTCCGTTCTGCGAAGCTGGGCGTCATGCCGGAGTCGCCCGAGGTCGATGCGCTCGTCGAGGAACTCCGCGCGCGCCTAGCGGGCCGTGCGATCACCGACGTCGATGTCCTCGAGTTCCGCGTGACGAAGACCCGGGCAAGGCCGCCGTCGTCGCTCGTCGGCGAACGCGTGACCGGAGCGACGCGCCACGGCAAGCTCGTCGACCTCGTGTTCGGAGAGGCCCACCTCGTGGTGTCGCTCGGCCGACACGGCTGGGCGCGTTGGCGCGATGGCGACGACGCGGTCGGCTTCGACGCGCCCGTGACCGGGGCCGACGACGCCGATGCCGGTCCCGCGCCTGCGCTCGTCACCATCGAGTTCGACGACGGCAGCGCGCTCGAGTTCACGGATGCCGGTGGCTGGGTGTCGCTCGGCCTGTCGGTGGTCGACGATCCAGCCGAGGTGCAGGCCGTCGCCAAGCTCGGACCCGACCCGGCCGATCCGGCCTTCTCGAGGGCGGACTTCGACCGCGCCGTCGTGGGTCGGCGCAAGCAGGTCAAGGCCGTGCTGCAGGAGCAGGAGTCGCTCGCCGGCATCGGCAATGCGTACTCCGACGAGATCCTCCACACGGCGAAGATCTCGCCCGTTGCGCACGCCGCAGCCCTGACCGAGGCCGAACTCGACCGCCTCTTCGACACGACGGTCGGCACCATCACGTCAGCGATCGAAGGGCGCCGAGGCATCCCGATCGATCAGCTGAAGGCCGTCAAAGTCGCGGCCATGCGCGTGCACGGCAGGGCGGGGGAGACGTGCCCGGTGTGCGGCGACACGATCCGCGACTTCTCGTTCGCAAGCACGACCGCCCAATACTGCCCGACGTGCCAGACGAACGGTGAGCAGCTTCCCCTCCGAGAGTGACGCGATCGAGCAGGCGGAATAGCGTGACCGTATGAACGCAATCGACTCCATCACGCTCGAGGTGGCCGACACTGCGGCCGCCGAACGCTTCTACGACGCCGCCTTCGGGCTGGGCGATCTCCTGCGTCTCCGAGCCACGGATGCCCCGACCACGGGCTTCCGCGGGTTCACCCTGTCGCTCATCACGGCGCAGCCTTCGAACGTCAATGGTCTGATCGGCGCGGCTGTCGACGCCGGTGCCACCACGCTGAAGCCGGCCGAGAAGTCCTTGTGGGGTTACGGGGGCGTCGTGCAAGCCCCGGACGGGGCGATCTGGACGGTCGCGTCGTCGGCGAAGAAGGACACCGGTCCGGTTACCCGGCAGGTCGACGAGATCGTGGTCCTGCTCGGCGCCGAGGACGTGGGCGCGAGCAAGCGGTTCTACATCGACCGCGGCCTCACCGTCGCGAAGAGCGTCGGCAGCTACGTCGACTTCACCAAGCCGTCGAATCCGGTCGGCCTGAACCTCTACAAGCGCCGCGCGCTTGCCAAGGTTGCCGGCGTCGCTCCCGAGGGCAGCGGATCGCATCGGCTGATCATCAACAGCGGCGCCGAGTCGTTCACCGACCCCGACGGCTTCGTGTGGGCGCCAGCGTCGTAAGCTCGGTGGTCGAGTAGCGCCGCCGAAGGCGACGCGTATCGAGACCACCTCGCGAACGCGCCCCAGCCTCACGCAGCCCGAGAAACCGGGTCGACGCGCACGCGGCTGACCGCATCTGGCGCGGCCGTGAAGCGGCCCACCACGCCGTCGGCGGTGACGTACTGCACGCGGATGCCTCGGCCGACGGGCGAGACCTTCGTGACCTCGTACGCCCGGCCGAACGCGTTCACGAGCGTGTCGCCGACCGCCAGCTGTCGAGTCTGCCGCAATTCGATGACCTCCATAGTGAGAGTGTCTCACTACCCACCGACATCGATCGGCGAGGCATCCGACGCAATCGATCAGTTTCTAAGAAGCGCCGCCGAGAGCGCCCGAATAGCGTCATCGGTATGAACTCCATCGACTCCATCACTCTCGAGGTGGCCGACACTGCGGCCGCCGAACGCTTCTACAACGCCGCCTTCGGGTTGGGCGATCTGCTGCGCCTGCGGGCCTCGGATGCCCCGACCACGGGCTTCCGCGGATTCACCCTGTCGCTCATCGTGGCGCAGCCCTCGACCGTGAGCAGCCTGATCGACTCGGCGGTCGCCGCCGGCGCCACCACGCTCAAGCCGGTCGAGAAGTCCTTGTGGGGCTACGGCGGCGTCGTGCAGGCCCCCGACGGCACGATCTGGAAGGTCGCGACGTCGGCGAAGAAGGACACCGGTCCCGCCACCCGGCAGGTTGACCAGGTCGTGCTCCTACTCGGTGCCGAAGACGTGGGCGCGAGCAAGCGGTTCCACGTCGACCGCGGCCTCACCGTCGGGAAGAGCTTCGGCAGCTACGTCGACTTCTCCATGCCGTCGAGCCCAGTCGGTCTGGGGCTCTACAAGCGCCGCGCCCTCGCCAAGGACGCCGGCGTCGCTCCCGAGGGCACGGGATCGCACCGACTGCTCATCAACAGCGGCGCCGAGTCGTTCATCGACCCCGACGGGTTTGCGTGGGAGCCCGCATCCGTGACCTCGGTGGTCGAGTAGCGCCGCCGGAGGCGACGCGTATCGAGACCACCTGACGCCCGAACGCCCGGCCCCAATTCTTGACGGCCGGGCGTTCGTCATGTCGCGGGCGACGCGCTGTCACGCGAGGGGCTCCAATCGGCTGAATCCTGCCTGCAGGCTGTGAAACGTGACGGTGCCTCCGCCGAGCATCTCGGCCTTCTGCCGCACCTGGTCCACGACTGCCTGGCTCGGCCGGCCGAAGACGTCGATGGATCGCATGCGGATGAGCGGACCGAACGCGCGGAACTTGGCCCCGCCGAGCTCCATGTGGAGTTCCATCGACGCCGAATCAGGATGGACGGCCACCGTGGTCATCGTGGACTCGGACTCGTCGATGTAGAAGTGGTACGCGATCAGCTGCGGCTCGCGCTCCTCGACGAACGCGGCCAGATCGCGCAACGCATCCTCGACCTCCGCGAGCTTGCCCTGGCGGATGTCTGAGCGGTCGATGTAAAAGATGGGTTCCGTCATGCCGGGCCCCGAATCTGTCTCCTTTCAGGGTAGCCATCGACGCCGCCTCGAGGAACGGCTTGCGCGTCGGCGCGAACAGGCCAGTCGCCCCGCCTTCGCAACGATTTGGGTGCGTCGGCAAACGGCAGCGAAGATGGTCGGGTGACGACTACGACCGACATCCAACCCGGCGACCTCGCCGACGAACGAGTCATCCGCCTGCTCGAAGACCATCTGACCGACATGTTCGCGACGTCGCCCGCCGAGAGCGTGCACGCACTCGACGTGTCGGGGCTGACGGTGCCCGAGGTGACCTTCTGGACGATCGCCGACGGCGACGTCATCCTCGGCTGCGTCGCCCTGAAGGAGATCGACCCGACTCATGGCGAGCTGAAATCGATGCGCACGGATGCCGCGGCACGCGGCCGCGGGCTCGGCGCGCGCCTGCTCGAGCACGTGCTCGCCGAGGCCGCTCGCCGCGGGTACCGGCGGCTCAGCCTCGAGACGGGATCGCAGGACTTCTTCCGCCCCGCCCGCACCCTCTACGCGAAGTACGGATTCCGCGAGTGCGGCCCATTCGCCGACTACGGGCTCGACCCGAACAGCGTCTTCATGACGCTGGAGCTCGAGTCGTCTCCTCACGGCGCAGGTTCGGCTCTCTGACGCATCAGTAGGCTGTGCCGATGGAGCAGCGCGAGATGATCGAGTACGTTCGCCGGCAACGATCCGGCGTGATCTCGACGCTCGGCTCCGACGGCGGCCCGCAGGCGGCATTCGTCACCATCGCTGTGACCGACCGTGGCGAGTTCGTGTTCGACGCCAAGCCCGACTCGCGCAAGGTCGCGAACCTTCGCCGAGATCCGCGCATCGCGGTCGTCGTCGGGGGAGCGGATGGCACGACGCTGCAGTGCCAGGGAGTCGCCGACTTCCCACAGTCTGAGGAACTCGAGCGGTGCAGTGCCGCCTACGTCGAGACGTTCCCCGAGTTCGCCCAGTCGCTGCGCGACGGAACCGTCGTGGTGCTGCAGGTCCGCCTCGACTGGGCACGGTACGGCGACTACCGCGAGCAGGTGCCCGCCGTCGTCGAAGTGCGTCTCGACCCGGCGAGCTGACACTCGGTTCGCGCCGCCGAGTGTCCGTAGGGTGGAGCCATGCCCGCCACGACCAGTGATGCTCGCGCAGAGCTCGCCGCCCTCTGCGAGCGCGGCCTCGAGTGGTACCCCGGCACGTCACGAGGGCAGACGGATGCCGCGCGCGCGCGCCCGGCCGCGGTGCTCGTGTTGTTCGGCGTGCTCGATTCCGTGCCCGCCAGATCCGGCGGTGCGCTCGCGAGTGATCTCGACGTGCTGCTGCTCCGCCGCGCGGCGACGCTCGGCAGCCACGCCGGACAGATCGCGTTCCCGGGTGGCCGGCTCGAGGCATCCGATGACGGACCGATCTCGGCCGCAATACGCGAGGCCGGCGAGGAGACCGGCGTCGACCCCGACGGCGTAGAGCCGCTCGGCACGTTGCCCGCGTTGCCGGTTCCCGTGAGCAACCACCTCGTCACGCCGGTGCCGGCGTGGTGGACGCGCCCCTCCGAGGTCGCAGCCGTCGACCATGACGAGTCCGTCGACGTGTTCCGCGTGCCCGTCGCCGACCTGCTCCACCCGGCGAATCGGGCCAACACGGAGCACACCTTCGGCGCGACCACCTATCGCTCGCCGGCCTTCACGGTCGACGGCCGGATCGTCTGGGGCATCACCGCCCTGGTGCTCGCTCGCATGTTCGACGAGCTCGGCTGGTCGGAGCCGTGGGACCCCGCGCGCCTCGTCGAGCCCGACGATCTGCGTCGGTGACATCGGCGACCGGGCGGGCCTCGCGGGTGACGAGAGTGAGCCCCGTTGTGGGGTGATCCGATCGCCTGTGACGCGGTCTGCCGAGCCATAGACTTCGCGATGTGACTCTGGCCGCGACGTTCAATCGCCTCCGACGGCACCCGCGGGTGCTGATCGCGACGGTCGCGGCATCCGCTCTGCTGGCCGGTGCCGCGAGTGCCGGTTACGGGGCGGTCGTCGACGCTGAGACGCGCGCCAGCCGCAATGCCGACATCGATCGGGTCACTGCGTCGATCGCGGCCACCTTCGAAACCGGGCGGGGCATCGTGGGGTCGCACTTCGCCGCGGCCGTGTGCGTGGCGGAGACCTCCGCGCAACTGGCTCCCGTCGCCGACAGCGGTGCGCGCTTCACGACCGCGTCGCTCGATCGGGCGTCGACCGTCGTGCGGCGGGCAGCGGTTGCTGCGTTGGTGCCCGCGTACGACCCCGAAGTGCCGACCCGGGTGCCCGCCGACGCGGGCGTCGACGCGCTCGATGCGGCGCTGGTCGTGCTCCGCCGAGCCCAGACGGATGCTGAGACCGAGGTCGCCGCGCTGGCGTCGAAGGCGCGGCGCACCGAACAGGAGTGCGCGTCCGCGCGCTCGGCGGTGGCGTCATTCGTCGACGAGGTCACGCGCCATACCGATGAGCTGATCGCGGCGAACCCGAAGGCTGCTGCGGAAGCGGTCGCGAGCCTCACCGCCGCGCGCGATGCGGTGGTCGCGGCGGAGGCGGGCGCCGTGGAGCGCTGGATCGCGGCCGCGGCTGCACTTGAGGCGTCGCATGCCGCGGCTGTGCTCGCAGAGCAGCAAGCCGCCGAAGCGGCGCGGCAGGCCGCGGATCGGGAGGAATCGAGCGATCCGCGAGTGACGTCCGGCATGCGGCCCTTGAACTGGGACGACTACACGTGGCAGTGGTCCCCCGAAGAGCCCTATCGACAGCTCTCCCCTGAAGAGGTTGCGGCGCTGGGCCTGCCGCCCGGCAGCCAGACCTGGGAGGTACCGCTCGACGAAGGCATCCTTCCGCCGTTGATCCTCGACTGACGCACGCGTGCCCTCGGTCGCCACACTGCCACGCAGCCGTCGACCTATCGCGCGCTCACTGCGGCGACGCCGTGCCGCGCCCCGTCAATCGCTGCAGCCGCTCGATCTCTACGGATGCCTGCGCCTTGGTGAGCCGGCACCTCTTCGCCGGCTTCACGCCCCAGCGTGTCGAGGTAGCTCCGCTGGGCCGCGGTCATCGGCTCGTCGCCGCTGACCCACTCGGAGGGATCCTTGCTGGCGGGTTCATCGGTGTCTGGCCCGCGCGAACCGAGCGTGTTGTCGGTCGTCTCCACCGCTTGTTCCGTGTCGTCTGGGACCTTGCCCGATGAGCCCGAGGCACTGTTCTGGTCGCTCATGCACACAGGCTACGAGTTTGATTCACCGATGTCGCGGGGGTTGCATTCCGCCTCGAGGACGACTTCCGTCCGCATGCCGTCGTAGGTTCGAGCCATGAACGATGAACGGAGAGCGGATGTCGCCCGCGTGACCGACGAGAAGTACGACGTGAAGCGCGCGCACCGCGAGCTCTACTCGCCGTCGGCGCGCGAGTTCGCCATGGTCGACGTGCCGCCGATGCGATACCTCGCCATCGACGGCCACGGCGATCCGAACTCGGCGCAGGACTACGCCGACGCCGTGGTCGCCCTGTACAGCGTGGCCTACGCCGTGAAGTTCCGCAGCAAGCGGGAGTTCGGACGCGACTTCGTGGTCGCCCCGCTCGAGGGGCTGTGGCGGGCCGATGATCCCGACGTCTTCATCACCCGCGACAAGAGCGCGTGGAGCTGGACGATGCTCATCTCCCAGCCCGACTGGATCAGCGAAGAGCACGTCGGCGAGGCGATCGCGGCGAACGCGAAGGCTCCTCGGCCGGCGCTCGATCGACTCCGGCTGGAGCGGATACACGAGGGCACGGCGGTGCAGATCCTCCACCTCGGGTCATACGACGACGAGACGGCGACGCTCGAACGCCTCCACGATGAATGGATGCCCGCGCACGGCCTCACGTTCAACGGCGATCACCACGAGATCTACCTCAGCGACCCGCGCCGCACCTCGCCCGAGAAGCTCCGCACGATCCTGCGGCAGCCGGTGCGCCCGGCAGAGGTCGACACCCCCGACTCGTAGGTCAGCGATCGCCCTCCGGCGGCGCGAGTCGAACGATCGACGCCGCAGCGGGGAGCGCGTCGAGGTCGTGGGTCACGGCGACGACCGCGGTGCCGGCGGCGGTCGCGCGCGAGATCGCGTCGGCGACGGCCTCGCGGGCGGATGTGTCGAGCGCCGACATCGGCTCGTCCAGCAGCAGGAGTCGCGCCTGCTGGGCGAGACCCTGCGCGATGAGGGCTCGCTGTCGCTGGCCACCCGACAACTCTGCAACGGGTCGGCGGCGCAGCTCGGTCATGCCGACCGTGTCGAGCGCGTCGGCGACGATCGCTCGGTCGGCCCGGGACAGCGGCCGCCAGAACCCGGTGTGCTGCCAGCGGCCCATCGCCACGAGCTCGCCGACCGTGATCGGCAGGCGGTCGGACAGTGCTGAGCGCTGCGGCACGAACGCGATCGATGCGGCATCCGCATGCTCGACGGTGCCGGCGTGCGGTTGCACGAGGCCGGCGAGCACCGAGAGCAGGGTCGACTTGCCGGCACCGTTGGGGCCGACGATCGCCGTAACTTCGCCCGAGCGCGCCACGAGGTCGACACCGCGCAGCACCGGCCGGCCGCCGAGGTCGACGTGCACGCCTAAGGCCCGCACGACGGGTGATGCGACGGGATGACCCGTGCGATCGGGGCAGGGAGGGGCAGCGGGCGTGGTGGGCACGCTCGTCACGATAGCAAATGATAATCGTTCTCAATTAATGCTACGGTGGCGTCTCGTGACCCTGCTCCTCGACCCCTTCGCAACGGCGTTCATGCTGCGCGCGCTCGCCGGCGGCATCCTCGTCGCCGTCATGTGCGCCATCGTCGGCACCTGGGTCGTGGCGCGAGGTATGGCGTTCCTCGGCGAGGCGATGGCGCATGGCGTGCTGCCCGGCGTGGCCGTCGCATCGCTCATCGGGGCGCCCACGCTCGTCGGCGCCGCGGTGAGCGCTGCGCTCATGTCGGTCGGCGTGAGTGTCGTGCAGCGCAGGTGGCGGCTCTCGGCCGACACGAGCATCGGCCTGCTCTTCGTCGCGAGCCTCGCGCTCGGTGTCGTCATCATCTCGGGGTCGCGCACCTTCGCGACGGATGCCACGGCGATCCTCTTCGGCGACATTCTGGCCGTGCGGCCGGAACAGCTCGCTGCGCTCGCCATCGCCACGATCGTCACCGCGCTCGCGGCGCTCGCGTGGCATCGCGCGTTCGTGGCCCTCGCCGTCGACTCCAGGCAGGCCCAGCTGCTCGGCCTCCGGCCGCGCCTCGCGCACGCGGTGCTCGTGGGGCTCGTGGCGCTCGCCGTGATCTCGGCGTATCAGGCCGTCGGGTCGCTTCTCGTCGTCGGCATGCTGCTCGGCCCGGCCGTCGCCGCCGGACGATGGACCCACCGCATCCCGACCACCATGGCCCTCGGCGCCGCGATCGGCGCGGCGAGCGTCTGGGTCGGCCTCCTCATCTCCTGGTACGCGGGCACCGCGGCCGGCGCGAGCGTCGCCCTCACCGCCGTGATCTCGGCGGCCGTGTCCGCGGGCATCCGCGCCATCGTCGACGCCTCGCGGTCGGGCAGTCGCGGCCCGGCCGGGCCCGCCGGCACGACGGCGATCCGCGCGACCGCCTCCGCCTGACCTCCCAGCACCACTGAAAGGATCCCGTGTTCTCTCGCACCACCCTGCCGTCGATTACGGCCATCGCCGTCGCGCTCACGCTCACCGCGTGTGCCGGCGAGGGCACGAGCGGCGCCGCGGCATCCGGCCCGCCGGATGCCGCGGGTGACGACTCGGCCCTCGGCGACGGCCATGGCACCATCGCCGGCGCCCAGGAACTGCCCGAGCCGCAACTGCACCTGCTCTCGCTCGACGAGACCGGCACTCTCTCGCACCTCGATCTCCTCGACGAGTCCGTCGGCGAGCTCGGCACCGTCGACGGCGTCGCGGATGTCGCGACCGAGGGTCGGTACGCCTACCTCGTGCGCCCCGACGCGGGCGCCGTCACCGTCGTCGACAGCGGCGTGTGGACGTGGAGCCACGTCGACCACTTCCACTACTACCGCGGCGAGGCATCCATGCTCGGCGACGTCGAGGGCAGCGGCCGCGCGACCGTCGCGGCGAACGACGCCGGTGCCGGGCTGTTCTTCGCCGAGACGGGCGAGGCCATCGTGCTCGATGCCGCGACGCTGGCAGATGCCGGCCTCGACGAGCGCGTGCGCGTCTCGGTCGAACCGCATGACGGGTTCATCGTGCCCGTGGGCAGCAGCGCGCTCGTGACCGAGCCCGGCGCCGACGGCTCGCCTACGAGAGTGCGGGTCGTCGACGGCGAGGGTCGGCTTGGCGAGGCGGTCGAGTGCGCGGGTGCCGCCGGCACGATCGCGACCGTCGTCGGAGTGGTCGTCGGATGCCGCGACGGCGCACTCCTCGCGACGATCGGCGACGCCGGGGTGATCGAGCTCGAGCGCATCCCGTATCCCGCCGATGCGGGCGCCCCGCCTGCCACGGAGTTCCGGGCTCGAGAGGGCCGGCCGACGGTCGCCGCCGTCGCCGGGGCATCCGGGATCTGGTTGCTCGACACGCGCAAGCGCAGCTGGGCGCTCGTCGACGCGGGCACGCCCATCGTCCAGGCCAGCGCCGTCGACGACACCGACGAGCACGTGCTCGCCCTCGCCGCCGACGGGCGCGTGCTCGTGCTTTCGGGCGCGACGGGCGAGATGCTCGCCGCGACCGAGCCGCTCGTCGCCGCATCGGCCGCCGACCCAGAGCTTGTCGCCGGCATCGAACTCATCGCCGACCAGCACCGGGCCTACCTCAACGGGCCCGCCGAGCGGCGGCTGTACGAGATCGACTTCGCGGATGCCGCGCGCATCGCCCGCACCTTCGACGCCGCGGCCGAGCCGCGCTTCACCGTGGAGACGGGCCGATGAGGCGGCCGGCAACGGCCTTCGTCGCGCTCGCCGCCGTCGCCGCGACCGCCGGGCTTCTCACGGGATGCGCACCGTCGGCCGCGGCCGATCGCCCGCTGGTCGTCGTCACGACGAACATCCTCGGCGACGTCGTCGGCGAGCTCGTCGGCGACGAAGCCGAGGTCCTCGTGCTCATGCCGCCCGGCGCCGACCCGCACTCGTTCGAGATCTCCGCGCAGACCGCGGCGCGACTGCGCGATGCGGAGCTCATCGTCGCCAACGGCCTCGGCCTCGAGGAGGGACTCGCGGATCACGTCGAGTCGGCCGAGGCCGACGGGGTGCCGGTGTTCCTCGCCGGCGACCACCTCGAGGTGCTCGCGTACGCCGAGGGCGACGCCGCGGGCACGCCCGACTCGCACTTCTGGACCGACCCCGCCCGCATGGTCGACGTCGTGACGGCGCTCGGCGACGAACTCGAGGCAGAGCTCACGGGCTCCGCCGGCGCCGGGGCCGACGTCGACCGCATCACGGCGAACACCGAGGCCTACCTCCGCGAACTCGACGAGCTCGACCGCGAGATGTCGACCAGGTTCGCCGCCATCCCCGAAGCGCGCCGGGCGCTCGTCACCAACCACCACGTGTTCGGCTACCTCGCCGACCGATTCGGGTTCCGCGTCATCGGCGCGGTCATCCCGAGCGGCACGACCCTCGCCGCGCCGAGCGCGAGCGACCTTCGCGAGCTCGTCGCCGCGATCGACGAGGCGGGCGTGCCGGCCATCTTCGCCGAGTCGTCCCAGCCCGATCGCCTCGTGCAGGTGCTCGCCGAGGAGGCCGACCGCGACGTCGACGTCGTCGAGCTCGTCACCGAGTCGCTCACGCCCCCGGGCGGCGAGGCCGGGACGTATCTCGACATGATGCGCGTCAACACCGCGCGCATCGCCACCGGGCTCTCCACGTGAGGCCCACGACCCTGGAAAGGGAACCCATGAAGGTCCTGCCCGCACATCGCGGCGCGCTCGTCGCGTCGCTCGCCATGGCGGCGCTCGCGCTCACCGGCTGCGCCACCGCGGCATCCGGAGGCGAAGCGGCATCCGCCGACGACTCCACCGCATCGACCAAGCCCGCGTCGCGCGTCGCACTCGCCTACGAGGGCGGCGTGTACGTGCTCGACGGTACGACGCTCGAGGTCGTCGGCGAGTTCGACACCGAGGAGTTCACGCGCCTCAACGCGGCCGGCGACGGTCGCCACCTGTTCCTCACGACGTCGCAGGGCTTCCAGCTGCTCGACGCGGGTACGTGGTCGGATGCCCCGGGCGAGGTGAACACCGCTGAGCCCGAGCTCACCGACCTGCTCGTCGAGGCCGGAGCAGCCGGCCATGTCGTGCGGCACGGCGGACGCACCGTGCTCTACGACGACGCCACGAGCAACACGACGATCTTCGACACCGCCGAGCTGCTCGAGGTCGACGGCGCGCTGCCCGAGGCCGAGGTCGTGCCCGGCACCGAGGCGCACCACGGGGTCTCGGTCGTGCTCGAGGACGGCACGCTGCTCACGACCGTCGGCAACGCCGACGGTCGCACCGGCATCAGCGTGGTCGACAGCGACGGCCACGAGGTCGCGTCGAGCGCCGAGTGCCCCGGCGTGCACGGCGAAGGCACCCTGAAGGGCGAGGTCGTCGTCTTCGGCTGCGAGGACGGCGTGCTCGTCTACGACGACGGCGAGATCGTGAAGCTCGACGCGCCCGACGAGTTCGGCCGCGTCGGCAACGCCTACGTGTCGGAGACGAGCTCGATCATGGTCGGCGACTACAAGGACGACCCCGACGCCGAGGGCTACCTGCTCCACGCCGTGGTGCTGGTCGACTCCGCGGCGCGCACGCTCGAGGTCGTGCGCCTGCCCGAGGGCGTCGAGTACACGTGGCGCGGCATCGCCCGCGGCCCGAACGACGAGGCGCTCATCCTCTCGGCCGACGGCGCCGTGCACGTGCTCGACCCCGAGACCGGCGAGATCACCGACTCGTGGGATGTCGTCGAGCCGTGGGAGGGGCCCGTCGAGTGGCAGCACCCGCACCCCGCGATCGTCGTGAACGGCGACGTCGCGTACGTGACCGAACCGGCGGCCAACGCGGTCCACGTGCTCGACCTCACGACGGGCGAGGTCATCTCCACGACCGAGCTCGAGCACACGCCGAACGAGATCGCCGTCACCACCGGCGCGCCGCTCGAGTAGTCGGGGCGGCGGCGCACCACGTTCCGCGATGCAGCGAACGCCCGGTCCTCGTCGCGAGGACCGGGCGTTCGACTGCGGCAGCAGAACTTATGCTCGCGTGGTCGCACGCGCCTCTCCCATTTGCGGCATGGTGGATCCATCGTTCGACGAATGGAGAGTCCTGTGACGGATGCGACACCGATCGTGCTCGTGCACGGCTGGGCGGGGTCGGCCGAGGCGTGGCATCCGATCGTGTCACGACTTCGTGCGAAGGCCCCCCAACCCGTCGTCGCAGCGCGGCTTCCCGGCTCACCCGGAGCGCCCGATGGCGGCACCTCCACGATCCCGGGTGCCGCGGCGATGCTCGCCGAAACGCTCCGCGCACAGGCACGTCCGGTGTTGCTCGTGGGGCATTCCATGGGGGCGCAGGTGACGCTGCTCGCACACGCGATGGAGCCGGATTCGGTGCTCGGCGAGGTCGTGATCGACCCGGCGTACGGCGCCTCGCACACCGATCACGCCGGGATGACGGAGTGGGCCTCGCGCATCGAGACGGAGGGTCACGCCGCCACCCACGACTTCTTCGCCTCGGCTGCCGCGACCATGCCGCCCGAAGCCGGGAATCTCCTGCTCGCCGATCACAGTGCCACCCACCCAGCGGTGATCGCGCGGTACCTGCGCTCGGAGTACCTGGACTCCGGGGCCATCGGATTCCTTGCCGGCACACGTCGCGCCGCTGCGCGGCGAACCAAGCCGGTGCTCGCGATCCATTCGACCGAGTTGGGCGCATCCCGCGAGCGCATGCTCCCCGCGCCGCCCGGGTCGCGCGTCGAGACGTGGATCGGCCACGGGCACTTCCTGCACCTCGAGTCACCCGACCGATTCGTCGAGACCGTCGGCGCCTGGCGTCGATCGCTCGCAAACCCGGTGGTTGAGTAGGCCGCGAAGCAGCCGTATCGAAACCACCTGCCACCTCCACGTCAGTGGCCCGTGCCACCATGGTCGGATGCGACGCATTGGAGCGATCTTCCAGCCCGAGTTCCCGCCCGAGCGGCTGCGGCCGGTGGTCGAGGCAGCAGAGGAGGCGGGCGTCCCCGAGCTGTGGCTCTGGGAGGACTGCTTCCAGCAGTCCGCCTTCGGCACCGCCGCCGCGGCGTTGGCATGGAGCGAGAGGTTGAAGGTGGGAATCGGCGTCGCTCCGATGCCGCTGCGCAATGTCGCCGTCACCGCCATGGAGATCGCGTCGATCGCGCGGCTGTTCCCCGATCGGCTCCTGCCTGGGGTCGGGCATGGCGTGCAGCGATGGATGGCGCAGACCGGCAGTCGAGTGGCCTCCCCGCTCACGCTCATGCGCGAGTACGTTCCGGCGCTGCGGCAACTGCTCGCCGGCGAAGAGGTCACGACGAGCGGCCGCTACGTCACCCTCGATGGGGTTCGACTCGATTGGCCGCCCGCAGCACCGCCGTTGGTGCACGCAGCGGGTGAAGGGCCGAAGACGCTGCGTCTCACCGGTGAGACCGCCGATGCCACCATTCTCGTCGGCGGCACTTCGGTCGCTCGCGTGGCGGAGGCCGTGTCGATGATCGCCGACGGGCGCGCGGCCGCTGGCCGCGATGGGCGCAACGAGGTGGTGGCCTACGTGATCGCGGGCTTCGGTGGCCGCGAGGCGCGCGAACGCGTGAACGGCGAGCTCGCGCGCTCGAACGTGCTCGACGACGGACCACGCGCGGCGGTCGGCGACGCCTCCGATGTCGCCGAAGTCGCGGAACAGTACTTCGCAGCCGGCGCCGATGCCGTCGTGCTGCAGTCGACTTCAGACGAACCCGACCTCGAGGGCTTCATGCGCCACGTCGGCGACGTCTCGCGGCAGCTGGCGCCGTCGGTGGCGTAGAAGAGGAGGCAGAGATGGCGGTCTCCTACGTCGTCACCGGCGGACTCGGGGGAGTCGGCCGCGCGATCGTCGATCGCCTCGCCGACGCCGGGCACGTCGTCATCATCGATCCGGGCACGGCGGCGCACCTGCCCGATCGCGTGCAGCTCGTGTCGGGAAGCGCGGCCGATCCCGAGGTCGCGGCCGAGGCAGCTCGCCGAGCGGAAGACGCGGGCGAACTCGTCGGTTGGGTGAACAACGCCGCGATCTTCCGTGACGCCGGCCTCCTGAACGCCGACGCCCGCGACATCCTCGAGCTCATCACTTCCAATCTCGCGATGGCGGTCACCGGATGTCACGCGGCCGTTCGTCACTTCGTCGAGCATGGCCGCAGCGGGGCGATCGTGAACGTGTCGTCGCATCAGGCGCAACGACCGGTGCGCGGGGCGTTGCCGTACGCGACGGCCAAGGCGGCGATCGAGGGACTCACGAGGGCCGTCGCCGTCGACCATGGTCCGGCCGGCATCCGGGCCAATGTCGTCGCGCTCGGCTCGATCGCGACCGAGCGCTACGAGGCCTTCCGGGCCGCGCATCCCGAGGTCGATGCCCAGATGGCGTCGCTCCATCCGCTCGGCAAGGTGGGCAGTGTGCAGGAGGTCGCCGACGTGGTCGCCTTCTTGCTCTCGAACGGCGCCGGGTTCGTGAACGGCGCCGTCATCCCCGTCGACGGCGGACGCTCGGTGCTGGGTCCCGATCCCGAGGCGATTTCCTGACCATATGCGGCACGGCTCGCGCTCGACGGCTGGCTCCAACGGTCGAGCACTCGCGCTCAAATGCCCGGCGGTGCCTGTGCCGTCAGCCGATGGCGTCAGCGAGAGAGACCGCCGTGTGCTCGGCGACGGCCCCCGGAGTGAACCCCCGGAGGCCGCCGAAGCGCGCTCGAACTACTCGTTCAGCGTGGCGAGCTCGGTCGCCGGGTCGGCACCGTCGGCGATGTTCTGCAGCACGATACCCAAGTCGTTCTCCAGCGAGTCACGACCGGGCGCGAGGAGCTTGCGGGCATACTCGCTCGACTGAAGTGACTCGGTCGTCAGGTCGACGCTCCGCTTCGCGAGCTCGCTCTCGCCGTCGCCGAGCTCGACCGTGACGCCTTCGGCCACAGGGAACCCCTGCAGCGTGTTCACCCACAGCTGCTGGCCGGCGCCGACCGCGAGGAACTCGACGAACTTGGCTGCCGCCTCCTGCTTCTCGGGGCTCGAGTCGGCGCTGATCGCGAGCGCGAAGTCGACACCGGATGTCACGCCGGCGCCCTGTTCGCCGACCGTGGGGAACACCGCAAAACCGATCTCGTCACCTTCCACCGCGCTGCCGGGCACCTCGGGACTCGTCGACAGTGCGGCTCCGACGTGCCACGAGCCGGTCGGGAAGAACACGCTCTTGCGGGCGAGGAAGTAGTCGTCTCGTGCATTCGGGTACGTTGCGACGGTGGTCGCGGCGCCTTGGAAGACGCCATCGGCGAAGAGTGACTGCCAGCGCTCCGCAGCCGCGACGAGATTCTCCGAGTCCCACGGGTCTGTTTCAACGACTCCCTGGCTTTCGGGGCCCTTCACGCCCTCGCCGTGAACGGGATAACGGTGCCCGACGACGTAGCCGTGGTCGGTTTCGATGACATCGATGAAGGCCGATACACCGTCCCGACACTGACGACCGTTGGGCCTGGCCCGGAGGTCATCGCCGACCGCGTCTTCGAGCTCATCGACCGCCTCGAGGAGCAACCGATCGGCCGCCATGTGCTCCCTCACGAGCTCGTGATACGTGAGAGCGCGTGACCGCGACGATCAACACGATGGTCGGCCCGGTACGCCCGCGGCATCCGCTCGCTCCAACGCAGAATGCCCGGCCCCCGTTTCCGAGGGCCGGGCGTTCATGCGGCAACGCGTGCGCTACTTCTTCTTCTTCTTCGGCTTGATGCGCAGGTCGTCCCAGCCGACGAGCGTGCCGTCAGCCGTATAGACCGCGATCTTGTGCTCGCCCACGGCATCGGCCGGAAGGGTGACCGAGATCTTCCCTTCGGCGTCGACCGCGTGCTCGCCGAGTGAGACGGGCGTCGAGAACAGGTACGCGGCGACGCCGACGCCGACGTACTCGGCGGGAAGCGAGACCTTGACCTTCGACCCCGGCGCGACGGTGCCGGGCACCGAGACGCCGCCCCGACTCTCCTCCGTCAGCTCCGCGTCCGAGGGGCCCGTCGACACGGTCGTCGGCGTTCCCAGCAGCACCGGCGCGATCGTGATCTTGTCGACGTCGGGCGCATAGGCGGTCGGGTTTCCGAACGTCAGCGCACCGCCTGGGGTCGTGAGGGTGATGGGGATGGTGCGCTCCCAGAAGCTGTCCCACGAGTACGTGTAACGGAAGTACTTCGCGGCAGCCGTCTCGGGCGAACCCTCCTCGGTCACGACGAGCCGGCGGTCGACGACCTGCGGGTTGTAGTCGTGGCGACCCGACAGCTCGGCGTTGGCGTAGTGCACCACGATGTCGTACTCGCCCGGTGCAGCGAAGGCCGCCTGACGATCCACGCGCAGCGTGTTGCCCGCACCGTTGCCGAGGTAGCCGACCTTGGCCGAACCCGACGCGTTGGTGCCGCTGCCGGCGCTGAGCTGGAACACGGATGCCGCGCCGGCGAGCGTCGCGCTCTCGGCCTCGATCGTCGTGGCCGAAGCATCGCCGTCGGCGGCGCGCGCGGTCGTCACCTGCTTGAGCAGCACGCCCTCGGGGGAGCGCAGCTCGATCTCGTTGATGCCCTGCGAGAGGTGCAGGCGTGCGGTCGAACGCCAGGCACCGGATGCCTCGGCCTCGAGCACCGCGACCGAACGGCCGTTGACCGACACGTCGATCGTCGAGGCACCCTCGGTCGCGTAGTCGAGCGTGACGTCGTGGTAGCCCGACTCCCATGCGTTCGCGTAGACGTCGGCGCGCTGCTCGCCCGAGAGGGACGCGAAGCCACGAGTCGTGAGCGATCCGTCGTAGCGCACGCCGGCCCCGCCGTCGTAGCGCAGCGTGCTGGCCGGGTAGATCGTCGGCTCGCCGTCGGTCACGTCGGTGAGCACGAACTTGTCGAGCGTGATGTCGGAGTTCGGCAGGCGGTTGACGCCGTCCTGGCTCGCTCGCAACGAGAGCACGTGCGTGCCCGCGGTGAGCTCGACGACGACCTCGGCGCTGCCGCGGTACTGCCAACGGCTCGTGGCGTTGAGCGCCAGGTCGGCGGTGTACTGCACGAGCTGGTCGTGCGCGCCGTCGACGAAGAGGGCGTGCCGGCCCGGCGTTCCCGGTGCGCCGCCGATCACCTGGAACCGGTAGCGGCCGTCACGCGGCACCTCGACGGTCCAGTCGGCCTTCGAGCTCGCCTGGTTGAACGAACCGACATCGCGGCCGCCCGAGGCGAGGAACTTCCAGCCGCCGTTCGCGGTGGGGCTCTGCGTGTACGCGATCGCAGCCGTGAGCGCGGTGTTCTCCGCCTCGATGCTCGAGCTCCACACCGCGTCGGCCGCGACGGCGCGGCTCTGCTCGGGGGTGATGAGCACCTGGTAGGCCGCATACCGGTCATATGTGGGAACCGTGAGGTCGAGGGAGCCCGCATCGAGCGCGACGCCGTCGAGTGCCGAGATCACGCGGGGCGTGCCCGCGAGGCCCTCGGCTCCGGTGAGCGTGATCTCGCGCACCTCGACGTCGACGCGATCGCCGAACACCTCGGGGTCGAGGCCGGTCAGGTCGAGGGTGACGTCGTTCTCGGTGCCGCCGTAGAGCACCGTGGCCCGCTTGTTCGCGGTGTCGATGGCACCGATGCCCTGCAGGGTGTCGGCCACGTTGAGCGAGGGCGGGGTCACCGCGACGGTCTCGCTGCCGGCGAGATCGCCGTACCACTTGAACATCCACCAGCCGCCGTTCGCGGCGTTGGCGCGTGCGCTGTTGTCGGAGAAGTTGCCCGCATAGTTCCAGTACGCCGTCTGCGCATCGACCTTGGCGTCTTCGAACATCGAGAACCACTGGATGAGCTGTCCGGGAACGCCCATGTCACGCAGCATCCCGTACTCGGTGATGTTGACCGGCAGCGGGTCGATGCCGAGGGCGGCTTCCATCGCGCGATACTCCGCGAGGTGCGAGCGGAAGGTGGCAAGGTTCTCGATGCCGAGCTCGTGCCAGATGAAGATGTCGGGCATCACGTCGTTCGCGAGCGCGTAGTCGAGGTAGTCGGCCGAGCGCTCCGGCTGCCACCGGGAGTCACCCGGCCCGCCGATCACGGGCGCGTCGAGGCCGTGGCGCGCGTAGACCTCCTGGATCTTGTGCACCGTGGCCTTCCAGTCGCCGAGGAACGTGTCTTTCAGGGCGCCCCAGTTGTTGTACCAGTTGCCGCCGTCGGCTTCGTTGAAGGGGATGAACACGTAGTCCTGCGGGCGCGCCGATTGCGTCGCCACGGCCTCGGTGACGAACTCGACGATCTCGAGGTAGTCCCAGGTGCCGTTCGGCACCGAGGTGTACGAGCCGTCGGCCTGGTTGTAGGTGCGGGCGTCGCCGGGCCGCTGGCCGCCGTTGTAGGCCCAGTCGGGGTAGTAGTCCTGGATGTAGATGTACAGCTGGTCGCCGTGCTTGTCGAAGAAGCCGTCTTCGATCTTCAGGGCATCGCCGCTCGGATGCTGCGTTCCATACGGCGCCTTCTGCGACGAGTTCGTGATGTGCGCCCCGTTGATCAGCGCGCGAGTTGGGGTGTCGTCGTCGCCGAACCCGTAGAGGGTTCCCGTGGCGCCGCCGCGGAACTCCCCGGTACGGTCGGAGAAGTCGACGGCGAGCACGTCGGTGCCCTCCGCCGCGGTTGCGGTCGTGGCCGCCAGTGGCGCGGCCAGGCCTCCGATCATCAGTGCGGTGGCTGCTGTGGCAGCCAGGCTTCTGCGGGCATTCTTCATTGAATCGCTCTCCTGTCGTCAGTGCCAAGCGGCGCGCCCGACCGCGCCGCGATCGAGGTGCACTTCGATCCACAGAACAGCCACGAGAGTGGCCGCAGCGAATCGGTGTTCATGATACCGCTATCAAGGAACGCCACAAGTGGTGCTGTGCAAAGTGGCTGCGGGATAGCGCTTCCGCCTAGTCACGCGGAACCGATTGGTTTGATAACGGTTTCAGACTCGACTTGCGGATATCTGAAATCGCTATCATACTGATCGAGCCGCTACCCGACCCGAAGACCCGACACTTTCCGCGACGATGGGGAACCCTCGAATGAACTCACTGCACTGGGGAGACGAATCCCTTGCGATCGAACTCGCATGGGACGATGCCTCTGCCGTGGGTGTCCGCAGCATCCGATCCGGCGGGGCCCACGTCGCCGTGACCGACGTGGTGCCCCTCGTCGAGATCCTCACCGTCGGGGCCGGGCACGAGCCGGCATCCGATCGCCTCGACCACACGCAGATCGGCCGTTCGCTCCGGTACGTCGCGCATGTCGATGAGAGCGACGCCACGCGTGCACTGCTCCGGGTCACCCAGCGCGACGCGGTGCGCGGCATCGAGGCGACCATCACGCTCGAGTCGCCGAACGGTTCCGGATGCATCCGCGCGGAGGTCGAGGTCGTGAACGTCGGCCGATCGACGGCCGTGCTGCGGTCGGTCACGAGCTGGAGCTCGGGCTTCGGCGACCTCGCAGGAGGCCACGTCGAGGCATCCGTCGACGCCACTGAGCCAGTCGACTCCGCAGGGCCTGCCGACCGCTCGGGCTTCGAGTCGTGGTCGCTCGTGAGCGGCACCGGCGAGTGGCTCGGCGAGAACCGGTGGAGCCGCCGCGGCATGCGCGAGGCGGGCATCGCGGCGATCCGGGAAGACCTCACCGGGCACGACCGGCGCTCGAGCCTCGGCGCTGTGTCGTACGGCACCTGGTCGACCGGCGGGGCCCTTCCCGTCGCCGGCATCGAGTCGACCGAGATCGGAGCCGCCTGGCTCTGGCAGATCGAGCACAACGGCGGATGGCGCTGGGAGATCGGCGAGAACCGGACCGGGGGAGTCTTCTCCCTCTCGGGCCCCACCGACCGGGACCACTCGTTCACGCTCGCACTCGCGCCCGGCGAGCGGTTCACCACAGTGCCGGTCACGGTGGCCTTCGCGTCGACCTTCACCGCTGCGCTCGAGAACCTCACGGGCTACCGCCGCGGCGCGCGACTGCCGCACCTCGACAACGAACGGCTGTCGGTCGTGTTCAACGACTACATGAACACCCTGAACGGCGACCCGACCACCGAACGACTGCTCCCGCTCGTCGACGCCGCGGCCGAGGTGGGCGCCGAGATCTTCTGCATCGACGCCGGCTGGTACGACGACAGCGGGTCGTGGTGGGGCAGCGTCGGCGAGTGGCAGCCGTCGACCGTGCGCTTCCCTGCGGGGCTCGACGAGGTCATCGAGCACATCCGCAGCCGGGGCATGACGCCGGGGCTGTGGCTCGAGCCCGAGGTCGTCGGGGTGCGCAGCCCGCTCGTCGACCGCCTGCCCGACGAGGCGTTCCTGCAGCGATTCGGCGAGCGCGTCGAAGAGCACGATCGCTATCACCTCGACCTGCGTCATCCGGCCGTCATCGCGCACCTCGATGCCGTCGTCGACCGACTCGTCGACGACTTCGGCATCGGCTTCTTCAAGTTCGACTACAACGTCAACCCGGGCGCGGGAACCGACCTCGATGCCGACAGCCCCGGGCACGGACTGCTGCTGCACAACCGGGCGCACCTCGCGTGGCTCGACGCGGTGCTCGAACGTCATCCCGAGCTCATCATCGAGAACTGCTCCTCGGGCGCGATGCGCATGGACTTCGCGATGCTCTCGCGGCTGCAGATGCAGTCGACCTCCGACCAGCAGGACTTCCGCCTGTACCCGCCGATCGCCGCGGCCGCGCCGCTGTCGATGCTGCCCGAGCAGGCCGCGAGCTGGGCGTATCCCCAGCCCGAGATGACCGAGGAGGAGGTCGCGTTCTGCCTCGTGACCGGCCTGCTCGGCCGCTACTACCTGTCGGGCTACCTGAACAGGATGACCCCGGCCCAGCGGGCCCTCGTGCGAGAAGCGGTCGCGGCGGCCAAGCAGCTGCGCGGGGCCATCTCGCGGTCGACGCCGTTCTGGCCCACCGGCCTGCCCAACGGCGACGGTGCGGTCTCGCTCGGCCTCGCCGACGGTCAGACGCTCTACGCCTCGGTCTGGAACCGCGGCGGCAGCGAGCCGATCCGCCTCGAACTCCCCAGGCTCCGCGGCCACGACGTGATCGTCGACACGGTGTTCCCGCGCGAGCTGGCGGAATGGACGACCAAGTGGAACGGAGAGGAGGGAATTCTCACCGTTCGTGCGGTCGATGCTGAAACATCCGCACGCACCTTCCGGATCACGCCCAGCACCGCGTGAACGGATCCCCCACCTGCATTGCAGACTGTCAGCGTCGATCGACGAGGATGGTCGTCACAGAAAGAGAAGTTCAATGAAGAAAACTCTGATCGGCTTCGCGGCCGTCGCGGCATCCGCCGCACTCATCCTCACCGGATGCAGCGACTTCACCGCCGGTGGCGGAAACGCCGCCCCCGCCGACTGGCCCGCCCAAGACACCAAGCTCGACGGCGTCGAGCTCACCATCTGGGCCGCGCAGAACTCGAACAAGGTGCCCAAGACGGTCATCGAGGACTTCGAGGAGCTCACCGGCGCCAAGGTCGACGTCGTGACCATCCCCGATCCCTACGAGCAGGGCGTCCAGACGAAGGTGGCCACGGGCGACAAGCCCGATCTCGCCTTCTGGCAGCCCACCGGATCGCAGCTGACGGCGCTCAACGCCGCCACGAACCTCCAGTCGCTCGATGGCGCGCCCTGGCTCGACGCCACGAAGGCGGACCTGCGCGACATCACCGGCTTCCTCGACGACACTCGCTACGCCGCGCTCATCACCACGCCCGCCGTCGAAGGGGTCTACTACAACAAGAAGGTCTTCGCCGACGCGGGCGTGACCGAGCTGCCGACCGACTGGGACTCGTTCATCGAACTCGGTCGTGAGCTCAAGGCCGGCGGAGTCACGCCGTTCTACGAGATGGCCGCCGATCGCTGGAGCACCCAGTGGTGGATCCACGTGCAGCTCGCCGACGCGGCAGCCGACGGACTCTGGGACCGCGTGAACGCGAACGAGGAGAAGTTCACCGACCCCACCATCCTCAGCACGATCGAGACCTACAAGGGCCTCATCGATGAGGGGCTGTTCAACGAGGACATCAAGACGGCGACGTTCGAGGACCAGGGCGACGCGCTGCTCGCCGGCGACGCCGCCATGGTCGTGCAGGTCAACTCGTTCTTCGGCCAGCTGCAGGCCAAGGCATCGGCTGAAGAGCTCGACGAGACCATCGGCTTCTTCCCGATCTCGCCGTCGGGCAACATCGGAACCTTCATTCCCGACCAGAGCAACGCCCTCGTCGCCTTCAAGACCGGTGACGCGACCAAGGAGGCGGCTGCCCGTCAGCTCCTCTCCTACTGGCTGGGCGACGGCTACCCGGCCTTCGTCGAGGCGCAGAACACGGTGTCGCTGCAAGACGACGTCGAGACGCCCGACACCGTGCCGAGCGCCCTCCTCGCGGTGAGCGACTCGCTCGGTTCCGCGGTCGGATCGATGCAGGTCCACGCGATCGCGAACCCCGACCTGTACATCTTCCTCGCCGACATGATCCAGGGCACGAAGACTCCGCAACAGGTGGCAGAGGCGACGCAGGAACACTTCGCCGAGCTCGCCAAGGCTCAGGGCGCAGAAGCCTTCTGATCCGAACCGTGCGCCGGGCGGGCAGCCGCCCGGCGCACGACCCCCCATTCCACGAAAGGCGGCACGAGCCCGTGACCACCACCACGCGTGCGATCGTCGTTCCCCGCGGCGTTCAGCCACCCAGCCCGTCACCGATGTCGGCTCGACCGCGCGGCCGTCGTCAGGACCACCCGCTCTGGTTCCTGCTGCCGGCGCTCGCGGTGCTCGTCATCTTCTTCTTCGTGCCGACGATCTTCAACTTCGTCTACGCGTTCACCGACTGGTCGAGCTTCAAGTCGGGCATCGGCTTCGTCGGGTTCGACAACTTCGTCTCACTCTTCACGAGCGGCACCCTCGTCAACGCGCTGCGCGTGACGCTCGTCTACGCCGTGCTCGTCGCGGTCTTCCAGAACGTCTTCGGCCTTGCCCTCGCGCTGCTCCTCGAGAAGGACACGCGACTCAATCGCGCCGCCCGAGTCGCCTTCTTCGTGCCCGTCATCATGTCGGCGCTCGCCGTCGGTTACATCTTCCAGGCGCTCCTCAAGCCCGAGGGCGCGCTCAACGAGATCCTCGGCTTCGTCACCGGCACCGACGTCAGTATCGCCTGGCTCGGTGACACCACGTGGACGATCGTCGTGGTCGCCCTCGTGCACTCCTGGAAGTGGATGGGGCTCTCGATGCTCATCTACCTCGCGGGACTCAAGACGATCGGCGCCGACGTGCTCGAGGCGGGCCGTCTCGACGGTGCGAGCTGGTGGCAGACCCTCCGTGACATCCGGATGCCGCTCCTCGCCCCCGCCATCACGTTCAACGTCGCCACCGCACTGCTCGGCTCGATGAACGGCTTCGACATCGTGCAGGCGACGACCGAGGGCGGCCCAGGTGGCGCCACCGAGCTGCTCAACATCTTCATCTTCCGCACCTTCGGCCAAGGACTCTTCGCGCAGGCGACGACCATGAGCCTCGTGCTCTTCCTGATGGTGACGATCCTCGCGTTTCCCGTCATCCGATTCCTTCGCAAGAGAGAGGACGTGCTGTGAGCGTCGCCGCCCCGAGGATGCGCCGGGCTCGCCCCGCCTCCGGCATCCTGCAGCCCATCGCCACCGTGCTCGCGGTCGTGCTGTTGCTCGGCGTGCCGTTCTGGCTCGTCATCAGCACGGCCGGCAAGAACCAGGCCGAGGCACTGAACCCGAATCTCACGCCGCCCTCCGAGTGGCAGCTCTTCGAGAACTTCGCCCAGGTGTTCGGCGACGGGCGCATGGTGCTCGGCTTCTTCGGCAGCCTGCTCGTCATGGTGCCCGCGGTGCTCGGGGTGCTGATCCTCGGGTCGATGGCCGCGTGGATCCTCGGGCGTCGCAGCAGCCGCTTGCTCGCCGTGATCTACGCCCTCGCGATCAGCGGCATCGTGCTGCCGCCGGCGGTCGTGACGATCGTGCTCCTGCTGCGCCAGCTCGGCCTCGCCGGAACCCCGGTCGGCATGATCGGCGTGTACATGGGCATGTACCTCTCGACGGTGATCTTCTTCGTCACCGGGTTCGTGCGCACCATCCCGCAAGAGCTCGAGGAGGCCGCTCGCGTCGACGGCGCCGGCCCCGTCAAGGTGTTCGTGCGCATCATCCTGCCGCTCCTGATGCCGGTGCTCGCGACGGCGACGATCCTCATCTGCCTCTACATCTGGAACGACGTCTTCTACGCGCTCTTCGTGGTCGGCGGCCGGCTCGACACCCTGCCCCTGAATCTCTACCAAGTGGCGAGTGCGGGCCTCTACCTGCAGAACTGGCACCTGATCTTCGCGTACATCATTCTCATGAGCCTGCCCCTGCTGGTCGTCTTCGTCTTCGCGCAGCGGAAGATCATCTCCGGCATCACGAGCGGAGCGGTCAAATAGACGTGCCCGGGTCGTCGGTCGCGCTACAGGCCGACGGCCAGCCAGAATGGGATCCGCGGTCGCGTGCAACAGTCGCGCGAGGTGCGGCGGGTGCGGTTCGAGCGGCGAGGAGTGCAATGGCGGCGAAGAAGGCCCCGCGTCCGGCCGTGATCGCGGATGTCGCCAAGCTCGCGGGCGTGTCGGTGCCGACCGTTTCGCGGGTGCTCACAGGCGCGGCGCGCGTGCGCCCCGAGAAGGAACGCCGGGTGCTCGACGCGATCGCGCAGCTCAACTACCGCCCGAGCGCGACGGCGCGAGCCCTCGCGTCGAGGCAGTCGCACACGATCGCGATCATCGCCGGCAACACCTCGCAATACGGCTACGCCGAGACGATCCGCGGCGTGGAGGAGGAGGCGAGGGCCGACGGCTACACGGTGACGATCACCGTCGTCGAGACGCCCGACCCCGACGAGGTCGAACGCGCGGTCGCCCTCGTGCTCGACCAGAGCCCGGCCGGCGTGGTCGTGCTGAAGTTCGACCCGCCGGGCGTCGCCGTGCTCACGAGCCTGCCCCGCGACATCCCGATCGTCGCCGTTTCAGGAGTGAAGTCGCGTGACGTACCCCAAGCGGTGCTCGATGAGAGCCGCGCAGCCGAAGCGCTCACCGAGCACCTGCTGTCACTCGGGCATCGCACCGTGCACCATGTGCGGGTGCCGCCCTCGCGGCGCGAAGACGGTCGCACGACCGGCTGGCGGCGTGCCCTGAAGCGCGCCGGTGTCGAGCCGCCCGAGCTCTACGAGGCGACCTGGGCGCCCGAATCGGGCCGCATCATCGGCAAGGAGATCGCCCGCAGTCCCGAGGTCACCGCAGTGTTCTGCGGCAACGACGAGATCGCGATGGGCGTCATCAAGGGGCTCCGCGACGCAGGTCTGAGCGTGCCCGAAGACGTCAGCGTCGTCGGCTTCGACGATCACCCGCTCGCGGCGATGTGGTCGCCGGCGCTCACGACCGTGCGACAGGACTTCGGGGGCCTCGGCGCCCGCGCGTTCGAGCTGCTCCGCGGCGCGATGAGCGGCGAGGTGGTGCGGCGCACGTCGTCGGCGCTCCCCGAGCTCGTCATCCGCGAGAGCAGCGCTGCGCCGCGCCCGCTGCCGGAATCCTGACCTCCGACGCGTTCGCCGCCGGTCAGCTTCGATCGAGCGCAGCGCGCCGCGGGGGCACCGCGAGGAAGATCGCGACGATCACCGCGGCAGTGCCGAGCGCGATTCTGAGCGGGCCGGATGCCGCGGCGTCGCCGCCGCTCGTCATGGAGGTATCGGCGATCGACATGCCGTGATTGAAGCCGGCCATCCACAGCGATACCGCAGCCCCTCCCACGAGCAGGAGACCGGCGACGACGATCCGTAAAGACGAACAGTCCACCGAGGAGTCCTGAGAATAGCGCGCCGCCGAGCATCAGCACGACGAGCGCGATGCACGCGCCGACCATCAGGAGCGCGTAGATCGCCCGATCACCCGACCGCGTCAACGCACGCCGGCACAGGGTTTCGTCGAAGAAGTCGGTACCGAAGTACCGACGTACCGGAAGTGCGAATGCCGAAGTACCCCGACCGCTTCGTCGTGACGACAGCTACCGCATCCGGCCGCTCTCGAAACTTCCTCTAGCGCGAACCCGACCCCCACTGTTAGCGTTCACATGTTAGCGCTCACAATGCGGGCGTGACGTGGCGACAGCGTACAGACGCTGCCGCCACGTTCGCATGAGTGCGCCCCCCTCGAAGACGAGAGAAAGGTCGACGATGACCAGGTCCAGCACCACTGCTTCACCACCGGTGGCCGAACAGCCAGACCGGCGACGAAGGATCAGCAGGCAGTCGGGCGTGGCACTGTGCGCCGCGCTCACGCTCGCCATCCTCGCGCCGGCCGCCGCCGTCGCAATGCCGATCGTCGCAACCGCCGTCACCGCACCGGCCGACGTGGCCGCGAGCGATGCGGCCGGCGTGACCATCCCGAACCTCGACGACCTGCGCGGCAACATCACGCTCCCCGAGAGCGGATCCGGCGGCTCATCGCTCACCTGGACCTCGAGCGATGCTGCCGTCATCTCGGCCGACGGGCTCGTTGAGAGGCCGCCCCACGGGTCCGACCCCGCTACCGTCACGCTCCAGGTGACAGCGACTTTCGGCGACTCGACCGCGACGCACGACTATGTCGCGACGGTGACCCCACTGCCGGCCGACGAGCCGCTCGCCGCCTACTTCTTCCCGCACTTCGTCGGTGAGTCCACCCCCGACGGCGAGGAGATCTACTTCGCTGCGAGCGTCGGCAACGACCCCGAGGAATGGATGAGCCTCAACGACGGCGAGTCCGTGCTCGCCTCGACGCTCGGCGAGCAGGGCCTGCGCGACCCGTTCCTCATCCGCTCGCCTGAGGGCGACCGCTTCTTCCTCCTCGCAACCGACCTGAAGATCTACGGCGGAGGTGACTTCGGCACCGCGCAGGAGACCGGCAGCCGCTCGATCATGGTGTGGGAGTCCGACGACCTCGTGAACTGGTCGGAGCAGCGCGAGATCGTCGTGTCGCCCGAGAACGCGGGCAACACGTGGGCGCCCGAGGCGTATTGGGACGAGGCGAACGAGGAGTACATCGTGTACTGGGCCTCGGCGCTCTACCCCGCAGATCTTCCCGCCGACCAGCGTGACATCGGCACGAGCTACCAGCGCATGATGTACGCGACCACGCGGGACTTCGTGACCTTCTCCGAGCCGCAGGTCTGGATCGACGAACCGCAGGGCGCAGGCCGCGGCATGATCGACTCGACCGTCGCCCTCGATGCCGGCGTCTACTACCGCTTCACCAAGGACGAGTCGGACTTCACCGTTCGCGAAGAGCAGTCGACCGAGCTGCGCCGAACCCAGGGCGTGGTCGACGGCGACGGCTGGGGACTCGTCGCCGAGCACATCGGCGTCGGCCAGCCGAACCCTTGGGGCGGCACCTTCACCAACGGCGAGGGTCCCTCGGTCTTCAAGTCGAACACGGATGACTCGTGGTACCTGCTGCAGGACCAGCCGTCGTACCACGGCGGCGAGGGCTACATGCTCTTCGAGAGCTCCGACCTCGCGAGCGGCGCGTGGACCTCGGTGCCCGACGCCGAGCTCCCCGAGAGCCCGCGCCACGGCACGGTGCTTCCGGTGACGGCGAGCGAGTACCAGCGGCTCCTCGAGACCTACCAACCCGACGCGCTCGTCGAGGGCGTGACCGTGACGCCGGAGTCGGCGACGCTGTCACCGGGCGAGACCGCAGCCTTCGAGGCATCCGTCACGCCCGTGACCGCAGAAGACCGCAGCGTCACCTGGAGCTCGAGCGACGAGTCCGTCGCAACCGTCGATGCCGCAGGCGTGGTGACCGCGATCGCCGACGGCAGCGCGACGATCACCGCACGCGCGGCGAGCGGCGCGGAGGGTGCAGCCACCGTGACGGTGGAGACGGCGGCGGCTCCCGAGCTTCCTGCCGAGGCATGGGTCGACGAGTTCGACGGCGAGACCCTCGACGGCCGCTGGGCGATCGAAGGCGAAGCGCCCGACGCGTGGTCGCTCACCGAGAACGCCGGCGCGCTCACAGTGCACTCGCAGAGCGGCGACACCTACCAGGCCACCAACACCGCGAAGAACGTGTTCCTCGTCGACGTGCCTGCGGGCGACTTCACCGCGTTCACGTCGGTGACCGGCGCGGTCAGCCGCGACTTCCAGGGCGCGGGGCTCTTCGTCATGAAGGACTTCGACAACTACGTGCGCGCGGGCCTCACCAACGTGAGCTTCGCGCCGGGTGGTCCCACGGTCATCGAGAACGGCGTCGAGCAGGGCGCGGTCTACGGCTCGACCTTCACGGGCAGACCCGGGTCGACGCACGAATACCTGCGGGTGCAGCGCACCGGCGACGTGATCGTGACGAGCTACTGGACGGGCCACGAATGGGCCGAGGCAGCGCGCGCGACCGTCGGATTCGACGCCGCCCGCATCGGCCTCTACGCGCTCGCCGCCGGTTCCGCGCCGAGCCACGAGGTGACGTTCGACTACTTCGCGCTCGTGGCGCCCGAGGGCGCCGACATCGTGCCCGAGGGCACGTTCACGTTCGAGGGATCCGGCGACACCCGCCACCTCACCGCCGGTGACGGCGGTGCGCTCCGCCTCGACGGCACGCGGCCGCTCGAGCAGCTCGCGCTGACGGCGACCGAGGTCGACGGCGACGCGGGCGCCGAGGCATCCGCTGCTCGCCCGGTCGTGATTCGCGACTCGGCGAGCGATCGCCCGCTCATCGTCGACGGTGACCGACTCGCGCTCGGCGCGGAGGGCGCCGAGGCGACCGCGTTCCGGCTGACGGATGTCGGCGGCGGCAAGGCCGCCCTGCACACGGTCGACGGCCGGTTCATCGTGCTCGGCGACGGCGGCGCGCTCGTCGTCGGCGAGGAGACGGAGGCCGCACGACTCACGGTCGTGCCCGTCGAGATCACCGAGCACACGATCGAGATCGACACCGACGCACCCCGCACCGAGATGAGCGATGACCTCTACGGCATCTTCTACGAGGACATCAACTACGCCGCCGACGGCGGGATCTACGCCGAGCTCGTACGCAACCGCTCGTTCGAGTTCAACACCGCCGACAACCGGGCATTCACCGGCCTGACGGCATGGGAGAAGGTCGAGCGGGGCGCCACCGGATCCATCGCGGTGGGTTCCGACCGTGCGCGCTGGCTGAACGACTCGAACCGCGTGTCGCTCACGGTCCAGGCGAACGGCGCGGGCGTCGGCGTGCGGAACATCGGGTTCAACCGGGGCTTCGCGCTCGAGGAGGGCGAGAGCTACGACTTCTCGGTGTGGGCGCGGTCGGCGACGGCGCAGCAGCTCACGGTCGCGGTCGAGAACGCGGCCGGCACCGAGCAGTTCGCGCTCGGCACCGCCGACGTGGTCGGTGACGACACCTGGCGCAAGGTCGAGGTGCGTCTCACGTCGAACGCGACGACGGATGCCGGGCGCCTCGTGCTGCTCGGCGGCGCGGCGGGTTCGCTGCAGCTCGACATGGTGTCGCTCTTCCCGGTCGACACCTGGGTCGGTCCGGTGAACGGACCGAGCGTGCTCCGCAAGGACCTCGCCGAGAAGGTCGCCGAACTCGACCCGTCGTTCCTGCGCTTCCCGGGCGGTTGCGTCACGAACGTCGGCACGTTCAACACGTACCTCGAGTCCGACGGTCAGGACCGACGGCGCACCTACCAGTGGAAGGAGACCATCGGCCCGGTCGAGGAACGTCCGACCAACTGGAACTTCTGGGGCTACAACCAGTCGTACGGCCTGGGCTACCTCGAGTACCTGAAGTGGGCCGAGGACCTCGGCGCGACGCCGCTGCCGGTGCTGTCGGTGGGGGCGAACGGGTGCGGCAGCAACATTCCCGAGATGACCGACGATGCCCGCATCAATCGCTGGGTCGACGACACCGTCGACCTCATCGAGTTCGCGAAGGGCGACGTGACGACCGAGTGGGGCGCGAAGCGCGCCGCCCTGGGACATCCGGAGCCCTTCGACCTCCGCTACCTCGGCCTCGGCAACGAGGAGAACACCGACACGTTCCAAGCGAACTTCCCGCGGTTCCGCGATGCGGTCGCCGCTGCCTGGCCCGACGTGAAGATCATCTCCAACTCGGGGCCCGATGACACGGGTGCACGCTTCGACGAACTCTGGCAGTTCAACCGCGAGCAGGGCGTCGACCTGGTCGATGAGCACTACTACAACGACCCGTCGTGGTTCCTGCAGAACTCCGAGCGGTACGACGAGTACGACCGCGAGGGTCCGCATGTGTTCCTCGGCGAGTACGCGTCGCGCGGCAACACCTTCGCGAACGCCCTCTCGGAGGCGGCGTACATGACCGGCCTCGAGCGCAACTCGGATGTCGTGGAGCTCGCCTCCTACGCGCCGATGTTCGCGAACGAGGACCACGTGCAGTGGGCGCCCGACATGATGTGGTTCGACAACGACGAGTCGTGGGGCTCGGTGAACTACTACACCCAGCAGATGTTCATGAAGAACGTCGGCGACGAGGTGGTTCCGTCGACCCACACCGAAGCGGATGCCGCATCCGACCTCGACGGCGGGGTCTTCCTGTCCACGTGGAACACGAGCGCGGCCTACGACGACGTGCGGGTGACCGACAACGCGACGGGCGACGAACTCTATGCCGAGTCGTTCGAGGGCGCGGATGACCCGTGGGCCCCGGTCGCCGGATCGTGGGCGGTCGCGGGCGGCGAGTACGTGCAGTCGTCGGCCACGACCACGGATGCCCGGTCGCTCAGCCCCGACGCGTACGCGCGGGACTGGTCGAACTACACGCTCGAGCTCGACGCCCGCAAGAAGGCGGGTGCCGAGGGCTTCCTCATCGGCTTCGCGGCCGGCGGTCCGAACGACTTCTACTGGTGGAACCTCGGTGGCTGGAACAACACCCGCTCGGTGTTGCAGCATGCCGCCGGCGGGTCGGCCGGCGAGGTCGCGGCACTCGAGGGCAAGGGCGTCGAGACCGGGCGCGACTACCACGTGAAGATCGTGGTCGCCGGGTCGAAGATCGAGCTCTACCTCGACGGCGTGCTGCAGCTCAGCTACACCGAGCCTTCGGCGCACGGCCTCTACCAGGTGGTCACCCGCGATGCCGAGACCGGCGAGCTTCGGCTCAAGGTCGTGAACCCGACCGGTTCGACGGCGCGCACCCAGGTGTCGGTCGCGGGCGGTCTGGAGATCGCCGACGAGGTGGGCGTGACCGAGATGGTCGGGGCGCCCGGCGACATGAACACGAAGGCCGATCCCGAGAACCTCGTTCCCGTGGATCGCGAGTGGTCTGGAGGCGGGAACGAGTTCAGCTACGACTTCCCGGCGTACTCGATCACATTCCTCTCGTTGAGCGAGAAGCCGCATCCGAGCTGCGAGGTGAGCTACACCCTGGAAGGGAACTCAAAGAAGGCGTTCTCGGCCGACCTCACCATCACGAACACCGGTGACGCGCCGTACACCGCGTGGGAGCTCGGGTTCGAGTTCGCCGAGAAGCAGACCTTGCGCAGCGGCCACGACGCGTGGTGGCAGCAGCACGGGTCCGCGGTCACGGCGAACAACCTGCCGTGGAACGGCACGATCCAGCCGGGTGAGACCGTCGGGCTCGGGTTCAACGGCAGGCTGAACGGGGGTGGGAACAGCGAACCGGCCGCGTTCAGTGTGAACGGCGATGCCTGCACGGTGAAGTAGCAGCGGGCAGCGACGGCCCCGAGTGGAATGCCGCTCGGGGCCGTCGCTGCGCGGTTTGGGGGTGCGGTGAGCGTTGACGTCCCACCCGGGCGCGGATACGTTCGCATCGTGGGAGAAGCAGAAGCGACGACCGTGCTCGGCTCGTTGCCCGGGTCCCCGGCATGATCACGGTCGAGGAGCTGCGCGGCATCCCGATCTTCGCGCCGCTGCCCGCAGAGACGCTCGAGTACGTGGCCGGTGCGGTGGAGGACATCCACCTCGTGCCGGGCGAGTACGTCGCCCACGAGGGCGACGAACGGGCGCTCTTCGTGGTGGTCCAGGGCAGCATCGAGGTCACCAAGGTGGTCAACGGCGAGGAGCGCCCGATCGGCGTGCGCAAGCCGGGCCGGTTCTTCGGCGAGGTGCCGATGACCCTCAGCACACCCTTCCCGGCGAGCGGCCGTGCGGGCGAGGCATCCCGCATCCTGAAGCTCGACGTGACCGCGTTCTACACGCTGGCGGCGATGGCGCCCTCGATCCCGGCGCGCGTCGCCGACCTCGCGCGCCGCTACCTGGAGTCGCTGCAGGTGATCGCCGCCGAGCAGCCCGAGATCGAGGTGCGACTCGTCGGGCCGCGCCGCGACGCGGGCACGCACCGGGTCGCCACGTTCCTCATGCGCAACCAGGTGGCCTTCGAGCGCGTCACCCTCGACCGTGCCGCCGAGGGCGGAGCGTATCCGATCCTCGAACTGGCGGACAGCCGGCGGCTCGTCGCGCCAACTATGCGCGAGGTCGCCGTGGCGGCGGGTCTCGACGTCGAGCCGTCCGCGACGGAGTATGACGTCGTCATCCTCGGTGGCGGGCCGGCGGGGCTCACCGCAGCGGTGAACGGGGCCGCCGAGGGCCTTCGAACGGTCGTCATCGAATCGTTCGCGCCCGGAGGACAGGCCGGCACCTCGACGCGAATCGAGAACTACACGGGCTTCCCGTTCGGCATCTCCGGTGAGGACCTCGCCAGCCGCGCGCTCAAGCAGGCCAAGCGCCTCGGCGCCGAGATCGTCGTCACCAGGACCGTCGAGGCGATCCGCACCCATCCCGGCCGGCACGAGGTCGTCCTCGACGGCGGCGAGACGCTCCGTGCGCCCGTCGTGATAGCGGCGACCGGTGTCGAATGGCGCACCCTGCCGGTGCCTGCGGTCGAGCGTCACCTCGGAAACGGTGTCTACTACGGCGCCGCGCGCAGCGACGCTGCCGTTGCGAAGGGCGCAGACGTCTGCATCATCGGAGCAGGCAACTCGGCGGGGCAGGCCGCCATCTTCTTCTCGCGCCACGCTCGATCGGTCACCATGCTGGTCCGCGGAGAATCACTCGAGGCGAGCATGTCGCGTTACCTCATCGACCAGATCGCGGCGAACGACGGCATCAGCGTGGAGACGAGGAGCGAGCTCGTCGATCTCCACGGGAAGGGCGGCCTCGAAGCGGTCGACGTGCTCGATCGGACCAGCGGTTCGACGACACGGCGGAACTTCACTGCCGTCTTCGTCATGATCGGTGCCGACGCCGTCACAGGATGGCTGCCATCGGGCATCGCGCGGGATCCGCATGGCTTCATCCTTACGGGGCCGGATGCCGCAGGCACGGAGGAGTGGCCGGCCGAGCGCCGGCCTTTCGCGCTCGAGACGAGCACGCCGGGGATCTTCGCGGTGGGCGACGTGCGCTCGGGCTCCGTCAAGCGCGTCGCGGCGGGCGTCGGCGAGGGCGGAATGGCGATCGCGTTCGTGCACCAGTACCTGGCACTGCAGCGCACCGTCGAGCAGGTCTGATCGGGCCGAATCGGCATCCGGGCCGATACACGCAGATGTCGGATGCCGGTGGCAGACTGGCCCCGTGCTGCTCGACGAGCTCGTGGTGACTGCCGACACCGTCGCGTCGACCCGGTCGCGACTCGCGAAGGTCGACGCGCTGGCCGAGCTACTGCGCCGTCTTGAGCCAGAAGAGATCGCGCCTGCCATCGGATTCCTCGTGGGCAAGCCGCGGCAGGGGCGCGTGGGAGTCGGCTGGCGCTCCGTCGGCGCCGCGATGGGGGAGCCCGCCGACACCGCGACGGTGTCCGTGGCCGAGCTCGACGCCATGCTCGATCGGCTCGCCGCGACATCCGGTGCCGGATCTGCGGGCGGCCGCGGCCGCGAGCTCCGCGAACTCACGGCGCGCGCCACCGAGCATGAGCAGGGCTTCATCGCTCGCGTGCTGCTCGGCGAGATGCGAACCGGCGCCCTCGAAGGGGTGCTCACCGATGCGATCGCGCGGGCGTCCGATCGACCCGCCGACATCGTGCGGCGCGCGGCGATGCTCTCCGGCGATCTCGGAAAGACCGCCCGGCTCGCGCTCACGGGAACCGAGGCCGAACTCGAGGCGGTCGGGCTCGTCGTGGGCCGGCCCGTGCTGCCGATGCTCGCTGCCAGCGCATCGAGCGCGGCGGCGGCGCTCGAGACCACGGGCGAGGCATCCGTCGAATACAAGCTCGACGGCGCGCGCATCCAGGTGCATCGCGCAGGCGACGACGTGCGCGTGTTCACCCGCAACCTCGCCGACGTCACCCACCGACTGCCCGAGGTCGTCGAGGTGGTGCGGGCACTGCCCGTGCACGACGTGATCCTCGATGGCGAGACGCTCTCCCTCGACGAAGACGGCGCGCCGCGTCCGTTCCAAGAGACGATGTCGCGGTTCGGAGCGGATGCCGCGCGGGCGACCCTGCTGCATCCGTGGTTCTTCGACGTGCTGCACGTCGACGGGCGCGACCTGCTCGACGAGCCGCTCGCCACCCGCCTCGCCGAGCTCGAGCGCATCGCCCCCGCACACCGCATCCCAGGTGAGGTGACCGCAGACCCCGAGGTCGCCGAGCGGGTCTCGCGCGACGCGCTCGCCGCGGGGCAGGAGGGCGTCGTGGTCAAGGCGATCGGGTCGACGTATGCCGCGGGCCGGCGAGGTTCGAGCTGGATCAAGGTGAAGCCCGTGCACACCTACGATCTCGTCGTGCTCGCGTGCGAGTGGGGCTCGGGGCGGCGCACCGGATGGCTCTCGAACCTGCACCTCGGCGCGCTCGACCCCACCGGCGAGTTCGGCGAGCCCGGCGACTACGTGATGGTCGGCAAGACGTTCAAGGGGCTCACCGACCAGCTCCTCAAGTGGCAGACCGAGTACTTCCCGCAGATCGAGGTGCGCCGCACCGAGCACACCGTGTGGCTCGAGCCCACCACCGTCGTCGAGATCGCGATCGACGGCGTGCAGGGGTCGACCCGCTACCCTGGCGGCATCGCGCTGCGGTTCGCGCGTGTCAAGCGGTATCGCGACGACAAACGGCCCCAGGACGCCGATACGATCCAGACGCTGCGCGGGCTGCTGCGCACGTAGTTCCGTCAGGCGCGGCGGCGGTACCTGTGTTCAGGACGGCCGGTCGTGCCGTAGCGGAGCGTCACCTCGACCACGCCGCGCGACGCGAGGGCGGCGAGGTGGCGCTGGGCCGTCGCTCGCGACAGGCCCGCGCGTTCCGCCACCTCGGCTGCCGACGCCTCCGCATCGCCGAGGGTCTCGAGAAGCAGCTGTTCGGTGCCCGTGCGTGAGAGCGAGGTCGGTTCGGCGGCCCGGAGCACCCGCAGCGCCCGGTCGATCGTCTCCTGGTCGGTCGGCCGGTCGTCGCGCAGCACGTTGCGGAACCGGCGGTACGCGTCGAGCCGCTCGCCGAGCACCCGCGGCTCGAAGGGCTTCACCAAGTACTCGAGCGCGCCCGCGCGCAGCGCACGGCGGACCGTCGCACCGTCGTCGGCCGCGCTGATCACGAAGGCGTCGACCCCGGCCTCGCGAACGAGCTCGAGCCCGTCGCCGTCGGGCAGGAACACGTCGACGAGGAGCAGGTCGGGCGCGAGATCACGCACGGACGCGCGAGCGGCGCGCACCGTGTTGGCCGGTTCCAACGCAACGAAGCCGCTGCGCGCAGCCACGAGGTCACGGTGGATGCCGGCGACGCGGAAGTCGTCGTCGACCACGAGCACGCGCAGCGGATCGGTCACGCCTCCACCTCCGTCGTCATCACGTGCGGCAGCTGCGCGGCGAGCACCGCGCCGTGTCCGTCGCCGCCGGCGTCGACCAGCTTCACGTCGCCGCCGAGGCGGCGCGCCAGCTCGCGGCTGAGCGGCAGCCCCACGCCGTGTCCGCGCACGACGTCGGGCGCGGCATCCGTCGAAGCGCGCCGTGCGAACAGCGCCTCGGGGTCGACGACGCCCCGGCCCGAGTCGGCGACCGTGATCGCCAGCTCGTCGCCGTCGTCGAGGAGGCTCACCTCCACCCATCGGGGTTCCGGTCCGTCGACCGCCGCGCTCACGGCGTTGTCGACCAGATTGCCGAGCACCGCCGCGACATCCTCGGGGCGAGCGACCACGCCGAGCACGAGCGTGTCGTCAGCGATGCGCAGTGTGACGCCGCGCTCCGCCGCCTCGACCGACTTGGAGCCGAGGAAGGCCTGGAGGAACGGTTCGTCGACGGGCGCCAGCGCGTCCAGCGGATACGCGACCGGGCCGCGTTCCATCAGCTCGTCGAGGAACGATCGAGCGTCGGTGACCCGGTCGGCGTCGATGAGTCCCGCCGCCACGTGCAGGCGATTCGCGAATTCGTGGCGCTGCGCGCGCAGGGCGTTCGTGGTCGCCCGCACGGCCTCGAGCCGCTCGGCGAGGGCCATCAGGTCGGTGCGGTCGCGGACGATCGCCACCGTGCCGAGGTCTCGGTCGCCACGGCGAACGCGACGCGTGTCGACGTACACGACCCGGTCGTTCACGACGATCCCGTCGCCCAGACCCGCGTCGACGTCGGCCGCGGACCGGCCCGGCGCGGGCTCTCGTCGCAGTGCGTCGAGGAGCTGCGGCGGCAGTTCCATCCCGTCGAGGGAAGCGCCGACGGGATCGTCGAGTCGCAGCATCCGCTCGGCCGCCGCGTTGCACACGCGCACGATCTCGTTCGGCGACCACGCGATCACGCCGTCGCCGACGCCGTCGAGCACGGCGGCCTGGTTCTGCACGAGTGCAGCGAGCTCCTCGGGCTGCAGCCCGAGCGTCGCCCGTTCGAGCCGGCGGCGGATCAGCGCGGAGGCACCGGCGCCGATCAGCAGCGCGAGCACCACGGCGGTGCCGATGCCGGCCACGAGCCCCGGCAGGTCGGCGAACACGCTCGACGGCGCGAAGCCCACACTCACCTCGCCGACGGGCTTCGCATCGTCGTCGCCGTACACGGGCACCTTGGCCCGCGCGGACTCACCGAGCGTGCCGCGCTCCCATGCCACCGTCTCGTGACCCGAGAGCGCGGCTTCGGGGCTCGTGCTGACCGGCTCGCCGAGTCGCGACGGGTCGGGGTGGGCGAGGCGGATGCCGCGGTCGTCGGTGATCACGACGAACAGCGCCTCGGTGCGCAACTCCACCGCCGCAGCGATGCCGCGCAGCGGCCCATTCTCGAGCGATGCGGCCGTGGGCGGTGATGCCTGCGCGGAGTACGCCGCAACGGCCTCCCGCACGTCTGGTTCGACGGCGAGGCTGCGGGCGATACCGAGTGCGGTCGACTCCGCCTCGTCGCGCAGTTGCTGCACGCCGAGCCAGGCGAAGACGGCGGTGCAGGCTGCCACGACCGCGACGACGCACGCGAGCTGCAGCAGCAGCACCTGGGTGGCGAAGCGCACGCGATCCTCCTCGATCCTCCGGCGATCCTCGGCGGGTGCGATTCAAGGCTAGGCGCTCGCCGTCGCGCCGTCCCGGTCGCGGCCGCGAGCAGAACGCGCAGAACTCACGCTACGCGCAGAACGTGCACGAATGCGGGATACCGCGACGCCGTGCCCCCGGCGACCTAATGTCACCTTCACAGCGCACCGCGCCCGACACTGACAAGGAAGTCATCATGCTCGTGATCCTCGGCTTCGCCATGATCCTCACCTTCATGGCGCTCATCATGACCAAACGGCTCACACCGATGGTCGCCCTCATCATCGTCCCGACGATCTTCGGCCTCTTCGCCGGTGCCGGACTCGGTCTCGGCGACATGATCCTGGAGTCGATCGGGACTCTCGCGCCCACGGCGGCGCTGCTGATGTTCGCGATCATGTTCTTCGGGATCATGATCGACGTCGGGTTGTTCGACCCGCTGATCCGCTTCATCACGCGGCTCTGCGGCAACGACCCGGCGAAGGTGGTGCTCGGCACGGCGCTCCTCGCTGGGGCGGTGTCGCTCGACGGCGACGGCTCGACCACCTTCATCATCGTCACCTCGGCGATGCTGCCGATCTACCTGCGGCTCGGCATAAGCCCGGTCGTGCTCACCGTCGTCGCCGGACTCATGAACGGCACGCTGAACATCGTGCCGTGGGGCGGTCCGACCGTGCGCGCGGCATCCGCTCTCGAGGTCTCGCCGACGGACATCTTCGTGCCGATGCTGCCGTCGCTCGCGGTGGGTCTCGCGGTGTCGCTCCTGTTCGCCTGGTTCCTCGGGCTCGGCGAGCGTCGCCGGCTGGGGTCGCTCGCAACCAGCGAGTTCATGGTCGAGGAGTGGGCCGGTCGAGCGGATGCCGCTGGCGGCACTGGTGCCGCGACACGCTCCGGTTCGGGCTCTTCGTCAGCCGAGTCGACGGGCCGCCGTGGGTGGATGCCGCGCCTGGTCCGCGGCGCGCAGGGCTCGGTCGGTGCCCGCGCGACGCTCGACACCACCAACGTCGTCACGATCGCGCCGAGCGGCGCCCGCAGTGTCGTCGCCGTCGAGGAGGACGAGCGGGACACGATGATGGCCGACACGATGCTCGACCCGCAGCGCGCCTCGCTGCGACCGAAGCTCATCTGGTTCAACCTCGCGCTCACCGCCGCGGTGATGGTGCTGCTCGTTCTCGACATCTTCCCGCTGGCCTACGTGTTCATGGTCGGCGCGGCGGTCGCGCTCGTCGTCAACTTCCGACGGGTCAAGTCGCAGGCCGACGAGATCGTCGCGCACGCGCCCAGCATCGTCGGCGTCGTCTCCATGGTGCTGGCGGCAGGAGTGCTGGTCGGCGTGCTGAACGGCACCGGCATGGTGACGGCCATGGCTGATTGGGTGGTGCAGATCGTGCCGCCCGCGCTCGGGCCGTTCTTCGCGGTGATCACCGGCATCCTGTCGATCCCGATGACGTTCTTCATGTCGAACGACGCGTTCTACTTCGGCATCCTTCCGGTGCTCGCGCACAGCGCGGAGGCCTATGGCATCGACCCCGTCGAGATGGCACGGGCGTCGGTCATCGGCCAGCCCGTGCACCTGCAGAGCCCGCTCGTGCCGGCGATCCTGCTCCTCGTCTCGCTCGCGGGTGTGGATCTCGGCGATCACCACAGGAAGGTGCTCTGGAGGGCCGCCATCGTGTCGCTCGTGATGCTGGCGGTCGGCGTGCTGGTCGGGGTCATCCCGTTCGGCTGACGACGTCACGCCGACGTCACGCCGCGTGCCGCGTGCCGCCTGCCGGATCGGCGGCGGCACGCGGCATCCGCTCGCTCAGTGGTAGCGGCCGCTGTATGCGTTGATCGCGGGCTGGCCGCCGAGGTGGGCGTAGAGCACGTTCGAGTCCTTCGAGATCCTGCCGCTCGAGACGAGGTCGATGAGGCCCGCCATCGACTTGCCCTCGTAGACCGGGTCGAGGATGACGCCCTCGAGGCGGCCCGTGAGGAACATCGCCTCGTCGGTCGACTCGACCGGGATGCCGTACTCATCGCCCGCCCAGCCCTCGAGCACGGTGATCTCGTCGTCGTGCAGGTCGCGCCCGATGTCGATGAGCTTCGCCGTGTTGCGTGCGATGCGGGCGACCTGGTCGCGGGTCTCGTCGATCTTGGCCGACGCGTCGATGCCGATCACGCGCCGCGGCCGTCCGCCGAAGTTCTGCTCGAGGTCGGCGAAGCCGGCGATCATGCCGGCGTGCGTCGATCCGGTCACTGAACACACGACGATCGTGTCGAAGAAGACGCCGAGCTCGGCCTCCTGCGCGGCCACCTCGTGCGCCCAGTTCGCGAAGCCGAGTCCGCCGAGCCGGTGATCGGATGCGCCGGCGGGGATCGGGTACGGAGTGCCGCCCGCTTCCTCGACATCCGAGATCGCCTGACGCCAGGACTCCTTGAACCCGATGCCGAATCCGGCGGGGGAGAGCCGCACGTCGGCGCCCATGAGACGCGACAGCAGGATGTTGCCCACGCGGTCGTTCACGGCATCGGGCCAGTCGACCCAATGCTCCTGCACGAGCACGGCCTTCATTCCGAGGTGCGCCGCGACCGCCGCGACCTGACGAGTGTGGTTCGACTGCACGCCGCCGATCGACACGAGCGTGTCGGCGCCCTTCGCGAGCGCGTCTGGCACGAGGTACTCGAGCTTGCGGGTCTTGTTGCCGCCGAAGGCGAGGCCGCTCGAGACATCTTCGCGCTTCATCCAGACGCGGGCGCCGCCGAGGTGGTCGCTCAGACGATTGACGGGATGGATCGGGCTCGGCCCGAAGGTGAGCGGATGCCGGGGGAAGTCGGCGAGGGTCATGGGTCTCTCCTTCGATCTGGGTTGTACGTCATGTGGTTTCGATACGCGTCCGGCTGCGCCGGGCGCTACTCAGCCGCCGGGGATGCCTCGTCGAGGTTGAGCAAGCGGCCGAGGGTCGACCAGTTCTCGCGGGCGGCGAGACCCGCCTCCTCGGCGCGGCCGGCCGCGCAGAGCTCGATGATCCGGTCGTGGTCGGCGACCGAGCCGCGTCCGGCGAGCGAGGCGAATCGCGCCCGCTCGAGCCGGCGGAGGAGCGGCGTCACCTGCTCGAGCAGCCCTGGCAGCAGCGGATTGGCGCTCGCGCGTACGGCCACATCGTGGAACTCGTCGTCGGCGCGCACGGCGTCGTCGGTGTCTTCAGCGGCGAGCGCTGCGGCGAAGCGCGCGTTCGCCTCGCGCATGGAGTCGAGGTCGTCTTCGGTGAGCTGGGGCACGGCGTCGCGCACCGCGAGCTCGTGCAGCGACGCGGCGATGCGCTGTGCCGCGAGCACCGAGCGGGTATCGAGCGGGGCGACGACCGTCTGCTTCGCGCGACGGGTGTGCACGAGCCCGGCCACCTCGAGGCGGGCGATCGCCTCGCGGATCGGCGTGCGGCTCACGCCGAGCCATTCCTCGAGTTCGGGGTCGCGCAGGCGCTCGCCGGGGGCGAGCTCGCCGCTCACGATCGCATCGCGGAGCTCGCGGTAGGCGTAGTCGCGCAAAGAACTCGGGCGTTCGGCCCGGGAGCGGTTCAGCGGCATGCAATATATTGCAGTCGAACCCGTCGCTGTTGTCAACTCCGTCGAGCCGACGTTCGGTGAGAATCGGTCATCGTTCTCGCCGCCAGCTCTGCCGGCGATCGGATGCTACGGCGTGATCGAATCGACGAAGGCGTAGGCCTCGCCGGTGATCGCGCGCCACCGATCGACGCCGTCGGCGAGCGGCACGACCGCCCACTCGCGCCTCGGGCGGCCGGCCATCACCATGTTGTCGAGCCCGAGCGCGTCGATGCGCTCGGCGGGCAGCTTCACGACGAGGTCGCCGGTCTTCGAGGCGAAGGCGAAGATCTTGCCGCGCACCGAGAGACCCTCGGAGTTGAACATCCTGCTCATCGCGGTATCCGGCTTCGACAGGATGCCGGGCGCGATCTCGTCGAGTACCTCGCGTCCGCGCTCTCGATCGTCCATGGTTCGACGTTACGGTCGCGGATGCCTCGTCGACAAGCACCCGACGCGGCATCCGCTGATCTTCCTGCCTCCTCGCGCTGCGCTTCGATGATCGGGTAGACCCAGATTTCAGGCCGCCCCGATGAAGCTGGGGCCGGGAATGACCACGACGTCGTCGCGGTCGAGTTCCCTGCCGTCGTCGTCGACGAACGCGAGACGCACCGGCGCGCCGGTCTCGCGCTCGGTGTAGATCGCGGCAGGGCCGAAGCTGCTCGGACGGTACTCGTCTCCCCACGCGTTGATCGCAGCGAGCACCGGCAGGAGGGCCCCGCCCGCACCGGTCAACACGTACTCCTCACGCTCTCGTTCGCCGGCTTCTCGGTACTTCCGGCGTTCCAGGATGCCGGCGTCGACCAGTCGCGCAAGACGGTCGGTCAGCACGTCGGGGGCGATCCCCAGTTCAGCCCGGAACTCGGCGAACCGAGTGCGGCTGCGAAGGGCTGCCTCGCGCACGATGAGGAGCGACCACTTCTGGCCGAGCACCTCGAGGCTGCGCGCGATCGAGCAGCGCTGTTCCGTCTCATCCGCCGTCTCTCGCATGACGCCATCGCACCAACTGAGTTGGGACTACGAACTCAGCCTGCTAGCTTGGTAATTCCAACTCAGGCGCTCGAAAGGCAACACACCATGACCGATCTCCACAACTCCGTCGTGCTCATCACCGGAGCGAACGGCGGCCTCGGAGCCGAGTTCGTGCGTCAGGCCCTCGAGCGCGGCGCTGCACGCGTGTACGCCACCGCCCGCAGCCCGCGCGAGTGGGGCGACGAGCGCGTCGTGCCGCTCGCGCTCGACGTGACCGACGTCGCCTCCGTCGCAGCTGCGGCCGCCGCGGCATCCGACACCACCGTCGTGGTCAACAACGCCGGCGCCGGCTACGCTGCACCCCTCTCGACGGCTTCTCTCGACGACGTGCGTGCACTGTTCGAGACCAACGTGTTCGGCCCGCTGGCCGTTGCCCAGGCATTCGCGCCGGTGCTCGCCGCGAATGGCGGTGGCGCCCTCGTCGACATCCACTCGGCCCTCAGCTGGCACGCCGGCGGCAACGCCTACAGCGCTTCGAAGGCGGCGCTCTGGTCCATCACCAACTCGCTGAGACTCGAGCTCGCCGGGCGGGGCACGCAGGTGGTCGGCGCGCACCTCGGCTACACCGACACTCCGATGACCGCGGGCCTCGACGTGCCGAAGGAACGACCCGAGGTAATCGTCGCGGCCATCTACGACGGCCTCGAGTCAGGCGCCCACGAGGTGCTCGCCGACGCGACGAGCGTGTACGTCAAGTCCGCGCTCTCGGGTGAGCTGGTTGCACTCTACCCAGAGCTCGCCGCGAGCTGACGGGCTGCCTGCCTACTCGCGCTGCGCCCCGATGTCGGAGATGTCGACGCCCGTCACCGGCTCGCCCGCGGGCTCGTAGACGAGCGAGATCGCACCCTTCGGGAAGGCCTTGGGCGGCTCGACGAGCTTGAAGGCCGACGGCACGAGGCCGTCGGTCCAGAGCCGCTTGCCGGTGCCGAAGGTGATCGGGTAGACCCAGAGGTTCAACCGGTCGACGAGATGCTCCTTGAGCAGGGTCTTCACGAGGCCGCCGCTGCCGAAGACGTGGATCTCGTCGAAGCGGTCGCGTATCGCAGCCACCTCGGTCGCGACATCCGTCACCACCGTCGTTCCGGCCCAGCTCGGGTCGGTCAGTGTGTGCGAAGCCACGAACTTGGGCACCGCGTTGAACTTCACCGCGATGGGGTCGTCGCCCGCGTTCGGCCAGTAGGCGGCGAAGATGTCGTAGGTCTTGCGACCGAGCAGCAGCGCCTGGAGGCGATCGATGCCAGCGCCGATCGACTCGCCGGACTCGTCGTCGAAGTACGCGCCCTGCCAGCCGCCGAACTCGAAGCCGCCCTCGCGGTCTTCGTCGGGACCTCCCGGCGCCTGGTACACCCCGTCGAGGGTGATGAAGAGGTCGACGGCGATGATTCCCATGATGTGCTCCTTCGCGTGCATGGGATGGCGGAATCGACATCCACTCCATACATACTTCGCGAGTCGGGTGAATATGCAAGCCCTGTCGTGCAACTCGCTTCCCGTGCTGCAATGGGCGAGTGGACATGGGTGCGAACGTCATCGCACCGAACCGCTCGCTCGACGAAGAGCTCGACGTTCAGGTCGCTGGGGGCATGGTTCGCGGCGTACTCGAAGACGGCCTGCTCGCCTGGCGCGGCATCCCGTATGCGGCTCCGCCCTTAGGGGACTTACGATTCGCGCCTCCCGCCGAGGTCGTTCCCTGGGACGGGATACGTGATGCTTCCGCGTTCGGCCCGATCGCGCCGCAGCCGTTCTCGTATCGGCTGATCCGTCCACCCTCCGCGGTGGTTCCGACTGCAGAGGACTGCCTGACCGTGAACGTGCGGGCGCCGGTGCGAGACGCTGGAGAGCGCACGCTGCTGCCCGTCCTGGTCTTCATCCACGGCGGCGGCAACAGCGCGGGGTCGTCGCGCGACTTCTCGGGACAGGGCGAGGGGTTCGTGCAGAGCGGACGGATCGTGTACGTGAGCTTCAACTATCGGCTCGGGGCGCTCGGATACCTCGACTTCACCGGCTACTCGAGCCCGGAACGATCGTTCGCGAGCAATCTCGGCCTGCGCGACCAGGTGGCGCTGCTCCGATGGGTGCGGGACAACATCAGCGGCTTCGGGGGAGATCCCGACAACGTGACGGTGTTCGGCGAGTCCGCGGGCGGCAACGCCGTCACCACGCTCATGGCCACGCCCTCGGCGCGAGGGCTGTTCGCCCGAGCGATCGCACAGAGCCCGCCGCCCACCGCCGTCTATGCGTCGGCGGTGACCTCGCGCTGGGCGCAGGAGTTCGTCGACATTCTGCGAGACGTCGTCGGCGCGCGTGAGGCATCCGACGGCGACGCGGGGGCAGACGGGGTCGCGCTTTCTCCCCAGCAGTTGCTATCGGATGCTTCAGTGGACGATCTGGTTGCGGCATCCGCCATCCTGCAGGCGAGCGTTCCTGATGCCTACCCCGGCGCGTTCTGCTTCGCACCGGTCGTCGACGGGGAGTTCCTACCGGAGTCGCCGATTCGGGCGTTCCGCGACGGCCGTGCGCATCGCGTGCCGCTCATCATCGGGACGAATGATCGCGAGGGCTCGATCTTCCGCGGCCGAGTCGACATCCTGCCGCGCACACCGGAGCGGATCGACGCGTTGTTCGAGCGCGCGCCGCTCAGCGCCCACCAAGCGATGCGCGACGCCTATCCGGGCCTGCCCGGGCTGCGGGCGGGCGCCGATTTCGGCGGTGACTACGGCTTCTGGTTTCCGAGCACCCGGGTGGCCGATTTCCATTCGCGGTACGCGCCCGTCTGGTCGTACCGGTTCGACGTGGCGCCGCGCCTGCTCGAGCTCCTCGGCCTGAACGCGACGCACGGCGTCGAGATGTTCGCCCTGTTCGACAGCACGGAGGAGCCGCTCGCCCGCGTCATGACGTCGCTCGGTGGACAGGAGGCCTACGCGGCCGCCGGCGAACGGATGCGCACCCTCTGGCTGCAGTTCGCCGAAGACGGCGTACCGGCCGAGGCGTGGCCGCGCTACGAGGAACGCACGAGATCGACGCTCATCGTCGACGCCGAGGACCGCATCGAAGCAGACCCGCGGCGCGAGCGGCGGCGGGCGTGGAACCGATTCATCCCGTCCCTTGCGGGCTGAGGCTCGGGCTTCGCGACCATCAGGAGAGCGACTGCACGCCGGAGGCCACGGATGCCGCGACCGCCTCGCGGATCTCCTCGTCGATGAGGTCGGCGTTGATGGTGGCGCCCGCGAGGTTGCCGGCGGCGGACGCGATGGGCACCGAAGTGCGCGCCGACGTCACGTTGCCCGCCGCCCACAGGCCCGGAACGCTCGTGCGTCCCTCGGCGTCGACCGCGACCCAGTCGATGCCCAGCTCCTCGGTCGTCGCCGCCCCGAGCTGTCGGAGCACCACATCGTTCGGCACGGGTAGCGGATGAAGGAAGATCGAGTCGACCGCAACGTCGGTGCAGTCGGCGAGACGGATGCCGCGGAGTCGACCGTCTTCATCGGCAATGATGCGGGTGACCTCTCGGGTCTCGATCGCGATCCCGCGCGCCACGAGGCCTGCGTAGGCGTCGGCGGGGAGCTCCACTCCGTTGACGAAGTACGTGACGTCGGCCGACCACTGGCGCAGCAGTTGGGCTTGGTGCACGCTCATCGGCGCGGTCCCGAGTACCGCGATTCGGCGGTCGCGCACTTCCCATCCGTCGCAGTAGGGGCAGACGACCGCGCCCGTTCCCCACTGCTCGGCGAGGCCGGGAATGTCGGGCAGCTCGTCGCGCTGCCCGGTCGCGACGAGCATCCGGCGCCCGTGGTGCAGCTCGCCGGTCGGGAGCACGACCTCGAATCCATCCGCGGTGAGTGACGTCGTGGTGACATCCGTCGACTCGATGACGACGCCGTATCGCTCGACCTCTTCGCGCCCGACCGCAAGCAGGTCGAGCGGCGACCAGCCGTCGCGACCGAGCACCCCGTGCATGTGGGGTGCGAATCGGTTCCGTGGCGCACCGCCGTCGACCACGAGCACCCGCCGTCGGGCGCGGCCCAGCATGAGCGCGGCGCTGAGTCCGGCGCTGCCGCCGCCGATGATGATGACGTCCCAAGAGTTGTTGTGCATGCTTCGAGTGTCGGGGTAGTCTGCCGACACGGCAAGTGAACTTGCTGAAACCGCAAGGAGCATCGGATGCCGGACGAACCCGACCTCGAGCGGATGCTCGATTCCGTCGCCCCGCGGCTGCGCGCGCTCCGCCAGCGCCGCGGACTGACGCTCGCCGAGCTCTCGAAGGAGACCGGCATCTCGGTGAGCACCCTGTCGCGTCTCGAGTCGGGACTGCGCCGGCCGACGCTCGATCTCCTCATCCGCCTCGCGACGGCCTATCGTGCCAGCCTCGACGACCTCGTCGGCGCACCGCAGATCGCCGACCCGCGGGTGCATCCGAAGCCGTTCTATCGCGGAGGCCGGGCGATCATTCCGCTCACCCGCAACAACCCCGACGTGCATGCCTACAAGATGGTGTTGCCGGGTCATCCGCCCGACCAACCGGTGGAGCAACGCGCGCACGAGGGCTACGACTGGATCTACGTGCTCAGCGGCCGGGTGCGACTCGCGCTCGGCGACGACGAGATCGTGCTCGAGCCGGGCGAGGCCGCCGAGTTCGACACACGCGTGCCGCACGGGCACGTGAGCGCGTCGAACGAACCGGCGGAGATCATCAATCTGCTGAGCAGCCAGGGCGAGCGCGTGCACGCGCGGCGCGCGCCCGAGGGATCCTGACCGGGGCGCCATCCGCTCCGGAGTCGCTCACAGATGCACGGGGGTGCGCAGGAACGCGCGCACCACGTGGGGGTCGCCGTCGATCGCGAAAGCGGTCGGGGCCGGCGAACGGGTCGGCTCGCAGCCAGATCATGAGCGCGAGGTCGCCGACGGTGGCGGGATCGGATGCCTCGCCCATTGCAGGACCGACGGATGCCGCGCCGGCGACCGGCCCCGCGGCATCCGCTTCGAGGTGCCAGTCGGGTGTGATGCGCCAGCACCGGTCGGTGTCGGACGAGATGAGCGCGAGCGGCGCCGGCAGTGGCTCGATGCCCCGCGTGCGCGCCTGCGCCATGAACACGTCGCCGAACTCCTCGATCACATCGCAGCAGCCGTCGACGCCGACCTCGTCTGGGAACGGCGGCGCGGCGTCGCGCGCGGTGCGGAGGTCCCACAGGTGTTTCGCGGCCTCGTGCGCCATGCGGCGATGCCAGAAACCGACGCTGCCGATGCCCGGTAGAGCACACAGCACGGGCGATCGGGGTCGGGCCGCCGCGAGCTCGGCCAGAAGCCCCGCAGCGCCCTCGCGAAACCACTCGAGGCGCGCGCGATCGGCCGGGCGCTTCATCGCTGAGCGATCCTGGGCGGTACCGCTCCGAACGATCTCGGTCGCCCATCGCTGCACGCTGCCGAGGTGGTCGATGACGCGGCCGACGGTCGGCCAGAGCTCGGATGCCACGGGCGCCTCGGGGTCGAGCGCGGCGATCTCGTCGGCGAACGCGTTCGAGACGGAGCGCAGGTCGGACAGTCGTGTCACGATGCTCCCAAATCGAGTGGGTCGACTCTAGGAATCGATCAGAAGCCGCGCTTGCCGGGTGAAGCGGGGCAGGCCAGCTCGATCGAGTGCGTCGAGCACCTCGAGCACGGTCATTGGTGGGTGCTGAGCCGCCGCGGCTTGGTCCCGCAGGGCACGCAGAGTCATCTCAGGCGCAAGGTCCGACTGGTCGAGGAGAAAGTCGCCAGGGGAGAGCGCATGCAACCCGAGAGGCTTCAGAACACTGTCGGGGAAGTCTTTGAGGTTCGCTGTGACGATGAGTTCTGCGCGGCCGCGGACTGCCGCTGCAACGACGTGTCGATCGTTGTAATCCGGCATGACCAAGCCCTCCATCAGCGGCTCCCAGCCCTGAACGCACGCGTCAGAGAATGCCTCGTTCATAGAGTGCAGACGAGCGTCGACCCGGCTCGGAGCCATCTCGGGATGGATCTCCATCGGCTGCGCGGACTTCCTCAAGAATCTTGTCCGACCAAAGCGGACGGTATACATCGAACTCAGCGACCCGCAGCAATATGTCAGCCAGCGCCACCGGCACCAGAACGCACGCATCGAGAAGCGCGCCGAATCCCGCCAATAGCCTCAGCTCGCCTTGCCGCGTGCACGCTTCAGCGCCTCACGGTAGTCAGCGGCTGAGTCCTCATACAGGCCGTCCTCGCCAGCCTGCCGTGTCATCTCATCAAGTCGAATACGACGGTCGATCCGGCGGCGGTCACGATACTCGAGCACGTCACTCAATCGCAGTCGGCGGTGCCTTCCGCCGGTGGGCTGGTCGTACGGGATCTCGTGCTCGTCCAGCAGCTTGACCAGCGTTGGCCGGCTGATGCCGAGCACGTCGGCTGCTTCTTGCGTGGTCAGCCGCTGGTTCAGCGGGGCGATCGTGATCGCCTTGCGATCGTTCATGGCGCGGACAACATTCATGAGCACTTGGTAGACCTCGAACGGTAGGGGCACCTGCTCACCATCCGGGCCCAGCAACGCGGCTGGCTGGTCGTGCTGCTCGAGAAACCGCGACAGTTCGAGCATCGCCTGCAGGTCTTCGGGGGGCAGGACGGGGCGGTCGTCCATAGTTGCGTTCGAGGGGGTCACCCACCCATGTTCTCACCAAATCGAAAAAATCGAAAGTGAAAACTCGAGAAATATGAAAGCCCCGTATCGCCGGATCGATTCGGAGTGTCCGGTGGCGGACACGTTTCCGGGCGTCCATCACCGACCGGCTCACGTGCGGTTCCGGCACTGGCTGTGTCGCGCTGGACCGATGAGCCCCATCGACCAGCGACGGTGTGGAAGTCTGCCAGCACGCCAAGTTCGGGCGCCCCGGTGGGATCGGATTGACGATTGTCAGTGCTCTCGTGCAAGATGCGAACCGTGGCCGAGATCGTCGTCGAGATTCATGTTCCGTTGATCGCAGCGACGGGCGTTGCCGAAGGCGAATACCCGTTCTCCTGGATCGACACGATCGAGGAGTACATCGTTCAACTCGACGGCGAGCGCGGCGAAATCTACGACGATGGCGAGGAGTTCGGCGAAGAGTATCTCTTCTTCGTCGCGGGGGCCCCGGAAGCGGAGCTCTTGGCACTCGCCGCTGCCGTTGCTGTCCTACCGGGCGTTCCTGGCGGCGTCTACGCGATGGTGACTGACTCGACCGCCCTGGAGTTCGGGCTGGGGCGCAGAGTCGAATTGAATTGAACTCGTCGAAGGACCCGCGCGGCAACTGTCGGGACTGTACGCTCGGGATCTGTCCCGCCTCAGAGTCGTTGGCCTCTTTCTCGCGCTCATCAGCACGTTGCGTCGCGGCTGCCGGTACGTCGAACGAGAGCGCCGAATTTGCGGATGGGCGGACGGGAGAGGGAGAGTTCGGTTCGGATGTCGTCAGTGTGGGAGCGTTACGGTGCCGTCATCTCTGTGACCGCCCTCCTCGGCTTGCCGCTCGGTGCGCTCGTGATCTTCTGGCTGGTGCGGCATCGAACCCGGCGTGGCTGGTCGCCGTCGTGGGCTTGGCGCGCGACGGTGGCCGAGGTCTGCCTCGTGGTGGGTACGGTGCCCTGGGTATGGATGATCATGACTCCGACGTCGGGCTCTCGCGGACTTCAGCTCATCCCATTCCATGATCTTCAGGCGGTGCTCTCGGGCGACGACAGCGTGGTGCAGGTGATCGGGAACCTCTTGGCCTTCGCAGCACTCGGCTTCTTTTTCCCGATCCGACTCCGCCTCGCGGATGCGAAGTGGGTTCCGGGGGTGGTCGCGCTCGTGGTCGCCAGCGTGTCGCTGCTCTTCGAAGTCCTCCAGTTCACGCTGCAGCTCGGACGGGTTTCCTCGGTCGACGACATCCTGCTGAACACCGTGGGGGCAGTTCTCGCGGCGCTCGCTTCGGCGTCATGGTGGCGCTCACGCGCCGACACGGCCCCCTAGCTCGCGACGGGCGCCTCGGCGCGGGCGGGAACATCCGTCGCCGCACGCTCCGCGCCCACGAAGCGCGCCGTGTCCGACACGGCCGCCGTGAGCAGCGAGACGAGCCGATCATCGGCATCGCTGACGCACGCACGCGCGATCCCGTCGACGGCGCCGGTCACGACGTCCCGGCATTGCTGGACGCTCATTCCTGCGCGGCGTATCGGACCGACCTCCTCGATGAACCGGGCGGCCCATGCGTCGGCGGCGGGGGCGGCGCGGAGGGCGGCCCTCGCCAACTCGCTCCCCTCCGCGGCGAACGCGTCGCCGTGTACCGCGAGGACGGCGATCGCGACATGCACCGCGACGGCCTGCGATCGCTGGCGCTCAACGGCGACGACGGGCAATGCGGCGTGGGCGGCCCGCACGGCGAGCAGGACATCGAGCAGCGGGTCGTCGCTCGTCAGGCCGATGACCGTCGGGATGAGCGGCGTGAGCCTGGCGCGGCCGGAGTCGGTCGTCCGGTCGTTCACCATCCGAGCGAGATGTGCGAGGGTGCCCTGCGTGCATGCGGGGTGGTCGCTCCAGCGCTCGCCCGATAGGTACGACGCGAACTCCATGAAACACGCCCCGCGCCGTGGCGAGCGATGCCGGCCTGGGGACAGGATCGGCATGACATCCGGGTAAGCCATCGCGTCGCGCATGGGAGCCTCCATCGCTCCTCCCACTCTGCGCCGGTCGCAGCGGCGATTCAAGTGCTGACTGCCAGATGTCTTGGAGAGGACCGGGTCCCCGATTACCAGGGCGACGGGCGGTCGTTGTCGCGCTGGCTGTCGTCGGGGAGGTGCGGCAGCTCGGAGCCGCCCGCGCGGATGCACAGCCACCGCAGTTGCCCTGGACTGTCAGGGACGCAGCGCCACGTTCGCCACGCGCCTTGACCAACCCGCACGACGGTGCCAGGACCGACGTCGACGACATCGTCGTTGAGACCCATCTGCCCACGTCCGGCGAGGAACACGTACAGCTCTTCGACGCGAGAGTGCGTATGCCAGTAGCCGGCTTCCTCACCCGGCTCATACGCGTTCGCGGTCATGCCGATGTACTGCATCGTGACGTCATGATCGACGACCCGCCGACCGTCGCGTGAACTCTCCGGGCGGAAGCCGCCGTAGTGCTCCCGCCACTCGTCGAGCCCGCCCATCTCCAACACTTCGTAGTCGCTCACGAGGTCACTGTAGTGGGACGAACGCGGAGAGCGGATGCCGCGGGCGCTCGCCGCGGCATCCGCTCAGCCTCACTTCAGCACGTCGACGCCGTCGAGCGTGAACGTGCCGCTCACCACGGTGACCGCGATCGTGTGCTCGCCGCTTCCGAGGCCGCGCAACCAGTGCGACGTCTGCCGCACGCCGGTCGGGCCGACCGTCACGCGACTCGGCGATGCCCCATCGACCGAGACATCGAGGGTTGCGGCGGCCGTCGCGCCGAAGAGGTTGATCCCGCTCCCGCTGAAGGGCAGGGAGACGGATGCTCCGGTGGCGAGTTCGTGGTTCGTGCGGTTGTAGTGCGCGAACCCCACCTGGCGGAACGCGACCGGCCCGCTGTAGGCGAGCGATGCCGCCGTGTCGTCGAGCTTCGTGGACTCCCACGCGAGCCCGTCGACCGGGGTGATCGCGAGATTGTCCCAGTTGGTCTCGTAGTACCCCGAGACGAGCGAGACGCGGCCCGTCATGATCGGGTTCACCGAGGTGTCGGTCCACGTCGTGAGCTCGGTCCCGTCGACTGACGGCGTGAGGGCGTTCTCCGCCGCGGTGAGCGAGATCCGGTGCCACGCCCCGGCGTCGAAGTCGGCGATGGTTCCGGATGCCACGACAGCGTCGCGCTTGCGAAGCTCCCACGCCCCGGCCGGCGACACCCGCACGGCGTATGCCGCGAGGTCGGAACCCTGCGACACCACCTGGCGGACTCCGAGGCCGGCGAAGTTCGCCAGCGTGGCATCCGTCACCTCGGTGTCGAACTTCACGTCGACGGCCGCAGTGTAGTTCGCCCACGTGTGGTCGCCGAGGATCGTCGCGGGCGCGTCGGTCGACAGCTTGTTCTGGCTTCCATCGCCCCAGACGTTCCAGGTGTAGGGCCGGTTGTCGGCGGTGATGCGTTGCTGCAACACGTTGTCGTGCCCGGCTTCGGCGGAACTCACCACCTCGAAGGCGCCGTTCTGGTCGGCCGTGTAGCGGGGTGTGCCACCGCGACGCTCGAGGTAGGACATGCTCACGCCGCCGACGTCTTCCGCGGGGTAGTCCGCGTACTCGAAGTCGTCGGTGTAGGGCAGTTCGAGCGGGCTGTTCTCGGCGGTCGAGGCGTAGTCGCCGCTCGCGTACTCCGTCGTCGTGTCGGTGAGCCCGTCGGCGAGCGACGAGATCGTGAGGATCGAATACGGCGCGACCTCGACCCGGTAGACGACGTAGTTCGTGCCGTCGGCGCCGGTCTCCGTCCGCACCGGCTTGATGTAGCCGATCGGCTGGAACCAGTCCGCATCGTAGGCTTCGCCGGCCTCGGGGCCCGTCGTCTCCCACAAGTGAAGGGGCGTGTTCTTCGTGACCCCCAGATCGGCGACCTTGACCTCGAAGTGGCGGGGCTTGGCGGTGTTGTTCGCGTGCACCTGGGTGAAGTCGGGCTTGTGCGCCCCGCGGCCCGGTGCGTCGGCAGCGGTCGGGTCCAGTGGCTCGCGCAGGGTGAGTACCGTACGGGTGCTCGACCCGACGGCGGTGCCGCCGTCGGCGAACGTGCCGTCGCCGCCGCTCGCGCCCTCGATGTACTCCCAGCCCTGGTCGATGAACTGCATGAAGTGGCGCACCAGGACGATGCCGACCCCGCCCTCGTAGTAGCCCGACCACGGGTCGGACGCGCGGATGAGGTGCTTCGGCGAGTAGGACGAGCCCTCGTACAGGGCGCTGACCGCCGGCTGGAACAGGAACGACGTCATGTGCGCGGGGTTCGCGCCCGACCCCGACCACTTGTAGGCGTTGATGAACCGGTCGGCGATGTCGACCGCGCCGACGGTGCCGCCGATGCCGCCCATCTCGGGCTGTGCGGTGAGCCGGTACTCGGGGTCGATCATCGGGGCCACGCCCTCGGAGTAGATGACCTCCTTGCCGAACTCCTTGTTGAGCCGGGTGAGGTTGGGGCCGCCGCCGATCGTGTAGTGGATGCCGATCGCATCAACGTACTCGAGTGCGTCGGGGCTCGCGAGGATCGCCCCCGCGACGCCCTCGCCGTTGCGGTAGGAGTCGAGCGCGACGATCTCGATGTCTCCGTAGTCATAGCGGGCGTCGGATGCCGCTGCGTCGGCCTCGAGGCGCTTGGCGACCTCGATCGTCCACGCGAGCTCCTGGGCGATGTACCCGGAGCTCACCTCGTTCTGCGACGGGCTGAGGTAGTCGAACTTCACGCCGTACGTGTCGTACGCGGCGTCGATCGTCTCCTTGTACCACCGGTACCGCGCGTCGGTCTGGTTTCCCGTCCACGAGGGCTCGCCCCAGCGCAGCGCCTCGACCTTGAGGTCGGGGTTGATCGTCTTCGCGTCGGCGATGAGGCGGAACCCCGCCCCGCGCAGCACGTTCGCCGGCTCGTCTGCGCTGCGCTTCGTCGCGGGCTCCGCGCCCGACGACGTGTTGACGTCTGCGCCGAGCTCGACCTTGATGTGCATGAGTCCCGCGCCGGTGTCGGGGTTGAACAGCATGTTCAGGATCCGCCAGTACGCCTCGGGGTTCTCCTCGCGGTAGTCGAGCAGCAGCCGCGAGGTGTTGTTGCACGACACCGAGCCGAACCCGCCGAACACGTTGAATGCACGTCCGTCGGGCGCCCGCTCGACATCGTCGCCGTCGACGATGATCTCCTTCCAATCGACGGAGTCGTCACCGAACACGAGCTTGGGCGGCTCCGAGTCACTCGTGTCGAGCGCGATCGCGGACGGCGCCGCTGCGAGCGACGCAGCGATCAGCGCCCCTGCGGCGGCGGTGGCGGCGAGCTTCCACCGGGATTTCTGAGTCATGCGGGAGTCCTTTCAACGTTGAAGGGAGCGTGGATGCCTCGATCACCAACGACCTGGGCGATCCAGACCTACGCGACGCGAACGTATCGACCCCCGAACATGGCGCACAACGAAAGGAACGTATTCGCTCGCACTCGAGCCCAAGCGAACATGCCGCTCGCGGTACCCGAAACGCGGCGCCTCGATGACGTGTGGGCCGAAACATCCGACGCCCTTCCCAATGTTGACGTCAACATGTACTCTCGGGAATCGAGCGTGTTGACGTGAACACGCACGATCTTCCAAAGGCGAAAGAGGACGACGTCAATGACGATGTACGGCAGACGGCTCACCGCGCTCCTGACGAGCGCGGCACTCGCGACCGGCGCCCTGTTGGCGGCCCCGATCGGTGCGGCCGCTCCGGCCGCCGCGGTCGACGGCACGACCATCACCCCGAACCCCTGGTACGCCGGCGAGGCGTTCGAGGGCTGGGGCACGAGCCTCGTGTGGTTCGCGAACGCCACGGGCGGCTACCCCGAGGAACTGCGCGAGGAGCTGTACCAGGCGGTCTTCGGTGAAGACGGCCTCGACCTCAACATCGCCCGGTACAACATCGGCGGAGGCAACGCCTCCGACGTGCAGGACTACCTGCGCCCGGGCGGTGCCGTCGACGGCTGGTGGGCACCCAACGCCGACGGCGACGCCGGCACCTATGGCGGTGTCTCCACGAAGTACGCCGACCGCAATGCGCTCCTCGCGGCGTGGAACCCCGACGACCCCGCCTCCTACGACTGGTCGGCCGACGAGACGCAGCGCTGGTGGGTGGAGCGGCTCGCTGCCGAGGGCCAGATCTCTCATTGGGAGACGTTCGCCAACTCCGCGCCGTACTTCATGACCGAGAGCGGCTACGTCTCGGGCGGGTTCAACTCGAGCGCCGAGCAGCTGAAGCCCGCCGCCGAGGCGCAGTTCGCGAAGTACCTCGTGAACGTCACCGAGCACCTCGAAGACGAGTACGGCATCGAGGTCGACACCCTCGATCCGTTCAACGAGCCGAACACCGGCTACTGGGGCACCACCCTGAGCAACGGCAAGCCCGTGGCCGGCCGCCAGGAGGGCATGCACATGGGGCCGGCCCGCCAGGTCGCGCTCGTCGACGACGTGCGCGCCGCGCTCGACGACGCGGCATCCACGACCGATGCCGGGCTGTCGGCGATGGACGAGACGAACCCGGGCATCTTCGCGACCAACTGGGCCGGCTACCCGGCCGCCACGCGTGACAAGGTCGACCGCATGAACGTGCACACCTACGGCACGTCCGGCCGGCTCGGGGTGCGCGACCTCGCCAAGCAGGCCGACACCGACCTCTGGATGAGCGAGATCGAGGGCAACTGGGTCAGCGGCTACAACCCGGTCAACATCGAGAACGGACTCGGCATCGCCGGCCGCATCATGGACGACCTGCGCGAGCTCGAGCCCAAGGCATGGGTGCTGTGGCAGCCCGTCGAAGACCTCTACAACATGGAGCCGCAGGGCGAGAACCTCAACTGGGGCTCGATCTTCATCGACCTCGACTGCAAGCCCTACGACGAGGCCGAGGGCACCGTCTGGAAGTCCGCTCGCCGCGTCGCCGCCGCCGGCGGCAACTCCGCCGCGATCGAGCCGTGCGGTGTCGAGATCAACTCGAAGTTCAACACCATCCGCAACTTCACGAAGTTCATCCACGAGGGCGATCACCTGATCGCGATCGACGACACCTCGAGCACGGCGGCCGTTCGGGCCGACGGCGCGGGCGCCACGATCGTGCACCGCAACACCTCGGCTTCCGAGCGTCAGGTCACGATCGACCTCTCCCGCTTCGGTGACATCGCCGAGGGCGCCACCGTCACTCCGGTCGTCACCACGCAGGCCGAATCGGCGGATGCCCCGACCTCGAACGCACTCGTCGAGGGCGCTGCCGTCGCGATCGACCGTGCCGCGCGCACCGCCACCGTGACGGTGCCGGCCAAGTCGGTCACGACGTTCGTGATCGACGGCGTCTCGGGCGTCGCGGCGGATGCCCCCGCGCTCGTCGACGGGCACCGCTACCAGCTCGTCGGCGCGCAGAGCGGCAAGGCGTTCACCGCCGGCGGATCCACGACGGCCACGTCGATCACGGGTCTCACGACGGATGCCGCGAAGGCCGCCAAGCAGGTCTGGACCGTGCACGAGGTCGCCGGCGAAGAGCGCGAGGCGACGCGACGCGTCGTGCTCGAGGCATCCGACGGCCGGGTGCTCGGAGCCACGAGCGCGGGCACCGACCTCCGCCAGGTGGCCCCGGATGCCGCGGCGCTCGAGCCCGCCACCCGCTGGATCGTGAACACGACCGACGGCCGCCGCTACACGCTCGTGAACGAGAAGCTCGCGCTTTCGCTCGACGTGAACGGCCAGTCCACCGCCGAGGGTGCCGGAGTCGGCGTCTACGGCTCGAACGGCGGGAGCAACCAGTCGTGGGCGCCGCTCGACCTGGCGCCGCTCGCCGAACAGACGGTCGCGGCACGCACCCTCGTGGGGGTGCCGCCCGTGCTGCCCGAGACGATCGTGCCGCGCTACTCGTGGGGCGCCGGCGCACCGGTCGCGGTCACGTGGCAGCTGCCGGATGACTCGGCATGGGCCGAGAGCGGTCGGGTCGAGGTGCCCGGCACGCTGACCGACATCTTCGGGCAGGTCATCGAGGTCACCGCGCTCGTCGATGTCGGCGGGCTCACGGCGACCGATCCCGTCTCGATCACCGTGGCCGTCGGCGCATCGCTCAATGGCGTGCAGTCCCAAGCCCCGACCACCGTGCCCGCTCGCGTGGGTGCGTCGGAGAATGCCTTCGACGTTCCCGTGGCGTGGGACTGGACTGGGGTTTCGGCCGATCAGTTCGCGTCGGTCGGCGTCGTGCACGTCACAGGCGTCGCGACCGCTGACGGCGCCGAGCTGCCCGCGCAACTCGCCGTGCTCGTGACCGAGGGGACGCTGCGCAACTTCAACCCCGACGCCGGCAACACCGCCTCGGCGAGCTCGACCGAGTCGGGCTACCCGGCCGATCGCACTCGCAACGGGAACATCAGCGACAAGGGCTGGTCGAACTGGGTGTCGAGCAACAAGCCCGCCCAGAGCACGCTGACCTACCAGTTCGCGGCGGCCCACCAGGTTGAGCGCGTCGCGGTGGACTTCTACCGCGACGGCACGAACAGCTGGGCGCAGACCATGAAGGTCGAGGTGCGCGGTGCGAACGGCGTGTGGGCTCCGGCCCCCGGCTGGGAGACGGCCCAGCCTGTCGTGTCGCCGGCCGACGGCAGCGCCCCGGTCGTGGTCGCCGAGTTCCCGCCGATCACCGCCACCGGCGTACGCGTGGTGATGAACGCCTACGCGAACACGCACCTCATCGTCTCGGAGGTCGAGATCTTCGAGTCGACGGCGTCGCCTGCGGCCGTCAGCGAGCTGGCCGCGCTCCGGCTCGACGGCGCGCTCATCGACGGCTTCGACCCGGCGACGACCGAGTACGAGCTCGACGTCGACGGCGGCCGCCTGCCGCTCGTCGACGCCATCGCGGTGGACTCGGCCGCGAGCGTGAAGATCACCCAGCCGACCACGGCGAACGGCGGCGTCGCCACCATCGTCGTGACCTCGGCGGATGGCTCGACCGAGAGCCGGTACACGGTCACGATCCGGCGCCACGCCGTGATCGCCGACCTTCAGATCGTCGAGCGGCCGCGCGTCGGGTCGCCTGCGCACGCGACTGCGACGATCGATCCGGGCGACGGTGAGATCACCTGGCAGTGGTACCTGAACGGCGAGCCGATCGACGGTGCCACCGAACAGAGCTTCACGCCCGAGACGAACGACGCCGGCAAGGAGCTGAGCGTGCGCGTCACCGTGTCGGCCGACGGCGTCGAGGGCGCCTCCGCTGAGACCGAGCGCCAGCGCATCGTGTCGCTGCACTCACGCCAGCCCTGAGGCAGGCCCACGACGCGAGCGCTCGGCCGCATCGGCCGGGCGCTCGCGGTGGTGGAATCTCCTACAGGTCGGGCGGGCACACCGTGCGGTCCAGGGTTGCCACAAAGGACGCGTAGTCCCCGAACGACCGGAACCCGAACTCCTCGAGCACCTCGGGATTCGTGGCGAGGAACGAGATGAGGTCATGACCCCAAGCGGGCCCGTAGCTCTGATGCTCGGCGGGAATGGATTGCGCCACGCAGCTGGGGGCGGCTTGGGCAGGTGGTGCGGCGACCAGGGCAAGTGCCACAGCAGCCGCCGCGGGCACGATGAGTCGAATCGCTGAATGCATGATCTTCATCTCCCTCGTCACGCCAGCGCCGCGGTCGGCAGCGCACCGATCTGGGACAGGATCGTGAAGAGGTCGCAGTACTGCGTGATCTCCACGACCCTGCCGTCCTGGACTCGCATGAGGTCCCATGCGGCGAACTTGACCCGCCGACCGCTCGCGGGGACGCCCGCGAACTCGGCCTGGTGCGTGCCGGCATAGGTCAGCCACACGCTGATCAGGTCGTCTTCCTGTACGAGGTGTCGTAGGTCGAGGGTCAGGTCCGGAAACGCGACGAGCAGGCTCGCGGTCTCGCCCTTCAGTTCTCTCAGGTCGGACCCGGCGCCGGCGTGGCCGACGAGGTCGGGAGCGCAGACCTCGTCGAGGTCCTCCGGTCGGCCGCTGCCGACGATTTCGTAGAAGCGCCGTACGACGCTCTTCTCCGCGGTTTCCATGATGTCCTCCTCTGGGACGTCGGATTCGATGACTCGATGGTGCTCCTGTGCCGGGGCTCGAGCATCGGGAGCATTCCCCATCTCTGTGCCCATTGCTCCTCGCCGGGCCTCGTCATCTGGTGCCCTCGTTCACTGCGGTCGGAGGATTCAACATCGCGAACGCCACCGCCTCGGTGCGGCTGCGCACGCCGAGCTTGGCGAGGATGCTGCTCACGTGGTGCCCGGCCGTCTTCGTGCTGATGAACAACCGCTGGCCGATCTCGGCGTTCGACAAACCGTCCGCCACGAGTGCCAAGACCTCCCGCTCCCGGTTGCTCAGGAGTCCGACGTGCCGAGGGCCCGTCCGTCCGCGGACGCCCAGCTCTCGCAGGAATGCGGCGGCCTGATCGGCCTCGGCGGTGGCGCCCATCCGGTCGAGGGCAAGGAGGACGCTGCGAGCCTCGGTGACCGCGAGACCGCGATCGTGTGGCGCCAGCGACCGCGCCAGTGCCAGGCGGGCGCGGCAGGCGGGCAATGCCGCTCCGGCCTCGGCGAACGCAAGCGTCGCGGAGCGAAGGAGTGCGGTTGCGGCGGCGTCACCTGCAGCGAGCGCGAGCTTGCCCGCGGCGTGGTCGCGCTGGGCGCGGTGGAGCACCGTGGCGGTCGTTCCTGCCACCTCAGCCACGAATTGCCCCGACGTCTCGGCCAGCGCTACATTGCCGGAAGCCAGCGCGGCGTCGACGAGCGCCGCATGCAGCGGAAGGGCGAGCAAAGGCACCCCGGTCAGCGACTCGATGGCGCGAGTCAGGCGCGCGACGGCGCGCTGCGGATGCCCCGTCGCCAGGTCGAGCGCAGCGGCCGACGCCGCGCACTCCGGATCGTCCTCGAAGCCGGTGAGCACCGCTTCGGCATCCTGGAGCCGCCCCTGCAGCACCCGCAGCTCGACGAGATCGGCGACGGGGTGCAGGCAGCGAGGTCGGAGGCCGGTCGTGATCAGTTGGGTCACGGCGTGGCTGAGCTGCTCCTCTGCCGCATCGAGGCGCCCGGTGACGAGGTACACGCCGCCGCAGCATCCGGTGCAGAAGGCCGAGATGAGCTCGGTGGCGCTGGAGGTTTCGAACGGCAACAGCGGACCGAATGCGTACGACGCGTGGTAGCCGACGAGGAAGGCGGCCCACGGCTCGACCATGCTGGGATCGCCCAGCAGGCCGGCGACCTCCAGCAGGGTGCACAGCGCCTCGCCGACGTACTGCACATCGTCGCCTTCGCCGGAGGTGGCGGCGGCCATCGCCTCGTGCAGGTCGGCCACCCCGTCGGCGACGGCCCCGCCGCCCACCATGCACGCGCCCCGGCGCATCAGCGCCACGATCTCGAGGTCGATGTCGCCGTGCTCGCGGGCGATCGTCACGGCGCGATCGGCCTGATCAGCGGCCCTCGGATGCAACGAATCCGCCTCCGATTCCGCGAGGTGCAACCAGCCGTGGAGGCTCCCGGCGTCCTCGAGAGAGGAGAGGAGCGACCGGGCTCGTGAACGCCACCCGTCGGCCATCTCGCGCCGCCGGTAGAGGTTGCGGTACTCGCGTGCCAGCCAGATGGCGACGGCGGCCGCCTCGGCATCGCGTCCTTCGTGGCGGAGCCGGGCGAACGCGCGTGCGCGCAGTTCGAGGGCACCCGCCGGATCGTTGAGCCACCACAACGCGCGGGCGAGCCCGTCGAGGGCGTCAGCGGATTCCTCCTCGGCCCATGCCACCTGGAACGCATCCCGCGCCGCGACCCACTCGCCGCTCGACAGCGACCGTGAGCCCGCCACGAGCTGGTCGCGGGCGTTCATGGCTCCAATGATGGCACCGATGCGTGCCGGCCGCGTCAGGTCACTGGCGGCTCGCGAGCACGCGCTCCGCCTCACGCGCCGTGTCGCTCGTGTTGTTCACGAGCCCGCGGGAGCCCTGCAGCTTCGCCTCGATGTGCTCGCCGATCGTGATCGGACCGTAGAGCTCCGTCTCACCCTCGGCGACGCAACCCGGGAGGGTCGTGATCACCGCGTCGACGTTGCCGTCGAAGAAGAACGCGGCGGAGCGGCGCCGCTTGATACGGCCGTCGATCACCGGGGGCTTGACTCGATGAAGCGTCGACTTCCAGCGCTCGTTGGTCCACCGCGCCGTCAGGTCGCCGAGGTTCACGAGCAGCGCGCCGGGCAATGGCGACACGTCGTTCCAGCCGCCGTCGGCGTCGAGCACCTGGAGCCCCTTCACGTCGTCGGCCCACAGCAGCGTCACGATGCCGAAGTCGGTGTGCTCGCCCATGCCGATGAGGTCGCCGTCGAGCTCGACCCGCTCACCCTCGGGGAGGGCGTAGTTGTTCATGCGCAGCACGTCGAGCGAATGGTCGGTGTACGAGTCGAAGTAGCCGGCGGGCAAGCGGAGTGCGTCGGCGAAGATCTCCATCATGACCTTCGCGACGGAGGTGGCGTGCGACATCCAGAGCTCGACGTCGTCTTGGAAGGTGTCGCTCTCGGCGGGCCAGATGTTCTCGGAGTACATCGCGGGATCGACCTCGACGTGCGGGTAGTCGGCAGCGGTCGCGCCGAGGTTGAAGGCTTCGAAGAAGTCGTTCATTCGTTCGGCCTTCTCGACGCCGAGGCTGAGGCTCAGGCGCTCGGACTTCGGCGGGCTGTACCCGCGGTTGATGCCGGCGGGCGCCCGGTACTGCTTCTTCACGTCGAGCGGCAGCTCGAAGAAGCGGTCGCTCGCACGACCGAGGCGCGCCCAGGCCTCGAGTGGGATCCCGTGCCCGAGGATCTGCATGAAGCCGACCGTGCGGGCCGCCTCGTCGAACTGGCGGGCGACCTGGGCCCGCTCGGCATCGGTGCCGCCCGCGATGTACGGGGCGATGTCGATCGCCGGAACATGGAATGCCGCTGACATGCCGGTCTCCTTCGGTGTTCGGATATCTTCGTCCTGTTCCCCACGCCCGTTCCCGGACCCGAGTGATAGGTATTGGTTATCAATATGGACGAGAATCGAGCTCCTCGGGTGAACACCGTGTTACAGAATCCGGATGCCGCAGCCGACGTCAGCGCCGCGGTCGGGCAGGCCATCCGGCGGGCCCGCGAGGCGGCAGGGCTCTCCATGCGCGCCCTCGCGCGCTCGAGCGAGATGAGCCAGCCGTTCCTCAGCCAGGTCGAGAAGGGCGCGACGAGTCCCTCGCTGTCGAGCCTCTACCGGCTGGCCCACGCGCTCGGACTGCCGCCGAGCGAACTCATGCCACCCGTGAACGCACCGCATGGCGTGTCGGTGCTGCGCCAGGGGGAGGGGCGCGAACTCCCGGTCTCCGACTCGCCGGAGGCGGCGAGCGGACGACTCCTCTCGGCCGGCGCCGGTCACGTGCTCGAGGTGGTCGAGTACCGCGTCGCCCCGGGGTCGGATCTCGGCGGCTGGTTCGAATCCGACGGCGAGATGACGGTCTACGTCATCGACGGCGAGATCGAGGTGACGCTCGAGAACGAGGGGTCCTGGCGACTCGGAGCCGGCGAGGCGATCAGCCACCCGGCCGACATCCGGCACCGTTGGGCATCGGTCGGCGACGGGGCGGCTCGGGTCCTGCTCTCGATCGCGCACACGCGTCCGGCTGCGGCGCGCCAGTAGGCTGGACCGCGCGATGCGGGAGAGGGGGAGCGGCGTGCGAGCGTTCGATCCCACGGCGATGCGCGAGGCGAACTCCTCGCTGACCCTCCGCTCGCTGTACCTCGCGAGCGGACCGCTCACGATGACCGAATTGAACCGCACGACCGGGCTGTCGCGTCGCACCATCGAGCTCATCCTCACCGACCTCGTCACCGAGGGCTGGGTCGAGCCGATCGAACCGGGGCCCGCGACGGGCGCCGGCCGCCCGCCGCGTCTCTACGCCTTCCGCCCCGAACACGCCCTCGTCGGTGCGGTGCAGTTCGACACACACTCGACCGAGGCGCTCGTGGCGGACCTGAGCGGCTCCGTGCTCGGCCGCTCTCGGCGCAAGCTCACGAACTCGACGAACCCCGACCTCACCCTCGCCGAGGCGAGGGCCGCGTTGCTCGCCGCGGTCGACGAATCCGGCAGGTCGCTCGAGGACTTCCGGGCGGTCGGCGTGGCGATGGGAGGCGCAGTCGACGACGACGGCACGGTCGTCACCCTCGTCAACGCCCCGCGGTGGGCGGGCGTGCGCGCCGCCGACGCGCTGGGTCTTCCGGCCGGCGTGCGCGTCATCACCGACAACGACGCGAACCTCGCGGCGCTCGCCGAGGGCGCGCTCGGCGCGGCGACCGACCATACGAGCTTCACGTGGCTGCTCGCGGGCAATCGCGCGGGCTCCGGCATCATCATCGATGGACGCATCCATCGGGGCTTCCGAGGGGCGGCCGGCGAGATCGTCGAGGCGAACCTCCTCGGCACGCGAGCGATGGAGCACAATCCGTTCGGCCTCCTCACCTCGCCCGACCCGGCTGAACGAGAGGCGGGCGAGGCGATCGTCGAGGGGGTTCGTCGCGGAGACGCCGAGGCGATCGCCGAGCTCGACGCCTTCGTCGCGCCGTTCGCGCAGCTGCTCGCGGTGTTCGCGTGGACCATCGCGCCGCCGCTCATCGTGCTCGGCGGCGGCCTCGAGGCCGGCGCCGATGTGCTCATTCCGAGCCTGCGCTCGGCGCTCGAGGCGGCCGGGGCGCCCGCGATGGAGTTGCGCGCTTCGGCGCTCGGACGCGAGGCCATGCTGCAAGGGGCGCTGCGCGTCGCGATCATGAGCGTCGAAAACGAGCTCTTCGGTTCCGCCTGAGCCTTCGGTCGAGCGCTGCCGAGCGCTCCCACCTGCTTCTACAGGAGATTCGCCATCATGCTGCCGCATACGGATGCTTGACACGGAATCTCCTGCGGTTTCGCATCCCGCGAGGCGCTGCGGCGACATCCGAGTGAAACATCCCGCAGTTATGCTGCGAAGTAGCAATACTTTTTCGAGTCTCGGGAGTTCCGAATGTCGCACGTTCCACCCCCTGTCGACGTCCTCATCGTGGGCAGCGGCCTCATGGGCGCCGCCGTCGCGAGGATCGTGCGTGAAGGGTCTCCGGGTGCCCGCATCCACATGGTCGACGGCGGCGTGCCGATCGGGAGCGCGCCGGGCCAGCACCTCCACGACCTCCGGGATGAAGCGCTGCGTGGCACCTACATCGAGCAGGCGTCCCCCGGCATCCAGTCCCTGTACCTCGGCGCCGCCGTCACGCCGGCGGTGAGTGCTGAGCTCCGCAGCGTTTCGCCCGGCATGTACCACCTCTCGTCGTTCGACGAGGACGCGGCCGGGATGCCCGCAAGCGCCTTCGCCTGGAACGCGGGCGGCATGGGGGTGCACTGGACGGCCGCGACCCCGCGCCCCTGGGGCGACGAGGTGTTCGCGTTCGACGGGCCCGACGCCTGGGCTCGCGACCTCGGCGAGGCCGAGCGCATGCTCGGCGTGCACGACGCTCCCTTCGGCGTGACGCACGTCGGCGGCCGCATCCTCGAGGTGCTCGACTCGGTCTTCGGGCCGGTGAGCGCGCCGGGCCGGCACGTGCGCACGATGCCGATGGCGGTCGCGCCGAAGGAGGGCGGCCGACTGCCGCGCACCGGTCCGAACCGGATCCTTCCGCGCATGACCGCGCCGAACGGTGACGACTTCACGCTCTCCACCGGCACGCTCGCCATGGCGCTCGTGCACGATGGCGCGACGGTGCGCGGCGCCCGTGTGCGCGAGGTCGCGACCGGTGATGAGTACGAGATCGAGGCGCGCGTCACGATCGTCGCGGCCGATCCGATCCGCACGCCGCAGCTGCTCGTCGCCTCGGGCATCAGGCCCGAGGCGCTCGGCCGGTACCTGAACGAGCACGCCTTCTTGACCGGGCAGGTGATCGCCGACCTCGAGCGACTCCAGGTCGCGCTCGACGAGATCCCCGACCCCGGACCCGACGAATGGGTCGCGGGCTCGTACTGGCTGCCGCACAGCGGACCTGCGCAGCCGTTCCACGGGCAGATCATGGACCGGCTCTACTTCGACGCCACGGGCGCTCGCCTCGCGTACTCGGTGGGCCTCTCGCTCTACGTGCCGACCGAGATCAACGCCGACAATCGGCTGGTCTTCGATGACATGCACACGGATGTCGCGGGCCTGCCGCGCATCACGGTGCAGTTCGCGCACTCCGAGGCCGACCTGGCCCTGGTCGAACAGGCACGCGCGTCGCAGCGCGCCGCGGGTGAGGCGCTCGGCGACTTCGACCCCGAGCGCGACTCGGCCCTGCTTCCGCCGGGCTCGTCGCTGCACTACACGGGCACAGCGCGATCGGGTGCGACCGATGACGGCACCTCCGTCTGCGACCCCGTCGGGCGCGTCTGGGGGTTCTCGAACCTCTACCTCGCCGGCGGTGCCACCGTGCCGACGGCCGTCGTCGGAAACTCCACGCTCACCGCCATGGTGACCGCCGTGCGGGCCGGCCGCGCGGTCGTCGGCGGGCTCGGCGGAGGCCACGCCGAAAGCTTGCGCACCGCACCCGTGAATATTTCTAGGTAGTAACAAAACTGCGCCGAAGCGTTTCGGGGCCGTAAACTCTCCCGCGTGAACCCACTTCGGGCGAGCGTTCCCTTCTACTCTCAGGAACTAGGACGGACGATGAGCATCCTTGACCACGGCCTCGCGTGCTCCATCACGATCTGCAATAACGAAACATCCCCCCAGAACCGCCGGATCGCTCCAACTTCAGAACCGCACCGCTCTTCCTTGCCCCCGAAAGGAATCACCATGTTCACCACCTCACGAGCACGACGCCGAGCGCTCGCCGTCGTCGCGCCAGCCCTCGCCGCGGCGCTCCTGCTCAGCGGCTGCGGACGCGGCGACGGCGACGGCGCCGCCGATGCCGCAGCCGACATCGAGATCGACGACTCGCCCGCCACCGGAACGCTCAGCCTCTGGATCGGCTCGGGCGAAGCCGACGCCCTCGAGGGCTTCCTCGACGACTTCACGGCCGAGAACCCCGATGTCGAGCTCGAGCTCACGAACGTGCCATCCGACTCCCTCGACACGAAGCTCACCACGGCGATCGCCTCGGGTGAGGTGCCCGACCTCACCATGCTCTATTCGCAGACGCAGAGCACGATGCTCGCAACGGGGGGCTTCGCCCCGGTGCCCGAGGGGCTCGTCGACAGCGATGCCTTCTTCGAGCCCGCCTACGAGGGCACGCTCGTCGGCGGCGTCTCGCACGCAGTGCCGTGGTACGCCTACGCGAACGTCTGGTACTACCGCAAAGACCTCGTCGAGGCCGCCGGCGCCACGCTGCCCACCACGTGGGAGGAGACGAGCGCCTTCGCCGAGCAGCTGAAGGCGGCGGGTCATCCGACGCCCCTCGGCCTCGACGTCGGATACGACGCGTACAGCGCCCAGGCCCTCGATGCCCTCGTGCACCAGAACGACGGCAGCCTCATCAGCGACGACCTCACGACGTGGACGATCGATGCGCCCGAGAACGTCGAGGCGCTCGAGTTCTGGGGCTCGCTCTTCGCCGACGGTGACGCGAGCCCCGACGGCCCGCTCTTCCTCGACACGGTGCCGTGGTTCACGTCGGGCCAGACCGTGGCCGCCGGCAACGGCCCGTGGTTCCCCGGGTTCCTCGACGGGGCGAACGGCGAGGGCTGGTCTGCCGAGCACCTCGGTGCGATCGTGCCGCCCGCCGGCCCCGACGGCACCATCGCGGCGAACTTCGGCGGCGGCAGCCTCGCCGTGCTGAAGGACGCCGAGAACGCCGACGCCGCGTGGAAGCTCGCCCGCTACCTCGCCCAGCCCGACGTGCAGGTCGCGTGGTACGAGACGTTCGGCAACCTCCCGACGACGCAAGCCGCCTGGGAGGAGCCGGTCATCGCCGACGACCCGCTGCTCGCCGCGGTGCGTGACGCCCTGCCGAACGCCGTCGCCGTTCCCGCGGTGCCGACGTGGAGCGAGGTCGGCGCGGCCATCGGCCAGCAGATGGAGCGGGTCGCCCGCGGCGAGGCATCCGCTCAAGAGGCGCTTGCCGAGGCGCAGGCGCAGGCCGAGGCGATCGGCACGGGAACCGAGTAGCCGATGGCCCTCGAGACCAGCTCGGCGGGGGTGGCGGCGGTGAGCCGCCCCCTCCGCTGGGCCAGCTCCCGGCGGCTGACGCCGGGGCCCACGGGCGTCGCCTGGCTGTTCGTGACGCCGTTCCTCGTGATCTTCGCCGTGTTCACGGCGGTGCCGGCCGTGATGGCCGTCACCCTCACGATGACCGACATCGGCGTCGCCGACCTGCGCGACCCGCTCGGGGTGAACTTCGTCTTCCTCGACAACTTCCAGGCGGTGCTCACGGCGCCCGCCTTCCTGCGCTCGGCGCTCAACACGGTGATCTACGTGGGAATCGGCGTACCGGTCACCATGGCGATCGGCTTCCTGCTCGCACTCGCGCTCGACAGCGGCATCCGTCGGGCTCGCCCGGTGTTCAGGGCCGTCATCTACCTGCCCGTGATCGCGAACGTCGTCGCGGCCGCGATCGTGTGGCAATACGCCTTCACGCTCAACGGACCGATCAACAGTTTCCTCGCCGACCGCGGGATCGCGGGTCCGAACTGGCTCGGCACGCCCACCACGGCGATGATCGTCGTACTCCTGCTCACCATCTGGCGCACCACCGGCACGTGCATGGTGCTCTTCCTCGCGGGCCTGCAGGCGGTGCCCGAGGAGGTGCACGAAGCGGCATCCCTCGACGGCGCCGGCTACTGGCGGCGTGTCTTCCAGATGACCCTGCCGCTGTTGCGCCCCACGACCCTGCTCGTCACCGTGCTGATGAGCGTGATGTTCCTCAACATCTTCGACGAGCCGTTCCTCCTGACCGAGGGCGGGCCGCTGGGCTCGACCAAGTCGGTCGCGCAATGGGTCTACGAGCAGTTCGGGTTCGGCAACATCTCCAACGCCATGACCGGCTCGATCGTGCTGCTCCTCGGGGTGCTCATCGTGTGCGTCGTCCAACTCCGAGTGCTGAGGCCGAAGCAATGAACCGTCTCCACGTGGTGCGGGCATCAGGGCTGTACCTGGTCCTCTGCCTCGTCAGCGCCCTCATGCTGCTGCCGTTCGCCTGGGTGGTCTTCGGCGCGTTCAAGACCCAGGGCGAGTTCACCGCGAACCCGGGCGGCTGGCTTCCCGAGAGCTTCGCGAACCTGCAGAACTTCGTCGTGCTGTTCACCGAGGAGGGATTCGGCGGATTCCTCGTGAACAGCATCATCGTCTCGGCGGTGACCGTGCTCGCCAACGTGCTGTTCTGCTCGATGGCCGGCTATGCGCTCGCGAAGCTGCCGTTCCGCGGCCGTTCGCTCCTGATGGGGTGCGTGCTCGTCGCGATGACCGTGCCGTACGTCGCGCTGTTCGTGCCGCAGTTCCTCATCATCGTGCAGCTCGGGCTCGTGAACACCCTCGCCGGCATCATCGCGCCGATGCTCGTGATGCCGCTCGGCGTGTTCATCATGCGCCAGTTCGCACTCTCGATCCCCGACGAGCTGCTCGAGGCGGCACGCATCGACGGCGCGGGGGAGTTCGGGATCTTCTTCCGCATCTTCCTGCCGCTCCTCGGCCCGGCGATCGCCACCGTGTCGATCTTCACGTTCCTCGCGTCGTGGAACTTCTTCCTCTGGCCACTCGTGGTGGCGCAGACCGAAGACGTGTTCACGCTGCCCGTCGGCCTCGCGATCGCCTCGCAGCAGGCGAACACCACCGCCTACGGGTTGCTCCTCGCCGGTGCGATCGTCGTGCTGCTGCCGGTGCTCATCCTCTTCCTGTTCCTCCAGCGGTACTTCATCCAGGGCATCGCGACGGCAGGACTCAAATGACGATGGCATCGGATGCCGCAGAGAGAGGACCTCGCGTGACGATCGCACGTGCGCAGCTCGCGCTGAACCCCATCCAGTGGATCAACATCAAGGCGAACCCCGACGACCCGTCGAGCGCCGACCTCTGGCTCTTCGCCGACCCCGCCTTCCGTGCCGACTACCCGGCCGTGCTCGGCAAGGTGAAGGACGGCGGGTTCGACACGGTGATGATGCAGGTGCTCGACACCCAGACGCTGCAGGACTACGAGCGGATGGTTCGCGAGGCGGGCCTGAGCCTGGCGCCCGGCTACTGCCAGGTCGGCCTGCCCGAGGATCACGGCCACGCGCTCGCTCCGGGCAGCGCGGAGTGGGTGCGCTGGTTCGACGGAGTCCGCCGCGCCGCCGAGGAGTCGAACTACTTCGGACTCGAGACGGTCTTCCTCGCGCCCGAGATGGCGTGGGATGGCGCCTCGCGCACCGTGACCAGGTCGGCGGTCGGCGCGGCCTTCGACCAGGGCCGACTCGACCGGGTGGTCGAGGTGCTCGCCGAGGCCGCCCGGATCCTCACCGACGAGGGTGTGCGGCCGGGGCTGCACAATCACGTCGGCACGTGGGTCGAGACCGAGTACGAGATCGACTACGTGCTCGATCACATCGACGCGGCCCTCCTCGGCGCCTCGTTCGACGTCGGCCACCTCGCGTGGGCAGGCGCCGACCCCGTCGCGATGCTCGCGAAGCACCGCGATCGCCTCATCGACGTGCACGTGAAGGACCTCGACCTCGGTGTCGCCGCCGCGAGCCGCGAGCAGCCGACCGACTACCGGTCGACCGTCGATCGGGGACTCTTCCTCGAGCCGGGCCTCGGCGACCTGGATCTCGACGGATGCCTCGGCGCCCTGCCCGATGGCTTCGGCGGCTGGGTGATCATCGAGGTCGACCGGGCGTCGATGGATCCCGACGAGAGCGTGCACGTCAGTCGCCGCTGGGTCGAGCGGGCCTTCCCGGCCTGACCGCGGCGGCTCAGGTCGCGACGGCGGTACTCGCGACCGCCGGAGACTCGGTGTCGGCCATAACTGCATCGACTCGGTCGGCGCCATCCGCGACCACGCCCTCGTGCTCATCGAGGCACACGCGCGGGAGATCCACGAGGAATCGCCTGCCGGCAGCGCTCGTCGCCACCGTCACCGTTCCGTCGTGCGCCTCGACGATCGACCGGACGATCGCGAGCCCGAGTCCGGTGCTGCCGTTGGCCCTCGTGCGCGACGGGTCGCCGCGCACGAACCGTTCGAACAGCACGGGCACGAGCTCGTCGTCGATGCCGTTGCCGTCGTCCGAGACGGTGAGCTGCACGCGCGGGCCATCGGCCCCCGTGGCATCGCGGGTGTTCACGCTCACGGTGACGTGGGTGCCGGTGGGAGTGTGGGTGCCGGCGTTGGCGAGGAGGTTCGCGATCATGTGGTGCAATTGCTCGGCATCGCCCTGCACGAGCACCGCCTCGCCGAGCATCGCGTCGTCATCTGCGCCACCGGACCCGCCACATCCGGCTCGAGCAGGCGGGCGACTTCATGGCACTCGCCGTGGAGCTCGACGGCCGCCTCATCGGCGACGTCTCGCTGCACCTGCGCGAAGTGGATCCCCGTGGTCGACGTGCGGAGATCGGCTGGATCATCGGCACGGAATGGGCCGGCCGCGGGTACGCGACGGAAGCCGCCCGTGCGATGCTCCAGTTCGCGTTCGACACGCTCGAGGCGCGCTACGTGACCGCGGTGATGGATCGCGACAACGAGCGCTCGCACCTCCTCGCCCGCCGTCTGGGCTTCCTCGACATCGCCGAAGCGGGAGGCGAGCGAACGCTGCTGCTCAGTGGTGAGCAGTTCCGGCGCAGTTCACAACGGCGCAGCCCCGTCTGAGACGAGCGGCTCGGTCTCATCGGTCGGCGAACAGCCGCAGGTCGCGGAGCCCGAATCCGCCCGGCTCGGGCAGCGCGCTGCGGATCTGCTCGGCGGTGAACCGTCGGCGAGGCAACAGGTCGTCGGGAACGGATGCCGCGGGCGGCGCCGCATCGACGACGCCCTCGGCGAGCATGCGCACCTGTGCCTTCGCGACGAGCGGCACCGTCATCGTCCACTCGGTGAGCTGTGCGAGCGCGTACAGCGCCCAGACGGGCGCCGGAACGACGACGACGCGACGGCCGAGCACGGCGGCGACACGGCGCACCGCCTTGCTGAGGAGGAGCTGCTCGGCTCCGACGACGGCGACGGTCGCTCGCGGCATCCGCCCGTTCACGGCAGCTTCGAGGACGTCGGTGAGGTCTTCGATCGGGATCGGGCGGATCGGCTTCTCACGGAAGCCGACGGTCGCGAAGATCGGAATCGTCTGCACCGTGCGGCTCAGGTGGTCGACGAGGTGGTCGCCGCGGCCGTAGATCATGCCGGCCTTGAGGATCGTGTAGTCGAGCCCCGAGGCGCGGATGAGCTCTTCGGCCGCCCATTTCGACTCGTGATACGGCGACCCGCACGAGGGGCGGGCGCGCAGGAAGCTCAGCATGATGATCTTGCGCACACCCGCTCGCTTCGCCGCCTCGATCACGGTGGCGGTGCCACGCACGTGCACGCGCTCGTAGGTCTGGTCGCCGATCTCCCGGTTGATGCCGGCGCAGTGCGCCACGACGTCGCAACCGGCGAACGCGGCGGTGAGGGCCTCCACGTCTTCGACGTCGACGCCCGTGCGGCGGGAGATGACGACGGCGCTCCCAGGCGGCATCCGCTCGGCGAGGTGGCGCCCGACGAAGCCGGTTCCGCCGGTGATGGCGACTGTGGATGCCTGCATGTGGCGAGCCTACGGGTGACTCGCTCCTACGTCTCACTCTCCGGCGGTGGCCGGTTCGGCTCTCGAGGGAATCCAGGTGGGCCGATGTATCCGGGCCCCCAGAACGGGACGAACCCGTAGTACCCGTAGATGTCCTCGAGGTAGCTCGGTTCGGCGATCAGATCCGGGTCGTACGCGGGCGCGCCGGCCACGTTCTCGCGAGTGAGGTCGACGGTCACGACATCCTCGTCGACGCGGCTGACCGCATCCACGGGAATGAACGACTGCCGTTCGCCGAGGCCGAGGAAACCACCGGAACCGACCACGAGGAATCGCACCCGGCGCTCGTCGGGATCGATGAGCAGATCTTCGACCCTGCCGAGATCCTGCCCGGCCCTGTCTTTGACCGAACGACCGCGAACTTCCTCCTCCTCGGTTGCGACGCTCAATTCGCTGTCGCTGAGCTTGATGAGTCCGGGATTCGATTGAGCTGGCATCAGAGGCTCCCTTCCTGACTCTCCTGTCCACGCTAGGAGGGGGCGCGATCGGCTTCAACCCGTTGCGTTCGTACACCGTCACCACATCGGATATCAGCGCCACGCGCTCGACCGGGTCGAAGCCCTCGAGCCGAAGCGTCGCGGTGTCGTCGTCGACGCCGTGGGGGCTCCGCGACACGACCACGACCCGATCGACCCCGTCGAGCCGGTCGCTGACCTCGACGAGGGGCGCCGTGACATCCCAGAGGTGATCGGTCTCGTCGTAGGGGCGCACGAGTCCGAGGTCGACGAGGCCGTCGAAACCATTCGGATAGGAATGCATCGCGAGGCGCGGCCGACGCGACGGGCGAACGCTCTCATCGAACACGATGCCGTCGCCCGGTTCGGTGAGTTCGGCGACGACCTCGGCGACCGTCTGCCAGTCGGTGCCGTCGTTCTTCCAGTACGGGCTGCGCTGATCCAGGTAGGCGGGAACCGCGAGGGCCGCGACGACGACGATCGAGGTGACCTGCATCCACCGGTGCGGGAGCGCGGAAGCGGCGATCGCGATCAGGATCGCTGCACCGGGCGCGCAGAATGCCAGATACCGCGGGGTGTACCCGAGTGAGGTCGTCGCGGCAACGAGCACCAGCGCGGCCGTCGGCACGACGATCCACACGGCGCCGAGGAGGAGCAGCCGCCGGCGATGCTCGCTCCAGGCGTGCTCGAGGCCCCGGGCGGTGACGACGACCGACACGACGATGAACACCCACGCGACGAGCGCGACGGTCTCGAGCATGAACCACTGCTCGACGAGCACCGCTTGCGCCGTGACGGCGCGCCACGGCCTGCTGAACGCGATCTGTTCGCGCTGCATCACGGCGACCACGCCGATCGGTGCGGCGAGCAGCGCCGCGCTCGCCCAGGCGAGCAGGAAGGGACGGAGTCGGATGCCGCGCAGCCGCCCTGCCCGACGCAGCTCGAGGGCGACGAAGATGGCGTGCACCGGGATGAGCAGCGCGAGGTGCAGCAAGAGATATGTACCGAGCGCGAGCCCGAGCGAGTACACCCACCACCAGCCCCGGCGCATGCGAGCGTCGAGCAATCGCAGCATGAGCAGGGTGAGCCAGACGCCGGCGGCGGTCGCGAGTGCCAGCGATCTGGCCTCGGTCGCGAGGAAGGTGACCCGCGGCAGCACGGCGAAGACGGTCGCGGCGATGATCGCCGTCTCGCGCGCCGCGCGCCTGCGCACGAGCAGGTACAGCCCTGCGGATGCCGCGCCGACGGCGATCCCCGACGGCAGTCGCACGGCGAACGGCGAGGCGCCCACGAGGTCGATCCACACGTGCAGCAGCGCGTAGTAGAGCCCGTGCACCGCGTCGACGGTGCCGAGGAGCGCCCAGAGCGACGCCCAATCCCGACGCGCCGACATGATGCTCGCAGCCTCGTCGCCCCAGAGCGACGGGATCCACGTTCCACTGATGGCGACGATGGCGGATGCCGCGCCGATCACAACCGCGACGCGTCGGTCGCTCCAGCGGGCGGTCGAGTGTTCGACGATGTCGGAGCCGATGCGTGCGGCTCCGCCGGTCACAAGCATCACGCCCATCATCCGCCTCGCGGCATGGAATCGCGAGCAACACGAGTGAACGCCCGGCCCTTGGCGGGCCGGGCGTTCGCGGGTTCCGGTTCGCGAACCTACTCGCCGGACTCCTGGGCGAGCCGCGCATCGAGGGCTGCGCCAACGTCGGCAGGCGTCGCCTGGCCTTGCGCCATGAGCTGGATCTGCGCGACGAGGTCGGTGTAGAGGGCGTCCTGATAGCGGGGCCACGAGATCATCGGCAGGTAGAACTTGCCGTCGAGCAGCGCCTGGAACGGCACCTCGAGCGACTCGTCGATCGTCGGCGTGTAGTTCGACGTGGTCGTCATGTCGTTCGTCTTCTCCTGGAAGATCCGCACGCCGTCCTCGCTCGCGAGGAACTCGAGGAACGTCTTGGCGGCCTCGGGCTCCTTCGCCTTCGAGTTGATCGCGTAACCGGGCGAAGCGGCACCGGTGAAGAACGGCTCGCCGCCCTTCTGCGGCACACCCGCGAACGTGAAGTTCAGGTCGGGGTTCGCCTCACGGATCGCCCCGATGTCCCACGGTCCGGCGGTCATCATCGCGACACGGCCCGCGGCGAACTCGTCGCGCACCTGCTCGCCCTTGAGTCCCACGACATCCGGCGAGATGAGTCCGTCCTCGAAGAGCTGTTGCCACGGCGTGAGCGGCTCCGTCCAGAGCTCTTCGAACGTCGACTTGCCGGCGAAGATCTCGGCGTCGACCGTGCCGCCGGCCTCGAAGTTGGCGAGCCCGACACTCGAGCCGAGCGACGTCGGGAAGCCCTGCCAGGACTCGAGGAACGGAACGACACCAGCGTCCTTGAGGGTCGTGAGCGTCTCGACGAACCCGTCCCACGTCGTGGGGAACTCCGTGATGCCGTGCTCGGAGAGCAGGTCGACGTTGTAGACGATGCCCGATGCCCACGACGAGAGCGAGAGCCCGTAGGCCTTGCCGTCGGGGCTCGCGTAGGTGGCGGTGTTGAATTCGGATGCGACATCCATGAACGGCTCGTCGGTGAGGTCGGTGACGAAGCCGCCTTCGATGAGGTTCGTCTTGTTCTCGGCGGCGATCACGAACACATCGGCGGCGGTGTTCGAGCCGAGGCGATTCTGCAGCGTCGAGATGTACTCGGCCACCGGGGGAGCGTTCGAGAACTCGATGCGGATGTCGGGATTCTCCTTTTCGAACGCGGCGATGACCGGCTCCATCGTCTCTTCGTTCGACCACGAGAAGAAGGTGAGCACGGTGCGGTCGTCGGCGGCGCCCGCGGTGCATCCGGTGAGGACGGCGGCGGACGTGATGGCGATGGTCGCTGCGAGGGCTCGCAGTGCCCGTGACCGGGCGGGGAACGGATGCTTCATTGCTGGCCTTTCCTGTTGGTGTTGTTGTTGGTGCTGGTTGATCGATACAGACAGCGGTCGTCGGCATTGCCGCCGGTTCGGCGTTGACCCGTGGCTACCCCTTCACGCTGCCGGCCACGAGGCCGCGCACGATGTAGCGCTGCATGAAGATGAAGAAGACGACCATGGGAATGAGCACGACGACGCTGAGGGTGAGGAACATCGGCCAATCCGTCGTGAACTCGCCGACCGCCTTGTAGGTCTGCAGCACGAGCGTCTGCTTCTCGGTCGAGCTGATGAACACGACGGGGGTCAGGAAGTCGTTCCACACCCACATCGTCTGGAAGACGCCGACTGTGATGAGGATCGGGCGGATGAGCGGCAGGGCGATGCGCCAGTAGATCTGCCAGGGCCCGGCCCCGTCGATGCGCGCGGCCTCGATCACCTCGCCGGGGAGCGTGCGCATGTACCCGACGATGAGGAAGTAGCAGAACACCGAACCGCCCGAGTAGAGGATGACGAGGCCCTCGAGCGTGTCCACCAGCTGCGCCTGGCTCAGCATCCGGTAGAGCGGGATGAGCGTCACCTGGCCCGGAACGAGGAACGCGATCACGAGCAGCACCGTCACCAGTCGCGATGCGCGCATGATGACGGAGAACGCGGCCATCGACCCGATGAGCAGCATGAGCAGGATCGCCGCCGCCGTGACATAGACGGTGTTGACGAACGACTGGGCCACGGGAATCTCGCTGAACACCGTGAGGTAGTTGTCGAGGTTCAGGGTGGTCGGCAGTGCCAACGGCGCCATGGTGGTCTCGGCTTGCGTCTTGAACGTGTTCACGACCACGTAGTAGAAGGGGAGTCCGATGACGCACGCGAGCGGGATCATGATGAGGCTCGTCGCGATCGCGCCCGGGCGGGTGAGGGTTCGTGCTGCACTCATGAGAGCCGCCCTTCGAGTCGGCGAGAGACGATGAGCTGCGCCGCGACGATCGCACCGACCGCGAGCATGAAGATGACCGCGAGGGCGGAGGCCTGCCCGTACTTCGCCTGGGAGACGCCGTTCTGGATGATCGTCTGCGTGATCGTGAAGGTCGAGAACCCCGGCCCGCCCCTCGTCAGCGTGATCGGCAGGTCGTACACCTTCAGGCCTCCCGTCATGAGCAGTAGCCAGCTCACGGTCATCGCCGGCATCAGCAGCGGCAGGGTGATGTAGCGGAATCGCTGGAACGCGGATGCCCCGTCGATGCGCGCGACCTCGTAGTAGTCGTCGGGGATCGACTGCAGGTAGGCGAGGTAGAGGATGGCGTGCCATCCGGTGCTCGTCCACACGCCGACGGCGATCACGCTGAGCTGGGCGAGCGTGCTGTTCGAGAGCCACGGCACCGGCCCGATGCCGACGACCGACTGGAGCAGCGAGTTGAGCGCTCCGGAGCCCAGCGGGTTGAGGATGAATCCCCACACGAGGCCGAGAATGGCGACCGAGGGGATCGCCGGGAAGAAGTAGATCGCGCGCACGAAGTTGCGCCCGATGAACGCGCGGTCGAGGGTGACCGCGAGCGGGATGGCGAGGGCGGTGATGAGCACCGTCGTCGCCAGTGTGAACATCAGCGTGAACCCGAGCCCGGCGAGCATCGACGGGTCGGTGAACACGTTCTCGTAATTGCGGAGGCCCACGAACGCGGCGTCGGTGCTGTACCCGTTGAAGTCGGTGAAGCTCCACCAGATCGACTGCACGAGGGGGATCAGGAAGAGCGCCACGAAGACGACGAGCATCGGCACGAGGAACAGGCCGATCTTGAGGCGATCCGCTTGAAACGTGGGGCCGTTGGTCGACATGGGGGAGGTCCACCACCGTGCGGCGCGGGTGCGCGTCGTGATGGCAGCGGTCTCCGTCGGACGCTCGTCGATGAGGGTCACCTGATCTCCTTCGATCGGCGGAATCGTGGTCCGCACTCTACCTGTATCGATATAGACGCGACAAGAGCGAGGGTGACGAATGGGGGAGCGGCATGCTCAGGCCGTGGACTCTCGCGCGACGACGCGGAACGAGCTCACGAACTCGCGCGGCTGCCACTCGGTGTCGCCCGCGATGCGCCGCAACACGAGATCGACCGCGAGGGCGGCGACCTCGTCGTGGTCGGGATCGACGGTCGAGAGCCGGGGGATGCTGTACTCGCCCTCCTCGATCGCGTCGAAGCCGATCACGCGCACGTCTTCGGGCACCCGCACCCCACGGTCGGCGAGCCCGCGCATGACGCCGAGCGCTACCGTATCGGTGATGCAGACGATGCCGTCGAACGCGGTGCCGGAATCGACGAGCCGCTCAGCTGCGCTCCGGCCGCCGGCGAGCGTGAGCTCGGGTATCCCGATCGAGAGCGCGGGATCGAACTCGACCCCGGACTCCCGGAGAGCCCGGATGTAGCCGCCGTGGCGAAGGCTGCTCACGTTCGGGGGCAGCGAGTCGTTGCCCTCGACGATGGCGATGCGCCGGCTGCCCCGCGCGATGAGATGCCGCGTCGCCGCGAACGTGCCCTCGACATTCGGGAGGGCGATGTGGTCGACCGGGCCCTCGAACACCGTCTCGCCGAGGATCACCATGGGGAAGTCCACTCGCAGCAGCTCCCGGTCGGCGGTGCCCAGTCCGACCGCCGAGAGGATGAGGGCGTCGTACATCCGGTTGCGCGACGACACGATCGCGCTGAGCTCGTTCTCGCGATCGGCGCCCGTCTGCTCGATGACCACGCGGTATCCCGCCGCCGAGGCTCTCGCGATGATGCGAGAGGCGAGTTGGCCGAAGTACGGCCGGTCGACCTCGGGCACCGCGAATCCGATCGTGTTCGTTCGCCCGGCCCGGAGGTTCCGGGCCGCGACGTTCACGCGGTACCCGAGGTCGTCGATCGCACGGAGCACGCGGTCGCGTGTCTCGTCGCGCACGTGCGGATAGTGGTTCAGCACGTTCGACACGGTCATCGTCGAGACGCCCGCGGCTTTCGCGACATCCTGCATCGTGACCATGGCGGAACTCTATCGCCGACTCATCCGAGGGTGAGCGAGACGGTTGCGAAGGAGTGCGGCGGGAGCGTGACCCGCAGCCCGCGGTCGTCGGCCTCGATCGCGGTGAGCTCCGTCGGCGCGACGGCCTCGGGTTCGGATGCCGTGTTGTGCGACTGGAGCTGCGCCCCGGTCAGCACCCGCCCGGCGTGAGCCGTGACGGCGCGACCCCGCAGGTCGAGCACGACCTCGAGCGGCCGCTCCGCATCGAGGTTGCTCAGCGAGACGAGCGCCGTGTCGTCGCGCGTGCTCGCCGACGCCGAGAGCACGTCGAGGGGCCGGCCGGCCTCGGTGCGGGTCTCGGGCCGTTCGACGACGTGCACCGCGAGCGACGTCGCGTCGTGGTGCCCACGGTTCATCTCGAAGACGTGATACGTCGGGGTCAGCACGAGCGCGCCCGTCGCCTCATCCGTCAGCAGCATCGCCTGCAGCACGTTGACGGTCTGCGCGATGTTCGCCATGACGAGCCGGTCGGCGTGCCGGTGGAACACGTCGAAGTGCACGGATGCCACCAGGGCGTCGCGTATGGTGCTCTGCTGGTGGAGGAACCCGGGATTCGTGCCCGGCTCGACGTCCCACCACGTGCCCCACTCGTCGAGCACGAGCCCGACCTTCTTGCCGGGGTCGTAGGCGTCCATGACGGTCGCGTGCGCCTCGAGCACGCGCTCGACGTCTTGCGCCTTGCCCATGGTCGCGTAGTACTCCTCGGTCGTGAAGGCCGTCGCGCTGCCCTTCTCCGCCCACACGTCGACCGTGTAGTAGTGGAACGAGATCGCCTGGAAGATGTTCGTGGGCTCCTTCTGACAGCCGAGGCAGTTCAACGACTCCATCAGGGTCTTCGTCCACTTGACGTCGTCGTCGGACGCCCCCGCGGCAATGCGGTAGAGCGTGTTGCCGCCGTGGTCGCGGCAGAAGGTCGCGTAGCGGCGCGCCTCGTTGGCATAGTGCTCGGCGGTCATGCTGCCGCCGCAGCCCCACGCCTCATTGCCGATGCCCCAGAACGGCACCTTCCACGGCTCGTCCCGGCCGTTCTCGCGCCGCAGCCGCGCCATGGGGCTGTCGCCGGCGCGAGTGAGGTACTCCACCCACTCGCTCATCTCCTGCACGGTGCCGCTGCCGACGTTGCCGTTCACGTAGGCGTCGGCGCCGAGCAGCTCGCAGAGCGCCATGAACTCGTGCGTGCCGAAGTGGTTGTTCTCCTCGATGCCGCCCCAGTTCGTGTTGACCATGCGCGGGCGATCGGCTTTCGGGCCGATGCCGTCGCGCCAGTGGTACTCGTCGGCGAAGCATCCGCCCGGCCACCGCAGGTTCGGGATGTCGATGCGTCGCAGCGCCTCCACGACGTCGGAACGGATGCCGCCCTCGTTCGGGATCGGCGAGTCCTCGCCGACGTAGAAGCCGCCGTAGATGCAGCGGCCGAGGTGCTCAGCGAAGTGGCCGTACAGATGGCGACTGATCTGGGGTCCGGGCACGTCGAGATCGATGACGGCACGGGCGGTGAGTGGGTCGGTCACAGCGGGTCTCTCCTTTGAAGCCTCAGTTGAACACCTGACTGTATCGATAAAGAGTCCGAAACGGAACCGCGGTTCGAGGGAGAGTGAGCGGGTCGCAGGACTACGTCGACGGCTGCAGCTGCCGGGGGTCTGCCTCGACCACCGACCGGCGCAGCTCAGCGTCGAGGATCTCGAGCAGGAGCGGAGCGGATGCCGCGACCGGGCTGCCCGTGATGGCCGACACGACCCACTGCGGCGTCGAGCTCTGCGGAAGCTGCACCGAGACGAGCCCGGCCGCTTGCGGCTTCGCCGCGACGTGCTGCGGCACGAGCGCGACGCCGAGTCCGCGGTGGATCAGGTCGAGCAGCGTGTGCACGTCGTTGACCGTGCAGCGCACTCGCCGACCCACGCCCTGTGCAGCGCACGACGCCTCGTTGAGCGAGCGCACCGCCCACGACTCCTGGAAGTCGATGAAGTCGAGGTCGCGCAGGTCGGTCCAGTCCACGCGCGTCGAAGCGGCGAGCGGATGCTCCGGAGGGCACAACAGCACGACCGGCCACCGGCCGAGCTCCGTGCTCGACACGCGGGTGAGGTGATCGGTGGTGGCGACGAAGGCGACGTCGAGCTCGCCGTCGCGCACCTGTGCGACGAGGTCGTGCGAGCCGGCCTGCGTGAAGTGGATGTCGACGAGCGGGTAGCGGCGGCGGAATCGCTCGAGCAGCGAGGGCACGTCGACGATGCCGAGACACTGCTCGGCGCCCACGCGCAGTGCGCCCGAGAGTTCGCGAGTCGCGCGCACGACGGCATCACGGCCGGCCGTGGCCTGGGCGAGCATGGCGCGCGCGAAGGGGAGCAGCGCCAGTCCGGCATCCGTCGGCTCGACTCGTCGAGTCGTGCGCGCGAACAGCGTGGTGCCGAGCTCGTCTTCGAGGCTGCGGATCGCGGCGGAGAGGCCCGACTGCGAGACGTTGCACACCGCGGCCGCCCGGGTGAACTGCTGCTCGTCGGCGAGGGCGACGAGGTACTCCATCTGGCGCAGATCCATTGATCACTCCGGGTTCTGAATACCATCACTGGTAGTTGTTGGACTTCTAGCTTGCGGCTGCCTAGGGTGAAACGCAACCCACACGACAGGAAAGGCTCATCCGTGCAGCAACGAACCATCGGAACCCGTTCGGTCAGTGCGATCGGACTCGGCGGCATGCCCATGTCGATCGAGGGACGCCCCGACGAGGCCAGGTCGATCGCGACCATTCACGCGGCGCTCGACGCCGGCGTCACGCTCATCGACACCGCTGACGCCTACCACCTGCATGCCGACGACGTCGGCCACAACGAGGAGCTCATCGCCCGTGCCCTGCGTTCGTACGCCGGTGACACCTCCGCGGTGCTCGTGGCCACGAAGGGCGGACACCTCCGCCCAGGCGACGGCAGCTGGACGCAGAACGGGCACCCCGACTACCTGAAGGAAGCCGTGAAGGCCTCGGCGCGACGCCTCGGCGTCGACGCCATCGGGCTCTACCAGTTCCACCGCCCCGATCCGACGGTGCCGTACGCCGACTCGATCGGCGCCATCCGAGACCTGCTCGACGAGGGCATCATCGAGATGGCCGGAATCTCCAACGCGAATGTCGCCCAGATCGACGAGGCGAACGAGATCCTCGGCGGGCGCCTCGTCTCCGTGCAGAACCAGTTCTCGCCAGCGTTCGGCTCGAGCCTCGGCGAGCTGGAGCACTGCGCCGCGCTGAGCATCGCGTTCCTGCCGTGGTCGCCGCTCGGCGGCATCCGTCGCGCCGGTGACGTCGGCCAGGACCACGCGGCATTCCAGGATGTCGCCGACGCCCACGGCGTCAGCCCGCAGCAGGTGGCCCTCGCGTGGGAGCTCGCACTCGCACCAGTGGTCATCCCGATCCCCGGTTCGTCCCGACCCGAGAGCATCCAGGACTCCGTGCGGGCCGCCGAGCTCGCCTTGACCGACGACGAGCTCGCTGAGCTCTCCCCGCTCTCGCGGGCGGCCTGACCACGCGATACCTGAGGAGCACCATGAAGACCTTGAGGAATACCATGAAGACCTTCACCCTGCCCGGCACCGAGATCGTCGTCCCGAACGTCGTGCTCGGCCTCATGCGCATCCCCGACAAGACCGACGACGAGGTCCGCGAGCTCGTGCGCACTGCACGTGACGCGGGCATCGACTTCTTCGACCACGCCGACGTCTACGGCAACGACCTGCACGGCTGCGAACGCCGCTTCGCCGAGGCGATGAAGCTCAGCCCTTCCGAGCGCGCGGAGCTCACGATCCAGACGAAGGCGGGCATCGTCAGGGACGGCCCCTACTTCGACTTCTCGTATGAGCACATCATCGAGTCGGTCGAGGGATCGCTCGCCGCGCTCGACACCGACTACATCGACATCCTGCTGCTGCACCGCCCCGACGCGCTCGTCGAGCCCGAGGAGGTCGCCAAGGCGTTCGACGAGCTCGAGGCCGCCGGCAAGGTGCGTGCCTTCGGCGTCTCGAACCACACGCCGCGGCAGATCGACCTGCTGAAGAAGTACGTGCGCCAGCCGATCGTCGCCAACCAGCTGCAGCTGTCGATGACGCACGCGCCGATCATCGCCCAGGGTGCGGCGGCGAACATGCTCGCCGAGAGCCAGTCGATCTCGCTCGACGGCGGCGGAATCGTCGACTACTGCCGCCTCAACGACATCACGGTGCAGGCCTGGTCGCCGTTCCAGGCGGGATTCTTCACGGGCGTCTTCCTCGACTCGCCCGAGTACCTCGAGCTCAACGTCGTGATCGACCGGCTCGCCGCCGCCTACGACGTGCCGCCGATCGCCATCGCGACCGCGTGGATCACGCGGCACCCGGCGAACATGCAGGTGGTGCTCGGCACGACGAGCCCCGAGCGCGTCGCCGACGCGGCGCAGGGCTCCGACATCCCCCTGACCCGGGCGGAGTGGTACGAGCTCTTCCGCGCCGCAGGGCACCTCGTTCCGTAGCGCGTCGCCGCTTGCTACGGTGCGATGACGTGCTCGACCCGGTCGTGGGCCCCGCGGGTCAGCTCGTCCGTCAGCTCCGGCGGGCACGCGGCGGATGCCGCAGCGGCGCCCGCCACCGCACCGAGCCGATCGAACGCGGCGAGGGTGGCGATGCGGTCGCCCCGCGCCCAGTGCGTGTCGACGAGGCGAGCGAGCACCGTGGTCTGATTGGCTCGATCGGCAGCGGCGTCCGCCGCCGCAAGGGCCTCCTCGAGGAATGGGACGCGGGCGTCGAGGTCGGCGAGACGCGCGCGGAGGAGCAGGCTGCGCGTGACGCAGCGGAGGTCGCCGAACCCGCGGAAGGTCGCGACGAGCTCGTCGAGGTCGTCGAGATCGTGGTGGCCGGCTGACGCAGGCGACGGCGAGGCGAATACCGCGGCCGTGGCGGCATCCGTTCGCAGCATCGCCTGCACGAGATGCGCGTGCGCGAGCTCGTGCGCATTGCCGGTGGAGCTGGCGTACGCGGCGCACTCGGCCGCCCATACCGCCGCCCGCTCGGGCTCGAGCCCGTCGGCGGCCGCGGCGTGCGCCATCATGAAGCGCGCGTTGTTCGCGTGCATCGCGTCGCCCGTGAGGGCGTAGCCGCGCATCGCCGACTCGAACGCGGCGATGGCGCCCGCCGAATCCGGGGGCGAGGCGTGGCGGAACGCGACGCCCCGCATCTGGCGCACCGCGGCGAGCTGCCACTCGTCCCCGAGTTCGATCGCCAGTCGCTCGGCCGTATCCAGGTGCGCGAGCGCATCGGGGAGCCTGTCGAGGTAGGCGTCGGCGAGCCCGGCGAGATGGGTGGCCGCGAGGCGGGACTGCGGATCGCCTGCGATGGCGAGTGCGCGCTCGGCGAGCTCGTCGACGAGGTGCACGTCGAGGAACGCGAGCCCGGTGCCGACTTCGAGCAGTTGCTGCGTCGACGCCGATGCGAGCACCCGCTCGTCGCGCGCCGCCATGGCGAGCGTGCGCACGCTGTCGACATCCGATCCGTACTGCTCGACGCCCACGGCGAGCGAGGCGGCGAGTGATGCGGCGAGAGGATGCCCCGCTGCGAGCGTCCACCGCACGGCGGCGTTCAACTCAGGGCAGAGCCGCTCCGACGTTCGCATCGCCTCGGCGCTGTCATCGGTGCGCGCGTGGCGGACGAACTCCGCGGCGACCATCGAGTGATAGGTCGCATGCTGCTCGAGCACCTCGCGCACGACGGCCGCATCGGTGCGCGCCCGCACGAACTCGCGCATCACCGCGAGCAGCCGGAACCGTCGCGGCCGCCCGCCGACCGGCACGATGAGCGAATGGTCGAGCAAGCGCAACACCACGCCCTCAGCGCCCGGGTGGGTGACCGCGACGGCGAGGTCGACGTCGAAGGTGCGCGGCAGGGCGGCGAGTCTGCAGAGCACGTCGCGTTCCTCATCGGTGAGGAGGTCCCACGTCCAATCGAACGCTGTCTCGAGGGTGCGATGACGGCCCTCCGGCACGGCCCGATCGAGCGTCGCGAAGTCACGGTCGAGTCGCGCGGCGAGCTCCTCGAGCGAGAGGTGGCGGGCGACCGCGGCGGCGAGCTCCAGCGCAAGGGGGAGTCCGTCGAGCCGGGAGCACACTCGGGCCGCGAGCCCGAGGTCGGCGGGCGACGGCGGCGCAACCGAGAGCTGCATCGGCGCTGCCGCAGAGCGACCGGCCGAACCGAGCCGGTCGAGGAACATGGCGACAGCCGCGGCATCCGGTCCATCTGCCAGCAGCGGCGCGAGGGTGAACACCGCTTCGGCGGCGTCGCCGATCGGCGTGCGCGAGGTCGTCAGTACACGGAGCCCGGTCGCGGTCGCCTGCACCCTGGCGATCACCTCGTCGACCGCGGGGCCGACGCGGTCGACGTTGTCGAGCACGAGCAGATACGGATGCGACGCGAGCGCCACCTCGACCGATGCGGCGGCATCCCTGCCCGGTCCCGCCTCCAGGTCGAGTGCCCGAGCGATGCGAGCGACGACGTCGGCCGGCTCGGCGTGCTCGAGCTCGACCACCACGGGCACATGCTCGCTGCGGCTGGCGAACTCGAGGGCGAGGCGGGTCTTGCCGACGCCGCCCGGTCCCACGATGGTCACCCAGCGGTGTTCGTCGAGCACGTGGGCGATGGCCGCGAGCTCGGCGTCTCGTCCGACGAAGGCATTGCGCGGCAAGCGGACGGATGCCGCGCGCTCGCGCCGTTCGCCCGCCGCGGCCATGAGCTCGGCGCGGGTTTCGGTGCCGAGTTTGCGCTTCAGGCTCGCGATATGGCTCTCGACGGTGCGCACGGAGATGAACAACTCCGCGGCGATCTCGGGGTTGGTCAGGCGCCGCTCGATGGCGGCGAGCACCGCGCTTTCGCGTGGGGTCAGCGACTGCCCCTGCACGGCGACAGTCTACGACCGGCGTCGGCTCTCGTGCGCCCAGATTGCGACCTCCACCCGGTTGCGGGCGCCGATCTTGGCCATGACGCTCGAGATGTGGGTCTTCACCGTGCTGAGCGAGATGTGGAGCTCATGGGCGATCTCGGTGTTGCTGAGCCCGCGCGCCACCGTCGCGAGCACGTGCTCCTCGCGCTCGGTGAGCGGTTCGATCGGCTGTGGCGGCGGCCCGGCCGGAGCGGAGCCGGCGAACGCCTCCAGCAGCCGTAGCGTGACGTTCGGGGCGATGAGGGCGTCGCCGCGGGCGGCCGCGTGCACGGCCTCGGTGAGCAGGGCCGGCCCGGCATCCTTGAGCAGGAAGCCGCGTGCACCGGCGCGGAGCGCCGCGTAGACGTACTCGTCGAGATCGAAGGTCGTGATCACGACCACGGGCAGCGGATCCGCGACGCCCGGCCCGGCGAGCGCGCGGGTGGCCTCGATGCCGTCGGTGACCGGCATCCGGATGTCGAAGAGGCACACGTCGGGCCGGATGCTCCGTGCGAGCGCCACGGCCTCGGCGCCATCGGCGGCCTCGCCGACCACCTCGATGTCGGGCTGCGCGTTCAGGATCATCCGGAGCCCCATGCGCACGAGCTCCTGGTCGTCGGCGATGAGCACGCGCACGGTCATGTCGACCAGCCGCTTCGCGGGAGCACGGCGGTGACGATCCAGCCGCCGTCGGGCGCGGGGCCGGCCTCGCACGTGCCGCCGAGGAGGGTCGCGCGTTCGATCATTCCGGTGATCCCGTACCCCGGAGCCGCGGATGCCGCGGGGTCGCCGTCATCGCGGACGTCGAGCCGGATCCCGGCGGCGTCGGCGTGCACGATCACGTCGACGCCGGTCGCGTGCCGAGCGTGTCGCCTCGCGTTCGTCACCCCCTCCTGCGCGAGTCGGTACACGGCGGCGCCGATCGTGGGCGGCAGCTCGTCGACGTCGCCGGTGAGCTGCACGTCGACGAGGGGCCCGCCGGGCTCCGACCGCGCGAGCCGTCGGAGATCGGCGATCCCCGGGCCGGGCGCCGTCTCGGCTGCATCCTCACGTCGAAGCATCCGCACGATCGAGCGCATCTCGGCGAGGGTGCGGGACGCCTCGCCCTCGATGACCCGCAGCACCTCGGCCGCGGCATCCGGATCCGCCGCTGCCACCGCGGTGCCGGCTTGCGCCTGGATCGCGATCGCCGAGACGTGGTGCGCGACGGTGTCGTGGAGGTCGCGTGCGAGCTGTTCGCGTTCGAGCAGCTTCAGCCGATCGAGCTCGCGAGCCCGTGCTGCGGCGCGCCAGCGCAGGGCCACGCCGAGGGTGATCGTCATGACGACGACGGCGACGGAGCCGATGATGTCGCCGAGGGTCGTGGGGCCGAGCGCGAGGGTGAGGGCGCCGCATCCGACCGCGATCGCCGGACCGATGAGCATCGCGCGGCCCGTGCCCCAGCGCATCACCGCGTACACGAGGACGAGGGGGTAGGCCGTCGACGCGAGCTCCGGCTCGCTGATCGCGATCGAGAGCGTGGTCATGACCGTGAACACGATCACGAGCATGAGCAGCGGTCGGATGCGACGCCAGAGCAGCGTCGGAACGAGCGCGATGAGCACGACGACCCAGAGCACCCGCCACGGCACGTCGGGCCTGGCCGTCGCTTCCAGCACCGCGAGCGGCGGGAGCACGCCGACGAGCACCCAGTCGCGCCAGACTCGACGAGGTGGTGGCGGCTGGGCGGCCGGAGCCTCCCACACCGAGCGGAGGGGGCTCGTCATGTCCCTCATGATAAGCGTGCACTCGCAACCGTGGATCGGCCGGAAGTACGGGATGCGCGGCCGGAGCCGGTGGCGCGCCGGCGGATGACGAACTCGGCCACGGCAAGGTTGATCACCCAGCCCGCGCCCATCAGCACGGCGTGGGTGCCCACGTCGGGCGGTCCGAGGATGATCGACCACGGCAGGAGCGTGAACACCTGGGTGCCGGCGCCCATGCCGATCGCGTAGGCGCGGGTCATCCACGCACTGTGCGTGCGCACGTCGCCCTTGCGGATCGCGACGAAGGCCACGACGATGCTCGCGGCCATCGCCGAGCCGAACACGAGCCGCAGCACGAGCAGCGCCTCGCCGTCGTGTGCGGGGAGCGTGTAGAAGAGCGCCATCCAGATTCCCGTGAGTGCCGTCAGCAGGCCGGCGGGGGCCACGATCCGCCCCGCCCTGCGGTGCCAGCGGTGCCGGCGCAGCGACGGCGCGAACTGGAGCGCGCCGAGCAGGCTGAACACGGTGACGCTGACGATGTGCACCACGACCGGCACGGGCGAGTCGAAGAAACGCGTGTTGTCGGCCGCGACGGCGCCGGTCGCCAGCTGGGTGAGGCGCGACGCCCCCGCGGCGACCGGCACGAGGCTGAGCAGGATGAGCCCGGTGGGCGCTAGCCACTCGCGTCGCGGCGTACGGGCCGGCGTGCGGGTGGGTCCTCCGCCGGGAGAGGCGTTGGCGTGCGGCGCGGGCAGGAGTTGGGATGCTTCGGTCATGCCTCGATGCTGGCGGGCTCCGCTGCGTACGGCATCGACCCTTCGGCTCGAATCCCCTCGGCCGATCGACTGAGACGGGGACGATCGGCCGGCCCGTGTTACGACAGTGCGTAGCGCGGCGGCGGCTGCAGCGGGCGCAGGCGCCGGGGGAGCAATGCGCGGATGCCGCGGCGCGGGCTCGGGGCATCCGTCATCCCCTCGGCAGCGTGCGCGGCCGCCTCTGCCTGGCGTTCGTTGATCACACGGCGGCGCTCGAGTTCGATGAGCAGCTGTTGCTCGGCATGCCGGGCCAGTTCGAGCGAGACGTAGCCTTCGCTGAGGTACATGATCGGATCCTTCGGGTGGTGCGAGCCGACGAGTCGGGTGATTGGATGTGCCCAGCGTGCTCCCGTGGGGCATGCGCCACATCCGTGCAGAACACGGAGTTTTCCTCAGTGTTTGCACTGTCCGGTGGTCCAGCAGTCCGGTGGTCGAGTAGGACGCGATGCGCTCGTATCGAGGCCACCTTGCTGCTGCGCATCGCCTAGTCGTGTCTCCTCACCAGTGCCGCGGGTAAGGGCCGGCTTGGGGTGTGTCGCGTAACGCGCGCATCAGCACGGGACGAACCTGCGAGCCTGTTGAGTTGCGACGAAGGGGCACATTCGGCTGACCCGATGTGCCCCTTCGTGCGGCTCAGTTCTCGGAATTCGTACCATCCGAGCTGGGCTTGCAGGCGAAGCTGGTCGCGTCCTCGATATCGCCGCCGACATAGCGCGCGACGAGCGGGTACGGGCACAGCGGTCGGCTGCGGTCGGGTGCCCAGGTCGTCGGAACCTCCGCGTTCACGCCGCCCGGGTTGCCTGCGCCGCGGGCGGTGGCAGTGATCCGGTCGGGAGCCTGGCCGTACTCCACCCACTGGATGAGGGCTCCGAGGCCGTCGAACTGATCCGTTGCGGGGCCGCCGCGCACGTGCCCCATGCCTGGGACCTCGAAGTAGCGCACGAAGTCCTCTGCCTTGTTCTTGTACGCCTTGTCGAGCTGCTCGTACCAGCGGGCGGTGTCGTCGGGGCTGAACACGCCGTCGGCGGCGCCGTGGGCGATGATCATCTTCGCGCCCGAATCGCGCATCACGTCGAGGTCGGTCGGGTTCGGCGGCGTCATGAACTCCATCGCGCTCTCGGTGTAGAGCTCATTGCTGGCGTAGATGCGGTCGGTGTCCGTGTCGATGTCGAAGCTCAACGCGTAGCCGAGTGTGTCGGCCAGCATGCTCACGTCTTCCGGGGGCGTCGAGAAGATGAAGCCGACGGCTACCGGGTCGCGTTGCGCGCCGACGCTGCTGTCGAACTTCCAACCCGCCCAGCCGGTCTGCGTGATGCCCGGATCGAACGGGAAGGAGGTGTAGACGGGCTCGCCGTTGCTCTTGCGCGCTCCGGCGAAAACGCGCTCGACGACGACCTTCTGCTCCGCGGTCAGACAGGTGCCGTCCCGGCCTGCTGCACAGGTCGGGACGTCCCACTGTACGTCGAAGGACTTCTGGCAGCGCTCCGAGTCCTGCACCATCCCGTCCTTCAGTCCGTCCAGTCCATCGCAGCGTTCGAGGATCGCCGCGGCGACAACGGTGCGCTCCGCAGGTGTGAAGGCGGTGTCGAGGTCGTTGATGTCGGTGGCCACTGTTGCCCACTGCTGTGCACCCCAGAGCTGCGCGACCGCCGCCAACGGCAAGTCGAAGCCCGGTGCCACCGCGAGGAATCCGTCGTACTGGTCGCCGTAGCGGGCCGCCGCCACCATCGTGTGCCGGCCGCCGTTCGAGCCGCCTGCGATGTAGGACGTGTCAGGCTGCCGACCGTATGCGGCTTCGACGAGGTCCTTGGCCATCGGGGTCAGGGTGCCGACCGCTTGATAGCCGTAGTCCAGTCGAGCCTGCGGGTCAAGGCCGAACAGCGGATTCTGGCTGCGGTTGTGTCCGGCGTCCGAGCTCAGCACAGCGAAGCCCATCTGCAGACCGTTGCTCAGTTGCCCGCCGGTGATGCTGCCGAGTGCCGGTGATACGGCTCCGTCGGTGCCGCCGTTGGCCTGGTACAGGAACCGCCCCGCCCACGCGGCCGGAAGCCGCATCTCGAAGCCGATCGCGTAGGTCTGTCCATCCACCGGGCTGACGCGCTCGTTCATGGTGCCGGTGACGAGGCAGTGCTCGCCGACCGGTTGGCCTGCGTTCGTGAGCGCGCCGGCCGGAACGATGGTCGCCGACACGATGTCGGTCGCCGCGTAGTCGAATCCGGCGAGGCCGGCGCATTCCTGCAGAGTGCCGGGCACTGCGGGATCGACGTGCGTGTCGTGCTTGTCCGGAGCCGCCATGGCTGCGACCGGCGCAGAGGCGAGCAGCGCCGCTGCCACGCCGACTGCCAGTACGTGTTTCAGGTACCGCTTCATCGGGGGGTTCCCTCCTCATCGAGGTGTAGCTCGCGACGGTGCGAGTGGATCCAGTAGAGCAGCGACGAGACGGAAATTCAACAATTTCATGACGACCGTTATAATTTTCTTGACAATGGGGGGAATGCGGGGCCGCGATTATCAGGCGGTGTGCCTTGGCGAACGCGTCATCGTGCTGTCCAAGTTGCCGACGTGGGTGCACCCAGGCGGATCGGCTGGATATCCGCGAGATGTCCACTTGGTAACAGTGCGGCTCGAGCTCGGCTCGTCGCCCCCGATCGGCATCCGACAGCCGTAGAATCTGAAAATGGAGCCACCAGGCAGCACCACCCTGGTCGTGGTGGGTGAAGAGACGGCGAGCGCGATCCGTTCGCTCGAGCGGTTCGCCAATGTGCAGGCCGCCTCGTTCTCCGGTGAGTCCGATGCCGAGGTGGCGCGCTGGTCCATCTCCACCAGTGCCCCCTACGTCGTGCACGATCGTGACCCGCTCGGGCACGTCGCCGCGGCCTGGGTCGAGTTCTTCGACGACCAGTCGACCTACGGCGTGCTCGAGCTCGAGATCGAGCGGGCCGTCGAGGCCGCCGAGCGGCATGCGATCAGCGTGCCCGACTACTACGTGGTGCTCCACCCCGAGTCGCTGCCCACGACGTGGATGCACTGGTGGCTCGGCGTGCTCGCCGACGCGTCGCCGACCCGCGTCATCCCGTGGCCCGACGCCGACGACTCACTCGCGAGCTTGTTGCGCCACCTGCCCACCGGTCGCCCGTGGCCCGAGGTCGAGTCCTGGCTCCCCCGCGTCGCCGGCAGCGTGCCCGACCGGGTCGGCCTGCACGGACCGCACTGAGACACTGAGACTCCGCTGCTCGCGCGTGTCCACGCTAGGTGTGCCGGGTGACGTAGGGAAGAACCGCAGGTGACCGGATGCCGCTTGCCGGATGCCGCAGATGATCTGTTCAGCTCACTCGCCCTAGGGTGGAGCGCATGGTGCTTTCTCTCATCCGCCACGGACAGACCGACTGGAACCTCTCGGGCCGCATGCAGGGTCGCACCGACATCCCGCTCAATGCCACCGGACGGGAGCAGGCGCGGGCCGCTGCGGCGCTGCTCGGTGACCACCCGTGGCATGCCGTCGTGAGCTCGCCGCTCGGGCGCGCACGCGAGACGGCGGAGATCATCGCCGAGCACCTCGGGGTGCGGTTCGGCGGGAGCTACGACGAGCTCACCGAGCAGGACTTCGGCGTCGCCGAGGGCACGCTCGTGTCCGAGCTGGACACCCGCTGGCCGAACCGCGACTTCGAGGGCATGGAGCTCGACGAAGAGGTGGGGCCTCGCGGCATCCGCGGCCTCGAGCGCATCGTTCTCGACCACGACGGCGGGAACGTGCTCGTCGTCGCTCACGGCACGCTCATCAGGCACACGCTCGCCACCATCACCGGCCACGAGCCACGGCACTACCCGAAGCTCGAGAACGCGTCATCGTCGCTCGTCGAACGCGGCGACGTGGGATGGAACGTGCGCACGGTCGCCGGCGCGGACTTCGCCGAGGTGCTGCGCGGCATCGAGGAGCGCGCAATGGAGCTGCGGCTCGCGAGCTGAGGAGCCGCCTCGAATTGACAAACGTCAGGAATCGTCGACGACGCGCGCCGCGCGGACGTACCGCTCGGAGTACGTGAGCAGCAAGGGCCGCAGCTCGGCTGGCGACTCGACCGTGAAGTCCATGCCGAGCATCCCGATGTAGGCCGCGATCGTGTCGAGGCTGTCGGCGCCCGTGACGAGCACCGAGGTCTCGTCGTCGATCGACTCGACGACGCCGACGGCGGGGTTGATGCGGGCGAGCACGGCCTCGGCGGGCGCGGCGACCCGGAGGCGCGCATGCACCTTCCATCCGCTCGCGGCGATTGAGCGCATCGCGAAGGCGGTGTAGTCGTCGCCCGGCAGCGACACGGGGGAGAAGCGGCGGCGCGTCGGCATCCGCGGCTCCATCCAGTCGGCGCGGAGGGTCTCCCAGGTGTTCGCGGAGGGGTCGCGAGCCACGAGGTACCAGCGGCGCTGCCAGCTCAGCAGGCGGTACGGTTGGACGAGACGCGCAGCGCCCCGGTAGTCGAAGCGCAGCCACTCGACGTCACGGATGGCGCCGGCGATCGCGCTGAGCACGACGGGGTCGACCTCGGGGTCGGGGGCATCCGTGCCGGTGTTCTCGGGCGCATGCTCCGTGGTCGTCGCGAGCGCCGTCACCATCGGCCGGAGGCGTGAGGGCAGCACTTGCTCGAGCTTCGCGAGGGCGCGGGCGCTCGACTCCTCGATGCCGGTGATGCCTCGGGCGGCACGCAGGCCGATCGCGACCGCGACGGCCTCCTCGTCGTCGAGGAGCAAGGGCGGCAGCTTGCCTCCGGCGCCGAGGCGGTATCCGCCCGTGGCGCCGCGCGTGGCGTCGACCGGGTAGTCGAGCTGCCGCAGTCGGTCGATGTCGTTCCGGATGGTGCGGGGCGAGACGCCGAGGCGCATCGCGAGCTCGCTGCCCGACCAGTCGGGCCGAGATTGCAGCAGCGAGAGCAGGGCGAGCAGGCGAGCGGCGGTGTCGGACATCCGGAGAAATTCCTCTGGCATTAGGAATGGAACGTGCCTATATGAACCGTAGCGTGAGGGACATGGAAACCACCACCGAAACCAGCATCCGCCCCTTCCGCATCGAGGTCGCGCAAGCCGAGCTCGACGACCTCATGGAACGCCTCGCCCGCACCCGGCTCCCGCAGCCCGCACCCGTCGACGACTGGGACTACGGCACTCCGAACTCCTACCTCCGTGAAGCAGTCGACCTGTGGCGCTCGGGCTTCGACTGGCGTGCGCAGGAGGCCCGCATCAACGCAGTGCCGCACTACATCACCGAGGTCGACGGTCAGACGATCCACTTCATCCACGTGAAGTCCGAGCACCCCGGCGCGACGCCGTTGCTGCTCGCGCACACCCTACCCCGGGTCATCCGTCGACTACCTCGACATGATCGGCCCGCTCGTCGACCCGGTCGCGCACGGCGGCCGTGCGGAGGACGCCTTCGACGTCGTGATCCCGGATGCCCCTGGCTTCGGCTTCAGCGCGCCGGTCACCGATCGCGGCTGGACCACCGCCCGCGTCGCCCGCGCCTACGACACCCTCATGCGGCGCCTCGGCTATGCCGAGTACGGCATCCACGGCTCCGACAACGGTGCGATGGTCGCCCGCGAGCTGGGCCTCCTGAACCCCGACGGCTTCCTCGGCTTGCATGTGCTCCAGCTCTTCTCGTTCCCGAGCGGCGACCCGAGCGAGTTCGAGCGGCTCGAACCGCAGGACTACGCGGGACTCGAGCACATGCAGTGGTTCCAGTCGGTCGGCGGCTACAACACGATGAACGCGAGCCGACCGCAGACCGTCGCAGCTGGGCTCAGCGACTCGCCCGTCGGCCTCCTGGCCTACAGCGAGCTGTTCAACTCGTTCGGCAACGGCACGTCGCTCGTGTCGCTCGAGCAGATCCTCACCGAGGTGACCGTGAACTGGTTCGCGAATGCCGCTGCCGGCATGAGCCGCGCCTACCTCGAGAACGCGCGTGCCGAAGCCGAGCCGCAGGTCAACACGGCGCCCACCGGCGTCGCCGTGTTCAAGGACGACTTCCAGACGATCAGGGTCTTCGCAGAGCGCGACAACTCGAACCTCGTGCACTGGAGCCGATTCGACGAGGGCGGCGGCCACTTCGCCGCGCTCGAGCTGCCCGAGGTCGTGGCCGGAGACATCCGCGCCTTCTTCGCGGCGCTGCGCTGACGGGAGCGCGTCGAGCGGATGCCACGGCACAGCGCCCGTGGCATCCGCTCGTCGGCGCGGTGTCTAGGTCGGGCGCTGCACGGTCGTCGGCGGCGGCGATCCCGGCGCCGCTGCGGGCGGCCGGGTGTCCATGAGCTGCGTGATGTCGATGGGCTGGGTGGCCGGGAGTTCGATCGCCGAGGGGTCGACCTGCGGCGCCCCGACAGCGGTGATGAGATCCATGATCCCGTCGTCCTTTCACTCAGGGGATGCCTGCGGCGTTCGGCTTGCCTCGCTGAGTCGGGAAGCGGGCGGCAGGCGCCCTCATGGCACCTGCCGCCCGATCAGCTGAGGCGGCCGGCTCGGCTGCCCCCAATCGAGCCGCCGACATCTCACCTTCCGATGCAGTCGGTCGGGTCCGAGAAGCATCCGTATGACACATTCACGGGTCGCACAAGCTCTGTGGGGGACCAAAGTCCCATGGAGTCACGACGACGTCGTGACCGGCGGATGCCGCGTGGCGGCACCCGGCCCGCTCACACGCCGATCGTGAGCGCCGCGGTGTAACCGGCCGACGCCGACCCCGACATGCTCGCGATCTGGTGGATGCCGCCGTCTTCGCCGAAGACGTTGTCCGACGCGAGGCTCGTCGAGTTCATGTTGCGCACGCTCTGCTCGTAGCCAGACGTGGCGTAGACCGCGTCGCAGGCCTCCTTCGGCAGCGCGATCTGCGACGTCTTCACGATCGGACCCGATGCCACTGCGGTCGCGACATCCGAGTAGACCTCGAAGTGGATGTGCGGCCACCGGCCGGCGTACGCGGCCGGGAAGATCGACGTGAAGCTCACGGTTCCGGTCGCGTCGGCCTCCTGCACGCCGCGCAGGTAGTTCTCGTTCTCGACTCCCGAGCTGTAAAGCGAGTAGTCGCCGTCGCGGTTGCAGTGCCAGAGGTACACGGCGGCGCCTGCCATCGCGTTGCCGGTGGCCGCCTCGCGCACCGTGAGGTTGATGTTCAGCGGCACGCCGGGTGCCGTGGTCGTCGACGAGCCGAAGCTCGAGCGGATGTCGCTGCGAACCACCCCCGAGTCGTCGAGTACGTCGACCCCGTTCGATCCGTCGCCCGGGTACGGGCCACCCGTCTCGTCGGGCACCTCGGTGAGCGGCTCGGACGACGCGGTGGCCTCGGGCGTGGCGGTCGCCGACGCCGATGCCGAGCTCGACGGGCTCGCGCTCGCCGTCGGCGTCGGCGAGGCGGAGCACGCGGCGAGCAGCGAGGTTGCCGCGATGCCGCCGAACAAGCCGAGCGCCTTCCGGCGGTCCACGAGCGTGCGGATGTCGTAGACGAGCCCGCGGTCCTCCTCGTCGATGATCTCGTCTTCGGCGTCGCGCCACCGGGTGTCTGTTGCGTCGTTGGTCATGGGGAGTCCTCTCGTTCGGCGTCGAGTCGAATCAACTCCATGTTGCTCTCGGTGCGCCCTGCGCCTGCTCTGCACTTCCTATGTGCCTGCAGTGAGCAATCCGACGACCGCTCGCCGGAAGTCTCACGTACGCGGTACGGTGCGTGCATGGTCCTCATCGACGACGATGCGCTCGACGAGCTCGAGCGCGAGTTCGTGTCGCGCGTGCGCGGGCGGGTGCTCGAGATCGGGGCGGGCGAGGGCGAGAACTTCGGTGCGTTCCATCCTGATGTCGAGTGGGTCGGCCTCGAGCCCGACGACAAGCGTCGTGCCGAGCTCGCCACGCGTGCGCGCGAGTGGAAGCACTCGGCGGTTCCGCTCGATGCGCGGGCCGAGTCGATCCCGCTGCCCGACAACGCGGTCGACGCGGTCGTCGGCACCTACGTGCTGTGCTCGGTCGGCGACGTCGACGCCACGCTCGCCGAGCTGCGTCGCGTGCTCGTGCCCGGCGGGCGCATCGTCCTCGTCGACCATGTGATCGCACCGCCCGGCACCCTGAAGCGCCTGGTGCAGCTCATCGCGACGCCGTGCTCGAAGCGGTTCTGCCACGGATGCCACTGGGATCGTGATCCTGAGCCGGCCCTCGAGGCGGCGGGGTTCATCGGCAGCGACATCCGTCGACTCAGAGTGCGGTCGATGCCGTTCGGGCCGGTGCCGATGCTGCTCTTCGACGGCCGGGCGCCCCTCGACGCATGCTAGCTAGCGGGGCTCCGGATGCCGCGACGACGACCGCAGACCGTCGAGCCGGCGGAGCGCATCGGCGAACCCGGCGACGTCGTCGCCCAATCGCCCGAAGTAGTCGTGGTCGGTCGCCTCGACGGCGGCGTTGGCGCGGTTCGCGAGCTCGGCGCCGGCGTCCGTGACCGCGAGCGCCCGGGCCCGTGCGTCATGCGGGTGCGGCCCTCGAACGACGAGCCCCTTCGTCTCGAGGGCGCGGAGCACTTGCGAGGTCATCATCGGGTCGGTGCCGGCGAGTTCGGCGAGTTCGCGCTGGGTCACGGCCCTATCGGAATCCAGCCAGGTCAGCGAGGCGAGCAGCACGAATTGCACGTGCGTGAGGTCGAACGGCGCCAGCGCCGCCCGTTGTGCCGCCTGCCAGGCGTTGGTCACCCGCCAGAGCAGCAGGCCGGGGCTCGCAGCCGCGTCGTCGAACTCGCTCGCCAGTCGGCGCGCGCTCATCGGTGCAGCGCCGAGCGCATCGCGTCGAGCAGCACCGCGGCGTCGTCGTCGGTGAGGGGTATCAGTCCGCGGCGCAACTGGTATCCCCAGTTCGGCTGCGCCGTGAGCGCGAGTCGATCGCGGACGGTGTCGATGTCGACCGGCGCGACATCCTCCCAGTTCACGCGGCGCCGGAACGGGCGGAACTCGCCCTCGTCGGCCTGCCAGATGACGTCGTCGGCGACTCGCCCGATGGCGGTGAACTGCTTGAGCGGCACGCCGTCGCGGAGTCGTTCGGTCGGCGAGTAGTACGCGAGGAGGTCTCCGGGCTTGATGCGCGCGAGGCCGGCGCGCTTGCCGTGGCCGATCTGGGCGATGCCGAGGGTCAGGCCGCGTCGCACGTGCTCGGCGGAGGCCACCCCGAGCCAGGCGGTCACGGTGCCGCCCCCGTTGACCGAGGCTCGACCGCGGGCTGCTCCGCCTCGACGAGCGCGACGAGCCGCGCGAGGTCGGCTGGCACGGCGTCGCGGAAACCGCTGCCCATGATCGCGGCCCAGACCGGGGCGAGCGGGCCGTCCATCGTGACGAGCACGCTGAGCTCCACGCCGTCGGCCACTGGCGAGACGAGATGCTGGAACACGAGCCTCGCGCCGGGGAACCTCGCGGTGTCGGTGTACTCGCGGCCGGACGCGCAGGCGCTCACGATGAAGCGCGTGCGGGGGCCGCCCTTGGGCTTCAGCACGCCCTCGGCGCCGGTGCGGACGGGCCCGTCGACGCGTGCCCACTCGGTGTCGGGTGACCACGTCGGCCAGCTTTCGTGGTCGACCCACCGAGCGAAGAAGGCGTCGGCCGAGGCGGTGGAGCGGGCAGTCGCGCTGCCCAGGATCTTCGTCGTCATACGAAATAGTATGCGCGCTTACTAAATAATGGTCAAGTCCGGATCCGCTTCCCGAACCTCCAGGTGTTCGGCTAGTGCGGTGGTGGGGGCGGCGAGGTCGGCTCGGCACGCGCGGCGCTGGCGCCGCCGGCGCTGCCGGCGCGCGCGCCGGCGCCGCTGGCAGCGGCAGCGGCGTCGAGTGCCGACCGGGCGAGCATCGTCGAACCCGCGACGGCCGCGGGCATCGTGAACACCGCGCCAAGCGGCACCATGAAGAGAAGCTGCGTGGCGACGCCGAAGCCGAGCAGTTGTGCCCCACGACCGCGCAGCACCGAACGCCGGGCGGTCGAGCGGATGCCGCGAGCCTCGAACGCCCGTGCCGTGAGCTCCATGGCGAGCAGCCGCCCCGACAGGATGACGCCGAGTGTGGGCGCGAGCACGGCGCCGACGATCGGGATGACCCCCGTGGCGACGACGACGATCGCGGCGAGCAGTCCGATCGCGATGAGGCGACCGGAGTCGAGGATCGACCGCCACAGTCCGGAGCCCTGCTCGGGCACCTCGCCGCCGAGCTCGAGCTCGACCGCGCGCCAGATGCGCTCGTAGAACGGGTCGCCGACGGCGAGGGTGAGCGCCGTGAACGTCACGGCCGCGAGCACGATGGCCGCGGCGAGCACGATGGCGCCGATCGCCCCGCGCACGAGAGCCGACCACGGCTCGTCCCAGTCGTCGGCGAACGGGGTGAGCCAGTCGGTCAGCCCCGGCAGGCTGAGTCCGAGGGCGACGAGCGCGGCGAGCACGGCGATGAAGACGATCGCCGCCGGAATGAGCCCGAGCAGCATGACCGCCGGCCGTCGCCGCCAGAAGCCGAAGCCGCGCAGCAGCATTCCGACGCCCGAGAAGAAGCCGCTCATCACTCGCACCAGCCTAGGCTGGCATCCCGAGCACCCGATTCAGGCGGGAGTCCTCGACGGAGCAAGGAGCAGCATGGTGATCGAGCTCGACGTGCGCCTCGATGACGGGCGAGTGCTCCGTGCGTACGACAGCGGGCCCGATGCCGGTGGGCCGGATGCCGGCGGGCCGGATGCCTCGGCCCGGCTCGTGCTCGTCTGGCACCACGGTTCGCCGCAGACCGGCGCCCCGCTCGACCCGGTGCTCGAGGCGGCGGCGGCTCGCGGCATCCGCGTGCTCTCATATGGGCGGCCGAGCTACGGCGGTTCGTCGCCGAGGCCCGGGCGGGATGTCGCATCGGCGGCGTCGGATGTCGCGGCGGTCGCCGATGCGTTCGGTGTCGACCGGTTCGTGGTGATGGGGGCATCCGGTGGCGGGCCGCACGCGCTCGCCTGTGCCGCGCTGCTTCCCGATCGCGTGGCGGGCGTCGCGACGCTCGCGAGCATCGCGCCGTACACCGACGAGTTCGACTGGTTCGGCGGCATGCGTTCGCCCGGCGCCCTGCGAGCCGCCGTGCAGGGTCGCGCCGCGCGCGAGCGCTTCGCCGAGACCGACGAGTTCGATCCCGAGCAGTTCCTGCCGGCCGACTTCGCCGCCCTCGAGGGAACCTGGTCGTCGCTCGGCGCCGACGTCGACCGAGCCGAGGCGTTCGGCGTCGACGGGCTCATCGACGACGACGTCGCCTTCGCGTCGCCGTGGGGATTCGAGCTCGGAGCGGTCGTCGCGCCGGTGCTGCTCGTGCAGGGTGAGCTCGATCGCGTGGTGCCGCGCAGCCACGCCGTCTCGATGCTCGGCCGGCTGCCGAACGCTCGGCTCTGGATGCGGCTCGACGACGGGCACGTCTCGGTGCTCGACGTCGTGCCCGACGCCATGGACTGGTTACTCGAGCAGGCCCGTTGACCCGGTGTCGAATTCGCGCGTGCCGTTCGTCGTGTGTGTAAGAGACGATTCGACCCATCGATTGGAGCACCGATGCAGTACATGCTGTTGATCTACGGCAGCGAAGAAGCGTGGAACGACCTGGCTACCAATGGCCAGGAGGCGCTGGATGCCGCCCATCGCGAGGTGTTCGCAGACCTCACCGCTTCCGGCGAGCTCGTCCTTTCCAACGAACTCAACCCAAGCGGCGCGAAGGTCGTGCGACGCACCGGCGACCGCCTGCTCGTCACCGACGGGCCGTTCACCGAGTCGAAGGAGATGATCGGCGGGTTCTACATCGTCGACGTCGAGGGCGTCGACCGGGCGATCGAGATCGCGGGACGGCTCGAGGAGACGACGTTCTCGCAAGTGGAGGTCCGTGCCGTGATGCACTGACCCGCGGAGCCCATGGGCATGGGTCGGAGGGTGCTTCCGCCGGCAGCTAGCGGAGCAGCAGCCGCGCGAGCGCGTCGGACATCCACTCGGCCAGCGCGGCATCCGTCCATCCGTGCCCGGCGGTGTAGCTGAGATAGCTCTGCGGACCGAACTCCGTCGTGAGCACGGCCGTCGCCTGCGCGATCGTGAGGTCGGTGCGCAAGGCGTCGTGATCGGCGAGGGCACGGATGACGCGACCGAACTCCTCGACGCGGCGCGACTCTGCCTGTGTGTAGACGTCGGCGACATCGGGATCGGTCTGCGCGGCCACGCGCGCCGTCTCGGCAACCGCCGCTGCGCGGGAGTAGACCGGCATCGACCCGCGCACGAACGATGCCAGGGCATGGCGGCCGTCGCTCGACTCGAGTGCCTCTCGGAACCAGTCGCTGTCCTCTGGGCGCTGCACCGGGAGCCCGTCGTCGGACTGGCCCATCACGGCGACGCCGAGCAGTTCTTGGAGCAGTGCCGGTTTGGTGCCGAAGACGAAGTACACGGTCTGAACGGCCACGCCGGCCCCGGCGGCGATCGCTGCCATCGTCGTGGCGTGATACCCCTTCGCCGTGAACTCTGCGCGTGCCGCCGTGAGGATGCGCGCGCGAGTGCGGCCCGCTCGTTCCTTGCGGCTGAGGGGTGCGGGAGCGTCTGGAGTCTTGTGGGCCGTCATGGTGAGGTCTACTCTACTAGAGGTGATCACTAGTAATCGCATCTAGCCATACTTCCGGAGCCCCGAGGCGGCGCAACATGAAGATCCTCATAGCGACCATGCCCTTCTCAGGGCACTTCAATCCACTCACAGGAGTGGCGGCCCGTCTGCTCGACCGAGGGCACGAAGTGGCCTGGTACACCGCGCCGAGCTTCGTGCACAAGGTCGAACGCCTCGGCGTGACCGCGTTCCCCTATCGGCGTGCCATCGAGGTGACCGACGAGAACATCGGCGAGCTCTACCCCGAGCGGGCGAAGCTCAGGGGCCCGAACCGGCTCGCCTTCGACTTCGACAAGGTCTTCGCGGCACCCGTGCGCGACCATTTCCTCGACATCCGCGAGATCCGAGACGAGTACCCGTTCGAGCTGCTCGTCTGCGACGCGGCCTTCTTCGCCGCGACCATCGTCGCCCGCGCGCTCCACGTGCCCGTGTACGCGGTGAATCCCGGTCCATCCGTGTACCCCGCAAGCGACGTGCCCCCACCTTTCTTCGGCCTCCGGCCGGCGCGCGGGCCCATCGGGCGCGTGCGGGACCGCATCGTCTGGCGTCTGGTGTACGGCTCGCTGAAACTCGGGCTCACGTCGTTCAACGACGCGTTCGCCGTCGCCGGACTGCCCGCCGTCGAGGAGCGCGACGTCTTCCGTGTCGTCGAGGAGACGGCTACCCGCATCTTCCAGGCCGGCGTCCCCGAGACCGACTTCCCGCGCTCCGAATCCCCGCCGAACACGATGTACGTCGGTGCGCTGCTTCCACAGAGGGCGGATGCCGCGGCCCCACTCGATCCGCGGATCACGGCGTGGAGCGGGCCTTTGGTCGTGGTTTCGCAAGGCACCGTCGACAACCGCGACCTGTCGAAGCTCATCGCACCGACGATCGAGGCGCTCGCCGGAGGAGACACGCTGGTGGTGGCCGTCACCGCCGGTTCCGGCACGGCGGCGTTGCGGCGGCGTTACCCGCTGCCCTCCGTGATCGTCGAGGACTTCATCGACTTCCATCAGCTCTTCCAGCATGCCGATGTCTTCGTCTGCAACGGCGGCCACGGCAGCGTGATGCTCGCGCTGCAGTACCGCGTGCCGCTGCTGCTCGCCGGCACACGCGAGGGGAAGAACGACATCAATGCCCGTCTCGCCTACAACGGTGTCGCGGTCGACCTGCGCACTGAGCGTCCGTCTCCCAAACGCATCGCCGCCGGCGTTGCGCGCGTACTCGCCGATCGAGGGCTTCAGGAGCGGGCGCGTGAGATCGGCGGGATCCTCGATGGGTACGACTCGCTCGGCCTGGTCGAGGCGGCGCTCGCCGAGGATTTCCCCGCAGCCGCACCCCAACAGATGGAGTCGACATGAACCCGCCAACCTCCAGCCGACAGACGGCGCCGCCGTCTGTCATCATCGCGGGCGACCGGCGGGCCGGTGTCTTCGCCTACACGGCCGGGCTCGTCGGGATCATCACCTCGATTGCGCTCGGCCTCATGTACGCGTTCGAGATCCCGATCACGACGAGCCCTCGTGTCTTCGGACCACTCAGCGATCTCGGCGGCGGGCTCTACAACCTGCTCGTCATCCCCGTCGTCGTGCAGCTTGACCGGCGCCTAGGGGGCTCTGCGGCTTCTCGGTTCGCGCTCGTCGTTGTGGTGGTGCTCCTGGTGGCAGGGGCTGCAGGTTCGTTCCTCCTCGTGGCCCGGGCCCTTGACTTCGTGCCCGCCACCATTGCAGCGGTGGCGGCGCTCGCGGCCTTGGCCGTGTGGCTCGTTGCAGCCGGCGTCAAGCTCGGGAAGCGCGGCGACGTCCCCCGCCTGCCGGCGAAGTCGGGTGTGCTCATGGGCGCCGCGTTCCTCGTCGGTGTCTCGGTCGTCGGGCTGGGGTTCCTGGTTCCGGGCGGGTGGATGCAATGGGTGGTGTTCAGCCTCGGCGGGTTCCTCGGCTTGGTCGGCTGGGTCGGCACGCCGATCTGGTTCCTCGTGGCCGGACGAGCGCTCAGGACCGAGGAGATCCTGGTTCCAGCCGAGGCCTAGGACCCCGCGCCGCGCTCCTCAGCGATCCGCCTCGGCCAGCGAGTCGAGCGCTCCCACGAGATCGCGGTGCAGGTCGTCGACGTGCTCGAGTCCTACCGAGAGTCGCACGAGCCCTTCGGGAATCGTGGGCTGCTCCAATGGCCACCGGCGGCGGCGCTCGAACGTCGACTCCACGCCGCCGAGGCTCGTGGCGTGCACCCAGATGTTCGTGCGCTGCACGAGTGCGTCGGCCGGCTCCGCTCCGCCGCGCACGACGATCGAGATGATGGCACCGAATCCCGGGTAGCGCACCTCCTCGAGCTCCGGATGCCCTGCGAGTCGCCGCACGAGCTCCTGCGCGTTGGACTGCGCGCGCTCCAGCCGCACGGGCAGCGTGCGAAGGCCGCGCAACGCGAGGAACGTCTCGAGCGGTGCCGGCGTCGCGCCGAACATGGAGCGGTGCGCCAGGACCGCGTCGGCATGCTTCTCCGAAGCCGCGATCACGGCGCCCATGAGCACATCGCTGTGCCCCGAGATGTACTTCGTCGCCGAGTGCACCACGAGGTCGGCGCCGTGTTCGAGCGGACGCTGCAGCAGCGGCGTCGCGAACGTGTTGTCCACCACGGCGAGGGCTCCGTGCTCGTGGGCCGCTCGCACGATGGCAGGAATGTCGGCGACCTCGAGCGCCGGGTTCGTCGGTGATTCGAACCACACCATCGCGGCATCCGCGCAGGCATCCGTCACCGCTTCGATGTCGGTGATGTCGACGAAGACGGCCTTCGCGCGGCCCTTCGCCTCGAGCTCCATCAGCATGGCGACCGTGCCCGTGTAGGAATGGCGCGGTGCCACGACCGTGCCGCCCGGCGCGACCAGGTCGAGCACAGCGGCCATCGCGGCCATGCCGGAGGCGAACGACACGCAGTGTCCGCCCTCGAGGGCGCCGAGCGTGTCTTCGAACGCGGTCCACGAGGGGTTGCCGTACCGCCCGTACTCGAGCTCGCCGCCCGCGACGTACGTCGAGGTGAGATGTACCGGCACGCTCATCGGCTCGTCGGGCGTGTGCGGCGGACGCCCGGCGATGATGGCGACGGTGTCGGGGTGCAGCGCCGGCGCGTCGGTCGTGTTCGCATCGAGCGAATTCGCATCGGGCACGAGGTCCTCCAAGGGCAAGCGAAGGCGAGCGGATGTCGCGGGGCTGCGCCCGCACGCACGGCCAGCGTATCCCGCATCGCGTGCAGCCCACGTGCGAGCGGGGTCGGGTCGGAGCGCCCGGGAGTTCTCCACAACCATCGAATACATGTTCGAATTCCGTTAGAATGAACGCATGCATGGTGGTGACTCGAATGGCTGGTCAGATGGCTATTCCGAGCACCACGAAGCGGCGATGGAGGGCGATGCCCGCTCGCCGTACGCGATCGCGCAAGACGGTTTGTCAGAGCTCATCGAGGCGGCCGTGCAGGCCCAGCGCGTCGAGGCGATGAATGCGGCGATGCAGGTCGACGTGCTCTTCCTCACCGTTGGCCACGCTTTGCGCTGCGAGGAGGATTTCGTTCCGAACACGCTTTCTCCGCAGCGTCGTCGCGAGATGGCCCATCGCAGCGTGACGGCCGAACTCGCGACCGCCCTGCACGTGCCCGAGCGCACCATGGAACGGCATATCTCCGAGGCATGGGCCCTGTCCACCACGCTGCCGGCTACCTTGCGGGCGATGCGCAACGGGCAGATCAGCCCCCGCCACGCCGCGGTCATCGTGCAGGAGACCGATGACCTCGACGATGATCCCGGCCTGCGCGCTCGGCTCGACGAGCGGCTCGCCCTCATCGCCGCCGGCACCACCGCCGCGACCCTGCGACGCAGGGCTCGCTCGTTGCGTGACGAACTCCGTATCGAGTCCATCGCAGCCCGTCACCGTGCGGCCCGCGCCGAACGCCGCGTCGAGCTCGAGACCGAGCGAGACGGGCATGGCGTGGCTGCACGCATTCCTGCCCGCTGAAGACGCGCTGCTCATCAAAGACCGGCTCGATCGCATCGCCCGATCAGCCGGTGATGGCGAGGGCGGCGGCGCTGGTGACGCCCGATGCCGCGATCAGCTCCGGGCAGACGCGACCCGCGACCTCCTGCTCCACGGCAGGCTCCCGGCCGAGTCGGTGTTCGCCGACGCTGCCGCGACGGTGCACCCCACCGTGCACGTGACGGTGCCGGTTCTGACGCTCTCCGGCGATTCCGCCGAACCCGGCGAGCTCGACGGCTACGGACCGATCGACGCAGAGACCGCATGCAGGCTTGCCGCGAAGGCACCGTCGTTCACGCGACTGCTCACGCACCCGGTGTCCGGCACGGTGCTCGACGTCGACCGCACGAGCTACCGGCCGCCGGCAGATCTCAAACGGTGGCTCGAGGTTCGTGATGGCAGCTGCCGGTTCCCCGGCTGCAATCGACGCGCGGCCGGTTGCGAGGTCGATCACAGCGTCGACTGGCAGTACGAGGGTCGTACGGCATTCGACAACCTCGCCCATCTCTGCAGGCTTCACCACCATTTGAAGCACGAGTCGTCCTGGTCGGTGCGGCACGAATCGGGCGGTGTGCTCGAGTGGACGTCGCCGGCCGGGCGCAGGCACCTCTCCCATCCGAAACGCAGGATGCCGGTCGGCACCGACTCGATCGGCCCGCCACCACTCCTCGAGACGACGAACGAATCACCGCCGTTCTGAGCCGAGCATCGGAGCCCTCGGCTAGCCTCGAACCATGAGTCGGAACGTATGGACCGTCATCGGCGTCATCGCCGCCGTCATCATCGCGTGGATCCTCGTCGATGTGGCCTTCCATGTGCTGTGGTTCGTCGCCAAGCTCGCCATCGTCGCGGTGGTCGCGGTCATCGTGTTCTTCGTGCTCCGCGCGCTCGTGCGGCGGCCCGGTGAGAAGTCGATCGAGCGATGAGCCCGAGGCCCGGCGTCCCGCGATCCACGCCGGCGCGAACGCTCGGGCGCATCGCCCTGGCATCCGGCCTCGTCTTCGCCGGCACCAGCCACATCTTCTGGGCACGGCGCGAGTTCCGGGCTCAGGTGCCCGACTGGGTGCCGATGGACGCCGACGCGGTCGTCGTCGCGTCGGGCGTCGCCGAGATCGGCCTTGGCGGCGCGCTGCTCGTGCTGCCTCGGGAGCGCAGGCGGATCGGCGCGATCGTCGCGGCCTTCTTCGTCGCCATCTTCCCCGGCAACCTCGCGCAATGGGCCGGCCGGCGGGATGCCTTCGGGCTCACGAGCGACCGGGCGCGGTTCATCCGCCTGTTCTTCCAACCCCTCCTCGTCGCCCTCGCACTCTGGTCGACGACGCCGAGCGACTCGAGCCGCTGACCTGATCTCCAAGACACGTCGGATGCGCCCGGGAGCACACCCGACGAGCGGTGTAATGGAGTCATGCAGTTCGTCGTCCTGACCGGTGCCGGGATCTCGGCCGAAAGCGGCGTGCCCACGTTCCGCGACGCGGGCGGGCTGTGGGAGGGACACCGCGTCGAAGACGTCGCGACGCCCGAGGGATTCGCACGCGACCCCGACACGGTGCATCGCTTCTATGACGCACGGCGGCGCGCGGTGGCACAAGCCGAGCCGAATACGGCGCACCTCGCGCTCGCCCGGCTCGAGCAGGTGCTCGGCGACGATCTCCTCGTCGTCACGCAGAACGTCGACGACCTGCACGAGCGCGCCGGATCCCAGCGAGTCGTGCATATGCACGGCGAACTCCTCACGGCGCTCTGCGAGGCGTGCGGCGACCGCGCTCCGCATGCAGCCGACCTCATCGAACGGCCCTCGTGCCCGAACTGCGGCGAGCGGATGCTCCGGCCCGATGTCGTCTGGTTCGGTGAGATGCCCTACGAGCTCGACCGCATCGACGAGGCGCTCCTCCGCTGCGACCTGTTCGCCGCGATCGGCACGTCGGGCGGGGTCTACCCGGCAGCGGGATTCGTCATGACCGCGACGGAGTTCGGCGCCAGCACGATCGAGCTGAACCTCGCCGCGAGCGAGATCACCCCGCTCTTCGACGAGGTGCGGCACGGGCCCGCGAGCATCGTCGTTCCCGAGTGGGTCGAGGAGCAGCTCGCGGCGATTCGCGCGGAAACGTGACCATAGCGAATCGTCGACGTCCCGCGAGGGGAAGCGAGGGGCGCCGCGGACCCGTAGGGTGGCGGAATGCGGCTCTCCAAGCGACCTGACACGACCCCGCTCGAACCCCCGCGCGACGGCGCCGTCGACGGCGATATCGACGACGTCTCCGCCGGCGCGTCCCTCGGCTCCATGTGGAACGATCGCCTCGGTCGCTGGTCGACGCGGAGCCTGCAGGTGCTCATCGTCATCGCGCTCGCGGCTCTCGCCGTCTGGGCGCTCGTGCAGGTGAAGCTCCTCATCATCCCCGTGCTCATCGCGATCATCCTCGCCGCTGCGGCGGCTCCGCTCATGCGGTTGCTGCGGCGCTACGGCCTGAGCTCCCTCCTCGCGGCCTGGATCACGCTGGTCGGCGGCATTCTCGTGCTCGGCGGCGTCGTCACGCTCATCGTGCTCGCCGTTCGCACGCAATGGCCCGAGCTCCTGGCGTCCGCGTACGAGGGCTTCGACAACCTGATCGTCTGGCTGCAGACGCTGCCGTTGCCGATCGATCAGGAGCAGATCGCCGCCACCCGAGACGCGATCGTCGACTTCTTCACGAGCGCGGAGTTCGGCACCGGGGCGCTCGCCGGGGTGTCGGCGGCGGCGGAAGTGCTCACGGGTGCCCTGCTCGTCGTGGTCGTGCTCTTCTTCCTCCTCAAGGACGGCGACCGCATCTGGACGTTCTTCCTGCGTCTCTTGCGCGGAGCCCGGCACGAACGCGGCCGCCGGATCGGCGAGACGAGCGTCAAGGTGCTCGGCGGCTACGTGCGCGGCACCGCCGTCATCGCATTCGTCGACGCGGCCGCAATCGGCATCGGCCTCGCCATCCTGCAGGTGCCGCTCGCGCTGCCGCTCGCGGTCATCGTCTTCCTCGGCTCGTTCATCCCGATCGTCGGTGCCACGATCACCGGGATCCTCGCCGCCCTCGTCGCGCTCGTTGCGAACGGCCCGGTCGTCGCCCTCATCGTCTTGGCGATCGTCGTCGGCGTGAACCAGCTCGAGGGCAACTTCCTACAACCCGTCGTCATGGCGCAGTCCCTGAAGCTGCATCCGCTCGTCATCCTCGTGGCGCTGACTGCCGGCACGATCCTCGCCGGCATCGTCGGCGCCGTGCTCGCGGTTCCGATCGCGGCGGTGGGCTGGGCGATCATCAAGGTCTGGGAAGGCCCCGACCCGTCGATCGACGAACGACGGTCGCTGCGCCGACGACGACTCGCGGCCGAATCGGAAGCGCCCGGCACAGCCAGCGGAACCCCGGTCGCCTGATGTTCACCGCGGTTCGAGGATCCGACCTGACGATCGGCGCCGGGCGCACCGTCAAGTTCGAGGGCCAAGCCTACGGATCGGGCGTCTCGTTCTTCCTCGTCGACAACCAGCCTGGCCAGGGTCCCGACCTGCACCAGCACCCCTACAGCGAGACGTGGGTGGTGCTCGAGGGTGAGGTCACGGTGACCGCCGACGGCGAAGACCACCGGGCGGGTGTCGGCGACATCTTGGTCGTGGGGCCGCGCACACCGCACCGTTTCCGCGCTGAGGGCTCGGGTACCCTGCGGATGATGTGCATACACGCGTCGCCGCACATCGAGCAGGAGTTCCTCGACGGCGAGTGAGCCGTGCATCGACCATCGACCATCGACCGAAAGGACCGAATCATGTCGTTCCAGGCATATCTCGACAACATCGAGGAGAAGACGGGTCTGACGCCGCGCCGGTTCGTCGAGCTGGCTCACGAGAAGGGATTCGATGACCCGGCGGTGAAGGCCGGTGTGATCGTCGACTGGCTGAAGGTCGACTACGACCTCGGTCGCGGCCATGCGATGGCGCTCGTGCACGTCATCAAGAAGGGGGCGCAGATCGACGCGAAGCACGTCGGCACCGACGGCGTGCACCGCGACGATTCCGAGATGCTCTGGCTCGACGGCAAGGCCACGAAGCCCGCGTGACCCGCGTGACCCGCGCGCTCCGGCCCGGGTGGCGTCCGGCGAGCTACTCGGCAGCCGGCGCCACCAGGCGTTCGAGCGCATCGAGGGCGGGTCGCTGCCCGACGACGAGCAGCGAGCGCGCCTCCGTCACTGTGATCCACGCGGCTTCGTCGACCTCGGGGAACGACTGCCGCCGACCCGATCGCGGCGGCCACTCCACCTCGAAGGTGTTGCTGCGCACCTCATCGACCGTGAAGTCGGCAGCAGCGCCGGCGAACACGCGGATGAGCTTGCCCGACGAGTAGCGGAACGACCCGAGGTCGGCGTAGTCGATCTCCGGTGCCGGGGCTCCGATCTCCTCGGCGAACTCACGACGTGCGGCGGCGAGCGGATCTTCGCCGGCGTCGTGCTCGCCCTTCGGGATCGACCACGCGCCCTCGCGTTTGCGCGCCCAGAACGGACCGCCCATGTGCGCGATGAACACCTCGAGCTCCTCGCCCGCGCGGTAGAGCAGCAGTCCCGCGCTCGTCACCGGCATGCCGTTGCTCCTCGTCGTCGATCACGCATCTCGCGAAGCCTCGAGTGCTCGAATGAGGCTCGCAGAGTCGTACGGACCCTTGTGCCGGCGCTCACCGATGAAGAACGTGGGCGTCGAGTGCAGATCCATGAGCTCGCAGTCGAGCACGTCGTCCTCGACTCGGCGCACGACCTCGGGCGAGCGGAGGTCCTCGGCGAAGCGGTCGGGGTCGAGCCCGAGCTCGTCGGCGTAACGGAACAGCGCGTCGGTCTCCAGGTGATCCTGGTTCGCGAACATCATGCGTGCCATCTCGAGGAACCGGCCCTGCCGTGCGGCCGCCTCAGCCGCCTGCGCCGCTTCCCTCGCGTGCGGATGCATCTGCTCGAGTGGCAGGTGCCGCCACACCCAGCGCACCTCGTCACCGAAGTACGCGACCACCGCGTCGATCGACCCGGTGGCGCGGCTGCAGAACGGGCACTCGAAGTCGCCGTACTCCACGATCGTGAGGGGAGCGTCGGCGCGGCCGCGGATGTGGTCGCGTTCCGGTTCGACGGGGCGCATGAGCTTCGCCCCGATCGCCTGAGGGGGTCGCACGCGATCGGCCACGGTGAGCACCGCCCAGCCGAGCGCGAACGCGATGACGGATGCCGCGAGCACGCCGACGCGGGCGAGATCCTGCTGCTCGGGGTCCTCGATCGCGAGGCCGACGATGAAGAGGGAGATCGTGAAGCCGATGCCCGAGAGCGCCGCGCCGCCGGCGATGCGCGGCATCGTGAGCCCGGGTGCGAGCCGGCCGAGGCGCAGCCTCTGCACGATCGCTGTGGCGCCGGCGATGCCGACCAGCTTGCCGACCACGAGGCCCGCGACGACGCCCCACACCAGCGTCGAGCCGACCGCGGCCGCCAGCGTGGCGGGATCGAGGCGCACGCCCGCGTTGGCGAGCGCGAACAGCGGCAGCACGACCAAGGCGATGTACGGCCCCCACTCCGTCTGCAGGCGCTCGTTGATCGAGATCGAGTCGCGGAGGCTGCGGGTTGCGTCGCGAGCGTAGACGGAGTTCGGCGACTCGCGGAACGCCCGCGTGAGCTCGGCCGCGCGCTCGACCTCCATGCGCTTCGGCGGGAAGACCGGGATCAGCAGCGCGACCGCCACGCCCGCGAGGGTCGGGTGCACGCCGGCCGCGGCGAGGGCGAACCAGAGCGCGACGCCGAGCACCGCGTAGGCGGGCCCGCGAGCCACTGGGAGGAACCGCACGAGTGCGAGCGCTACGATCAGCAGGGCGACGAACGCGAGTGGCGCCAGCTGGAGCCCGTCACTGTAGAACACGGCGATCGCGATGAGCGCACCGATGTCGTCGACGACCGCGAGCGTGAGGAGGAAGGTGCGCAGGCGAGCCGGGAACTGCGGCCCGATGACCGCGAGTGCTCCGAGCAGGAATGCCGTGTCGGTCGAGATCACGATGCCCCACGCGTGCCCGTTGCCCGAGCTCGCGTTCAGCGCCAGGAAGATCACTGCGGGCAGCGCCAGGCTGGCGATCGCGGCGATCACCGGCACCGCCGCGCGCGAGCGATCGGTGAGCTCGCCAAGGGTGAACTCGCGCTTCACCTCGAGGCCGACCGTGAAGAAGAAGAACGCCATCAGTCCGTCGTTCACGAGCTGATGCAGGGTGAGGTGTTGCCTGAATCCGCCGATGCCGACCTCGACGTCGGTATCCCAGAACGGGTCGTACGTCGCGCCCCACGGGGAGTTCGCCCACACGATCGCGATCACCGTGAAGAGCAGCAACAGCATCGCCGCCGTGCGGTCGGTCGTTCCGCCGCGGCGCCGGACGCGACGAAGCGCGCTCGGACGATCGACGGTGACCTCGGCGCTGCTCATGCGCCAAGCCTAAGGAATCAGCCCAGCATCACGGCGTTGCGATCGTCGGGACTCACCCGAATCGGGAAGATGGCGCCAGGCTGCCAGCCATGCAGTGCCGCCGCGGCGATCACGGTCTTGTACGTCGTGCGGTAGGGCTCGGCGCCGGGCAGCGTGATGTCGAGCTCCACGGCGTAGATCACCTCATCGCCCATGCGCTTGCCGCTGTCGGCCAGCGAGACCACCCGCCCAGATCCCTGGGTCATGCTCCCGTACATCGTCATGTTGAGGAACGGGTTCGCCGTGGCCGCGCCATGCGTTCCCGTGACATCGCCCGGCTGGACTCCGGCGAACTGCTCGGCGAGGTCGGCCGATTGTCGCAGGTTTCCGATGTAGTCGGTGCGGGCGGTCTGCTCGAGCCCCGCCTTGGTGAGCCGGAACAGGTCGCGGAAGACGCCCATCGCTAGCTCGTGAAGGCGGTCTTGTTCGGGTCGGCCGGGTCGACCTTGATCTCGTGCACGGTGCCCTCGGCGTAGCCCGCGAGGAACTGCGGGGCGACCATCTCGCGCTTCTGCACGGTGTAGGGCCCCGTGCCCGGAAGGGTGACCTCGATCTCGAGCAGGTACCACGGGTTGCCCGCGGTGCGCTCGCCCGTGTCGACGGCGCTGCGGATCACCGACGTGCCGGGCGCGCCGATGGCGATTATGCGGTTGAGCTCCTGGCCGTAAGCGTTGAGCACGTCGTGGTCGGCCGACATGGCGGCGCTCACCGCGCCGGCGTTGGCCATGGTGACCGGCGAACCATCGGTGTATCCGGCCTCGCGCAGCGACTGGTTCGCGAGTTCTTGCGCGGCTTGCGCCTGCGCGGTCCAATCCTGCCCACCGGTGGCCTGCCCGCCGGTGAACGCGTTCTTCGCCTTGTCGAACAGTCCCACATGAACCCCCTCGATTCGCGCTCCCGGCCGGAAGCCGCGTTGCTCAGCCTCTCATGAGGCGGTACTACGGGGCCAGAGGGCTCAGCGCTTGGCGCGAATGATCGACCACAACGCGGCGAGGAGCAGCAGGCCGCCAACGGCGCCATACAGGCCCAGCATCGACCACAGCACGAATTCGGTTGACATCGCCCACCTCCGAGTGTCTGCGTTCATTCTGTCGTGAGGGTGGCAAGTGAGCCAGTGGCAATCGCCGCGGCCCGCTCCGCGTGACCGCAACGCGCCGGGCGCGTCACGGCGCAGTGCTGTCAAGCCGTTGACGGATGCCGCGACCGGGCGCAGGCTTGACGCATCCCTACCGCGGAGCTATGGAGCGATGATGACCGACCCACGCGAGCCGTTCGTGCGACGCGACCCCGACGAGAACACCCCCGACGTCGGCGCGCCCGAGAAGGTGCGCCCCGAGCAGCGCAACGACGCGGAGGAACTCGGAGCCGACGCCAACGAGCTCGACGCCGACAACGAGGTCGAGCAGGACTCGATCGAGACGCTCGATCCCGAGAACCCGCCCGCCTGACGGCGTCGGCGAGCGTGCATTCGGCCAGGTAGGTTAGCCTCCCCTCAGTAAAAAGTGCCTTTGATCTGCGGAAATTCGGGTCGCAGGTGCTGTGCGCCTCCGGGTGCCCGGGCTAGCATCTCGGTAGTGCACGGCCGAGACGCAGTGGAGGTCACCATGAGCATGACCCTTGACGACATGCCCGCAGTCAGCGAGTGTTCGGTTGCCGGATGTTCCTACAACGACCACTCGCATTGCCATGCAGCGGCGGTGACGATCGGCGGCTCCATCGGCGATGCGGAGTGCGCCACGTTCATCCCGCTCGGCACGAAGGGCGGGCTCGACAAGGTGCTCACTCACGTCGGCGCCTGCCAGCGTGCGGAGTGCGTGCACAACTCCTCGCTCGAGTGCACGGCGCCATCCGTGCGCGTCGGCCCCGGCGCAGTCGAGGCCGATTGCCTCACCTACGACCCTCGCTGACCCCCGCTGACCCCCGCCGCGTCAGCGGCGAGGGCCGTTTCGCCGGCCGCGTTCTGCTCTGAGCGGATCGGCCTGTTCCCGAGCGGATGCCGCGGCTACCCTCGTGCCATGGGCAAGGTCGTCGAGTTCACGCGGGCCGCTGGCTCGCCCACGTCCAAGCCGCTGTGGCGGCACGTGCTCGGCGAGGTGCTCCGCGGCGAGCGACTCGAGCAGGAGCGCATCCTCACCGAGGTCGCCTCGACCGCGGGCGTCTCACCGCAGTACCTCTCCGAGATCGAGCGCGGCCGCAAGGAGCCGTCTTCAGAGGTGCTCGGCTCGGTGGCCGATGCGCTCGGACTCGCGCTGGTCGATGTGGTCCGCCGTGTCGGCGGGCTCCTCGGCGAGCGGCAGGAGGCCGAGCGCACCGCGGCCGAGCGGCGAGAGCTCCTGCGGGTCGAGGCCTCGTTCGCGTTCCGCGCCGACCTCGTGCCGGAGCATCCGCTCGACATCGCCGGGCCGGAAACAGCGCCCGCACCCGGTCCCGGCCGCTTCGACGCCTACCTGCTCGCCGCGTAGGCCGCGGCGACGCTCGACGCGCCGACCTCCACTTGCGACAGCAGCACGTGATCGGCGAGGCCGTACTCGACCGCGGCAGCCGCGGGGAGGATGAGGTCGCGATCGGTGTCGTGCCGGAGCGTCCCGGCGTCCCGTCCGGTGTCGGTGGCGAGGGCGGCCTCGAGCTCGGCTCGCACCCGCACCACCTCGTCGGCATGCAGGATGAGGTCGGGGATCGAGCCGCGTCCCTGCGTCGACGGCTGGTGCAGGATCACCCGGCCGTGCGGCAGGATCGCCCGTCGCCCCTTCGCGCCGCCGGCCAGGAGCACCGCCGCCGGCCCGCCGGCCTGGCCGACGCACGTGGTCGTGACATCCGGCCGGATGTGCTGCATCGTGTCGTACACCGCGAGCGCGGCGCCCGGCGAGCCGCCGGGGGAGTTCACGTAGAGGCTGATCGGCACGTCGTTCGACTCCGAGGCGAGGTGCAGGAACTGCGCGATGAGCACGTTCGCGACACCGTCGTCGATCTCGGTGCCGAGGTAGACGATGCGTTCCGAGAGCAGCCGGCTGTACACGTCGAGCGAGCGCTCCGAGTTGCCGCGCTTCTCGACGACGTAGGGGATCGTGTAGTTCGTCATGCCGTCACTCGCAATCCGGTCGGCGCCTGGATCCCGGTCTGGGGCCGCAGGCCGTGCGGATACAGCTCGTCGAAGCCGTCGGCGATGTGGTCGATGAAGCCGTAGTCCACAGCCTCTGCCGCCGTGTACCAGCGGTCGCGCAGGGAGTCCTCGGCGATGCGTTCGACGGGCTGACCCGTGAAGCCCGAGACGAGGCCGAGTACCGTGTCGCGCGTGTAGCGCAGGTCGTCGGCCTGCAGTTCGACGTCGACGGCGGTGCCACCGATGCCCGCGGAGCCCTGGTGCATGAGGATGCGCGCGTGCGGCAGCGCGAACCGCTTGCCCGTTGTGCCCGCCGAGAGGAGGAACTGGCCCGCGCTCGCCGCGATGCCGACGGCGATCGTCGAGACGTCGTTCGGGATCGAGCGCATGACGTCGGCGATCGCGAGCATCGCCGAGACAGAGCCGCCGGGGGAGTTGATCCAGAAGCGGATGTCGCGGCGCGGGTCGTCGGCCGCGAGGGTGATGAGTTGCGCGACCAGGCGATTGCCGCCGGCTTGGTCGAGCTCGTCGCCGAGCACGATGATGCGCTCGTGGAAGAGCCGCTTGGTCAGCTCGGCGTCGATCGGGTGGATCGGTGGTGTGTCGTGATCGCTCATGCATCCAGCCTGCGCGGGCAGGCGGTGCCGCGGGGCGGATGCCGCTCAGGGCAGTGCTGCCCAGAGCAGACCGTGCGGCCCGCGACTCAGCCCGCGCGAGCGACCGCCGGGCCCTCGCTGAACTGGCACGACGTGGCGGCGAGGCGCTCGTCGGGATCGAGCCGCGCGAGCACGGCGCCGGCGATCTGGTAGAGCTGGCCGATCTGTTCCTCGGTGAGCAGGTCGAGCACGTTCGTGCGCACCGTGTCGACGTGGCCGGGCGCCGCGTGCGCGATGAGGTCCAGACCCGCCTCGGTGATGGTCGCGTTCGTGGCGCGGCGGTCGGTGGGGCACGGGAACCGCTCGATGAGACCGCGCTCCTCGAGCCGGCGAGCGACGTGCGAGAGGCGCGGGAGGGTGGCGTTGGTGCGCGAGGCGAGCTCGGTCATGCGCATGGTGCGTTCGGGCGCCCCGGCGAGCGCCATGAGGGCGCCGTACTCGAAGTGGGTCAGGCCTGCGTCGCGCAGGAGCTGTGCGTCGAGCGCGTTCGGCAGCAGCTCGGTGAGCGCGATGAGCCGCACCCAGGCGGCGGACTCCTCGGTGCTCAGCCATCTCGTGTCGCTGCTCATTTCTTCATCCTACCGCATTGGTTGACGCAACAACTGATTGTGGCTAGAGTGTTGGTTGTATCGACAAGTAATGCGCCCCGAGTGGCGCCGAGAGGAACACAATGACCACCGTCAGCATCATCGGATCCGGCAACATGGGCAGCGTCATCGGCGGCATCGTCACCGCCGGCGGCAACCCCGTCGAGTACTTGGGCCGCGACACGTCCGAGCCCATAACGGGCGACATCGTCGTGCTCGCCGTGCCGCACCCCGCGCTCGACGAGATCGTCGCGACCCGCGGCGCCGAGCTCGCGGGAAAGATCGTCGTCGACATCACGAACCCGCTGAACTTCGAGACCTTCGACTCCCTCGTCGCACCCGCCGACGGTTCGAAGGCGAGCGAGCTCGCGAAGGCGCTGCCCGACTCGCGCGTGCTCAAGGCCTTCAACACGAACTTCGCGGCGACGCTCGCGTCGAAGACCGTCGGCGGGCTGCCGACCACCGTGCTCATCGCCGGCGACGACGTCGACGCGAAGAACGCGCTCGCCGAGGTCGTGCGTGACGGTGGCGTCGCCGCGGTCGACGCGGGCTCGCTGTCACGTGCCCGTGAGCTCGAGTCCGTGGGCTTCCTCCAGCTCACGCTCGGCGTGCAGGAGAAGATCGGCTGGACCGGCGGCTTCGCGGTCGCGGCCTGACCGCTACGCGGTGCCGCGCAGGTACCGCAATTGCGCTCGAACGGATGCCTCGGCTGCACTTCGCACCGAGGCATCCGTGTCTGCGTAGACGAGGTCGGTGACTGCAACGACCGACGCGTCCGCGCCGAGCTCGGCGAGGGCGGCGCGGATCTGCTCGATGCGTTCCGCCCGGTGGGCGAGGTAGGCATCGCAGATCGTGGCGAGGTCGGGGAGCGCCGGGCCGTGGCCCGGCAGCACGAGCACGTGCGCTTCGGAGCCGAGCGCCCGCAGCCGCTCGAGCGACGCGAGGTACGGCCCGAGCGCGCCGTCGGGGTCGGAGATGATCGTCGTTCCCCGACCGAGGATCGTGTCGCCCGTCACCACCGCGTCCTTCACACCGAGCGCTTCGTCGCCGGGCAGCACGAAGCACACCGAGTCTGTCGTATGCCCCGGCGTGGCGACGACCTCGATCTCGAGCCCCGCGGCTTTGATGCGCTCACGATCGCTGAGGGGCGGAGCGCCGAGACAGAGCGCGGGGTCGATCGCGCGCACCGGGGCATCCGTCATCGAGGCGAACCGGGCGACGCCTTCGGTGTGATCGGCGTGATGGTGAGTGACGAGAATGAGCTCGACGGGGCCGGCGGCTGCGAGCCTGGCGAGGTGCCCGGCGTCGTCTGGGCCGGGGTCGACGACAACGCAACTCGCGGCGCCCGGCGCACGCAGCACGAAGGAGTTCGTGCCGTCGAGCGTCATCGGCCCGGGGTTCGGCGCCCGCAGGAGCGTCGCGACCGGCGAAACGCGCTCGCCGGCGGAGGGCACGGAAGAGGTCTCGTCCATGCCCGCAGTGTATCGCCGCAGCCGATTCGTAGGACACCCGCAAACCCGTGTGCTCGCGTGCCGCGCGGCCTAGTCTGAGGGCATGGACAGCGACCTCGAATCCCTGACCGACCCCGCGCGCACCGGTGCCGCGGCGACGGTCGTGCTGTTGCGCGATGGCGAGCGCGGGCTCGAAGTGCTCCTCGCCGAGCGACCGCGCGACCGCGGCTCCTTCGCCGGCGCGTGGGTCTTCCCGGGTGGCGCGGTCGACGAGGCGGACGGCGCAGGGGACCCGATCGACGGCATCCAGGCCGCCCGCAGGGCAGCCGTGCGCGAGACGCGCGAGGAGGTCGGCCTCGAGCTCGACCCCGCCGAGCTCGTGCCGTTCTCGCACTGGACCCCACCGCACGGCGCGCAGAAGCAGCTCACCACCACGTTCTTCGCCGTGCGGGTGCCCGACGGCGAGCTGCGGCTCGCACCCGACGAGGTCGCCGGCGCGGAATGGCTTCGCCCGGCCGACGCGCTCGAGCGCCACGCGGCCGGCGCCATGACGCTGTGGCCGCCGACGTGGGTCACGCTGCACGGGCTGCAGCATGCGGCATCCGTCGACGCCGCGCTCGCCGAGCTGCGCAGCGGCGATGTGCGGCCCTTCGTCGCTCGCTTCAACCAGAGTCGCACCATGGTGCTCTGGCAGGAGGACGACGAGTACGACGTCTCGAACGGTGCCGATCGTGACCGGCACGCGGTTCCCGACGATGCGCCCGACGCCGAGGGCCGCCGGCACCGGCTCGTGATGGACCGGCTGCCCTGGGTCTATCTGAACCGCTTCTGATCGACGGCCGCTGCTCGCCGGCGGTACCGTGAGCTGTGGACTGGCTCGACTGGTTCGATGCGCACGACTACGAGATCGCCCGCCAGGTGGTGCAGCGCGGGGTGGGCGCGCTCGCCTTCGTGGCGTTCTGGTCGACGCTGAACCAGTTCCGGCCGCTGCTCGGCGAGCATGGGCTGCTGCCCGTTCCCGAGCTGCTGCGGCGCGCGTCGCGGCTCCGCGGCCCTACCCTCTTCCGGTGGGGCTACACCGACCGGCGCCTCGTGGCCGTGGCGAGCGCGGGGCTCGTGCTCGCGGCATCCGTGATCCTCGGCCTCCCGCAGCTCGGCCCTCCGTGGCTGCCGTTGCTCGTCTTCCTCGCGCTCTGGATCCTCTATCTCTCGATCGTGAACGTCGGCCAGACCTTCTACGGCTTCGGCTGGGAGATGCTGCTCTGCGAGGCGCTCTTCACCGTCGCGTTCCTCGGGTCGAACAACGAGCCTCCCCCGATCATGATCATCATCGCGGTGTGGTGGCTCGTGTTCCGGCTCGAGTTCGGGGCTGGCATGATCAAGATCCGCGGCGGGAGCGAGTGGCGCGACCTCACGGCGCTCATGTACCACCACGAGACGCAGCCGATGCCCAATCCCGTGAGCCGGCAGGCGCACCTGCTGCCGAAGTGGTTCCACAAGGGCGAGGTGCTCGGCAACCACTTCGCCCAGTTGATCGTGCCGTTCCTGCTGTTCGTGCCGGGGCCGATCGGCTCATCGGCCGCCGCGATCGTGATCCTCACCCAGTTGTGGCTCATCGTCACCGGCAACTTCGCGTGGCTCAACTGGATCACCGTGGTGCTCGCGGCATCCGCCATCACCGACTCCGCCTGGCGCTGGCTGATCCCGGCGATCCCGACCGACTTGGGCACGGATGCCGCGACGACGCCGATCTGGTGGTTCGTCATCGTCGCCGCGGTGGCGGTGCTCCTGCTCGTGCTGAGCGTGCGCCCGGTGCAGAACCTCTTCTCGCGCCGGCAGCTGATGAACGCGAGCTTCAACCGCTGGATGCTCGTGAACGCATACGGCGCGTTCGGCACGGTCACGAAGCGGCGCATCGAGATCGTCGTCGAGGGCACCCTCTCCGAGTCGCCCGACGCCGACGCCGAGTGGCGCGAATACGAGTTCAAGGGCAAGCCCGGCGATCTGCGGCGGATGCCGCCGCAATGGGCGCCGTACCACTTGCGGCTCGACTGGCTCATGTGGTTCCTGCCGCTCGGCCGCCTCTGGGAGCCGTGGTTCGAGATGCTGCTGCTGCGGTTGCTCGAATCGGATGCCGCGACGTTGAAGCTCATGCGCATCGACCCGTTCGACGGGCAGCCGCCGCGATGGGTGCGCGCCCGCGCCTACCACTACCGCTTCTCGACGCACGCGGAGTTTCGCGAGACGGGCGACCGCTGGGTGCGCACGATGCAGGGCGAGGTCATTCCGCCGGCCGGGCTGCGCTGACCGGGCTGCGCGGGCCGGGCCGTGCCCCGGGCTGGGCTCGCTGGTTCGTCGAGCGCGTCGTGGCGATGGTGTGAGCGGAGTTCAGGCCTCGGCTGCCTTGTCGGCGGTCTGTGCGGCGGTCTCCGCGGCGCTCGCCCCGGCCGGGCGGTGCTCGACGTCGTCGACGTCGGCACGGGGCATCGCGATGCCGCCCGCGATCGTGACGAACGCGGCGACGAGCACCGCGACGAAGACGGCCGTCGACGCCGCGTGAATCGCGATGGGGGAGTGCTCGCCGAGCCCGGAGCGCGCGATGACGCCGTTCGCGATCGCGCCGAAGATCGCCACGCCCACGGCACTGCCCATCGAGCGGAGGAACATGTTCGCGCCGGTGACGACCCCGCGCTCGGTCCACGGCACCGACGACTGCGCCGCGATGAGGGTGGGGGAGGCGACGAGCCCGAGTCCGAGACCCACGATGAAGCACGCGATCGCGGTGGCCACCACGCTCGGCGTGAACGACGACACGACGAGGGCCGTCGAGCCGAGCACCGTGATCGCGAGCCCGATGAGCGCGGTGCGCTGGAACCCGATGCGGAGGTAGAGGCGGCCGGACTGGGCGGCCGCGATCGGCCAGCCCAGGGTGAGCGCGGCGACCGCGAGCCCCGACACGAGCGGTGAAGCGCCGGCCGACGCCTCGAGGAAGGTCGGCACGTACGAAGTCAGGCCGATGAGCACGGCGCCGACGCCGAGCGAGATGAGCGAGGTCGTCACGATGAGCCGCCGCGAGAACAGCCAGAGCGGCAGCACCGGCTCGGCTGCCCGCCGCTCGATGAGCACGAACGCGACGAGGAGCAGCCCGCCCACGGCGAAGGCGCCCACGCTCTGCCACGACAGCCACGCCCAGGCCTGGCCTCCCTCGAGCACCGCGAGGATGAGCAGCGTGAGCGCGACGGTGAGCACGCTCGCGCCCGCGACGTCGATGCGGTGCTTCTCCCGCCCGACCGACTCGTGATACGCGCGGAGCAGCATCCATGCGGCGATGATGCAGAGCGGGATGTTCACGAAGAAGATCCACCGCCACGAGGCGAACTCGGCGAACAGCCCGCCGAGCGTCGGCCCGATGACCGACGAGGCCGCCCAGACGCTCGCGATGTAGCCCTGCACCCGCGCGCGCTCGCGCACCGTGTAGATGTCACCCGTGATCGTGATCGACACGGGGAGCACCGCTCCTGCTCCGAGCCCCTGCAGCGCGCGGAACACGATGAGCGAGGTCATGTCCCATGCGAAACCGCAGAGGATCGAGCCGACGAGGAACAGGCCGATGCCGATGAGCATGATCGGCTTGCGCCCGATCGTGTCGGCGAGCTTGGAATACACCGGCACCGACACCGCTTGCGCGAGCAGGTAGATCGAGAACAGCCACGGGAACTGCGTGAACCCGCCGAGGTCGGCCACGATCGATGGCACAGCGGTCGCGAGGATGGTGGCGTCGATGGCGATGAGCCCTGTCGCGAGCATGACCGCGACGAGCACGGGACCTCGATCGGAACGGAATCCCACCGCGCTCTGCTCCGTCATGTTCCTCCTCGCCGGGGCGACGTCGACCACCACCCCATCAGTTCGCTCCTCCAGTCGCAACGCGTTCGCGCCCGTTTCATTCCCGCCGGATGCCCCGCGCCCGTGTAGCGTCGGGGCATGCGGGTGCGAACGAAACGACGGCCGACACCAGAACCTGCGCCGACGGCCCAGGTCACTTCCAATAAGGGATCGCCCGCACCCGAGGTGAAGATCCGCGCGTTCCGCATCGGATTCGTCGGGGCGCTCGGCGTGCTGCTCGCCGTGCTGCTCGGCAACATCGTCGGCCAGCTCGGCACGGTGATCCTCTACGTGGCCCTGGCACTCTTCCTGGCACTCGGCCTCGATCCCATCGTCAGCTGGCTGCAGCGCCGCGACATGCCGCGGGGCCTCGCGATCCTGTTCGTGTTCGTCGTCGTGATCGGCCTGTTCGTCGGCCTCATCTCCCTCATCGTGCCGATCGTGATCCGACAGACGACGGCCATCATCACGGACTGGGACGAGATCGTCGAGAGGGTGCTGGACAGCGACTTCGTCGGCTGGCTCAATTCCCTGACCGGCACCGGCACCGCCATCGAAGACACCATCGTCTCCGCGGGCGACTGGCTCGCCGACCCCAACAATCTCGGCTCGCTCGGCGGCGGCATCCTCGCGGTGGGCGCCGGCATCCTCGGCGGATTCACCGGCGCGGTGATCGTGCTCATCCTGACCCTCTACTTCCTCGCCTCGCTCGACTCGCTGAAGCGCTACGCCGCGCGATTCGTGCCCGCGAGCTCCCGCGGTCAGTACCGAGAGGTCTCGGAGGAGATCACCGGTTCCGTCGGTCGCTACGTCATCGGCCAAGTGAGCCTTGGCGCGATCAACGGCGTCCTGAGCCTCATCTACCTGTCGATCATCGGCGCGCCTCAGCCGATCCTGCTCGCCTTCATCGCGTTCCTCGCCTCGCTCGTACCGCTCGTCGGCACGATCACGGGCGCCGCCATCATCTCGCTCGTGTGCCTCGCCGCCTCGCCGGTGACCGCGCTCGCGGCGGCGATCTACTACCTCATCTACATGCAGGTCGAGGCCTACGTGCTGAGCCCGCGCATCATGTCGCGCGCGGTCGCCGTGCCCGGCGCACTCGTGGTGATCGCCGCGGTGGCCGGCGCAACGCTCGGCGGCGTGCTCGGGGCGCTCGTGGCGATCCCGGTTGCGGCGTCGCTCGTCATCATCATGGACAAGGTCGTGTTCCCGCGACAGGACATGATGTAGCGTCGTGCCGACCGCGCGAGCACGCCCCCGAGCGCGTGCTCGTCAGAACCAGATGCTGAGGTGCGGCGTGCGCTCGGCGGCGAACATGCGGTCGGCGAGCGCGAGCGACCCGGGTGCCAGTTCGGTCATGCGGCCCGCGCGCGCGAGCACCGAAGGCCGCACGCCGCCGAGGTAGATCGCGCCGAGCTCCTGCACGCCGAGGCGGATGCCCTGCGACGGGCGGCGCGAGCGACGGGTGCTCGGCGCGGCCGGTGATGCCGCGGCGCGCGGCCCCGACGTCGCATCGTCGACCCGCCGCAGCTCGCCCCGGCCGTTGCCGGCGACCTCGAGCTCGAACGTGCCGTCGGCATGGCCGCCGGGGTCGGCGATCTCGAGGGTGAGCGTGCCGGTCGCACCGTAGACGCGGGCGGAGAGTGCCGCGACCGGGTCGAGCACACGCACCCAGAGGTGGTCGACGACGTCACTGACCGTGATCGCCCGCGGGTCCTCGAGCAGCCATGCGAGTGGCTCGTCGACCGAGCGCAACCGCCCGCGCACGCCGGTCACGAAGTCCTGTTCCACGAGGAATCGCCAGAGCTCGCGCTCCGCGTCGTCGGTCGCGGCCACGAGGAACTCGAACTCGAGGATGCCGGGCTCGTCGGGCTCACGCGCAATGCGGTACGTGACGAAGCCCTGCGGTTGCCCCTGCTCGTCGTCGTACCGGACCACCCGCGTGGCTCGGGCGGAGTCGCGGTCGGGCTCCACGAGACCGAGCACGCGATCGAGGAGACCGGGCCAGCGGTCGACTTCGCCAGGCGTGCGAGCGACAGCGCGACGAACGATCGCCGCAGCGTCGTCGCGCAGCACGGCGGGCTCGACGAGTTCGAGGCGTCCGGGGCTGGCCGGACCGATCCAGCGCACCCGATGGCGGTCGACCGTGATGGTCGCCGCTTGTGCAGCGGGGGCGTAGCCGTATCGACCGTAGATCGTCGCCTCGGTGACGGTGAGCATCGCGAGTGCCGCGCCGGCGGCACGGGCATCGGCGAGCGCGCCTTCCATGAGGGCCCTGGCGATGCCGCGGCGACGGTGCGTCGCCGAGACGGTGACGGAGCTGACCGCCCAGGCGTCGACGCTGCGCCCGCCGGGCACCGTGAGTCCCGTCGGCCAGCCCGACACCGTCGCCACGGGCGTCTCGGTGTCGGCCGCCTTCGGATCGTAGACGCCGAGCACGCGCCGGTCTGACAGGATCCGCAGCTGGTGCGCGGCATCCGACTTCCGCGGCCGGGAGTGGTGGAAGCCGCGCATGTCGGCCTCGACCCACGCCGCGAGCGCGCCTCGGTTGCCCGGATCGAGCAGTCGGTATTCAAGGCCTTGGTCTGCGATGGCTGCGGATGCCGCGGAGTCGAGGGGGATGTCCTGCAGATCGAACGACATCACCCCAGAGTACCCGCGGCACGCCGACGGGTCGGGCGAGCCGTCAGGTGCGCAGGATCCTGCCGCCGCCCCTGGTGCGCGAGACCGCGTCGACCGTGGCCGCGAGGATGAGCACGCTGCCCGTGACCACGAGGTTGACACCCGCTGGGAGGTTGAGCAGCCCGAGCCCGTTCGTGATGACGGCGATCACGAGCGCGCCGACGGCTGCATGCAGCAGGCGACCGCGGCCGCCGAAGAGGCTCACGCCGCCGACGACCGCGGCAGCGACGCCCGACAGCACGATCTCGCGGCCGGCGGCCGCATCGACCGCGCCGACCTTGCTGATCGAGAACAGGCCCGAGACCACGGCGAGGCTCGAGCAGATGATGAACGCGGTCCACCGGATCAGCATGACCTTCACGCCCGCGCGCCGCGCCGCCTCGGCGTTGCCGCCGATCGCATAGAGGTACCGGCCGTACCTCGTGCGGTCCAGCACGAACGTGCCGATCCAGAGGATGACGAGCACGATCGGCACGACGATCGGCACGCCCTCGACGGCACCGACCGACTGGCCCCGGTTGCGGCTGAGGATGCCGACCACGGCGCCGCCGATGACGAGGATGACGCCGAGCTTGATCCAGACGAGCGTGATCGTGCGGTTGGGAACGCCGGCGCGGGTGCGGCGGGTGCGATCCCAGAACGAGGTCGCCGCCGACACCGCGAGGACGATCGCGAGCATGGCCCATCCCGCCCACACCGGGAGGTTCTGATTCTGGATGGCCCTGATCTCGGGGATCTGCACGCGGTAGAGACCGCCTGCGCCGATGATCATCAGCGTGAGTCCCTGATAGCCGAGGAAGAGGCCGAGGGTCACGACGAACGAGGGGATCCCGACCCTCGCGACGAAGAAGCCGATGAACGTGCCGGTGAGGATGCCGGCGGCGAACGCGATCGCCAGCGCGATCATCCACGGCACTCCGTGCACGTTGACGAGCACGATGAACAGGGCCATCGTCATGCCGCTCGTCACGCCCGCCGACAGGTCGATCTCGCCGAGCAGCAGCACGAACACGAGGGCCATGCCGAGCATCACGAGCGTGGCCGCCTGGGTCAGGAGGTTGGCGAAGTTGCGCTCGGTCAGGAAGAACGGGCTGAGCAGACTGAACAGGATCGTCAGCACCACGAAGCCGCCCACAGCCGGCAGTGCGCCCATCTCGCCGCTGCGCAGGCGCTGGAAGTAGCCGCGGACCTGGTCTTGGATCGTCCCCTCCTGGCCGCTGCCGATGAGGTCGCCGGTGCCCGGGCCCGGTGCGGCGTCGGAGGTGCTCACCGTCTCTGGTGCACTCATGCGCTTGCTCCTGCCGCGGTCTTCGTGCCGGTGATGTAGCCGACGACGTCGTCGCTCGTCGTCTGCTTCGCGTCGAGCGTGGCGACCATCTGCCCGAGGTAGAGCACGTAGATGTGGTCGGCGACGGCGAACACGTCGGCGAGGTTGTGGCTGATGATGATGACCGCGACGCCCTGCTCGGCGAGCCGCTGCACGAGGTGCAGCACCTGCTCGGTCTGCGCGACGCCGAGGGCGGCGGTCGGCTCGTCGAGGATGACGACCCGGGCCTTCTTCAGCACGGCACGGGCGATCGCGACCGTCTGGCGCTGGCCGCCCGAGAGCGACGCCACCTTCTGTCGCACCGACCTCACCGTGCGCACCGAAAGCGAGCGGAGGGTGTCGGATGCCTCGCGCTCCATGCGGCCCTCGTCGAACGTGCCAGTGACCGTCTCCTCGCGACCGAGGAACATGTTCTGCACGATGTCGAGGTTGTCGCAGAGCGCGAGGTCCTGGTAGACGACCTCGATCCCGAGGTGTGCAGCGTCACGCGGAGTGTGCAGCACGACCTCGTCGCCGTCGAAGCGCACGGTGCCGGCGTCATAGGGCTGCACGCCCGCGAGGCCCTTGATGAGCGTCGACTTGCCGGCGCCGTTGTCGCCTACGAGGGCGGTGACCTTGCCCGGGTAGGCCTTCAGGCCGACGCCCTTGAGCACGCTGACCGGGCCGAAGCTCTTGACGATCCCCGTCAGCTCGATGATGGGCTTGTCCATGCCGGATTCCTTTCAGACGACGCTGTCCTGGTCTCAGTGTGGCACGCGCCGTCGCGGATGGCGGGGTGGATCGGAGGCCCCGGAACGCGACTGCGCCCCGGGGCCTCCGAATCCGTTCGGTTATGGAGTGATGCCGTACTGCTCGCACGCGGCGGCGACTTCGCCCTCGCAGAGCTCTGCGGCGTCGGCGTCGCCGGCGTCGACCACCTGGACGACCTCTTCCGGCCCGACGAGCACCGGAGTGACGGCGATGTACGGCGTGCCGTCCTCGAGCTCCTGGTCGGCGGTCGGGGTCTCGCCCTCGAGCAGCGCGACGGCGAGTTCGACGGCAGCGTCGGCCTCGAGCTTGATCGGCTTGTAGACCGTGGCGGTCTGCTTGCCGAGCAGCACGTTCTGCAGGCCGGCGACCGATGCGTCCTGACCCGAGACCGGAACGGTGAGGCTGTTCTTGTCGAGGATCGTGATCACGCCTGCGGCGTTGGTGTCGTTCGCCACCCAGACCGCGTCGACCTTGCCACCGAGCCCGGTGAGCGCCTGCTCGAAGTTCGTCGCGGACTTCTCGCCGTCCCAGACTCCCGGCGGCTCAGCGGCCGGCTTGATCCCGGCGGCCTCCATGGCCTCGACGGCTCCGTCGTGGAACATCTTGGCGTTGCCGTCGGCGGGGTCACCGCCCATGTAGACCACGATTGCCGTGGCCGGGTCCTTGCCGGCGGCCCCCAGGCCGTCGACGATCGACTGCCCCTCCAGGCGGCCCACCTCGAAGTTGTCGAACGAGACGTAGTAGTCGGCGCCCTCGATGGGGCGGTCGTAGGCGATCACCGGGATGCCCTCGGCCTTGGCCTTCTCGGCGACCGCGGCTCCGGCGCCGTTGTAGTCGACGAGCAGCATCACGCCGCAGCCCTTGCTGAGCTGCTGGTCGGCGATGGTGGCGTACTTGTTGACGTCGCCCTGGGCGTTCTGGACGTCGGTCTCGAAACCGGCCTCCTCGAGGCCCTCTTCGAGATACGGACGGTCGTTGTTCTCCCAGCGCGGCGAGGAGGCGGCGTCTGGCAGGATGACGCAGGCCCGCGTCGCCGCGTCGCCCCCGTCTTCTCCACCACCATCGCCGCCGCCCGCACAGCCTGCCAGCAACAGCGCCGAGACTCCGGCGAATGCGGCAGCAGAGACCAATGAAGAAGCCTTCATGGCGCTCCCCTTCTGTAGGTGAGGTCGACCCCTCGCGGTGCCGCCGTCATCCTTGGCGTCGGCACTGCAATGATCGCGCACTGCGGAGGAAACCTTCATAACGCTTGGGTAACCGAATGGGCCGGTCACACGCCATTCCTGCCGGATCTCCGGGAACGCTCGCCGATTCGCCCGATCGTGGCCCCTTGACTGGGGGAGCTCGCCGCGGTCGTCGCGGTCGGGTCAGGCCCCGACGCGCGCCGACAGGTGCGGTGCGACCACGCGGTCGAACGACGACGCGGTGCGCTCGACGACCTCGGGCCACGCGGCATCCCAGATCGCCTGGTTGAAGATCTCGACCTCGATGTCGCCCGCGTATTCGGCGGCCTCGACGGCCCGAGTGAACGCGGTGAAGTCGATGACGCCGTCACCCGGGTAGTGCCGCGCGAGCAGCACGTCGGCCGGAAGCGGCGTGGCCCAGTCGCACACCTGGTAGCTCGCGATGCGACCGGATGCCCCGGCGCGCGCGATCTGGTCGAACACCGCGGGATCCCACCAGACGTGGAACGTGTCGACGACGACGCCGACGGCCGCCGCGTCGAACGGCTCCGCGAGATCGAGCGCCTGCCCGAGCGTCGAGACGACGGCGCGGTCGGAGGCGTACATCGGATGCAGCGCCTCGATGGCGAGGGTCACCCCGGCGGCCGCGGCATCCGGAGCCAGCTCGGCGAGGGCGTCGCCCACCCGCTCGCGGGCGCCCACCAGATCGGTGGATCCGGCCGGGATGCCGCCCGCGACGAGCACGAGCACGGCGGCCGAGCCGGGAGCGCCCGCGGCGGCGAGCGTCGCGGTCTCCTCGATGGCGCGGCGGTTCTCGTCGATCGCCGTGCGACGCTCGGCGCCTTCGGGCAGGGTGAAGAACCCGCCGCGGCACAGGCTCGACACGCGAAGGCCCGAGTCGGCGAGCCGGCGGGCCGCCTCGTCGAGGCCGACCGCGGCGACGGGCTCCCGCCAGAGCCCGATCGACTCGTAGCCGCCGGCGCGGGTGAGGCGGAGGGCTTCGTCGAACGGCGCGTACTTGATCGTGGCCTGGTTGAGCGACAGTCGCGGGTGCGCGGTCATGCGAGTGCCTCCGCGAGATCCGCCTCGATCGCGACCTCCGCCGGCTCGATGCCGTTGAGCGTCAGCAGCGACTGCCAGCGGGCGGCCGCGAGCTCGGGCCGCTCGAGTGCGCCGCACGCGTTGGCGAGCCGCACGATCTCGGAGAGGTGCGGCAGGCTGCGGGCGGCGTGCAGGCCGCCGACCATGCTGAACGCCGACTGGTGGCCGTTCAGCCACGAGAGGAACGCGACACCCGTCTTGTAGTAGTAGGTGGGCGCGGCGAAGATCTGCTGCGAGAGCGCCTCGGTCGGACCGAGGAGTTCGCGGTACCGGTCGAGGTCGCCCGCGTCGAGGGCCTGCACGGCCGCCGAGGCATGTGGCGCGAGCGCGGCGAATGCGCCGAGCAGCGCGTCGGAGTGGCCGCGCTCATCGCCCTCGATGAGGCCCACGTAGTGGAAGTCGTCGCCCGTGAACATGCGGGCCGACTCGGGCAGGCGCTCGCGCACGGCGATCTCGGCGCCCGCGTCGAGGAGGCTCATCTTCACGCCCGCGACGCGCTCGCGGTTGTACTCGATCACCTGCAGCAAGGTGGACGCGGCCGCGTCGGTGTCGGCCGAGCCGAAGTAGCCGGCGAGGCTCGGGTCGAACGCCGTGCCGAGCCAATGCAGGATGACCGGCGCGCCCGCCGCCTGCAGCACCTCGCGGTAGACGCGGCGGTAGTCGTCGGCGGTGCGAGCCGCGCGCGCGAGGTGGCGGCTCGCCATGAGCACGACGCCGGCGCCCGCGTCTTCGGTGAAGTGCAGTTGCTCCTTGTAGGCGTCGATCACCTCGTCGAGCGAGATGTGCTCCTCTTCGACGTGGTCGGTGTTGACGCCGACGACGAGGCGTCCGCCGACGCTCGCCGCCTCGGCGGCGCTGCGCGAGATGAGCTCACGGGTCGCGGCTGCGTCGAGGCCCATGTTGCGCTGCGCGGTGTCCATCGCGTCGGCGACGCCGAGGCCCCACGACCACACGTGGTGGCGGAACGCGAGCGTCTGCTCCCAGTCGATCTCGGCCGGCGCACCGGGCACGTTGTCGGCCCACGCCTTCGGCACGACGTGCGCCGCGGCATACACGACACGACTCGTGAGCGGGTGTCGAGGCTTCGAGATGATCGGCGCGGCGGCGAGGGGCACCCTGGTGCGGGTGCCCGACTCGGCGATGAGCGTGAGGGTCGTCATCGTGCTCAGCGAGCCGATCCGGTGAGGGCCTCGGATGCCGCAGTGCCGGCGTTGCCCGCGGCAGCGGCGGTGCTCGGCGTCACGGTGCTGCCGGCGGCATCCGTCTCCGTCGAACCTTCGAGGGTCACGACCGGAAGCTCGATGCGACGGCCCTGCTCGGAGGACGCGAGTCCCTGCTCGGCGAGCAGCACGCCGCGCGCGCCCGCGAGGAAGTCGTAGTGGTTCGGGGCGTCGTCGACGACGTGGCGGATGAACTCCTCCCACTGCGTCTTGAAGCCGTTCTCGAACTCCTGGTTGCCGGGGCTCTCGATCCAGTCGGCGTCGTAGTCGTGCGCGTCGGCGAGGTCGGGGTTCCAGACCGGCTTCGGGGTGGCGTTGCGCGGCTGGATCTTGCAGCCGAAGAGCCCGACGACGGCCGAGCCGTGCGTGCCGTCGACCTGGAACTCGACGAGCTCGTCGCGGTTGACGCGCACGGTCCAGCTCGAGTTCAGCTGCGCGATGACGCCGCCCTCGAGCTCGAAGACCGCGTACGCGGCGTCGTCGGCGGTGGCGAGGTACTCCTCGCCCTGCTCGTCGACCCGGCTCGGGATGTGCGTGACGGCCTTCGCATACACCGATTCGACACGGCCGAAGAGGTTCTCGAGCACGTAGTTCCAGTGGGGGAACATGTCGACGATGATGCCGCCGCCGTCTTCGGCACGGTAGTTCCAGCTCGGGCGTTGCGCAGGCTGCCAGTCGCCCTCGAAGACCCAGTAGCCGAACTCGCCGCGCACCGAGAGGATGCGGCCGAAGAAGCCCGAGTCGATGAGGCGCTTGAGCTTCTGCAGGCCCGGCAGGTAGAGCTTGTCGTGCACCACGCCGCTCTTGATGCCGGCGGCCTGCGCGAGTCGCGCGAGCTCGAGGGCCTCATCGAAGCTCTCGGCGGTGGGCTTCTCGGTGTAGATCGCCTTGCCGGCGGCGATCGCCTTCTTGATCGCGGCGGCACGGGCCTTCGTGACGAGGAAGTCGGCGTAGATCTGCCAGCGCGGGTCGGCGAGCGCCTCGTCGAGGTTCGTCGTGTAGTGCTCGATGCCGTGCTTCGCGGCGAGCTCGGCGAGCTTCGCCTCGCTGCGGCCGACGAGGATCGGCTCGACCTGCACGCGCGTGCCGTCGGCGAGCAGCACGCCGCCCTGCTCGCGGATCGCGAGGATCGAGCGCACGAGGTGCTGGCGGTAGCCCATGCGCCCCGTTGCGCCGTTCATGATGATGCCGATGGTCGACTCTGCCACGTTGGTTCCTGTTCAGCCGGGAGCGGGCGGCGAGAGCCGTGCCCGCTGCGGGAAAGCGTTTACCCGAAGTGTAGGACAGGGTGCTGCGATTTCGCAACACCCTGCGTCGTGAGTGCGCTCGCGCGGACGCTGCCTGACTCATCGAGTGGGCGAACATGGTCGTGAACCGCACTGGGGTTCGACCAACTCTGCCCACTCGATCGAAGAAAGCGGGATGTGCGGGGTGATCGCGGTCGCGGGGCGCGAAGTGCGGGTACTCGAGGCGCCGAGCTGTGCGCTATGCGGGGGTGCTCGAGGCGCCGAGTTAGGCGATGCGCGCGGGTGTACTCGCCCGCAGCACGACCTCGGTGCGCACCGCGCCCTCGCTCGAGGCGGACTCGTCGCCGAGGGCGAGCCGGAGCGCGCGGCGCCCGAGCTCCTCGAGCGGCACTCGCACGGTCGTGAGGGCCGGCGTGACGTCGCGCACCGTGGGGATGTCGTCGAAACCGGCCACCGCGACATCCGTGCCCGGCACGAGGCCCGCGTCGCGGACCGCCGAGAGCGCGCCGACCGCCATGACGTCGTTGGCCGCGAAGACGAGCTCGATGCCGTCGAGGCCCGATTCGATGAGCTGGCGCATGCCGTCGTAGCCGCCGTCGCGCGTGAACGCCGCGCGCACCACGTGCTCGTCGTCGAGCGTGCCGCCCGCCGCAGCGAGGCCGGCGCGGAACCCATCGACGCGGTCGGCCGCGGTGCGGAGGCCCTCGCCACCTGTGATGACGGCGAATCGGCGATAGCCGATGCCGACGAGTTCGCGGGCGAGCGCGTCGGCTCCGGCAGTGTTCTCGACGATGACCGTGCGGAAATCGAACTCGTTGCGGCTGATGAGCACGACCCGCCCGCCCGAGCGCTCGTAGGCGGCGAGCTCCTCACCGAGCGCCCCCTCGGTGGGATCGCTCGTCGGGCGCGAGCCCGCGAGGATCATGACGCGGGGTCGCTGACCGCGGAGGGTGCGCACGAGTTCGAGCTCGCGCTCGGGGTCGCGCTCGGTGGCCGCCATGGTGACGATGAGCCGCTCCTGGTCGGCTTCGGCTACCACGCCCGCGGCGATCGAGGAGAAGTAGGGGTCGGCGATGTCGGCGACGAGGAGCGCGACGGTCGTCGTCGTGCCCCTGGCGACGGCCTGCGCCGAGAGGTTGGGGGAGTAGTCGAGGCGAGCCGCAGCGGCCAGCACGCGCTGGCGGTACTCGTCGTTCACCTTGCGCGTGCTGCCGTTGAGCGAGCGCGATGCCGTGGCGAGCGAGACGCCCGCCTCGCGCGCGACGTCGTGCAGGGTCGCCGGAGTGCTCCGGCCCGTGCCGATCCCGGTCTCCGTCAACGGTTCCTCCTGCGTTTCCGAGCGGCGTTGTGCGCACCGCTCGCGCGTTCCGACTCTACCGGGCGGCTCGTTCCGCGGCCCGGCGGTTTGGCCGCCGCGGCCCTTTGCTGGTAGAACTGGGCATGAACCGAGATAGCGCTTTCTCGTTTGATTCTACCGCGAGACCCCGGTGAATGGGATGCTTCGCGGGAAGCGCTTTCTCACCAAGAGACCCGAGCGGAGCAGGCGATGGCGCAGCAGGAACGGTACGGACTCATCGGCACGGGGAGTCGAGCGGGAATGTATGTCGGTGCGCTCATCGGCGATCACGCCGACGTCGCGAGCCTCGTGGCGTGGAGCGATGTGAACCCGGGCCGTCTCGACGTGTACGAGCGGGAGATCGCCGCGGCGGGGCATCCGCTGCCCGATCGATACCGGCCCGAAGACCTGGAACGGATGATCCGCGACGAACGCCTCGACCGCGTGATCGTGACGACGCCCGACTACACGCACGCCGACCTCGTCGTGCGCTCACTCCGAGCCGGCGCCGACGTGGTCGTCGAGAAGCCGCTCACGATCGACGCCGAGAGCGTGCGGCGCATCGGCGAGGCCATCGCCGAGACCGGCCGAGAGGTCATCACCACGTTCAACTACCGGTACAGCCCGCGCAACAGCTCGCTGCGCCGCGTCATCGCCGACGGGTCGATCGGCGAGGTGACGAGCGTGCACTTCGAGTGGGCGCTCGACACGGTGCACGGCGCCGACTACTTCCGCCGCTGGCACCGCGACAAGGCCAACTCGGGCGGCCTCTTCATCCACAAGGCCTCGCATCACTTCGACCTCGTCAACTGGTGGATCCAGGCGGCGCCCACTCGCGTCTTCGCGAGCGGCGGGCTGCGCTTCTACGGTGCCGAGAATGCGGCCGCCCGCGGGCTCGGCGAGCGTCCTGCGCGCGGCACCGGGGTCACCGGCGACCCCTTCGCGCTCGACCTCGAGGCCGACGCCCGCATGAAGGAGCTCTACCTCGACAACGAACACCACGACGGCTACCTCCGCGACCGCGACGTGTTCGATCAGGGCATCACGATCGAAGACAACCTCGCCGCGATCGTCGACTACGACTCCGGCGCGACGATGAGCTACTCGCTGAACGCGCACGCGCCATGGGAGGGCTACCGCGTCACCGTGAATGGCACCGAAGGGCGCGCCGAGCTCGAGGTCGTCGAGCGGGGCGCCGTGCTCATCGGCGACGACGGCCGCGTGGTGATCGACCCGAGCATGCATCCGGGGTACTCGCCCGAAGACGAGGTGCGGCCCGACTCCGAGCGGCTCGTGCTGCAGCGGCACTGGGAGGGCGCGCAGGTCGTACCGATCCCCGATGGCATCGGCAGCCACGGCGGCGGCGACGCCTACCTGCTCGACCACCTCTTCCACCGGGTGACGGATGACGCGCCGCTCGGCCGTGTCGCCGGCTACGCCGACGGTGTGAAGGCCGTCTCGGTGGGCATCGCCGGCAACCTCTCGCTCGCGACCGGGCAGCCGGTGCTGATCTCGGAGCTCGAGCTGGGGGTGTAGGGCGGGGCAGGGTGGTTTCGATACGCGTCCGGCTGCGCCGGGCGCTACTCAACCACCGGGCCGTCGATCGCGGGAGCGCCCCTCGGGTAGGCGACGAGCATCGCCCCCGAGACGATCCAGACCGCACCGATGGCGATGATGAGCGCCTCGGCGCCGATGCCGGCCGACAGGCCCGCCACCGCGGCACCCGCCGCGGCTGCGGCGGCGCGCAGCCCCGCGCCCACGGTGAACACCTGCGATCGGAGCGACGGCGGGCTCTGCTGCTTGCGGAGGAGCAGCATCGCCGCCGCGCTCGACGCCGTGAACAGCCCGGAGATCCCGATGGCGGCGATCGTCCATTCCGTGCCGAGATCGAGGGCGGCGAGCACGGTGAACGCCCCGGTGGCGGCAAAGCCGGCGCCCATGACGAGCTCGGGCCGGAGCCGCGCGGGATACGCCGAGTTCGCGAGCGCGCCGAGCAGGCCGCCCACCGCGAAGGCCGTCACGATGACGGCTCCCGCGCCCGCACCGCTGCTGCGCTCGACCGAGAGCGCGACCGCGGCGATCGCGAGGCCGCCCGCGCCGAACTGGCTGACGGTGCCGCTCGCGGTGATGACGGCGAGCGGCCGATGCGTCGCGATATGACGGAAGCCCGCGGCCATCGTGGCGAGCATCGAGCCGTGCGGCTCGCCGGCGAGCGGGCGGAGTCGCAGCGGGAGCGTACCGACCGCGCCGAGCAACGCGCTTCCCGCCATGAGCAGCGTTGCGAGCCGGGCGGAGCCGAGGGCTGCCGCCGCCGCGACGGTGGCCGGTCCGGCCACCGCTCCGAGGTTGTAGGCCAGCGCGTCGATGGCGTAGGCCCTCCGTTCCTCTGGGATCCCTTCGGTCACGAAGCTCGACAGGCCGCCCATCAGGAACGGCGTTGCGACGCCGGCGACGATGAGGGCGAGCGCGACCACACATGCGGGCACGTCGCCGAGGAACGCGGCGACCGTGAACGCCGCGGCAGTCACGAGGCCAGCCCCCGCCATGAGCGCTCCCGGCCGGCGCGTGCGATCGAGCACCGCGCCCACGATGGGCGCGGCGACGATGCTCGGCCCCAGCGCGGCGGCCACGAGCAGGCCGCCGAGCGCGACGTCGCCGAGCTGCTCGACTGCGAGCACGGGGATGGCCACGATGATGCCGCCGACCGCCAGTCGCGGCGGCGTGGCCGCGGTGAGGTAGGCCGCGACGCCCACTCAGCTCACCTGCGCACCAGGGCACGCCGTCGAAGGCGTGAAAGAGAGGAGGCGGTATCGAGGAGGATCAGTCGGTCGGCCACACCGCGATCCTGTCACGGTCTTCGCGTCGTCGCGTCGTCGCGTCGTCGCGATGACGCATCTCCCGCGAACTGGGGCGGGCGGGCGGCGTCCGTTGGGATTATCCTGTCGTCGTCGCGGCCAGGCCGCGCGGGGGGCGGAGCATCGGATGCGACGTACGAGAATGTGCATCGCTGCGGCAGGCGTCGTGGCGGCCATGACCGCAGTGAGCGGATGCACCTTCGGCGCGGGGGAGCCTTCCACCCCGACCACGCCACCCCTGTCGACCGAGAGGCCGGGATACGGCAACCCGCCGGCCGACGCCGTCGCGACGGTCACCGACGAACGCGTCGAGGCGGCGGTCGCAGCGCTCCCCGCCTCGATCGAGCAACTCATGGATGAGACCGGCATGCCGGGACTCGCCGTCGCGGTCGTGTACGGCGGCAAGCTCATCTACTCAGAGGGATTCGGTGTGCGCAACATCGACAGCGGAGAGCCCGTCGACCCCGACACCGTGTTCCAGCTCGCGTCGGTGTCGAAGTCGGTCGGTGCGACCGTCGTCGCGCACGAGGTGACCGAGGGCGTCGTCGACTGGGACACTCCGGTCGCACTGCACCTGCCGGAATTCGCCCTCGCCGACCCATGGGTCACCGAGCATGTGACGATCGGCGACCTGTACGCGCACCGCTCGGGGCTCTTCATGCATGCGGGTGACGAGCTCGAAGACCTGGGGTACGACCGCGGTGAGGTGCTGCAGCGACTCCGGTACACGCCGCTGTCGCCGTTCCGCTCGACGTACGCGTACGGCAACTTCGACATCACCGCGGCCGCGGAATCCGTCGCTCGAGCCGCGGGGGTCGACTGGGCCGACCTGTCTCAGGAGGTGCTGTACGAGCCGCTGGGCATGAGCTCGACGAGTTCCCGGTTCGACGACTTCATGGCGGAGGGGAACCGCGCCGACGGCCACATCCTCGACGACGACGAATGGGTCGTGACTCCCAGCCAACGTCAGCCCGACGCGCAGTCGCCGGCCGGTGGTGTGAGCTCGAGCGTCACCGACATGGCGGCGTGGATGTCGATGGTCCTCAGTGCTTCCGGGCCCGGCGGCGAGGCGAACGACGTCGTGAGCCCCGAGGCGCTCGTTCCGGCGATCACCGCCCAGTCGGTCTCGGGCCCTGCGGCGCTCGGGTACCAGCGCTCCGGGTTCTACGGGTACGGCTTCAATGTGGGGTCGACAGCGGGAGGCCTCGCCTCGGTCACTCATTCGGGCGCCTTCTATCTGGGTGCCGGCACGACGTTCAGCCTGCTCCCGGAAGCAGGGCTCGGCATCATCGCCCTCGCGAACGGCTCCGCCGACGGCACCAGCGAGGCCGTCGCCGCTCGCTTCATGGATCTCGCCCAATTCGGGGAGATCCGCCAGGACTGGTTCGCGCTGTACACGGCCCTTCTCACCGCGGAGACCGGTCCTACCGGAGAACTCGTCGGGGAGTCACCTCCCGCGGATGCCGCGCCGGCTCGCGCGCTCGCCGAGTACGCGGGGGACTACGTGAACGGGTCACCGTGGTGGGTGATTCCCTCGAGCTCACGGTCGGCCCGGGCACTGTGGTCTGGCCGCTCGACCATTGGAACGGCGACGTGTTCGTCTTCGAACCGTTCAGCGAGAACGCAGCCCTCGGCAGCGTCTCGCAGGCGACGTTCGACGGGTCCACGCTCGAGATCGAGCTGCTCGACGAGCACGGACTCGGCACGTTCACCCGCGCCGCGGGCTGAGCCGCGAACGCCCCTGCGGCAGCGTTACAGATTAGGCCGCGACGCCCACTCAGCTCACCGGCGCACCGGGCAATCGCAACACGCCGTCGACGCGACGCGGGATGCCGAGCGGGTTCGACTCTCGAAGCTCGGGCGGCAGCACGGCGTCGGGCGCATCCTGGTATGCGACGGGCCGGAGGAACCGGCGCACGGCCGTCACGCCGACCGACGTGTGGATCGACGTCGTCGACGGCCACGGGCCGCCATGCTGCTGCGCCCAACTCACGGCGACACCGGTCGGCCAGCCGGCGAAGAGCACGCGGCCGGCGATCTCGGTGAGCACCTCGACGATGCCGCCGAGCTCCTCGCCGGGCTCGGCGTGCACGGTCGCCGTGAGGCTGCCGCCGATGGCGCGGATCGCGTCGAGCGCGTCGTCGACGCGGTCGTACTCGACGACGAGGGTCGACGGGCCGAAGCACTCCGCGAGGAGTGCCGACGGGTCGGCGAGCACGGCGGCGGTCGTCGTCGAGAGCACGACGGCCGATCCGGTGCCCGGTCGCTGTGCCGCGTCACCCGCGACGACGGTCACGCCGTCGTGGGCGGCAAGGCCTGCGAGACCATCGGCGAACGCCGCCGCGATGCCGTCGGTGAGCATCGGCACGGGAGCGGTCGCGCCGACCGCCTCGCCGACGCGCTCGGCGAAGCCGGTGCCTGCGGGCACGAACACCACACCGGGGTTCGTGCAGAACTGGCCGGCCCCGAGGGTGAAGGATGCCGCGAGTCCCGCGGCGAGCTCGTCGGCGCGCGCGTCGAGCGCGGCGGTGGTGATGAGCACGGGGTTCACGGCGCTCAGCTCACCGTAGAAGGGGATGGGATCGGGCCGGCCCGACGCGAGGTCGAAGAGCGCGCGTCCGCCGTGCAGCGATCCGGTGAAGCCCACGGCGCGCACCGACGGATGCTGGACGAGCGCGACGCCCGTCTCGCGGCCCTCGACGAGGCCGAACACACAATCGGGTGCCCCCGCAGCGGTGAGTGCACTGGCGACGACGTCGGCCGTGCGACGGGAGAGCCGCCGATGCGCGGAGTGCCCCTTCACGATGACGGGGCATCCGGCGGCGAGCGCCGACGCGGTGTCGCCACCGGCGACCGAGAAGGCGAACGGGAAGTTCGACGCGCTGAAGACGGCGACCGGACCGAGCGGCCGGAGCATGCGGCGGAGGTCGGGGCGCGGCGGGATCGTGGTGGAGTTCGGGTGGTCGACGGTGGCCTCGAGGTAGGAGCCCTCGACGACGGCTTCCGCGAAGAGCCGCAGCTGAGACGTGGTGCGGGCGAGCTCGCCCGTCAGGCGGGCGGTGCCGAGGTGGGACTCCTCGTCGGCGAGGGCGATGAGCTCGGGCCCGTTCGCGTCGAGGGCATCGGCGACCCCGGTGAGCCACGCGGCACGCTCGACGGCGGTCGACGCCACGGTGACGGCGAAGGCCCTGCGGGCGGCATCCGCGACCTCGTCGAGGCTGGCGCGGGTGGCCGTATCGGTGGTGGTCATGATTCCTCCGTGGGATCAGCGGATGCCGCGGCATCCGCTCGGTCATCGGTGAAGCGGATGCCCAGTCCAGTCTGCCCCGTCGTGCGCACTCGCGTGCCGTCGACCGCGACGGGCGAGGTCGCCGCGAGCACGCCGAGGTCGGCGAACGAGGCGTCCTCGACGGATTCGACGAGGTGCTCGCCCGGCAGGGTGAGCGCGAGCTGGGCCGAGAGCTCGAGCAGCAGGTGCGGCGCGAGGTCCACGCTGCGATCGTCGGCGAGCGACGCGATCGCGAGGAACGGGGTGATGCCGCCGACGCGCACGATGTTCGGCTGCACGACATCGACGACGCCCGCGTCGATGAACTCGGCGAACCGGTAGCGCGTGTGCAGGTTCTCGCCGAGCGCGATCGGCACCTCGATGCGGTCGCGGAGGGCGACGTGGGCGGCGAGGTCGTCGGCGCGCAGTGGTTCCTCGATCCACGCCAGGTCGAACGGGGCGAGGGCGTCGAGCGCGCGCTCGGCCTGGTCGAGGCTCCACCGCTGGTTCGCGTCGATCATGAGGTCGCGGTCGGCCCCGATCACGTCGCGGACCGCCGCGATGCGCCGCACGTCGTCGTCGAGGAGCGGGCTGCCGACCTTCACCTTGACGGCGTCGAAGCCCGCGGCCACCCAGCGCTCGGCTTGCGCGACGAGTTCGTCGAGCGGATAGTGCAGGTTCACGCCGCTGCCGTAGACGCCGGCGACGTCGTGGCGGCGGCCGAGGTGGTCGGTGATGCCGACGCCGGTCCGCCGCGCGGCGAGGTCCCAGAGCGCGAGGTCGAGCCCGGCCATCGCGATCGTCGTGATGCCGCCGCCACCGCCCTCGTGCAAGTGGAGCCAGAGCGGGATCCAGAGCGACTCGGCGTCGGCGTCGCGCCCGACGGCGAAGCCGGCGATGTCGTGATCGAGGTGCGCCTGCACCGCCGCGGCGCCGATGGAGGGGGTCCACGAGAATCCGTAGCCGACGTCGCCGGCCGAGTCCTCGACGATGACCTCGATGAGAGAGATGTCGGTGACGTCGGGCCCCCACGGACGCCGCAACGACACGCGCACGAGCCGCGTCGACAACCGCCGGATCGACGCGGTCACCGCGCGGCCGCCGTCGTCGTTGCCGTCGCCGTGGCTGCGTTCCCGAGTCGCGCGGCGAGGACGAGGCCGTCGTCGAGGATCGCCGCGAGCCGGGACTCCTGCTCGGGCGTCGGGTCGACGAGCGGGGGCCGCACCGAGCCGACGGGAAGCCCGCGCAAGCGCAGTCCCGCCTTGATGAGCGACACCCCGAAGCCCGGAGTCTCGTCGCGGAGCCGCACGAGCGGGGTGTAGAACTCGCGCAGGAGCGACATCCGTGTCTGCTCATCGCCGTCGGTGTAGGCGCGGTAGTGCAGCCCGGCGAGCTCGGGGATCATCGCGAAGGCGGCCGAGGAGTAGAGCGGGATGCCGATGCCGCGGTAGGCGCCCTGGCTGAGCTCGGCGGTGAGCAGGCCGTTGAAGAACTGCAGGTCGCGCCCGCTCGCCTGTGCCGCGAGCACGATCTCCTGCGCGAGTCCGATGTCGCCCGTGCCGTCCTTGAAGCCGATCACGCGCGGGTTGTGGGCGAGTCGCGTGATGGTGTCGGCGGTGTAGCGCGCGGTGCCGCGGTGGTAGACGATCACGGGCAGCTCGGTCGCCGCAGCGACGGCCTCGACCCACGCGACGAGGCCGTCGGCGGTGCCCGAGACGAGATACGGCGGTAGGAGCAGCAGGCCATCAGCTCCCGCGTCGGCTGCGCCTCGCGCGAGCTCGATCGCGTGACCCAGCGGGCCGCCGGTCCCCGCGATCACGGGCACGCGCCCGGCAACGGTTTGCACGGTCGCGCGCACGACGTCGTCGACCTCGCCGGCGGAGAGCGCATGGAACTCGCCGGTGCCGCACGCCGGGAACACCGCGCCTGGACCGAACGGGAGCCGGCCTTCGACGTGCTCGGCGAGCAGGTCGAGCTCGACGCCGCCGTCGGCGCCGAACGGCGTGACGGGGAAGAAGAGCACCCCGTCGAATCGGGGAGCGGGTGCGGTCATGAGGCCCTCGTCTCGTGCGATCGGATGACGGATGCGGTGACGGAGGTGACGGATGCCTCGTCGAGCTCGGTGCGCCAGCTGCGCGTCGGCGCCCATCCGAGCCGCCGTTCGGCCTTGCCGATGTCGAACACGGGCTGCGTGCCCGTGAGGAGCTCGGCTGCCTCGCCGAGTCCCGGAGCGAAGTCGCGCCAGAGCTCGGCGACGGGTCGCACGGCGAGCGAGTCGGCGGCGCCGACGAAGAACCCCTCACCGTCGACGGCGGCGGCGGGCGCTGCGAGCCAGGCGTCGACGAACTCGGCGGCGTCGCGCGCGTCGACGTAGTTGAAGAGGCTCACCGCGGCGAGGGCGGGGTCGGTGAGCCGCTCGGCCATCGTGTGGCCCTGTTGCGTGGGGGCGCCCGCCCATTCCTCGGGGGAGACGACGTAGCAGGGCCGGAAGAAGCCGAACGCGCCGTTCGACGTGCGCGAGAACATGCGCACGGTGTCTTCGATGACGACCTTCGAGAGGGCGTAGGCGTTCGTGGGCGCGAGCGCATGGCGCTCGTCGATGGGAACGGATGCCGCGCGCCAGCCTGGCGAGCCGTAGCCGATCACCGTCGGGCTGCTCGCGGCGAGCACCCGCGCCACTCCGCCCCGGGCTGCGGCGGCGAGCACGGTGTGGGCGAGCGAGGTGTTGGTGAGCAGGATCTCGCGCTCGGGCGCGCTGAACGGCACGGCGATGCCGGCGAGATGGATGACCGCATCGGGACGCGTGTCGGCGAGGAGTCGTGCGACGGCGGCCTCGTCGGTGAGCTCGAGCTGGATCTCGTCGACGCCGTCGAGTCCGGCGGGAGACCGGTCGAGGCCCACGACGACGTGGCCGGCGGCCACGAGGGCGGCGCAGACGCTGCGGCCCAGACGACCGGATGCACCGGTGACGACGACGTGCATGGCTCATGCTCCCTTTGCTGAGAAACCGCTTTCTCGCTGAGAGCCTAGGCGAGGGGCGCGTCTCGGGCAACTCGGGCGCTAGACTGGGGAACCGGTTTCCCGGCGTGTCGGAAGGCCGGGCACCGCACAGACGACAGCGCTGAGGAGCGAGATGAGCGAACGGAACCGGGCGGTCACGATCGCCGACGTCGCCGCGAGAGCGGGCGTGTCACAGGCATCCGTCTCACGCGTGCTCAACGGCAAGCAGTCCGTCGACCCCGCCATCGTGCAGGCCGTGCAAGCTGCGATCACGGCACTCGGCTACACGCCGAGCGTGGCCGCGCGAAGCCTCGTGCACGGGCGAAACGACACGATCGCGATGGTCGTGCCCGACCTCGAGAACCCGCTCTTCCAGGGCATCCTCAAGGGACTCAGCCGAGCGGCGGCGGCCGACGGCTACCGGGTGCTCGTCGCCGACACCGCCGAGCAGGTCGACGAAGAGGAGGCCACCGCGCTCGAAGCGCGCCATCGCTGCGACGCGATCGTGCTGTGCGCGCCGCGCATGCCCGAGGAGCGCCTGCAACGACTTGTGGCCCGCATCGCGCCGGTCGTCGTCGTGAACCGGCCCCTGCCCGGTGCGCAGGTGCCGATCGTCGGCGTCGACTACGCACGCGGCATCCGCGACCTCGTCGATCACCTGCACGGCCTCGGTCATCGGCGCATCGCGTACCTCAGCGGCCCGGAGCTGAGCGCCTCGAACGCCGAGCGGCTGCGGGGCGTCGCCGACGCCGTGGCAGCCGAGCCAGGCATCACGATCGACGTCATTCCGGGCGGCTCCCGCCTCGACGACGGCTACGAGGCCGCCGCGTCGGTCGATGCCGCGCGGCGCGAGGGCGTGACCGCGGTCATCGCCTTCAACGACCTCGTCGCGCTCGGGCTCATGACGCGACTGCGCGAACTCGGTGTCGAGGTGCCCGGCGATCTCTCCATCGGGGGATTCGACGACGTGCCGATGGCGAGGTTCGCGACGCCGCGGCTCACCAGCATGTCGGTGCCGCGAGGCGAGATCGGCGCGCAGGTGTGGGCACGGTTGCGCACGCTCATCGCCGGGGGGCCGATCGAGCACACGGTGCTCTACCGGCCGCGCCTCGAGGCCCGCGAGAGCACGGGGCCTGTGCGATGAGTGCGACGGAGTCGGTGGTGTCGGCCCAGGCGGCCGCGCTGGGGTCGACCGTGTCGGTGTCGGCCGCGTCCCTGCCATCGGCCTCTTCGGCCTCTTCGGCACCTTCGGCCGCCGACCGCGGGGTGAAGCGCGAGCGGATGCTCCGACTGCTCGAGCGCCGCGGCGCCGATTCGATCGTGCTGCGCTCGCACGCCGCCGTCGCGTGGTACCTCGACGGGGCCCGCACCCACGTCTCGCTCGCGGGCGATCCCATCGCGGCCGTCGTCGTGCGGCACGGCGGCGACGAGCTGCGCGTGTTCGCCAACGAGGCCGACCGTATGCTCGACGAGGAGCTCGGCGCGATCGGCGACCTCGACGTCATCCGCGTGCCATGGCACGACGCCCTCGCGCCGGCGGGCCTCGCGGCGCTCGCCGAAGACGACGTCGCGGCCGAACTGCGAGCGGCGCGGGCGAGCCTGCTTCCAGCCGAGCTCGGCCGGTACCGAGCGCTCGGGCGCGAGGTCGCCGAAGCGCTGACGGATGCCGCGGCCACGGCCGATCCCGACGCATCCGAGCGCGACGTCGCGGCGCGCCTCGGAGGCGACCTCATCGCGCGGGGGATCGACCCGCTCGTGATTCTCGTCGCCGGCCGGTCGCGCCTCGGACACCGGCATCCGCTGCCCACCGCCTCGCCGATCGGCGACCGCGCGATGCTCGTGGCGTGCGGCCGCCGGAACGGCCTCATCGCGAACGCCACGAGGTGGGTGCGCTCGGGCGGCCGGAGCGACGCCGAGGCCGACGCCGAGCGGCGCATCCTCGAGGTCGAGGCGGCCTTCCTCGCCTCGACGCGGATCGGGGCGACGATCGGCGAGGGGTTCCGCGGCGGCATCGACTCGTACGCACGGCACGGCTTCGCCAGCGACGAGTGGCGCCGTCATCACCAGGGCGGCGCCGCTGGTTACGCGGGGCGCGACCCGCGCGGCACGGCGGCCGTCGGCGACATGGTGCAACCGGATCACGCCTTCGCGTGGAACCCGACGGCGCCTGGCGCGAAGGTGGAGGACACGGTGCTCGTGCGAACGACCGGTGTCGAGGTGCTCACCGTCGATCTGCGCTGGCCGACGATCGAGGTCGGCGGAATCCATCGACCGGTCGAGCTCGAGCGTGTAGGATCGGGATAGCGCTTTCCCGTGCCCGCTCGACCGACCATGAGACCGACGACGACTCGCAGGAGTTCCAGATGAGCCGCATCCGCATCGACACCACGGATGGCTGCCTCGGCTTCACGGCCGGCTCGGTCGTGCTCGCCGAGTACGTGCATCGGCCCGACAACCCGCAGCTCGAGTCACCGCGGCCGTACTTCAGCCCGATTCGCACGCGCGCGGGGGAGCTCGTCTCCCTCTACCGCCCGCACGACCACGTCTGGCACAAGGGCATCACGTGGTCGCTGCCGGTGGTCGGCGACGAGAACTTCTGGGGCGGACCCACATTCGTCAACGGCCGGGGCTACGTGCAGCTGCCGAACAACGGCATGCAGCGCCATCGCGACTTCCCGGTGGTCGACGACGACTCCACGGCGCGGTTCGTCGAGGGGCTCGACTGGGTGACCGAGGCCGGCGAGCAGCTCTTCGAGGAGCAGCGCACCGTCGCGGCCACCCTCCTCGACGACGACTCGTGGCTCCTCGCCTTCGCAACCCGCATGCACAACGTCAGCGGCCGCCCGATCCCGATCGGCTCGCCGACCACGCGCGGCCGGGAGAACGCCGGCTACGGCGGACTGTTCTGGCGCGGGCCGAGGTCGTTCACCGGCGGATCGGTGCTCGCGCCCGGCATCACCGGCGGCGATGAGCTGCGCGGAACGCGGGCGCCCTGGATGGGCTTCACCGGACGCCACGACGTCACCGGCGCCGCATCGACGATCGTCATGATCGACGACCCAGGCAACCTGCAGCATCCGCCGCAGTGGTTCGCCCGCAGCGAGGAGTTCGCGTGCCTGTGCCCGGCGCCGTTCTTCAGCGAGGAGCACGAGATCGAGCCTGGTGCGACCCTCGACCTGCGCTACGGCGTCGTCATCGCGGATGGCGCGAGCGACCCAGATCGCGCTGCGGCACTCGCCGCGGCAGGGTCGGCACAGCTGCCGACGCTGCTGGGATCGTGAGCGCCGCCGTGCTCGAGAACGGCCACACTGAAGGAGCCCGATGACTGAGATGCCGCCCGTTTCGCCCACGCCCACCCCGACGCCGCCCACGCCGCTCCGCGCGGCGATCGTCGGCACCGGCGCCATCGCGAACTCCCATGCCGCTGCGCTCGCAGCGACATCCGCCGCCGAGCTCGTCGCCGTGGTCGACCGCGACCCCGCGTACGCCCGCGCTTTCGCCGAGCGCTGGGGCGGCCCCGCGGTGTTCGCGTCCCTCGACGACCTGCTCGCCAGCGGCACGATCGACGTGCTGCACGTCTGCACGCCGCCCGGCGCCCACGCCGAGCAATCCATCGCGGCGCTCGACGCGGGCGTGCACGTCGTGTGCGAGAAGCCCGCGGCGCTCTCCCTCGACGAGCTCGACGCGATGACCGCGGCCGCCGAGCGCAACGACCGCCGCTTCGTCGTCGTGTTCCAGCAGCGCACCGGCTCCGCCGCGGCACACGTGCGCCGCCTGTTCGACTCCGGCGCGCTCGGCCGGCCGCTCGTCGCGACCTGCCAGACGCTCTGGTACCGCGACCCGTCATACTTCGCCGTGCCGTGGCGCGGCAAGTGGTCGACCGAGGGCGGCGGCACCACCCTGGGTCACGGCATCCACCAGATCGACTTGCTCGCGTGGCTCCTCGGCGACTGGGCGAGCGTGCACGGCGGCCTCTGGCGGCTCGACCGCGAGACCGAGACCGAAGACGTCTCGACGGCGGTCATCACGTTCGCGGGCGGCACCGTGGCATCCGTCATCACGAGCGCCGTGTCGCCGCGCGAGGTGAGCTCGATCCGCATCGACACCGAGCTCGCGACCGTGACGGTCGACCACCTCTACGGGCACGGTCACGAGCACTGGCGCATCACGCCGGCTCCGCACGTCGACGAAGCGGATGCCGCGGCGTGGGCACTCCCCGGCCTCGAGGAGGCGAGCGGGCACGAGCCGCTCCTGCGCGACGTGTACGCAGCGCTCCGCTCTGGCGGCCCGCTGCCGTCGACGGCGACGGATGCCGCGCGCTCGTTCGAGATCGTGACCGCGATCTACTCCTCGGCCGCGACGGGCCGAACCGTGACGCCCGCGACCCTCCGTGACGACGTCGAGCGGTTGCGCAGCCTCGAGAGCCCGGTCGTCGATCTCCGCCGTGGCTGACGGGGCCCTCTTCTACGATCCGTGTTCGACGGGGCGACCGACCCCATCGTGATCCGCCATCGCGAGACGGGCGAGTGGTGGATGTTCACGACGCAGCGCCGGACCCGAGACGCACTGGGCGGAAAAATGCCGCATGACCAGCGCTTCGTGTCTCTCCGGGCGCTCCTCGAGGCGCTGGACATAACGAATTGAAACGATTTTCTGTCTCAGGTTGACTCAGGGCATGAGCTCGGGTTAGCTTTTGGGAAGCGCTTTCCCGCGATCACGTGGAGTGCATCAGGCAGACAGAGACGTTTCCGGGAGGAACAACGATGTTCGACATTCGCAAGCGCCGCGTGGCGGTCGCCGCAGCGGCACTCGCCGCGAGCGCGGCCCTCGCGCTCACGGGTTGCTCGGGCGGTGGCTCGGAAGCCGGTGGCGAGTACAACCCCGACGAGAAGGTCACGCTCGACCTCGCATTCTGGGGCAACGACGTGCGCGCCGCGATGTACGAGGAGGCGATCGCCGCGTTCAACGAGGAGTACCCGAACATCACGGTGAACTCCTCGTTCCTGGGCTTCCCCGAGTTCTGGGAGAAGCGCCAGACCGAGGCTGCCGGCGGCGGCTTGCCCGACGTCATGCAGTTCGACTACTCCTACCTCCGCCAGTACTCCGAGAACGGACTGCTCCTCGACCTGAGCCCCTACCTCGGCGACATCATCGACACCGAGCCGCTCAGCCAGAACATCCTCGACATCGGCGTCGTCGGCGACGAGACCACCGGCATCCCGACGTCGACCAACGCCTGGGGCCTGTACACGAACCCCAAGCTCCTCGACCAGCTCGGCGTCGAGGAGTTCGAGGGCGGCGACTGGGCCGATTACGACTCCTGGATGAAGGAGATCACCGACACCGCCGCGGCACAGGGTGTCACGATCTGGGGCGGCACCGACTACACCGGCCGCATCCAGAACTTCGAGCTCCAGCAGCGCGCCAAGGGCGAGGACCTCTTCACCGAAGACGGTGAACCGAACTTCACCGAGGACGACCTCGCGGAGTTCTGGGAATCCGGCTCCGGCATCCGTGAAGACGGCATCGTGATCGACCAGCAGCGCCTCGAGGAGATCTACCCGCTCTCGGCCTTCGACTCGGCGCTCACCGCGAGCGAGCTCACGTGGGACAACTTCGGCGCCGGTTACCTCCGCAACCTCGGTGCGGAATACACCGAGCTCGGCCTCGTCGCCCCGCCGGTCACCGAGGAAGGCGTGAAAGACCTCTACCTGAAGCCCTCGATGCTGCACTCCATCTCCTCGACGACCGATCACCCCGAAGCGGCGGCCACGCTCGTCGACTTCCTCGTGAACTCACCCGAGGCCGGCGCCGCGTTCGGCACCAACCGGGGCATCCCCGCCTCGGAGACCCAGCTGGAGGGCGCACAGCTCGACCCGCTCGGCGAGCAGATCCGCGAGTATGAGGAGTCGATCTCCGATCGTCTCGGCGACGCACCGCCGGTGCCGATCGTCGGATACGGCTCGCTCGAAGAGAAGTTCCGCCTGATCGGCCAGGAGCTCGCCTTCGGCACCCTGACCGTCGACGAGGCCGTAGACCAGTTCTTCGGTGAGATGGACGTCGTCCTCAACCAGTAGCAGTAGGAACGGCGACTCCGGGCCCGATGGGCCTGCCCCCCGGGCCCGGAGCACTGTTCTCGCAAGGACCGGAGAACCACGTGAGCACGCAAACCCAATCGATCGTCACGGCCGAGGCCGAGTCGAAGAGCGTCCGCCAGGCGATGCGCCAGGTGCGTCGCGCTGAGAAGGGCAAGGTCCCGACCACCGAGGGCAAGCGAGCCCAGAATCGTCGGGAGACGGTCGCGGGCTATGGCTTCCTGCTCCCGTGGATGCTCGGCTTCCTCGGGCTCACCGTCGGCCCGATGATCTTCTCGCTCTACCTCGCCTTCACGAAGTACAACCTCTTCACCGCACCCGAGTGGGTCGGCCTCGACAACTTCGTGCGCATGTTCACGGAAGACCCGCAGTTCATGCAGTCGGTGCAGATCACGCTCGTCTACGTGCTCGTCGGCACGCCTATCAAGCTCGCCGCGGCGCTCGCGATCGCGATGCTCCTGAACTATCGCAACAAGGGCAGCGGCTTCTTCCGCTCGTCGTTCTACGCGCCGTCGCTCATCGGGGCATCCGTCTCCGTGGCCATCGTGTGGCGTGCGATGTTCTCCACTGACGGCCCGGTCGACAGCTCGCTGAGCCTGTTCGGCATCGAACTCGGCGGCTGGGTCGGCAACGTCGACCTCGTCATGCCGATGATGATCCTGCTCGCCGTCTGGCAGTTCGGCGCCCCGATGGTCATCTTCCTCGCCGGCCTCAAGCAGATTCCGCAAGAGCTCTACGAGGCGGCCGAGGTCGACGGCGCCGGGCCGATGCGCAAGTTCCGCAGCGTCACGATCCCGATGCTCTCGTCGGTCATCTTCTTCAACCTCCTGCTCGAGACGATCAATGCCTTCCAGGTGTTCGCGTCGGCGTTCATCATCTCGAACGGCTCGGGCGGCCCCGCCGGCATGACGAACTTCTACACCGTCTACCTCTACAAGCGAGGATTCGCCGACGGGCAGATGGGCTACGCCGCGGCCATGGCCTGGGTGCTCGTCATCGTCGTGGCGGTCATCGCCTTCATTCTGTTCAAGACCCAGAAATCCTGGGTGCACTACGCGGGAGAGAACCGATGAGCACGATCGAAGTCCCGCGCGCCGAGTTGCTCGAGGTCGCCACCGAGCCGCAGCCCACTCGGCGACGGCGCATCAAGCGCAAGACCGTCAACACGATCATCTGGTTCGTGGTGCTGCTCGCGATCACGGCGGTGATCCTCTACCCGCTCGTCTGGCTCGCGTTCTCGACGTTCAAGCCCTCGAGCGAGTTCGGGCAGAACCCGGGCCTGATCCCCGACAACCCCACCGTCGACAACTACTTCAAGGTGATCGAGGGCATCGGCGGCACCCCGCTCTGGCGGTTCTTCGCCAACTCGCTCTTCATCGCCGTCATGGCCGTGATCGGCACGCTGATCTCCTCGGCACTGGCCGCGTACGCCTTCGCACGCATCAAGTTCAAGGGCGCCGGGGTGCTGTTCGCCGCGATGATCGGCACGCTGCTGCTGCCGTTCCACGTCATCATCATCCCGCAGTACATCATCTTCAACCGGCTCGAACTCATCGACACGTACTGGCCGCTGATCCTGCCGAAGTTCCTCGCCACCGAGGCGTTCTTCGTGTTCCTCATCGTGCAGTTCATCCGCAACATCCCGCGCGACATGGACGAGGCGGCACGCATCGACGGTGCCGGGCACGTCCGGATCTTCTTCTCGATCATCCTGCCGCTCATCAAGCCGGCCCTTATCACGAGTGCGATCTTCACGTTCATCTGGACCTGGAACGACTTCCTCGGCCCGCTCCTCTACGTGAACTCGCCAGAGAAGTACCCGCTGCCGATCGCGCTCCGGCTCTACAACGACGCCACGAGCACGTCCGACTACGGGGCGACGGTCGCGGTGTCGTTCCTCGCCCTGCTGCCGATCCTGATCTTCTTCATCGTGTTCCAGCGCTTCCTCGTCGACGGCGTGGCCACCCAGGGTCTGAAGGGCTAGGTTCCGGATGTCTCGAGCCGCCGACCGTGCTGCACGCCGGGCCGCCCTCTCGGGCAGCGGGCCGACGCGTGACGATGCCGCGACGACGGCGCGCTTCCCCGGTGCGCGCAGCGCGTTCGGGCTCCTCGGCGAGGTACTGCTCGTGGGCATCCTCGTGGCGCTCGTGTCACTTCCGGTGGTCACACTGCCGGCGGGGCTCGCCGCGGGTGCGCGGCACCTCCGCCGGTTCCTCCGCGCCGACGACTCGGGTCTCGAGTGGTTCTGGCGCGACGTGCGAGCCTTGCTGTTCGGCGGCATCGGTGTGGGCGCGGCATCCGTCGTCATCGCCGCGGTGCTGGCCCTCGACATCGACCTCGCCTCGACCGGCGTGCTGCCCGGAGGCTCGATCGTCGGCGTCGTCGGCGTCGTCGGCTGGGCCGGCCTGGCCGCGCTCGTGCTCGCGCTCTTCCTGGCGGCCGGGAGGTGGACGCCCGAACTCGGCTGGCTCGGCGCCCTACGCGCGGTGCCGCGAGCACTGCGCGACGACCCGGCAGGTGCCGGGTACCTCGTCGCGACCGCGGCGTTCGCCGTGATCGTCACGTGGCAGCTCGTCCCACTCGTGATCGCCGCGCTCGGCTGCGTCGCCCTCGCGATCGTGGCGGTGCCCGAGCGGCCTCGGCGTGCTCGCGGGGCGGCTCAGTAACTCACGCTGTCGAGCTGCCGCGGTCTTGTTGCCGAATTGAGACCTGCGCCACCGGGCGTGACGTTGACCGATTGAATCGTCTCACGCTACGCTTCGGGAAGCGCTTTCCCCCTGCAATTCCCGGACCGCGCGAATCACAGAGAACTGACCTACTGGAGGACGATGATGTTCACGACTGGAGCGCGGCGGCGCATGCTCGCCGCTGCGGCGATGACCGGGGCGGCGGTGCTCGCCATGACCGGCTGCGCCGGAAGCGGCGGCGGCGAAGAGGCGGCGTATGACCCCGACGAGGAGGTCACGCTCCAGTTCACATGGTGGGGCAACGACGACCGCGCGTCGCGCTACGAGCAGCTCATCGATGCCTTCGAGAAGGAGCATCCGAACATCACGATCGAGGGCACCTTCACCGATTTCCCCTCGTACTGGGAGAAGCGGAAGATCGAGGCCACCGGCGGCGGCCTGCCCGACGTGTGGCAGTTCTCCGACTCCTACCTGCGCGAGTACGCGGAGCCCGGCATGCTCCTCGACCTCGGTACGGTGAGCGACTACATCGACTTCGATGCGTTCGAGGAGTCGCTGCAGCAGACCGGGCAGCTCGAGGGCGTGCAGTACTCCCTCCCCACGGGCTACAGCGCCTGGGCGGTGTTCCTGAACGACGGCCTCCTGGCCGACGCCGGCGTGAAGCCCTACGAGGGCAGCACGAGCGCCGAGGAGTACACCGAGTGGATGAAGTCGGTCACCGACGCCACCGGCGGTGCCGTGTATGGCGGCTCCGACATGACCCAGCGCATCCAGGGCTTCGAGCTCGAACTGCGTCAGCAGGGCAAGAACCTCTACACCGAGGACGGCGAGCTCGGCTTCACCGAAGACGAACTCCGTGACTACTGGAACTCGGGCGCCGCGGCGCGCGAAGGCGTCGCAATCCCGCAGCAGCGTCTCGAGGAGACCTTCCCGAAGTCGGGCTTCGCTGCCGGCCTCACGGCGAGCGAGGCGAGCTGGAGCAACTTCCTCGGCGGATACCTCGCCGACTCCGGTGCCGAGAGCGTCACGCTCGTCGCGCCGCCGACCGAAGAGCCCGGGGAGAAGGACCTCTACCGCCAGGGCGGTCTCCAGGTCGCGATCTCGTCCGACACGGAGCACCCCGAGGCGGCGGCCCTGTGGCTCGACTTCATCGTGAACAGCGAGGCGGCCGGTGAGATCTTCGGCACGACGCTCGGGTTCCCGGCTTCCGAGACGAAGCTCGCGGGCACGACTCTCGAAGGCATCGACGCGCAGGTCGCCGACTACCTCGACTCCGTGGCCGACCGCATCGGCGAGGCGCCGCCGGTGCCGGTCGTGGGTTACGGCTCGCTCGAGCAGACCTTCTGGGACCTCGGCAAGTCGATCGCCCTCGGCGCGGTCACCGTCGATGACGCGGTGGAGCAGTTCTTCGGCGAGGCCAAGGTGATCCTCGGCTGAGTCCGAACGACTGATCCGGGTGCCGGCGCGCGATGCGTCGGCACCCGGTTTTCGTCTGCTGGTCAGTCCGCGTCGTTCCGGCGCGCCAGAACAGCACAGACTGGTCTGTCGTCACGCGACGCCCGAGAACTTCGGTGGCGGCAGACATGGAATACGCTCTCCCAGAGCGAGCAACGGAGCAATGGAGGACGAATGCACTACGGCGCCGACTACAACCCCGAGCAGTGGCCTGAGGAGCTGTGGCCCGACGACGTGGCGCGCATGCGCGAGGCGGGCGTGACGATGGTGAGTCTCGGCATCTTCTCGTGGTCTCGTATCCAGCCGCGCGAGGGCGAGTTCGACTTCGACTGGCTCGACCGGGTGATCGGCCTGCTGCACGAGGGCGGCATCGCCGTCGACCTCGCGACCGCGACGGCCTCGCCGCCGCCGTGGGCGTCGGCGACGTATCCCGAGCTCCTCCCGCAAGACGAGAACGGCGCCGTCTACTGGCCCGGCAGTCGGCAGCAGTTCGCTCCGTCGTCGCCGGTCTACCGCCGGCTCGCCAGCGAGCTCGTGACGGCGATCGCCGAGCGGTATGCGCAGCATCCGGCCGTCGTCATGTGGCACGTCAACAACGAGTACGGCTGCCACGTGCAACTCGATTACTCGGATGCCGCGCGCGACGCCTTCCGCGGCTGGCTCGAGCGCCGCTACGTCACCATCGACCGGCTCAACGAGGCCTGGGGCACGAACTTCTGGTCGCAGCGCTACGGCAGCTTCGCCGAGGTGTTCCCGCCGCGCAAGGCGCCCTACAGCCACAACCCCGGCCAGATGCTCGACTTCCGGCGGTTCACGAGCGACATGCTCCTCGAGTGCTACCTCATGGAGCGCGAGATCATCCGTGCCGCGGGCGCCACGCAGCCGATCACGACGAACTTCATGGGCGCGTTCAAGCCCGCGAACTACGCGCAGTGGGCGCAGCACATGGATGTCGTCAGCGACGACTGCTATCCCGATCCGAACGACCCCGAGAGCTTCCGCGCCGCGGCGTTCCAGCGGGACCTCATACGGTCCATGAAGCCCGAGGTGCCCTGGCTCCTCATGGAGCAGGCGACGAACGCCCTGAACTGGCGGCCCACGAATGCCCCGAAGGCTCCCGGCCAGATGGCCGCGCTCAGCGCGCAGGCGATCGGCCGTGGCGCCGACGGCATCCTCTTCTTCCAGTGGCGGCAGTCGCGGGCGGGCGCCGAGAAGTTCCACTCGGCGATGCTCCCGTACGCCGGCACGCGCACTCGCACGTGGCGTGAGGTCACCGCGCTCGGCGAGCAGCTCGCGGCCCTGCCCGAGCTGCCGGCGGGCGCCCGCGACGCCCGAGTCGCGCTCGTCTTCGACTGGGAGAACTGGTGGGCCGTCGAGGCCTCGGACCACCCGATGAACGAGCTCGACTACGTCGCCGTGGTGCAGCGATGGTACCGGGCGCTGCACCGCCGCCATGTGCAGGTCGACATCGTGCCGCCCGAGCGCGTCGACGGCCAGTACGCGCTCGCGATCGCCCCGCTCCTCTACCTCCTGCGCGACGACGGCGCCGCCGCGCTCACGACGTTCGTCGAGGGCGGCGGGCACCTCCTCGCCGGCCCCTTCACCGATGTGGTCGACGAGTTCGACCGGTTCCGCGACGGGGGATTCCTCACCCAGCTCGGTGCGCTCTGCGGCATCCGCCTCGACGACTTCGGGGCCCTCGTGGCACCCGGCGCGGCCGGTCCGGGCGAGCGCGAGGCACGATTCGCGGGCGACGCGCTCGGCGAATCGGTCGGCACGCTCGTCGCCGAGGAGATCGAGCTCGAGCCGACGGATGCCGCGATCGAGGCGTCGTTCACGAGCGGGCGCCTCGCGGGGCATCCGGCCCTCACCGTGCGCCGCACCGCAGGCGGTAGCGCCCGCTACCTCGCGACCGTGCCCGACGAGGCGGGCACTCTCGCCGTCGTCGACCACGTGCTCGCCGATGCAGGCGTCGCACCGGTGGTCGCCGGCCTTCCCGAGCACGTCGAGGCGGCACGCCGTGGCGAGCTCCTCACACTCGTGAACCACGGCGACGGCGACGGCGAGGTCGAGATCGCCGTCGCCGGCATCGACGCCCTGACGGGCAGTCCGGTCGAACGCGTCGCGCTCGGCCGCTTCGACTGGGCGATGGTGCTCGATGCGTAGGGCCCAGATGACCGGGCGCGCCGGCGATGCAGGTGGCAGTGGCCCCACCGGCCACGGCGTGGCAGTCTGGGGCGACAGGCGACGGGCGACGGCGATGAAGGAGCGACGATGACGAAGGCGATCATCTTGAGCGGAGCCGGCCGATACGCCGACCCGTGGCATCCCTACGCCGAGACGAGCGCCGCGCTCGCGGAGCTCGCGCGTGCTGCCGGGTTCACCGTCGAGATCTCGGAAGATCCCGACGCCGCGCTCGCCGGCCTCGCCGACGACGTCACCCTGCTCATCGTGAACGCGGGCGACCCCGAGGGGCCCGACGATACCGCGCGCGTTCAGCCGGCGGCATCCGTCACCCCCGAGGCGAACGCCGCGCTCGACGCCGCGATCGATCGCGGCATCGGCATCCTCGCGCTGCATGCCGCGGCGGCGAGCCTGCGTGCGTACCCGGCGTACGGGCGGGCGCTCGGTGCGCGCTGGGTGCGCGGCGAGTCGTGGCATCCGCCGATCGACGAGGCGCACGTGCACGTCGTCGGCAACCACGCGATCGCCGAGGGGCTCGGCGATTTCACGGTCGTCGACGAGCGCTACACCGACTTCCACCTCCACGACGTCATCGAGCCGATCGCCGAGCACGAGGAGGGCGGCGGCCGTCACCCGCTCGTGTGGGCCCGTGAGTTCGGCCGGTCCCGCCTCGTGTACGACGGGCTCGGGCACGACCTGCGCTCGTACGAGTCGGCGGCGCACCGCGACCTCATCACGCGATCGCTCGAATGGCTCTCGCACGTTCCGGCGGCCACGGCGGAGGTGGAGTGAGCCGCATCGTCGTCGCGCCCGACTCGTTCAAGGGAACGGCGAGCGCAGCGGATGCCGCTGCAGCCCTCGCGCGCGGCTGGCACACGGTGCGCCCCGACGACGAACTCGTGCTGCGCCCCATGGCCGACGGCGGCGAGGGCACGCTCGACGCGTTCGAGGCGGCGGTGCCGAATGCGCGGCGAATGCCGGTCACGGTGCGCGGCCCGGTCTCCGAACCGGTCGAGTCGCACTGGCTGTTGCTGCCCGGCGACCGGCCGGCCGCCGTCGTCGAGCTCGCCGCGACCTCGGGTATCACGCTGCTCGACCCGCTCGCGCCGCTCGACGCGCACACCGCCGGGTTCGGCGAGGCGATCGCCGCGGCGCTCGACCACGGCGTCGACCGCGTCCTGCTCGCGCTCGGCGGCAGCGCCTCGACCGACGGCGGGGTCGGCGCGCTCGCCGTGCTCGGCGCCCGGTTCCTCGACGCGTCGGGCCGGCCGATCAAGGTCGGCAATCGGGGTCTCGGTACGCTCGCGCGCGTCGACCTCTCCGGGCTTCGGCCGCTGCCGCCGGGCGGCGCAGTCATCCTCGGCGACGTCACGAACCCGTTGCTCGGCCCGCTCGGCGCCGCTGCGGTCTTCGGGCCGCAGAAGGGGGCGGATGCCGCGGGCGTCGAGGTGCTCGAGTCGAACCTCGCGCGGCTCGCCCGACTCCTGCCCGCGAACCCTCACACGCCCGGCGCGGGCGCGGCGGGCGGCGCGGGCTTCGGCCTGCTCGCCTGGGGCGCCGAGATGGGCGGCGGCGCGGCACTCGTCGCGCGCACGGTCGGCCTCGCCGACGTGCTGCAGGGAGCCGACCTCGTGATCACGGGGGAGGGTCGCTTCGACGGGCAGTCCGAGGCGGGCAAGGCCCCGACCGTGGTGGCTGCGCTCGCGGGCGACGCGGGCGTGCCGACGGCGCTCGTCGCCGGGGCGATCACGGCCGAGCCGCGGGGCTTCGCGGCATCCGTCGCCCTCGCGGTCATCGCCGGCGGCAGCGCACCCGCCATGGCGGAGCCGTTGCGCTGGCTCGAGGCGGCGGGCGCCGAACTCGCACGCACGCGCGCCTGACCGCCCGGGGCGCGGCCCGGCGATCGCTCGCTCGGGAGTTCCGCCGCCTGACCGCAAGTTTCGGGCCTAGAATTCGAAACATGGAAACGGATGTCGCGGAGGAGCGCGTCACGCTCGCCAGCGTGGCCGAGGAGGCGGGGGTCTCGCTGTCCACTATTTCGAAGGTCCTCAACGGCCGGGCGGATGTCTCGCCGCCCACGCGCGCCCGCGTCGAACAGCTCCTCGCCGAGCGCGGCTACCGGCGCCGCGGCGGAGGGCGGTCGGAGTCGCGGGCCGAGCTCATCGAGCTCGTGTTCCACGAACTCGACCCGATCTGGTCGATGGAGCTCATCGGCGGCGTCGAGCAGGTGGCCAAGGAGCACGGGCTCAGCGTCGTGCTCACGGTGAGCGGCAGCCGGCATGCGCCCGACCCCGACTGGATCGAGGGGGTCATGCGACGCCGGCCCGTCGGCATCGTCCTCGTCTTCTCCGAGTTGGCGCCCGAATACCGGGAGCGGCTGCACTCGCGGGCCATCCCGTTCGTCATCGTCGACCCGGCCGGCGACCCCTCGCCCGACGCGCCCTCGGTCGGCTCGGCGAACTGGTCGGGAGGCCTCGCGGCCACCCGGCACCTCATCGAGCTCGGCCACACGCGCATCGCCGCGATCACCGGCCCTGAAGACATGATGTGCTCGCTCGCCCGGGTCGACGGCTACCGCTCGGCGATGAACTCCGCGGGCCTCGCCATCCACCCCGACTGGATCCGCTTCGGGGACTTCCACGTGAGCGGCGGCCGCGAGCGGGCCCGCGAGCTGCTCGGCCGACCCGACCGGCCGACCGCGATCTTCGCCGGCAGCGATATGCAGGCGCTCGGCGTCATGGAAGCGGCCCGGGAGCGCGGCATCCGCGTGCCCGAGGAGCTCTCGATCGTCGGCTACGACGACATCCCGCTCGCTCGCTGGCTCACCCCTCGACTCACGACCGTGCACCAGCCCCTTCGCCGCATGGGTGAGGAGGCGGCAAGGCTCGCGATCCGGCTCGCCGACGAACACGACGGGCACGGGGTGTCGGATGCCGCGTCGGGCGGGCCCGGATCGGCACCCACGCCGCGCATGGACCTCGCCACGAGCCTCGTCGTGCGCGAGAGCACGGCACCGCCGGCCGCGAGCTGAGTCACCGCCGGGCGGGAGCTGAGACTCCGGCTGGCCTCGAGCTGAGACTCCGCCGGCCGGGAGCGAACTACCCCGGCCGGCGACATCCGTCATCCGTCGGCGTGCGACCGCCGCTCGGTCACGCCGAATCGGGGCTGACGTGCTCGGCGGCCCACACAGGATGCATCGCCCGGGTGTGGTCGACCACCCGCACCGGCCCGGCGAGCTCGACCCTCGCCTGCAGCGGCAGCTCGGCGCTCGACCGCCCGAAGCTCAGCACGAGTGACCCCGGCTCGACGATGCGGCGGCCGTCGCGCCCTGTGAACGCGGCCAGATCGGCCGGCACCTCGACGCTCAGGCGCACGGATGCTCCGGGCTCGAGCTCGACGCGGCGGAATCCGACCAGCCGCTGCACCGGTCGCACGACGGATGCCACGGGGTCGTGCAGGTACAGTTGCACGACCTCGGCGCCCGCCCGGTCGCCGGTGTTCTCCACCGTGAGCGACATCAGGACCGCGCCCTCGGTCGTCGCCTCGGGCGCCTCGACCCGCAGGTCGCTCCACGCGAACGACGTGTAGCCGAGTCCGTGGCCGAAGGGATAGCGGGCCGTCGGGTCGATGTTCGACACGCTGCTGCGCCGGGCGAGCGTCGACGCCAGGTACGTCGACGGCTGCGCGCCCGGCGTCGACGGCACGCTGACGGGCAGGCGTCCGCTCGGGTTCACGCGTCCCCCGAGGATGGCGGCGAGCGCGCTGGTGCCCTCTTCGCCCGGGAAGAACGCCTGCAGGATGCCGGCGGCGCGGTCGGGTGCCGTGCCGAGCACGTAGGGGCGGCCCGCGAGCAGGGTGAGCACCGTCGGGGTGCCGGCGTCGAGCACGGCCTCGAGCAGCGCCGCCTGCGCACCGGGCAGGTCGAGGGTCTCGGCGTCGCAGCCCTCGCCACTCGTGCCCCGGCCGAACAGGCCCGCGCGGTCGCCGAGCGCGAGCACCACGACATCGGCGGATGCCGCGAGCGCGACCGCGTGCGCGATGCCATCGGTCTCGCCGCCGTCGATCGAGGTGCCCGGTGCAAAGGTGATCTCGGCGGTGGGGAATTCGGCGCGCAGGGCCTCGACGAGGGTCGGAAGCTCGATGCCCAACCCGCTTTCCGGGTGGTGCACACCGACGTGCGTCGGGAACGCGTAGCAGCCGAGCACCGCGAGCGGGTCGTCGGCGGTCGGGCCGATCACGGCTACGCGAGCGGGCGCGGCCAGGGGCAGCGTGCCGTCGTTGTGGAGCAGTACGATCGCCTGCTCGGCGATGCGGCGCGCGAGCGCGCGGTTCTCGACCGGGTCGAGATCGACGGTGCCCTTCGCGGCGCCGGCGGCGGGCGGCGCCGCCGGGTGGTCGAGCAGGCCGAGCTCGATCTTCTGGATGAGCACTCGGAGCAGGGCCCGGTCGATGACCGCCTCGTCGACCCGGCCGTCGATGACGGCCCGCACGAGCGGCTCGCCGAACGCGTGCACCGTGGGAAGCTCCACGTCGATGCCCGCCTCGAGCGCGGCGGCAGCCGCCTCACCGAGGTCGCCGGCCGTGCCGTGCAGGGTCTCGAGGAACGCCACCGAGAAGTAGTCGGCGACGACGGTGCCCTCGAAGCCCCAGGTCTCGCGCAGCAGTGCCGTGAGCAGGTCAGGGTCAGCAGCGGTGGGCACGCCGTCGAGGTCGGTGTACGCGTTCATCACCGAACGCGGCTCGGCATCTCGGACCACCATCTCGAACGGCGGCAGCAGCACGTCGGCGAGCTCCCTGGCGCCGACCGACACCGGCGCCAGGTTGCGGCCTGCCCGCGACGCCGAGTACCCGACGAAGTGCTTGAGCGTCGCCACGATCCCGGATGCCTCGAGCCCGCGCACGTACGCCGTGCCGACGGTGCCGACCAGATACGGATCTTCGCCCATGGTCTCCTCGACGCGGCCCCACCGGGCGTCGCGCACGACGTCGAGCACCGGGGCGAGTCCCTGATGCACGCCGACCGAGCGCATGTCGGCGCCGATGCGGCGGGCCATCTGCTCGATGAGCTCGGGGTCGAACGTCGCGCCCCACGAGAGGGGCACCGGGTACGCGGTCGCGCCGTAGGCGGCGAAGCCCGCCAGGCATTCCTCGTGCACGAGCGCAGGAATGCCGAACCTGCCCGACGCGACGATGCGCTCCTGCAGCCGGGCGAGCGACTGCGCCCCGACCGCCGCATCGACCGGTGCGGTGCCGAAGGCCCGCGTGATCTGGCCGAGCCCCTTGGGCAGTAGCTCATCGAGATCCACGGCGCTGCTCATGTCGTGCTGGTGCGGCGCCACGTCGGCGCCGTCATCGGAGGCGCCGATCCAGATGCCGTAGAGCTGGGCGATCTTCTCTTCGAGGGTGAGTTCGGCGATGAGCGCCCCGGCGCGCGCACCGGCCGGCAGCGACGGGTCGCGCCATGGCGCATCAGTCGTCGTCGTGGCATCCGTCGCCTGGGCTTCCGTCATCGTGCCGGCCTCTCGCTCGGTCGGGGGATTCGTTGTCGCGGCGGCATCCGTCGCGTCCGCAGCATCCGTCACCGGCTCGCTCATCCCTTCACCGCCCCGGTCAGACCGCCGACGATGCGGCGCTCGAAGATGCTGAAGAAGATGAGGGCGGGAATCATCGACAGCGAGGTGAAGGCGAGCACCTTGGCGGTGTCGACGGAGTACTGCGAGGCGAAGGCCTGCACTCCGAGCGGCAGGGTGAAGGCAGACTCGTTGTTCAGGATGAACAGCGGCAGGATGTAGCTGTTCCAGCTCGCGATGAAGGCGAGGATGCCCACGGTGATGACGCCGGGCAAGGCCAACGGCACCACCATCCTCCAGAAGAAGCCGAGGCGCGAGCATCCGTCGATCGAGGCGGCCTCCTCGATCTCGTCGGGGATGGCGCGCAGGAACGGCACGAGGATGATGATCGTCGCCGGCAGGGCGAAGGCGATCTGGGGCAGGATGAGGCCGCCCAGGGAGTTCATCAAGCCGAGGTTGCGCACCACGAGGTACAGGGGCGTGATCGCCACCGTCATCGGGAACATCAGGCCGGCGGCGAAGACCGCGTAGAGCACGCCTCGCGCCCGGAACCGATACCGCGCGAGCACGTAGCTGGCCATGAGGCCGAGCGCGACGACCCCGATCGTGGTGACGACCGCGGCGACCGTGGAGTTCGCCACCTCGCCCCAGAAGGTCGTGCTGCCGAGCACCTCGGCGTAGTTCTTCATGACCCAGGGCGAGGGCAGCCCCGAGGGATCAGCGGTGATCTGCGCGTTGGTGCGGAAGCCGCCGACGATGATGTACAGGATCGGCGCCAGCATGAGCCCTACGACGACGAGGGCCCCGAAGTAGGTCGCGGGGCTGCCCCACGGCAGCCGGCCGTTGCCGCGCGGCCGTCTGGCCTGTGGGATGGCGATGGTCGAGGCGGTCATCGCTCGCTCCGTTCAGTGAGGGCACCGGCCGTGTCACGGCGCAGCACGTAGCGCTGGTAGACGAGCGCGACGACGAGCGAGATGAGGAACAGCACGACCGCCACGGCGTTGCCGTAGCCGTAGTTGCCGGCATTGCGGCCGTTGGCGACCATGTACGTCGCCATCGTCGAGGTGCCCGCGGTCGAGGCGATGTACTGGCCCCAGATGATGTAGACGAGGTCGAACAGCTGCAGCGATCCGATGATCGACAGGAACGCCCAGATGCGCAGGGTCGGGCCGAGCAGCGGCAGCGTGATCCGGCGCTGGATCTGCCAGTAGGAGGCGCCGTCGATCTGGGCGGCCTCGGTGAGCTCCTGCGGGATGCCCTGGAGGCCTGCGAGGAAGAGGATGACGGCGAAGCCGATGTACTTCCAGGTGATGATCGCCAGCAGGGTCCAGATCGCCAGCGCGGGATTCGAGAGCCAGTCCTGGGCGAGGGCGCCGAGGCCGATCCTCTCGAGCAGTCCGTTGAGCGCGCCGTCGCTCTGGAGCATGAGGCTCCAGCCGGTGCCGACGACGACCTCGGCGATGACGTACGGCACGAAGATGAGCACCCGGATCGCCGACTGCCCCCGCATCGGGCGGTTCAGCAGCAGCGCCAGCAGCAGCGCGATCGGCCCCTGCAGCACGAGCGACATCACGACGATGACGACGTTGTGCCAGAGGGCCTCGTGGAACGTCGGGTCCTGGAAGATCGTGACGTAGTTCTGCAGGCCGATGAAGTCCGTGGGCGGACCGTAGCCCTTCCAACGGAAGAATCCGTAGTACCCGGCCATGACGACCGGGAAGATGACGAAGCTGAGGAAGACGACGAGGGCCGGGCCGACGAGCACGGCGATCTCGACGGCCTTCCTCCAGTCGCGCCGGCCGCGGCCCGGACTCGGAGCCGACGCCGCCGGCTCGGTGGCCCGGCGCAGGGCCGGGGACGACACGTCGTCCCCGGCCCGAACGCCGTCTGCCGGGGCTCGCCTCGGTGCGGGAGAGCTGGTGCGAACGCTCATGTTGCGAGGGCCTCTCAGCCCTTCTTGATGGCGTCTTCGACGGCGTCGACGATGCCCTGGGCATCGCCCTTGCCGGCGAGCAGGTCGACGACGCCGACGTTGAGCGCGTTGCCGACGTTCTGGCCGAGCAGCGTGTCGAGCCACACCGAGACATACGGTGCGTCGTTGTATGAGGCGAGCACCTCCTGCAGCGCGGGGTCGGTGACGACGCTCTGTGCGTCCTTGTTGGCCGGAAGTGTCACGAATGCCTCGGCATAGGTCTCCTGCTGCTCCTTCTGCGAGGCGAACTCGAGGAACTCGCCGCATTCCTTCGGCGCTTCGACGAAGCAGCTGTAGCCGTCGACGCCGCCCATCATCGCACCCGCGTCGCCGTCACCGCCGTCCACGGCGGGGAAGGGGAACCAGCCGAGGTCGGCGAGCGGCTGCTCGTCGGGCGTGAGCGAGGCGATCACACCGGGATCCCACGCGCCCATGAGCTCCATGGCCGCCTTGTGGTTGGCGAGCAGGCCCGCGGAGGAGCCGGCCCCCTGCTGGGCGGTTGTGGTGAGGTATCCATCGTTGTACGGCTCGGTGGCGGTGAAGTCCGCGAGGTCCTCGCCGGCGCGCAGGAAGCACTCATCCGTGAAGCTCGGGTCCGTCGCGAGCTCGGCCACGACGTCCTGCGAGCACTCGCGAAGGACGAAGAAGTAGTACCAGTGGGCGGCGGGCCAGGCGTCCTTGGCGCCGAGGGCGATCGGGGCGACGCCGGCCGCCTTGAGCTTGTCGACGTCCTCGCTCAGTTCGTCGAAGGTGGTCGGCGGCGCGGTGATGCCGGCCTGGGCGAACAGGTCCTTGCTGTAGTAGATGCCGCCCGGCAGCACGGAGGACGGTACGCCGTAGACCTTGTCGTCGACGGAGAGCGCGGCGAGCGATGCCTCGCCGAGTGCTGCCTTCGTGTCGTCGGAGAGCGCGTCGGTGAGGTCCTGCACCTGACCCGCCTCGACGACGGCCGCGAGCTTGCCCCCGCCCCGGGCCATGAAGATGTCGGGCGCGTCGCCGGAGTTCAGGGCGGTCTGGAGCTTGCCGTCCATGTCCTCGTTCTGGATGGCCTGGATCTCGATGGTGACGCCGGGGTGCTCGGCCTCGAAGTCGTCGGCCGTCTGCTGCCAGTAGGCCTTGCCGTCGCCGGTGGTTGAATTGTGCCAGAAGGTCAGGTTGACCGAGCCGTCGCCCGTGTCATCGCCTCCGGCACTGCACCCGGCGAGGGTGCCGACGGCCAGCGCTGCCACGGCACTCAGCGTGACGAGCCGTGTGATGCTGCGTCTGTTCATCTTTGAACCTCTCGAAAGTTTCGACGTCTGCGTCGAAAGTGATCTGGACGTGTCGAATATACGATGGGTTCAGATATGCCGTCAAGCGCAACATATTCGGCGCCCTTTGAGGACGTCGTTGCGCCTCCAGGCTGGAGTGGGCGCGTTCGAGCGGGGCGGGAAGTTCGACTGAGTGCACCGCCGAAACCTCTCGAAAGTGCTGCGCCCGGTTCGTTTCGACGGACTGGCCCTGGCGCTGGCTCGTCTCGAAAGCCGATTCGAACTTGATCTGGCCAGGGGGGCGCGCGCTAGACTGGACGGTAGTCGAATCGATTCGAGGCCGCGCGAAGCCTGAGATCGAACACTGACGGCGCCCGAGGTGCCGTCAGTCCTGTTTCCCGGTGCCCGAGGGCGTGCGCCGCCGCACCCGAGCACGCCCAGGAATACGCATGTCGAGCACCTCCTCAATCCCCATCATCCGTCCCGACGACTACGATCGTCCGTCGCACCCCGGCGACCTCCTCAGCCGCCGCCAGCGCCTCGTCTACGTCCTCGTGCTCGGAGCGCTCACCGCGCTCGGCCCCTTCACCGTCGACCTCTACCTGCCCGCGTTCCCGGTGCTGCAGGACGAGCTCGGCGTCTCGGCCGCCGCCGTGCAGCTCACGCTCACGGGCACGATGATCGGGTTCGGGTTCGGCCAGCTCATCGTCGGCCCGTGGAGCGACAAGGTCGGCCGGCGACTGCCGCTCATCCTCGCCACACTGCTGCACATCGCGGCATCCGTCGCCGCAGCGCTTGCGCCCGACATCGCATGGCTCATGGTGTTCCGCCTGTTGCAGGGCTTCGGCGCGGCCGCCGGCGGTGTCGTCGCCATGGCGATGGTGCGCGACCTCTTCGGCGGCAAGCCGCTCGTGCGCATGCTCTCGCGCCTCGCGCTCGTCAACGGCCTGGCCCCGGTGCTCGCGCCGGTGATCGGCTCGCAGCTGCTCGAGTTCATGGACTGGCGCGGCGTGTTCGTGGTGCTCGCGATCTACGGCGCGGTCGTCGTCGTCGCCGTCGCGTTCTTCATCGTCGAGACGCTGCCCGAGTCGCGCCGTCACGTCGCCGGACACTCGACGCTGCGCGACCGGTACACGGCGCTCTTCCGCGACCGCGTGTACCTCGGTGCCGTGCTCGTCGGAGGCATGACGTTCACGGGCCTCTTCGGCTACCTCTCCACGTCGTCGTTCCTCTTCCAGGAGCTCTACGCGTTCACCGCCCAGCAGTACGGACTGCTCTTCGCGGTGAACTCCGTCGGCATCATCATCGGCGTGCAGACGAGCTCGCGGCTCATGCGCGGCCAGGTGCAGCCGCAATGGATCCTCGCGATCACGACGATCGTGCACCTCTCGATGGCCGTGGCGATCATGGTGCTCGACACCTCCGGTGCGGGCTTCTGGGGCACCGCGATCCCGCTGTGGATCTACATCCTGGCGTGCGGGTTCTCCTTCCCCGCGGTGCAGGTGCTCGCTCTCGCAGGGCACGGCGCCGAGGCGGGCACCGCTGCGTCGCTGCTCGGTGCGCTGAACTTCGGGCTCGCCGGCCTGATCTCGCCGCTCATCGGACTCCTGGGCGTCGGCAGTGCCGTACCCATGGCGTTCGTCATGCTGTGCGCGGCCGTGGTCGCGATCTCGGCGCTGTGGGGACTCGTGCGCCCGAGCACGGTGCCGCCTCTCAGCGACTGAGCAAGAGACTCCGTCCAGCGGATGACGCGGATGCCGCGGACCCGCCGCTAGCGTGGAGGGCATGACGGCGCATCCGAAAGGCGAGCGCGAGGCGTCGGCGCGGCGGCTCGGAAGGCGCGTGCCGCTCGTGAGCGGCACCGCCGCGGTCGTCATCGCGATCCTCCTGGGAGTGCTCGTGATGGCGCGCGCGGGCCGGGCGCCGTTCGACCTCGACGAGGAATGGGCCGAAGACCTCGTCGAACTGCGCGGGCCCGTCGGCGACGTCTTCGCGTTCGGCATGAACGCGCTCGGCGGCGGGCTCGTCGGCGTCTTCGTCGTGCCGGTCCTGACGGCGGTCGTGCTGCTCTTCGCCCGGCGGCCGTGGGCGGCGCTGTACTTCATCGTCGCCTCGGCGCTCAGCGCGGGCGTGGTGCAGGTGCTGAAGCAGTCGTTCATGCGAGCGAGACCGGAAGACATCCTCGTTGCCTCGGACACCGGCTCGTTCCCTTCGGGACATGTCGGGAACGCCGCGACGATCGCGCTCGCGATCGCCGTGATCGTGCCCACGGTCTGGGTATACGTGGTGGGCGCCGCGTACACGGTGCTCATGGCGGTGAGCCGCACCTATCTCGGCGCGCACTGGGTCACCGACACGATCGGCGGTGCGCTCGTGGGCGTCGGCGTCGCGCTCGTGCTCTGGGCGCTGTTCGCCACGCAACTCGAGCGGGAGCGACTCGCTTGGGTCGACCGGGCGGCGAGAGCAGCGTCGACCCGTGCGCAGGCCTCGATCACGCCACCGCGCGAATGATCCGGGTCGCGGCCTACAACGTTGTAGAGTGTCGGCATCGGCTGAGGAGGCACCATGGCGTCGACGCTGCATGACGTGGCCCGTCTGGCGGGGGTCTCGATCAAGACCGTCTCGAACGTCATCAACGACTACCCGCACATCCGGCCGGCGACGAAGGCCAAGGTGGAGCAGGCGATCGCCGACCTCGGGTACACCCCGAACCTCACCGCACGCAGCCTCAGGTCGGGCCGCACCGGAGCGATCGCCCTCGCGGTGCCCGAACTGGCCCTCAGCTACTTCGCCGAGCTCGCGGCCGCCGTCATCGAAGCCGCCGAGGAGGCGGGCCTCGTCGTGCTCGTCGAGCAGACGGGTGGCGACCGCGATCGCGAGCTCGAGCTCCTGCGCAGTCCGCGGCTGCAGATGACCGACGGACTCATCTTCAGCGCGCTCGGCATGGGCCAGGACGATGCCGCGCACCTCGAGCGGCCGTACCCGCTCGTGCTCCTCGGCGAGCGCATCTTCGACGCACCCGTCGACCACGTGACGATGCGGAACGTGGAGGCCGCGCGAGCCGCGACGGAGTACCTGCTCGCCTCCGGGCGACGGAGGATCGCCGTCGTCGGGGCGCACCCGGGTGAGGTCATCGGTTCGGCCGGCCTGCGACTGCGCGGCTACCGCGAGGCCCTCGAGTCGGCCGGCGTGCCCTATGACGACTCGATCATCAGCGAGACCACCACGTGGCACCGCGCGAACGGCGCCCGCGGCATGCGGGATCTCCTCGACCGCGGCGTCACATTCGATGCGGTGTTCGGGCTCAACGACACGCTCGCGCTCGGCGCGATGCGCGTGCTGCAGGAGGCGGGCATCCGGGTGCCCGCCGACGTGGCCGTCATGGGATTCGACGGTCTCGACGAGGCGGAGTACTCCATTCCGTCGCTCACGACCATCGATCCCGGCCAGCGTTGGATCGCTCGCACCGCCGTGACGACCCTCCTCGAGCGGATCCAGCGAACGGATGCCGCAGGCGAGCCGCGGCTTCTCCTCGCCGACTTCCACGTGGTCGAGCGCGAGTCGGCCCCATCGAAGGCGATGATCGACGCGTAGTCCGAGCTCGATCCGGCAAGCGTCCGGCTTGAACTTGACATCACGCGAATGGCGGGGCAGCATGTCTCTACAACGTTGTATTTACAACGTTGTAGAAGACTCGGAACTCGCCGCGGAGCACCCAGCTGTGCGACGGCGCACGAGCCTCCATCGCCAGAGACAACGGTGTCCAACACCGCGAGAGGAAGCACAGCAAATGAAGTCGAAGCTCCTTGCCGCGACCGGCGTCGTCGCCGTCGCAGCAGCCGCACTCACCGGTTGCTCGACCGGTGCCGGCGCAGAGTCCTGCACCAACAAGATCCTTCAGCCCGAGGCCACCCAGGTGAGCGTCTGGGCCTGGTACCCGGCATTCGAGCAGGTGGTCGACCTGTTCAACAAGACCCACGACGAGGTGCAGATCTGCTGGACCAACGCCGGCCAGGGCAACGACGAGTACACGAAGTTCTCGACCGCCATCGAATCGGGCTCCGGTGCACCTGACGTGATCATGCTCGAGTCCGAGGTGCTCTCCAGCTTCTCGATCCGCGACGCCCTCGTCGACCTCTCCGAGTACGGTGCGGGCGACGTGAAGGACGACTACAGCGAGGGCGCATGGAAAGACGTCTCGAGCGGCGACGCGGTCTACGCGATCCCGGTCGACGGCGGGCCCATGGGCATGCTCTACCGGCAGGACATCCTCGACCAGTACGGCATCCCCGTCCCCACGACGTGGGACGAGTTCGCGGCGGCCGCGCAGGCACTCAAGGACGCCGGGGCGCCCGGGGTGCTCGCCGACTTCCCGACGAACGGCCGCGCCTACAACCAGGCCCTCTTCGCACAGGTCGGCTCGACGCCGTTCGTCTACGACAACGCGAAGCCGACCGAGGTCGGCATCAAGGTCAACGACCAGCCGGCCAAGGACGTGCTCGCGTACTGGGAGAAGCTCGCGGCCGATGGCCTCGTCGGCACTGAAGACGCGTTCACGGCCGACTACAACACCAAGCTCGTCGACGGCTCCTATGCGATCTACATCGCGGCGGCCTGGGGCCCCGGCTACCTCGGCGGCCTCTCCGACGCCGACGCCGACGCCGTCTGGCGCGCAGCGCCGGTTCCCCAGTGGGACCCGGCCAACCCGGTGCAGATCAACTGGGGCGGATCCACGTTCGCGGTGACGAGCCAGGCGAAAGACCCCGAGGCTGCGGCGACCGTCGCCAAGGAGGTCTTCGGCACCGAAGAGGCGTGGAAGATCGGCATCGAGGAGGCGGCGCTCTTCCCGCTGTGGAAGCCGATCCTCGAGTCCGACTACTTCCGCGACCTCGAGTACCCGTTCTTCGGCGGGCAGCAGATCAACAAGGACGTGTTCCTCGAAGCGGCATCCGGCTACACCGGTTTCACCTTCAGCCCCTTCCAGAACTACGCCTACGACCAGCTGACCGAGGAACTGTACGCGATGGTGCAGGGCGAGAAGGACTCCTCGAAGGCGCTCGACGACCTGCAGGCCTCGCTCGAGAAGTACGCCACCGAGCAGGGCTTCACGCTCAAGTAGCCTCCCTGCGGTCCGCGTCCGGTGAGCTGCACTCACCGGACGCGGGCCCACCCCGACCGACGACTCGACGAAGAGAGCAACGATGACCAGTCACACCATGGAGGCGGCCGCGACACCCGCGGTCCGGTCGCCGCGCGACGCGCCTCCACGCCCGGGCGGAGGTGCCCGCCTCGTTCGTCGCCGCCAGCGCTGGGGCTGGCTGTTCGTCGCCCCGTTCGCGATCGTCTTCGTGATCTTCCTCGTGCTTCCCCTCGGGTACGCGTTCGGCATGAGCCTGTTCACCTCGACGCTCGCGACCGGCACCGAGTTCACCGGTGTCGCGAACTACGCGAAGGCGTTCACCGACCCGCTCTTCCTCGAGGGCATGTTGCGGGTACTCGCCTACGCGGTCGTGATGATCCCCGCGCAACTCCTCGTCGCACTCGTCGCGGCGCTCGTGCTCGATACGCTCGCGACGCGAGTGTCGAAGCTGTCGCGGCTGCTCATCTTCGTGCCGTACGCCATCCCGGTCGTCATCGGCGCCCTCATGTGGAGCTTCCTCTACAGCCCCCGCTTCGGCCCCGCGGCGACGATCTTCAGCCTCGTCGGTCTCGACGCCCCCAACTTCCTCGCTGCCGACAGCGTCTTCGGCAGCCTCGTGAACATCGTCACGTGGCAGTGGGCCGGGTACTACATGATCGTCATCTACGCCGCCCTCCGCTCGATCGACCCCTCGATCTACGAGGCGGCGCGTATCGACGGCGCGAACGGCTGGCAGACCTCCACACGCATCAAGCTGCCGATGATCTCGTCCTCGATGGTGATGGTGATCACGTTCGCGCTCATCGGCACGCTCCAGTTCTTCACCGAACCCGTCGTGCTCCGCAGCGTCGCCCAGGGCGCGATCGACGCGGCCTACACGCCGAACATGTACGCGTTCTCGCTGGCGTTCTCCTACAGCCAGTTCAACTACGCCTCGGCGATCGCGTTCTCGCTCGGTGCGCTCGTGTTCGCCGGGTCGACCGTGTTCCTCTTCCTCACGCGCAAGCAGAGCGGACTGAAGTGATGTCTTCCACGACCTCGAGCCGCGCCGCCACGGCGCCCACCGACCTCGCCGTCTCCACCGGCGTGCCGGCGCACCAGCCGCGCCGTGCTGACGGCCGGGGGCGCGGCCGCTCGGGAGGCCGGCGCATCGGCTCGCACGCCTTCCTCATCATTCTCGCGATCTACTTCATCACGCCGCTGTGGTGGCTCATCGTCGCGGCGACGAAGAGCAACTCCGGCCTCTTCACGGGCACGGGCGGGGCGCTCTGGTTCGACGACCAGTTCGCCTTCTTCGACAACATCGCCGGGCTCTTCACCCACCAGGGCGGCATCTACTGGCGCTGGTTCGCGAACTCGTTCCTCTACGCGTTCGCAGGTGGAGCGGGGGCGACCATCCTCGCGATCCTCGCGGGCTACGGCTTCGCCAAGTACCGGTTCCGCGGCCGCGGGCCGTTCTTCACCATCGTGCTCGCGTCGGTGATGGTGCCGCTGACTGCCCTCGTCATCCCGACCTTCATGCTGCTCAGCCAGATGGGTCTGATCAACACGCCGTGGGCCGTGATCCTGCCGTCACTGCTGAACCCGTTCGGCGTCTACCTGATGCGGGTCTACGCGCAGGACGCCGTTCCCGACGAGCTGCTCGAGGCGGCACGCATCGACGGCGCCGGGGAGCTGCGCACCTTCGCGCAGGTCGCGCTGCCGCTCCTGAAGCCTGCGATCGTGACGGTGCTCCTGCTCTCCGTCGTCGGCACGTGGAACAACTTCTTCCTGCCACTTGCCGTGCTCACCGATCCCGAGCTGCTGCCCGTGACCCTCGGACTGAACCGCTGGACCGCGCTGTCGAACGCGGGCGCCGGCGGCGAGCAGGTCTGGAACCTCATCACGACGGGCTCCTTCATCTCGATCATCCCGCTCATCCTGTCGTTCCTCTTCCTGCAGCGGTACTGGCAGGGCGGGCTCGCAATCGGCAGCGTGAAATAGCCACGCCGCGAACGAAGACCATGACGGATGCCGCGAGCAGCGCCATCCGCAGACCGTACACCTCATCACAGAAAGCACCGCATGACGTCTGCACGCCTCACCATCGATCCGCACTTCTCGGTCGGACCCATCAACCGCCGCATCTTCGGCTCCTTCGTGGAGCACCTCGGGCGATGCGTGTACGACGGGATCTACGAGCCGGGACATCCCACCGCTGACGACGAGGGGTTCCGCCAAGACGTCATCGACCTCGTCAAGGAGCTCGGCGTCTCGACCATCCGCTATCCGGGCGGCAATTTCGTCTCGGGGTTCCGCTGGGAGGACTCGGTCGGCCCGCGCGAAAAGCGCCCCCGCCGGCTCGACCTCGCGTGGCACTCGACCGAGACGAACGAGATCGGGCTGCACGAGTTCGCCTCGTGGCTCGACAAGGTCGACAGCGAGCTCATGCTCGCCGTGAACCTCGGCACGCGGGGCCCGCTCGAGGCGCTCGACCTGCTCGAGTACTCGAACATCGCGGGCGGTTCGGCGCTCGCCGACCAGCGCATCGCCAACGGCCGCACCGACGCGTTCGGCGTGAAGATGTGGTGCCTCGGCAATGAGATGGACGGCCCGTGGCAGCTCGGCCACCGCTCGGCCGACGACTACGGCAAGATCGCCTCGCAGACGGCGAAGGCGATGCGCCAGCTCGATCCCTCGGTCGAACTCGTCGTGTGCGGCTCGTCGAGCGCGCACATGCCCACGTTCGGCGAGTGGGAGCGCGTCGTGCTCACGCACACCTACGACGACGTCGACTACATCTCGTGCCACGCGTACTACGAGGAGAAGAACGGCGACCTCGGCTCGTTCCTCGCGTCGGCCGTCGACATGGACCACTTCATCGAGTCGGTCGTCGCCACTGCCGACCACGTGAAGGCCGTCGTCGGCAGCGACAAGACCATCGACATCTCGTTCGACGAGTGGAACGTCTGGTACATCGAGCGATTCCACAACGTCGACAAGATCGAGGGCATCGACAATTGGCCCGTCGCGCCCCGCCTCCTCGAAGACGTCTACTCGGTCGCCGACGCCGTGGTCTTCGGCAGCCTCATGATCTCGATGCTGAAGCACGCCGATCGCGTCACGAGTGCGTCGCTCGCGCAGCTCGTGAACGTGATCGCGCCCATCATGACCGAGCCCGGCGGCCCGGCATGGCGGCAGGCCACGTTCTTCCCGTTCGCGCTCACGTCGCAGCTCGCGACCGGCAGGGCGCTCGAGGTGAAGCTCGAAGCGCCCACGTACGAGACCGAGGTCTACGGCGTGGTGCCGCTCGTCGACGCGGTGGCGACGCACGACGCCGAGACGGGCCGAGCCGCGGTGTTCCTTGTGAACCGCAGCCAGGGCGAACCCGTCTCCGTGACCATAGACGTCTCGGCGCTCGGCGAGATCACGGTGCTCGACGCGCAGACCCTCGCCGACGACGACGTGTACGCGAAGAACACGCTCGATGAGCCCGAGCGCGTCGCCCTCCGCGCCAACGACAGCGCCGAGCTGGCCGAAGGGCAGCTCACCATCGTGCTGCCCGCCGTGTCGTGGACCGCCGTCTCGCTCGGCGCATGAGCCGCGGGGCGCGCCGATCGTCCATGACGGCGCGCCCCGCCATGTTCGCCGGCGCGCTGCTCTCGGTCGTCTCGCTCCTCGCGCTCGCCGCGTGCTCGAGCGGCGGCGCACGAGAGCTCACGGGCGACCTGTCGACGCACGATCCGGCGCTCGCCATCGACGACGGCACGAGCTACGTGTACTCGACGGGCAATGAGACCGTCTCCGACGGCAACATCCAGATCCGCAGTTCGACCGATGGCTCGACATGGCGCTACCGCGGCGAGGTGTGGCCCGAGAAGCCGGAGTGGCTCGACGAGGCGGTGCCTGGCGTGTCGAACCTCTGGGCGCCCGAACTCATCGAGCACGACGGCACGTGGTACCTCTACTACTCGGCGTCGACGTTCGGGTCGAACACCTCGGTGATCGCCCTGGCGACGAACGAGACGCTCGATCCCGACGCAGCGGAGTACGAGTGGGTCGACCGAGGGCCGGTGATCTCCTCGGCCCGTTCCGACGACTTCAATGCCATCGATCCGGGCATCGCCGTCGATGGCGACGGGCAGCCCTGGATGGCGTTCGGGTCGTTCTGGAGCGGCATCCGCATGGTGGCGTTGGAGTGGCCGAGCGGAACGCGAGCGGATGCCGCTGAGCCGCTGCGGCTCGCCGACCGCCAGGTGCCGCCCAACGCGATCGAAGCTCCGTACGTGGTCGAGCACGACGGCGAGTACTTCCTCTTCGTCTCGCGCGACTCGTGCTGCCGCGGACTCGAGAGCACCTACAACATCGCGGTCGGCCGCGCCGATGAGATCACCGGGCCCTACGTGGATCGCGACGGGGTGCCGCTCCTCGAGGGCGGCGGCACGCTCCTACTGGCAGCCGACGGCGATCGCGTCGGCCCGGGCGGCCAGTCGGTCGCAGGGGATACTCTCGCCGTGCACTACTACGATCGACGCTTGGACGGCGCGTTCCAGCTCGCCCTCGTCGAGCTCGAGTGGGACGCCGAGGGCTGGCCAGTGGCGCACTGGTGACGACCGGCTCGACGGGCACGGCGACGACCGATTCGAATGGGGAGCACGTGACGGAAGAACAGGTGGCGATGGCATCCGTCGGCAGCAATTGGGCGGGCAACCTCGCATACGGCGCTCGGGATGTCGCAGCGCCGTCGAGCGTCGACGAGCTCGCCGAGCTGCTGCAGGGCGCAGGCCCGTTCCGGCCGCTCGGAACGCGGCACGCCTTCAACGAGATCGCCGACACGACGGGCACGCTCGTCTCTACGGCGAACCTGCCTGAGATCGTCGAGATCGACGCCGACCGGCGCACGGTTCGCGTGTCGGCGGCGATCCGCTACGGCGACCTCGCCCCTCGACTCGCCTCGGCCGGCTGGGCACTCGCGAATCTCGCCTCCCTGCCGCACATCTCGGTGGCCGGCGCAGTCGCCACCGGCACGCACGGCTCGGGTGACAAGGTGGGCTCGCTCGCCTCGGCGGTCGCCGGCCTCGAACTCATCGACACCGACGGACGGCGCCATGAGCTTCGGCGTGGCGATCCCGACTTCGACGGCGCCGTCGTGAGCCTCGGCGCGCTCGGGGTCGTGACCGAGGTCGAGCTCGACATCGAGCCCGCCTTCGAGGTCGCGCAGACGGTCTACGAGGGCCTCGACTGGAACGAGGTGCTGGGCGATCTCGATGCCGTCACCTCCCTCGGCTACAGCGTGAGCCTCTTCACGAGCTGGCGCAGCGCCGACCGCATCGACCAGCTCTGGGTGAAGCACCGCACCGACCACGAGGAGCGCGACGTGCCATTCGTGCGGGCCACGCGCCCGCGGCATCCGCTCGAGGGCATCTCGGCCGAGCACACCACCGAGCAGCTCGGGGTCGCTGGGGCCTGGTTCGACCGGTTGCCGCACTTCCGACTCGACTTCACGCCGTCGAACGGCGAGGAGCTGCAATCCGAGTACCTCGTGCCGCGGGAGCACGCGGCCGCGGCCCTCGAGGCCGTGCGCGGGCTCGCCGACCGCATCGCGCCGCTCATCCACGTGACCGAGATCCGCACGGTCGCGGCCGACGAGCTCTGGCTGAGCAGCGCGTACGGCACCGGCGCCGTCGGCATCCACTTCACGTGGCGCCCGGTGCAGCCGGCGGTCGAGGCGTTCCTCCCCACGCTCGAGGCGGCGCTCGAGCCGTTCGGCGCGCGCCCGCACTGGGGCAAGCTCTTCACGATGCCGGGCGAACGGATGCCGCAGCTCTACCCGCGCTGGCACGACTTCGCGGCGCTCCGGGGTCGATTCGACCCGCGCGGCGCGCTGCGCAACCCCTTCCTCGAGCGCCTCGGGCTGTAGCGCGCTCGAGTCTGAGCGGTCACACCTGTCCCGGCGCGCCTATGCCGCCCGGCGCGCCCCGGCGCGCCCGTCCCGCCCGGCGCGCCTGTCGCCCGTCGCGCCCGTCCCGCCCGTCTCACCCGGGCCCTGATCCGGCGGATGAGGCAGAACTGAGCGGGCGACGGCGTGTCGCGGGTCGAACGACGGCGTGTCGAGCGTTCGTGCCTCATCCGCGGCGGCGTGCGCGAAGGTCGTGACGCTCCTCCTCAACAACCGGCGCGGGGAGACGTTTTCCCCAGCAGCGACTGGTGCGCGACATCCGCCGACCGGATGGCGCCACGGTGAGATGTGCCTGCGATCGAAGTCGTGCTCGCCGGGGTCGGCGAAGTCGCCCACGTGCGCACCCTGCGGCGCGCCGGTGTCACCGACGCGCAGATCCAGCGCGCGGCCGCGCACGGCCGTATCGAGCGAGTTCGCCCCGGGTGGTACGCGAGTCACCTTGCCGACGTGGACCAGTGGCGCGCGGTGCTTACGCGAAGCAAGATCGGATGCGTCTCGGCGCTCTCGAGGTTCGGCGTATGGTCGGGGTTCTCACAGGAGTTGCATCTGCACGTCCCGCGGAGTGCGTCGCATCTCGACGAGCGACCCGCCATCCCGGTGCGCGGTGCCTCGCTCGGGGTGTGGCATCCGCGCACGCCGGAGCGCCGGCGCGAGCATCGGTTCGTGCCGCTGAGTTCGAGTTCGAGCTCGAACTTGAAATCGAGCTCGAGCTCGAACTCGAACGCGAATCCGACGCAGGAACAGGAGCAGAAGCCACTCCGGCACTGGAGCATCGAGCGGCGCCCCGAATCCGCCCTCGATTGGATCGTGTCGCCGCACACGGCGCTGGCCCAGGCGATTCGCTGTCAGGATCGGGAGAACAGTGCTGCGGTCATCGACTCCGTGTTGCACGAACGGGTACTCGGCCTTCGAGAGGTGCGCTCGATCGTGCGCAGCCTCCCTCGCGGAGTTCACGATCGGATCGACGCCTACACCGGCCACCCGGAGTCAGGGGCAGAGAGCCTGTTCATTCGACGTCTCGTCGACGAGGGATTCGACGTGGTTCCGCAGTTCAACCTCGAACCGCATGGACGTTATGACGGGGTGATCAACGGCTGCGTGCTGTTCGAGGTAGATGGCCGCGGCTTTCACAATTCCGCCGAGCAGTTCCTCGACGATCGCGACCGCACGTTGGTCGGGCAGGCGTTTGGGATCCCGGTCGTGCGTCCGTCTGCGAAACACGTCTTCGAGCACTGGCCATCGACGCTCGCGACGGTCGAGCGTGTCGTTGCCGACGCCGAGATCGTTCGTGCCGCTCGATCCCTGCCGCCGATCGTCCTGCCTCGTCCCTGAGGTTGTTCGCTGCGCACTCGCCCCCTTGCCGGGTTGCCATGAGCGCTGTGCGCGCAGCGGATGAGGCAGAACCGGCCCGCTTGCGGCGTGTCGCCCTGCGACACACGGCGAGCAGCTCGGTTCTGCCTCATCCGCTGTTCGAAAGACAGACCGACGAGACGCGAGAGGAAGGGGCGGTCAGGGGAGGAGAGCAGACGGGAAGCATGCAGCGCATCCGGCATCGACGCGCCGGGCGCGCCACGATAGCGTCGTGGAATGCGGATCCTCCTCGTCGGCGCCGGCGGCGTCGGAGACGCCATTGCCAAGATCGCGGCCCGTCGCGGATTCTTCGAGCTCCTCGTCGTGAGCGACTACGACGAGTCGCGAGCGCAGCGCACGCTCGGCTGGATCCGCGCGAAGCACGGCGACGAGGTGGCCGCCCGTTTCGCCACGGCGCAGATCGATGCGAGCGACCCTGACATCGTCGCATCCGTCGCCCGCGAGCATGGCGCGACCCACGTGATGAACGCGGTCGAGCCGAAGTTCGTGCAGGCGATCTTCGCGGGCGCGCTCGCCGCGGGGGCCGACTACCTCGACATGGCGATGAGCCTCTCCGAGCCGCATCCGTCCGACCCCTATGCGCAGACCGGCGTGAAGCTCGGCGACGACCAGTTCGCGCAGACCACCGATTGGGATGCCGCGGGCCGCCTCGCCCTCGTCGGCATGGGAGTCGAGCCGGGCCTCTCCGACGTCTTCGCCCGGTTCGCCGCCGACCACCTGTTCAGCGAGATCGACGAGCTCGGTGTGCGCGACGGCGCGAATCTCGTCGTCACCGACGAGGAGGGCAACGAGGTCTTCGCGCCGTCGTTCTCGATCTGGACGACGATCGAGGAGTGCCTGAACCCGCCCGTTGTCTGGGAGGAGGAGGCCGGCTGGTTCACGACCCCGCCGTTCTCGGAGCCCGAGGTGTTCGAGTTCCCCGAGGGCATCGGCCCGGTCGAGTGCGTGAACGTCGAGCACGAGGAGGTGCTCCTCATGCCGCGCTGGATCGACGCGAAGCGCGTCACCTTCAAGTACGGGCTCGGTGCGGAGTTCATCAACGTGCTGCGCACGCTGCACCTGCTTGGCCTCGACTCGACGACGCCCGTGCGGGTGCGAAGTGACGACGGCCCCGTGCACGTCGCCCCGCGCGATGTCGTGGCCGCATCGCTGCCCGACCCGGCGACGATCGGGCCGCGGATGACGGGCAAGACGTGCGCCGGCCTGTGGGTCACGGGCACCGGCACCGACGGCGGCGCCCGCGAGGCGTACCTCTACCACGTGAGCGACAACGAGTGGACGATGCGCGAGTACGACGCCCAGTGCGTCGTGTGGCAGACCGCCCTGAACCCCGTCATCGCGCTCGAGCTGCTCGCCACCGGCGTCTGGCAGGGCCGCGGCGTGCTCGGCCCCGAGGCGTTCGACGCCGCGCCCTTCCTCGACCTCATGGCGCGACCCGAGTCCGACGGCGGCTACGGCCAGCCCTGGCATGTGGAGGATCGACTGGCGTGAATAGCGCGCTCGAGCGGGTGCCGGCCTCTCTCGTCGCCGAGGCCCAAGCGACGGCGGATGCCGCGGATGCTCGCGGCGGCATCCATACCCGCCCGGCCGATCCGAGCGAGCTCAGTGGCGTGCTCGCCCGCTTCGAGGCGACGTGGGGTGAGGGGCGCGGCCCCGATCGCTCGATGCTCCAGGCGCTCGAGCACGCCGGCAACACGCTGCTCGTCGCCGTGCCCGCAATCGAGTGGCCGGACGCCGCAACCCGGTGGCCGGATGTCGCTGCCGAGCGCGAGGTGCCCGGTGACACGCCGCTCGGCGCGACGCTCGGCTTCCTCGGCTGGACCGGCGGACTCCACCTGCACTCGCACATGAACGCCGTTGATCCCGGAGCCCGGGGGCGCGGCATCGGTGTCGCGCTGAAACTCCGCCAGCGCGCGGTCTGCCTCGCCCACGGCGTGACCGAGATGCGCTGGACCTACGATCCGCTGATTCGCCGCAATGCCCACCTGAACCTTGTTCGACTCGGCGCGGAGGTCGTCCGGTTCCTGCCCGACTTCTACGGCGAGTTGCGCGATGCGATCACCGGCGCCGACCGCAGCGACCGGTTCGAGGTGCTGTGGCGGCTCGACTCCCGGCGCGCCGCTCGGGCAGTCGCCCGCGGGCCGGTGCCCGAGTGGCGCGCCGAGGGCGGCCTTCCGCTCGTCGCCGACTTCGAGAGCGTGCGGGCCGAAGATCCCCTTGCCGCTGCACGCCTGCGCGATGCCTCACGCGAGGCGTTCGCTGCGCTCGCCGACGGCCGCGGCCTCCGTGCCGAGCTCGACGCGAACAACGACTACGTCTTCACCCGCGACGACCCCGATCGGGAGGCCTCATGACCGAGCCGACGAATGCTGCGCCCGACATCGGGCTCCCGCGCCTCGAGCGCATCGAGCTGCACCGCCTCGAGGTGCCGCTCGTGCGGCCGTTCGAGACGTCCTTCGGGCGCGAGACAGTGCGCGAGGTGCTGCTCGTGCGGGCCCTCACCGACCGGGGCGAGGGCTGGGGTGAGTGCGTCGCCGGCCGCGACCCGTTCTACTCGGGGGAGTACGTCGACGGCGCGGCATCCGTCATCGAGCGCTATCTCGCGCCTGCACTGTTGCGGCGCCACGTCGCGGAGTCCGTGGCCGACGGGCGTATGAGCGGCGTGCTCATCGACGACCCGTCTCACTCGATGGGCGTCTGGGTCGACGATCGGGAGCAGCACGTTGAGGACGATGCGCGGGCCGCCACCGCGGCAGGCGGTGCGACGGCGTCGATTGCGTCCATGCCGTTCGCGGCATCCGTCTCGAGGACGCTCGCGTTCGTCGCCGGCCACCGCATGGCGAAGGGGGCCCTCGAGGCCGCGGTGCTCGATGCCGAACTCCGCGCCCAGGTGCGTTCGATGGGCGAGGCGTTCGGCGCCGTGCGCGACTGGGTCGACTGCGGCGTCTCGGTGGGCATCGCGCCCTCGCTCGACGAGCTGCTCGACGAGGTCGCGGGGTACGTCGAGCAGGGCTACCGGCGCATCAAGCTGAAGATCAAGCCCGGGTGGGACCTCGTGCCGGTCGGCGCCGTGCGCGAGCTCCTCGGCCGCGACGGGCTGCTGCAGGTCGACGCGAACACGGCCTACACGGCCGACGACATCCCGTTGCTCGCGAGCCTCGACGCGTTCGGCCTGCTGCTCATCGAGCAGCCGTTCGCCGAGGAGGACCTCGCCACCCACGTCCGCCTCGCGGAGGCGTGCGAGACTCCCGTCTGCCTCGACGAATCGATCCTCGACGTCGGCACGGCGGTCGATGCGATCGGTCGCGGCGCCACTTCGGTCGTGAACATCAAGCCAGGTCGCATGGGCGGCTACCTCGAGGCGCTGCGCGTGCACGACGCGTGCGTGGCGCTCGACGTTCCGGTCTGGTGCGGCGGCATGCTCGAGACGGGCGTGGGCCGCGCCGCCAACGTCGCGCTCGCTGCGCTGCCCGGATTCCTCCTCCCCGGCGACACGTCGGCCTCGTCGCGCTACTACGCCGAAGACGTCACCGAGCCGTTCGTGCTGGGCTCTGGCGAGCATCGCGGCCAGCTGCGGGTTCCGGATGCCCCGGGCACCGGCGTCACCGTGCGCGAGGAGCTCGTGCGCGAGTGGGCGGTCGCCCCGCCCGTCGTGCTCACGCGCTGACCTGCGCCGCGCTCACCTCGCGAGCGCCGCGGCGCGTTCGCCGATGCGGGCGACGGATGCCGCGCGCTCCGCGTCACCGTCGAGCGCCGACCACGTCGACGAGAGGGCGCACCACGCGATGAGCCACCGTGCGAATCGCTCGGGCGGCAGCGCCGCGGAATCCGCCACCTGCGCGAGCCGGGACTCGAGGCGGCCGGGCTCGAGCGCGAACTCAGGCGAGGGGTTGCAGCACAGGTTCGCGTAGTCGAACGCACGCTCGCCGAGGAGCGCCTTCGGATCGATCGCGAGCCAGCCGCGCTCGCCGAAGTCGAGCACGTTGGCGTGGTGCACGTCGCCGTGCAGTGCCACGACGTCACGTTCGTCGTCGAGGAGTGCCAGGGCGATGTCCGCGCCGCGCCGATGGAACGCCGTGAGGCCGTCGGCCTGCGCGAAGAGGTCGCGGAACCAGGTGCGAAGTGGCACGAGCTCTGGCGGCTCGGGGGAGTCGAGCACATCGGCGGATGCCGCGTGCAACACGGCTGCGGTCTCGCAGAGCACGTCGGTGGCAGCTGCATCCGACCCCGACACCGACAGGTGCGCGAGCGATCGCGGACCGGTCGCCCGCTCCATCAACACGGCGTCGCCCTCATGTTCGAGCACGCGGGCGGCGCCGTGGCCCGACCACGCGGCGAGGAGCAGAGAGCCGCGCTGCTCCTCGTCGATGTGCGAGATCTTCAGCATCACGGCCTGCCCGGTGGCCGTGTGCGCGGGTGCGAGCGTCGAGGTCTCGGTCTGGAACACAGCGCCGTCGAGGCTGAGGCGCCAGCGTTCCAGCCATTCCGTCGCGACGGCGAGATCCGTCGTCGTTCCGTCCTCGGCGGGCCGGAGGGCGTCGTGGGGCATGTTCAGGCCTTCCCGGCCCACGGGTCGTAGTCGACCTCGAGCTCCTCCTGCTTCGGCCGTTCAGTCTCGGGAACGTGCTGGAGGTTCACCCGGATGCGATACCAGAGCGAGCTCGAGCCGCGCATGCCGTCGACGAGCACATCGGCGGGCTGCAGGAGCGGCACGACGCCGGGGTGCTTGGCCTTCCAGCGTTCGAGTCCTTCGAGCGCCTCGGGCTTCGTCTCGGCCCGTGCGATCTCGATGAGCGGCATCGTGGACTTCCTGCGACCGGAGCCGTCTGACGACGTCGGCGCCTTCTCGGCCGGGCCGAGCTCCTCCGCGAGGCGGAGGAGGGCGTCGAGGCTGCCGGCGGCGTCGTCGATCCCGGATGCCGCATCACCGCGCTCCTCGAATCGGCGCAGCACCGCCGGCACCGTGAATTGCTCCGGGCTGCTGCCGCGCACCTCAGCCCAATCGAGCGGGGTGGACACGCGTGCGTCGGGAAGGGCGCGAACGGAGTAGGCCGAGGCGACGGTGCGGTCCTTCGCGTTCTGGTTGAAGTCGACGAAGACGCTCTCGCCGCGCTCCTCCTTCCACCACCTCGCGCTCGCGAGGCCGGGGGCGCGATTCTCGATCTCGCGGGCGAGGGTCTCGGCAGCGAGCCGCACGTCGTGGTAGCTCCAGCGCGGCTCGATGCGCGCGTAGATGTGCATGCCGCGGGAGCCGGACGTCTTGGGCCAGCCGATCAGGCCGTGATCGGCGAGCACCTCCCGCGCGATGAGGGCGACGTCGACGATCTGGGCCCACTCGACGCCCGGCATCGGGTCGAGGTCGACTCGCAGCTCGTCGGGATGATCGAGGTCCTCGGCGCGCACCGGGTGCGGGTTGAGGTCGATGCATCCGAGGTTCACGACCCACGCCAGCGCCGCGGCGTCGTTCACGACGACCTCTTCGGCCGAGTTACCCGAGGCGTAGTGGAGTGTCGCCGTCTCGATCCACTCGGGCCGCTTCTCGGGGGCCCGCTTCTGGAAGAACGCCTCATGGTCGATGCCCTTGACGAATCGCTTGAGCACCATCGGCCGGCCGGCTGCACCGCGAAGCGCACCGTCGGCCACCGCGAGGTAGTACCTCACGAGGTCGAGTTTGGTGAGGCCCGGCTCGGGGAACACGATCTTCTCGGGGCTCGAGACGCGCACCTCTCGGCCGCCGATCTCCAGCACTTCAGCCGCGCTCGTCTTCGGGCTCACGCTTTCACTCTATGGCGGGGTGCGCGGAAAGGGGAGGCCCTTCCGGGCCCCGGGGGCTGATCGTCTCAGCGCGTCGCCGTCGCGGCTTCCGCGTAGCGACGCGGCGTCTCGCCGATCACGGCGCGGAACTCGCGGGTGAGGTGCGCCTGGTCGGCGAATCCGAGTGACGCGGCGAGGTCGGCGAGCGCCGGAGCATCGGGAGCTGCCAGTGCCGCCGCGGCCTCCTGCATCCGGTAGCGGCGGATGAGCCACTTCGGCGTGAGCCCGAGCTGCTCGCGCACGAGGCGCTGCAGCGATCGGAGGCCGAGACCGCTCGCCCGGGCGAGGTCTTCCGCCCGAAGGATCGTGCGGTCGGTCTCGGCGAGCTCGACGACGCGGCGCACGAGCAGTGAGTCGTCGTCGAGCGTGAGGTCTTGCGCCACCATCCACGATTCGAACGCCGAGCGGGCGGCCTCGTCGTCGCCTGTCGCGACCGACCTGCGGATCGCGTCGACCAGCGCCGCGGCATCCGTCACCCTCAGCTCTTCGATCGCGACCGAAGCGCCGATGAGGGCTCGCATCGGGCCTGCCACGAACAGCCGTGCGACGCCCGGTTGGAGGAGCGCGCCGAACGCCCACCCCGTGCCCTCGAGGCGACGGTGCCCGCGGCCGAGCTCGGGGCCGTGCAGGGCCGCGGCGCCCGCCTCGATCACGAGATTCGCCGAGGGGTACTCGAGCACGCCCTGTTCGACGACGACGCCGGGCGGAAGACTCCAGCGGGGAATCCAGATGTGGCGCACGAGTTCCGCGACATCGGGCGCCACGGCCAGGCGAGAGAGGCGAACCGGGGCACCATCGTCGGCCTCCCGGTCGGCGATGGCCGGATGCGGCGCGAGCCCCGGCTGCCCGGCGGGCGACGCGAGCACGCCCTTCACGGCCGGCACGCCCGCGCGCGTTCGCCAGTAGTCGTCAGTCGTCGCGGCAGGCATAGCGCAAGTATCGCGCCGACCACCGATGTCGCGTTTGTGCAAGACCGGGACGCTGCGGCATCCGTAGCGTCGGGGTCATGAACCAGGAGGGCAACATGCAGGACTTCGAGATGACCATTTACATCAAGGCCGACCCGCAGGTCGTGTGGGACGCGATCACGGGTGACGAGGGCAACAGGGCGGTGATGTTCGGCTCGGTCATGCGCGGCGCACTCGTGCCGGGCGGCCGCTACGAGTTCGTCGGGCCGGGGGAGAGCGGCGACGAGACCGTGCACGTCTACGGTGAAGTGCTCGAGGCGGAGCCCGGAGCGGTGCTGAGCCTCAGCGAACATCCCGGACCGGTCTACCGGGAGAACCACGCCGAGCTGACGAGCCGCATGACCTGGCGGCTCGAATCGGCCGGCGATCGGCTCACGAAGGCCACGTTCACGAATGACGAGTGGAGCGAGGGGCATCCGTCGCAGGCGGAGAGCGCCGCGACGTGGCCGATGGTGCTCTCGAGCTTCAAGTCGTGGATCGAGACGGGGGAGGCGATCCCGCTCGGGTAGCGATGTGATCCTGCTCGGGTAGCAATGTGGGGAGGGCGACGGATGCCGGTGGGCGGGCCGCCCGGCTATCGGGCGAGCTCGCCCGCCGCATCCGGAGCTCTCGGACGGCGCCGTTCGGTGGGCAGGATACTGCCGAAATCATGGCAACTCGGGATCTCAACGATTCCGTCGTGAGTCATTCGGCAGCATTCTGCCGAACTGCCGAGCCGAGGCGAATCAACGGAATTCGGCAGAACCGTGCCGGAACCATCGTCGGACCGACACGGTAAGGTTGTGCGACCTCAGCCAAGAGAGAGCAGGAACGGATGCGTCGCGTTCTCGACATCCGGATCGTTCGGTGGGAGTTCAAGGCGCTCTACGTCGTGGGCGTGATCCTCCTCGGGTGGGTGATTGCGGGCCTTCTGCGGATGTCCGGCCTGGCGGGCATCGGCGTCGTGCTCATCTCCGCCGTCATCGACTTCGGTGTGCTGCTCCTCGGCGCGCGGATCTTCCGCGGCCGCGGCGAGGCAGTCGAGCCACCGCGAGCGTGGTGGCGCATGACCGCCCGACCGGCCTTGAGTCGGCGGCTCGGGATCCTCTTCGTCGTGTTGTCGCTGTGCAACGTCGCGACGGTCGTCTTCACGGCGACGGGCGTCTCCGCACCGGTGCCTGACCTCGGCGGCGCCGACGTGTTCGTCTATTCGTTCGCCATCGTCGAGTACGCCGTCGTCGCATACCTCTATCTGAACTCGGCGATTCGACTGAAGCGGCTCGGCGTGCCAGCCAGGGAACCGAAGCCTCCCAAGGAGCCGACGTTCCGTCCGCCCGTCAAGCTGAAGCCCTGACCGACGACGCGAACCTCGGTGGAGCGGTGGATGCCCTGGCGCCGGCGCTTGCCCAGCCGCGGATGAGGCAGGATCGGGCCGACACGCCGGTGCGCAGGCACGACGCGCCGCGCGCCGCGCGATTCTGCCTCATCCGCCGCGCGATTGCCCGGTCGTAGGATCGGCTCATGGCCGATGACGCGGTGACGCGAGCTCAAGAGGCGGCCGCCGCTGCGGCCGAGGCAGCCGAAGCGCTGCAGGTGCAGGCGCAGGAGGCCATCAAGAAGGCCGAGGAGGCCGCGGAACTCGCCCGCGCTGCGCTCGAGGCGCAGCAGCAGGCGACGGAGCCGCGCGTCGAGGCCACTCCTGTCGATGGTGGTTTCGATGCGCCTGCTTCGCGGGCTACTCAACCACCGGCGGGTGGTTTCGATGCGCCTGGGTCGCAGGCTACTCAACCACCGGCCGGCCCGCTCGATGCCGACCAGATCGCGGCGATCAAGAGCGGCTACGCGTTCGAGGGCGCTGCCCTCGAGATGGGCGCACTCGTGAACGGCGAGGCGATGCCGGATGTCCCGGTGCGCATCCCGCTCGCGATGACGAACCGGCACGGACTCGTCGCGGGCGCCACCGGCACGGGCAAGACGCGCACGCTCCAGGTGCTTGCCGAGCAGCTCGCCGCGGCGGGTGTGGCGGTGTTCGCTGCCGACATCAAGGGCGACCTCTCGGGCATGGCGACCCCCGGTGAAGGTAACGAGAAGCTGCTGCAACGCACGGAGGGCATCGGGCAGGCGTGGGCCGCGGCATCCTTCCCGGTCGAATTCTTCTCGCTCGGCGGCATCGGCAAGGGCGTGCCGATCAGGGCTACCGTGGCCGGGTTCGGGCCGCTCCTGCTCAGCAAGGTGCTCGGACTCAACGACACGCAGGAGTCGAGTCTCGGCCTCGTCTTCCACTACGCCGAGAACGCCGGCCTCGCCCTGCTCGACCTCGCCGACCTGCGCGCGGTGCTGCAGTACCTCGTGAGCGAAGAGGGGAAGGGCGAGCTCGAGGGCCTCGGCGGCCTCGCCAAGGCGACGGTCGGCGTCATCCTCCGCGAGCTCGTCACGTTCGCCGAGGCCGGCGCCGACGTGTTCTTCGGCGAACCCGAGATCGACACCGTCGAGTTCCTGCGCGTGGCATCCGACGGTCGCGGCATCGTGAGTCTGCTCGAGGTGCCCGGCGTCGTCGACCGGCCCGCGCTCTACTCGACGTTCCTCATGTGGCTGCTCGCCGACCTCTTCAACGACCTTCCCGAGGTCGGCGACCTCGACCAGCCGAAGCTCGTCTTCTTCTTCGATGAGGCGCACCTGCTCTTCAACGGCGCCTCGAAGGACTTCCTCGCGCAAGTGGTGCAGACCGTGCGCCTCATCCGTTCGAAGGGCGTCGGCATCTTCTTCGTCACCCAGACGCCGAAAGACGTGCCGGCCGACGTGCTCGCCCAGCTCGGCTCGCGCGTGCAGCACCAACTCCGGGCGTTCACTCCGGATGACGCGAAGGCGCTGCGGGCGACGGTGTCGACCTACCCGAGGTCGGGCTACGACCTCGAGGAGGTGCTCACGACGCTCGGTACCGGCGAGGCGATCGTCACCGTCATGAACGAGAAGGGCGCACCCAGCCCGGTCGCCTGGACTCGCCTGCGCGCCCCGCAAGCGCTCATGAGCCCATCGGCGGATGCCGCGATCGACGCGCTCATCGGCGCCTCGCCGCTGCTCCCGAAGTACGGCACCCCGCTCGACCGCGAGAGCGCGGGCGAGATCCTCACGGCGAAGATGAACGAGGCGGCGGCTGCGGCGAAGGCGGCGGATGACGCGGCCGCGAAGGCGGAGGCCGATGCCGAGTTTGCGAAGCAGCAGGCGGCCATCGAGAAGCAGCAGGAGAAGGAGCGCAGGGCGGCGCAAGCCGAGTACGAGCGGCTCATGAAGCGCACCTCGGGCACGTCGCATTCGTCGCGTTCGTCAGGGTCGAGCTCGCGCTCGACTTCGCGCTCGACGGGCGGGTCGAAGTCGACGCTCGAGCAGGTGCTCGGCTCCAAGGCGGCCCGCGACGTGCTCACGACCGTCGTCGAGGGCATCTTCGGCACGAGGCGGCGCAAGTGAGCGCCGAGCGAACGGATGCCCCGACGAGGGCGGCGGGCGCGCCGCATCCGCTGATCCGCCGCTACCAGCCAGCCGACCGCCACGGCATCGCCGAGGTGTGCCTGCGCACCGCGGCAAGCGGCGGCGACGCCACCGGCGTGTACTCGGACGACACGCTCATGCCCGAGGTCTTCGCGCTGCCGTACGTGGAGTATGCCCCCGAGCTCACCTTCGTCGTGAGCGACGGGCACCGCGTGCTTGGCTATGTGCTCGGCGTGGCCGACACAGCGGCATTCGTCGAGTGGTGGCGGCATGAATGGGCGCCGGAGTTCCGGAAGCGGCATCCGGCGCCGGGCCCGCTAACCGGGCGCGACCCGAAATTCTCCGAGGAGGAGCTCATCCAGGCGGGGCTCGACCCTGACCGTATGCTCATCGCCGAGCTCGACGACTACCCGGCGCACCTGCACATCGACCTGTTGCCCGAACTGCAGGGGCAGGGGTTCGGGCGCAAGCTCATCGACGTGTTCCGGGCGGCGCTCGCGAGCCGTGGGGTGCCGGCCGTGCACCTCGGACTGGATGCCGCCAGCACGAGCGCTCGCGCGTTCTACGACCGGCTCGGGTTCCGCGAGCTGCCCTCGAGTCGGCCCGATGCGCCGCTGCTCGGCATCGCGACGCGCTGACGCGCCCGGCCATCGCGACGGCCGACGGGCTGACGGGCTGAAGCGCTGAAGTGCTGAAGCGCTGAAGTGCGATTCGACCCCTACGTCAGCGTGACCGGAGGGCGGGCGAGCGAGCGACGCTCGAACCAGTAGAGCAACTGGGGGTCGGTCCGGCGCAGTTCGGCGAGCGTCACGGGCTCGTCGCGCATCGTCTCCTCGACGCCGAGGATGGGAGCGACACGCGCCATCGTGGGCTCGTCCCAGAACCGGCCTCGCATGCGGAACGAGCAACGGCCGTCGCGGCACACCACGAACAGCTGATCGGTCGTGTCGAGGCTGTTCGAGCGGTAGAGATGCACGCGAACCACGCCGGTGATGTCGCGCGCAGCGACCACGGAGATGAAACCGAAGAAGCCGCGCTCGACGATGCCGTACCTGCTGAGCCACGCCTTCGTGCGCCGATACGCGACCCAGGCCGTCACGAAGAGGAGCCCGACGACCACCGCCGATACGGCGACGAACGGCCACGCGCCGAGCGGATCGAGTACCCAGAGCAGCACGGTCAGGAGCGGCAGGAAGAGCGTGACGATCGGGAGGCCGATGCTCCACCCGAGAGTGCGACGCGGCCTCAGGGTCGAAACCCTGAGGCCCTCGCCCCCTACTGTCGCCGGTCCGGTGGAGACGCCCCCCGTGTCCCCACTCTGCATCTCCACCCGCGCCGTTGACATCTCTCACATCATGGGGCGCAGGCGGGAAGCCGCGCTATTCGGCATTAAGGAGGACACGTCCGCGCGCGATGGGGAAACAGCTCCGCCGCGGGCATCAGAACATGCTCGCGGCGGAGGTCAACTGGCGGAGGATGGGGGATTCGAACCCCCGAGGGCTTGCACCCAACACGCTTTCCAAGCGTGCGCCATAGGCCACTAGGCGAATCCTCCACGGGGCGCGGCACTCGAAAGCGCGTGCGACCTCATGAAATCGTACCCGACTTCCGAACCCCCGCCGTTCGCGCGATCGGTCGAGCAATGCCGGAGGACTCCACCTGAGCTCGAGAACGGGTAGAATGGACGACGGCTCCCCGCGTGGCGCCATCCAGGCCAACTCCCCCAGGGCGGAAACGCAGCAAGGGTAACCCGGCTCTGGCGGGTGCGCGGGGGGTCTTTTCCGTTTCACGGAGCGGATGCCGCGACGTCCGCACCGTCGGGCGGATTCCCAGTCCTCGGCGAAGCCCGCCCAATAGGCTGGGCGGGTGGCGCACCGCATCTACATCTGCTCGGCTGAGGGCAACACCGGCAAGTCCACTGTCGCGCTCGGCACTCTCGACACCCTGAGCCGGCGCGCGACGCGAGTGGGCGTGTTCCGTCCGATCGCCCGATCCGTCGCCGAACGCGACTACGTGCTCGAGATGCTGCTCAGCCACGAGGGCGTGGTCGAGCTCGACTACGACGACGCGATCGGCGTGCGCTACGACGACGTGCACGCGAATCCCGATGCCGCGCTGGCCACGATCGTGCGCCGATTCAAGGCCGTCGAGGACCGCTGCGATGCCGTCGTCGTGCTCGGTTCCGACTTCACGGATGTCGGCAGTCCCACCGAGCTCGCCTACAACGCGCGCATCGCGGCGAACCTCGGCGCCCCGGTGCTGCTCGTGCTCGGTGGCCGCGTCGGCGAGGGCCGCGGTCACTCCGAGCGACTCGGCTACTCCGACGCGCGAACCCCCGACGAGCTCGCCCAGCTCACCGAGCTCGCCGTCGAGGAGCTCGGGCGCGAGCACGCGAGTCTCCTCGGCATCGTGGCCAACCGCGCCGATCCCGATCGGCTGATCGAGATCGTCGAGGCGGTGCGGGCGGCCGCCGGTTCGGGAGCGGATGCCGCCGGCACCGAGGTGCTGGCCGAGACATCCGTCGCCGTGTGGGCCATTCCCGAAGACCCGTTCCTCGTCGCCCCGTCGATGCGCACGATCATGTCGGCGGTCGACGGCGAGTTGTACGCCGGCGACCCCGACCTCCTGAACCGCGAGGCGCTCGGCGTGGTCATCGCAGCGATGTCGATGGAGAACGTGCTCACCAGGCTCATCGAGGGGTCGGTCGTCGTGGTGCCCGGCGATCGCAGCGAGGTGCTGATCGGCGTGCTCACGGCGCACGCCTCGGCGACGTTCCCGTCGATCTCGGGAATCGTGCTGAACGGCGGCTTCCCGCTCGCCGAACAGGTGGAGCGACTCGTCGACGGACTGCAGGCGGGCCTGCCCATCATCCGCACCGAGTTCGGCAGCTACGACACCGCGCTCGCCATCACCCATGCACGCGGCCGGCTCGCGGCGGAGTCGCAGCGCAAGCGCGACACGGCGCTCTCGCTCTTCGAGAAGCACGTCGACGGCCAGGGCCTGCTCGACCTGCTCGACGTGGCGCGCGCCGAGGTCGTCACGCCGCTCATGTTCGAGTACGGCCTGCTCGAGCGGGCACGCGGGGTGCGTAAGCACATCGTGCTCCCCGAAGGCGACGACGACCGCATCCTGCGCGCGGCAGCCACCCTGCTCGCGCGTGAGGTGGCGGAGCTCACGATCCTCGGCGAGGAGATCGAGGTGCGCTCCCGCGCGATCGGCCTCGGGCTCGACATCTCGCGCGCGACGGTGCTCTCGAACCACGACCACGTGCTCGTCTACCGCTTCGCCGACGAGTACCAGCGGCTCCGCGCGCACAAGGGCATCAGCCTCGAGCAGGCGCGTGAGACCGTCAGCGACGTGTCGTACTTCGGCACGATGATGGTGCAGCTGGGCCTCGCCGACGGAATGGTGTCGGGTGCCGCGCACACGACGGCGCACACGATCCGTCCGGCATTCGAGATCATCAAGACGAAGCCTGGGGTCGAGGTCGTCTCGAGCGTGTTCCTGATGGCGCTCGCCGACCGCGTGCTCGTCTACGGCGATTGCGCGGTCGTGCCAGTTCCGACCGCCGAGGAGCTCGCCGACATCGCCGTCTCGTCGGCCGAGACGGCGGCGCAGTTCGGCATCGAGCCGCGCATCGCGATGCTCTCGTACTCCACCGGCGAGTCGGGGTCGGGCGCCGACGTCGACAAGGTGCGCCGTGCGACGCAGCTCGTGCGCGAGCGCGCCCCGCACCTCGCGGTCGAGGGACCGATCCAGTACGACGCCGCCGCCGACGCCGCGGTCGCACGCACGAAGCTGCCCGATTCCGAGGTCGCCGGGCGGGCGACCGTGTTCATCTTCCCTGACCTCAACACGGGCAACAACACCTACAAGGCGGTGCAGCGCTCGTCGGGCGCAGTGGCGATCGGGCCGGTGCTGCAGGGCCTGCGAAAGCCGATCAACGACCTCTCGCGGGGCGCACTCGTGCAGGACATCGTGAACACCGTGGCCATCACGGCGATCCAGGCGGCGGATGCCTCGTCATCTGCGGGTCGAGAAGGCCCCGAGGGCCGTCTCGAGACCCAGCCCCGAGCGGATGCCTCATGAGCATCGTCCTCGTCGTCAACTCGGGTTCCTCGTCGCTGAAGTACCAGCTCATCGACGTCGAGGCCGGGCGCGCGCTCGCGAACGGCCTCATCGAGCGGATCGGGCAGGCCGAGGGGCACGTGCAGCATCGCCGTGAGGATGCCGAGAACGACCGCGACACGTGGGACACCGACGAGGAGATCGCCGACCACGACGCGGCGTTCCGGCTCATGCTCGACGCGTTCGCGGCGCACGGGCCGTCGCTCGAGTCGCATCCGCCGGTCGCGGTGGGGCACCGGGTCGTGCAGGGCGGCTCGCGCTTCGTCGAGCCCACGGTCGTGACCGACGAGGTGAAGCGCGAGATCGAACAGCTCGAGGAGCTCGCGCCGTTGCACAACCCGGCGAACCTCGCGGGCATCGTCGCCGCGCAGCATGCGTTCCCCGACGTACCGCACATCGCAGTGTTCGACACCGCTTTCCACCAGACGCTGTCGCCCGCCGCCTACACCTACGCGATCGACCGTGAGCTCGCCGCGAAGCACCACGTGCGGCGCTATGGCTTCCACGGCACCTCGCATCGGTTCGTCTCTCGCGCGGCCGCGGAGTTCCTCGGGCAACCGGTCGAGGAGCTGCGGACGATCGTGCTGCATCTCGGCAACGGGGCATCCGCTTGCGCCGTCTCGGGCGGGCGCTCGGTCGAGACGAGCATGGGGATGACGCCGCTCGAGGGGCTCGTGATGGGCACCCGGTCGGGCGACATCGACCCCGCAGTGCTCCTGCACCTGCAGCGCGTCGCCGGGCTCGACACCGACGCCACCGACAAGCTCCTGAACTCGCAGAGCGGCGTGCTCGGGCTCAGCGGCCATCGCGACATGCGCGACCTCGTCGGCGCGTTCGAGTCCGGTGACGAAGCGGCAACCCTCGCGCTCGAGGTGTACACGCACCGCATTCGCGCCTACGTCGGCGCCTACGCCGCCCAGCTCGGGCGCGTCGATGCCATCGCGTTCACCGCGGGGGTGGGCGAGAACTCGCCGATCGTTCGCGAATGGTCGCTCGCCGGGCTCGAGGGCTTCGGCGTCGAGCTCGACACCGACCGCAACCGGGCGCGGGGGAGTGGTGCGCGCCGCATCTCGACCGACGCCTCGCGCACCGCGGTACTCGTGGTGCCCACGAACGAGGAACTCGAAATCGCGCGCCAGACGCTCGCGGCGGTCGAGGGCTGACGCCACCGGGCATCGTTCGATCTGATCAGGCGCAGGTCCGTGGACCCGTGAGCGGCCAGTTCGCGACCCGGGTCACCCGCGGGGAGGTCCAGCCGTTGACGGTGGTCTCGAAGCCGATGGCCGCCGTCGTGCTCGCGATACCGAGCACGCCGAGGTTGTAGGTCGTCGTGTAGGGGCCTTCGCCGGAACCGGTCGTCGTTGCACCGCCCGCCCCGATCGGCAAGAGATTCGCGATGACGCCGTTGCTCGAGTAGTACAGGTTGATGTTCGTCGGCGCGGTGTAGCCGCTCCCCGGTGGGAACGACCACACCGCCACAAGGGTCTTCGAGAGGGTGCCTGCTGCCGTGCAGCTCACGATCGTCGGCGCGACGAGCGTGAGCGCCGTGTACGAGCCGGTCGCGCGAGTCGCTTCGTTCCAGCCCGCGTCGGTCGCGCTCGATAGCGCCGAGAGGGTCAGGGCGGCCCAGAGTGCGAGCACCGCTCCAACCATGGGAAGCCGGAGGCATCGAGTGCCGTCGGCGAGGCTCGGCCGGCGAGCCGGAACCGCGCTCAGCTCAGCGGAGGGCCCTCGGCCGAGGCTCAGCCGACGAGCCGGGCGCAGTCGATGCAGAGCTCCGCGGTCGGCCGGGCATCGAGCCGAGCGACGGCGATGCGCTTGCCGCAACGCGAGCAGATGCCGTAGGTCCCATCCGCAATGCGGGCGAGCGCCCGATCCACGTTGCTGAGCTCGGCTCGTGCATCGGCGAGCACAGCGGTGCGCTGCGACCACTCCTGCGTCATCGTCGGGCCCTCGGGGTCGTGTTCGTCGTCGGCGGAAGCGCCCGAGCGGGCGGCACGGACCTCGCTCATCACATCGCCGAACTCGGCGAACCGTTCCTCGGCGTCGGCTCGTTCATTCAGGAGTTTCACCTGGAAGCGTTCGAGCTGGGTCGGGGTCATCGTCGTGGACATGGCGCTCCTTCCGGTTCCCGAATGGTACGCCCGCCACGTCGATTTGGAGCGTTTGGCATCGCCGACAGCGAATTATTGCGTGGGGAGACGCAACCTCGACTAGGTTCGGTCGCGTGTCAGGCGTCGCGATCGTCGGAAGCGGACCGAACGGCTTGGCTGCCGCGGTCACGCTCGCTCGCGCCGGCGTGCACGTGCGGGTGTTCGAGGCCGAACCGACGATCGGCGGGGGCGTGCGCACGCTGCAACTCACCGAACCCGGCTTCCTGCACGACTGGGGCTCGGCGGTGCATCCGATGGCGCTCGCGTCGCCGTTCTTCCGGGAGATCGGGCTGGCTGATCGCGTGCGCTTCGCGATTCCGGATGCCTCCTATGCGCAAGCGATGCCCGGTCGATCCGCGATCGGGTGGCGATCACTCGAGAGAACGGCCGATGACCTCGGCCGTGACGGGCGAGCGTGGCGGCGACTGTTCGCTCCGCTCGTGCGGCAGCGTGATCGGCTCGTGGAATCGGTGCTCGGGTCGATGCTGCCGCCGCGGCATCCGCTGATCACCGCTCGCTTCGGCGCTCGCGTGCTGCTGCACGCCACGCGAGCAGGAGCCCGCACATTCAGGGACGCGAGTGCACCGGCCCTCATCGCAGGGGTCGCAGCACACGCGAGCGGACCGATGCCCTCGTTCGGCTCGGCGGCGACCGGACTGATGCTCGCGACGCTCGCGCATGGTGACGGCTGGCCGATCCCGATCGGCGGATCGCAGGCGATCGTCGACGTGCTCGTGGCCGAGCTCCTGTCGCTCGGGGGCGTCATCGAGACGGATGCCCGGGTGACATCGATCGCGGAGCTCGGCGAGGTCGATGCCGTGGTGCTCGACGTCGCGCTGGCGCGATTGCCCGGCCTCATCGGCGATCGCCTGCCGGACTCGGCCGCGCGATCGCTCCGGCGATACGTCGGCGGCGGCGGACGCCCGGGGAACGGGCTCAGCAAGGTGGACTTCGCGCTCTCCGCACCGGTGCCCTGGGGTGACGAGCGACTCGCCGAGGCCGGCACCGTGCACCTCGGCGGCACGGCGCAGGACGTGTGGGCCGCGGAACGCGAGGTGACGGCCGGCCGGCCGGCGCGGCATCCGTATGTGCTGCTCTCACAGCCGAGCCTCTTCGACCCGTCGCGGGCGCCGGCCGGGCGGCACACCGTCTGGGCGTACACGCACGTGCCGCACGGATCGACCCTCGATGCGACCGAGCAGATCACGGCGCGCATCGAGGAGTTCGCGCCCGGCTTCCGTGACGCCGTGCTGGCGTCGCGGGCGACGACCGCGGCCGAGCTCGAAGCGCACGACGCGAACCTCATCGGCGGCGACATCGGGTCGGGCTTCCTCACGCTGCGCAGCATGCTCGCGCGGCCGGTGCTCGCCAGGCGGCCCTGGCGAACGCCGATGCCGGGGGTGTACCTGTGCTCGGCTTCGACGGTTCCCGGGCCTGGTGTGCACGGCATGGCCGGCCATCTGGCGGCGAAGACCGTGCTGCGCGATGTGTTCGGCCACCGCGGGTTCGCCGGATCCGGCAATGGTGTCGGCGGCGCGAACTACGATTGAGCCGTGGTCACCGCCCTGTATCGCCGCTACCGGCCTGAGACGTTCGCCGAGATGATCGGCCAGTCCCAGGTGACCGAGCCACTCATGACCGCGCTTCGAACCGACCGGGTCAACCACGCCTACCTCTTCAGCGGTCCACGCGGCTGCGGCAAGACCACTTCGGCTCGCATCCTCGCGCGCTGCCTCAACTGCGCAGAGGGCCCGACCGACACGCCCTGCGGCGTGTGCCCGAGCTGCATCGAGCTCTCGCGCGGGGGCAGCGGCTCGCTCGACGTCGTCGAGATCGACGCAGCGAGCCACAACGGCGTCGACGATGCGCGCGACCTCCGCGAGCGCGCGGTGTTCGCGCCGGCTCGCGACCGCTACAAGATCTTCATCCTCGACGAGGCGCACATGGTGACGCCGCAGGGCTTCAACGCGTTGCTCAAGCTCGTCGAAGAGCCGCCCGAGCACATCAAGTTCATCTTCGCCACGACCGAGCCCGACAAGGTGCTCGGCACCATCCGCTCGCGCACCCACCACTACCCGTTCCGGCTCGTGCCGCCCGGCCCGATGCTCGAATACGTGCAACAGCTCTGCACCGAAGAGGGCGTCGAGGTCGCGCCCGGCGTGCTCCCGCTCGTCGTGCGCGCCGGTGGCGGGTCGCCGCGAGACACGTTGTCGCTCCTCGACCAGCTCATCGCCGGCTCCGAAGGCCCCACCATCGACTACGAGCGCGCCGTCGCGCTGCTCGGCTACACGCACGCGGCGCTCCTCGACGAGGTCGTCGATGCGATCGGTGCGAGGGATGCCGCCAACGCCTTCGCCGCCGCCGATCGCGTGGTGCAGACGGGGCAAGACCCGCGCCGTTTCGTCGAAGACCTCCTCGAGCGCCTGCGTGACCTCATCGTGGTGGCGGCATCGTCGCCCGAGGCCGCCGCCGCGGTGCTCCGCGGCATCCCGGCCGACGAGCTCGCCCGCATGGCCGCGCAGGCGAAGGCCTTCGGTTCGGCCGAGCTCTCGCGTGTAGCCGATCTCGTGAACCAGACCCTCACCGAGATGACCGGCGCCACGTCGCCGCGCCTGCATCTCGAGCTCATGCTCGCGCGCGTGCTCGTGCCCTCGAGCGACGACACTGAGCGCGGAGCCCTCGCGCGGGTCGAGCGCCTCGAGCGCCGGGTCGGAGTGTCTGATGCCGCGACCGATGCCGCGAGCCCGGCGCCGCCCGTCCGTGCGCCATCGGCTGCGGGGTCGACGCCCGCCGCGCCGGTGGCGCCCGTCGCGCCGGTGGCGCCGCCGGTACCCGCCCGCGCCGCTGCGGAGGCTCCACGCCCCTCCGGTGCCGGTGGGGAAGGCGCCGCTGCTGCGACCGAACCCTCGCGTGCGCCCGCCACGGCAGCTGGGGCTTCCACGCCTTCGCGAACGCCCCCGCCGGTTCCGTCCGCGTCGACGGAACCGCAGGGCGCCGCGGCATCGTCTGCGCCATCCGTGCCCGCGAAGCCGGTCGGCCCGGTCACCCTCCAGCAGGTGCGCGACGCCTGGCCCGAGGTGCTGGCATCGTTGCAGCGCACCAAGCGCAGCGCGTGGATGGTCGCCTTCACGGCCCAAGTGCGCGAGTTCCGCGACGACGACGTGCTCGTACTCGCGTTCCCGAGCGAGCACGACGTCGCGGGATTCCGCGGCGGCGCTCCCGGGCAGAGCGTGAGCGAACTCCTGCGCGGCGCGATCATCGAGGTGCTCGGCGTTCGGGTGAAGTTCATCGCCAAGGTCGAGGGGCCGGGTTCCGCCGCGCCTCGCAGCGGGGCGGCACCGGGTTCCGATGTGCCGTCGACGGCACCAGGCGCGGGTGGCGGCGACATCGGCGGCACCGCTGCGGGTACCTCCGCCACCGGTGCCCCGACCAGGGCGCCCGCGATTCCCGCGGTGTCAGGCGCGGGTGCGTCCGCCACCGAGGCGCCCACGGGGCCTGCACGTGGCGACGAAGCCCAAGCGGGCGCGTCCGGCCCGTCCACCCAGCGCACGCCGAACGCGGCGACCAAGGTCGCCACCGCGACCGAGCCGAGCGCGGCGACCAAGTCGAGCGCGGCGAAGTCGAGCGCGGCGACCAAGTCGAGCGCTGCGGCCCCGTCGAGCGCGGGCAAGTCGGGCGCTGCGGCCCCGTCGAGCGCGGGCAAGTTGAGCGCCGCGCCGAACGCGGCGACCAAACGACCGGCTACGGCTGCGCCCGCCGCCTCGGTCGACTCCTGGGCAACGGTCGCCATCCCGAACGACGCGAGCGAGCTCGACGAGGCACGTGCTGATCCGGCCTCCGACTCGCTCTCAGAGCCTGCCGACTCGGCATCCGAATCGCTCACGGCCGGCGCTGCCGGTGCCGCGAGCGCGACGGCGACCACGTCCAACGCTGTTGCCGCATCCGTCACCTCCATCGCCGTGGCCGACGTTCCCTCCGATGACGACGTCCCCGATGACTCCGATGCGCCGCCCGAAGACTTCGAGCCGCCGTTCGACCCGGGTCCCGTGCCTGAGATCGTGACCGAGGCATCCGTGCCCGACTCGGCGCCCGCCGGCGCGACTGGCGGTGGCGGCATCCAGCGCTACGGTGAATCGGTCGTGCGCGAGGTGCTCGGCGCCACCTTCCTCGAAGAGGTCGAGGCGCCCGGGCGGCCCGGCTTCGGGGAGCGTGGGTAGGCGTGTACGAAGGCATCGTCCAAGAGCTGATCGACGAACTCGGCCGCCTCCCCGGCATCGGCCCCAAGTCGGCGCAGCGCATCGCGTTCCACATCGTGCAGACCGAGCACTTCGACGTCACCCGGCTCGCCGAGATCCTCGCCGAGGTGCGCGAGAAGGTGCGCTTCTGCGAGATCTGCGGCAACGTCTCCGAGCAGGCCACGTGCTCCATCTGCCGTGACCCCCGCCGCGACCCCGCGCTGATCTGCGTCGTCGAAGAGGCGAAAGACGTCGTCGCAATCGAGCGCACGCGCGAGTTCCGCGGCCTCTACCACGTGCTCGGCGGCGCCATCAGCCCGATCGACGGCATCGGTCCCGACGAGCTCCGCATCCGCCAGCTCATGCAGCGCCTCGCCGACGGAACCGTCACCGAGGTCATCATCGCCACCGACCCCAACCTCGAGGGCGAGGCGACGGCCACCTACCTCAGCCGCCTCCTCACCACGCTCGAGATCCGCGTCACGCGGCTCGCCTCGGGTCTTCCCGTCGGCGGTGACCTCGAGTACGCCGACGAGGTCACGCTCGGTCGCGCGTTCGAGGGCCGTAGGGTCGTCGGCTAGCGGCGATACCGCAGTGGTCGCCATCGGCGATATGGGGGCGTGAGGAGCGAGATGACGACCATCGTCTTGATCCCCGGCGCCGGGGGAGACTCGTACTACTGGCACCTCGTCGCGCCAGAGCTCGAGAAACGCGGCTGGGAGGTCATCGCACCCGACCTGCCCGCAGCCGACGATTCGGCCGGCATCCCCGAGTACGCCGACGCGGTGGTGCGCGCCATCGGCGACCGGAGCGACGTCGTGGTCGTGGCGCAATCACTTGGCGCGTTCACCGCTGTGGAGGTTGCCGAGCGGATTCCGCTGTCGCTCATCGTGTTCGTTGCAGCGATGATCCCGGAACCTGGTGAGACCTCCGGCGAATGGTGGGAGGCCACCGGCCAGCCGGCCGCGCAACGGGCGCTCAATCTGCGCGAGGGACGTGACCCCGACGCCTCGTTCGATGACGTGTCGATATTCCTGCATGACGTGCCCGCCGACGTCGTCGAGCGGCTCACCGAGCGCGGCGATCCGCCGCAGTCCGACCGGCCGTTCGAGTCCGCCAATCGGGCGACCGCGTGGCGCACGATCCCAATTCGGGTGATTGCCGGAACCGCCGACCGGCTGTTCCCGATCGATTTCATGCGGCGCCTCTCGCGAGAACGTGCCGGCACGGATCCCGTGGAGATCGACGCCGGGCACCTCATCGCGCTCGCTCGGCCCGAGGAGCTCGCCGACGCCATCGCGGCCTTCATCGAGGAGGTCCAGGGAGCACCCGCCTGACGAGGCGACCCTTGACGTCGCTCCGCCGCGCGACTAGACCGGGACCCATGGCGAGCGCAGGAGCGGAATGGGTCGCGAACTACGTCGCGGCGTGGGAGTCGAACGATCCCGAGCAGATCGGGGCGTTGTTCACCGATGACGCCGCGTACTTCACGAGTCCCGACGCCGAGCCGCGCCGAGGCCGCGACGCGATCGTCGCCGGCTGGCTGAAGGACCTCGACGAACCGGGCACGTGGTCGTTCGACTGGAAGATCCTGCACGAAGACGAGGGGTTCGTGGTCGTGCAGGGGCGCACGGAGTACCCCGCCGAGAAGGACTACCTGAACCTGTGGATCGTCCGGCTCGGCCCAGAAGGCCGGGCGACCGAGTTCACGGAGTGGTACATGCCGCGGCCGCACTGATCGGCGAAGTTCGTCAGCGCAGCACCTCGACGAGCACGACCCACGCCATGAGGATCGCCGCCACCACGGCGAGCACCGACCCGATCGCGACCGCGACGAGCCCCGCGCCCGCCACCCCGGCGAGGATGAGCACCGCGCCTGCGAGGAATGCCGCGATCGGAACGAGACCCGACACGGCCTTCAAGACCCGGACGCCGGTCGAAACGTGAGCATCGCGGGAGATGACCCGAATCGCGTGCACCTGGAAGGCGGCCGCCACCAGCGTGGCGACGAGCACCTCCGCCCCATAGGCCCAGGTCAGCTGTCCGGGCATGAGGCCGAGCGCCCCAGCGACGATGGCGAGCACGAGCGTGGCGATCGACGCGGCGGCGCGCGACGGCAGCGTGGGCGACTTCATGATCTCGCCGATGTTCACCGACATCGCCACGATGAGCAGGCCAGCGAGTGCCGCGGTCGCTCCGACCATGGCGACGTTGAACTCCGTCCAGCCCTCGAGCGCCTCCGACATGAGCGCACTCTACCGCCGCCGTCACATTGCCGGGCACGTATACGCGTCGCCGTATGATTAGGTCTCCGGGCGCGACGGCGCCGGCAATCACCCTGGGAGACCACGTGAGCTTGATCGTGCAGAAATACGGCGGATCGTCTGTCGCCGACGCCGAGAGCATCAAGCGGGTCGCCAAGCGCATCGTCGAGACTCGCAAGGCGGGCAACGACGTCGTCGTGGCCGTCTCTGCGATGGGCGACACGACCGACGAGCTGCTCGATCTCGCGAATGAGGTCACGCCGATCCCGGCACCACGTGAGCTCGACATGCTGCTCTCTGCGGGGGAGCGCATCTCCATGGCGCTGCTCGCGATGGCGATCAAGAGCATGGGCCATGAGGCGCGTTCGTTCACGGGCAGCCAGGCCGGCATGATCACGGATGCCACGCACGGCGCCGCCCGCATCGTCGACGTCACCCCGGTTCGGCTCCGCGAGGCGCTCGACGACGGCGCCATCGTCATCGTCGCCGGCTTCCAGGGCTTCAACCGCGACACGCGCGACATCACGACCCTCGGCCGCGGCGGCAGCGACACCACGGCGGTGGCGCTCGCGGCAGCCCTGGAAGCCGACATCTGCGAGATCTACACTGATGTCGACGGCGTGTTCACGTCCGACCCGCGCGTGGTGAAGAAGGCCCGCAAGCTCGACCGCATCACGAGCGAGGAGATGCTCGAGCTCGCGGCATCCGGAGCCAAGGTCTTGCACATCAGGGCGGTCGAGTTCGCTCGCCGGCACGGCGTGACCCTGCACGTGCGTTCGTCGTTCAACAACAGCGAGGGAACGATCGTCTACGACCCCTCGCGTCTTCCCGAAGGAGAAACTGTGGAAGAGTCCGTCATCGCCGGTGTCGCGGTCGACCTCACCGAGGCCAAGATCACGATCGTCGGCGTGCCCGACGTGCCCGGCGTCGCCGCCAAGATCTTCAAGATCGTCGCCAACACGAACGCGAACGTCGACATGATCGTGCAGAATGTCTCCGCCGCCTCCACGGGGCGCACCGACATCTCGTTCACCCTGCCGAAGACCGATGGGCAGCGGGCGCTCACCGCGCTCTCGAGCGCGCAAGAAGCCGTGGGCTTCACCTCGTTGCAGTACGACGACCAGATCGGCAAGGTCTCGCTCGTCGGCGCCGCCATGCGCTCGGCAGCGGGCGTCTCGGCGCGACTGTTCGAGGCGCTCTACGAAGCGGGCATCAACATCGAGATGATCTCGACGAGCGAGATCCGCATCTCGGTCGTCACGCGCGCCGACAGCGTGCACGCCGCCGCGCGCGCCGTGCACACGGCGTTCGACCTCGACGGCGAAGACGACGCGGTCGTGCACGCCGGCACCGGCCGCTGATCGGGGCATCCGGTGGGCGAGCGGATGCCGCATCCGCTCGATTCGCGGTGAAGCGTGACACCGAATCCCTGCCGCCTTGCATGACTTTCCTGCCTTCGTAGGACACTTGCAGGCTCAGGCGTCCTTCCCACCGGCAAATGTCCTGCAAACTGGAATGAGCGTTCCCGTCGGCCGACCGGCCGAGCGGGTCATGGAGGAGTGATCGTGGTCAGCAGCAACGGAGTGAACATCGGCGTCGTCGGCGCCACCGGGCAGGTCGGCGCGGTCGTGCGACGCCTGCTCGAGGAGCGCGACTTCCCGGTCGCGTCGATCCGCTACTTCGCCTCGGCGCGGTCTGCGGGCACGACCCTGCCGTGGAAGGGCGAGGAGATCGTCATCGAAGACGCATCGACCGCCGACCCGACGGGGCTCGACATCGCGATCTTCTCCGCGGGTGCCACGCTCTCCAAGGCACAGGCCCCGCGCTACGCCGCGGCCGGCGTGACCGTCATCGACAACTCGTCGGGCTGGCGCATGGACCCCGACGTGCCGCTCGTCGTGAGCGAGGTCAATCCGCACGCGATCGACGAGGCCGTGAAGGGCATCATCGCGAACCCGAACTGCACGACCATGGCGGCCATGCCCGTGCTGAAGGTGCTGCACGAGGAAGCCGGCCTCGAGCGCCTCGTCGTGAGCACGTACCAGGCCGTGTCGGGAGCCGGACTCTCGGGTGGCGAGGAGCTGCTCGAGCAGGCGCGCGCCGCAGTTGCGCAAGACACCATCGGGCTCGTGCACGATGGCCGTGCGGTCGAGTTCCCCGAGGCGCACAAGTTCCCGCGCACGATCGCGTTCGACGTGATCCCGCTCGCGGGCTCGATCGTCGACGACGGCGACTACGAGACCGATGAGGAGAAGAAGCTCCGCAACGAGAGCCGCAAGATCCTCGAGCTGCCGGGCCTTCGCGTCGCCGGCACGTGTGTGCGCGTGCCCGTCTTCACGGGTCACTCGCTCTCGATCAACGCCGAGTTCGCGAACCCCATCACACCCGAGCGGGCGACCGAGGTGCTCGCGGATGCCCCGGGCGTCGCGCTCTCCGACGTGCCCACGCCGCTCCAGGCCGCCGGCACCGACCCGAGCTACGTCGGCCGCATTCGCCAAGACCAGTCGGCGCCCGACGGCAAGGGCCTCGTGCTCTTCGTCTCGAACGACAACCTGCGCAAGGGAGCGGCGCTGAACGCCGTGCAGATCGCAGAGCTCCTGGCGACGAAGCTGCAGCTGCCCGCGGCGGTCTGACCGGGGAGAATCCGACGTGGCCCCTGATTTGGGGGATCCGAAGGTGTGGGCGCTTCCGCTACCGTAGCCGAGCGTCCGTTCGTTGAAGAGCGGTGGGGAGACCCACCGCTCTTCGCATGCCCGAAGCAAGAGCGGACGAGGTCCGTTCGTCGACGGATCGGTGGGGTGACCTACCGGTTCTTCGCGTGCCCGAAGCGGAACGGATCTCTCTCCCCGTCACCCTTTGTGGGTGCCGGGTGCCCCCAGCCCACTTACCCGAAAGTTCCTCACAAATGAAGATCACGTCCGTCGTACCCATAACTGCCGTCCTCATCGGCGGCGCCTCACTCTTCTTCGCGGCTCCCGCATTCGCGGAGGAGGTGATCCCCGACGCGACCGCCGCCGTTGTCGCCGAGGCGGTCTGCGGAGAGGGTGACTCAGGCAAGATCAACCTCGGCGGAGGCAATCTCACCTACGAGATCACCGCAGACGAGGGCTACGTCATCACCTCCTACTGCGTCAAGGCCGGCTCGGTTCAGCAGGGGAACGGACCCGAGTACTACGAGGTCGACCCGCCGCAGGAATCCGTGGTGATCGAGCACTCGAGCGGCAAGGAAATCAGCCACTACTCGTTCACGCAGGAGCAGGCGCCCGTTCCCACCCCGACTCCGACGCCGACCCCCACGCCGACCCCGTCCGACCCGCCCGCAGGCGGCGGTGACGGCGGAGCCAAGCTCGCGGAGACCGGCTTCGAGTCGGGCTGGCTGCCCTTCGTCGGCATCGGCGCGCTCGCGCTCGGCGCCGCCCTTGTCGCGCCGCGTCTGGCCGCCAAGCGTCGCTGAGTCGTCCACGACACGAACGGCCCGCTGCGGATCATCCGCAGCGGGCCGTTCTCGCGTCTCGAGCGCGCGTCGCACGCCGCAAGCGATAGCGTTCCCGCGCCTATGCTGAAATCCACGATGTTGCATGCGCTGAGGAGTCGGGCGGCATTCGCCTCGGCGGTTGTCGCGGCGGCGGCAACGCTGCTCACGGCGTGCGTCGCGTCAGCGGATGTGCCTGCTCCGGCTCCCACGCGGGGAGCGACGATCGCCGCCTTCTACGGCGACTCCTACACGCGCGGCACGGGCGCCAGCTCACCCGACCGCCGCTGGTCGACGATCGTCTGCGCCGACCGAGGCTGGTACGAGTTCAATCCGAGCGTCGACGGTCTCGGCTACGTGAACAATCGAGGTCTCGCTCCCGCCGGCGACCTCGTCGACCAGATCGTCGACCACGAGCCGTCGCCCGACATCGTCCTCGTGACGATGGGGTTGAACGATGCGTTCTCGATGCCGTCGGCCGCCGACGAGATCCGCGAGGCGATCGCCGACGACCTCGAGCGATTCCGCACCGAGCTACCCGATGCACGGCTCGTGGTTGTCGAGCCGTTCTGGTATCAGGATGATCGACCGGAAGCGTTCGAGCAGATCGTCGAGTGGGTCGAGGATGCCGCAGGCCGAGTCGACGCCGACTACATCGCGGGCGCCTCGCACTGGCTCGAGGGCCATCCGGAGTGGATGTCGTCCGACGTCATCCACCCGAACGACGACGGATATGCCGAACTCGCCCGCAGGATGGACGCCGAGCTCGAGCGTCTCGGCCTCTGACGCCGATCGCCGCCTTCTCTGGCGACTCCTCCACGCGCGGTACGCCTCAGCGGTCGCCCCAGCGTTGTGCGAGCCAGTCGAGCCGACGCCGCAGTTGCAGCTGGTCGCCGCCCTCGTGGCCGTTGAACGGATACTCGACCATCTCCCTGTCAGTGCCTCGCCAGTTGTTGAACGCCGCGAAGACAGTGGATGGAGGGCAGACCGGGTCCATCAGGCCCACGGACATGAGCACGGGCACATCTGCTCGACCGGCGTGGTGAACGCCGTCGACGTACGAGAGCGTCTCGAACGCGGCATCCGCTCGGCCGGGAAACCGCGCGAGGTACCTCGAAATCGAGCCGTAGGGGTCGACGTCGGTGAGGCGCACCGCGCGCGAGAAGTGACAGAGGAACGGGACATCGACGAGCGCGAGCGAAGGGATGTCGCTGAGCGACGCCGCGGCGATCGAGATGCCGCCGCCCTGACTGACGCCGGCGACCGCGACGCGGGACGCGTCGATCTCCTCGTGCGCGGCGATCGCGTCGAGCGCGCGCACGGCATCGACGAACACGCGCTTGTAGTAGCTGCGCGCGGGATCGAGCAGCCCGCGGGTGACGATCCCCCAGTGCGGCGCACCGTCGTCCTCGGTCGGGTCCGCCGTATCGGGCCCCTGGCCGCGCGTGTCCATGATGAAATGCGCGTAGCCTGCGGCGGCGTATTCGATGCGCTGGTGCGGGAGGCCGCGGCTGCCTGTGTAACCGAGGTACTCGACGACGGCCGGGTAGGGGCCCTCCGCGAAGGCCGGCAGATGCAGCCACCCGGCCACGCGCGCGCCCTCCGCGCCCACGAACGACACGTCGAACGTGCGCACGGCGACGTAACCGGAGTGGACGGGAGTGAACCTCGCGTTCAACGGATGCCCGGCGGCCTCCGCGAGTGCGGTCGCCCAGTACTCGTCGAATTCCGGCGGAGGGATGTCGGGGGCTCGGAACGAACGAAGCTCCGGGACCGGGAGGTCGAAGTGCGCCATGAGCAGTCACACTAGCGAGAATTCTCCCCATTGCGAAACCGCTTGCGCTAGCCTAGACGGACGTCGACGCCGACCGGACGATCGAGCGGTGTGAAGGGATGCCCATGACGCGCATATTGGTGACAGGTGCCGACGGTCAGATCGGGCGTGCCGTCACCGACCACCTCGTGCGCTCGGGATTCGGCGTGACGGCCCTTTCCCTGGAGTTCGCGGGACCCACATCGGCCGACCGCGTCGAGATCGGCGACGCCCGTTCGCCCGAGGTCGTGTCCCGAGCGGCTGAGGGCGCCGACGCGATCGTGCACCTCGCCGCCATCCCGCACCCCTCACTCGGTACCCCGAGGGAGGTCTTCACCTCGAACATCACCTCGACGTTCACCGTGCTCGCAGAGGCAGGCGAGCGCGGTATCCATCGCGTCGTGCTCGCGAGCAGCATCAACGCTTTCGGCGTGCCGATGAACCCGCACAACGTGATGCCCGCCTACTTCCCCATCGATGAGGACATCCCTACGGACATCGCCGATGCCTACTCGCTTTCAAAGTTGGCCGACGAGAACTCCGCGCGCATGGCCCACCGCGGTTGGGGCACCACCGTGGTGTCGCTGCGTTTTCCCTTCGTCGGTTCCCCTGACAGCCTCCTCGCGCGGAAGCGGCGCTCGGATGCGGACCCCGCGTCCAACGCCCGGGAGGGCTGGTCGTACCTCGATCTCCGCGACGCCGCCCGGGTCGTTCACGCGGCTCTGAAGGCCTCCGTCGAGGGCGCCGTCGTCGTGGGAGTCTCCGCCGAGGATCCGCTTGTCGGCCGCTCGACCGCCGACCTGCTCAGCGAGTTCGCCCCGGGGATTCCCGTGCGCCGCCGGATCGGCCCGCGCGAGTCGCTCATCGACACGACCAGGGCGCGCACCCTGCTCGGCTTCACCCCTCGCTACTCCATCCACCGCCCGGACCACGACAACGACACGACCGTCCAGGCGGTCGACCGAGGAGCTCTCAGTGCTTGACTCACCCACTGCAACGGAGCCGGCAGCCCTGGCAGAACCCGAGTCGGCCGCCGTGGAGGCATTCTCCACCTTCGCTCAACCCTGGCCGGCGCCCGACGACACACGCATCACGGGTGTACGAGCGATCGTGACCGCGCCGGAGGGAATTCCCCTCGTCGTGGTGCGCGTCGACACCAACGTGCCCGGCCTCTTCGGTCTCGGGTGCGCGACGTTGACACAGCGTTGGCACGCCGTGGTTGCCTTCGTCGAGGAGCACCTCGCCCGCCTCGTGATCGGCCGCTACCCCGGCGACATCGAGGACCTGGTGCGGCTCGCCCGCTTCTCGGGGTATTGGCGCGAGGGTCCTGTGACGAACAACGCTATTTCGGGACTCGACATGGCGCTGTGGGACATCGCGGGAAAGCGCGCCGGTCGTCCCGTATACGAACTGCTCGGCGGCCGAGTTCGTGCCGCCGCTGACACCTACCTTCACGCTTCCGGCTCCACGATGGAGCAGACGATCGAGCGCGCGCACGAGCTCGTTGCTCAGGGATTCACCAACGTCCGGCTGCAGACCGGTCAGCGCGGAATCGGCACGTACGGCTCAGCGCCATCCGGACTGTCGGCCCGTGCCTCGGCACCCTATCCGCGCGGCTGGAGCGTCGACGAGTACCTCGCGCAGACGCCGCGACTCTTCGAGCGGGCGCGGGCCGAGCTCGGCGACGAGGTCGGCCTGCTGCACGACGTTCACTCGCGCCTCAGCCCGAAGCAGGCGGTCACCCTCGCCCGCTCGCTCGAGGCATACCGGCTGTTCTTCCTCGAAGACGTCATCGCGCCCGAGCACTGGGACCGGCTGCCCGAGGTGCGCGCCGCATCGCCCGTGCCGATTGCGGTCGGCGAGCTCACGACCTCCGTGACGGACGCCGCCCGCCTCATCAGTGGCGGCGGCGTCGATCTCATCCGCTCACACATCTCCGCGATCGGCGGGCTCACGCCTGCCCGGAAGCTCGCGATCCTCGCCGAGTTCTTCGGCGTGCGCACCGCGTGGCACGCGCCGGGCGACACATCGCCGATCGCCGCTGCCGCGAATGTCGCACTCGACGTCACGACGGCGGCTTTCGGCATCCAGGAAGGCCATGTCTTCTCCGACCAGGTGCGCGAGGTGTTCCCAGGCACGATCGAGATCGTCGACGGCTGGATGACGCCGAACGCCGCACCCGGCTGGGGCATCGATCTCGACGAGAAGGCCGCCGCGAACTTTCCGCCGGGCCTCTCGGCACACGACGCCTGGGCGGCCGGCGTGCGCGATCTCTCGGGCGGGCTCATCGCGCCGTAGTTCGCTATGCGGTGACCCCGAGTTTGAGCTCCGGGGGAACGAAATGCGTCCCGGGCTCAAGGTCGTTGTGGATGAGGTGACGCGCGGCGAGCCGCCCGATCTGCTCGAGCCCCACCTCGACTGTGGTGAGGTGACGGCTGAACTTCTCGTGCATGAGCTGTTCCCAGTTGTCGACCCCGATGAGGGCGATGTCGTCGGGAACCCGTCGTCCGGCGGCCTGGAGCGCGCGTTCGGCACCCCGGGCGATCGCGTCGCTTCCGCAGAAGATCGCGTCCACATCGGGTACCTCATCCACCACCTCCCGCGCGGCGCTCTCGCCCCAGGACTCGCTCCAGCTGTCGAAGCGCACGGGAGTGGCCCATTCGAGACCGACCGCGGCCATCGCCTCGGTGGCACCGGCTGCTCGTGTGTTCGCCGCCTCGTCGTGCGCACTTCCCGTTATGTGCGCGATACGACGTCGTCCCGACTCGATGAGGTGGGTCAAGGCGACGCGGCCGATCGCGGCGTCGTCGGAGGTCACGGTCACGTCGCTCTCGCTCTCGGTGCGCATGAACGCGTACACAACGGGCACGTCGAAGAGGTCGCTGATCGATGGCACTCGCTCGGACGTGCCGACTCCGATCACGATGACGCCGTCGATACGACGGGCGCGCAGGTCGAGCACGCTCTCGGCCATATCCGCTCCGGTGAGGCGCGCGTCGTAGAGCAGCATCGCCTGGTCGGCGGCTCCGAGCTCGAGCGCGGTGCCCGCGAGCACGACTCGGCTCCACACGTTCGATGCGCGCTGTGTGAGCACGCCGATCGTCTGGCTGCGTCCGCGCGCGAATGATCGCGCGAGCGCATTCGGACGGAAACCGAGCCGAAGCGCGGTGCTCTTCACGAGTTGGCGCGTCTTGGGCGAGATGCGATCGGTGCCGCTCAGTGCCTTCGACGCGGTCGACACTGACACGCCGGCCGCTTCGGCGACGTCGCTCAGGGTGACCGGTCGGTCCGTCATGTCCCTCATCGTAATGGCCGCCTCTGCTCAGCCCTTCAACGCTCCCGAGCTGCCGGCCGCGCTCAGGAATTGCTTCTGGAAGATCAGGAAGAAACTCACCGGCACGACCACCGACGCGAACAGGGCGGCGAGGAACACCGCGAGGTCCGTCGACGACTCGAGGCGGGGCAGCGCTACCGAGAGCGGCTGCAATTGCGCTGATGGCAGCACGAGGAGCGGCCAGAGGAAGTCCTTGTACGCGGCGATGATCGAGATGAGTGAGACCACTCCGATCACCGGCTTCGAGAGCGGGAGCACGATCGAGACGAAGATGCGCACCGGCCCCGCACCGTCGACCTCGGCGGCCTCGAAGATCTCGTGCGGAAGCGAGGCGAAGAAGCGCTGCACGAGGATGATGTTGAATGCACTCGCCGCCGCCGGCAGCCACACCGCCCAGAACGTATTGATGAGACTGCCGCCGATGATCGGCACCTGGACGACCGTCAGGTAGAGGCTGACGAGCGAGACGACACCCGGGATGAACAGGGTCGCGAGCACGGCGCCTTCCATGATCTTCGCGTACCGCGGGCGCAGGATGGCGAGGGCGTAGCCCGCCGTCGTCGCGACGATGAGGCTGAAGAACCAACAGCCGATGCACACCCACAGGGTGTTCAGCAGGTACTTGCCGAACTGGATCTGCTCGAACGCGACGACGAAGTTCTCGACATGGAATCCGCTCGGCCAGAGGCTCAGCGGTTCCGAGAGCGACTCGGTCGTCGTCGAGGTCGCCGCCTTGAAAAGCCAGAACAGTGGGCCGACGCTCGCGGCGACGAGCACGATGAGCAGGACGATTCCGATCACCGTCACCGCGATGCGGCGCTTCGGGTCGGTGAGATCGTGCGCCGAGATGACGCTGCGCTCTGTGCTCGACGGGTCGACCCGACGCAGCTTGGGCGCGATGGCTCGAGTCTGTGCGGTCATGATCGGCTCCAGCGTCGGGTGGTCAACAGGAACAACACGGAGAACAGCGCGAGCACGACGGCGAGCAGCACACTCAGTGCGGTTGCGCGGCCGTAGTCTCCCGACACGAAGGCGTAGCGGTAGATGAGCATCAGTATCGTGACGCTCCGATTCTCCGGGCCGCCGCCGGTCATGATGTACGGCTCTGTGAAGATCTGGAACACGCCGATGAGCTGGAGCAGCAGCATGGTCAGGATCACTCCGCGCAACTGCGGCAGGGTCACGTGCCAGATGCGCCGGCGAATACCCGCGCCGTCGATCTCCGCGGCCTCGTAGAGCTCTGACTGAACGGACATGAGCGCGGCGAGGTAGATGATCGTCGCCGTGCCGAACGACGCCCACGTCGCCTGGACCACGATCGCCGGGATCACGAGATCGCCGTCATTGAGCCACGCGAACGGCCCGAGGCCGACCGAGCCGAGGATCGTGTTGAAGACGCCGTCGCCACTCGGATTGTAGAGCGCCTTCCACAACAACACCGCCACAACCGGGGGAACGATGACGGGCAGATAGGCCAGAACCGAGGCGAAGCCGCGCGCCCGGCGCAGCTCGGCGATGAGGATCGCGAACAAGAGCGGGACGGGGAATCCGATGAGTACTGACAACAGGGTGAACTGCACGGTGTTTCCGGTGGCCACTGGCAGGAGCGGGTCGGCGAGCACGCGCGAGAAGTTCTCGAACCCCACCCACTCGCTTGTGATGAAGTTGGTCTGCTGCAGGCTGAGCCCGAGGCTCTGGACGATCGGCCACCACGCGAAGAGGGTGAAGATGACGAGCATCGGCAGGACGAACAGGAACGTCCAAATCGATTTCGACGTGATGTGCCGACGGCGCGGCCGCCGATTCGTCGGATCGCCCACGGCGGGCTTCGCCCGATCGGGCGGCGCTGCGGTGCGGGGGGCGAGAGTGCTTGTCGCCATCGTCACTCCTTCGTGGTGGTGGCCGGGCTCCGCGTCGCAGAGCCCGGCCCGGTCGATGCGACGCCTGATCAGCCGGCGTCGATGATTCCCTGCACGGCCGACTGCGCTTCGCTCAGCAGGCTGTCGATGTCGGCGTCCTCGCGGGAGAGCACCGCCTGCACGACGACATCGAGGGCAGCGTAGACCTCTTGCGCCTTGACCGCCGGTTCGGGCACGATCGGCACCGTCTCGACCGTCGACAGGTAGAGCTCGTAGTTCTCACGGGGCACGTTGATGTACTCGCCGACCCAGTCGAGGTACTGGTCCTGCAGCGCGGCATCCACGACCGGCAGGCCGGGAGCGCCGACCGCGCTGCCCGCCTCGGATGCGGCCTGAGCCTGGGAGACGGCGAATTCCTCGTCGTTGAACTTCTTGAAGCGCCAGAACTCGACCCACTTCGTTGCAGCCTCGACCTCCTCGGCGGATGCCTGCGGGTCGAAGATCGCGATCGTGCCCCCGCCGAGCGTGCCGATGCCGTCTTCCGACTGCGGGAGCGGGGCGACACCGAAGTCCTCCGGTGCCATTCCGAGGTTCGTCACGAGGTTGTTGTAGCTATCGGCACCGGCGACCATCATGCCGGCCTGCCCCGAGGCGAGGGCGGAATGGGCATCACCGTAATTCAGCAGGAAATTGCTGCCGAACGTGTTGTCCTCCCAGCGCAGCTGCCGGTAGAACTCGAGCGCCGCGCGCGTGCCGTCGTTGTCGACGGTCGCTTCCATGCCGTCCACATTCTCGACACTGCCGCCGAAGCCGTTCGACATGGACTGGAGGATCCAGCCGCCGGTGTTCTCGAGCGTCATCGACTGGAAACCCTGCGCCTCGGTGTTGGCGTCGATCGCCTTCGCGGCCTCGCGCACCTCGTCCCACGTCTGCGGCGGGTCATCGGGGTCGAGCCCCGCCTGCTCGAAGAGTCCGCGGTTGTAGACCAGGCCCATCGTGTAGGCGCCCCATGGGATGCCCCAGATGCCCTCGTCAGTGCTGACGACATCGACCACACTCGGGTTGAGGTTGCTGAGCGTCTCACTCTTCTCGAGATAGTTGCCGATCTCGGCGACTTGGCCGCGCGCGATGAGCGCCTGGATCTCGGTGAATGGCACGTCGAGCGTCGTCGGCATCGTGCCGCCGGCGATGAGCGACTGGAACGTGTCGGCAGCCCAGACGGTCTCTTCGCCGACGACGGAGATGTCGGGATTCGCCTCCTCGAACGCCTCGACGGTGTTGTTGAAGTCTTCGAGGAGTTCGGGCTTATCGGCCGTCGGCATGCCACCGACGGTGATCTCGACCTTGCCGTCGGCGGAACCGGCGGAGCCGCCCGAGCAGGCGGTGAGCCCGGCGCCGAGGACGCCGACCATGATGGCCGCCGGAATGAGGCGGGGAATACGGGAGTTGATCATTAACTGTAGTCCTTCGGAAATGCTGAAACCGGGATCCGGTCCAGCGGACGTCGTGGTGCGAGGCTGGGGCCCTGAAGGGCAGGCTGCGGGCGGAGCGTTTGCGTCACTCGTTTCGGCACGTCAGATCATGGCACCGCCTCCCGGCCCCGATCGCCTTGGGTCATTCGCACGACACCGCCTCGTATGGCAGCTCGACGCGCTCGTACACGGGGTCGCCGCGGCGCCACTGGTATGCGGCGACGGTGACGGTGCCGGCCACGATCGACGGCTGGCCGGACTCGAAGCCCACGTACACGGCATCGCCCGGCTTCACGCCGGACCACTTCTTCTGTCCGAAGGTCGACTGGACGCGGATGTCGGTGTTCAGGTCGCCCTGGTTCACCGCATGCACGGCAACGGTCGCACCAGACGGCCAGCACTGGGAACGCGCGGTCAGCCTGAGGTCGAGCGTGTCGACCGGCTCTTGCGGTACGACCGCAGAGAGCAGCAGTGATCGGTAGAGCGATGGATTCTTGGACTCGGCGAGGCCCGCTCCCCACGTGAGCCAGCCGGCTCGGCCACTGCCGTCGTTCTCATTCACGACGACCGTCGTGGAGAGCAACCGCGCCGCAGGATCGATGCCGAGTGTCGTCCAGGGGATCGACGCCTCGTACACCGTCGTCTTGGCGTCTTCGTCGCGGACGACGCTCGCCTGCATGCCGGTCGGCTCGGTCGACTGGTCCGTCGGCGCCCACCGGTAGGTGTCGACCTCGCCGGCCCCGCCGAGCGCGAAGCCGATCTCCTGCACCCGCAGGGTCTCGCCGGGAGCGCCCGCGGTGATCCCGACCTGGATCCCGTCGCCGCGCCAGATGTCGCTTCCCGTCCCCGGGTTGGCATGGGCGTCATCCACCATGGACGCCGTCACGTACAGGTTGTCGGCGTCGTGGGTGAGCCAGAGCGTGCCGGAAAGGTCCTGCTCGCCTTCCCACCCGGTGACGGCAGGAGCGCCGTTGGCCGTGAGGTCGATGCCGTTCGCCTCAGTCAGTGCGAGGTCGACCATCCCGTCGACGGTCACGGTGTGGTGCACGACCTCGGTCGATGCACCGATCGGCTTGAGCGTGCCGTTTCCCGCGATGGGAGGCGTATCGCCGCGGGTGAGGGTCGCACTCCACTCGACGGCGGCGGTGACCGCAACGGGAACGACGAGGTCGACGGTCTGCTCCGCCGGGATCTCCGCGCTCTCGAGGCCGGTCCCGGTGTTCTCTCCGACCGTCCAGACGACGGCATCCACCGTAACCGCGCGCGACGAGGAGTTCGCCACCCGCAGGATCAGCTGTTCCGTGCCGTCCTCCGCGACCGCGTGAGTCCCCGTCATGGTGAGCGGCGAAGCCGCGACTCCGGTCGTGAAGAGCCAGGCGACACGGTCGCCATCCACTGAAACGGTCGCGGTGTAGCGGCGATCTCCCGCCGAGTTCTGTGCCGGATATGTCACAGCAGCCTCGCCAGTGGCTCCCGCGGCGGCGGTGCCCGTCGTGTCGGCACCGCCCGCGTTGACCGTGAAGTGCAGCGGTGCCGTGCCCGAGGTGTTGTCCGCCACGACGGTGCCGCTGGCATCGTCGCCGACGATCTCGCCGTCGACCTGAAGCGCGAACGCCGTCGTGACCTCGACGTCGGTGATGGACTCGCCGGTGACGTACACGGGCTCTCCACCGACGGACACCGTGACGGCGCCATTCGCGTTCGGGGTCAGCGTCGTCTCGGCGCCATAGAAGTCAGTGACCGTGACCGGACCGCCCGTCGTGAAGGCGAGAGCGCCGCCGTCAGGGGCGGTGGACCACACGGCGTGCACCTCTCGGCCGTCGCCTGCGAAGACGACATCGTGCTCGTCGGTACCGAGATCGACCGCGCGGTCGAACGGGAGCTCGTCGATCTGTCGCGCGAGCACCGCATTGCTGACATATGCCGGCTTCGGCGTGAACGCACCGCGCGGGTCGTTCCCATTGCGCACGATACCGAAGCGGTGCTCGTTCTCGGCGGGATCGAGCCCGTCGTCCATGAAGTCGTAGATCGTGAAGCGCTCGATGTCATCAGCGAAGGCCAGGAGCTGCGCACGCACGAGGTGCTTCGCCTGCGTGAGCTCGCTCACGCCTGTCGAGTTGGTGCTCGTCGGCCAGCCGACCTCGGAGAGGTACATCGGCTTGTCGGTGCCGTGCTCTGCCATGATTCCGCGGAGAGTGTCGACGTGGCCCTCGAACCGTGCGGAACCCTCGGGATTCTGAGGGAAGGTGTATGGATGGGTCGACACCGCGTCGACCAATTCGAGTCCACCAAGCGTGGCGAACTCGCGGAACCAGCCCTCCCAGTCCTCCATCGGGGCGAGCGCCGGGCCGACCAGCACGGCGTCGGGGTACTCCGCCTTCACGGCGGGCACGACCACCTCGAGGAGGGCGACGTAGTGCGCGGCGGAGGCACCGGCGGCGCCATCCCGGTCACGCCAGTTCCACTCGTTCCACACCTCGTAGATGGTGTCGTCCGTGCCGAACTTCTCGACGGAAGCGAGAGCGTAGCGCGCGAACGCCTCGCGCCCCTCGGGCGTGGAGGGCGCTTCGTCCTCGAAGTACAGCGGGTTTCCGTAAGAGAGGATGTGGAACTGGTCGACCGAGAGCTCCTCGAGCTTCGCCTGGTAGGCGTTGACCTTGGGTTGCCAGCTGAAGGCGCCGGCGGTGGTCTCCTGCCCCGCCCAGTATGCCTCGTCCCGGGCGCTCGAGAACCCGGCGCGCGCGAGCAACGGCGCGGAGTCGAGTGGCCAGCTCATTCCGTAGTGCGTCGCGACACTGAGGCGCCCGTCGGTGGAGTCGGAGAAGTCGTAGGGCTCCAGCACAGAGAAGTCGGTGCCGGCTGCATGGGTCGTGCCGTCGGCCGCGGTCGCGACGAGGTCGACCTCATACCACCCCGGCGTGTTCACGGCGAGCGGGATGCTGCCGCCGAGCTCTGCGACGGTCGCGTCCCCGAGCTCGACCTCCGTGCCGTTCGCGTCGCGCACCGTCCACGCGATGCTCTGCGCGCTGCTCACGAAGCCGATCGTGACGGGCTGGCCGGCGTCGAAGCCATTGCCGACCGCCGTGGGAACGATCGCGAGCGGCGGAGCCTGCTTGAACACCTGCACCGTGTCGAAGAACGCGGTGCCCGCGGTGAGACCGGGTGCCATGTTGCCCGAGTCGAGCACGAAGCTCACGCGCCTCAGCGGGCCGTGCCAGATGCCGTCGGCCGCACCGCCCCACGAGACGTAGTTGGGTCCGGAGTCGAAGTCCTCGACCCGGATCGTCTGCCATCCGGCTGCCGCGGGGTTGAGCGGGAGCCGCTGCTGGTGCGCCTGACCCGTGCTGTCCGTGAGCCGCAGTGCGACGCCGTCGATCGCGGCGGACTTCACCGAGAACTCCAGGGACGTGGCCTCGATCGTCACCGCCCCGCCGACGATCTCGACGGTCCCGCTCGGGATCGCCACGTCGAGGCGCCCGGAAGTGCTGCCGGTGTGGGCCTCGGTGCTGTCGATCGTCAACGTGCCGGAGGCGCCGCTGCGGACGAGCGTCGTCCACTGGCTGGCTGCGTCGAAGTCGCTGATCACGATGGGGCGTGGATCCTCCACCGCTGCGGCCGCGAGGGCGGTGGGGCTGAGTACCGCGAGTGCGAGGGCGGCGACGAGCGTCGACGCAATGGACGATGTGCGCCGGGATCGGCCGCGGCCGATCGAGGCCGACGAAGACTGGGGCAAGGCGTACTCCTCATTGAGATTGCGATCTGTTCAAGCGCTTTCGCGCCGCCTGCGACACAGCATGAGTGATCTGCCGTGGTCCCGTCAAGCAATTTGCGAAAACGGTATCGCAACTGGCAAATGTTGTGCATGATGGAGACTCAGCGAACGCATTCCGCGCACGACATTTACGAGCCGAGGACGTTGCAGTGACTCCCACCTCAGATCTCCCCGACGTTGCGGACGATACGACGGCACGGGCTTCCGACCGAATTGCCGCGCTGGTGGCGAGCACGCCGGAGCGAGTCGCGTCCATGTCGATCACCGCGCTCGCCGCCCTGGCCGAGACGACGCCGGCGACCGTGTCGCGCTACGCACAACGCCTCGGCTACTCCGGCTATCCGTCGATGCGGACAGCCATCGCCACGGAGAACGGGCGCGCGAGCGGCTCGGCCTGGGAGCACGACATCGGCGGGTCCATCCGACCCGACGACTCGGCCGATCGGATCGTCACCGCGCTCGCGGCTGCCCAGATGCGCGCGGTGCGCGCCGCTGCCCAGAGCGTCGACCTCGACGGCGTCACGCGACTCGCCGACGACATCGCCACCGCGTCGCGCGTGCACATCCTCGGCGAGTGGGCCGACGCGGTGCCCGCGGAGGAGCTCTACAACCGGCTCCTGCGCATCGGCCGCCCAGCGTGGATGCACCGGGGCGGCCTCGAGGCGAAGGTCGGCGCATCCCTCCTCGCACCCGGCGACGTCGCCCTACTGGTCTGTCGCGACGGCTCTGGCGCGGAGGGCGCCGCCTTCCTGGCTGCGGCGCACGAGCGAGGCGCACACACGGCGCTCCTCACGGGCGAACCCAGCGGACCCCTGGCCGCAACGGCGCATACGGTGCTCGACTCCGGCACGCGCGTGAGCACCGCGTGGACTGAGCACTTCGCCGGACGCGCCGGCGACACACTCGTGGCCGGGCTGCTCTGGGTGCTCGTGGCCCAACGGGTGGGCGAGGCATGAAGCGCGACAGGGTTGGAGGGAGCTGGCTTCGGCACCCCGGTCCTGTCAGTCCTGCGGAATCGCCGCGACCACGTCGATCTCGACGAGGATGTTCGCCAGCCGCGAGCCGACAGTCGTGCGCACGGGATAGGGCTCGATGAAGAACTCGGCGTAGGCCGTGTTGTACTCGGCGAAGTCGTCGAGGTCCTCGAGATGGGCGGTGACCTTCACGACATCGTCGAACGTCAGGTGGTACTCGGCGAGTACGGCGCCGATGTTTCGCAGCACCTGGCGGGTCTGCTCGGCTACGCCGCCCTCGACGACGAGCCCGGTCGCGGGGTCCTGCGGGCCGAAGCCCGCGGTGTACAGGAAGCCGTTCGCGACCACGCCATGGCTGTACGGCCCGGCGGGCTTCGGCGCGTTCGAGAGCGTGACGGCGGTCTTGGACATGGTTCCTCCGGTGGGATTCGAGCGGTGGGTTTCGAGCGGTGATTCGAGCGGATGCGGCATCCGCTCGTCTGACGGATGCCCCGACGCATCCGCGCGGTTCAGCCGAGCTCTCGCGAGATGAGCTCGGCGGTCTCGCGCATGGCGGGCAGGTGCGCCTGCAGCTGGTCGAGGTCGGCCACCATGCGGATCGCGGTGACCGAGAGCGCGCCGACGACGCCCATCGGGCTGCGAATCGGCACGGCGATGCAGTTCACGAACGGCTCGAACTCCCGATCGTCGGTGGCCCAGCCGCGTGCGTTCACGACGGCGAGCTCGCGGTCGAGGCGCTCGCGAGTGGTGATGGTGTGCTCGGTGTAGCGCTGCCAGGTGACGCCGTTGAGCACGGCGTCACGCGCGTACCGGTCGAGCCCGGCGAGGATCGCCTTGCCGACGCCCGAGCAATAGGGGATCACCTCGCGGCCGATGCGCGAGTACATGCGCACTCCCGATTCGTCCTCGGCCTTGTCGACATAGATGATCGAGCGGTCCATGAGGGCCGCGAGGTGCACGGTGTTGCCCGTGCGGCGCTGCAGTCGGCGCACGTGCTCGGCGCCGGCCTCGCGGAGGTCGAGCGAGTCGAGCGCCTCCTTCGAGAGTGCCGCGAGCCGGGTGCCGAGCGTGTAGCGGCCCGAGCCGCGCCGACGCACCCAGCCGACCTCCTCGAGCGACTGCAGCTCACGGAACATCGTCGAGCGATGCAACCCGAACGACTCGGCGAGTTCGGCGACGGTGCGCGGGTCGGCCGCGATCGCATCGATGATGCGCGCGGCGCGACTGACGCTCTGCGACATGTCAGGCCTCCTCGGACTGTGCGGGTTGAAGCGGGCGCGCAGCTGAGCGACGGATGCCGCGCCCCGGCGTCGCGCCCGTGAGTGCGCCGCCCGCGAGCACCGGAACACCGGCGACGAACACGTCGTCGATGCCCTTGGACAGCCCGAGCGGCGCCTCGTAGCTCGCCGTGTCGGCGACCCGATCGGGATCGACGAGCACCACGTCGGCGATCCACCCCGGACGGATGCGCCCGCGCCGGCCGAGCCCGAACCGGTCGACGGCGCGCGTGGAGCACAGCGCCGCAGCCTCGGGCCACGTCAGCGCGCCCCGCTCGCGCACGAGGTTGCCGAGATACCGAGCGAACGTGCCGCGCGCCCGCGGGTGGGGGTGTGCGCCGACGAAGATGCCGTCGGAGCCGCCGAGCGCGCCGGCGTGGGCGAGGATCGAGGCCAGCTCGGCCGGCGAGCGCTCGTTGCGCACCGCCATCACGACGTTCACCTCGAGGCGAGAGGCGGCGAGCACGTCGAGGGCGAAGCTCGCCGGGTCGGTGGCGCCGCGCCGCGCCGCTTCGTCGAGCGTGAGGCCGTGCGCCCAGGCGAACTCGGGTGCCGCGATGTGCGCGAGCGTGAGCATCGACGGCCATTCCGCGCCGAGGCTCGGGTAGTCGGCGATCGAGGGGAACCAGTACCGGAACAGCACCTCGCGCTCGGCGGGATCGGTGAGCGCCTCGAGCACGTCGGCGACCGGCTGCACCGAGAGCGAGGCGGGCAGGATCGGCATCGTGAGGATGCTGCAGCCACGGGTGTAGGGGTACGCGTCGAATGTCGCATCGACGCCGGCCGCCGCGAGACCGTCGAGCAGGCCGTGCACGATGCCGGGCTCGGCGTGGAAGTGCGAGACGTGCACGGCGACCCTCGATTGCAGGGCGATCGCCTGCATCTCGGCGATGCCGGCCGCCGAGTTCGCCTCGTACCCGCCGCGGAGGTGGGAGACGTACACGCCGCCCGCAGCGGCGACGGGCTCGGTGAGGCGCGCGAGTTCGTCGGTCTCCGCGAAGATGCCGGGAACGTAGTCGAGTCCGGTCGAGAGGCCGAGGGCGCCGGCGGCGAGGCCTTCGGCCACGAGCGAGGTCATGGCTGCGAGCTCTGCGGATGTCGCGGCATCCGTCGACCGGTCCATCACCTCATGCCGCACGGTGCCGGCCGGAACGAGGGTGCCGGCGTTCAGGGCCGTGGTGCCGTCGTAGCCGGCGAGCAGTGCAGCGACGCCGCCGCCCCGATAGGTCGGGTGCCGGCCGTTGATCGCCGCGAAGTACTCGCTCGCGTAGCGGCCGTCGCCGGGTGCGAACGAGACGCCGTCCTGCCCGCCGATCACCGTCGTCACGCCCTGCCGCAACAGCGCGAGTTGCACATCGGGATCGAAGAGGAGCGCGTCGGCGTGCGAGTGCGCGTCGACGAACCCGGGCATGAGCAGCCGCCCGGTGCCGTCGAGCATGGTGTCGCCGGACGACGGGGCGACGCTGCCCGCCGGGTCGATGCGCGCGATGAGGCCGCCCTCGAGCACCACGTCTGCCGGCGCAGCTCCGGCACCATCGCCGTCGACCACAGTCACGTTGCGGATCAGGTGCGGCACGGGCTCCTCATTCGGTGGGCGGCGGGGTGTGGGCGGCGGCCGGGCGCTGCTCGCCCGTCAGAAGAACGTGCGCACCAGGTCGACCACGTGGTCGGAACCGTGGTGCTCGACCACCGGGATCCAGCGCCACTTGTCGAACGCCGTGCACGGATGCGAGAGCCCAAGCGACACGATGTCGCCGATGCCGACCGGCAGCGCGGCATCCGATCGCAGGAAGGCGTGCTGGTCGTTCAGTGCGGTCACGGATGCCCCGACGAGCGGCTCCTCATCGGCGCCGAGCCGCGCGGCGCGCCCGAACGGCACCGGCAGCCCTTCGTCGTAGGGGAAGTCGCGCTTGCCGCCGTCTAGCAGGGCGAGCCCCGGCTCGGGATGCGAGACGACGCGCGCATACCCCCGCATCGCCGAGACCAGGGCGGTGCCGCCCGAGCGAGCAGCAGCCGCGCTCGCGTCGAGCGGGGAGATGCCGTGATAGAAGCCGTCGTCGTGCAGGAGCGAGGCGCCTGACCGGAGGACCCAGCTCGCCGGGAGCCCTGCCGCGGCATCCGCTGCGATGGCCGGTGCGAACACGTCGGCGACGACGTCGAGGTAGGCGCTGCCGCCCGCGGTCACGACGAGCTCGCGGTCGCCCACGAGCGGTCGCACGGCGGCGCGCAGTTCGATGAGGTCGCCGAGATAGTCACGCACGGCGGCGAGCGCCGCGGGGGAGCGGTCGTGGCCGAGGCTGCCCTCGTAGCCCGCGACGCCCGCGAGGCGAAGCGACGGCGAGGCGGCGATGCGCTCGGCGACGGCGACGGCTTCGTCGAGCGTGCGAGCGCCGGTGCGGCCCCCGGAGGCGCCGAGCTCGACGAGCACGTCGATCGGGCGGGGGAGCGGGGCATCCGGAAGCGCCTGCTCCATCGCCTCGACGGTCGCCACCGAATCGGCCCAGCACGAGAAGGCGAAGCCGTCATCGGCGAGCTCGCTCGCGACGAACGCGAGCCCGGCGGGGGCGACGAGGGTGTTCGCGAGCATGATTCGGGCGACGCCGAACGAGCGCGCGGTGCGCACCTGCCCGGGTGTCGCGAGGGTGAGGCCCGCCGCCCCGGCGTCGAGCTGCCGCTGCCAGAGCGCTGGGGCCATCGTGGTCTTGCCGTGGGGCATGAGGTCGAAGCCGTGGGAAGTCGCCCACTCCTGGATGACGCGCGTGTTGTGGGCCAGGGCCCGTTCGTCGAGCACGAGGAGCGGGGTCCAGAACTCGCTGAGGCGAGGGCCGCTCGCGAGGAACTCGCGCACCGTGACTCCAGCCGCTCGAGCGGGGAGGCCCTTGTCGCTCGCTTCGAGGCGCTCCTCGGCGAGCTCGGCGATCATGCGCGGTCGCGGCATCCGTCATCCTCTTGTTCAGCGATGCGATGGGAATGCGTTGCGTATGCTGCAACCGGCTTGCGCCGAATCTGCACACCCGCCAGCATAGGGCTCGTGACCCTCGCAGCGCAGCCCGACGTCGTGGCCATCGGCGAGACCATGGTGCTCATCGCTCCGGCTCACGCGGAACCGCTCGAACGTGCCGTCGACTTCCACCTCGATCCCGGCGGCGCCGAGGCGAACGTGGCCTCGCACCTCGCCGCGCTCGGTCGCCATGCCGCTTGGGCGGGCACCGTCGGCGATGACACGCTCGGCCGCCGCCTCGTGCGACAGCTCGCCGAGCGCGGCGTCGACACTCGCTGGGTCGGGGTCGACCCCGAGGCGCCCACCGGCGTGTACTTCAAGGATCCGGGTCGTGGCGTGCAGTACTTCCGCGCCGGATCGGCCGCGTCTCGCATGGCTCCGGCACTCCTCGACGAGCTGCCCGTCGACACCGCCCGCATCGTGCACCTGAGCGGCATCACGCCGGCGCTCTCGGCATCGTGCGACGCCCTCGTCGATGCCGCCTTCGCGCTGGTCGCGCCCGGCCCCGCGATCATGAGCTTCGATGTCAACCACCGGCCGGTGCTCTGGTCATCGACGGATGTCGCGGCGCGCCGTCTTCGCGAGCTGGCCGCGCGTGCCGACCTCGTGTTCGTCGGCCTCGACGAGGCCGCCGAACTCTGGGACACCGAGACCGCCGACGACGTGCGGGCACTGCTGCCCGAGCCGGCACTGCTCGTCGTGAAAGACGGCGCGGTCGGAGCCACGGAGTTCGCCCGCATCGGGACCAGTGGGAACATCGGCGACACCCTCGAGCGCGTGCCGGCCGTGCCCACCGACGTCGTCGAGGCCGTCGGCGCAGGTGACGCCTTCGCGGCCGGTTACCTCGACGCCTTCCTGCGCGGCGCATCGCCCGCCGAGCGGCTGCGCGCCGGACACGAGCGCGCCGTGCTCGTGCTCGCCGAGACCGCCGACTTCCCCCGCACCCGCCGCTGACCGAGAGGCCGCACATGACCGACATCGTGAACGCCGAATTCGACGCGATCTTCGCAGGGCGGCCGCTCATGGCCATCTTCCGCGGCATGGGCGCCGTGCGCAGCCTCGAGCTGGCCCGCCGGGCCTGGGAGCTCGGCATCGACGTCGTCGAGCTGCCGATTCAATCGCCGGCAGATGTCGAGGCGCTCGCCGCGGTCGCCGAGGCGGGGCGAGCCGCCGGCCGCCTCGTCGGCGCGGGCACGGTCGTGTCGATGCGTCATGTCGAGCTCGCGGCATCCGCCGGCGCTGCCTTCACGGTGAGCCCCGGCTTCGACGAGGCCGTCGTGCGCGCCTCGGTCGCCGCGGGCCTCCCGCCGCTGCCCGGCGTCGCGACGGCGAGTGAGGTGCAGGCCGCCATGGCGCTCGGGCTCACGTGGTTGAAGGCGTTCCCCGCGTCGCTGCTCGGCACCGCCTGGTTCCCCGCAATGGCCGGCCCGTTCCCCGATGCCCGATTCGTCGCGACCGGTGGGATGGATGCCGCGAACGCGGGAGCGTTCCTCGATGCTGGTGTCCGCACGGTCGCCGTGGGCTCGGCGCTCGAAGACCCGGCGCAGCTGCCTGCGCTCGCGAAGCTGCTCGCCCGCTGACGTCCGGGTTTCTCCGGGAGCCGTCGCGACGGGTTGATCGCCCTCGGCCGGCGTCGACGGGCCCGACCCCTCAGCGGTTGATTCCGCGGAGCCGGGCAGCCTGATCCTGGTGGGCGAGTCGCCGGAGCGCGACGATGACGGGCTCGTAGAGCGCCGTGCCGAGCACGGTGTACTCGACGGCAGCATGCGGTTCTTCGGGCATCCGCTCGAGGTCGAAGGCGGCGAGCTTGCGAAGCAGGTCTCCGTACTGCTGCAGGCGCTCGTCGCTGATCGGCATGCCGGCGGCCTCCGCGGCCGCGAGCGCCGACTCGAGCTGCGCCACCGCGGCGTACTCGGGGTCGAAGACCTGGCCGAGCGCGGCGAGCGCGGCGCGGGCGCGAGGATAGGGGTCGTCGCCCTCGCGCCGCTCCACGGCGGGCGGCAAGGCCTCGACGGCCCGGCCGAGCGTCGAATAGAGGTCGTCGCCAGGGTCGTCGACGAGTTCGAGGATGGCCCGGGCCTGCTGCACGCTCAGCCCGACGGAGCCGATGAGCGCGCGCACGAGTCGCAGCCGCCGCACGTGCGACTCGTCGTAGCTCGCTTGCGTGGCCGAGGTCGCGACCCCCGGCTGGAGGAGTCCCTCGCGCAAGTAGAACTTGACGGTCGCGACGGGCAGCCCCGCCGCCTCAGCGAGTGCCGAGATGCGCATGCCGAACTCCTTGCATTGGATAGTGCAACTCTCTATTATTGGAGAGTAACACTATCCAATCACATCCCAACCGAAAGGACCGCTCATGCCGTCCGCCCAAGACGTCATCCTCATCGGCATCCTGTTGCTCGCGCTCGTCACGGTTGAGAGCGGCGGCTACTTCCTCACTCGAGTCGTACGCGGCCACGTACCGGTGAATCGCCTGCAGCAGGGCTTCTTCCGTGCCGGTCACGCGCACGCCGCCGTGCTCCTCGTGCTCTCGATCGCGATCCTCGCCGTCATCGGCCACGCGGCGCTCGACGGCTTCTGGCTGTGGCTCGCCCGCACCGGCGTGCCGATCGCGGCCATCCTCATGCCTGCCGGCTTCTTCCTCTCGGTGACCGGCAAGGACCCCGAGCGCCCGAACCGGCTCATCATGCTCCTCTGGATCGGAGTCGCCGTGCTCACGGCAGCGCTCATCACCGCGGGCATCGGGCTCATCGCCGGCGGTATCGCGGCGCTCTGAGGTCAGCGGTACGCTCGCCACATGGGCATTCCGCAGCGATTCTCCCTCGTCACCCTCGGGGTCGCCGACGTCGAAGTGGCGACGGCCTTCTACCACCGCATCGGCTGGCGTGAGGCGCCGTCCTCTGTGCCGGGCGAGGTGTCGTTCTTCGCGACGCCCGGCGGTGTGCTCGCCCTGTGGGAGACGGCCGAGCTCGCGAAGGATGCCGCCCTCCCCACGTTTCACGCGAACGCGCCGCATTTCCGTGCCGTCGCGCTCGCGATCAACTTCTCGACGCGCGAAGAAGTCGACGATGCGGTGGGCGACTGGGTGCTCGCCGGCGGGCAGATCTCCAAGCGCGCCGCCAACACGGCGTGGGGCGGCTACAGCGCCTACGTCGCCGATCCCGACGGCAATCTCTGGGAGCTCGCGCACAACCCGAGCTGGCCGCTCGACGAGCGTGGACTGCCGCAACTCGGCGGCGCCTGAGGCGAGTCGTCCGGTCCTGCATCACCCCCGGTCAGGGGTACCCTCGCGGCGCATCTAGACTGGAATCCGTGACTTCAGAGGAATCCGTCGACGTCGTGCTCATCGGTGGTGGCATCATGAGTGCCACGCTCGGTTCCCTCATCTCGCAACTGCAGCCCGACTGGAGCATCCGCGTCTACGAGCGCCTGGGCGAGGTGGCCCAAGAGAGCTCGAACGCCTGGAACAACGCCGGCACGGGCCACGCCGCGCTCTGCGAGCTGAACTACATGCCCGAGGCCCCCGACGGCACGGTGAGCGCTGCCAAGGCCGTGTCGATCAACGAGCAGTTCCAGATCAGCCGGCAATACTGGGCGTACCTAGTCTCGACCGGGGCGCTGCCCGAGCCGCACAACTTCATCAACTCGACGCCCCACATGACGTTCGTCAAGGGCAAGGCGAACATCGAGTACCTGAAGAAGCGCGTCGAGGCGCTGCGGAACGAGCCGCTGTTCCCCGACATGGAGTACACCGAAGACCTCGAGCGCATCGCCCAGTGGACCCCACTCCTCGCGAAGAAGCGCAACCTCAAGCAGAAGGTCGCCGCGACCCGTGTTGCCTCTGGCACCGACGTCGACTTCGGTGCGCTCACGAAGTACCTCCTCGCCGACATGGAGCGTCGCGGCGCGTCGGTGCAGACGAACCACCAGGTCACCTGGCTCAAGCGCCAGAAAGACGGCAGGTGGAAGCTCCGCGTGCGGCACCTCGTGGGCCAGACGCCGAAGATCACGTACGCCAGGTTCGTGTTCGTCGGCGCGGGCGGTGGTGCGCTCGCACTGCTCCAGCACTCCGGCATCCCCGAGATCAAGGGCTTCGGCGGTTTCCCGATCTCGGGTCAGTTCCTCCGCACCACGAACCCGAAGGTCGTGGCCCAGCACCAGGCCAAGGTCTACGGCAAGGCCGCGGTCGGTGCTCCGCCGATGTCGGTGCCGCACCTCGACACCCGAGTGGTCGAGGGCGAGACCGCGCTCCTCTTCGGCCCCTACGCCGGCTTCACGCCGAAGTTCCTGAAGTCGAGCACGTGGTTCGACCTGCCGTTCTCGATCCGCCTGCACAACCTCGGCCCGATGCTGCAGGTCGGCCTCAAGAACTTCGACCTCGTGAAGTACCTCGTCTCCGAGCTGCTCGCCTCGCGCCAGAAGAAGATGGCCGCCCTGCGTGAGTTCATGCCGACCGCGAAAGACCGCGACTGGGAGCTCATCACCGCCGGCCAACGCGTGCAGGTCATGAAGAAGGATCCTGAGAAGGGCGGTGTGCTGCAGTTCGGCACCGAGCTCATCTCAGGTGCCGACGGCACGATCGCCGGGCTCCTCGGGGCTTCGCCGGGTGCGTCCACGGCCGCGCCGATCATGCTCGACGTGCTCGCACGTTGCTTCCCCGACCGCTTCCTCAGCTGGGAGCCGAAGCTGCGAGAGATGATCCCGAGCTTCGGTCGCCAGCTGTCGGCCGATCCCGGCGTCGCCGAGGCCTCCCTCACGGAGACGGCGAAGCTGCTCGAGCTCACCGCGTAGCGGGTCGGGCACGCGCGCGTCATGTCGCAACGCCATGCGGTTTGCATGACTTGGGCCGTTTTGTAGGACGTGCGCGCGCTCACATGTCCTACAAAACGAGACATGTCCTACAAACCGGCGCGCGCTGGCGGCGCGGCGCGCGCTGGCGGCGCGGCGCGAGCTGGCCGCGGGCGCGAGCAGGCCCGAGCTGGCCGCGGGCGCGAGCAGGCCCGAGCGTAGGTGGCTCGAGAAAGTTCTTGGCTTCCGGCCGCGACCTCTGCTAGCGTCGACTCCGCTATGAAGTGAGCACATCCCATCGTCCCGCGCCTGAGGCGCCGTTGACTGCAGGGTGTGCTCTTTTCACTGATCGCGACAGTGTCGCGCGCACCCTTTCACGACGGCGAATGCCCGGCGGGATCCACTCTCCGCTCCCGGGCAGTCGTCGGCGCCGCTGGTGCCGCGGTCGTGCCGCTCGGTGCATCGTCCGTCACAGCCGCGCGCCGCGGCATCCGACGGCTGCCCGGGAGCACTCGTGAAAGGGCGTCCCCATGGCGCTACACGTCTCCTATTCCCAACATCTCCGTGCCGACGGACTCTCGGTCTCCTACCCTGAACGGCGCATCTTCACCGACCTCGCCTTCGCAGTCGCACCGGGCCACCGGCTCGGCCTCATCGGCGAGAACGGCGCGGGCAAGTCCACGTTGCTGCGACTCGTCGCGAGCGGTGACGAGCGAGCGGATGCCGCATCCGCCGCCGTCTTCGCCGACGCCCACGTTTCGGGCAGCATCACGCGGCCCCGGCGCACGGGGCTCCTCGCCCAGGAGCTGCCGTTCCACGTGCACGACCGCGTCGGCGAGGTGCTCGAAGCGGCGCTCGCCGAAGTGCGCGGCATCGAGCGGGAGCTCGATGCCGCGGCATCCGCGCTCGCACGCGACGAGTCCGCGGCATCCGCGAATCGCTATTCGGCGGCGCTCGACGCGGCGGAACGCGCCGAGGTGTGGTCGGCCGAGTCGCGGCGCGACGAGCTGCTCGAGGGGCTGGGCGTGGCCGGGCTCGGTCTCGAGCGGGCGATCGGCGAGCTCTCGGGCGGCCAGCGCAGCCGGTTCGCGCTCGCGGCGCTGCTGCTCGGGGCTCCCGACGCGCTCCTGCTCGACGAGCCGACGAACCATCTCGACGACGACGCCGCGGTCTTCCTCGAAGGCCGGCTCCGCGATTGGCGCGGACCGGTGATGTTCGCGAGCCACGATCGGGAGTTCCTCGATCGGGTCGCGACCGGGCTCCTCGACCTCGATCCGGGGCGCGCGGGCGCGCTCGCTCTCTCGAGCTCGGGCGGGGCGAGTGGTGCGACGCGCGACGACGCGCTGGCGGCAGCCGGAGGCACCGTCTTCGGTGGCGGCTTCAGTGAGTTCCTCACCGTGAAGGCCGAGGAACAGGAGCGGTGGCGACGGCAGTACGAGGCCGAACAGGAGGAGCTGAAGCGACTTCGCCTCGGCGTCGTCGAGACGGCGCGCAAGGTCTCGCACGGCCGCGCGCCGACCGACAATGACAAGTACCTCAAGCACTTCAAGCGGGGGAAGGTCGATCAGGCGGTCTCGCGCCGCGTGCGCAACGCCGAGCTGCGCCTCGAGACGCTCGAACGGGAGCAGGTGCGCAAGCCGCCGGCCCCGCTCGAATTCGCGGGCATCCCGTCGGGGTCGCACGCGCTCGAGGAGGCATCCGGGCTGCTCCTGCAACTCTCGGAAGTCGCGGTCGCCGGTCGCCTCGAACTCGATGCGCTGCAGGTGGCGCCGCTCACCCGGTTGCTCGTCACGGGCGCGAACGGCGCCGGCAAGTCGACGCTGCTCGGCGCGCTGGCGGGCACGCTCAGGGTCGACCGCGGCACCGTGCACCGGCGAAAGGGGCTGCGAGTCGGGCTCCTCGAGCAGGACGTGCGGTTCGCCGATCCGGATGCCTCGCCGCGTCGCCTCTACGAACGCGTTCTCGGTGAGCGGCGCGCCGAGCAGGTGACGCTCGCGAGCCTGGGACTGATCGCCCCACGCGACGAGGGACGCCCCGTCGGCGCGCTCTCGGTGGGGCAGCAGCGCCGGCTCGCGCTCGCGCTCGTGATCACGCGGCCGCCGCACGTGTTCCTGCTCGACGAGCCGACGAACCATCTCTCGCTCGGGCTCGCGACCGACCTCGAGGAGGCACTCGGCGCCTACCCCGGCGCGGTCGTGATCGCGAGCCACGATCGGTGGCTGCGCCGCCGCTGGGCGGGGGAGTGCCTCGCCCTCGAGGCGGGGCAGCGCGCTGGTGCGGAGCTGGAGCAACGGGTCGCCAAGACGTAACGCGCCCGGCCGGCCGGCAGGGCGCGCCCGCCCCGCCCCGCGCGTCGCTGCGAGGCCGTCCACGGTTCGGAGGACTTTGCGCGATTCGGAGGACGTTCGCCCCCGCCGATGTCCTCCAAATCTCGCAATGTCCTCCCAAGCGTTGGTGTGAGTTCGCCGCTGCGTCCTGTGAGTCTTGCCTCATGTGAGGCGAAACTCACGTGGCGGACAGTGACATGCTCGCGGCTCGCGGCGCCCCTGAAGAACCGGTGCGGATGCCTCGGCCGAGCCGCGGCACGCCGAGGCATCCGCTTGCCGTTCATTCGAACATGTGTTCGAATATCGCTATGAGGTGGAGCGGGCAGGAACTCGGCGTGGAGCAATCCGACGCACTGCCCGGGCTCGCGAAGCTCAACAACCTCGTGCGCTCGGTGCAGACCCCCGAGTTCGCGGGCGTGACCTTCCACGAGGTGCTCGCGAAGTCGGCGCTCAACAAGGTGCCCGGCCAGTCCGCGATGCCCTTCGGCTGGACCATCAACCCCTACCGGGGCTGCACGCATGCATGCCGCTACTGCTTCGCGAGGCCCACGCACACCTATCTCGACCTCGACGCCGGTGACGACTTCGATCGCCAGATCATCGTGAAGGTGAACGTCGCCGACGTGCTGCGCACTGAGCTGGCGAAGCCGTCGTGGCGACGCGATGCGGTGGCGCTCGGCACGAACACCGACCCCTACCAGCGGGCCGAGGGCCGCTACTCCCTCATGCCGGGCATCATCGACGCGCTCGCCACGAGCGGCACGCCGTTCAGCATCCTCACGAAGGGCACGTTGCTGCGCCGCGACCTGCCCCTCATCGCCGAAGCTGCCAAGCTCGTGCCCGTCGACGTCGCGATGTCGATCGCGATCTACGACCACGAGCTGCAGCAATCGGTCGAGCCGGGCACGCCCAGCGCGAAGGCGCGGCTCGCGACCGTTTCGGCAGTTCGGGAGGCCGGCCTCGAGTGTGCCGTCTTCCTCATGCCGATCCTGCCGTACCTCACCGACACGAAGGCGCACCTCGACGATGCGCTGCGGCAGGCGAAGGCCGCCGGCGCCACGAGTGTGCTCTACACCGCGCTGCATCTCAAGGCCGGCGTGAAACCGTGGTTCATGCAGTGGCTCGAACGAGAACATCCCGAGCTCGTGCCGAAGTATCGGTCGATGTACTACGGCAACAACGCGTACGCGCCGAAGGCGTACCGGCGCTGGCTCGGTGAACGGATCCGGCCGCTGATCAGGGCGCACGGACTCGAGCGCGGTCGCGAAGATCCGGTCACCGGCGGCATCCGCTCGACCGCGCTTACCGGCGGAGCGGCCGTCGAGCTTCCCGAGATCTTCGGCAGCCCGGCCGATCCGGCTGCCCTCTTCTGAGTAAGCAGTCGACCCGATCATGGTGCGGCGACGGCGCGGCGAGCGCCCAGGGCTGCGCCGGCCGCCCACAAACTGGGATAATCCGCAGAAGCCCGAAAGCAGATCGTCGCGCCGAGGGCGGAAGCAAGGGGGAGAAACCCGATGACGTTGGGCTTACCCGGCCACCTCGCACGCGACTCCATGAGCCGCGCCCTCGCCACTGCGGGCCACTTCGCGGCCTTCACGTGTCTTGCCGTCGCCGCGACCGTCGCATTCGTCGCCGCGATTCTCTTCGGCAACATCGACGACTGGGCGGCGTTCATCCTCACACTCGCCATGGCCGTGTTCCTCGTCGCCGTCTCCATCTATTCGACCGTGACACTCACCGTGGTCTACCTCGTCGTCGGTGCGGCTGTCGTGTGTGCGCTCACGGTGCTCATCATGGACTCCGAAGGCGGATTCGCGACAACGAACAACGCGCTCACCGCGCTCCCACTCGTTGCCCTGCTCCTCGTAGGCGGTGCAGGGAGCGGTTCCGTGACGGCACTCATCTGGGCGACGCTCGGGTACGCGCTCGGCGAGGCGGCGACCTTCCTCGGCGTCGCGCTCGTCGGCGGCACCTACGCACCGAACCTGGCCGCCGCGGCTGCATTCGGGCTGGTCGTCGTCGTGCGCACGTTCGACGGGTTGAGCCGCCGGTCGGACTCGCGCCACACTGCGGGGCTTCATCGTGCGAGCCAGCAGTCCCACGAGCTCGAGATCCGCCACGACTACGAGCTCCGCGCCACCGCCAGGCTCCACGACACCGCGCTCAGCCACCTCGTCGCGATCGCGGCGGCGGGCTCGGGGCCGGTCGACGAGCGCTTGCGCGTCGGCATCCGGCAGGACCTCGGCCTCATCGTCGGCCGCGACTGGGCGACTGATCACGCCGAGGCCGGTGGCTCGGGCAACACCAGGGAACGAGCGGCCGCTCGCCCACCGGCATCCGTCGACGTGGAACGGCTGCCGCACGCCGTCGCGGCGGCGGCCAACGCAGGACTCGAGATTCGCGTGACCGGCGACCTCGAAGTGCTCGGCGAGCTCGGACCGCGTCGAGCCGCCGCCCTCGATGCGGCGGTGGCGCAATGCCTCATCAACGTCGCACGGCACGCGGGCGTCGGCGAAGCCGAGGTCGCCGTCGGGCTCGCCGGCGGTGAGGTGACGATCGCCGTCATGGACAGCGGGGTCGGCTTCGACGAGCACGAGGTGCCCGAAGATCGCATCGGCCTGCGAACGTCGATCCGGGCCCGCATCGAGCAGGAGCAGGGCACCGTGCGTCTCTGGTCGACGAAGGGCATCGGCACGACGATCGTGTTGACCGTGCCGGAGGGCGGCGAATGAGCGCGAGGATGCGGCTCACCCAGCAGGAGGCCGACCCCATCGGCGGCATCACGGCCGCGCCGATCGTCTCGATCGGCGCGGTGGTCGCGGTCGGTACCGCGATCGTGCTGACGTGGTTGCACTGGGGAGAAGTGGGTTCGCCGTTCGCCGCGGTGTTCGCGATCGCGCTCGTCGCCGCTGCCGGCACAGCCGCCCCGATCTCCGCGTCACCGGCCCGTGCGCCGTTCACGACCGACCGACTCTGGCTCGTGGTGGCGTTCGGCGTCGGAGCGGCGATCGCCGAGTATGTGAGCACGATCGGCGCCGACACGTATCTCTACGACAACTTCGGACCGGCCGTGATCGGACTGCTCATCCTCTCGGTCGCACCGTATTGCACGTGGGTCTCACTGCTCCTGGCCGGCGCGATATCGTCGGCAGTGGTGTCGATCCTCGTGATCGGCACCTCCACGTACACGGCCGGGTCTGCGCCGATCGGCGCTCTCATCGCCGTGAACTCCGCGCCGACGCTCGCGATGTCGGCGGCCGCGGCGGGCTACGCGTATTCGATCGTCGGCGAGACGCTCGCGTGGCAGCGCGAAGCGAATCGGGCGGCATTGCAGCGCGATGCCGAGTTGCGCGCCGGCATCGCGCGCTCGGTGCAGCAGAGCCGAGTCTCGGTGCTCGGGCGTGAAGTGCTGCCATTCCTCGCCGGTGTGATGACCGCCGATCGCATCTCGGTTGGCGACGCCGATCGTGCCCGCGAACTCGCCGAGGCGTTGCGTCGAGCGCTGAAGGCCGGCATCGAGTCCACCTGGCTCGACGACCTCGCGGCGAACGTGCAGCAGAGTCGGGGCGTCGAGACCGTCGTCGTCGATCCGGCGGGAGCGGCAGCCGATCTCGGCGGCGACCAGCGCTCGGCGCTCACCGCCCTCATCTCGTGGCTCGGCGATGCTGCGCGCTCGAGCGCCATCCGTGTCGTGTTCGCACGTGACGGTGAACGCCGAAAGATCACCCTCACGACCCAGACCGGCGGGGCGCCGCCATCCCGTCGCGAGCTCGAGCGGTTCGTCGTCGTGGCACGTGCGGTTGCATTACGCGCGGAATCAACGCAAACGCGAGAGAATGTCACGGTGGAGTTCAGTTATGTCGCCGAATGAGTCCCGAGCGACCAACCCGTACCGACTCGCGCTGCTCGACGATCACGGACTCATCGTCGACAGCCTCGCCAGATGGTTCGAAGATCGCGCGCCCGATTTCGAAGTCGTGTTGCGCGCGACCAGCTGGATGGAGCTGATCAGGAGCCCCCAGTTCCCCGTCGATCTCGTGCTGATGGACCTGCAGCTCGGCGACACCGTTTCGATCGAATCGCGCATCCGCGCGTGCCGGGCCGCGGGCGCGAAGGTGCTCGTCGTCACGGCGCTCGACGACGACAAGTCGCGCGATCGATCGCTCGCGGCCGGCGCGGCGGGATTCGTATCGAAGACGCTTCCCGCCGACGAGCTCGTCGAGATGGCACGACGAGCGGCTCGCGGCGAGCGGCTGCCGCGGCATCCGTCACGAGCCGCCGGATCCCACCACGGGCACCCGGCTGACACGGCGACGCAACCCGTCGAAGTCCACGACGGCGTGCACCTCAGCCCCGCCGAGGAGCGAGCCCTGCGGTACTACGTGCAGGGCCTCAGTACTGTTGAGGTGAGCCGCCGCATGGATGTCGGGTACGAGACGGCGAAGACCTACCTCCGGCGCGTGCGGGAGAAGTACGCGAAGGCCGACCGGCCTGCGAGCCGCAAGTCGGAGTTGATCCGCCGTGCGGCGGAGGACGGATACCTCGAATAGATGGCGAAGCTGTACTTCCGCTATGGGGCGATGAACTCCGGCAAGTCGACGGCGTTGCTCCAGGCGGCGTTCAACTATGAGGAACGGGGCCATCAGGTACTGCTCGCGAAGCCGGCCGTCGACACGAAGGGCGATCGCGACATCGTCTCGCGGCTCGGCAACGTGCGTGAGGTCGACTTCACGATCGAGCCCGACACGAGCGTCATCGAGCGGTTCCAGCAGCACCGCACGCGAATCATCGAAGGCCACGGTCGTGATGTGAGCTGCCTGCTCATCGACGAGGCGCAGTTCCTGAGCTCCGACCAGGTCGACGACCTGCTGCGCATCGCGCTCCTCGACGACATCCCGGTGCTCGCCTACGGCATCCGCACCGACTTCCAGACGGTCGCCTTCCCCGGCAGCCGCCGCCTCCTCGAGATCGCGCACGCCGTCGAGGAGCTGAAGACGATCTGCCGCTGCGGTCGCAAGGCGATCTTCAACGCGCGCAAGATCGACGGTGTCTTCGTGTTCACCGGCGACCAGGTGGCCATCGACGCCTCGACCGAACTGAGCGAGGGCCGGGTGCACGAGGTCACCTACGAATCGCTCTGCGGCGTCTGCTACCTCGAAGAGAGCGGCGGCGTGCTCAACGGTCGCCACTGAGCGGGTCGCCGGGCACGGCTCACGCGCTGAGTACCGCCGCGATCAGTACTCCGTTGAAGACCATGTGACCGATGATCGCCGCGCCGAGGCGCCCGGTCAGCACGGTCGCGACTCCGGCGGCGAGGCCGAACACGAGACTGCCGGCACCCGACCGCCACGCCTCAGACACCGTCGCTGCCTGCGTCACGTGCAGCAGTGCGAACACGAGCGCCGAAGTGAGCACGGCGACGGATGCCGCGGCGACGCGCGTGCGGCGATCTGTGCGATCATCGCCGCTGCCGTGACCGCCGACGCCCGCACCGCGCTCCACCGCGCGAAGCACGAGTCCGCGGAAGAACAGCTCCTCCACGAGCGGTCCGAGCACGATCGGGGCGAGGAGCACCCCGAACCACAGCTCGAACCCGGTCGGCAGCTCGAGCCGCACGCCGAAACCGGCGACGCGACCGGATGTCGCGAGCTCGATGCCGCTCACGGCGGCGCGCGCGAGCAGACCGAGGCCGACGCCCCAGCAGAGGTCGAGCCAGGTGAAGCGCAAGCCGAAGTCGAGGGTCAGCGAACGCCGCCCGCGAACGAAGCTCGCCACGAGCACCCCGCCGAGGAGCGGGATCCACACGGCGAGGTACGCCCCGAGCACCTGGACCGCCGGATCGATGATGACAGTGCGCACGAGCGCCGTCCAGCCGAGCACGCAGAGGATCGCGAATATCGTGCCAAAGGCGGCATCCGCCACCCCCCAGATCGGGGCTGAGGGGGCCGGAACGCCCTGAGAAGTTGACAGGTCGTCGGCTTCCGGGGCATCTTTGGTCATGGGGGACAGCGTATTGCTTCGGGGGAAGCCCATCATCTGAGCTATGCCCCGATCGTCATGCGTTAATCTCGACGTCATCGTATCGTGACAAGATCGGTCGCATCCGATGCGAACATAGCCGTATCGGGTTACAAGGGGGGCGGGCGCGACTTTCGCGTTCGTGGGGGGAACACGGGGTCTGAGTGGAGCTACGCGACTACATCCGCATTCTGCAGAAGAGCTGGGTCCTGATCGTCATGCTGACGCTCGTGGGCGTCGGCGCGGCGGCGACCTTCTCGCTCTTGCAGACACCGAAGTTCAGCTCGTCGGCCAAGGTGTTCGTCTCAACCTCGGGCGGCACGAGCGCAACCGATTTGCAGCAGGGCAACAGCTTCACGCAGCAGCGGGTGAAGACCTACGCCGACCTCGCGACCACGCCGATCGTGCTGCTGCCCGTGATCTCGAAGCTCGAGATCGATAGAACCAGTGAGCAGCTCACCGCCCAGGTCACGGCCACGGCGCCGCTCGACACCACGCTCATCGACATCACCGTCGTCGATGAAGACCCGGCGCTCGCCGCAGAGATCGCGACGGCCGTGTCCGAAAGCCTCACCGAGGTGGTCCAGTCGATCGAGACGACCCAGGCCACGGATGAATCCGCCGCGAGTTCCCCAGTGCGACTCACGCTCGTGCAGCACGCCGCGGTGCCGCAGCGGCCGGTGAGCCCGAATGTGCCGCTCAACGTCGCGCTCGGCGCGCTCGTGGGGCTCGCTCTCGGTGTCGGCATCTCCGTGCTCCGCGAGACGCTCGACACGCGCATCCGCAACGAGCGTGATGTCGAGGCGGTCACCGACGCACCGATCATCGGCGGTATCGTGTTCGACCCGAAGGCGAAAGAGCGCCCGCTCATCGTGCACGCCGACCCGCACTCGCCGCGCGCGGAGTCGTTCCGCACGCTGCGCACGAACCTGCAGTTCCTCGACGCCGGGCGCGAGAACCGTGCCTTCGTGGTGACCTCCTCCGTCGAGGCCGAGGGCAAGTCGACGACGGCGTCGAACCTCGCCATCGCGCTCGCCGATGCCGGCGGGCGGGTGCTCCTCGTCGACTCCGACCTTCGACGACCGAAGCTCGCGGAGTACCTCGGCATCGAGGGCGCAGTGGGGCTCAGCGACCTGCTCATCGGTCGCGCTGAACTGCAAGACGTCGTGCAGCACTGGGGCCGCAACAACCTCTACGTGCTGCCCGCGGGCCGGGTCCCGCCGAACCCGAGTGAATTGCTCGGCTCGAAGGCGATGGCGACGACGATCGCCGAGCTCGGCCGGGCGTTCGACGTCGTGCTGTTCGATGCTCCGCCGTTGCTTCCGGTGACGGATGCCGCGGTGCTCGCGCAGGCCGTCGGCGGCACGATCGTCGTCGTCTCCGCGGGTCGGGCGCACAAGGGCCAACTGAAGGGTGCGCTCGCCGCTCTTGCCAACGTCGACGCGCCGGTTTCAGGTGTGGTGCTCACGATGATGCCGACCAAGGGCCCCGATGCGTACGGCTACGGCAGGTATGGGTACGGATACGGTTACGGCTACGGCTACACCTCCGCGCCGACAGGGGCGACGGCATGAGTCTGTCGATCCTCGTCGTGTGCACGGGAAACGTGTGCCGTTCGCCGCTCGCAGAGCAACTGCTCGCGGCGCGGTTGGCGACCGCGGGGATCGACGCCTCGGTGAGCAGCGGCGGCACCGCTGCGCTCGTGGGGCAAGGAATGCCCCAGGAGGCATCCGCCCTGTCGCTGCGCTATGGCGGCGTTCCCGACCGACACATCGCGAGACAGCTCACCGAGTCGCTCATCGACGACGCCGACCTGGTGCTCACGGCCGCGAGGGAACACCGTGCCGCCGTCGCGTCGCTCGTGCCGAGGTCGGCACGGCGCGCATACACGCTCGCGGAGTTCGCGCGCATCGCCGCCTTTCTCGACAGCAATCCCGAGGGTGCAGCGAGCCTCGCGTCAGTGGCCTCGCCGGTCGACGTCATCGGCGCGATCTCGATGAACCGTGGCTTCGCTGCACCACCGGCCGAGCCGGCCGACGACGACATCGTTGACCCTTATGGCCGCCCGGCCGAGATCTACGAGGCATCGGCCCGCGTCATCGACGCCGCGGTCACCGCTGTCGTTCGGGCACTGTCCACCGCGTCGAGGCTCGGCAGTCGTGGCGCGGCGTAGGCAAGGCGTGCGCGAGGAGCGCACGGGCTGGTTGGTCATCGCTGCAGTCGGTGCGTTCGTGCTCGGCGACATCGCGCTCGTGGTGTTCGCGATCTCGTCGACCGGATCGGCCGGCGCCAGTGAGGGACGACGAGAGGTACTGCCGAGCTTGCCCACGGCGAGCATCACGGCGACGCCGACACCCACCGCCCCAGCGGTCGATCCCGATGTCTCGGTCGCGCCGCTCACCGCGGTGCTCGCCGCAGTCGATGCCGCCACCGCGTACCGGTCCGTCACCGGCGGCTGCCCCCAGACTCCGGCCGCTCTCGAGGTCACGACCGACGCCGGTGCGACTTGGACGCAGGTGGGCGCTGATGAGGCCAGAACGGTGCAATCGATCGCTCCCGCCGCCGACATCGTCTCAATGGTCGCCGCCGACCCCGTGAGTTGTGCACCCGTTCTGCTTCGCAGTTTCGTGCAGGGCGCCGATTGGCAGGCCACCGGTGATATCGGCACGGTGTGGCATCTCGACGCCGGTCAGGTCATCGCTCCGGGCGGCGCTTCGTCCACTCCCTGCGCAACGCCGGTGCAGCTCGCTGCGCGCTCGTCGACCGAGGCGGCCGTGCTCTGCGACGGAGCGACGGTGGCGGCGACGACGGATGCCGGTACAACATGGTCGAACTCGGCGCCCGTGTCGGGCGCGGCATCCGTCACACCGGCAGCCGACGGCTACCTGCTAGCTGTGACCGGAGGCGAGGGTTGCGAGGGCGCTCGCGTCATGCCACTCTCGGCCGCTCTCGAGCCCGGCACCCCCGGCACGTGCGTGCCCACCGTGGCCGCCGACGGAGCGACGGTGCTCGCAACCGCCGCTGACGGCACCGCGTGGCTCTGGTCGGGCGACACCGTCGCTCGCTCTTCGGACGGAGGGACGACATGGTGACACTCAGCGCCGATCGCGATCGTCAGGTGCCCGAACGGCACGTGACATCCACGTGGTCGACGCGGTATGCGAATCGTGTGACGCTCACCGATGTCGCGGTGCTGGTCTGGGTCGTGTTCGGCACGCAGATCGTGTGGCTCGGACTCGACAGCTCTGTGTACGGCGTCAGCGGACCCAGCGACCGGATCACGATCAGCTACACGTCGGTCTCCATCGCGATCATCGCGGCGTGGGTGCTCGCCCTCGAGCTCTTCGACACTCGCTCGGTGCGGGTGCTCGGGGTCGGTTCGCAGGAGTATCGCGCCATCGCCGATGCCACGATCCGCCTGTTCGGCATCGTGGCGATCGTCGCGTTCCTCTTCAAGCTCGACCTCGCACGCGGATACTTCCTCATCGCGTTCCCGCTCGGGCTCGCGACGCTGGTGTTCTCACGGTGGATGTGGCGCCAATGGCTCGTCGTCAAGCGGCGCAACGGCCAATACTCCTCGCACGTGCTGCTCGTTGGCTCGTCTGAATCGGCGGCGACGATCGCCCGCGAGCTCGCCCGAGCGCCGGAGGCGGGCTATCACGTCGTCGGCGCATGCGTGCCCTCCGAAGTGATCGGCGGCACGCTCCCCGGGCTCGACATACCGACTTCGCGGGGGGTGGATCGCTCGCTCGAGGTCATGCGCGCGCTCGGCGCCGACACGATCATCGTCACGAGTGCCGACGAACTCGATCCGCAGCGAGTGCGCGAGCTCAGCTGGGGCCTCGTGCCCGGCGACGAGCACCTCGTGGTGGCGCCGAGCCTGATCGACATCGGCGGCCCGCGCATTCACACTCGCCCGGTGGCGGGCCTGCCGTTGATCCACGTCGAGACGCCGAAGCTCGGCGGCCGCAAGTCCTTCGCCAAGCGCGCCTTCGACGTCGTCGCGTCGGGCGGACTCATCCTGGTGCTCTCACCGCTGCTCGCCATCATCGCCATCGCGGTGAAGTTCGCGTCGCCGGGGCCCGCGCTGTTCAAGCAGTCACGCGTCGGCCTGAACGGCGAGCGGTTCGACATGCTCAAGTTCCGCTCGATGGTCATCGACGCAGAGGCTCTCCTCGACGCCCTCGCGACCACACAACGCGACGTCGGCAACACCGTGATGTTCAAGATGAAGGACGACCCGCGGGTAACGCCGATCGGGCGCATCCTGCGTCGCTACAGCCTCGATGAGCTCCCGCAGCTCTTCAACGTGTTCGGCGGCCAGATGTCGCTCGTCGGTCCGCGGCCGCCGCTCTTCCGCGAGATCGAGCACTATGCGACGCACGTGCACCGGCGTTTCCTCGTGAAGCCCGGCATCACGGGCCTCTGGCAGGTGAGCGGCCGGTCGAACCTGTCGTGGGAAGACACGGTTCGACTCGATCTCTACTACGTCGAGAACTGGTCGATCACAGGTGACGTCGTGATCCTGTGGCGCACGGCGAAAGCCGTCTTCGGCAGTGAGGGGGCGTACTAGGCGGGGGGCCTATTTGACGAAGTCTCGGGTGAATCGACTTCCAGGGGGGAACTATGTCGAAAACCATCGAAGGTCCGAGTGGACCGGAGCGAATCAAGAGTGTCGCGATCATCGGCACACGCGGATATCCAAGCTACTACGGCGGCTTCGAGACGGCGGTGCGTCGTCTGGCGCCGTACCTTGTCGAACGCGGCTGGCGAGTAGTGGTGTACGGCCGGCCCGGCACCACGAAGGATCACGACGGGGGGCGTCATCCGGAGGTCGACACGGTGGTAACGCCGGGCCTTGAGACCAAAGCCTTGAGCACGCTCTCGTTCGGGCTGACAGCGTCGCTCCATGCTGCGAGTTGGAAGCCCGACGTTGCGCTTGTCATGAATCACGCAAACGGCTACTGGCTTCCGATTTTGCGCGCACGGGGGATCCCGTCGTTGGTCAACGTGGATGGCCTCGAGTGGGAGCGAGAGAAGTGGGGCCCCGTCGCGAAGGGCGTGTTCCGGACCGGTGCGCGCTTTACGGCCAGGTGGGGAACGCGACTCGTGTATGACGCGCAAGCGATCGCAGACCGCTGGGAGCAGGACTTCGAGCGATTCGGCGATGTCATTCCCTATGGCGGTGATCCGTCCTCTCCTCTACCTGTGCCCGAAGGTCTCGAGAGCGGCCAGTACGTGCTCGTCGTGGCACGCTTCGTGCCAGAAAACACGATCTCGGAGTTCTTGGAGGCAGCCGAGGGACTTGCAAAGCGGTGGCCCGTCGTGATCGTCGGCTCCTCAGGCTATGGAGGAGAGATCGAGGAACGGGTCGAAGAGCTCGCTCGCACCAACGAACGCGTGAGTTGGCTTGGCCATGTCAACGATGATCGTCGTCTGTTCGCTCTGTGGCAGCACGCCGGCGTCTACTTCCACGGGCACAGTGTCGGGGGAACGAACCCAGCCTTGGTGCAAGCGATGGCGCTTGGGGCGCCGATCGTGGCGCGGGACACCGTCTTCAATCGTGAGGTGCTGGCAACGGCGGGTGAGTTCGCGCTCCCGCGGTCGGAGGCCATTGAAGCTGCCATTTGGCGACTCATGGAAGATCAGCCTCGTCGTCGCGAGCTCTCGGCAGCGGCAAAGTCGCGCGCCACGGAGGACTACTCGTGGGAATCGGTATGTGATGCGTACGAGCGGTCACTCACGCGACTTGCTGAGCGTTCAACGCAACGAGTTCTGGTCGATGAGCACGCCCAACACTCGATGGAACAAATGACGGCCGAACGTAGCGGAGCGCTCTCGTGAATAGATTCAGGCGGTTTCACCGTGGCTAAGATCTATCTCTGCCATCCTGGCGCAGAACTCTACGGAAGCGATCGGATGGCAGCAGAGACGGCGCTTGCGCTTCGAGCTGCTGGTCACGACGTGCGAATAGCCCTGCCGAACGCTGGCGCCCTTGCCGACTTGCTTGCCGGCGAGGGATTCACGGTGGATATCCTCGACGTGCCGGTGCTCCGTAAGGAGTTCCTCCGCCCACGACGCATGCTCGGTCTTGCTATGAGGTCCTTGGCAGCATTCGGCCCGATCCGTCGCGCGATCCGCAATTTCGGCGCCGAGATGGTTTGGGTCAACACATTGACCCAGCCCATGTGGTTACTCTCATCGAGAATCCTGGGTATCAAGGTGGTGTGCCACGTTCGTGAGGTGGAGAACGATCGCGGCCGGTTGATTCGGGCTGGCTTGGTGCTTCCCCTCCAGGCAGCCAACGTCGTCGTGTGCAACAGCGTCGCGACTCAACGATTCGTGGAACGTTCGTCTCCTTTCCCGGTCTCTCGAAAAACGAGAGTGGTCTACAACGGCAAGAATTGGGATGGCTATTTCCGCTCCGAGCCGCGTCCACTCTCAACGCGGGCGCACGTACTCCTCGTCGGACGCCTCAATCCGCGCAAGGGTCAGGATGTCGCGATCAGGGCACTGGCAATGGCGCGAGAGTCGGGTATCGACCTGCAACTCACCATGGTCGGTGACATCTTCCCCGGGTACGAGTGGTATTTCGAGGAGCTCGTTGCGCTCGCCAAGTCGCTCGACATCGAAAAGGAGTGTTCCTTCGTGGGCTTCACCGACGACGTGAGTGGCTGGCTTGAGAGGGCGGACATCATCGTGGTGCCTTCTCGGTTTGAGCCGTTCGGGACCGTTGCAGCGGAAGGGATGGCAGCGATGCGGCCGACAATCGTGTCTGCGACCGAGGGTTTAGTGGAAATAGTCCGTGACAATCAGACCGGACTGACAGTCCCGCCTGACGATCCCGGACGTCTTTCAGAGGCGCTTCGATCGTTGGTGTCGCGACCCGATCTTGCGGAGGACCTGGCCCGAGCCGGCTTTCACGACGTGCGGTCCCGGTTCTCTCAGACTGCGTATTCCGGCAATGTGGTTTCCATGGCGGACGCTCTTGTGGGCGCGCCGATGGCAGACGCATTTGTAGGCGCGCCGTGATCGCCATCGGCGCTGCGAATGTCCTCAGCCTTACGGACCCCTATTCTTCGAACCATGGCGGGACGATTCGGACGCGAGGTTTGGTGGACGCTCTGCAATCGCTCGGTGTCACGACGTCGGTGCTCACACCCGGTGCGGCGATCGGAGAACAATTCCTCGGGACTGGAAGCGAGCCCTCGATGAAAGCCCGGCTCAGATCCAAAGTCGGGGCGCTGAAGCGAGAATTCCTTCCGATGCCGACCGGATTCGGTGCACGCGATTCGGCACTGAAGCGCACAGTTCGAGGTTCAGACGCGGATCTGTTGGTCATCAGCGTTCTTTCCCAAGCGCCCTACTCCCGATTCACCGAGGCGCCACTCTGGCTTGATTACATGGACGTGTGGAGTGCCTTCTCTGCCCGTGAAGCGCGAAGCCGGGCAGGCCTTGCCCGACTTACGGCGGCGGCTCAGGCGAGAGCACTGGCGCGCGTTGAAGCCCGATACTCGGGGTCGGCGAAGATCGTGACGGCGGTCGGGTGGGCCGACGCCGAACTGTTGCAGAGCCGTGGAATCAATGCAGTGTGGCTGCCGGTCTGGCTCCCGGACGATTCGTTCGCCGCGGTCGCGCCGGATAGATCCGAGAAAGTCGCTGGCCTCATCGGAAACTTCGAGTACTGGCCGAATGTGGACGCCTATGAGGCGTTGGTGCAGAACTGGGCTGTCCCGCTTCGAGATCGCGGTTGGTCCATCGTCGTGGCGGGTCGCCAATCGAGAGAACGGCTCCGACGTATCGAGGGCATTGAGATCATTGGCGAAGTCCCGAACGTCGACGCCTTCTACGAGCGGATCTCGCTCTCACTTGCACCGATCAGACTTGGCGGCGGGATCAAGGTCAAAGTGATCGAGTCGCTCGCGAAGGGGATACCGGTTCTCGGAACACGTTTTGCGTTCGAGGGATTCCCCCCTTCGCTGATGGATTCCGTGATTCAGGTTGAGCTTGATCGCCCCGATTTCGAGGCAATGGGGAGTGTTGATTCGCTCGCGCCCGGGTCGGCACAGCTGGACCCGTTCAGGCGGAAGTCAGCCATTGCCACGATTACGGAACTGGTAAACGGGAGTCTTCATGGCTAGCCCACAATCCGGTAGCCGAGTCTTACACCGGATCGCTCACCAACTTTTGCGCGGCACAGGCCGCGACTATGCAATCGCACCAGAGCTTCAGCCCGCAGACCTTCTCGGCGAGATTTTCACTCGTGGAACCCAAGGTGTTCGTGGCTTGTTGCGGTTTCGGCAGCCCGTCTTCATTGGTCGCCACGTCAGAATGCGGTCACGGCGACGCATTACTCTCGGGCACGGCGCTTCGATTGGTGAATCGTCGACCCTCGATGCGCGCGGCGCACGCGGCATCAACCTCGGCCCGGGAAGCAGGCTGGGTCGTTTCGGGATCATCACTACAACCAGCCACCTTTCGCTGTTCGGTCAAGGCGTCACGATTGGTCGGAATTCTGGCGTCGGCGACTTCTTCCACCTCGGCGCCTCAGGGGGCATCACGATCGGCGATGACGTGATCATTGGACCGTACTTCCTTGTCCATTCCCAAGGCCACAATTTCGAAGACGCGACCATTCCGATTCGCAAGCAGGGCACCTCGCAAGCTGAAGTGGTGATAGCTGACGACTGCTGGATCGGATCACGCGTCACCCTGCTTGCTGGGACTGAGCTGGGACCCCGCACAGTCGTAGCTTCAGGAGCGGTCGTGCGTGGGAAGCACCTCGGTAACGAGATTCTCGCGGGCGTTCCAGCCCGCCAGATCAAACAGATCTAGGAGAGAAGTGCAGAAACGAGTGCTCGTGATGTGGGCCGAGGAAGCATCGCCCAACTTCGGGGTCCGTGTGCTCGCGCGGGGCCTGATCGATGGGCTGCCGCGCGACTGGGAGTTGCGATTCGCAAGCCATCGATCGCCTCTCGAGTCGGGTGCGCTCTCCCTCAAGCGCCTTCTCCTCGCGGCCCTGATTCCCTGGCACCCCACCCGCCGGGAACTCGCAAGCTACGACCTGATCCTCGACGTCGGCGAAGGCGATAGTTTCGCCTCGATCTACGGCCTCAAGCGATTTGGAAAGATGATTGCGTCAAAGATGGCGGCCGGCCTCTCCCGCTCGACGCTCGTGTTGTGCCCGCAAACGCTCGGGCCATGGGACGCGGGTATCGCCACGTGGGCCGCGAGATTGGCGACCCGGCGAGCGGTACAAGTGTGGGCGAGGGACTCACAGAGCACCGCCCGTGCCCGAAAGGCCGGCATCCAGGGGCTTCAGCAGGCAACCGATCTTGTCTTCGCTGTGAATGAGCCGCCGCCGCTTGAGGATGAAGGCAAGAGCGGGACAACGTACGACCTTCTGCTCAACGTGAGCGGACTCCTATGGAACCCGAACTCGCACGTGGATCACCTCATATACCGCAGCATCATTCGAGACGTGATCACCGACGCGAGCGAACGAGGTCTTGTCACAGGTCTTCTCGTACACGTCTCGGCGAAGGGAAGCGCCGACGATGATCGAGCGATCGCTTCCTTGCTTGCGGATGAAATCCACGCTCTTGATGTCATTGCTCCCGACCACCTTGACGAGCTCCGAGGTGTCGTTTCACGCGCAGGCCTCCTCGTGGGTAGCCGCATGCATGCTTGCCTGAATGCCATCAGCCTCGGCGTTCCCGCGATAGCGCTGGCATACTCTGACAAATTCAGGCCGCTGTTCGAAGATCTCGGGTATGACGGAGTCATCGACCTTCGAGCCGTGGAGTCGCATTTCCGACTCGATCTCGACGGCGCGATCGGCTCGGAGGCGCTTCGCAGCAGCGCTCAGGCTGCCAGGGACGAAGGGCGCCGACGCGTCGATCGATTCCTCACGAAGGTTGGTGAAGCGTGAGTCCGGCGCGCAACCTCTCAGAGCCGCGAGCGGTTGAAGCGGCTGGCCTCTGCATCGGATGTGGCGTCTGTGCGATCGCATTTCCCGAGCGCGTTTCGATGAAGAAGGATGAGACGGGGTTCTTGAGCCCGTCTCAACTGGCTGCGCTCTCCTCGGCAGAGAGCGAGTTGTTCGTCAAGTTCTGCCCTGGCACCGGGTATCGCCAATCGCAGCCCGAGCCGGGCTCGCGTGCGGTACTGGATCCGATGTGGGGTCCCATCGTCGCAACCCGTGACGGTTGGGCTCTCGATGAGTCGATCCGGCATCACGGGAGTAGCGGTGGCACGTTGACCGCGCTCGCCGCTTTCCTTCTCGCTGCGGGAAAGGTGGACGCGGTGGTCGGCGTGACAGGGAGTTCGAGTGACGCCTTTGGCAACGACTCCGTTGTCATTCGTGACTCCGCAGACGTCGGACTACTGAGCGGCTCGCGGTACTCGCCTGCTGATCCCTTCACAAGCATTCGCGACGTCGCGACGACCGACCGGGTAGCGGTCATCGGCAAGCCTTGTGACATCGCAGCACTGCGTTCGCTTCGTGACGCGGACGCATCGAAGCTTCCCAAGATCGAATACTTCCTGAGCTTCTTCTGCGCCGGAACTCCCGGTTGGCGAGGGACGGAGTCGGTGATCGATGAGCTGAAGGTGCCGCGCGTGGAGATTCGAACGATCCGATACCGGGGCGACGGATGGCCCGGCTACTTCACAGCGACGGCCAACAACGGCGCCACGGCTCGGATGACCTACGAAGACTCGTGGGGCAAGACGCTGAATCGACATTTGCATACTCGCTGCAAGGTGTGCCAGGACGGCATGGGCGTGCATGCGGACATTGTGGCTGCGGACAGCTGGGATTCTGACGAACGCGGTTACCCGGTATTCGACGACGGCGAGGGCCGGAGCTTCCTCATCTCCCGAACCTCCCGCGGGGAGAAATTGCTACGCGAGGCTGACGGTCGAGCGATATCAACACTTGCGACTCAACTCGGAAGACTGCGCGCTATCCAGCCGTCCCAAGAGAAGCGCAAGAAGTTCGCGGCATATCGCGCAATCGGATTCGCGCTCGGAGGGCGTTCGATGCCTCGATTTCGTGGGTTCTCGCGATTTCGCTGGATCGCCACGGCACCTCGGGAAGCACTTGCTCAGGCACTGGGTTCATTCCGCAGAGCACGCGCAGACCGGCACTCGGAGAAGCTCCGGTGAGCCGCGCGGGTGGGGCTGTCCACCTGATGGGGAATCTCGCTCCGCTCCTGTCGGGGCTCATCACAGCGCCACTGACTGCTCGCGCGCTGGGAGCAGTGGGTCGAGGCGAGATCACGCTTCTCATAACGGTCTCGACCATCCTCATCACTGTCGGCACATTCGGGCTGGGCTGGTTGGTTCGAGACGCCGTGGCACATGACCCATTTTCGGTGGACTACTGGCGCCGAAAGGCGCGCCTGCTTGCGGTAGGGCTGCTGCCGGTGGCCATCGTGATCGCGCTGATCATGGCGAACTGGCTTCGCCTTACGCAGTGGGAAACCATCGTGACCTGTGTGTTCTATGGCATTGGCGCATTCGCAGGGACGCGAAGCGTTGAGGGTAGTGCGCTCGTCTCACTTGGCAAGACCACGGCTCTCGGGTTTGCGAACGTGTCCTACGCGACCCTCGTGGTGGGCATGACGGTCGGTCTATTCTTCATGGGCGCTCTCGACGTCGCGAACCTGATCATCGCAAACGCCCTCGGGGTCTCCGTCCAGATGTTCGTCCTCTGGGTCGTTATGCGCCGCACACGACGCGGTAGTCTCACTGCGCTCGCTCAACGAACGATTGAACTTCGACGAGACCCGGCGCATTCCACGCGTCAAGTTCTCAAACGAGCGGGTGTCGCATGGCGGACACAGCTCGTCGATGCGGCGAGCCTCCGCGCAGACACCCTGCTTCTCGGTGGATCTGCGACGAGACAGGTCGTTGGTCTCTATTCAGTTGTCGCACTCTTGCCACAGATGGCGTTCGCCGTGTATTTGACCCTGGTCCAGCGATCGTTCGCGAGGAGCCCTGGCCTGGCACCCGAGGTCCGGCTGCGTGTGCTGATGCAGGGCTGCATGATCACCGGCATCGTTGGATGCATGATCGGTATCCCGCTCGCATACGTAGGTATTCCTTGGCTCTTCGGGCCCGACTTCACGGCAGCAAGACAGTATCTGCTCCCCGGCGGACTCATGATGCTCGGGCTCGCGGCTCTGACTCCCGTCATGGTGGATCTGTCTCGTCGCCCGAAGTCAGCAGTCATGTTGTTGCTCGTGTTCATTCCCGCACTCGTTGTGGGCGTGCTCGGGTTTCTCATGAATCCATTTCTCGGAATCACGCTTCTCGGCCTCGGCTACATCGTCGCTGGCATCGCATACTCGACATCCAAGCTTGGACTGAAGCTGTTCGCGATCGACTTTCCGCTGATCTTCATCGTCTTCACGGGACGGAGAGGGCAATGGGGAGCAGGAGAGGTACCGGCATGAGTGACGCACCGCAGATGAACCAATCGATGCGTGGTCGAATCGTGAGTTCGATTTACGGCAGGGTCCCGCTGTCGGGCGCGTTGCTCCGCATGGCAGTGGCTGCAGAGGGCGGGCAACTCACATCGTTGACCCTTCGTCGCGTCTTGGAAGAGCACTACGGGGTGCGCGCTGGTGCGTACAGCTACGGATCGTTGCTCACGCCAGGCTATGCCGACCGGGGCACCGAGATTGGGCGGTACGTGTCTATCGGGCCGGGGGTACGACGATTTGGGGCAGCACATCCAATGGAACGAGCCAGCATGCATCCGTACTGGTACAACCCGCGCATTGGTTTCGCTGACGAACATGACGACGTTGAACGAACCGAGATCTGGATCGGCCATGACACTTGGATCGGAGCGAACTCCGTGATCCTTCCGAAGGTGCGGCGAATTGGCATAGGTGCCGTGATCGGCGCGGGCTCGATCGTGACGAGAGATGTCGACGACTTCGCAATCATGGTCGGCAATCCTGCACGGGAAGTCGGCAAGAGGCTATCGGCGGAACAACGACAGCGAGTCCTCAACGGTCGGCCGTGGGAGCTCGAGCCATTGGCTTCCATCCGTGAGTTGCGCAAGATCGACGCGTTGCGGGAGTTGCGAGGCGTGCCTCGCGCAACCGATGAGGAAACCTAGATGGAGTCGATAGCACTCATAGTCATTGGCTTGATCGCCGTTATTACGCTCATCGCGATGAAGCTCGCTGCGCAGGTCGGCACTCATGCGCTCGTATTGATGTGCTTTGCCGCGGGATTCCTCAAGGCGGCACTACCGATTCGATTTTTCATCTTGGTGGTCATCTGCCTGATTGTCATGCAGCTTCTGTGGCAGACCCGGCCCTCCGAGGTTGGGGTCGCTCGGAACCGGGCATTCGCGGTCGCGGGAATCCTATTTGTGCTCCTTGTGCTTGTGTTCTTCCTCGGTACCGATGTGCTCTCGCCAGAGTTTGCAGATCCTATCTTTCGGTACTTCATTCTCTTTCCGTGCGCCTTTCTGCTTGGTGTGACGGTTTCCCGCAATGAGGGCCACGTTCGCTTCTTCGCGCGTACATACGTCGGATGGGCGACGGTGTTCGCTGCTCTCGCCTTTGTCGAGAGCCTGAGCGGAGGACTCTTATTCGGCAGGTCTGATCTGACTCGTGAGCTGATTCGCTTCGACCGGCAGAGAGCGATATTGCTGAGCGAACATCCTCTTGTTCTCTCCGTCCTTTTCCTGGTCGCCATTCCGCTCGCGTGGCGCTACGTGGGACCACTTGGAGCACGGTTGGTGATTCTCGCGGTCGTGGTCGCTGGAATCATCGGGACCGGCAGCCGCGGAGCGTTGGCACTTGTGGTCGTGTGGGCGGCGATTGCGCTGCTTATGCGATCGACGCGGCGTTCTCGATTGCCTCAGGTAGTCGCCGTTTCGGTGCTGGTTGGAGGGCTGGCCTACCTTGCATATGCGACGCCTTCCTCCGCAAGCCTCGACAGCACGGAATCGGATGCCGCAAGCGTGGAGTACCGATTCCAGCTCTACAACGTGTTGGTGGACTCGCTCGCCCAAGCCCCATTCGGATGGGGAATCACCGGGCTGCCAGACGGCGTCTATTTGGTCGCAAGCGCGTTCGGAATCAAGGACTTGGCGCTGACCGTCGACTCAGAGATAGCGATGGCCGTTTTCGACTTCGGACTACTCGGACTCCTCATCTTCGTGAGCATGCTGTTCTATGTTGTTCGGCCTACGGTTCTGACGCTCCCCGAAGGCCAAGCAGCAATTCTGGTGCTCCTGTCGGGTCTTTACTTGGCGCTTCACGCCTGGACTGGGTTGCCGGTCATCCTCATGGTTCTGCTCGGACTGTGTACGCGAGCGAATCAGTTGCGACGAACGGCCTTGCAACTTGACGATGCCTTCCTATCGGCGCGAGTCCCGGGAGGGAGCCCCCATGCCAACCGGTAGACGCGCAGTGCACGCTGTGATTGTCAACTACAACTCGGCCGACGATCTGAAGAGTTGCGTGCGCAGCCTGCTGCTCGAAGAGATTGCGACGGTGACCATCGTCGACAATGATTCCGCGGCCGGTGAGCGAGACATGCTGGAGTCGATTCGCCAGATGGATGAGCGTGTTGCCGTCCATTTCGAAGCTGTGAACAGGGGGTTTGGCCATGGGGTGAACACCTGTGTGCGGCTCATCAGCGCCGCTGCCGATGAAGACCTTGTTTGGATCGTCAACCCCGATATCGTGGTGCACCCGGGGTCGCTCTCGGTGCTCGTTTCGGCCCTGGACCACTTCGACGTGGTGAGTCCAGTCATCCTCACCGGCAATCCAGCGGACGAGTGGGTTTGGTATGGCGGCGGCGAGACTGATGTCGAGCGTGGCGTGACAACGACCTGGTCGGCGGCCGACCTTGGTGACGACCCGGTAGCGGTGTCGTTCGTCACCGGTGCTGCGCCGATGATGGAGCTGGCCACTTGGAAGAATGTCGGGGGCTTCCGCGAAGACTTATTCCTCTACTGGGAAGATGCCGAGCTCGGGTTACGCATGTTGGATCGGGGCATGGTCCTAGCCGTGGTGCCGAGTGCAACCGTGTGGCACCGAGTCGGTGGCTCCGGTGAGAGGAGCGGCAAGTCGCCCGCTTATTACTTCTACATGCAGCGAAATCGGTTGTTCGTGTGTGGTGCTCGGAGTTCAAGACTCGGTGTGCTGGTGGGGCGCGGTGCACGCTATACGGGCCGCCTCCTAGTTGCGGCTCTGCGGGAACCCAATGGGCGAGCTAAGAAGGTTTGGGCAAACGTTCGTGGTATGGCTGCCGGGATGCTCGGCTCATACACCTGAGCGGGAGCCTTTGCCATAAGCCCGCTGCATCTCTTGGAGTGCTCGAAACGCACGGGATCAGAGATCTGCGGGATTAGGCCAGTGCCTTCGGGCGAACTACAGCCTTAGGCGAGACCGCCACAAAATCAGCGGGGACATCATCGAGCACTAGCGCGCCTGCACCAATCAGGGCGCGGTCCCCGATGGTGACGCCGCCGATGACCTGCGCGTTCGGACCGAACTGCACCCTGTCGCCGATAACGGGGCAGGGGCCTGCCGCCTTACGAATACCCAGTGTGACGCCCTGCTTGAGCACGCACCGGTTGCCAATCACGGTGTCACCGTGCACGACGAGGCCGAAGCCGTGTTGGATCTGCAGTGGGGATCCGACCTTAGTCCGGGACGGCAATTCAATCCCTGCGGCTGCGCTGATCATCTTGTACACGGCGAGCACAGGGAGAGCGAGCGGCCCGAACTTGCGAGCAGCATTCGCAACCCGAAACGCGACCATGAAAAGCCTGATCCGAAGCTCGTGATTCGCAACCCAATCCGCACGGATCTTCGCCCACAGACTCATTTATCCCCCGGTGACCTCGATATCGGCAATATCGACCTCGAACGACTTGTCTCGATGTCGGCATTCGCCACTACGGCACTGTCTTCGCTTGAACGACTGAGAATAGGCCGGAAGCGGCCAGCACTTCCGAGTGCTCAGTCAGTGCGTGCTTGAGAACTTCTGGACGTGAGCGGTAATACTCGAGATGTGCGCTCAACAGCTCGTGTTCCGGCACCGTCTCGTAATTGACGACCCACTCGCTGGTCGCGCTATCGGGGGCACCGAGTGCGCGGCGCACATGGTTGCTAACGGGAACAACCGTGTACGAGAGGAGTTCTCGCTGGACATCGCTTGGTCGGACGTCGACACCCAGCGCAGCGTGCACGGCCTCGATTGCCGTCGCAAGGATCGCGTTCGACGGGTGGTTCACAGTCCAAAACGCCCGTTCTGCGGCGACCTCAATGGAGCCGCTCACGTGCACGTCGAGGCTTTCCTCGCGTTTGCGAAGTTCGGTGAGCGACGCGGTAGCCGTCTCTCGTATCCAGTCGTGGGCTCCGCCGAATTCCTGCATCCAAGCTGCCGCGTCGACGGCGTCCATTCCGTGCCCAGCGGCCGAAATGAATCGCAGATCGTGGTAACCCTCGGTGCGCGGTGCGGGAGTTCCAAGGTCGCCGGTGGCGTGCACGTACACCAAGTAAGGATGGAGACCTTTGTAGTACATGACCGGGTACGTCAATGTGCGCGCCGATCGCGGCAGGAACGAGCGCAGCTGACTCGTACCGATTGGCATTGAGCGATAGTTGTCCCTGATGTTCTGAGTGATGAACACCGAGGTTCGCGCGAGAATGCGACGAAGGGCCGGCAGGTCAGACCTAACCAACTCGTGCGCTCCGGGCAGCCAGACGACATTGAATTCATCCGTGAAGGCGGGCGACGAGCGAAGCATCGAGCTCATGGCCGCCGCCTGGCAGTTTCCATAGACGGTCACGAGGGGTTTTCGCGAGGGTGCGACGGCAGATCGGTAGGTCTTGGCGGTTGCATAAGCTCGCCGCGCGACTCTCTTGACACTCATCCGTGGCTGCCTTCCCCCGCGACCGTGGCTGTTAGCGGATTATAGGCACGGGTGCCCCGGGCGGGATAGCCCTCAGGTGCTGGCGCCGCCATGCCGCAATCGGTTCGGTGGTGCTCATCCACCGTCCGAACAGCTGCCCCTGCCCCCGAAAGGGCCGGTTAGTTATGAAATCGGCTGGTGTTGATCGCGTTGATCGGGGGCCGGAACTCGCCTTGGATCCGAGATCTCGCGGACAAGTTGCACGGTGCGTGGATGTTTACAGAGCGACGGTTGATGCGGGCCCCACGCGTGCGGTGAGATCTCGGCACCGTAGGGTGTCTCGGGTGACCATCGACATGCCGCCTTCTCGCCACCGTCGCCGTGCACGCCACCGTCGCCGCCGGCTCTGGTGGATCATCGGCGGCCTCGCGCTCGTGCTCATCGCAGCCGTCGCCTGGATCGGGGTGCGCGGACTGCTCGCCAAGCAAGAGCTCGAGGCGGCGCTTCCCCTCGCAAAGACAGTGCAGAAGCAGGTGGTCGCTGGCGAGTCGGATGCGGCCGCGGCTACCGCAGCACAGCTCGTGCAACACGCTGAAGCGGCGGCGGCGCTCACGAGCGATCCGATGTGGCGTGCCGTCGAGGTGATCCCCTGGGTCGGCCCGAACCTCGAGAGCACGCGCATCATGGCCGCATCCGTCCAGCTCGTGGCAAAGGGCGCGGTGGAGCCGCTTGCGGATGCCGCGGGCGCAATCGACCTCGCATCGTTCAAGCCCGCGGGCGGGCAGGTCGACCTGCAGCCGTTGCTCGACGCCCAAGGGCCACTGGGTGAGGCATCCGTCTCCCTCAGCCATGCGCAGTCGATGATGCAGGACGAGTCCGTGGCATCCGCCGACGTCATCGGCCCGCTCGCCGACGCACGCGACGAGCTGACCGATGTGCTGGTCGAGGCGAGCGCGACAGTGGGCGCTCTCGACCGGGCGGTTCGCCTTGTTCCGACCATGCTGGGTGTCAACGGGCCCCGCGACACGCTGCTGCTCTTCCAGAACAACGCCGAGCTGCGCTCGACCGGCGGCATCTCAGGTGCGCTCGCACTCGTGCACACCGACCAAGGGGCGTTCGAACTCACGAAGCAAGCGAACTCGCAGGACTTCCCCAAGTTCGATCCGCCGGTCGCCGAGCTTCCGTTGGAGACGCGGGCCCTGTATGGCGACAACACGGCGTCGTACATCCAAGACGTGAACTTCACGCCGCAGTTCCCGCTCGCCGCATCGCTCGCCCGGGAGATGTGGAAGCAGAAGTTCGGCGACGAGGTCGACAGCGTCGTCGCGCTCGACCCCGTCGTGCTCAGCCACTTGCTCGTGGCGACAGGGCCGATCACCCTACCCACCGGCGACACGCTCACGAGCGAGAACGCCGTGCAGATGCTGCTCCGCGACGTCTACGAGCGTTATCAGAATCCGGCCGACCAGGACGCCTTCTTCGCCGCAGCCGCTGCGAGCGTCGTTGTCGGCATTTCGGGGGACAAGGTCGACGCCCGGAAGCTGATCGACGCGTTCATCGAATCGGGTGAGGAGCACCGGATTCTCATCTGGAATGCGGATGCCGCCGAGCAGGCCGTGCTCGATGGCACCTCCCTTGCCGGCGGACTCCCGGTGAGCACCGACGAGCACCAGTCGTTCGGCGTCTACCTGAACGACACCACGGGCGCGAAGATGGGCCCGTACCTCGACGTGAAGATCCAGGCCGGCGCCGTCACCTGCCGCGCCGACGGCCTCCAGAATTACGTCGTCTCGGTCACGCTCGAGAACACGGCGCCGCCGGATGCCGCGACGTCACTTCCGCGGTATGTCAGGGGAGTCGGCCAATTCGGCACTCCTCCCGGCGTGATCGCGACCGCGCTCCTCGTGTACGGCACCCCGGGCAGCTACAACCTCGGAGTCTTGCGCGATGGCACCGCTGCGGAGTACCACCCGACCTCCGACTCCGGGTACACCCTCAGCAAGATCGACTCCCTACTCGCGCCGGGAGAGCGTGCGACGTACGAGTTCGGATTCCTCGCCGGAGAACCGGGAGATCGCGCCGTGGAGGTGCGATCGACGCCATTAGTTTACGCAGCCGAAATATCGAGTCTTCCGATTTCCTGTGAGTCTGCTCTAAGGTAAGGGGTACGCCGAGGTGTGAACCCCGGCGTTCGTGCGCCGGGGGACGCGCTATAGCACCGCAATAACTAGGGGGAAACTTATGACTCGCAAGATTGTCGCTGCGGCGCTACTCGCGCTTGCAGCAGTCTTCGCAATACCAGCGGTCGCAAACGCGGCGGGCTACACCGGTGATGGGCCGGGCACCGTCGTCGTAGAAGCGGGTGAGGCGGTCGTGCTGACCTTCTCCGACCTTCCGCCGAGCACCCCGTCAACGGCCACGGCCGACGACGCGGTCACGCTGAGCGTGCTGAAGGCGGAGACGGCTTCCAAGCCCACCAACGCCTCAGGCGTCGTCAGCTACACCGCCATGGCGACCGAGCCAGGCACCTACACCATCACCGTCACGGCGGGCCAGGCGGTCGCCACCGCCACGCTCACCGTCGCTCCCGGCGACGCCGCAACCGGCACGGGGGGCCTCCCGAGCACCGGGTACGACTTCCCGGTCGTGCTGCTCTGGGGCGGCGTCGGAGCAGTCATCCTCGGCGGCGCACTCGTCGCCGTCCTCACGACCGTACGGCGAAGCCGCGCTTCGGCGTAGCCACGGCATCTCCCGCGAGGCGCGACTGCGCTGAATTCAGGTGCAGCCCGATTCGCACACGAAGTCGATCGAAGGCCCGGACGCACAGTGATCCGGGCCTTCGGTCTGTCTTCTCCCGGTTGCCGAGGAATCGAGAGTGCGAGGATTGCTCCATGACGAGCGTGCGGCCCGTTGCGACGGCGAGGGCACCATTGCCACGCCGCATCGACGGTGTCGATGCGGCCCGCGGCCTCGCGCTCATCGGCATGTTCATCGCGCATGTCGCGCCGGCCGTCGAGGCGATCACCGCCGCGGAGTTCATCGCGCTCGCGGATGAGCGGCCCCGGCTGCTCTTCGCCCTCACGGCGGGCATCGGCCTCGGTTTCATGTCGGGCGGCACGCGACCCATCACCGAAGGGCGTGGCGAACTGCGCCGGCAGATCGCCGTGCGCGCCGTCATCCTGATCGCGCTCGGCATGCTGATCTGGTCGACGTTGAACCCGCTCGTGTTCATCATCCTCGACGTCTACGGCGTCGCCTTCCTCGTGATGCTGCCGCTCGTCTTCCTCCCGCGGCGCGTCACGCTCGGCGTGGGCATCGCCCTGCTCGCCGTGACCCCGGCGCTCGCCTCGATCGGCGCACGCAGCGAGTTCGTGAACGCGGTGCGCCAGACTCCGCTGAAGTTCCTCGCCGACTGGGCGGTCGGCGGCGCCTACCCCGTGATCGTGTGGGTCTCCGTCATGCTCGTCGGCCTCGCGCTTGCCCGCCACGACCTCACGTCGGCTCGAGTGATCGGCGTCACGGCGCTCGTCGGCACCGCAGCGGCATCCGTGTTCCTGCCGATCTCGACACTGCTGCCCGCGCCCGAGATCGTCGCCGAGATGGCATGGTCGGTGCCGCTGCGCGCCTCGCTCGAGACGCTCGGCAACGTCGGCGTCGGGGCGCTCATCGTCGCCGCGATGCTCACGCTGACCGCCCTCGCCAGGCCGGCCGTGCGCCGGGTGGCCGCCACGCTGCTGTCGCCGATCACCGCGATGGGGTCGATGCCCCTCAGCATCTACACGATCCACCTCGTCATCATCGGGCTGGCCGTGCGTGAGGAAGACGGCATCATCACCGACGACTCGTGGCCGCTCCTCATCGGGCTCATCGTCGGTTCGATGCTCTTCGCGTGGCTCTGGCGCCGCTACCTCGGACGCGGTCCGCTCGAGCGACTGCTGCGCTGGGCGAGCGGCCGGAGCCGTGCCATGGGAGCGAGCCCCGAGGGCCGAGCGAGCCGAGCAAGCAGCTCTGACGCCCCGCCCGCCGCCGACCAGCCCGCCAGCCTCCCAAGACTGAATGGAGACCAGTGACCCCTCGACTCATCGCCTTCGATCTCGACGACACCCTTGCGCCGTCGAAATCACCGCTCGAACCCGCCATGGTCGACGCCCTCACCAGATTGCTCGACGTCGCCGACGTATGCATCATCTCGGGTGGCCACTTCGGGCAGTTCAGTGCCCAAGTGCTCGATCGGCTCGGCGACGCGGCATCCGTGCGCTTCGAGCGCCTGCACCTCATGCCGACGTGCGGCACCCAGTATCTGCGATACGTGGGCGGCGAGTGGCGCGAGCAGTACGCCGAGACGCTGACCGACGACGAGAAGACCCGCGCGCTCACCTCGGTCGAGGGCCACGCACGGGCACTCGGGTACTGGGAGACGCAGACCTGGGGCCCGATCCTCGAAGACCGGGGATCGCAAGTCACGTTCTCGGCTCTCGGCCAGACCGCGCCCGTCGACGCGAAGGCCGCATGGGACCCAAGTGGCGAGAAGAAGTCGACGCTGCGTGCTGCCGTCGCGATCGACCTGCCCGACCTCGAGGTGCGCTCGGGCGGATCGACGTCGATCGACATCACGAGACGCGGCGTCGACAAGGCCTACGGCATGCGAAAGCTCGCCGAAGCGACCGCAGTGCCGCTCTCCGACATGCTCTTCATCGGCGACCGGCTCGACCCGGCCGGCAACGACTACCCGGTGAAGTTGCTCGGCGTCGCGTGCATCGCGGTCGACGGGTGGGAGGCCACCGTCGACGTCATCGACGAGCTCGTCGAAGCCAGGGCGGCGTAGCTCGCCGCCCCAATTCGGGGGCCACAGGGCCTTGTGATGGGCCGATCCAACGAGAGCAGTCCGTCGCCGAGGTTAGGGTGAGGAGAGTATGAACCGCCGCCGCAGACCACGTCCATCGCGCTTCCGCACCGCACGCTTCTGGATACCGACGGCTCTCGGTGCGACACTGCTCGCAGTGCTCATCTTCGGCACCGTGCTCGCCCTCGACGCGTACTCCGTGCGGGGCGACATCGAAGACGCGCGGGCAACAGTGACGCAGCTGCAGGTGGCCGCCGGGCAGCGCGACATGGCCAGCCTTCCCGAACTCGGCGACGAACTCGCGGACTCGGCCACCCGCGCCGTCGAGCGCACCGAGAGTCCGCTGTGGCGCGCCGGCGAGTTCGTGCCCGTGCTCGGCGAGAACCTGCGTGGAGTGAGGTTCGTCGCCGAGAGCGTCGACGGTCTATCACGCGAGCTCGTGTCGCCGGCAATCGAGCTCGCGAGCTCATTCACGCTCACCCGCGACCCTGCGACCGGCGCGTTCGACACCTCGCCGGTCTCCGCTGCACGAGACATCCTCGCCGCGGCGAAGCAGAATGTGTCGGATGCCGCTTCCGAGCTCGACAGCGTGAACACCGATCTCACGCTGCAGCCGGTCGGTGAGGCGGTCGACGAGTACGCGGGCGTGCTCGGCGACATGGGGCGCATGCTCGACCAGTCGCAGGCGGGAATCAGTGCGCTCGGTGCTCTGCTCGGCATCAACGGGCCGGAGACGATCGTCCTGGCGTTCCTCAACAACGCGGAACTGGCACCCCTCGGCGGCGGGCCGGCCGCGCAGTTGCTGCTCACGGTCGACAGCGGCCGTGTCGAGGTCGTCGAGCAGGTGTCGAGCTGGGACTTCGCCGAGGGCACACCGGCCCCGGTCGAGGTCGACGAGAGCGCGCGCATGTTGTACGACGAGATCCTGACGTCCAACATCAACGCGTCCTTCAGCCGGCCCGACCTCCCGACGGCCGCGAAGATCCTCGACGCGCAGTGGCAGCGGATCCGCGGCGTCCAGCTCGACGGCGTCATCTCGGTCGACCCGATCGCGCTCGCGATGATCCTCCAGGCGACCGGCCCGGTGACGGTCTCCTCCGGAGAGGTGCTCGACTCGGGAAACGCGGTCAGCATGCTGCTGAACGAGTCGTACCTCCGATACGACGGCCACACCGAGGCCGACGACTTCTTCGAGCGAGCTACCTCTGCGGTCTTCGATCGGGTGATGGCCGCCGACTACGACGTCTGGGCGATGGCCGACGCGCTCGTGCACGCGGCAGATTACGGCAGCCTCATGATGTGGAGCGCCGACGCCGAGACTGAGGCGTTCACCACCGGAACGCGGCTGCAGGGCACCCTGCCGACGACGAACGACCCCGAGACGGTGCTCGGCGTGTACTTCCGCGACCGTTCGTCGTCGAAGGTCGACTTCTACCTTCACGCCGATACGGTCGTGACCACGAACTTGTGCGACGCCGATGCGCCGACCTACACCGTCGAGACCAGGATCTGGTTCGACTTCCCGCCGGGCATCGAGCTTCCCGACTTCGTCGAAGGCGAGTTCTTCGACTTCTACCGCACCGAGGTGTTCGCGTACGGTCCGGTCGGTGCATCCGTCAGCAACGCGGCCGTGCTGGAAGCGGGAACCGCGACCGCGACGGGGCCGATCGTCGACGATCTCGGCAGGCCCGCGGTGAAGTACACGGTCGACCTCGTGCGGGGGCAGACGGGCGTCGTGCGATCGACCTTCGCGGGCGTTCCGGGGGAGTACGGGCCGACCCTCGTGCGCAGCAGCCCGATGATCAACCCGATCGCGATCACGATGCAGGATGCCCCGTGCGGGTGATTCCCGCCCCCGACCCAATGCGGTAATCAACCCCCTCATGCTCTGCCTGGTGCCGGGGTTAGGGTGGGCGAGAGCGCATGAACCGCTGCCGTACCCGACGTCCATGGTTCCGCACCGCACGCTTCTGGGTGCCGACCTCGATCGGCGCCGTGCTTCTCGGGCTGGCTGCTTGCGGCGCCGTGCTCGCCTTCGAGGCGTTCGCCGTGCGCGACGACCTCCAGGACGCGCAGGCCGGCGCCGCCCGGCTCCAGGTCGCGGCGGCTGAACGCGACACCGAGAGTCTGCCTCGGCTCGCCGACGACCTCGAGGAGTCGACCGCCCGTGCCGTCGAGCACACCGAGAGTCCGCTGTGGCGCGCAGGCGAGTCCGTGCCGGTGCTCGGCGAGAACCTCCGCGCCGTGCGCATCGTCGCCGAGAGTGTCGACGGGTTCTCGCGCCAGGTCGTGTCGCCGGCAGTCGAGTTCGTGAGCTCGTTCACGCTCATCCGCGACCCTGTCACCGGTGTGTTCGACACGGCACCGATCTCGGCCGCACGAGACATCCTCGACGCGGCGAAACGGAACGTGTCGGATGCCTCGACGGCGCTCGCCGGCGTGAACACCGAGCTCACGCTGGTACCCGTCGGCGAGGCCGTTGCACAGTACGAGGACATGCTCGGCGAAATGACGGACCTGCTCGACCAGGCGGGGGCCGGGGTCGCGGGACTGAGTGCCTTGCTCGGTGTCGACGGACCGGCGACCATCGTCCTGGCATTCCTCAACAACGCGGAACTGGCGGCGCTCGGTGGCGGGCCTGCCGCGCAGACACTGCTCAGCGTCGACAACGGGAGCGTCACGGTCGTCGAACACGTGACGAGCTACGACTTCCCCCAGGGCGTGCCGGCCGACGTCGCCGTCGACGAGAGCGCGCGTCTGCTCTACGACGACATCCTGACGGCTCACATCAATGGGGCATTCAGCCGGCCCGATCTCCCCACCGCGGCGGCGATCCTCGGCGCGCAGTGGCAGCGGATCCGCGGCATCCGGCCCGACGGCATCATCTCGCTCGACCCGATCGCGCTCGCGATGATCCTCGAGGTGACCGGACCCGTGACCGTGTCGTCAGGAGAGGTGCTCGATTCCGGCAATGCGGTGAGCCTGCTGCTGAACCAGGCGTACTTCCTGTACGACGGCCGGACCGAGGCCGACGACTTCTTCCAGCGGGCCGCTGACGCGGTCTTCACCCGGGTGATGGCCGCCGACTACGATCTCTGGGCGATGGCCGACGCGCTCAGTCGCGCGGCCGAATACGGCAGCCTCATGGTCTGGAGCTCCGACCCTGAGACGGATGCGCTCACCGCCGGAACACGGCTGCAGGGCACCCTGCCGACGTCGAACGACCCCGAGACGGTGCTCGGCGTGTACTTCCGCGACCGCTCGTCGTCGAAGGCCGACTTCTATCTCCATGCAGAGACCGTGGTGACCACGAACACGTGCGACGCCGCTGCGCCGGGCTACACCGTCGAGACCAGGATCTGGTTCGACTTCCCGCCGGGCATCGAGCTTCCGGTGTTCGTAGAGGGAGAGCTGTACGACTTCAACCGCACCGAGGTGTTCGCCTACGGTCCGGTCGGGGGCTCTGTCGTCGAGGCGGCCGTGCTGGAAGCGGGAACGGCCACCGCGACGGGGCCGATCGTCGACGATCTCGGCCGGCCCGCGGTGAAGTTCACGATCGACCTCGTGCGCGGCCAGGCGGGCGTCGTGCGAGCGACCTTCGCCGGCGTGCCGGGGGAGAAGGCGTACGGTCCGACGATCGTGCGCAGCACGCCGATGATCAACCCGATGACCGTCACGTTGCAGGATGCCCCGTGCGGGTGATCGCCTGCTCGTGCGGCCGTGCCGTCACCGACGTGACGCGACGAACTCCTCGACCGATCGGCGGATCGGAATCTTGGGCTCCCAGCCGAACTCGTCACGGAGCCGGTGGGCCGACCCCACGATGACTCGAGCATCGGTGGCACGGATGCGGCGCTCATCGATCTCGAGCCGCGGCACGGAGCGTCCGAGCGATTCGCAGATGTAGCCGAGCAACTCGATGCCGGCACGCGAGCGACCCGACGCGACGTTGTAGATGACCTCTGACGTGGTCGGAGCCGCTGCGAGCAGCAGGTAGGCGTCGACGACGTCACGCACATCGGTGTAGTCGCGTTGGGTGTCGAGATCGCCGATCAGGAGCGGCTCATCGGCCGGAAGGGCAGCGAGCGCTTCGGTGAGGTCGGGCACGAGGAATCCGCCCGCCTGCCCGGGCCCGATGTGATTGAACGGGCGCACGATCACGCAATCCATGCTGCGCTCGCGATAGTAGAGCAGCTGGCTCTCGACGAGGAGCTTGCTGACCACGTACGGCGACGCATGCCTGATGGGCGACTGCTCCGTGCGCGGGGTCGCCTCACCGCTCGCGTCGTAGACCGCACCCGTGCTCGCGAGCACGACTCGGGGCCATTCGTCGCGGGGGCGCTTCAGGATGGCCTCGCCGAGGCTCGTCACCATCGCGCTGTTGTCGCAGATATAGCCCTGCGGGTCGTCGAAGGACGGCCCGACTGCGGCGCGGCCGGCGAGGTGCACGACGACGTCGCCGAGTGCGTCGTCAGGCCATCCCTCGCGAAGATCGGCCACGTGCGATTCGTCGAGCGAACCGTCGAGCGTGGGATCGTCCAGCGGCCTGTGGCCGATGCCGATGACATGGTGGCCGGCGGCGGTCGCGGCGCGAGCCAGATGCCGGCCCACGAAGCCGTCGGCTCCGGTGATCGTGATCCTGAGTGTCGGGCTTCCTGAGGTCGACCTCGTCATACCCGAACGGCAGACGATTGCAGGCTGAGGTCGTGCGCCACCATGCGTGAGACGAGGCCCGGGAAGTCGACCTCGCGCGTCCATCCGAGCTCTCGCTCCGCCTTGGTGGGGTCGCCGAGCAGGATGTCGACCTCGGCGGGCCGCATGAATTCAGGGTTCTGCACGACGTACGGCCGCCAGTCGTCGATGCCGATCTCAGCGAAGGCGAGGGTGAGGAACTCCTCGATCGAATGCGTCTCGCCGGTCGCGAGCACGAAGTCGTCGGGCACCTCGTGCTGCAGCATCAGCCACATGCCGCGCACGAAGTCGCCGGCGTAGCCCCAGTCGCGCTTCGGCCAGAGGTCGCCGAGTTCGATCGTCTCCTGCAACCCGAGGCTGATTCGCGCGACGGCGTTGGTGATCTTGCGCGTGACGAACTCGAGGCCGCGTTTCTCGCCCTCGTGGTTGAAGAGGATGCCGCACGCGACGAACATGCCGTAGCTCTCGCGATAGTTCTTCGCGATCCAGTGGCCGTAGAGCTTGGCGACGCCGTAAGGGCTGCGCGGGTGGAACAGCGAGTCCTCGTTGTAGCCGGCGCCGGGGCGGTTGTAGTCGAGGCCGCCGAACATCTCCGACGTCGACGCCTGGTAGACCTTCGTGGTTCCTGCAAGGCCCGTGACGCGCACCGCCTCGAGCACGTTGAGCACGCCCATACCGGTGACCGAGGCGGTCAGCGTCGGGTTCTTGAACGAATAGCCGACGTGGCTGATCGCCGCGAGATTGTAGAGCTCGTCGGGCTGTGACGCCTCGACCGCCCGCACGATGGACGTGGGATCGGTGAGGTCGCCCTCGATCAGACGCACGTAGGGCAGTTCGCGCGAGATCGTTTCACGTCGCGGGTTGTTCTGCCCGCGGATGATTCCGAAGACCTCGTACCCCTCTTCGTGCAGCAACTCGGCAAGGTGGCCGCCGTCTTGCCCCGTGATTCCCGTCAGAAGTGCCTTGCGTTCGCCTGCCATCGCTCCCCGCTTGCTGTGGTTGGTTCCCCGTGACCCTGTCGGCATTGACGTGTGGGTGTTTGATTGTACGGACAGTATGCAGGGTGCGGGCATGCGCTTCCTAGTCAGTGCCGCGCGATGAGACGATACGGAGGAAAGCCTCCGTATCGTCTGCAGTGAGAATCACCCGCGAACGTGGGTCGCGCGTGGCCTATTGTGTAACCCATGTCCTCGCAGCACCTCGCGTTCGAGCCCCGACTCGACCGATCCGAATCCCCCTCGAGCGTCGGTATCGCGCCGTTCGTCGTGCTCTTCGTGTGCACCGGGAACATCTGCCGTTCGCCCATGGCCGAGGTCCTGCTCGGCGATCGTCTCGAACGCGCGATTCGCTCGTCGTGGCCCAAGGGTGCCTCAGGCGACGACGCGCTCTGGGCCGAGTCGAAGCCCTTCGCCGTGCGCAGCGCCGGTACCGCGACGGATGCCGCGCTCGAGCAGCCGGCCGAGGTCGCCGACCAGTTGCGGCGACTCGGTGCCCCGCCCGTGCTGCACACGACGACGGCGCTGACCGCCGAGCTGCTCGAAGACGTCGATCTCGTGATCGGCATGACGCGCGAGCACCGCAGGGCTGCAGTGAAGCTCGCTCCGAGACTCGTCACGAAGGCGTTCACGCTCGTGGAGTACGCTCGCGTCGTCGACTCGTTCCGGGCATTGCCCGTCGACGCTTCGACCCCCCAGTTCGAGGCACCCGATGTCGCTACCTTCCTTCGGCTGACGAGCACTCGTGCGAGCCGTCGGCGCGGAATGGTTCCGCCGCCGTCCGACGCCAAGGCCTTTGATATCGCCGATCCCTATCGCAGGAAGGCAGATGTCTACACGGCAGTGGCCGACACGATCTCGAAGTCGGTTGATGACATCGTGAACGCGCTGACCGAACTCGCGGGTCGCTGACACCCCTCAGGGGCGGATACACTACGAGTCAGACACGGGACGGCCGCTCTCTGAGCGGCCGTTCGCAGATTGCCGAAGACGGCGATCGAAGGTGACCGCAGCAAACGCTGGGGGGACGGCGCCTGTTCGTGCCGATGAGTGCTGTCGGCGCGGAATGAGCTGCCTCGTGGGCGGAAGGGGTGCGGTCTGTGGAGTTGCGGGATTTCGTCGACACGTTGCGACGACGTTGGCTGAGCGTTGTCATCTTGACGGCGCTGGGGCTCGCGGTCGCAGCGGTGCTCGCCTTCACCGCCACCCCGATCTACCAGGCCACGACCCGCATCTTCGTCTCGACGCAGTCCGTCGGCTCGGCGGTCGAGGCATTCCAGGGTTCGAGCTACACGCAAGCGCGAATGCAGTCGTATGTCGAAGTGACGACCGACCCCTTGGTGCTCGACCGCGTGATCGAGGAACTCAACCTCGACACAAGCGCCGAGGCGCTCGCCGGCGCGATCAGCGCGCGAGTCATCCCCGACACGGTGCTCATCGAGATCGTCGCCTCCAGCGAGACTGCTGAAGAGGCGGCCGAGATCAGCAACTCGGTGGCGCATCACTTGCGCGACGTCGTCATCGACGATCTCGAGGAGCAGGTCGGCGATGACAGTGCCCTCGTGAACCTCACGGTGGTCAAGCGAGCGATGGAGCCGCACAGCCCGACGTCGCCGTCGATCCCCCTCTTCATGGTCGTCGGCGGGGTGCTCGGGCTCATCGCCGGCCTCGCATTCGCCTTCGCGCGCCAGGCACTCGATACCCGTGTGCACAGCGAGCGCGATGTCACAGCCACGACCAAGCATCCCGTCCTCGCAGGCTTCCTCTTCGATCCGACCGCCGCGAAGCAGCCGCTCACCGTGCACGCGGGGCCGCGCAGTCCCCGAGCAGAGGCATTCAGGTCGCTTCGAACGAGCCTGCAGTTCATCGACTTCGGCGCCAGGAGCCGAGCGCTCGTCGTCACCTCGTCGCTTGCTTCAGAGGGCAAGTCGACGATCGCGGCGAATCTCGCGATCGCACTCGCGGATGCCGGCAAGTCGACGCTGCTCATCGACGCCGACCTTCGGCGCCCGAAGGTCGCCGAGTACATGGCCGTCGAGGGCGGCGTTGGGCTCAGCGACGTGCTCGTCGGCCGCGCGACGCTCACCGAGACGCTCCAGCCCTGGGGTGAAGAGGGGCGTCTGTTCGTGCTTCCGTCGGGCTCGCGACCGCCGAACCCGAGCGAGCTGCTCGGGTCGGATTCGATGGCCGAGCTCCTCGAAACGCTCCGCGGCGAGTTCGAGCAGATCATCATCGACGCGCCACCGCTGCTGCCGGTGACCGACGCCGCCGTGCTCAGCAAGGTCACCGATGGCGCACTTGTGGTGTGCGCCGTCGGGCTCACACGTACGACCCAGCTCTCACACGCCTTGGGGGGACTCGAGAACATCGATGCCAAGGTGCTGGGACTGGTAGTGAACATGCTCCCGACTCGAGGCCCGGATTCGTACGGCGCCTACGGGTACGAGTATGTGGAGAAGTAGGTCACAAATGGGGGGTACGTATGGGAGACCGAAATGCCAGAGAGCCGCACCCGAGTGGCGATCGCTCACGACTACCTCACGCAACGAGGTGGCGCCGAGAAGGTGGTGCTCGCGATGGCGCGGGCCTTCCCCGACGCGCCGATCTACACCACGCTCTATGAGCCAGCCGGCACGTTCCCCGAGTTCGCGTCACTCGACGTTCGGCCGTCCGCGCTGAATGCAGTGGGCCCCCTCCGGCGTAATCACCGCGGCGCACTGCTCGCGCTGCCGTTCGTGTCGAACTCCATCACGATCGATGCCGACATCGTGCTCACGAGCAGCAGCGGCTGGGCGCACGGCTTCCGTACCAACGGGCAGAAGCTCGTGTACTGCTACTCACCCGCTCGCTGGCTCTACCAGAGCGACGTCTACCTCGGCGATCGTGGCGGAGTGAAGCGTGCGATCATCGCGACGGCGGGGCCGGCGCTTCGCGCCTGGGACCGTCGGGCCGCGGCATCCGCTGCTCGCTACCTGGCGATCTCGTCGGCGGTGCAGGACCGGATCCTCAATGCGTACGGAATCACTGCGTCGGTGCTCTCCGCGCCGCACTCGATCGACACGACGCAGCCCGAAGAGCCCGTGCTCGGGGTCGGCGAGGACTTCTACCTGTGCATCTCGCGACTGCTGCCGTACAAGAACGTCGATCGGATCATCGAGGCCGTGTCCGAGACACCCGAGCGTCGCCTCGTGATCGTCGGCTCCGGCCCCGAAGAAGCACGACTCGCGCACCGGCTGCCGCGCAACGTCACGATGCTCAAAGACTTGACCGACGGGCAGCTGCACTGGCTCTACCGCCGCTGCCGTGCGATCGTCGCCGCGAGCTACGAGGACTTCGGGCTCACGCCCATCGAGGGCGCGGCATTCGGCAAGCCGAGCGCCGTGCTGCGGTGGGGCGGATTCCTCGACACGGTCATCGAGGGCACGACCGGTGTCTTCTTCGATGAGCCCACGCCGGGCGCGATTCGCGACGCCCTCGATCGCATCGAGGTGACGGACTGGCACCGCGAGTCGATCCTCGCGGCGACCGACCGGTTCTCCGAGGCGCGATTCCATGAGGCGCTCCGCGACGCGATCGCCGCGATGGCACCGATGGCACCCAGGGCACCGATGGTGATGCAATGAGACTCGCCCTCCGCGGAGTGATCGCCGTGCTCGGACGTGGCTGGCCCGTGCTGGTCATGTTCACCGGGCTCGGGCTCCTCGGCGGGCTCTCAACGGCTCTGCTCGCGACGCCGAGGTTCGAGGCGACCGCTCGCGTGTTCATCACCTCGACTGAAGCCGACACGCCGCTCGACAGCCTCGCGCTGACGATCTACGCGCGCCAGCGCCTGCAGTCCTACGCCGAGGTCGTGAGCTCGCCGGCGGTGCTGCGCCCCGTCGCCCTCGAACTCGATCTCGACGCGAGCGTCGAGGAGCTCGCCTCGAGGGTGACGGCGACGCCGGTGCCCGACAGCCTGCTGATCGAGATCGTCGCCGCGAGCCGATTCAACACCGAGGCGCCCGCGATCGCGAGTGCGGTCGCACGCGAGCTCGTGCAGGTGATCGAGCTGCAGCTCGAGTCGGAGATGACCGCCGAAGGCAGTGCGCTGCGGGTCACGGTCGTCGAGAACCCCGGCATTCCCGTCGCCGCCGCCTACCCGCACCTCGTACCATCCGTGTCGGTGGGTGGGATGGTCGGGTTCGTCATGGGACTCGGCGTGATGCTGCTCCGGCATAGCTTCGATGCACGGGTGCGCGGACTGCGCGACGTGCAGGCCGTCACGTCGCTGCGAGTCATCGGCACGATCGCCCGCGACCGCAAGGCCGACCTCATGACGATCGCGCTCGACGATGACAGCCGCGTCGCGAAGCAGTTCCGGAGCCTGCGCACGAACCTCCAGTTCTTCGGGTTCGAGGCGCGCAACCGCAGTGTGCTCGTGGTCGGTGCGCGGGGCGAGCAGGGCACGACGACCGCCGCCGTGAACCTCGCGCTCGCGATCGCGCAACTCGGACGCCGCGTGCTCCTCGTCGACGCCCACCTGCGGAGCCCCGAGATCTTCGATCTGCTCGGGATGCCGCCGGCGCCCGGCCTCACCGACGTGCTCATCGGAGCGGCGAATCAACGCGACGCCGCCAGGTCGTGGGACGAGGTGCCCGAGCTCTTCGTCATGACCGCCGGGACCATCCCGCCGAACTCCAATGACGTACTCGGCTCCGTCCGCATGCGAGCGATCCTCGACGCGTTCTGCGATCGATTCGACGACGTGGTCATCGACGGTGGTTCGGCGAGCGCGACCGCCGACGCGACAGCGCTCGCGAGCGTCGTCGGCTCGACCGTGCTCGTGGCACGCGCCGGCCATCTTCGTCGAGCACACCTGACGGCGGCGATCGACGCGCTCGAGCCGAGTGGCACGCTCGTCGGGATCCTCGTCAACGACCAGCCTTCGATCGGTGTCGACGCCATGGAGGAGATCGCCGCCACCATCGGTGATTCGATGCGAGCGACGCGGCCGAGCCGCAGGGAAAGGGTATCCGGATGATCCGCAAGCTGTGGGAGCACGCAGGGGTCGTGCTCTTCAACCACTTCTTCACGCACTTCCCGTCGCATCGGGTGCGGCAGGCCGTGCTCCGCCTGTGGGGTGCGAAGATCGGCGCGGAATCGGCCGTCTTCCGCGGAACGACGGTGCTCGGCATCGACGGGATCCGCATCGGCGAGGCATCCGTGATCGGATTCCGTTGCCTGCTCGACGGCCGCGGTGGCCTCACGATCGGCGACAACGTCGTGATCGCGAGCGATGTGCACTTCATCGCCGGCCATCATCTGCCGAACTCCGACGATTTCGGCTACGTGCTCGAGCCCACCCTCATTGAGGACTACGTGTGGATCGCCAGCAGGGCGACCGTGCTCGAGGGCATCACCGTCGGCCGCGGCGCCGTCGTGGGCGCCTGCTCGCTCGTGCGCCGATCCGTCGAGCCGATGCAGATCGCCGCCGGTATTCCGGCGAAGCCGGTGGCCGTGCGCACGTCGGCTCTCACCTACCGACCCGTGTACCGGCCGAAGCTGTTCTGATGACCGAGCTCGCAGCAGCCACCGAACGTGCAACATCCACCGAAACAGCGAAAGGGGCATCGATCGTGAAACGAGTCTGGGACCGATTGGGCGTCGTGTTCTACAACTTCTTCATCACCTACATGCCGGGACACTGGCTGCGCCTCGGCGTGCTGCGCCTGTGGGGTGCCGAGATCGGCAAGGACACCTCGGTCTTCCGGGGGACGACGGTGCTCGGCATCGACAAGCTCCGCATCGGCGAAGCCACGGTGATCAGCTTCCGCTGCCTGCTCGACGCCCGCGGCGGCCTCACGATCGGCAACAGCGTCGTGATCGCGAGCGATGTGCACTTCATCACCGGGACCCACTTCCCCGACTCCGACACCTTCGAGTACACGCTGCTGCCCATCGTCGTCGGCGACCATGCGTGGATCGCGAGCCGTGCGACCGTGCTGCCCGATGTGACCATCGGGCGGGGCGCCGTCGTCGGTGCGACGTCGCTCGTGCGCGACGACGTCGCCGAGATGGACATCGTCGCCGGCGTCCCGGCGAAGGTGCGCGGGCAGCGCGAATCGGCCCTCGCCTACCGCCCGACCTACAAGCCCCCGTTCTTCTGACGTGATCGATCTCAGCCAGGCTCGACTCGTCTACATCGCTCCCAAGGCAGGGGAGAGCGGTGTCGGCGACTATGCCGACGAGTTCATCGACGCAGTGCGGCCGCATTTCGGCGAGACCGTCGAGTTCCGGCACCGCGGGCCGGGATGGGCGACCCTCCGGCAACTTCTGGGCCAGTGCCGGGAGGTGCGCAGGATCGTGCGCGACTCCGATCGGCACACGATCGTGCACACGGAACAGAGCGGCGGGGCGCTGCTGCCGTTCTGGGGTCCCCTCGGGCTTCGCGGCGTGCAGGTCACGTCGACGGTGCACGATCCGCCCCTCACGGTGTGGTGGCCGTTCCGCACGCGCATCGCCGCACGCATCAGGATCCTCGGGCACGGGATCCACTACACGTTCCGCCGGCCGCTGGCCCGGCTCGAGACGAAGGTGAACCGGGGACGCACCCTCGTCGCGCTCAGTCGCACCGGCGCACGCGAGCTCGCCGTGGTGATGAAGGGGTCGACGATCGCGTCGTCGTCGCTGTTCGTGCCGAAGCGGCCCGATCTCGACCCCGTCACCGATCGGCCGATGGCGATCGGCCTGTTCGGCTACGTCTACCGGGGCAAGGGATTCGACGTGCTCGCCGACCTGCGTGAGCACCTCGATCCGAAGATCACGATCCGCATCGCAGGGCGCGGCACCGAGGAGTTGCCGCCGCTCGACGGTGTCGAGATCCTCGGCGAAGTGCTCGACGACGACGAGGACGCCTTCTTCAACTCCATCAGGCTGCTGCTCGTGCCCTACAACCCGCGCCACATCTACGGTCGCGAGGCCTTCCCGGCGGCGAGCACCGTCAGTCGCGCGATGGCGTACAGCACCCCCGTGCTGTGCCGCGGACATGGTGCCCTCCGCGAGCTCGCGGAGGACGGCGGTGCGGTGGTCGTCGACGGCGGCGCGGCAGAGCTCGCGGCCGCGGCGAACGAGCTCCTCAACGATCCAGGTCGCCTCGTCGAGCTGCAGGCCGAGGCTGATCGTCTCCGCACGGATCACGCGGCGGAACGCGTCATCGACGACTATCTCGAGATCTGGAGGGCAGGATGATCCTCAGCCGACTCTTCAGCCCGAACCTCATCAAGGCGGGCGTCGCCTCGGGCTGGGTGCTCGGCGGGCGGGTCATGGGGCTGCTGTGGACCGCGCTCCTCATCTTCTCGCTCGGTCTCGGCGACTACGGTGCCTACGCAATCGCCTACGCGATCTCGGCCATCATCGCCGCCCCCCTCGACAACATCTTCCTCGTACGCTCGCTGCGCGTGAGCGACGAGACGTTCAGGTCCGAACGTGCCACCCGCGTCTGGGTGGGCGCGGCACTGCTCATCGTGGGGTGCGCGCTGTTCCTGCCGAGCTTCATCGTCGGCTTCGCCTTCATCGTGGCGGGCGGCGAGATCCTCTTCAACAGCGTGAAGAGCTCCTTCCTTCGCGACGGGCATCCGAACGTCGTCATGCGGTACGACGCGATCCGGCAGGCGGCATCCGTCGCGATCGCCGCCGCCTACCTCTTCACCGTGCCCGACCCGCGGCTCGAGATGACGGTGGCGCTGTACAGCATTCCCTATGTCGTCGTGCTCGTCATGGCGATCCTGCAGGGACGGGGCAGCCGTGCGGCGGTGCCCGGATCGTTGCGCGAGATGCTGTTGCTCTGGTTCGACGCCATGGCGCTCGCCCTCTACCTGCAGGGTGACGTGTTGCTGCTCGGCATCCTCACGAACGATGAAGTCGCCGGAGCGTACTCGCTCGTGTCGGTGGTCGCGCTCGCGGCATCCGCGTTCGCGCAGATGTTCGTGCACACCTACCATGAGCGACTCCGCAGCGCCGGCGGCAACCCCGGCGTGGGTCCGAAGCCCGCCGTCACGGTCGTGATCTCGGTGCTCCTCGGGGGCGCCGTGCTGGTCGTCGGGCTCGTGGCGATGGCACTCGGAAACGAGGAGAACGTCGGAGCGGTCCTCGTGGCCATGAGCTTCTTCGTCGTGCTCCGCTCGACCTCCCTCGTGCTCACGACGATCCTCTACGTACAGCACCGCGACGGCCATCGTGTCGCCGCCGGCTGGATCGCCGGAGCGGTGAAGCTCGGGCTGCTGACGCTCCTCGCCTTCGCCGGGCTCGGCGCACTCGGTGCGGCGTTCGCGAGCATCGTCGCGGAGCTCGTGCTCGTCATCTGGTACTCCCGAGTCGTCTACTCGTGGTCTCCAGAGCTGAGCCTCACGTCGCCGGAGAAGACCGAGCAGCCGGTGCGCCTCCTGCCGCCGATCGTCGAAGGGTGGCCGCGATGAGAGTTGCGACCTTCCTGCTCGCGAAGGACCCGACGATCGACCACGGCGGCGACATCGCGCTCGCCCGCCTCGTGATGGACCTCGCCCGCGCCTCGCTCTCGGTCGACTCGATCTGCCTCTCGCGTGCAGGGGAGCCGTCGCCGGATTCGACGGTGACACGTGTGCCGAAGCCGCCGGTGTCGCTGCCGAAGCTCATGCTGCGGAGCCTGCGCCACCGGCGGAGCGTCGTGCATTCGCGATTCGACGTCGCGGCGTTGCGCGCGGAGATCGACCGCCGGCAGCCCGACCTCTTCGTGGCCGAGCACAACTACATGGTCGAGTCGTTCCTCCGAACGCGCCACCGAGGGGTGACGCCGCTCGCGCTCAACACCGTGAACTCCGAATCGATCGTGTGGCGGGCGAACCGCGGACTCGGTGGGCGCATCGAGGCGCCACGCATCGTCGCCGACGAGTTGCGCACCGCGCGATCGGCCCGATCCGTTGGCACGTACGACCGGGAGGAAGTCGACTTCTACCGGCGCGGCGGCGTCGGCCGGGTGCACTGGCTCGACATCACCCTGCCGCCGGCGCGAAAGGCGCCGATCGCGGCATCCGACCCCCGGCTCGTCTTCCTCGGCGATCGCACATGGCCGCCGAACCACGAGGCCTTCGAGCAGCTGGTGCAGTGGTGGCCCGACATCGCGCGCGGGATCCCCGGGGCCGAGCTCGTCGTCGTCGGCAAGCGGGCGCCCGGCTCCACGCCGAAGGCCTTGCCCGACGGGATGACGGATCTCGGCTTCGCCGACGACCTGGAGGTGGTGCTCAACTCCTGTCGCGCGTTGCTCGCGCCCGTGCTCACGGGTGGCGGCGTGCGCGTGAAGCTCCTCGAGGCGGCGAGCCGCGGTCTTCCGGTGGTCGGAACGACCGCCGCCCTGGGCTCGCATGCGCCGGTCTTCGGCATCGGCACGAACGACGGCCGCGAGGCCTTCGTGGAGCAGTGCCGGCGTTTCCTGGTCGATCGCGCCGCCGCGGCGGCGGAAGGTGACCGGCTCTACGACCTGAACCAGGACCGATGGCAGCGGCAGATGCCGCACGCACGCGTGGGCGAATGGCTGGCCCCATGAGAATCGTCGTCTGGATCTTCGCCGCGATGACACCGCTTGTCGCGGCGTTCCTCGCGAGCGATGCCGCGCCCGGGCCCCGCATCATCGCGCTGCTCGCGATGGGGTTCCCGCTCGGCATCTGGGTCGCGCTCCGCCGGCCGCTGTGGATCTATTGCGCCTACGCCTTCAGCCTGGCCTCGGTGCCGTTCGGGGTGCTGCCGTCGTCGCCGCTCCCGCTCGTGCTGCTGCTCGGCGTGAGCATCGGGGCGACCGCGGTGCTCCAGCTCCCGTCGGGCCACTCTCGCCCGTTCACGAGCATGGAGTGGTGGGTGCTCGGGCTCGTCGTGACCTCCGTACTCTCGCTCGCAGTGACGTTCTCGACGAGCTACGACCTCACCGAGTTCTCCAAGTGGCTCATCGCCACCTCGACCCTCTTCGCACTGCTCCGGCTCCAGCCCGACCGGCTCGACCTCGTCGGCCGCTGGTACGTCTTCGGGGCGGTCGGCGCGAGCCTGTTCGCACTGGCGATGCTGTTGTTCGATCGTGCCGGGAACATGCTCTCCCTGCTCTCGTTCCTCGGGTACGGCACAGCCGGCGGCACCAACCTGCGCTACGTCGTCGGCGAGGGCGAGATGACGGTGCGGCTGACCGGCACCTACGTCGACCCGAACGCCGGCGGGCTGTTCCTCTTTGTCGGCGTGTTGCTCGCCCTCGCGCTGTTCCGCGGGCTCTGGCAGGTCGTGTTCACGGGCATCGTGCTGCTCGCGATGACGCTCACGCTGAGCAGGTCGGCACTGCTCTCGATCGGCGTCGCGTTCCTCATCTTCCTGGCCGTGCAGAACATGCGCTTCGGCGGCAAGCTGCGCATGGTGGGCTTCGCCGCGATCGTCGGTGCAGTACTGCTCGCGATCCCGGCGATCCAGGAGCGCATCCTCGGCTCCTTCGGGTCGAACGACGTGGGTTCCTCGGCGCGCGCCGACGCCCTCCGCGACTACCCCAAGCACATGGACGGCAACTGGTTGTTCGGGCTCGGCTGGGGCCGCATCGAGTTCCGCGACGGATCCGTGGGCATGGCGGTGAACCACGTGGCGAACGCGCCGCTCCTCTCCGTGTACCGGGGCGGCATCATCGTGGGCCTGTTCTTCTGCGCCGTGCTCATCTACGGCCTCGTGCTCTCCTATCGGGGGCTCCGACGATCGGAAGCCCGCCACGGCTTCATCGGTGCCGGATTCATCGGGTTCACGCTCGTCGCGCTGCAACTCGACTTCCCGGTGATCACGATTCCCTCGGTGGCGGCGCTCTTCGCCTTCTTCCTCGCGAACCTGCCGACCTCCGACAACTACCTGACCCACCCGGTGGCGATTCCCGTCACCGAGCGGGATGAGCTGCCGCGCAGCATCCGACGAACCCGGGAGGTTCTGACATGACCGGCATCACTGAGACGGCGGTGTCCGGCGCGCCGCGAATCGCACCTCGCAGTCGCCTGATCGGCCTCGATGGCATGCGCGGGGTGCTCGCGCTGTCCGTGATCATGGTGCACACGCTCGGCGCCGTCGCTCCCGCCGTGATGGCACAGACCCATCTCGATCTGGCCGGGCAGGTGATCGTGATCTTCTTCGCCCTCTCGGGCTTCCTCATCTACTGGCCGTTCGCCACCCGCATCATCGACGGACGCGACACGCCGTCGCTGCGCAGCTACTACCTCGCCCGGGCCTTCCGGGTCTATCCGGCCTACATCGCCATCTTCCTCGTCGCGAACTACGTGCTCGCCGGCTCGTTCCTCCACAACGCGATGGAGTCGATGGTCCCCTACACCGACGACGGCACCGGCACGATCACCAACCCGTTCGAGGTGCTGCTGCACCTCACGCTCATGCAGAACTACGTGCCGAGCGAGCTGCAGACGGGCATCAACTCATCGTGGACCCTCACGGTCGAGATCACGTTCTACGCGGTGCTGCCGCTGATCGCACTCCTCGCTGCCCGTGTCGCCAACCGCGGTGGCCGCAACCGGTACCTCGTCGCGGCAATGCCGGGTCTCGTGCTCTTCGCATTCGGCATCCTCATGCGCGTGCTCGGTGCGGTGGCCTTCGCCTTCTCCGACCTGACGCTCCTCGATGCGGAGTGGGGCCCCAACTGGCTCGGCGTGTTCTCACGCAGCTTCTTCATCTGGTCCGACAACTTCGGTGCGGGGATGGTGGCGGTCGTCGTCTTCATCGCAGCGAAGAAGGGCGTGCTCACGCACGTCGGCAAGCTGCGGGTGCGTACGGTGGCGGTGCTCGTGACGATCTTCGCGATCCTGTTCGCCGCGATCGCCCTCGTCGTGCTGCCGAGGTTCATCAGCACCGCGGTGGCAGTGGCATCCGCCGGCCTGTTCCTCGCGCTCCTCCTGCCGACCTCGAAGGGCCGGGTGCCGGTCGTCGCATCGACACTCGACGTGCCGCCGTTGCACTACGTCGGACTCATCTCCCTCAGCACCTACCTGTGGCACTACCCGGTGCTGCTCACCGTCATCCGGCTGGGATGGTACGGCACCGACACCCCGCTCGGCGCGCTGCAGAGCTTCGCGTTGGTGACCGTGCTGAGCATCGCGATCGCGACGGTGACCTATTGGCTGATCGAGCGGCCGGCCCAACTGCTGGCGGCGCGCAAGCGCGTCGGCGTCCGCGACCGCGGCAAGGTGAAGGAGACCGTCACGGTGTGACGGTCGCCGCGCCCCCGCCCGGGCCGCTGCCTTCGAGGGCCTCGACCGCCTCGGTGAACAGGCTGGCCACCAGCTCGTGGCCGGCGGCGTTGAAGTGGGCGCCGTCGGCGGTCATGCCCGCCTGGAGTGCCAGCGGGTCGGCGGGATCGGTGAGGGCCGCGTCGGCGTCGACCACCGCATCGAGGCCGAGCGGCTTCGTGCGGATCCAGGTGTTGTAGGCAGTGCGCGACGCGTCGACGTCGGCCTTGTTCGAGCGCGGCGGCTCCGTGAAACCGATGATGCGAGCATCAGGCCACAGCTTTCGTGCACGTTCGACGAGCACCTGCATCGAGGCCTGCACATCGGCGAGCGTGCGACCGGATGCGAGGTCACTCGAGCTGCTCCAGATGCTCACGTAGTCGGGAACCGCGCCGGCGTAGGTCATCCACTTCGGTGACTCCGGGCCGAAGCTCGTGGTCCACGCGCCGGAGACCGCGAGGGTGGAGGCCGCGCCACCCACCGCCCGGGCCCACTGTTGCGGCCACGACGTGATCTCGCCCTCATGCGGACTCGCAACGGGGTCGACGTTGCCGGGGGCGTTGAGCGAGTGGCCGATCGAGAAGAGCACCGGCGTATCGGGCGCGACGGTGTGCTCGATCCAGATGTCGAGGAGTGAGGCGCTCGGATTCCACGTGCCGAGGGCGTCCTCGACGCCGCCGAGCTTCGAGGCGCCGAGGAGGTCGAGCCACGAGACTCCGCCCGTCACCGCGAGGGGGATGCCGGTGTCGGCACGCAGCCCCACCGAGAGCAGCATCGGCGTCTCCGCGTCGAGCGGGACATCGCTCGCGGAGATCCAGGGACTCGTGTACGTGGCGCCGTCGGTGATGGGGCCGCCCTCGGCCACGTAGGCAGGCTTCTCGGCGTAGGCGGAGCTCTCGGGGTCGTCTCCCTGCCGGCCCATCCAAACGCCCGTGATCTCGAGCGCGCCCTGCACGGGCTCATCGCTGAGGTAGTTCCAGTTGCGCACGTGGATGCGGAAACTCGTGGCGTCGGCCGCGAGCGTGAACGGGAGGCGCTGCACCGCGTCGAGCGGGGCGTCGGCGAACTGCTTCGCCACCGCCGCCGTGTGGCCGAAGCTGTAGTCGACCAGGCGGCCCGCCCCCGGACCATCTGAGCGAGGCACCGGTTCGGTGGCGTCGACGGGGACGCAGCCGGCGAGCAGCAGGCTCGCCACGGCTGCGAGCGCCGTGAGTGCTCGTCGTGCGCGGACGCTGCGGACGCTTCGTTCAGCCATGGACCACGATATTAGGGGGCGATTGTTGCGGCCATATGATGACAACTGGCGTATCGGAAGAATTCGGGGGAGACGGGCATCTCACAGCACACAGGGCGCACGATGCGTATCGTCCGCAGGGTCGCATGGTGGGTGCTCGGTGCCGTGGCGGTGGCAGTGGCGATCGGCGCGGCGGGCATCATCATCTCCGGATTCTCGGCGCGCGGTGAGCTCGAGCGGGCGCTCCCGCTCGCGGCATCCATCCAGGCCGGCCTCGTCTCCGGTGAGACGAAGCAGCTCGAGGCCAACGTCGACGCATTCGTCGAGCACACCGAGGCGGCGTCGCGCGCAATCGACAACCCGTTCTGGAAGATCGGGGAGCGGATGCCGCTGCTCGGCCCCAATCTCGAGGCGATCACCGTCACGACGGGCGTCGCCGAGGCGGTCGCCAAGGGCGCGGTGCGCGAGGCATCCGGCATCGAACTGAACGCGTTCCGCCCGCAGGGCGGACGACTCGACATCGAGGCCGTGCTCCGCACCCAACCCGCCGTCACGTCTGCCGACGAGACGATTCACGCGGCGGCGCGACTCATGGACGAGATCGACACCGACCAGCTCATCGGACCCGTTGCCGTCTCCGTGCTGCAGCTGCGGTCGGAGCTGCACCGGGTCGGCGACATCACGGCGGGCCTCTCCCTGGCGGCGCAGATCCTGCCCGACGCGATGGGTGCGTCGGAGCCCCGCAGCTACCTGCTGATGTTCCCGAACAACGCTGAGTTGCGGAGCCAGGGCGGCAATGTCACGGCATTCGCGATCCTGTCGGTCGACCGCGGCGTGATGACCATCGAGCCGAGTCTGAATCCGTTCGCCGAGACCGCGATGCTCGACCAGCCGCCGCTGCCGGTCGACGACGGGCTCGTGGAGCTCTTCGGCGCTGAGACCGGGCGCACGATGGACTCCGTGACCATGACGCCCGATTTCCCGACCACGGCGGCACTGGCCGCGGGCCTCTGGAGTGAAGCGGCCGACCGGCAGTTCGATGGCGTCCTCTCGGTCGACCCCGTGGCCCTCAGCTACGTGCTGGAGGCGATCGGGCCGGTCACGCTCGACGACGGCGGTCAACTCGCATCCGACAATGTCACGCGAGCGCTCCTCTCCGACGTCTACGCCCGCTACCCCGACGGCGCGGCCCAAGACGCGTACTTCGCCGGAGCCAGCTCACTCGTCTTCATCGCCGTCGCGGCGGGCCAGGGATCGTTCGTCGACCTCATCGAGCAGCTCGCCCGAGCAGCCGAAGAGGATCGCCTCCGGTTCTGGCTGGCCGATCCGAGCGAACAGGAGCTGGTTGCGCGAACCGGGCTCGAGGGAGCCTTCGCGGCCGATGACGACACGGCGACGACGATCGGCGTCTTCGCCAACGACTACAGCAAGACGAAGCTCGACTATTACCTCGATGCCACGCTCGACGTGAGCGCCAACCGTTGCGAGAGCGCATCGACGCAGTTCTCCGTCGCCGGCACCCTCACGTCGAGCGTGCCGACGTCGGGGCTGCCGGGGAGCCTCACGAGTCCCGTGCTCCCGGCGGGCGAAGTGCTCACCCGTATCGAGGTCGTTGGGCCGAACGGCGCTGCGATGACGGGCGCGCGGCTCGGAGACCAACCGTTCGACAACGCCGATGTCTCTGCACTCGACGGTCGCTCTGTCGTGACCGTCCCGATCCTCCTGCAGCCGGGCCAGACCGTCTCGTTCGAGGTGCTCTTCGAGGGCGAGGGGCTCGACTACGCCGAGCTGAAGGTGCGTGACACCCCGATGGTGAGGCAGACGCCGCTGCGCATCTACGATGCACACTGTTGAGCGGCAGATCGATCCGCGCCCGAGTGCTCGATTCCTCGCCCTTGAACGCTTCCCGAGAGGCAGACGAATGGTCATCCGACTCCTGCTCACCGTGTACATCGCCGCGGTGGGCGTCATTGCGTTCTGGCCTGTGCCGGTCGACCAGGGGATGCGCATCGGCGTGCTCCGGTTCGCGGCGTTCGTGCGCGGCAACGGGTTGATCGGGCTTCAGTACGAGCACATCGAGTTCGCCGCCAACGTGCTCATGTTCATCCCCCTCGGGCTGCTCCTCACGCTCGCACTGCGCCCCCGACTGGCACGGTGGGTGCCGCCGCTCGCTTGCTGCGCCGCGTCGGCGATGATCGAGCTCGTGCAGTTCACGCTGCTGCCGCAGCGCTTCACCACGGTGAGCGACGTGATCGCCAACACGCTCGGCGGGGCGATCGGGTGGCTGATCGTCTCGGCGGTCGTCCGCGTTGCGAACGCCAAGGGCCGGCAGGCCGGCGCGAGCTGAGGGATCGAGTCGTCGTCACGTCGTTCCCGCGAGGCGACGCGTACGCGTGGCGTGCTTCGATAATCAGGCACATTCAATGGCCGTAGTGGACAATTGACACGCCTGTGTGCACGCGCCGGCACAACTTCTCGAAGGAGCACTATGCGAATCTCGGTGATCGGTTGCGGCTATCTCGGTGCCGTGCATGCCTCGGCGATGGCCGAACTCGGCCACGAGGTGATCGGCATCGACGTCGACGAGCGCAAGATCGCCGCGCTCGCCGCGGGGCGCCCGCCGTTCTTCGAGCCCGGCCTCCCCGAGATCCTCACCTCGGCGACCGCCACCGGTCGCTTGCGATTCAGCACCGACATCGCGGATGCCGCGGGCTCCGAGGTGCACTTCCTCGCGGTGGGCACCCCGCAGACCGCCGGCACGAACGCCGCTGACGTCTCGTACGTCGACGCCGCATTCGAGGGGCTGCTCCCGCATCTCGCCGAGGGCGCGCTCGTCGTCGGCAAGAGCACGGTGCCGGTCGGTACCGCCGCGCGCCTGGCCGGCCGGCTCGCTGAGGCGGCGCCGCACGCGAGCCTGGCATGGAACCCCGAGTTCCTGCGCGAGGGGTTCGCAGTGAAAGACACACTCGAGCCCGATCGACTCGTCTACGGAATCGCGCACGAGCACGTGACCTCCGTGCTCGACCAGGTCTACCGGGCCGCGATCGAGGCCGGCACGCCGCGTCTCGTCACCGACTACGCGACGGCCGAGCTCGTGAAGGTGGCGGCCAACGCCTTCCTCGCCACCAAGATCAGCTTCATCAACGCCATGGCCGAGATCGCCGACGCCACCGGAGCGGATGTCACGGCCCTCGCCGACGCGATCGGGCATGACGCCCGCATCGGCCGGCGCTTCCTCAACGCGGGCATCGGCTTCGGGGGCGGCTGCCTGCCCAAGGACATCCGGGCGTTCACGGCCCGCGCCGAAGAGCTCGGACGCGGCGAGTCGCTCGAGTTCCTGAAGGAGGTCGACACGATCAACATGCGGCAGCGAAAGCGAGTGGTCGACCTGGCCGTCGCTGCGCTCGGGGGTTCGGTGCATCGCTCGAGGATCGCCGTCCTCGGCGTCACCTTCAAGCCCGAGTCCGACGATGTGCGCGACTCGCCTGCGCTCGATGTCGCCGTGCAGCTCAAGGGCCTCGGGGCAGAGGTGGTTGCGACCGATCCCGAGGGAATCGAGAACGCGCGGTCGAGGCATCCGCAGCTCACGTACCTGGAGTCGACCCGCGAGGCGCTGCGCGACGCCGATCTCGTGGTGCTCGCAACGGAATGGCGCGAGTACCGCGCGCTCGATCCCGACGCGACCGGCCGTCTCGTCGCCGGTCGCCGCATCATCGACGGGCGCAACGTGCTCGACCCGGCGGCATGGCGCGCGGCCGGCTGGCAGTACCGCGGACTCGGCCGGCCCTGACCCATGGCCATGCCCATCGAAGCGTACGCGGTCATCGGCGACTGCCGCACGGCGGCGCTCATCGGCTCGGATGGGTCCATCGACTGGTTCTGCGCGCCCCGGTTCGACGCGCCCTCGGTGTTCGGCGCGCTACTCGGCGATGAGGAGCAGGGTCGGTGGAGCCTCCGGCCGGCGGATGCCGCGGCAACGGGCTCCCGGGCCTACACGCCCGACACTTTCACGCTCGTCACGCGCTGGGTGACTGCCGAGGGCGAGGTCGAGGTCGTGGAGTTCATGCCCCGCGTGGGTCACGGCGGCGGAATGTACGGCGCGGCGGGTTCCGAGCGGCGCAGCGACGTGATCCGGCGCGTGCGCGGAATCCGGGGACGCGTGGTCATGCAGCAGGAGCTGCGCGTGCGATTCGACTACGCGTCGTCGCTGCCTTGGATGCGCCAGGTGGGCACGGCGCAGGCCCCGGCGCTGCTCGCCGTCGCCGGACCCGACGCCCTCGTCGTGCGCGGCCAGAAGCTCGTGGCGCGCGACCACCGCCACGTTGGCGACTTTACCGTGGCGGCGGGTGAGACGGTGGACGTGCAACTCACCTGGTATCCCGCTCACCTGACGATGCCCGACGCGCTCGACGTCGACGCCGTGCTCGCCGCGACCGAGGCGTGGTGGCGATCGTGGGTGCAGTCGTGCGTCGAACCGGGCGCTTACGACGAGGCCGTGCGACGCTCGCTCCTCGTGCTGCGACTTCTCACGCACGAGGCGACCGGGGGCATCGTGGCGGCCGCGACGACCAGCCTGCCCGAGGACTTCGGCGGAGTCCGCAACTGGGACTACCGCTACGTATGGCTCCGCGATGCCGCCCTCACGCTCGAGGCGCTCCTGCATCACGGCTTCACCCAGGAGGCGCAGGCGTGGCGGGGATGGCTCCTCCGCGCGATCGCGGGCGACCCGGCCGACGTGCAGATCATGTACGGACTCGCCGGCGAGCGCCGCATCCACGAGTGGGAGGTGCCGACATTGCCGGGTCACGGGGGCAGCGCACCGGTGCGCGTCGGCAATGCGGCATCCGAGCAGTACCAGGCCGACATCTTCGGCGAGGTGATGATCGCGCTCGACGCGACGCGACACCGCGGCATCGACGAAGACAGATTCTCGTGGTCGCTGCAGGTTGCACTGCTGCGCGAAGCCGAGCGCCACCTCGATCGGCCCGACTCGGGGATCTGGGAGATCCGCGGCCCGGGCCAGCACTTCACCCACTCGCGCGCGATGCTCTGGGCGGCCTTCGACCGCGCGATCTGCGCTGTGGAGCACGACGGGCGGAGCGGCCCTGTCGACCGGTGGCGCTCCATCCGCGCCGACCTCGCCGCACGCATCGAGCGCGGCGGGTTCGACACCTCGCTCGGCAGTTACGTGCAGTTCGAGGGCTCGACCGAGGTGGATGCCGCGCTGCTGCAGCTCGCGCAGATCGGCTACGTCGCCTACGACGACCCCCGCATGCTCGGCACCGTCGACCGGATCGAGCGCACCCTGCTTCGCGATGGGCTGCTGCGGCGCTACCGCACCGAGGCCGAGGTCGACGGCGTGCCCGGCGACGAGAACGCGTTCCTCGCGTGTTCGTTCTGGCTCGTCGAGCAGTACGCCCACACCGGCCGCCTCGACGAGGCGGCAGCACTCATGGATCGCATCCTCGGCTACCGCACCGACCTCGGCCTCCTCGCCGAGCAGGCCGACCCGCGCACCGGTCGACAGGCCGGCAACACCCCGCAGGCGCTCTCGCATCTCGCGCTCGTGCGGGCCGCCGACGCGATCGCGCACGCGCGGGGCATCGCGGCGGAGGGCGCACTCGCGAGCGCGGCGAGGAGCTCTCGGGGCCGGCCGGGCTCAGGGCGGCTCGGCGGCCGCGTCAGCAAGGCTGAGCGGGCGCGTCAGCGCGGCTGAGCGGGCGCATCAGCGAGGCTGGTCGGCCGGCAACCGTCCGGATGCCGCCGCTGCAACGCCCTGCCGGCCGAGCGCCCGATCGAGTGCCACGATCGCGACCGCGCCGAGCACCGCGCCGACGGCATTCGCGAGCACGTCGCGCGCATCGACCGTGCGCGCCGAGATGAACAACCCCTGCGCCGCCTCGGCGGCGACGCTCACCGCCGCTCCCACTGATGCTGCCGTGGCCACGTCCCTGGCGCGCGGGTCGCGAGCAGCCGCGACCCAGAGCGCGCCGAGCGGCGCGAACAACGTGGCGTTCGCCCCGAACTCAACCCACGGATAGCTCGCCCACGCGGGGATGCCGAACCCCTCGAGGAAGGTCAGGATCGGCCTCGACGGAAACAGTCCACCCTCGCCGTCGACGTGCACGGGCCACAGCAGCACGATCCCGAGCGCCGCCGCGTATGCCACGGCGCACGCGACGAGCCACCAGCGCCGCCGATGGGTCGGCCGGCTCGCCGCGTCAGCGGCCACGAGGCATCCGCGTCGGGCGCGCGCGGCCGGATCGATTCGTGCTCATCCGCTCAGGCTAGCGGCGCGAGGTTCCCACGAGGTTCCCGCGAGGTTTCCTCGATACGACGGGGTTCTTTCGCCGTGCGCGGGCTCGCGCCCGGGTGCAGAGTTGTCGCGTGTTCGTAATGCCGGGTTAATGAATCCCCGGTAGCGTCGACATTGTCGCACCAGGGGGCCCGGCGATCATGCTCGGCGCACCCGCGTCTGCCGTGAGTCGGACGTGCACCGGAACGTTCATCGAAGACCGGAGGACGCCACATGACCGACCGAATCTCCCGACGCTCCCTGCTTACCTCGGTAGCGCTGATCGTTCCGGCGATCCTCGCGCCGACCGTGCCGGCCGACCCGCCCCACGCGAAGCTCGGCCGGGTCGAGGCCAGCAAGCCGACCGGCAAGGCGGCGGTCGCCACGGTGCGCTCGTACGGGCCGAACGGCACCCATTGGCCTGCCAACACGCCGCAGATCGGCGATACGTTCGACAAGATGATCGACGTCGCCTGCGACTGGACCGCGATCGGCAAGGCGATCATCTCGGTGACCGACGCCCAGATCGCGGCGGGCGTGCACATCCGCGTCGCTCCCGGCACACTTCCCGGCTACGGTGCGTCGTCGGGCTCCCAAGCTGTGCTCAAGGGCGTCGGGCGCGGCACGGCGACGAAGAACATCCTCGTCTCGCCGAGGGACGGCTGGGGCTCCGTCACGATCACCGATTCGTCGCGACTCGTCGCCGTGAAGGGCGTGACCTTCGCGCGCATCAACGGGCCGTTCATCCTGCTCACCGACTGTTCGCGCACGAACTGGGCGCACTCCAAGGTGTCGTACGGGTTCCGCATGACGGCCTCGAGCGGCATCGTCAAGGAGTGCAACGCCTACGAGGTCGTCATGGCCGATGCGAAGGCCGACATCTCCGATCCCTTCGGTTTCGCCGCGGGCACGAATTCGATGATCACGGACTCGTTGTGGGAGGGATGCTACTGCGCTCCCGTCTTCCGCCCGGGCGGCGCGACCGACCATATCGACACGCTCCAGATGTACGGCAACGGCGCCTACCGGGGGCTCACCATCCGCGACTCCACGTTCTTCGGCGCACTGAACAGCGCGCTTCAACTCGGTGGGCCGAAGTCCCAGGACCCCGATCTCGGCACCCCGTTCATGACGCTCGACCACTCGATCCTCACCGCCCAGATCGTCGCCATGCGGGTGCGCTATCCGGCTCCGCCCGGCGCGTACACGCCGACGATCGGGCAGGCCATCAACGGCAGCGGAGAGTCGGGCCAGCTCTTCGCCAAGGACTCCTACGTCTTCGGGTCCTTGTACACCACCCAGTGGGGCTCGGTGGAGAATAGCTTCTCCTCGTACAGCAAGGCGCCGACGAACAACAAGTCGAAGGTGGGCGCCTGGCAGTACGACGCGTCGATGTCGTCGTTGGCGGCCGACTGGTTCGACGAGCTCACGCCGACCCCCACCGACGACTACCTGCGCGGCATCTGGGGCTGAGCCGGGCTCGCCGACCGTGGGTCCGTCAGCGAGCGCGGCTCGTCAGGTCCGTCCCATTCCCACGTAGCGCCAGCCGGCCGCCTTCCAACGATCTGCGTCGAGGCAGTTGCGCCCGTCGATGATCGTGGACGCGCGGGCGATCTCCTTCACGTGTGCGGGATCGAGCGCCACGTACTCGGGCCACTCGGTCACGAGCACCACGAGATCGGCGTGCCGAAGGGCCTCATCGGTGACGTTCGAGTAGAGCAGCTGCGGATGCCGGAGCCGCGCGTTGTCGATGCCCTCGGGATCGGTCACCACCACGTCTGCACCCAGGCCCTTGAGCTGCACCGCGACGTCGAGGGCGGGGGAGTCTCGCACGTCGTCGGAGTGTGGCTTGAACGTGACCCCGAGCACGGCGACCTTCTTGCCGTATACGGCGCCGTCGAGGGCCTCCTGCGCGAGCTCGACCACCCGCTGGCGGCGCCGCAGGTTGATCGCGTCCACCTCTTTCAGGAAGGCGACCGACTCGCCGCGACCGAGCTCCTCGGCGCGCGCGGCGAACGCCCGGATGTCCTTCGGGAGGCATCCGCCGCCGAAGCCGACGCCGGCGTTCAGGAACCGCCGGCCGATGCGGGCGTCGTGGCCGATCGCATCCGCGAGCCGCGTCACGTCGGCACCCGTGACCTCGGCGATCTCGGCCATCGCGTTGATGAAGCTGATCTTCGTCGCCAGGAACGCGTTCGCGGCGACCTTCACGAGCTCGGCCGTCGGAAAGTTCGTGACGATCCGAGGCGTGCCCGATGCGATCGCCGAGGTGTACACCTCGTCGAGCACCGTCACATCGCGCACGTCGCCGACACCGTAGACGAGTCGGTCGGGCTCCACGGTGTCCTTGACGGCGTAGCCCTCGCGGAGGAACTCGGGATTCCAGGCGAGCCGCGCGCCGCTGCCTGATGCGTCGATCCGGTCGGCGAGTCGCTGCGCCGTGCCGACCGGAACCGTGCTCTTGCCCACCACGAGGTCGCCGGCCTTGAGGTGCGGCAGCAGGGCGTCGATCGCGGCATCGACGTAGCGGAGGTCGGCGGCATGGCCGTCGCGGGACTGCGGCGTGCCGACCGCCACGAAGTGCACGGTCGCGTCCGCGGCATCCGCGATGTTCGTCGAGAAGCGCAGCCGGCCCGATTCTCGAGCCGACATCAGCACCTCGGGGAGCCCGGGTTCGAAGAACGGCGGCCGGCCGGCCTGGAGTTGCTCGATCTTGCCGGGATCGACGTCGATGCCGATGACCTCGTGGCCGAGCTCGGCCATCGCCGAGGCGTGCACGGCTCCGAGGTAGCCGCATCCGATGACGGACAGCTTCATGCGCGTTTCCTCTCGTTGCTGGGACGAAGTGAGAAGTGCGCGCGACGCTGCACGCCCCGGCCGCCGATCAGTTGCGCACCGCGATCGTGATCGGGGCGCTCGTGCCGACATTGCCGGCGGCATCCGTCGCCTTCGCCGTCATCGCATACGCCCCGTTCGGGTAGCGCCGCGAGTCGAAGACGCCGCGCCAGGTGCCGTCGGCCTGCCGTGTCGCGGTGCCGAGTCGCGTCGTGCCCGACCACAGCTCCACGGATGCCACGCCGACGTCGTCGCTCGCGGTCACGGTCACGGCGACCGATGCCCCGGAGACGGTGCTGCCCGACGTCGGCGACGTGATGGTCACCGACGGTGCCGTGGTGTCGGGCGTCGGCGTGGGTGTCGGCGTGGGTGTCGGCGTGGGGGTGGGCGTGGGGGTGGGCGTGGGGGTGGGCGTGGGCGAGGGTGTCGGCGTGGGGGTCGGCGTCGTTCCGCTCGGCACCGTCGACACGAGGTAGCCGAAGTACATCCCGGCGACTGGCTTCGTCGGGTCGCCGGTGAACACGTGCCCGCGCGCCGCGGCCGCCTGGGCCTGCCCGCGCACGATCGCGATGACCTGCTGCGCGGACTTCCCGGCGCAAGCGCCGTCGGCGTAGCAGTTCAGCACGACACCGGAAGCGACGCCAGTGGCCATGCTCGTGCCGGTCGCGACGTACCCGTACTGGCTGCCCCTCTTGGTCGTGTAGGGGCAGACGCCGGGGGCGGCGACGGTGTGCGCCTGGTCGGCGGCGCTCACCGCGAAGTTCGTCGAGACGGCGTAGGCGTCGTCCCTCGTCGTAGCGCTGCACGGCGCGGTGCCGAGCCCGCCGGGCTTGCCGTCGTAGTCGGCCACGTTCGTGACGGCGAGCACCTCGTCGAAGTTCGCGGGCGAGGTGCCAGCGAAGTCCTTCGCGGAGTTGCCGGCCCCGCCGACGACCGAGATCCCGTCGTCTGTGAGTGAGCAGATGGCCTGGTGGATCGCATCGGCGTTGGAGAACCCGCAGTTCCCGTCGTCGGCGCCCGCGTAGGAGATGCTCATGTTCACAACCTTGAGGTCGAACTGGTCGGCGTTCTCCGAGACCCACTCGAGCCCGCACATGAGTGTCTGCACCGTGCCCTTCACGCTGTCGTCGAGCACCCGCACGGAATAGATCGGCACGCCGGGCGCGATGCCCACGATGCCGGTCGAGTTGTCGATGGCGCCGAGCACACCCGACACGCCAGTTCCGTGGCCGTCGCCGTCGGCGCCCGTGCCTGTCGAGAGGCAGTTGATGGCCGACTTCAGGTTCAGGTCGGGGTGCGCGCTGACGCCCGAGTCGAGCACGGCGACGCCCGGCCCGCTCCACACGGCGCCCGATCCGGCGTTGACCGGCGGTTGGTCGGCCTCGGCGGTTTGCACGGCGGGTGGCACGGTCTGGGCGAGTGGCGTGAGCGGCTTGTCGGCGATGAGGCCGACGACTCCCGTGGCATCCGCGAAGCTCGCGACCTGCGCCGCGGTGAGCCGGGCGGTGAAGCCCGCGATCACCGAGTCGTAGCGGCGGAGCGGCTCGACGCCCTGCGACCGGAGCGCCGCATCGGCGGTCGCGGCATCCGTGAAGCTCACCGTGTAGGTGCCGGCGGCAAGCGGGGCAGCGGATGCTGCGACCGGGCCGGCGGCGAGGCCGGCCGCTGCCGTGATCCCGGCGACCGCCACCCCGAGCGGTGCGAGGAGACGGCGACGGCGCCTGGCGATGGGGGCGGGTGTTGCGGTGATGGAAATGGGAGGCTCCTCGAGGTCAGTGCTGCGACGACGTCTGCGAGACGGGGATGGTCGACGCGGCGGCTTCGTCGCCGCGCACGTGGTGGTAGAACTCGATCGTCGACCGTGCGATGCCGCCCCAGGCGAGGCGGTCGAGCGGCGCGCGTTCCGATCTCGGTGCATGAGCCCAGGCGATGCTCTGCGCGAATTCGTCGGCGTCGAACTCGCCCTCGTAGCAGCGCACCCACTCCGACCCGACGAGCTCCTGCAGTTCGCGCATCGCGCCGAGGGCCGGCACGACCACCGGCCGGTCGGCCGAGAGGGCGAGGATCGCCGATCCCGAGTTCTGGATCGCGCGGTAGGGCAGCACCACGAGGTCGGCGGCACGGAGCCACGAGGCGATCGCCGCATCGGACTGGAACGCGAGGTCGAGCGCCACCCGGGCATCGCCCGACGCCGCCGAGCGAATCTCCTCGGCGAGTGCGTCGGTGGCCGGCTTGCCCGCGACGGTGAGCAGCAGGTGTTCATTCTTCACCGAGACGACCGTGCGCACGAGGTCGGGGATGTTCTTGTACGTCCGGATCATGCCCACCGAGACCACGAGGGTCGCATCGGCCCGGATGCCGCGATCGATGCGTGCCTCCGCACGCGACGCGGCGAAGTCGTAGTCGTCGCGGTAGTGCCCGTGCGGGGTGACCGCCGAAGGCTTGTCGACGAGCTCGGGGTACGCGGCACGGGCGGCGTCGAGCCCGCCCTCGGTGAGCGAGAGCAGCCCGTCGACCTCCTCGACCAGGAGTCGGCGATGCATCGCGCGGAGCACCGGGGTGGTGCGCCGTTCGTGCGAGGCCATGTTGTGCACGGTCCACACGAGCTTCGTAGCACCGCGGCGGCGCGCGACGCGGAGACCGGCTCGGAAGAGCAGCAGGCGCGCCAGCACCCGCCATGGCCTCCCGGTGAGGAAGGTCAGCTCGGGCCAGTGCAGGTGCACGACGTCGACGCGCCGGGTGAACAGCCGCAGGTAAGAGAGGTCGCGCACGGTGCATCCGTCGGCCGCGATCGTCGCGTAGAGGCGCGAGTTGTACGGGTTCGCGTGGGCGGTGCGGAAGGCGGGCTCCGCCTCGACGACCAGGGGGCGGGATGCTGCGCTCATGCGTCCGCTTTCGGGCGCTCGCCGATCACCTTCGCGGGCACACCGCCCACGATGCTCTGCGCCGGCACGTCCTTCGTGACGACCGCGCCGGCGGCGACGACCGCCCCCGTGCCGATGCTCACGCCGGCGAGCACGACGACGTTCGCGCCGAGCCACGCCCCGTCGCCGATGATGATGTCCTGCTCGACCTTCGGCTGGTCCATGATCGCCTGTTCACCCTGCACGATGCCGTAGTTCGACGCCGTGAGCGTCACGTTGGGCGCGAACAGGCACTTTTCGCCGATCACGATGCGTCCGGTGCTGTTGCCGGCCCAGATCACGGAGTGCTCGCCGATGTGCGATCCGGCGCCGATCGTGATGCGCTCCGCGTTGCGGAACGAGACGTTGGGCGCCATCGACGCCCCCTCGCCGAGCTGGAGCCGCCTGACTTGTCGCACATGCGAGTAGCTGGAGAAGTGCGCGAGTCGGAACGCGTGCAGGTAGGTGCGGAGGTCGAGCATCGACCGTGCCACTCCGGAGAGCCGGGGCATCCTGATCACGGCGCCGTCGCCGGCTCGGACACGGTGAACGACTCGGCGATCGAGGCCATGAGCGCGTCGATGTCGGTCGACGCCTTCGTGGTCACCGAGATCGTGAGCCGCGTCTCGTACGAACACGAGAGACATGCGATGTCGTCGCGGGGGTCGCCCGCAGGCCATCCGGTGACGGTCTCGATCGGCGCGCCGCCGAAGTAGCGCCGCTGCCGGCCCCACGTCATGAACGTCGCGTAGCCGCTCCAGTCGCGGCTGCCGAGATCGCGTCGGGAACGGTCCTCCAAGGCAGCGCGAACCTGGGCGCGAACCTCGGGAACGAGCTCCTCGAGTGGTGCCGCGGCCGGCACGGTGACCTTCACGACGCTGATGTGGTTCCGCACGTTCGCGTCGCCCTGCTCGCGCCGGGAGATCGGTACCAGGAGCGACACGGACTCGCGGCCGGGATCGAGCTGGGCCGCCGCACGCAGCGTCGCGGCGACCGTGAGATCGTGGATGGTGCCGCCGAGCCGGTACGCGTGCTTCACCGCGGGCGCGAGCTCCATCTCGAGGTAACGCGAGTGACGCGGGACGAGCACCCGGCGCGCCTCGCCCGATCGCTCGATGACCGCGTTCTTCAGCGGTCGGATGATCCGGCCGCCCCAGCGGCGCAGCCGGCGCACGAAGGGCTTGCGCCAGTACTCGTGCCAGGCGCCCGCGAATCCGCTCTGCTGATGCCACCACTCGCGCCCGGCGATGCCGAGGATGCCGAATCCCGTGCGTGGGGCGACGCCGACGGCCGCGCGGTCGTCGGGCGCGACCTCGGTGATGAGCGGTGTGGGATCGGTGCCGGCGACGATGTCGCCGATCCGCAGTCCGAAAAGGGCGTCGCCGATCACGTGGTGGTAGCGCGCGACGATGGCGACACGACCGGAGGCCAGCTCGACCACGCGGAAGTCCCACAGCGGACGCGACGGGTCCATCGGCCCGTTGAGCCGTCCGGTGAGAATCTCGACGAGAGCGGGGCCGTCGACCTCGACCGTCTCCTGAAGCGTCACGTGCCGCGCGATGTCCAGCTCGGCGACCGGCACCCACGCCGGCGTCGTGAGGCGCAAGGGCGTGGGCACGAGCCGCTGCCGCATCGCCGGCACGCGCCACGTCAGCGCCTCGAGCCGTGCCCTGATCGCCGTGAGGTCGATCGCCCCGTCGGGTCCGCGCAAAGCGGCACCGTCGACGATGAGGGCGGCGGCGGCGATCATCGCGTCGAACGCGATGGAGTTCGCCACGTACTTCTCGTCGAGCGTGCGGATCAGCTCCGCTCTCGTGTCGGCTCGCGTCATCGATTCCTCTCGGTGTCTCGGTCGACGTGCTCGTCGACCGGCGTCGACGGCGGTGGATGCTCGTCGATGAACGTGGTTCCCTGGAGTTTCATCCTGGCGCCGGCGACGAAGCCCTGACGGATGCCGCGGAGCATCGCCCGATCCGCGCTGCCCTTGCGCGGATCGCGGAAGTGCCGCACCGCGCGCCCGCCGGTGCGCTTGAGCAGCACCGCGAGAAAGGCGATGCCCACCCGGAAGCGCAAGCGCAGGAGCTTGTTGGCGAGCGCGCCGAGGCCGAGCCCGTAGCCGAGGTGGAGCGCAGTGTACGAGTCGCCCTCGCGGGTGTTCGTGTGGTGGATGATGCACGAGGGCTCGTGCACGATCGCGTGGCCGGCGTCGAGCACGCGGCAGAACATGTCGAGGTCCTCCGCGCCAGCCAGATGACGTCCGGCTCCCAGCACATCGTCGAAGCCGCCGAGTTCGAGCACGAGCTGACGGCGGAAAGCCATGACGGCGCCGTGACCGGCGTCGGGGCCCTGGATCGTCCGCGTGAACCGGCGCGGTGGCGCCGGTGCGCCGGTGTCGCCGATGAGCGTGTGGTCGAGCATGCGGCCCGTCACCGCGCCGACGGTGGGGTCGCCGAATCGCTCGAGGATCGGGTCGATCCACCCGTCTACGGCGATGCAGTCGTCGTCGGTGAACAGCACGAGCGGGCGCGTGCTCGTGCGGAGGCCGAGGTCGCGCGCGATCGAGAGGCCACGGATCTCGCTGCGCACGTACCCGGCACCGGCCGCCTCGGCGACGTCGCGGGTCTCCCACGTGTCCGATGCGGAGTCGACGACGAGCACCTCCACGCCGGCGGGCACCGCTTGGGTGATCGAACGGAGCGCGGCCGCGAGCATCGTCGCACGATTGCGAGTGCACACGATCACGGCGAGGTCATGCGGCGTCTGCACGCTCGGATCCCTTCGGGGCGAGGCTTGAGGTTCGGCCGTAGGCGGCGAGGAGGCTCTGCGCTGCGGCGGCCCAGCTCAATTCGGGAGCGTGGGCCATGGCGCCCGCACTGAGTCGGGCGAGCGTGTCGGGATCGCCGGCGAGCAGGTCGAGCTGCGCCGTGAGGGTGGCGACATCGCCGACGTCGTGCAGCAACCCGTGCACGTCGTGGTCGAGCAGGGCACCCGCCGCGGTCGAGACGAGCGGGACGCATCCGGCGACCTGGGCCTCGTAGGTGACCAGCGCACTGCCCTCCTCGATGGTCGGAAGGAGCAGCACGTCCGCGCCGGCGAGTTCATGCATCGGCGCGTTCGTCACGCCCCGAAGTTCGACGCTCGGATGCGCGAGGCGATCGGCGAGCACCGAGCGGTAGTCATCGTCGATGGCACCGAACACGAGCAGTCGTCCGTGGCCGCAGGCGCTCGAGGCGAGCCAGGCGTCGAGGGCGTGGTGGAGTCCCTTTCGCGGCTCGACGCGGCCGAGGAAGACGGCCGTGAGCCCGGTCGACCCCGACCCGATTCGCGTCACCGTGGCATCCGGCGTGCAGCCGTAGCGATGGCGCCGAAGCCTCGAAGGGTCGAACCCGCGCTCGAGGAACGTCGTCGCCACCGCCTCCGAGGGAACGAGGAGTGCCGTCGCGGTAGCCCACTCGCGCTCCTCCGTGGCGAGCCGCCGCGGATCGGCGGAGTGCGACGCACCCGCTCGCGGGGTGAGCCCCAGGCGTGCGGACTCGCGCGCCACGACCTCGTAGGCGTTGCCGGTGTGAGTGTTCGGCACCTCGCGGAACGACGGGATGCCGCTCCGCGCAGCCGCGGCGATCGTCCGGCTCGCCGCGAGCGGCCATACGTGCACGACCTCGGGAGCTCGCCTGGCGACCGATCGCGCTGCGACCGTGTCGTGCCAGGCGAGGGCACGGTCGCGACCTATCGCGCGATGGGGGATCCGACGGCCGGCCACCGTGAGCGAGGTCTCGACGGATGCGAGACCGGGCACCCGGCGTGCGACGCTCGCGGCGACGACGTGCACCTCGTGCCCGGCGCGGACGAGTTCGTTCACCTGGTTCCACGCCGTCCATCCGATGCCGGGCGCGCCGATCGCGTGCGGGAAGCTGTACAGGATCGAAACCCGTTGGCCGCCCTTCGATCCCGTCGAAGCCATGAGTACCCCCGTGACGCAGAGTGTGTCCCTCCAACCATCGATGGGAAACCGAGGCATCCACAACTTCAGACGCCGCATTGACGCGCAGAGTTAACAGGTGCGCAACACAAAGCGGGCGCGCCGTTAACAGTCCGGCCCCACTATGAACGTGACGGAGTGTTCCTCACATCTCGCGTTGACAATGGCGCACCGGGACCGAGCGATCGGGCGGGGCGCTCGAGCAAGTGCCCGGGGGAGCCGGCCGAGACGAGAGTGGGAACCGCCATGGAGACTCCGAAGTACCTCCAAACGTTGTGGAGCTACAAGTGGCTGTTGGCCTTCGGCCTGATCGTTGCGATCGTGGCCGGCTTCTTCGCCGGATTCACGATCACCAACACGGGCCAGGTCGAGTCGAGGGCCGTGAAGTCGTACACCGCCGGCACGACGATCCTCGTCACGAGTCCGAGCGACACGCTGTACCAGGCGACGATCCCCGGCCAGCCGATCGAGCAGGGCGTCTCGGCGCCTGAGCCGCTCGACCTACCGTCCGCGGCGCAGATCTACGCCTACATCGTGGCGGGTGCCACCGTTCGCGCTGCCGTCGAGTCCGACATCGGCGTCCTCGACGAGGACACGGAGACCATCACCGCGATCCGTCGTACCACGCAGCCCGCGGGCGACGAGCGGTTCCCGGGTTCGCTGAAACTGCCGGTGCTCGAGATCGTGGGCACGGCGGCGACGGAGGAGCGCGCCGAGGAGATCTCCTCGGCGGCCACCGGAGTCTTCCTCGGCTACGTCGAGACGCAGCAGACGGAGAAGGCGATCGCGCCCGAGAACCGCGTCATGCTCGAGGTCCTGGCCGAAGGGGCGGCGGTCGAGGGTGAGACGAGCAATCCCGCGATCCCGATCGTGATCACCGGATTCGCCGTCTTCCTGGCATTCATCGCCCTCGCGTTCGTGCTCGCCGGGATCCGATCGAGCCGTGCGAAGCGCCGTTCGCGGCGGGCCGCTCGCGATACGGCGCCGGTCGACGACGCGGCATCCGAGACGCAGGCCGCCGGGCCCGAGCCGTCAGAGAGAGCCTCGAAGGGCTCCGACGACCACGTGCTCATCGGCGCCGGCACCCGGACGGACTGAGGCGCACCGTGACCTCCGCCGACGGCGTGCTCGAAGCCGCCGACGCGACCCGTGCGCCCGAGACCGGTGCCGCATCCGAAACGCCGCAGGCCGAACCGCCGACAGCCGCGCTCGATCGGCGGCGTGTCATCGTGGCGGCCGCCGTGCTGGCGGTCGTCGCGGTCACCGCGGTGGCGCTGCTCCCGCCGCTGATCGCAGGCGGCGTGCTCCTCGTGGTGGCGCTGCTCGTGATCTTCCGCCGGTTCGTCTTCAGCTGGACGGCGGCGATCATCGCGCTCGCCGCGGTCATCATGTTCGTGCCAGCGCGCCGCTACGCGATCCCGATGCCGTTGCCGTTCCAGCTCGAGCCTTACCGTCTCGTGCTCGGGATCGTGGTCGTGGCGCTCGTCGTGGCACTCATCCTGAAGCCCGAGGTGCGCTGGCGCCCCGTGGCGTTCGGGTGGCCGATCGGCATCCTCCTCGTCACCGTGCTCGTCTCGTTCGTCGTGAACGGCATGGAGCTCGCGAACCAGGGACTCGTCGAGACTGCGATCGGGGGCATCTCCCAGCTCCTGGCCATGCTCGCGGTCTTCTACTGCTTCCGGCTCTTGCTGCGCTCGGAGCGCGACGTGATGCTCCTCGTCACGTTCATTACGTGGGCGGGCGTGGTCGTCTCGTTCTTCGCGTTGATCGAGCGCGTGTCGAAGATGAACGTCTTCCTCATGCTCGGCGACGTGCTGCCGCTCACGCTCCTCCGCGAGGGCGGCGACGTGAGTCGCGCGGGCGTCACCCGCGCGTTCGGCTCGGCGCAGCATCCGATCGCACTCGCCGTCGCGCTCTGCATCCTCATCCCGCTCGCCATTTACCTGGCGAAGTACGCGGCATGGCCGACGAACAGCATCAATCGCAAGCTCGTCTACGCGGGCGCAACGGTCATGCTCTTCGGCGGTGTCCTCGCCGCGATCTCCCGCACGGCGGTCGTTGTGCTCGGGATCATGTTCCTCGTCACGCTGATCTTCCATCCACGGGTCGCAGGGGTCCTGTTCGCGCTCGCGTTCCCCGTCGTGCTGCTCGCGGCCGCCGTGCTGCCCAAGGTGTTCGAGTCGATGGTGCTCTCCTTCCTCGACATCGACTCGCTCGTCGCGTCGCAGTACACCTCGGCGGGCTTCGGCGGTGCGGGCAGGCTCGCCGACCTCGAACCTGCGATGCGCGAGGTCGGCCAGCAACCGTTCTTCGGCAGCGGGTTCGGCAGCCGCATCGTGATCGGCGACGAGGCCAACGCGTTCATCCTCGACAACCAGTTCCTCGGCACGCTCATGGAGACGGGCGCGCTTGGCGTGCTCGGCCTCGCGGTGTTCCTCCTCGTGCCGCCGATCCGGTTGCTCCATTTCGCGTTCACCCAGGCGGCAGAGCATCGCCACTCCATGCTCGCCATCACCATCGCCGTGTCGCTCTCCGGGTACATCGCGGCGATCTTCTTCTACGACGCGTTCGGCTTCTTCCAGACGTTCTTCATTTTGTGCATGCTCCTCGCCGTCGGCGCGTGGCTGCTCATCGAGGCGCCGCGGCGTGAGCGCCGTCGTTCGATGGAGACAACGGACGAGGCATCCGACCTCGCCGAGCCGGCCGACCGCGAGATGGGGTCGGCCAGATGACGGTGCGCCTCTCCGTCGTGATCCCGGCGCACGACGAAGCCGCCGTCATCGGGCGCCTGCTCGAGGCGCTCACCTCCGACCCGCACTCGACCGAACTCGAGATCGTCGTGGTCGCGAACGGATGCCGCGACGCGACCGTGCCTGTGGCGCGCGCGTTCGAACCGGCCGTGCGCGTGGTCGAGATCGCCGCGGCGTCGAAGATCGACGCCCTCGAGGCGGGGGATGCCGCCGCCACGACGTTTCCCCGCGCGTACGTCGACGCCGACGTCGCAGTCGACGTTGCGACGCTGCTCGCGCTCGCCGACGCGCTCACTCGCACCGGCGGTCCGCTCGTCGCTTCGCCACGGTTGGAGATCGACACGGACGGCGTGTCATGGCCGGTGCGCCAGCACTATCGGATCTGGGAGCTGACCGACTACCGGAGCGCTGGGCACATCGGTTCCGGCATCTACGCGATGTCGGCCGCGGGGCGCGCGCGCTTCGATACCTGGCCGCACGTCATCGCGGACGACCGCTTCGTGCAGCAGCTGTTCCTGCCGTCCGAGCGCGAGACCCTCGACGGGCACGCGTTCCGTGTCCGGAGCGCCCGCACCCTCGCGGCGCACCTGCGGCGCTCGACCCGGATCGCGCGGGGCAACCGCGAGCTCCCGTCGGACGTGCAGCTCGCGGCCGACGCGCCAATGGGAGACCGCGCCGGCAACCTCGTGCGACGGGTGGCGCGGCAACCGCGGCTCTGGGTCGCGTTCGGGGTCTACTGCGTCACCTCGACGGTTCCGAGGCTTCGGGCCCGCAGGCTGATCGCCGAGCGAAGGGAGCCGGAGTGGGCGCGCGACGAGACCAGCAGGGCGATCGCATGAGCGCCCCGGCCACCGACCGGCTCGCGCACACCTCCTCACGGGGGGTGTTCGTGACCATGGGCGGCTTCGGCGGCAAGACGCTCATCCAGGTGGCGTCGACGGTCGTGCTCGCCCGTCTGCTCACGCCGGCCGACTTCGGCCTCGTCGCGATGGTCACCGCCATCGTCGGCGTCGCCGACCTCGTGCGCGACTTCGGCCTCACCGGCGCAATCATCCAGGCGAGGAACCTGAGCGATCGCATGTGGATGAGCGTCATGTGGCTCTCGGTGGCACTCGGGGTCGTGCTCATGGTCGTGATTGCCGCGTCCGCACCGCTCATCGCACTGCTCTACGACGAGGAGCGGCTCATCCCGCTCACCCTGGCGATCGCTCCGATCCTCCTCATCAACGGGCTGTCGATGCCGATGCAGGCGCGCGTGCAGCGCAACCTGCGATTCGGCGTGCTCGCGAACATCGACGTCGTCTCGATGCTCTGCGGCGTCGGCCTCGGCATCGGCGCGGCCCTGCTCGGCTGGGGCGTGTGGTCGCTCGTGGTCATGTCGGGCGCAGGGCAGCTCTACCGGCTCATCGCCCTGTGGGTCGCCTCCCGGCCCAAGTTCGGCCGCCCGCACATCTCGCGCGAGGTCGTGCCGCTGGTCACGACCGGTGGCAGCATCTTCGGCGTCCAGCTGCTGAACTACGCGGCGAAGAACTTCGACAACGTCATCATCGGCCAGCAGATGGGGCCCGCGGCCCTCGGCCAGTACTCGCGAGCGTACGCGCTCTACCTCCTGCCGATGCAGCAGCTGAACGGCACCCTCGGGCGCGTGGCGCTGCCGGTGCTCAGCAAGCTGCAGGACGACGGCGACCGGTATCGCCGGTACATACGCGGCGCCCTCATGATCATCGGCTACCTGACCATCCCGGTCTACGCCGTCGCCGCCGCGGTCTCGTCGCCGCTCATCGCGATCCTGCTCGGGCCCGGCTGGGAGGAGGCCGCGACGCTCTTCAGCCTCCTCGCCATCGCGGGCGTCGCGCAGTCGATCGGCAGCGTGCTCGGATGGCTGTACATCACCCTCGGTCGCGCGCATCGCCAGCTCATCTACTACCTCGTGACGCGTCCGATGGTGATCGGCGGGTACTTCCTCGGCATCTGGTGGGCGGGCGTCGAGGGGCTCGCCCTCGTCTACGGACTCCTCACGCTCGCTTTGCTCGTGCCCGGCTTCCACTTCGCCACGACCGGGACCTTCGTGCGCATCGGCGACATCCTGCGCCCGATCATCCGGCCTGTCGTCCTCGCCCCGTTGTGCTTCGGCGCCGCCTACGGCGTGCAGCTGGCGACGCCCGGGCTTCCCGCCGTCGTGCAACTCGCGCTCGGCGTCGCCGCCGGCATCGCACCACTGCTCGCGTGCCTCCTCATCCCGGCGTACCGACGCGATCTCGCGCAGATCATCGGATTCGTCAAGCAGGTGCGCAAGCCGGCGGCGGCCGCGCCGTCGTCCGCGGCAGCGGTGCCGACGTATGTCGACGAGGTCGTCCGGGATGTCGCGGCGGCACGCGAGGGCGATCACGCACCCCACCGCGACGCCGTCGGCAACGACAGGAAGGCGGAACCGTGAGCAGATCCCGCACCCGAGCTCGGATCGCGCGCCCGATCATCGCGACCCTCGCGCTGACGCTGTTCGCGGGCTGCGCAACGAGCGAACCGCCCCCCGACCTCGCCGACCTGGAGCCGCCGTCGGCCGCGCCCGCGGTCGCAACCCTCGGCATCCTCGGCGACTCCGTGTCGCTCGGCGTCAACGCGTGCGCCGAGCAGGGCCAATGCGCCGCGGCATCCTGGTCGGGCGGCACCGACCCGGCTGTCGGATCCATCGCGGAGCGGCTGGCCGTGGCATCCGGTGTCGAACCGAACGTCGTGAACGCGGCGAAAGACGGCGGCGATGTCGAAGACGCCCTCGGGCTCGTCGACGAAGTGCTCCAGGCAGGGCCACAATTGGTCACCGTGCTGCTCGGCGGCAATGACGCGTGCGCGCCGAGCCTCGCCGAGATGACCAGTACACACGACTACGAGGCCCGGTTGACGAAGCTGTTCGGCCGTTTGAGCACTGAGGCGCCCGACGCCACGATCCTCGCCCTCTCCGTGCCCGACCTCTATCACCTCTGGGAGATCGGACATGCGAACGAGCGCACGGTGCAGACGTGGAACGGCAGCGCGTCCTGCAAGAACCTGCTCGGCTCCGCCGACGACGAGTCGGCTGAGGCAGCCGGGCGGCGCGACGCCGTCGCTGCCCAGGTCGTTGAGTACAACGCCGCCATCGAGCGAGTGTGCGCCGCGGTCGAGCGCTGCATCGACGACGACGGCGCGGTGTTCACCTACCCGTTCACGGCGGATGAGATCTCCTCGATCGACTACTTTCATCCGTCGGTCGCCGGACAACGCGTGATCGCCGAGCTCGCCTGGAACGCGTTGGAAAAGGGTGCCGGATGACGACCATGCTCGTGGCGATCTCGGGTGGGCACCTCGCCCAGCTGCACATGCTCGCGCCGCGTATCGTCGCTGGCGAAGACATCGTCTGGATGACCGACGACACGGCGCAGAGCAGGTCGCTCCTCGAGGGCGAGCGCGTCTACCACGTGCCCACCCGGCCGCCGCGCGACCATCTCGGTGTGCTCCGCGACACCCGCGTCGCACGCCGGGCGTTCGCCGAGCACCGGGTCGACAGGGTCGTGAGCTCGGGAGCCCAGATCGCCCTGTCGGCCCTCATCCCCGCGCTGCTGCGACGGGTGCCGTTCAGCTACGTCGAGAGTGCGACGCGCGTGACCGACCTCTCGACGACCGGCAAGCTCATCGAGCGGATCCCCACGGTGCGCCGTTACGTGCAGTACCCGGGCCGCGTGTCAGTGCGATGGCGCTACGCGCTGTCCGTCTTCGACGGGTTCCGCGTCGAACGGGCCGAGCCGGCACCGATAACGCGTGCCGTCGTGACTGTCGGAGGCAACGGCGACTTCGGTTTCCGTCGGCTCGTGGAGTCCGCCGTGCGCGCCCTTCCCGCTGACGCCCGGGTGCTCTGGCAGACCGGTTCGACGGATGTCTCGGGCCTCGACATCGACGCCGTCGCCTCGGTGCCGTCCGCGACTCTCTCCGCCGAGCTCGGCGCGGCAGACGTCGTCATCGGCCACGCCGGCACGGGAACCGCGCTCGCCGCGCTGATCGCCGGCAAGGTGCCCGTGCTCTCGCCGAGGTCCGTGCACCACGGCGAGCATATCGACTCGCATCAGGACGACCTCGCCGCATTCCTCGCCGAGCGCGGACTCGCTGTCGTGCGCCCGGCGGACGCGATCACGCCCGACGACCTCCGTGAGGCGTCGAGCTGGCGGGTCACCCGACGCGACGACCTCGAGCCCGTCTTCATCTGATCGGAACACAACTCGTGCCGGATCTCAGCGTCGTCGTCGTGAACTACAACACGCGGGAAGCCACGTCGGCGTGCCTGCGGTCGGTGCTCGAGGCCGCGCCATCCGTCGATCTCGAGCTCATCGTCGTCGACAACGGCTCGGTCGACGGCAGTGTCCCGGCATTCCGCAAGTGCTTCCCCGAGGTCGACACGATCGAGGCAGGTGAGAACCTGGGCTTCGCCCGCGGTGTGAACCTGGGGGTGCGCGCCGCGACGGGCACCTGGGTCCTGCTGCTGAACCCCGACACGATCACGCTTCCGGGCTCGCTGCAGGCGCTGCTGCGGTTCGCCGCGGACCACCCCGAGTACGGGGTCTTCGGTGGCCGCACCCTGCGGCCCGACGGCACGGTGGACCCGAGCTCCTGCTGGGGCGCCCCGAGCCTGTGGTCGCTCACGATGTTCGCGACGATGCTGTCGACGGTCTTCAAGCGGTCGCCGATCTTCGACCCCGAGTCGCTCGGCGCCTGGCAGCGCGACAGCGTTCGCGAAGTGCCGATCGTCACCGGATGCCTCCTGCTGATCAGTCGCTCCGAGTGGGATCGGCTCGGTGGGATGGATGAGGACTACTTCCTCTACGGCGAGGACGCGGAGTTCAGCATGCGCGCCGGTCGCGCAGGGCTTCGACGGGTGGTCGTGCCCGATGCGGTCATCGTGCACGATGTCGGCGGGTCGAGCGACGCGGGAGGCGCGAAGGGCTGCATGGTCATGGCAGGAAAGGTCACGCACCTGCGCAAGACCTGGCCGCCGCGGCGCGCCACGCTGGGGATTCGGCTCCTCATCGCGGGCGTCGGCGTCCGCGCCGCCCTGGAGGCGCTGACCCGTCGGGCCCGAGCCCCGTGGAGCACCGTGTGGCGTCGCCGACGGGACTGGGCCGACGGTTACCCGGCCGCCGAGGCGACGCTCTTCGGACGCGAGCTCGCCGACGCCTGACCGGCGTCGCCGAGCACCCAGCCGCGCACGTCGTCGACGAAGCGTGCCACGTCGAAGTCGAGGGCACGTCGTCGGGCCGCGTCGGGCGAGATCCGGCCGGCGGCGTCGACCGCGGCGGCGAGCCCCGCCCCGTCGTCGGGGTCGTAGTGCACGCCCGTGATGCCGTCGAGCACGGATTCGGCGGCCCCGCCGATGCGGTTCACGATGACGGGGCATCCGGCGGCCATCGCCTCGACCGGGATGATGCCGAAATCTTCGACTGGAGGGAACACGAAGGCGAGCGCCCGCTGGAACAGGGCCCGCATCAGCTCGTCCGAGACCCGGCCCAGGACGTGCACGGGAACGACCGCCACGGCGGCGAGCGCTTGGATCCGTTCGCGCTCGGGCCCGGAGCCGACGACGACGACGGGAAGGCCGAGCACGGCACCCATGCGGATGACGGCGTCGTGACGCTTGTAGGCGACCAGGCGTGACGCGGCCATGAGGAACCCGTGATCCGGCAGCGACTCGAGGATCGCCCGTTCGTCGGCGGTGATGTGCGCAGCCCAGTCGGGCACGGCCGCGATCGCCGCCGCGTTCACCGGCGGATGGATGACGCGCGCGTCACGGTCCCACACTCGCTGGACCCGTTCTTGTACGAATGCACTGTTCGCGGCGAGTGAGCCCGACGCGCTCGCTGCGCGGCGGTCAACGCTTCGCAAGTAGGAACGCGCGAGCCTGGCGAGCGGCATGCTGCCGGCCCGTCCGTCGAGCTCGGGCTCCCACAAGTACCGCGCCGGGGTGTGGATGTACGAGAACTTCGGGATGCCGCGCTCGGTGCCGAATCCGGCGTGATGCGCGAACACGTAGCTGCTCGTCACGACCCACTCGGGCTCGAGGTCGCCCCACCCTCGGCGCCACGTGCCCGACATGAGCGGGAGTGAGAGCGCCTTCCGTCCGCGGAGCGGGGTCCGGGCGAGCCACGACTCATCGACGTGCTCGGGCGGGAACCGCACGGGGTCGTCATTCCACAGGCAGGCGACGCGCGCATCGGGAAGCGCGACCCGTACGGCGTCGAGCACCTGTTCGGCACCCCCCGCCGGCTCCAGCCATTCTTGGACGATCAATCCTGACATTCCGTGCTCCCATCGGGTTGGGTTCGGTATTTCAGTGGATCGAGCAGTGGGTTCGGTGGTTCAATACGCTCCCTGGCTGCTGAAGACCGCGCGCGCCGTCTTCAACAAGATGACGAGATCCCCGGTCAGCGACCAGTTCTCCACGTAGTAGAGGTCGATCTTCACGCTCTCCTCCCAGGAGAGGTTCGACCGTCCGCTCACCTGCCAGAGACCGGTGATGCCGGGCTTCGTGAGGAGGCGGCGGGTGACATCCTCCTGGTACTGCTCGACCTCGTGCGGTAGGGGCGGCCGCGGGCCGACGAGGCTCATCTCGCCGGCGAGGACGTTCCACAGTTGCGGCAGCTCGTCGAGCGAGAACCGGCGGATGATGCGGCCGAACGGCGTGACGCGCGGGTCGTCCCTCATCTTGAAGAGCACCGTGTTGCCCTCGTTCCGGTCCCGCAGCTCGAGGAGCCTCGCCTCGGCGTCGGTGACCATGGATCGGAACTTCAGCATCGTGAACCGCGTGCCGTTCGCTCCTACCCGTTCCTGCCGGAAGAGCACCGGTCCCGCGCTCGAGAGCCGCACCCCGATCGCGATCGCCGCGAAGAGCGGGCTCAACACGAGGAGCACGCCACCGGTCACGACGATGTCGAAGACGCGTTTGACGGAGTGCGCGAAGCCGGAGTATTGCGGCAGGTCGACGTGAACCATCGGAAGGCCGTTGATGGGCCGCAGGTGGATTCGCGGGCCCGCGACATCCGTCAACCGGGACACCAGGATGAGCTCGGTCTGGGAGTTCTCGAGGTCCCAACCCAGTCGACGGATCGTCGCGCTGCCGCCGGGCAGGTCGCCCGCGACGATGACCGCTCGAGTGCGCGTGCGCCTCGATGTCGCGGCGAGGTCGGCGAAGGCGACGGTCGGCAGGTCGAACGCGCGTGGCTGCGGGGTGCGAGCGGATCCGGCGAATGCCGCACCGATCGCGCGATACCCGACCCGGTATTGGCGGCGGAGCTCGACGACCACGCGTGCGACATCGTCGGGTCGCCCGACGATGATCGCCCCGGTCGTGCATCGACCCACCCGTCGCATCGCGTGCAATGCGTAGCGCCACGTGATGCGGCCGGCGAGCAGAAGTGCGAGCCCGAGGGGAAGCGCGACCGCGAGGAAGCCGCGGGCGATGTCGATCTGGAGGAGGAACGCTATGACGGCGAAGGTGCCGAAGGTGATGAGCGTCGCGTTGACGACCCGTTGGTACTCGACCGTGCCGGTGCCGATGTTGCGAAGCAGACGCGACCGGGTGGCCGAGAGGGCGAGGAGCCAGCCGACCGCGATCGCCGCGCTGAGCGAGAGATAGTCGACGTCGCTCTGCGGCGTCGCGGCGTCGAATCCGCTGGTTCGGAATCGCACCAGCTGCGCCACGAGCAGGGCGACCGCGATGAGCGCCGTATCGGTCAGCGCGAGGGCGTACACGAGGCGTCGACGCCATCCCAATCGCCTCGGCTGGGCGACGACCCGGCGCCCGACGACCGCGGCGCGACCGATGAGGCGATCTGCGGGGCGTCCGACGAACGTCATCGATTCGGCTTCGCTGGACATCGTCGGACCCCCTTGGATTCCGCCGGGTACGGCTGAAGCGGAGAGTCGACGAACGGCGCTCACGACCACCAGCCCAGCCATGGGAACCGGTTATTCAGGCAGTCGTCGCCTGGGTGAATGATGCAGCGAGATCGGGCGGAGCCGCTCTTCGGCCGTTGGGCCGATTCGCACTGCTCCTCGTCTGCAGCTCGATCGGGCTGTTGCGCCGATGCTAACGAGCGCTCGACCGCGCCTGGAAGGGTCGTCGAGAGCAGTTCACAGGCTCTTTCGTAAGCTGACACATCCTCGACACAAAGCCGATGGAAACCCCCTCCCTTCGGGGGTCAGCGAGGGCCGATGCACCCTCCTTTTGGGGGGTAGCCGGGCGTTTTCGCGGTCAGCCTCGCTCAGCGGCGCGCGAGTTCGAAGATGCGCTCGTGTCGCGCAGCCCAGGAGTTCGCATGCACGAACGACGTGCGGCGATTCTCGTGCGCCCGACCCAGTTCGAGGGCCGCGGGGACGACGTCGGCGAAGTCGTGCACCGAGTCGACGAGCAACACACGGTCGTCGATGCCGCGCACCGGGGGCAGGTCGACCGAGATCACGGGCACCCCCGCCGCGAGGTACTCGTAGATCTTCAGCGGGCTCATCGCCTCGGTGAGCGGGGTGCGTCGGTGCGCGAGCAGGCAGAGCTCCGCGTTGCGCAGCGTCGCGACGAGCTCGGCGCGTGCGACGCTCGGATGCAGGTGCACGTTCGGCAGCGGACGGAGCTCATCGACGTAGCCGGGGTCGGGGAGCGGGCCCAGGAGCACGACCTGCAGCTCGCGCTGCCGGCTCGCGAGGTCGACGATGCCGGGGACGTCGAGGCGGGAGTCGAGCGTTCCGACGTAGACCGCCCGGGGTCCGGGGATCCGGTCGAACCAGCTCGGGGGAATGGGCGGGCTGCCGAGCCACTCCGACGGTTCGACGCCGTTCGGAACGACCGCCGCCGGGCCCGTCGGCGCGATCCGTTCGATGATCTCAGCGGACACGGCCGCGACGGCTCGGCCCGAGCCGGCGATGCGCCGGTATGCCTCCCGGTACGCCGGCCAGTACGCTTCCCTGGCCGGCGAGCTCGACCAGTCGTCACGGGCGAAGAACGTGACCTCTGCGGCCCAGTCGAGCGGGGCGAATCCGGCGACGAGGGGGTTCGTCGTGAGGACCCGCGGCCGCTCGAGGCCCATGCGCCGCGAGGCGCGAGCGAGCGAGCGATCGTAGACGGTGTACTCTGCCGCGACCGCGGGAAGGTCGGTGGGGTCGTCACGTCGCAGGCGGGCGGGATGATGCAGCGACATCCGCTCGCCCGGAGGGAAGCGCACGTCGCGGTCGAGCAGGGGAGTGGCGGCGACGCGGGGGAACCAGCGGAACGGGTTCGCGACGAGGAGCCGGCGCACCTCGGGGCTGCGCATGAGGCTCGCCAGGATGCGGTCGGGCGGACGCATCATGCCGCGTCGCACGGCGTCGGAATAGGTCTCGTAGCTGAAGGTGAACACGAAGTCGGCCGTGTTCGTGGAACTCGAGCCGGGTCCCACCGACGATGCTCGCGGGCCGGACCGTTCGATCATGTCGTCAGCTGACGGATGAGCCGGGCTGGGGTTCCTGCGACCACGCAACGCGGCGGCACATCGTCGCGAACGACCGAGTTGGCGCCGACGACGGCGCCGGCCCCGATCGTGACTCCCGGCATGACGACCACGTTCTGCCCGAGCCAGGCACCGCGGCCGATGCGCACCGGCGCGACGCGATCGAGCGGCTGGTCGCGGATGAACACATCGGGCCGGTCGAACCCGTGGGCGTGGTCGGAGATGTAGACGCCGCGCGCGATCGCCACGCCGTCTTCGATGATCACGCTGCTGACGGCCGAGATCGAGGTCTCGTTCATTCGCACGCGGTCGCCGATCCGTATGACCGGACCTGGATGGTCGAGCCGCGGGACGATCAGCCATGAGCCGGGCCCGATGAGCACGTCCGATCCGATCGAGATGCGGTCGGCGTTGCCGACGCGGAAGGGCAGCAGGATTCGCGACCGCGCGCCGAAGCCCGCGAAGCCCGACGAGGCGATCCACGAGAAGGCCGCATCGCGTGCCCGTTGCATGAGCAACAGCAAGTCAAGACCGTTCACTTCCGCCCTCCCGTGCCCGCCGGTCTCGAAGGACCCTACGGCCGTTGGTCCATCTCCGAGAGGTCCGTCATCGGTCGAGTCGCCAGCCCGACCAGCGTAGCCTCCGGTTCGGTCACCTGCGCCGTCGACGTATGGATTGTTTACCGGGAGGTAACAGTGCGGTCGGCTCGCCGCAGGCCGACGAAGTTGCGGCCGGCGAGCTCGGTCACCGCGTCGAGGCGGGCGCGGATGACGCTGGAGAGCTGGTCGGCGGTGTCGGCGGTCGTCGCCGCGACCGCCGCGAGCGATGTCGCGATCGCGTCGGTCGGCACGCACAGCTCCGGCGTGCCGAACAGCTCCATCAGGCCCTCGACCTTGCCCTGGGTTGCCACCGTCACCGCGGGAACCCCGTGCATGAGGCTCATGACGGCCAGGTGCATGCGACCCGTCACGGTGACGCGTGCACGCCTCGTGAGCCCGCGGATCGCCGCAGGCGTGAGGAGCCGATCGACGAGCAGCACGTCATCGTCTGCGGCGAACCGCTCGGACACCGCGCGGGAGAGCGGCAGGTCGTCGGCGCCCGGTCTCGACACGTGGGGCACGAGGAGCACGCCGTGCCCGCGGTCGCGGAGCTCCTGGACGACGGCGACGTACGGGTCGAGCCCGCCCGCGGCCGGGACGAGGCCGGAGAAGTTCACGAGCGCGAGCGGTGCGGCGACCCGGTCGGCCCATGCCGCCGCCGAAGCATCGTCGACACTGCGCGCGAGGAACACGATGTCGGCACCGTCGACGACGGGGTCGATGCCGTCGGCGCGGGCGCGAGCGGCGGAGCGCGGATCCCGCAGCACCGTCGTGACGCCCCGACGAGCGGCTTCACGAACCGCGTCGCGTGCTCGTGGATCGGGCGACGCGTTCCAGCTGAACCCGAGGATCCGCGCATCGATCCCGAGTTCCGCGACGCGCCGCGCGAGGTTCGCGCGGTTCGTCGAGGCGCGGAAGCCGTAGCCGCCGTCCATGACATCCGCCCCGATCACGGAGAACGAGGTCGCCGTGCGGAGGGCAGCGCGGAAGCGGCCGAGGTCGCGGAGGTGCCCGATGAGGTCGCCGTAGACGAGCGAGAGGAGGGGCAGCATCCGAACCCTGCCGTCGTCGGCGTCATCGGGATCGCCGGGGAGTACGTAGTCGGTCGGGCGTCGGCAGATCACCGTCACATCGCCGTCGACGTTCTCGATGAACGCCTCGACGAGCGCCTGATCGCCGATGTTCCCGCCCCCGGCGGGCGCGAGCACCACATGGTGGCGGCGGCCGTCGACCGGCGGGTTCGGGCGGCGCAGCAGCATCCGGTCGGCGGCCGCGATCAGCCCCGGCGAGCGCAACGGCCGCGACAACCGCTGTTTCAGTTCCCCGGCCCGCATCGCCATCTGGCGCCTCCTCGTGAACGCGGAGGCGCGAACCGCCCCGGCAAGCGGCCATGATACCGAGCGCGAGTGCCGCAAGCGCCACGTCGCCCGAACTGGGGGTGCGCCGCGCGGAGATGTAACACGCACGCAATCTTCCATGTCGTCGTCGTTCAAGTTGCGGTCGTAGTCTCGGCCGAACTCCCATGTGGCGTGAGCGACGCGACGTCGTGGGGCCGCAGCCGACTGGGGAGAGGATGCCGGCGTGAACACGAACACCACGTTCCTCGACGCGATGCGCAGCGCCGCCGTGACGGCAGGCGACGCACGCGGTCTGCGTTTCTACACGAACCCGAGCGACTCGGTGTTCGCGTCGTATGCGTCGCTCGACCATCAGGCTCAAGCGGATGCCGCTGCGCTCACCGCAGCAGGGTATGCCGCCGGTGATGTCGTGGTGCTCGCCTTCGACCCCGGCCTGGGATTCATCCGCGCGCTCTACGCCGTGTTCTATGCGGGCCTCACCGCCGCACCCGTGCCGGTCACGGCGACGCGTCAGCCCGAGGTCGCGCTGCGCCGACTCGAGTCGATCGTGGCCGACTCCGGAAGCCGCATCGTGCTCACGCAGGATGCCGCGCTGGCGCCGCTCGGACTCGCCGTGGGTGATGCGGTCGGCGTCGCGAGCGTCATGGCGGTCGACAGCCTCGACGGCCGCGCCGACGACTGGACACCGCCCGCGATCGACGCGGAGTCCCTCGCGCTGCTCCAGTACACGTCGGGCTCAACGGGCGTGCCGAAGGGGGTCATGGTCAGCCACGGCAACCTCGTCGCGAACGAGGCGGCGATCACGTCGGCTGTGGGGCTCACCGCGGCGTCCCGCACCGTCGGATGGCTCCCGCACTACCACGACATGGGCCTCGTGGGGCAGCTGCTCCAACCGATCTACGTCGGGGGCGACAGCGTGCTCACCTCGCCGAGCCAGTTCCTCCGGCGCCCCTTGCTCTGGTTGCGGCTCATCACCGAGCATCGCGCCACCCATACGGTCGGGCCCGACTTCGCCTATGCGCTGTGCACGCGGCTGGTGACCGACGAACAGCTCGCCGGACTCGACCTCTCCTCGCTCGAGGGCGTGATCACCGGCGCGGAACCGGTGCGGATCGCGACGCTCCGGGCGTTCGCCGAGCGGTTCGCGCCCACCGGATTCCGCGCCGATTCCTTCATTCCGGCGTACGGCATGGCGGAGACCACGCTCCTCGTGACGGCGAAGGCCGCCGGTCACCCGGTGCGGGCGATACCAGCGGACGCGGCCGGCATCGAGCAAGGCCTCCTGCGCGCGCCGGCTGATGACGCGCGAAAGGTAGACCTCGTCTCCTGCGGGCCGCCGGCCGAGGGGCACCGCATAGAGATTGTGGATCCCGTGACCGGCACGCGCGCCGCCGACGGCGAGGTCGGCGAGATCCTCGTGAGCGGCCCGAGCATCACGCAGGGGTATTGGCGCCGGCCCGGCGAGACCGCGGCTGTGTTCGGCGTGATCATCCCGGGGGACGACCATCGGTACCTCCGCACCGGCGACCTCGGCACGACCGTCGATGGTGAGCTGCTGATCACCGGTCGGCTCAAAGACCTCATCATCATCCGCGGTCGCAACATCTATCCGCAGGACCTCGAGCAGACCGCCGCGCCCCTGCTGCACGCTGGATGCCTCAGCGCCGCATTCGAGGGATCGGCGTCGCATCCCGCCGTCGGCCTCGTGGCCGAGGTCGATGCCGCACGCCTCGCCGACGGCGACCTCGAGGCCCTCGCCGAGCGGGTTCGGCGCGCGGTCTCGGAGGAGTACATGTTGCCCGAGCTCGGCGTCGCGCTCATCCGCAAGGGAAGCCTTCCGCGGACGACGAGCGGCAAAGTGCAGCGCGGGCTCACCCGTTCGCTCCTCGCGGAGGAACGACTGCCCACCGTGCTCACGCTCGGGTTCGACCGAGGAGCGGTCGCATGACGCGCTCAGCGCTCGCCGGCCGGATGGCAGTCGCGGACCTCGACCGGTACCTCGGCGATCCGCGCGATCAGTCCGCGGTGATCTCGACCGAGCGTTCGCTCGAGCTCGACGAGGCCTCGGCGTACCCCGGCGACGCGGTCGGCGCCCTGAACGCGTGGGGGCTGCACCGGTACTACACCCCGGCCGAACACGGCGGAGAGCTTCGCGATGTGTTCGTGCCGATGATGATGATCCGCGCCACCGCCGCGCGCGATCTCACCGTCGCGGTCGCCCACGGCATCAGCTTCCTCGGCGCCGTCAGCGCATGGGTGGCGGGCGGCCAGATCGCGGCGATCATGGCCGAGCTCGTGCTCGACGGCGCGCCCCTCTCGTGGGGTCTCACCGAGCGTGGGAGGGGCTCCGATCTCTCCGCCACGGCGACGACCGCTGCGATCGGCTCGAGCATCGTGGTCGACGGCGTCAAGTGGCCGGTCAACAATGCCACGCGGGGGCGCGCGATGACCGTGCTCGCACGCACCTCGGATGCGCCCGGGCCCCGCGCGCTGTCGCTCGTCCTCGTCGACAAGGGTCGCGTCGACACGCATTCCCTCGCCTCGGAGCCCAAGGTGGCAACCTACGGCAATCGCGGCGCGGACATCAGCGGCCTCTCGATGCGAGGAACGACCGTCGAACGTGACAGGCTCGTCGGCGACCCGGGCCTCGGCCTCGAGATCGTGCTGAAGAGCCTGCAGTTCACGCGCCCGCTCTCGACCGCACTCTCGCTCGGAGCGGCGGACCACGCGGTCGACGTGGCCGTGGAGTTCGCCGCGTCGCGCCGGGTGTTCGGGCGGGAGCTCGGGTCGCTGCCCGCAGCCCGGGCGACGCTCGGAACTGCCGTGGCCGATGCGCTGCTCGCGGAGTGTGTGACATTCGCCGGGGCGCGCGAGGCGCATCACGCGCCGCAAGAGCTGGCGCTCGTGAGTTCGCTCGTGAAGTTCCTCGTGCCCGACACCGTCGACCTCCTCTTCCGCGACCTCACGTCGTTCCTCGGGGCCAGGTCGCAGCTGCTCGGCGTCGCAGGCGCCGGGGAGTTCCAGAAGGCAGCGCGAGACAACCGGGCCGTCGGGATCTTCGACGGCAACTCCGTCGTGAACCTCAACATGATCGTCAACGAGTTCACGGCCATCACCCGCCCTGCCGACCCGGTCGACGTCGGCGGCATCCTGCGCGACTTCCACGTGGACGCGGAACCGCAGGTCTGGGTGGATCCGCTCCACCTCCGACTCGTGACCCGCCGAGGGTCGCGGTTGCTGCGTGCGCTCCCCGCGTTCGCCGACCTGCTCGGCTCACGGCCATCGGCCGGGCCGGCGCAGGACATCACCGCCGAGCTCCATCGGCTGCTCGAGGCCGCCGGCGCCGCGCCACGGCAAGCCGCGCCCAGTGCAGCATCGTTCGATGTCGCGATGCGGCTGGCGCTCTGCTTCGGGGCATCCTGCGCGATCGCCGTCGAGCTCGCCGGGCGAGGGAGTGGTGGTGCTGCGTCGGAGGGTCGGCTCCTCGCGATCCTCGAGCGGATCTCGGTGCGGCTCGGTCTGGTGCGCTCCGAGTCGGCCGCGGCATCGGCCGCCGAGCTGGCAGGGCAGGCACTCGAGGCGGCGCGATCCGGCAGCAGGCTTTCGATGCTCGATGGCTGGGGGGTCCACGCATGACGACGGTCGGGTCTTCCTCGCCCCGGGCGCGCACGACGGCGGGCGAGCCCGACGACCTCGACGCGCTCTTCGGCGACCCGATGGCGCCCGGCCCGTTCGGATACGCCACGATCGCCGACGACGACCAGGCACGCCGCATGAGCGCAGCCGCGGAGTCGATCCTCGAGGAGTGGGGCGCGGGGGCGGACTTCGTGCCCGCGTCACTCGGCGGCCGCTGGGTCTCCACCGAGGACCTCGTACAGCGGTGGCGGCCCATCTTCCGCCGGGATCCGTCGCTCGGCCTCGGCTACGGGATCACCACGCTCATGGCCGCACTCAATGTGTGGGTCGCCGGCGACGACGAGCAGCGCGCGGATGTCGCCGATCGTCTCGTGCGCGGCGAGCGCATCGCCGTAGGCTTCCACGAACTCGACCACGGCAACGACCTGCTGCACAACGAATGCGCCGCCACCGAGCGCGGAGGCCGCTGGTACGTGCGCGGCCAGAAGCACGTCATCAACAACGTCGATCGCGCCGAGTCGATCCTGATCATGGCGCGGACATCCGACGAGCCCGGCGCGCGCAGCCACACGCTGCTGATGTGGAACAAAGATGACGTCACCCGGCCCTTCGCCGACACGTCACGTCGGGTGCTCACCGCCGGCATGCGCGGCTGCCGACTCGGCGACGCGGTGTTCGACGACCTCCCGGTGCCCGCCTCGGGCACCATCGGCGCGCCGGGGGCGGCGGCGCAGGTCGCGTTGACCGCCTTCCAGGTGAGCCGCGCCGTCGTGCCCGCGCTCGCGATCGCCACCGTCGACGCGGCACTTGATCTCGCCGTTCGCTTCGGATCGGAGCGTTCGCTCTACGGCGGCGTGGTGCTCGACCTGCCGCACGCCCGGGCACTCCTCGCGGGCGCCATCGCCGATTTCCTCATCGCCGATGCCCTCAGCGCGGTGGTGGTGCGCGCGCTCCATCTCGCACCGGCCGAGTGCCTGATCCTCACCGCCGCGGCGAAGTACCTCGTGCCGCACCTGCTCACGTCGGCGATGCAAGACCTTTCCGTGCTCTTCGGCTCGACGTTCTACGCGCGCGTCGCTCCCTACGAGATCTTCGAGAAGTTCCTGCGCGACCTCGCAATCGTTCCGATCGGGCATGGCGGATCGACGGCGTGCCTGCTTACCATCCTCCCGAACCTGCCGGCTTGGCTCCGCCGCTCGCGCAGAACCCAGGCGACCGATCCGGCGCTCTTCCAGCTCGGCGGCCCGCTCGAGGAGCTGGACTTCGGCCGACTCTCACTCGGCGCGGGCTCGAGCGACCCGCTCGGAGCCGCGTTGCGAGACCCGACGGTGCGGGAACGGTTCGCGCCGGATTCAGGCGCCGCGAACGCCCTCGACCGCCTCGGTGAGGCTTTGGACGAGTTGGGCGAGCAGATCGACGCGCTCACCGCGTCGGAGCTCGGCACGGATGCCCCGCCGGCCGCATTCGCGCTGGCCCACCGCCTGACCCTGCTCCTCGCCGCAGGCGCCTGGGGGGGCGTGTGCGCTGGCCCGGATGCACCGTCCATCACGCGCGACCCACTCGTACGCGAAGCATGCCTGGCTCGCATCGAGGGTCGGCTCAGCGGGCGGATCCCGCCGCTCGACCCTGCGTTCGTCGATCGGCTGATCGCGTTCGCCGAGGATCACGTCGCACGGGACATCCGGCTCGCCCCCTCCACCCGAACCCACCCGCGGCATCCTGAAGCCGAAGAAGGAAGTACAGCATGAATACTCAGACGGACGCCATCGAGTCCTGGCTCGTCGAACGTGTCGTGGCCTACGGAAAGGTCGATTCCGGCAGCTTCACACCCGACACGCCACTCGCAGAGCTCGGCCTCGACTCGGTGTACGCCCTCACGCTGTGCGGCGACATCGAGGACGAGTTCGACCTCGACGTCGATCCGACGATCGTGTGGGACCACCCCACGATCCGCGAGCTCGCCGGCGGCCTCTCCGAACGGCTCGCCGCGGCGTGATCGCCCACGGCCGCGGCGCAGCCTTCATGGAGACGAGCGAGGGCGTGACCGCCTCGGGCGTGTTCTGGCGGATGGGCGACTGGACCGTTGCGACCGGCGTCGACGAGGCCCATTCCGCAGCTGGCTCGGGTGAGCGGAGCGCGCGGGCGGGCGCGCTGCGCCGCCGCCGCTCCGCCGGGCGAGCGTGGGCCCGTGACCTCGTCACCTCGCGTCTCGGAGCGGTGTGGGCGGGCTTCGCTGCTGATGCGCCCGGACGCAAGCCGCGGCTGCTCGGCGACGCAAGGATCGACGTCAGCATCGCGCACAGCGCCTCGACCCTGCTGGTAGCCGTCGTCGCCGAAGGGCTCGTCGGCGCCGATGTCGAAGAGGAGCCGTTCGACGTGTTCGACCGTGTGGCGCTGATTCGCCGCATGTGTTCCGCCGACGAGCAGGTGCGCCTCGAGCGGCTGCCGCGCACAGCGCGCCGCCGTGCGCTCGCGCGTGCCTGGACCATCAAGGAAGCGACCCTCAAGGCGCGTGGCACCGGCCTTTCGAAGGATCCGCGTCGCGTCCCGACGGACGCGCTCGATCGCGCCATCGATGACACGGCTTCGGGTCCCGAGCGCGCGATCGTGCACTTCACGGTTTCGGGCGGATGCGTCGTGTCGTTTCCGGCACGCGACGACAGCTCACCTGACGACGAGCTCACCTGACGACTGAAGGCCCGGATATCGCGTGCGATACCCGGGCCTTCGATTTGGTCGGGGTGACAGGATTTGAACCTGCGACCTCGTCGTCCCGAACGACGCGCGCTACCAAGCTGCGCCACACCCCGGTGACCCTCACGGGCCTCCACAAGGATAGCCGATAATTCAGGCCAGACAGACCACCTCCGGCCGTTTGCGCGACCGACGTCCTCGGATGTCGCGGCATCCGATCGGGCGATCGCTACTCGGTCGGCAGGAGCGTGAGCAGGGTCGCCTCGGGCGGGCAGGCGAAGCGCACCGGCGCGTAGATCGAGGTGCCGAGCCCGGCCGACACGTTGAGGAACGCGGAGCGCAGCCCGTGCCGCCACACGCTCAGCCCCTTCACTTGCGAGCGGGGGATGTCGCAGTTCGTGACGAGCGCGCCGAACCCGGGAAGGCAGACCTGACCGCCGTGGGTGTGGCCTGCGAGGATCAGCTCGGCGCCGTGGTTCACGAACGAGGTGAGCACGCGCTGGTAGGGCGCGTGGGTCACGCCGATCGTGACGGTGGGGCGTCGAGTGGAGACGGATGCCGCATCAGGCCACGTCTCATCGCCGAGCGGGTCTTCGGCTCGGAGCTCGTCGATCGCGCCCGTGATGAGGTCGAGGCGGTCGAAGCCCCTGTGCGGGTCGTCGACGCCGAAGAACTCGAAGTGCGTGCCGCGCAGGTCGAGGCTCGCGGCGGTGTTGTCGAGGTCGTTCCAGCCGAGGTCGGCGAGGTACGAGTGCAGGGCGTCGATGTCGAGTGGCTTCGAACGCGGAACATATCCGGATGGCCCGCCGAAGTAGGCGAACGGGTTCTTGATGGTGGGCCCGAAGTAGTCGTTCGAGCCGTTCACGAAGACGCCCGGGATGCCCCGGAACGGCTCGAACGCCCGGCGGATGCCTTCGAGGCCGCGCTCGTGTCCGAGGTTGTCGCCCGTGTCGACGATGAGGTCGGGTTCGAGTGCGGCGAGTGAGCGCACCCAATCCTGTTTGTCACGCTGCCATGGCGCCATGTGCAGGTCGGAGAGGTGGAGCACCCGAATGGGCGCGGCACCCGGCGGCAGCACCGCGACATCCGCTCGGCGAAGGGTCCACCTCGTGCGCTCGACGAGGCTGCCCCACGCGAGTACGGCAGCGCCGGCTGCGCCGATCGCCAGGGCGATCCGCGCAGCCGGCGGGAGAGCGGGGCGGCTCAACCGCCGGCACCCGGCGTGGGGCCGGCGAGCTTGCCGATCGTGATCGTGATCGTGTCGCCCGGCTTCGCGAAGCCGCCACCCGCAGGGTTCTGCGCGATCACGACGCCGGCCTGCGTGGGATCGGCCGTGTTCTCGTTCTGCCGCTGCACCTTGAATCCGGCCGCCCTGAGCGCGGCATCGGCTTGATCGGCGTTCTGTCCGACGACGTCGGGCACTGCGGTCATCGATCCGTTGCTCGTGAAGACCCGGATCGTGCTGCCGCGGCCCGCCTCACCCGTCGGGTCGGTGCCGGAGACCGTGCCCGCGGGAAGGTTCGAGTCCTGCTGTCCGCCGTCTTCGAAGGCGAATCCGGCCGCTTCGATCGCCTGTTTCGCGGCGTCGAGCGAGAGCCCGGCGACCTGGGGAACGGCGACCATCACCTGGCGGAACGACGTCGCGTCGGGCTCTGGGAACGCGTCGCCACCGTACTTGTTGTCGGCGACCTGCATGATTCGAGGCCAGATCCGGTGACGGGCGGTCGCCGCGGCACCACTGTCGAAGCTCATGTCGCGGAGGTTCGCGTCGCCGACCACGTTGCCCACCCAGACCGCGGTCGCGGCCTTGGTGCTCGCGCCGATCATCCACGTGTCCTTCGCACCGTCGGTCGTTCCGGTCTTGCCGATGTGCGGAACTCCGGTGCCGGTGTTCGAGGCGGTCGCCGTGCCGCCGCTCGCGAAGGTGCGCTGCATCGCGTAGGCCATGCCGGCGGCGACGTTCTCGGGCACGGACTGCGTGCACGTCGAGGCGGGCGGCGGGATCTCGACGCCGTCGGCGTCGAGGATCTTGTCGATCGCGATCGGGGTGCAGGTGTTGCCCTTGTTGGCGACGCCCGCGAACGCCGCGGCCATCGTGACCGGAGCGATCTCCTGGGTGCCGAGCACGTCGGACGGGTTCATCTGCAGCTCGGCGTTGTCGGCGCGGTGGATGCCGAAGGCCTGCGCGGTCTGCTTGATCTTGCACAGGTCGAGCTGCTGCGCCATGGCCATGAAGCTCGTGTTCACCGACCAGGCCGTGGCGTCGACGGCGTTGTTGGCGATGCGGCCGTCGTCGTTCCTCGGGTTGTAGCTGCCGGTCCAATTGCCGGTGCAGCTGTCGGTGAACGACGTGAACGCCCGACGCGAGCCATTGAACTTCTCGGTGAGGGAGTGCCCTTCGTTCAGCCACTCGGCGAGCGTGAACACCTTGTAGGTCGATCCGGGCTGGAGCCCGCTCGACCCGCCGTAGTTGAAGTCGGTGCTGTAGTTGACCGAGGTGTACTCCGCGCTCGTCGCGGTCACCTCCGGGTCGCTCGAGAACTTCTTGTTCTGCGCCATCGCGAGGATGCGGCCGGTTCCGGGCTCCACCGTGACCGCGACCGAACCCACGTCGAAGCGGGGATCTGTCGTCGGCACGTTCTCGGCGATCGCCGCCTCGGCGGCGCCCTGCAGCTCGAGATCGAGCGTGGTGAAGATCTGCAGGCCACGCTGCTGGAGGAGCTCCCTGCCCTCGTCTTTCTCAGTGTCGGGGTCGTCGAACTGGTTCAGGATGATCCAGGTGACGTAGTCGCAGAAGTAGGCGCTGCCGCCGGCCGACTGGCAACCGGTGCTCGGCTCGGTGATGGCAGGAGTCACGGGCGTCGCGACCGCGGCGTCGTGCTCCTCTTGCGTGATCTTCTTCTCCTTGAGCATCTGATCGAGGATGTAGTCGCGCCGCTCCTTGTTCGCGGCGTACGGCGTCGGCTCGCCCTTCTCGTTGACGGAATTGACGCCGTTGGTTTCGCTCTCGGGGTAGTCGAGCCGGAACTTCTCGGGGTTGTTCACGATGGCGATGAGGCTCGCCGCTTCGGGCAGGGCGAGCTCGGAGGCGTGCTTGCCGCCGAAGTAGTACTTCGCCGCCGACTCGATGCCGTAGACCCGGCCGCCGAAGGCCGCGATGTTCAAGTAGCCCTTCAGGATCTCGTCTTTCGTGAACTCCTTCTCGAGCGCGATCGCGTACCGCATCTCCTTGAGCTTGCGATCGGGCGAGGTCTCGGTGGCCGCCTCGTAGGCGGCCTCCTTCTCCTCCTCGGTCGTCGCCTCGCGCACGCCGTTGTTGATGAGCACGTTCTTCACGTACTGCTGGGTGATGGACGACCCACCCTGCGTGGCGCCGCCGATCACGTACTCGTTGAGCGCGGCGCGCAGCGTGCCCTGGATGTCGATGCCGCCGTGCTCATAGAACCGGGGGTCTTCACCGGCGACCGCGGCGTCTTTCACGTACTGCGAGATCGCCTCCCAGGCGACCTCCTCTCGGTTCTCGTCGAAGAACGAGGCGAGGTGATAGGGCGAGCCGTCTGGCGCGTATGCGTAGATGTCCGTCTTCTCGGAGAGCTCGCCGATGTCGAGGTATCCGGGCAGGTTCTCGAACATCGAGATGCTGTTGTTCGCGGCCATGCCGGTGACGGCGAGTGCCGGGGTCACGGCTGCCGTGACGAGTACACCGGCGAGAGCACTCATGCCGACGAAACCGAGGATTCCGGCGCCGACGTCGCTCATCGTACGTTTTTGGGCAGACATATAGTGGAGCTTAACGGAGAAGGCTGGCAAATCGCGCTATGCACGGCGCATGCCGGAATCCGGCGCGACCCGCCCTCTCCCGCCTATAACCAACACCAGAGACGAGGAATCCCATGCCGGCCTGGGAGTACATCACCACCCCGCTGCTGATCCACAACACCGCTGCGATCCTGAACAACTGGGGCTCGGAGGGCTGGGAGCTCGTGCAGATCGTGTCGGGTCCCGAGGGTGGTCTCGTCGCCTACCTGAAGCGCCCCGTGGGCGGGGAGTCGTCGACCGCGGCATCCGCCGGCGCCGCCGCCGCCGCACAGGCAGCCAAGCAGTTCGAGGGGGAGTGAGCGTGGCGGTATACGAAGCCCGCATCGCGCAGCTCGGCATCGAACTGCCCGAGGTCGCCCCGCCCGTGGCCGCATATGTCCCGGCCGTCGTCACCGGCAACTACGCGTACACCTCAGGACAACTGCCGTTCACGGCCGGCGGCCTGCCCGCGACGGGCAAGGTCGGCGACGCCGAGGGGCTCGTATCCGCCGCCGCAGCGAAGGGCTACGCCCGCACGTGCGCGCTCAATGCGCTCGCCGCGGTGCGGGCCGAGATCGGCTCGCTCGATCGCGTGACGCGCATCGTGAAGCTCGTCGGGTTCGTGGCATCCGACCCGGCGTTCACGGGCCAGCCGGGCGTCATCAACGGCGCCTCAGAGCTGCTCGGTGAGATCTTCGGCGAGGCCGGCCGGCACGCCCGCTCGGCGGTCGGCGTCGCGGTGCTCCCGCTCGACGCGCCCGTCGAGCTCGAGCTCGTGGTCGAGTTCGCATAGCTCCGGTGCAACGGCGGATGCCGCGGCGGGATCACTCCCGGCCGCGGCATCCGTTCGTTCAGCGCGCTGCCGCGCCTTGCCGCGGCCTGGCCCAGCTGATCGCTGCCTTGGGCGCGGATCGCGGCACTCGGGCCACCGCGCGCACCGCGCACGGCGCGCAGCCGCGCACAGCGCGAAGCCCCGCAGCGCAAAGCCCCGCAGCGCGAAGCCCCGCGCAGCGCGAAGCCCCGCAGCGCGAAGCCC